>NZ_KV917380.1:2138709-2139475 GCF_002019765.1 Shouchella oshimensis
GTACGGGAGCTACTGGCGCTACTGGAGTCACTGGGGCTACTGGCATTACTGGAGCTACTGGAGTTACTGGTGCCACCGGGGCTACTGGAGTTACTGGAGCTACTGGTGTTACTGGGGTCACTGGAGCTACTGGAGTTACTGGTGCTACTGGTGCTACTGGTGTCACTGGAGCTACTGGCGTTACAGGGGCTACTGGCATTACCGGAGCTACTGGAGCCACTGGTCCTACAGGAGCTACGGGAGTTACGGGTGCCACTGGGGTTACGGGAACTACTGGCGTTACTGGTCCTACAGGAGTTACAGGAGCCACTGGGGCTACTGGCATTACTGGAGCTACTGGAGCTACTGGAGCTACTGGAGCTACTGGAGTTACAGGGGCTACTGGCATTACTGGAGCTACTGGAGCTACTGGAGTTACAGGGGCTACTGGCGGTACGGGAGCTACTGGCGTTACCGGGGCTACTGGAGCTACGGGTGTTACTGGAGCTACTGGAGCTACTGGCGTTACCGGGGCTACTGGAGCTACTGGCGTTACCGGGGCTACTGGAGCTACGGGTGTTACTGGAGATACCGGAGCCACTGGGGTTACCGGGGCTACTGGACCTACTGGAGTAACAGGGGATACTGGCATTACTGGAGCTACTGGTGTTACTGGAGCTACTGGCGTTACAGGGGCTACTGGCATTACCGGAGCTACTGGAGCCACTGGTCCTACAGGAGCTACGGGAGTTACGGGTGCCACTGGGGTTACGGGAACTACTGGCGT
>NZ_KV917380.1:2139485-2327903 GCF_002019765.1 Shouchella oshimensis
TACTGGGATTACTGGCGTTACGGGAGCTACAGGAGTAACGGGAGTAACAGGAGCTACGGGTGTTACTGGAGCCACTGGCGTTACAGGTGCCACTGGAGCTACTGGTCCTACAGGAGTTACAGGTGCCACCGGGGCTACTGGCGTTACTGGAACTACTGGGGCTACAGGAGTAACGGGAGTTACTGGAGCTACTGGCGTTACCGGAGCTACTGGAGCCACTGGTCCTACAGGAGCTACGGGAGTTACGGGTGCCACTGGGGTTACGGGAACTACTGGCGTTACTGGTCCTACAGGAGTTACAGGAGCCACTGGGGTTACTGGCGGTACGGGAGCTACTGGCGTTACCGGGGCTACTGGAGCTACGGGTGTTACTGGAGATACCGGAGCCACTGGGGTTACCGGGGCTACTGGAGCTACAGGAGTTACGGGAGTTACAGGCGTTACTGGAGCTACCGGTGTTACTGGAGCTACTGGTTCTACTGGCGTTACCGGAGCTACTGGAGTCACTGGTGTTACTGGAGATACCGGAGCCACTGGCGTTACAGGGGCTACAGGAGTTACAGGAGCTACAGGAGCTACAGGTCCTACTGGGGCTACAGGAGCTACAGGTCCTACTGGGGCTACAGGAGCTACAGGTCCTACTGGAGTAACGGGAATTACAGGTGCCACAGGCGTTACCGGTGTTACAGGTGCTACTGGCGTTACTGGTGCTACTGGAGCTACAGGAGTTACGGGAGTTACAGGCGTTACTGGAGCTACCGGTGTTACTGGAGCTACCGGAGTTACTGGTCCTACCGGAGCTACTGGCATTACAGGAGCTACCGGCGGTACTGGTGCTACGGGTGTTACTGGAGATACCAGAGCCACTGGCGTTACAGGGGCTACAGGCGTTACAGGAGCTACTGGAGCTACTGGTTCTACTGGCGTTACCGGGGCCACTGGCGTTACTGGAGTAACAGGTGCTACTGGAGCTACTGGTTCTACTGGCGTTACCGGGGCCACTGGCGTTACTGGAGTAACAGGTGCTACTGGAGCTACTGGTTCTACTGGCGTTACCGGGGCCACTGGCGTTACTGGAGTAACAGGTGCTACTGGAGCTACTGGTTCTACTGGCGTTACCGGGGCCACTGGCGTTACTGGAGTAACAGGTGCTACTGGAGCTACTGGTTCTACTGGCGTTACCGGGGCCACTGGCGTTACTGGAGTAACAGGTGCTACTGGAGCTACTGGTTCTACTGGCGTTACCGGGGCCACTGGCGTTACTGGAGTAACAGGTGCTACTGGAGCTACTGGTTCTACTGGCGTTACCGGGGCCACTGGCGTTACTGGAGTAACAGGTGCTACTGGAGCTACTGGTTCTACTGGCGTTACCGGGGCCACTGGCGTTACTGGAGTAACAGGTGCTACTGGAGCTACTGGTTCTACTGGCGTTACCGGGGCCACTGGCGTTACTGGAGTAACAGGTGCTACTGGAGCTACTGGTTCTACTGGCGTTACCGGGGCCACTGGCGTTACTGGAGTAACAGGTGCTACTGGAGCTACTGGTTCTACTGGCGTTACCGGGGCCACTGGCGTTACTGGAGTAACAGGTGCTACTGGAGCTACTGGTTCTACTGGCGTTACCGGGGCCACTGGCGTTACTGGAGTAACAGGTGCTACTGGAGCTACTGGTTCTACTGGCGTTACCGGGGCCACTGGCGTTACTGGAGTAACAGGTGCTACTGGAGCTACTGGTTCTACTGGCGTTACCGGGGCCACTGGCGTTACTGGAGTAACAGGTGCTACTGGAGCTACTGGTTCTACTGGCGTTACCGGGGCCACTGGCGTTACTGGAGTAACAGGTGCTACTGGAGCTACTGGTTCTACTGGCGTTACCGGGGCCACTGGCGTTACTGGAGTAACAGGTGCTACTGGAGCTACTGGTTCTACTGGCGTTACCGGGGCCACTGGCGTTACTGGAGTAACAGGTGCTACTGGAGCTACTGGTTCTACTGGCGTTACCGGGGCCACTGGCGTTACTGGAGTAACAGGTGCTACTGGAGCTACTGGTTCTACTGGCGTTACCGGGGCCACTGGCGTTACTGGAGTAACAGGTGCTACTGGAGCTACTGGTTCTACTGGCGTTACCGGGGCCACTGGCGTTACTGGAGTAACAGGTGCTACTGGAGCTACTGGTTCTACTGGCGTTACCGGGGCCACTGGCGTTACTGGAGTAACAGGTGCTACTGGAGCTACTGGTTCTACTGGCGTTACCGGGGCCACTGGCGTTACTGGAGTAACAGGTGCTACTGGAGCTACTGGTTCTACTGGCGTTACCGGGGCCACTGGCGTTACTGGAGTAACAGGTGCTACTGGAGCTACTGGTTCTACTGGCGTTACCGGGGCCACTGGCGTTACTGGAGTAACAGGTGCTACTGGAGCTACTGGTTCTACTGGCGTTACCGGGGCCACTGGCGTTACTGGAGTAACAGGTGCTACTGGAGCTACTGGTTCTACTGGCGTTACCGGGGCCACTGGCGTTACTGGAGTAACAGGTGCTACTGGAGCTACTGGTTCTACTGGCGTTACCGGGGCCACTGGCGTTACTGGAGTAACAGGTGCTACTGGAGCTACTGGTTCTACTGGCGTTACCGGGGCCACTGGCGTTACTGGAGTAACAGGTGCTACTGGAGCTACTGGTTCTACTGGCGTTACCGGGGCCACTGGCGTTACTGGAGTAACAGGTGCTACTGGAGCTACTGGTTCTACTGGCGTTACCGGGGCCACTGGCGTTACTGGAGTAACAGGTGCTACTGGAGCTACTGGTTCTACTGGCGTTACCGGGGCCACTGGCGTTACAGGAGCTACTGGAGTTACAGGGGCTACAGGGGCTACTGGTGTTACCGGAGTAACAGGTGCTACTGGCGTTACAGGTGCCACTGGAGCTACTGGTCCTACAGGAGTTACAGGTGCCACCGGGGCTACTGGCGTTACTGGAACTACTGGGGCTACAGGAGTAACGGGAGTTACTGGAGCGACTGGGATTACTGGCGTTACTGGAGCGACTGGGATTACTGGCGTTACTGGAGCTACTGGCGTTACTGGAACTACTGGTCCTACTGGGGCTACAGGAGCTACAGGTCCTACTGGAGTAACGGGAATTACAGGTGCCACAGGCGTTACCGGTGTTACTGGTGCTACTGGCGTTACTGGGGCTACCGGTGTTACTGGTGCTACTGGCGTTACTGGGGCTACCGGTGTTACTGGAGATACCGGAGTTACTGGAGATACCGGAGTTACTGGTCCTACCGGAGCTACTGGCATTACAGGAGCTACCGGCGTTACCGGTGCCACTGGCGTTACAGGAGTAACAGGTGCTACTGGAGCTACTGGTTCTACTGGTGTTACCGGAGCTACTGGTTCTACTGGTGTTACCGGAGCTACTGGTCCTACTGGTGTTACCGGAGTTACCGGAGCCACTGGCGTTACTGGAGTAACAGGTGCTACTGGAGCTACTGGTTCTACTGGCGTTACCGGTGCCACTGGCGTTACTGGAGTAACAGGTGCTACTGGTGTTACTGGAGCTACGGGAGTCACTGGTGCCACCGGGGCCACTGGTGTTACTGGTGTTACTGGAGTAACAGGGGATACTGGTCCAAATGTTTCATCATTCGGTTTTTCTGCTGTGAAAACCTCGGCGACGATTAATACTTCTGGTCAACTGAATGCATGGTCCACAGATAGCCCTTTCTATACTGGAACTGGATTCGATCCGGCAACTGGAAATTATACAGTTCCTGCTACTGGTAGGTATTCCATTAAATCGATTATTAATTATCGAACAACGGCTGCTTTAGCTGCTCAGATAGGAACAGGGGTTAATCCGGCTTTTACTATTCAAAGAATCACACCAAATCCGACAACGATTACTACAGGACTTATTCCAATACTTGACGTAAACATTCTACTGTTATTGACACTCCGAGTTATATTGGGAAGTGGTGAAGTCACCCTTGTTACAGATGTTCAACTCAATGCAGGTGATGTTTTAGGCGTGTTTTATGTTTCAAGTGGGTTGACTATAAATTTAAATATTGGTGCATTTGTACCTGCTGGAACCATTTGGTCGATACATCGTATTACGTAAAACACGTCAGTTCTGTAGTAATCAAAAATTAAAACCCGCAGTTTTTACGTAGCCCGTAATAAACTGTGGGTTTTCTATGATTATTAAAACTAAAAAGCACTCGCTTTAGAAAATAACGCTTATACAGAAAATGGTATCTACTTGCTGACACTGTTTTATTGAACTATGTAACCGCCATCAATAACCAATGTTTGGCCAGTTATCCCTTTCGCTGCTTCAGAGGAGAGATAAATCGCCATACTTGCGACTTCCTCGACTGTGATCAGCCGCTTCTGGGGAACAAGTGGATAAATAATGTCTTCTAATACGCTCTTTTCATCAACTTTGCGGGTATAGGCAAGATCTTTTAATTGGTCACGCACAAGAGGTGTATCAATGTATCCTGGAGCAATACAGTTAACAGTAATGTTGTATTCTGCAGATTCGAGGGCGGCTACTTTAGACAACCCAATAATACCGTGTTTAGCACTATTGTAGGCAGCTTTTCCGGCAAAGCCAATTATCCCATTAATAGAAGACATATTAATGATTCTTCCGTAACCTTGGTTTTTCATAATAGGCATGGCATGCTTTATAGCCATAAATGGTCCTACTAGCATAATGGAAAGGAGAAGCTGATACCGTTCTGTACTATAGTGTTCAAGAGGAGCAATGTGCTGCATGCCAGCATTGTTAACCAGTACATCTAATCGTCCACATTGATTTAAAGTGAATTCAATCATTTGCTTAATATCATCTTCTTTTGTCACATCGACAACGGTAGGGTGAGCTATGTAACCTTTAGCAATTAATTGAGAAGCTGCTTGCTTGACGCGTTGTTTGTCTCGATCAGCTAACACGACTTTTGATCCATTTGACGCAAAACTTTCAGCGAGTTGGAAGCCAATACCACTAGCTGCACCTGTAATTAACACAACTTGTTCACTATTCTTCATGTTTTTTCCCTCCTAATAAGCGGTTCATATACTACGTTTCTTGAAAATGGGATGACCTTCTTTAAATTCCATGCAATTTTTATGCCAATGTAATAGTTAACCGCTTAATTGTTAGCTGTATGATATACTTTTTGAGACACGTAACTAAGGAGAAGGGAAGAGAGAGATGGATCGTCAACCGTTAGCCACTTTACTAGAATGCAGTAGCGATCATGAATGGGCAGCTTTGCTTGTAGTACGTAATGACATATCGTTAATCGCTTCTAATACTGTTGCTGAAAAATTATTAGTGTGGAATGGCTTCAGAGAAAATAACCACTCTTCTTTTGAAAAAGAATGGATTCCCCTTTTATGCGCAACTATTGAACGATTGGGCAAAAATATAAACGTTCAAAAAGAAACAATGTTTATAAACGGAAAAGAAGGAATACTCTACAGTTTAAACGTCACAAAGAATGTAACCGCTTTAAATGAAGATACTCAAGAGCGCAAACTTCTTAATATGATTGAACATACATACGATGGGTTAGTAATGGTAGATAAAGATGGGTATGTACAGGTATTTTCAAAAGCATATGCCGATTTTATTGAGATCAATCAAGCTTCATCAATCGGAAAGCATGTAACAGAGGTCATCCCGAACACCCGCATGCACATAGTGGCAAAGTCAGGGGTAGAAGAGACCGCTCAACTACAAAAGGTGGGGAACAATTATATTATCGTGACTCGAACACCGATCTATCGGGACAAAAAGCTTGTTGGGGCAGTTGGAAAATTATTATTTAAGAACATTGGCCAATTTACGGCGCTTTTTCGTCGTTTAAACGCATTAGAGAAAGAAGTACGTAAATACAAAGGCGAATTCCAAGATCGAAACAAAGCATCTTATTCTTTTCAGCACTTGATTGGAGAAAGTAAAGCATTCATTGAGGTAATCGATGAAGCGAAGAAGGCTGCAAAAGGACAGGCTACCATTCTTTTACTAGGAGAAAGTGGAACAGGAAAAGAGCTTTTTGCTCACTCTATCCATCAGGCAAGTCCGAGATCTATGGGGGTCTTTGTAAAAGTAAATTGTGCTGCTATTCCGAACGATTTACTCGAAGCTGAGTTATTTGGGTATGAAGAAGGCTCATTTACAGGAGCGAAAAAAGGGGGAAAGCCAGGAAAGTTTGAAATGGCAGACGGTGGAACGATTTTTCTCGATGAAATTGGAGAGCTTCCCCTACATATGCAAGTAAAACTTCTTCGTGTACTTCAAGAAAGGGAAGTGGAACGTGTTGGTGGGTTAGCGACAAAATCAGTTGATGTAAGGATCATAGCCGCCACAAATCAATCACTTCAAACACTTGTAGAAAAAGGGAATTTTCGCCTTGATTTGTATTATCGTCTCAACGTAATTGAACTAAAAATACCTGCACTGCGTGATAGAAAGGCAGATATTGAACAACTTATTCACTTTCTACTAGCAAAATACGAAACAATAGTAGGTATAACGAGTAAAGGAATTGATTCTCAAACAATTACATTATTGAAAAAGTACCATTTTCCTGGAAATATTCGTGAATTAGAAAACATTGTGGAACGTGCGTTAACTTTGATGAACCCTGGGGATTGGCTTACACCAGCCTACCTACCAAAAGAATTGAAAAGAGAACAGGAACATGATGAGGACATTCAACCTTTAGCTATTCAGTTAGAAAAGGCGGAGAAAGAAGCGATTGAGCATAGCTTAATAAAAGCAAAAGGCAATAAGTCTGAAGCAGCTAACCAACTTGGCATTGGGCGAACAACTCTCTATGAAAAGCTTGCTAAACATCAATTATCGTAAGTTTTGAAACCGCTTTTCTCAAAGGAGAAGATCGGTTTTTTTAGTGTTCAACCGTTGTTTAGCTAATCGAACACTAATTGAATTGTACGGCCCGATCTGTTCGATTAATAGAACAGACCGTGAGAATGGATGCGGATTTACAAGCTCGCATTTGCTTATAACGTGGATTTAAAACAAGGGTGAATAGAAAAAAGTGTTGGCATGATTATTGCAAGAGCATGAGAAAGAGCTTATTTAATTTTGATAACGCTTTCATATCAATCAAAGAAAGGAGCTAGTTTTATGTTTATTGATATTGTCGCCATTTTACTTTCACTTGGTCTCCTCATTTTTTTAGCCTATAGAGGGTATCCTGTCATTATAATTGCGCCGCTTGTTACAATTTTAGCGGTTGTGTTATCGGGAGGGGCGTTATTACCGAGCTACACAGAAACATATATGACCAATGCGGCAAACTACATTAAAACCTTTTTTCCGATTTTCTTATTAGGAGCGGTTTTCGGTAAAATTATGGATATGACAGGGGCGGCAGCTTCAATTGCACACTCTATTGTTCGGTCTTTCGGTCAAAAGCGAGCGATTCTCGCAGTTGTCTTTGCATGTGCAGCATTGACATATGGAGGGGTCTCACTATTTGTTGTAGCTTTTGCCGTATATCCCTTTGCGGCTGCAATCTTTAAAGAAGCAGGTATACCAAAACGTTTAATACCTGCTTCCATTGCTCTAGGAGCATTTACGTTTACAATGGACTCTATGCCTGGAACGCCACAAATCCAAAATATTATTCCGACAAGCTATTTTGGAACAGATGCCTATGCGGCACCTCTCGTTGGCTTAACGTGCACTTTACTGATTTTAAGTGTAGGTATGTGGTGGTTAGAACGTCAACGTAAAAAAGCCCTTTTACAAGGGGAGGGTTATGGAAGTCATCATAAAAATGAACCAGAGCCAATTGATGAAAAAACACTACCTTCATTTTGGTTATCAATCATACCGCTCTTACTCGTCATTCTGTTTAACTTTATTTTTAGTCGAACTCCTTTATCTGTACGTAATTGGTATGATCCTACGATTTTAGAGAATACATATGGTATTGGTGACGTTGGAACGGTCGTTTCCAACTGGTCATTAATCATTGCACTTACGATAGGCATATTAGCTGCCATGCTTATCAATTTGAAAAAAATACGTTTGACTTTAGCGCAAGGGCTAACAACCGCAGCGACTGGCGCGTTGCTAGCAATCTTTAATACAGCATCAGAGGTTGGATTTGGGAATGTTGTAAGTAAGCTTCCTGGATTTAGTGCCATTTCAGAATGGGTCTTTCAAGCAAGCGGCAATCCCATCCTTTCAGAAACCATTGCGGTTAACGTACTTGCCGGTATTACAGGCTCAGCTTCTGGAGGATTATCCATTGCACTTGAGTTAATGGGTTCTTACTATTTGCAAGTAGCAGATACAATGGGGATAAGCCCAGAGTTATTGCACCGATTTGCATCTATGGCTTCAGGTGGTATGGATACATTGCCGCATAACGGAGCAGTTATTACATTGCTCGCCATTACAGGACTAACGCACCGGCAATCATATAAAGATATTTTCGTACTTACCATTTTTAAAACGGCTATTGTCTTTTTATTAGCGATCATTGTGTCTCTCTTTATTTAACAGCTGGTGAGTACGACCGGTTCGATTCAAATACTTCATTTCATAGTAAACCTATTCGCTAGTAACGATCGTTTTAAAACCGTGTAAAAACGTTTACAAACGCTACGAGACGGGTAGTGGGGGGATAGGAAGAGAATGGCTAGCAGTGTTTATTTGCATTAGAGGCGTTCATTAGTCATTGAGTTTGGAGTGATCATTATTGAACGAAGAGTACGATTACTAAACAATATTCCTTTTTATCTCAATGAAGATCATACTGGTAAGGTTTTTGAAGATGACGTCATTACGTACGTATGCAATAATAATGTAACGCTATTCATGGAGTATTATGTAGGAGCCACCTTTATGAATCGCTATAGACATAATGAGACGTATGCATTGGTCACATTATTAGAGCATTCCGTTCTAGTATATGAACTAATACAACTAACAGACCATCCGACTGCTGACGAAAAAGTATTGAAAGATCAATTGTTTCATGCTGTAAAATTAATTTATAAAATCGCGGAAACAAGACCAAGTGCTCCAGTTAAGTATTTGGAGAAGTTGATTATTTCAGACTATTATTGATCCATTTTTTACAGAGTGGTTTGTTAGAGCATACATATTAGCGTTTTAAAGGTTAATTGAGTTTCTGTGCAACGAAACGTAAACGCCAATAATCTGCTACCCAGCCGTTCTCTTCATACAATTGAGAGCGCAAAAGTCGTTCACATTCATGAAAAAGTGTCTTTTTTTCTTCACTAGTAAGATGCTTAAACAAGCTGTTACTAAACATATTTAGCCAGTTATACATGCCTTCTTCTCCTACTAACGGTGTAGGCCGAAAAAAATGGGTTATCTTTAATACATGAAAACCAACTTCCGTGAGATGTGCAGTCATTTCTTCTTTTGTAGGAAATACCCAAGGAAGTAGAGATCTTTCGTAAGGGATCGAAAGTGTTTTCGAAGCCTCTTCTAAAGCTAAGAGAATTGATTCAACGTTATTAGCACCACCAAGTTCAGCGATGAAACGTCCTTTTGGAAGTAAAGCATTGTAACTATTTTGCACCACTTGTCGCTGGTTCTTCATCCAATGAATCGCTGCATTTGAAAACACAGCATGAAATTGTGCCACAAATCGATCTTCCTCACCATCTTGTAAATGAAAGCGAATATGAGGGTACTTACCCCTTGCGGCTTCTATCATTGTTGGAGAGGAATCAATACCTGTCACAAGCGCACCAGCTTTTGAGATCTCGTTTGCTAAATCACCTGTTCCACAACCAATGTCCAATATGTTTTCTTCTTTTTTAGGATTGAGAATAGCTATTAAGTCCTCACCGTATTGGCTTACGTACTTGTGTTTATCATCGTAAAGAGTGGAATTCCATTTAGTCATTTTTTTCATCTCCTACACATGGTTTAATAAAGTCTACCATAGAAATCATCACTAGAAGAAGTATAGATGGTTCCTTACAAATAAAAGGGGCTGGGACATAATGAAAAGTCGTATTTGAAAAGACGAATAGTCTAAACTATGCTGAGTAGCACCGCTACAGGAGAATCCTTCCGCTCATTTTCATATAAAACAAACGACGAACGTTCCTATTTTCAGGAATGTTCGTCGTTTTGGTCTGTCGATCTACTTTTGTCCCAGCCTCTTCCTATATTACTTTCATTAACTCTTTTGTCCCCCGATTAATGTCTTCAATTTCAACTAAGAGACTCCGATAGTCAGAAAGAGAATGTTCTAATTGCGTTTGATTTTTCGTCGAACGCTCTATAATGCCCATTGTTCCTTTCGAAATACTTTTTATTTCTTTTGTTGTGTTGAATAGATTCGTGCGAATGTCTTGAATGGAATGATCAATTTGCTTTGATAATTTACGAATTTCATCTGCAATAACGGTAAAACCTCTACCGTATTCTTTAGCATGGGCTGCTTCAATGGCCGCATTAAAAGAGAGTACATTCGTCTGTACCGCAAATTCTTCAATCATAGAAGAAATTTTGTTAATCACGTTTGCTTTTTCTTCTAATGCCTGCAATGTCTTCCCCATATTTGTTAACAGAGCGACTGTTTCTTGCATATCGTCTAGAATAAGCTCATTGCTTGCAATCATTCTCTCAGCATTATCGTTCATAGTTTCTGTATTTTTTCCTAGACTTTCGGCAAATCGTTCGATGCCTTGTTGACGATTTGTGATGTCTGTTGCAAATTTCATCACGCTTTGAACCTCTCCATTTTCAATAATTGGCATGTAGGTTGCTTCTAACCATAGACCTTCGCCATTCGCATGACGTCTTAAAATTTTATCTTGAAAGCTTTGTCCGTTTAATAGACTTTCCCAAAAATCATTGTATGCTGGGCTTTGTACAAAGTCTGTAAAACAGAATTCGCGATGTGCTTTTCCCTCCATCGTATTCGCTTTATAACCCATCGTATCGGCAAACAATTGGTTTGCATACAACACTTTTCGATTGGTATCAAACTGAATGATGGCTAGGTTATTTAAAAGGGTAGTCATTAACGTGTCGTTGGTATGATTCATTAGCGAACATTATCTCCTCAGAAGTATCTATTTTAAGTCTTATATACCCCGTCTAAAGTATTGAAAACCAATATTTTTATAGCATGGTAAACCAAATCAAAAAGCTTGTCGCTTTTCTCTCTTATAAATCTGAATTAATTGTTGGACTAACCCTTTCTTTTGTTTACAATGTTAGTAGAAAAGTAAAAAGGGTTTAAGAGGAGAACAACATGAAACCAAAAATAAGTGATGTAGCGCATGCGGCGGGAGTGTCACCAACAACTGTTTCTCGTGTATTAAACAATCGCGGCTATATTAGTGAAGATACAAAGAAAAAAGTGTATAAAGCGATGGATGCTTTAAATTATATACCAAATGACCTCGCTCGTTCCCTTTATAACAAACGTTCTAACATTATAGGAGTAATTGTACCAACAACTAGCAATCCTTTTTATGGTGAGCTAGCTGCTAAAATTGAGCATCACTGTGCGGAAAAAGGATTAAAGGTCTTGCTATGTAACAGCTTATTTAACGTGGAAAAAGAACGAAACTATTGGGAGATGCTCCGACGCAACCAAGTAGATGGTGTTATTGTCTGCACCTATAATCGCGGTTTAATTGATTATGATGACCACCATTTACCCATTGTCGCGTTTGATCATTATTTATCAAAACGCATCCCTGTTGTCAGTTCTACTAATTATGAAGGTGGCGTACTTGCAACGAACCATTTAGTACAAACCGGTTGTCAAAAGATTGTCCACATAAATGGTCCAATAGATCTTGAAACACCAGCGAACCTTCGTAGAAAAGCATATGAAGATGTGATGAAGAAACAAGGCTTGCCTGTACTTACATATGAAATTAAACCAATCTTAAAGCAAGAAGCGACAGCAAAAGCAGTTGCTCAAATTTTCGATGAACAGCAAGACATGGATGGTGTATTTGCAAGCGACGACAGTATTGCTTTAGCTGTTATTCGCGAAGCAAGAGAAAGAGGCGTCCTTGTTCCAGATAACTTGAAAGTAATTGGTTACGATGGAAGTGAATTTGTAAGAGAAATTGCTCCAGAATTAACAACCATTCAGCAGCCGATAAACCAAATGGCAGAGACAGCTGTTAACCACTTGCTACATCAAATTGAAGGCACTACCCCAATACCAAATCAAGAACTTGTACATCATGTTTTATTACGAAAAGGAACAAGTGCATAATAAATAGGAAGGCTGCTTAACGTGGTTTTCTTTTTTATTTTATATGAAACCGGTTGACATATGAAACCGGTTGACATAAAATCGATTTATGAAAACGCTATTATAAATATCGAAAGGTGGGAGTGAGGTGGCAACGTATGAAAAGCAGCATCGTATCGTTTCTATTAAGAGCACAAAACCACAGTTACATAAGCGAATGCTTCGGAATTGGCAACTTTATTTACTGCTGACACCGACGCTGTTCTATTTCTTAGTATTTAAGTATTATCCAATGTACGGGTTGCAAATCGCGTTTAAAGATTATTTACCAAGCTTAGGGATTTGGGGAAGCGAGTGGGTAGGTTGGGATCACTTTGTACGATTCTTTCAATCTTATCAATTTTGGGAAATCATAGAAAACACTCTTCTGTTGAGTGTATATGAATTAGCAGTTGGCTTCCCATTGCCAATCATTCTTGCTCTGATGTTAAACATGCTCATTAGCACAAAATACCGACGCTTTATTCAGACAATTGTCTATGCCCCTCATTTTATCTCTGTTGTCGTTTTAGTTGGTATCCTCTTTGTTTTTTTGTCACCTTCGAGTGGGTTAATAAATCACCTTATTGTTCTTTTTGGTGGAGAACCGATCAATTTCATGGCTAGTCCAGAATGGTTTAAAACGCTTTATGTTTTTTCAGGAGTATGGCAAGGAACGGGGTTTGCAGCCATTATTTATCTCGCTGCACTTGCAGGGGTTGACCCATCGTTGCATGAAGCAGCAGTCATGGATGGCGCAAGTAAGTTTAAGCGTGTGCTCCACATTGATATACCCGCAATTATGCCTGTATCGATTATCATGCTCATTCTGGCTCTTGGAAATCTCATGAATCTTGGCTTTGAAAAAGCATTATTGATGCAAACGCCTTTAAATAAAGAATCCTCAAATATTATTGCCACCTATGTCTATGAAGTCGGTATTCAGCAAGCACAATATAGCTTTGGTACAGCAGTCGGTTTGTTTAATTCTGTCATTAATTTAATATTACTAGTTACCGTAAATCAAATTGCCCGTAAGGTATCAGAAAATAGCCTATGGTAGAGAGGAGCTGAATGAGATGAATTCACTAAATCGAACAAAGGGAGACAAAGCATTTGATGCGGTCAATGTGACGCTATTAACAATTGGCTGCTTACTTGTTTTGTATCCGCTCTATTTTATCTTGATTGCTTCTATTAGCGACCCAAACCGAATTTTTGCTGGAGACGTACTGTTTTTGCCTAAGGGTATTACATTCGATGGCTATGGGCGTATTTTTAGTGATCCAGGTATTTGGAATGGATTTAAGAATACGTTCCTCTACTCATCACTTGGAACCACTATTAGTGTGACGCTAACAATAACGGCTGGTTACGCCCTTTCTCGGACAGATTTAGTTGGACGTAACGTTATAATGATTTTTCTACTTATTACGCTTTTTTTCCATGGAGGCATGATTCCAACATACTTAGTTGTCCGTGACCTTGGAATGGTTAACACCATTTGGGCGATGGTTATTCCGAATGCAGTGGGACTATGGAATGTTATTATTTGCAGAACGTTTTTCCAAACCTCTATTCCTAAAGACATGTTAGAAGCGGCACAAATTGATGGATGCAATGATTTGAAATTTTTTTCGAAAATTGTAGTTCCCCTTTCAAAACCTATAATTGCCGTAATGGTGCTCTTCCACGTTGTGACGCACTGGAACTCATTTTTTGATGCGCTAATTTATTTAAACAATGACTCACTTTATCCACTGCAATTAATTTTACGTAACTTGCTTATTCAAAGTGAAGTCTCTAGTCAAATGATTGGCGATATTGAGTCTAATCAGGCGCAGTTAGCTGTAGCAGAACAAATTAAATACGGTGTTATTGTCGTGTCATCCATTCCACTTTTACTTTTATATCCATTTTTACAAAAGTATTTTGTGAAAGGTGTCATGATTGGTTCGATAAAGGGTTGATAAAAGGGGGATAAGAAGATGAAAAACAGGATTAGCTTCACATGTGTAGCAACACTTGCGTTAGTAGCTTGTAATGGTAGTGAAACGACAGGAGACGAGAATAAGAATGCAGAGCGTGTGGATTTTCACGAAGAGGGGTTGCCGCTAGTAGACGATGGAGTAGATGTTTCCTTAACCTTTGTTTCACCAAAATCTACACTCGCACCAGACTTTGATGAGATGAGGATCTTTCAGCGATTAGAAGAAGAGACGAATGTGACGATAAACTGGAATAACATTCCGGGTGATGGCTATGTGGAACGAAAGAATTTAATGCTTGCCAGTAATGATTTGCCAGATGCCTTCTACAACGCTGGCTTTAGTGATTATGACCTCGTTCGATACGGTAGGGACGGAGCCATCATTCCGTTAGAAGGACTCATTGAAGAGTATGCACCAAACTTGCAATCGATTTTAGATGCTCGCCCTGAATTACTTGCTGTTTTAACTGCTCCAGACGGTCATATTTACTCATTGCCAAGGGTAGAAGAAATGGGTCTCGTTCCATTCGCTAATTTTACCGTGATTAATCAAGCGTGGTTAGATAAAGTTGGCCTCGACCAACCTGATACGTTGGATGAATTAAAAGAAGCTTTACGGGCTTTTCGAGAACAAGACGTGAACGGCAGCGGTTCGACTGATGAAGTGTTAAGCTTAACACCAAATGATGGCTTTCAAGGTTACTTAGGCGACTTTTTTGCAGCTTTCGGTCTTCCTGATAATCCGAATAAGCTTGTTGTCAAAGACCAAGAGGTCATATTTACTGCTATTCAAGAAGAGTACAAGGAAGCCATCGTTTATTTTCATGAATGGTTTAAAGAAGGTCTCATCGATCAGGAAGTTTTCACTCAAGATACTGGCCAATTTCTCGCTAAGGGAAAACAAGATCCAAATCCACTTGGCGCTTTCTTATTCTGGGAAATTGAATCCGTTGTGGGTCTTGATCGTGCAGATGATTACACTCTACTTGGGCCGCTAGAAGGCCCTAATGGACATCGGATGTATGGTCGATCGAACCATCAAGAGCATCATCGAAGTGCCTTTGTTATGACATCTGCAAATGAAAATCCAGAACTAACGATGCGCTGGGTTGATCAACTTTATGATCCAACGTTGTCTGCCCAAATTAATTGGGGTCCAATTGGTGACATTTATGAAGAAGATGAAAATGGCATGCTTGTAAACATCGATTTGCCAGAAGGAACGACGATGGGAGAATACCGAGAGCGGGTAGCACCAATGGGTCCATCTGTCGTTTTGGAAGAACACTTTGGCACCATAGTCGATATGGAACCACGAGCCAAGCAACGTTTAAAAGATATTGAGAGTTATTATAGTGAGTACATTTGGGAAGAAAATTATCCAAATGTATTTATGACGGAGGAAGAGTTGGATCGATTAAATTACATTGAAACCGATATTATGGACTTAGTGAATCGGAATTATGCCCGCTGGCTAATGGAGGGTGGCGTAGAAGATGAGTGGGATGCGTATGTAAATCAACTTAACGAAATGGGACTTGAAGAAGTAATGTCTATTCGACAAGAGGCATTCAATCGATTCCATCGTCAAGTTCCTGATTGAGAGGGGAATTTATGCGTCTACTAACACTTATCATTTCCCTCGTTTTTCTCGCTAGCTGTAAAGTGAATGGAGAGGAGGTGGATACAATGATTCATCCATTAAGTGATGACAAAACATATTATACAGAGCCTTACCGTCCACAGTTTCATTTCTCGTCTCCAACTGGAAATTTAGCTGACCCCAACGGACTCGTTTATTATGAAGGAGAATATCATTTGTTCCATCAAAAGAATGGGACGTGGGCACATGCAATAAGTAGCGATTTACTTCATTGGAACCATATGCCAATTGCATTAGAGCACGATGAACTTGGTCAGGCGCTTTCCGGAAGTGTCGTTGTTGATGAAGAAGATTCTTCTGGCTTGTTTGAAGGAAAAGCCGGACTTGTTGCTCTATATACGAATACAGAGGGCGGAGAAGCTCAGTCTATTGCGTACAGTCAAGATAATGGTCGAACGTGGGAGCGCTATGGTGAAAATCCGGTCATTCAAAACCCAGGTATAAAAGATTTTCGAGACCCGAAAGTGTTCTGGCACAACGAAACGTCACAATGGGTGATGGTCGTGTCTACAGATAAGTCCGTTACGTTTTATCAATCACAAAATTTAATTGATTGGACGTACGCCAGTCGCTTTGGTGATGGTGAAGGCTCCCATGTAGCTGTTTGGGAGTGCCCGGATCTTTTTCGCTTACCTGTAGATGGAAATACCGAAAATGAGAAATGGGTACTTCATGTGAGTGTCGGTGATAACGAAGAAACAAATGGTTCAACAGCTCAGTATTTTATTGGTGAATTTGATGGCACTACATTTACAAACGATCATGATCCAGAAGAGGTGCTGATTACAGACTATGGCCAAGATTTTTATGCGGCACAAACATTTTCAAATACAGAAAACGATAAAGTGATTTGGCTTGGATGGATGGCAAATTGGCGCTATCCGTATCAATCACCTACTGATCCTTGGATGGGTGCCATGTCCATTCCAAGAGAATTAAGTTTAGTTACAAATGATCAAGGGGAGGTTCGCCTTTTTCAACATCCGATTCATTGGCTAGATGATCTATCAGCTAAACAGGAGCCGCTTCAAACATTCCATGTGAGTGAGGAGAAAGCTTTACCATTAAAGGTCTCAGGTACAACCTATCGGTATGAAGCAACCGTTAGATGGGATGAATTGACTGAGTTTGGCGTGCGACTAAGACATGGAGATGGAATGGAGTCACTTATCGGTTTTGATGCAGCGTACGATAAACTATTTCTTGATCGAACAAATGCTGGATTAGAAACGATTGTTGATCGTCATGGTGAGCCGTTTCCATTTGGTAGACGTTATGAAACGGATTATAGAGCGAGCAGAGGAGAATTGAAACTCACCGCATTAGTTGATGAATCCTCTATTGAGTTATTCATAAATGATGGTGAACTTGTTTTTACATCTCTTATCTACACAGATCCTACGAATGATGGGATTGAGTGGTATGCTGATGGGGGTACCATCCATGTATCTGATTCTACTTTTACGTATTTTCATAATGTCTGGAGACAACCAGTAGAAGAAGGAGCATTTGAGCGACTTGTGACCAACGTGAATCAAGCTCGTTTGAAAGTAGGAGAGTATTTGCCCCTCTCTGCTGCTCACAAGCCTGATTACGAAGAGGCTAGCGGTGAAACCTTAAACTGGAAAAGCTTAGATAGTAACATCGTCGACATTCGTAATGAAACCGATGGAGGGGTAGTCATTAAAGCTCTAAACGAAGGCGTTACAGAGATTGTTGTAACAAACGAATCACAAGGACTAGAAAAAACAATCCGACTTTTTATTACCAAATAGGAGGACCTGTCATTTGAAGCATGTTAAAGAATTAAAAAGCCACGCTGACCGCGTAAAAGAAGCTACAGAGTTTGTTCATACAAGAGATTTATCACAAGCAACCTATCGACTGGGATACCATCTGATGGCACCATCAGGTTGGATGAATGACCCAAACGGACTTATTTATTTTAACAATCAATACCATGCGTTTTATCAGCATCACCCTTATGACCCGACGCATGGTCCGATGCATTGGGGTCATGCTATAAGTGATGACTTAGTTAACTGGAACCATTTACCAATTGCCCTTGCTCCAGGAGATAGGTACGACCAAAGTGGTTGTTTTTCCGGTAGTGCAGTTGATGACAACGGTGTTCTTACCTTACTATATACTGGCCACAATGTGATAAACAGAGAAAGAGATACATTTTATCAAAATCAAAATGTGGCTCGTAGTATTGACGGAATTCATTTTGAAAAAAGCAGCCAAAACCCTGTTATTCCAAGTCAACCTGAAGGTATGCAACACCATTTTCGAGACCCAAAAGTATGGAAAGAAAACGGAAGCTGGAAGATGGTTGTCGGTTCAACAGAAGATGAGCGTGGTCAAGTGTTACTCTATCAATCTGATCAATTAGAAACCTGGTCGTATGAAGGAGTATTAGCGAAGCATAACGGTGGAAATGAAGGCTATATGTGGGAATGTCCAGATTTCTTCCCACTAGGTGATGAGCATGTTCTATTGCTTTCACCACAAGGAATTCAAACAGAAGGCGACCGATATCAGAACCACCATCAAACTGGATATTTCGTTGGTCATTACAAAAAAAATCAATTTGAAAGAGGACCATTTAAAGAACTTGATTACGGACACGATTTTTATGCTGTGCAAACGTTTCTAGATGGGAAAAACAGAAGAATAGCGATAGGCTGGATGGACATGTGGGAATCACCTATGCCAAGTCAAAAGGAAGGCTGGGCTGGTGCATTTACACTTCCGAGGGAGTTACTGTTAATAAACGGGCATCTTTATATGAAGCCAGTAGATGAATTAGTGGCATTACGAGAGACAGAAATCAAACTTCCGTCTAGAAACATTGCCAACTCTTGGTCACTTCCTCTACAAGGGCAGAAAATCGAACTAGTACTTGCCATTAACCTTTCGCAAACCAATGCAAAAGGGTTTGGATTGAAGCTTGCCCAAGCAGAGGACGGAAGTGAAGAAACAGTCCTTTTCTTTAATGCTGAGACAAAGACTGTGACTCTTGATCGTTCACGAGCTGGGGAAGGTGTTACAGGAAAAAGAACAGCACCGATTTCGTGGAATGATCAGCTGCACATACAACTCTTTTTAGACCGCTCTTCTATCGAAGTTTTTCTCAATGATGGAGAGACGGTCCTCACTAGTCGGATCTATCCGAGAGAGACAAGTAGAGGGGCTGAATTATTTACACTTAATGGTGACGTCCAGCTTGAAGATAGTGTAGGCTATGTATTAAAAACTGTCATCGTGTAAGTAAAGTAGCAAAGCGGCATTTTGCTGCTTTGCTACTTTACTTTTTCCATTCTTATGTTTTTTTCGATCTTCAAGGCAATGATGTCACATGTTTTCAATGCCCAACGATAATGTTGGAACGTATTTGCAGCAAAGTAGGTATAGAGATCACTCGATTTTGTCCATTTAAAGTGCTTTTTTGTTGTTAACTCTTCATTGGTATGACAGTCAATTAAACGTATAACTCTTGCATGACTTAGCTTGAGTTTTTTTAATGCGTGATGTAGAGTGACGTCTTGATAGTTTGTCCATATTTGCTGATTGAGTAGAGCAAGATCACGCCACTTATAGCCAGGTGCTGGCATAGCAGGTAAATCCCCATCCATTCCTTCTCGATACCACCGCTCTAGCATGGCTTGCCATTCACACACATGCATCAGCACATCACGAAAATTTTTATCCCGTTGGTCTGCTTCTATGGATAAAGACCTTTTTCTTGTCGGTATCGAGTTTATTCGATTAAGTAGAGCTGCTAACGTCGTTTCACATTCTTCCAGTAACATTTCTTTTTTATTCATTCGTCTAAACACCTCCACCTTAACTTGCAAGCAGTCGTTTAACTATTCTAAAAAAACAAAAGGTAAGAAGCCATGACCACTAAGAATTATCGATTTCGACTAACCGCGTGATAGACTTGAACCGTTTTTTTCGTAAGATTAGAAAAGAATTCTTGGAAAAGCTTATTCGAAATGACTCTTATGAATCGAAAGAAAATCACGATGCACGCAATCATCAGTAAAAGAGAAAAACCTAATTGTATACCTTCCATAATCCATCACCTTGACCCTTCGCATGAAGTCCCATCTCGTTGCATGGTTATTTGAAAACTATTCGTATAGTGAACCGTACTGCTACTATGTAAATGATATCAAAGAATCGGCTGTAAAAAAAGACCAGAAAAAGAGCAGAATTGACTCGATATGATAGTCTAAGCCTTTTTAACGTTCAACTAAGATGACAGTTGCAACCAATGAAAATAAATCATACTCAACCAGCAGAAGACTTTAAATAAACAACGTCCAAACGACCCTTTCACTTGAATAAAACCGGTATTCCTCATATGATTTACTTAGCCTGCGAAAGGAGGCGAGTATGGGACAGACAAACAAAGAGAGTTTATTTCTTCTGATTAAAGATTTTGAGAAGAAACTCAACAGACCTTTAAAGAGGGCAGAGATTACGTTACTTAAATCAATGCTAAGTAAAAAAACGAAATCTCAAAACTAGCGTATAGCCACTTCGCTATCTCTTATCTGTTCCATACTATATATATAAAAGCTGAATACAGGCGACTCAGTAACGCAATAAAAGAAGTTGCTATTTCCCGAATATTATTTGAATAAAAAGGGTTTCATCCTAACAAGTGATGCAACACCTCATTCAGATGAAAAGCCAAACGGAATAGGGAAGTTTGGTATGATTGGGGATTATACGAATACAGCAACGTTTCATGATCGATGAAATAGGCATGATCACTTAACGACTATATTGCCATTACGAATGAAAAGAGCTTGATGATTTGAGATGGGTAAAAGGTCTAATTTTGAATAATAGTGCTCAATCATTTTTTCTATTGCTTCATTAAAATAAGGGTGTCCAAAGTGAGGAATAGGGTATTGATGAATCTGATTAAGCCCTGTGAAATTAGCAAGGGTAGGGGCCTTGGACTTATTGTCCATAAACGCCACATATTCAATATTTGGAGACATAATAATTGATCCAGCTGATTCACCAATATATAGTTTTCCTTTTTTCATCTGTTCAATAATCAATTTGTCTGAACCAGTCTTAAGCAATTCCTGCAGTAAATAAAAGGTATTGCCTCCAGATACATATATATAATCATTTCTAGATAGTTTCTTTTCAATTTCTGTAGCTGGGGCATGAGATATATCAAGAATATCTACCGTTATACCTAGCTGTTTAAATGCTACTTTTGCAGAATCTACATAATGTGTAATCAATTCAGGAGCGCTCGCAGTTGGAATAAATGTTACGGCCTTTCCACTGGGATCTTCTTTAATAAATTCACGAAATAGATGGACCACATCTGCAAATGATGAGGCTAAGAACATGTTCATTGCAATCAAACTCCTAAAGTTATTTATAAGAACGTATGATCTTATTATAAGAAAAAATATCTGTAGAATCAACTGCCGCGTTAAAAACATACTTACACCCATAAAGAATAACCAAAGCAAAATCCGCTTTGGTTATTCCTGATCGTTAATGAATAAGTAAATTTGAATGATTAGGGTGTTTTTTTGTAGTACCCATTCGAAATATAAATATAGATTAAGCCAATTGGAGCAATAACAATTGCAAACATATACAAGATAATCATTTTAAACATTTTCCAAGGTATCACAAACAGTAAAGGTAATAGTAATTGGTTCCCTGATAAGAGCAAATCAATAAGGTCATCCCAGACTACTGTGGCAAATGGAAACAGAAAAAAGTTTAGTAAGAAGAATAGAAAAACAATAAAATGAAAGTCCCCAGTAAGCATTAATACGTATAAAAACATAGAGAAAATAAGGGCTCCAAATATGTATGATTTGATAAGGTACCTACGATCCATACCATTGATCATCTTTTTTGCGAAATTGAATATGGTATTCACTAAATCTCACCTCCTTGTATTGTATATATCGACATACAATTAAGAAATTAAAGGTTTAATCCTAAGACTAATAGTCTTTCAAGTAAATCAAGACGGACTATTCACTATTAAACAATAAGAATGATCTTTAGCTTATAGCTAAAAAACCTAAGAACGTTCGCAATGAGGTTAAATAGTGCAGGAAACAAACCCTTTATTTTCTTTAAGTAATTAAAATTGAGAATTTCTTTCATAAAAAAGTCGTACAACCTTCTTTCTATGAATAGGCTAAAAATGTGGATGAAGGGAGGGTGTATGATCTTTTTTGGACATGTACTACTCGGGGTATCTCTCGCTGCTCCAATTGGCCCAGTTAATGCAGCTCAACTTGAAAAAGGCCTTAAACATGGTTTTTTACACTCTTGGTTAGTTGGTTTAGGTGCCATGTTAGCAGATGCGTTGTATATGCTCGCTGTATACATTGGTTTATCTCAATTATTAATGTATGAAGGTGTAAAAGTATTTCTTTGGTTGTTTGGGTGTTTTGTTCTTCTCTATACAGGAATTGAGACTATAGTCGAAACAGCAAAGTCTAAAAATCAGCTTGCGTATACAAGGAAAAAGCCTTCATTGTTCCAATCTTTTGGTACCGGCTTTCTTATCTCTATTTCAAATCCATTGACCATATTATTTTGGTTAGGAATATACGGTTCAGTACTAGCGAAAACATTAACTTTATACGAGTCATCTCAAATATGGCTATTAAGTAGCGCCATCTTTATAGGGATCACTCTATGGGATTTGTTTATTGCAGTAGTATCAAGCACAGCCAAATCCTTTGTAAGCGAAAAGACTAAACAGATCATTTCAATTCTATCAGCCATTAGCTTAATAAGTTTTGGATTGTACTTTGGTTATCTAGGGTTAACTTTATTACTTGGCTCGTAGAAATGTTTGATGTTAAAACTGGGCAGTGGAGGAACTATTAGAAGAAAGGATAGAGGCGGTAAGATGATGCTTGAACATGAGAAAGGGCCGATGCCATAGTATACAAAGCACGACCCTTTCCCAAAAAAACGTCATTTGGCGAAACACAAAGCCGTTTCACCATACTACCTTATTGTGCATGAAAATGAATAAGTAAGGCTTAAGAAGCTCTTATCCACTTGAACAATCCCGTTATTGTTTAAACATTCATCGCTTGCTGCTGCAATTTCCATACTATTAAAATAGATTCTAGCTATTAATAATACTGTCAGACAAACAATGAGTGTAGCTACAATAAGTCCTAGCACAAGATGGTTTTTATGAGACAAAAAAATCTCTCCTTTAAGTACATACTATAGTTAAACAACCGTTTAATGAAACTCTAGTAAAGAAAGGGCACTATTTCAAGGCATATACTAAAAAATAGGTTAAAAGGTGCATGATGCGCGTGCTTCTGCATAATTTATGGTCACATTGACTTCACCGTATTAAAGCTCCAAAGAAAAAGGGAGGTGGATTAAATGGCCAATTATGTTTAAGAAAACAAGATAAGTAATTTAAGAAAATTGCATCTTTCTATATTTCCTAATTAGATTGTTACAAGTCGGGAAAGGCTTGTAGGGGGTATGTCACCTTTCCAACATCGCAAACTGGTTACAAAGCGATATATAGAGCGATTCACGACAAGATTAATAGAAATTTTGATAAAACTTATGAATAGATTTAAAGATGCTGACACCGGCATCTTTTTTTATGTTTCCCAACTAATATCTACATGTTGGGAAATAAGTTAAATTCGACAAATCGTATATGATATATGGTAATCTTATCCTAATGGGTTAATAATAGGTGAAGTGGGTGAGCCTTTTGCACAACAAGATACCATCGTCAGAAGTTGGCGCAAAGATTGTTGAGTGGTATAGCTGTATCTTATCAAATTCCTATAAGGAAGCTACGCTGTTGAAGAACGAAGTACAGCAAATGATTAAAAGTATGCAAGAAGACGACAAGATATTAGCTTACTACTCTTTAGTAGAATATAGACACAATAATATTCTAGATAAGAGTAGTAAAACTGAACCCCTTGAAGACCAGTTTAAGTTTGTTGAGTCTGAGTTGGATCATTACTTAAAGTATCTATATTATTTTGTCAGTGGTCAAGACGAGTTTAACAAACAAAAATATCGGAC
Source organism: Shouchella oshimensis (assembly GCF_002019765.1). Taxonomy (GTDB): domain Bacteria; phylum Bacillota; class Bacilli; order Bacillales; family Bacillaceae_D; genus Shouchella; species Shouchella oshimensis. The sequence goes on from NZ_KV917380.1 coordinate 2,163,532, forward strand.
AGCCGTTAAAATGTTCCGTAAGGCTGAGAGATTATTAGAAAATGTAAAAGATGAAACAGAAGAAGCTGATTTTTTAGGTTATATGGGTTATGCATATTATCGTATTGACCAGTACTTATTTGCGTTATCCTATTTAGAGCAAGCCGAAACAGCTTTTAGACGACTAGGATCAGTTTATAACGCTGTTAATAACAAGCAGGTAGCAGGAGCAATTTATGTAGAGTTAAAGCAATACGAAAAAGGAGAGCAAATATTACAAGAGTGTCTTGAAGAAAGTGAATCATCAACGATGACTGGCATAATACTAAAAGCGATTGGACTTAGCAAATTCACTCAATCTAAGTACGAATCAGCAGTATATTACTTTCAAAAAGCGTTAGAGATTGAGGAAATTAATAACTCTTACTATGGCATGAAGGCACTTACCGAGCTTTCACATGCTCAATTTAAACTTGAAAAGATTGAAGAAGCAAGAAATACGTTTAAAAAAGCTAAGGCTAGTGCTCAATTTTACGAAAGCTTCGAATTTAAAGCTCGATGCAAGTTTATTGAAGGGCTTTACATATTAGATAATCAAAATATGGTGGATGAATCTATTAACGAACTGATCGAGGAAGGTTTATTGTTTGAAGTGTGTGAACTTGCAGAAGAACTAATTGAAATATATGAGAAAAAAGGCGATAATGAAAATGTAATTAAGTACTATAAAATTGCATATAGTGCGAAATTAAAACCCGAAATGATTGGAGATGGTCAAGAATGAAGAAGTATTTGGTTGCCTTATTTACAATTGCTTTTTTAACAATAATACCAATCTCAACGGAAAATGCAGATTTAGTTGACAATTCAACCCTTGAAACAAAAAGTAAGACAGATTACGGATAAAAACAATTATTTCATATTTTTAAAGCAACCTATTGTAAAAAGAAGACCATAAACACGAGGTCTTCTTTTTACAATTCATCTGACCTTAACTATACTGGGTGTTATAGTCATTTTTGGAGGCGCAGAAATCGATTACTAGTCATAGCAATTTGTCTTTTATAGAGAAAGTAAAAGAATTTAAACTTTTGTTCTTTTTCATATACACATATGGTTTCCATAGACTTTAATTATGTTTCATTAAATTTCATCTTTCGTCTCAAAAATTTAAGTAATCTTAGGTTTTGAGACATTTTCATGCTTTATTACTTAAGTTCCTGTAATGTATATTATGTAAACTTATAAATAAACGTAAGCAAAAAAGAGGATGAATATTCACCCTCTTCTTCTCTCATATACGCATTACTGTGTTAAGTGGAATAAGAATGCAAAAGCAGATACAAAAACGGCAATAATGCTTATTCAGCCAAAGTGCGTTTAGGTTTCAAAATCTTTTCTTTTATTCATCTCAATTCTTCTTAGAATAAATGTCGATAGATAGTGTATCAATTTGCTTGCTATTTTAAGAAGAAGTCATTTTGTCATTTTCATCAATTTCGATCTCTATAGACTTAACATTTTGCCATGTCGTTTCTAAAAAGGTATCTTCACTGTCATTGACTTCAATTCTAGCATTATCTTCAATTTTAGTTATCATTGTATATAAAAAGGCAATTACATCAGCTCTACTACCTTTCGGGGTCACCATTTCATTGGTACCATTATCAAAAGTTAACTTAACTCTCATAGAATCCCTCTCATCTTTATGTATTTGTATTAACTCTTTATTATTCTGTACTTGAATTTAAGTTTCTTTACTCCCAATACTGAATATGGTAACGAAAAGATTAAATTTACTTTATTTAGCGAGTTTACTACCACTTAAAATATAACATCCTCCATTTGACTTTTGTTTAAATTTGTAAATTGATTTAACCCTCCAATACGGTTATAGCTTTTCGTTCGACAAGCTTGCTAAGAAATTTAGAATCTATATGAATAGATTAAAAAAGCCTCTAAACATAAGCCTAGACTTAGTTTTGAGGCAAAAATAGAGAAATGAGTAAGCGTAATTTGTTTACATTTTTGTATCAATTGTTGCGTTAACATTTTATTTGGTAAATCATATGTGTCTCTGGTATTACCGCCAAAACGTAATAAGATTATTAGCCTTTCCTGTCTTTCGGCAAAAGGTCTCGAACAAGCATTTCCATTGTTAAAGTATCAATAATCATCATATAATCATCGACATGTGCTCTAGACATTCCTCTTTCTAGCTTTCTGATTAGGGTCTGATTTAATCCAGTTCTTTTTGCTAACTCAACTCTACTAATACCTAACATTTTTCTCATCTCAACCATCTTCTCAACCATCTGGTCAAGATTCTCATCACTCATCTTTTTCATTCCAGAGCCCCTTTTTTCAAATAAATCATTTATAGTTATGTAATGATTGAATATTCACGATTTTTTTGTAACACTGTGTTAAAATTGTTCATTCCATTATAATTTATTTTACCTATAACGAAAACCCTAAAATAGAAAAATTCTCTCTCATTTGGCAGCTAATTTAAGGCTGATTTCGTTACTTGTATCGGCATCTGATTTTTATAAGGATACGACTCTTTTTCAAAAAAAGTGAAACGTATTTACCTGTTTGGTCGTAAGAAAAGTAGGAGGATTGATACGTATGCATTTACTTGCTGAACAACTGTTTGTGTTATCCCTTGACCCCCATAAAAAGAAACCGTACGCGCGCTCAGCCGCTTCGCTTTCTTATGGCCTAGCTGCAGCGATCCTTACCGATCTGCTTGTCGATTCCCTTATTGAAGTCCGTCATAAAAAAATTGTTCCATTGTCTAAGAAAGCAGCAGATCCTCTATTAGAGGAGACCCTTATGTTAATGAACAACTCAAAGCCAAAAACGCCTGAATACTGGGTTACAGCATTGCCATCAAGACTAGATAACATCCAGCATACAATTGCTCGGAAGCTTGAAAACAGTACTATTTTGACTGTGAACAAAAAGTATATTTTAGGACTATTTCCATCATTCACTTATGAGTGCAAACAAGAGAATTTAATCCCTATCGTTCGTGAACGATTCGTAACCATTTTGGAGAAAACAAATCAACAAGAACCTTTAAACAAAACTGAAGAGCGACACCTAATGTTACTATCTCTTCTTCACTCAAGTAAGCTAGTAGACATTGTATTCACGGATCGTAATGAAGCAAAAAAGATTGAAAAGCAAGTTAAACATTTGAACAAAAACCTTCCATTATCAAAATCCGTTAAGATGGCAACAGAGTTTATTGATACATCCATAACAATGGCGATTGCAACGGCAGTCGTTACCTCAACAACCTCCTCTTCATCAGACGCGTAGAGAGAAGACATTCATCTCTTATACGCGTTTTTTACTAGCTTTCCTTCCCTATTTATGTTAAAAATGAATATATTCACCTCTTTGTCTGGGTATACGTCACCCTATCCCCCATGATGTTTTTTCTCTTCCAATTCTTCTCTGAAAGGAGGCTTGTCTTCCAACTCATTTTTTACGTTTTGTAACATATAATCTAACACTGTTGTTGAATTTTGAATTTTTCGGCTTTATTGTAAGTGGATAAACTTAGTCAGCAACGGCTTTATGCAGCATTTCGTTACGATCTCAAAAAAGGAGGCGTTTCCATGCATTTGTTAGACAAGTTACAGGTGAATTTTGAAGAAGTGGAACCCCCACTCTCTAGCCAAGAAGCAATAGACGAGGCAACTCGTTGTTTGTATTGCTACGATGCTCCTTGCATTACCGCTTGTCCCACAGGTATTGACATTCCCGGCTTCATTAAAAAAATTACGACTGCCAATTTAATTGGCTCTGCTCGAACCATAATGGAAGCTAATCCTGTAGGAGCTAGCTGTGCCAGAGTCTGTCCTACTGAGGAACTGTGTGAAGGTGCTTGTGTGTTGAACCATTCTTCTAAAGCGATTTCAATTGGCAAATTACAGCGATTTGCAACGGACTGGGCTATTCATAATAAGAAAATCCTTTTTAAAGCAGGCAAAAAAACGAATCAAAGTGTAGCCATCGTTGGCAGTGGACCGGCTGGTTTATCTGCTGCACGAGAGCTTGCTCGTCTCGGCTACCATGTCACCATTTTCGAAAAAGACTCCGAAGCTGGTGGTTTAGACACATATGGCATTGTATCGTTTCGATTACCAAAGAAAATCTCTTATTGGGAGGTCGAACAAGTTAAGTCTCTCGGTGTTACGATACAAACAAATACGTGTGTCGGCGAAGACATTACTCTTGATGAATTAAAAAGCTCATATGATGCAGTTATTCTCGCGATCGGAATGGGAAGCGTCCCTTCTCTAGGCATTCCGGGAGAACAAGCACAAGAGGTTTATGATGCCATTGATTTTGTGAAAGCAACGAAAACCGATGAGCTCGCTACTCATTTTTCTGGAAGGAAAGGTGTAGTCATTGGAGCTGGGAATACGGCTATTGATGGTGCAACATGTGCGGTTCGTTTAGGAGCTTCTAATGTAAAAATCCTTTACCGTCGTACCGAAGACGAAATGACAGCTTATGATTTTGAATATACCTTTGCCAAGCAGGATGGCGTTGAATTTCGCTGGCTTCACTCCCCTACTCGCATTCTTCTTGATGAGAATGGATCTGTAACTGGAGTGGAATGTATGCAAATGACCCTTGGAGAAGCAGACCAAGATGGACGGCGTCGGCCGATTCCAAGTGGTCATACTACCGTCATCGCCACAGATTTTGTCGTTCGAGCAATTGGGCAATCTCGTTACAGTTGGCTTGATCAGGCTAACATTCACACAAAGAATGGGATAATTACGATTGATGAGCAATTTAAAACAACTACTGAAGGTGTATATGCATGTGGTGATGTGATCTTCGGTGATGGACAAGGTGAAGCAATGGTCGTCTCTGCAGCTGAGCAAGGAAAACAAACGGCTTATTCCATTCATCAAAACCTAGCAGACATACGTAAGGAGGCACATTATGGCTGATCTTTATAGCAATCTTGCTGGTATCTCCTCTCCTAATCCCTTTTGGCTTGCAAGTGCACCTCCAACAAATTCAGGCTATCAAGTTCAGCGTGCCTTTGAAGCAGGTTGGGGTGGCGCCGTGTGGAAAACGTTAGGGGAACCAATCATCAACTCCACCTCCCGATTTGCTGCTGTTCACTTCAATGGTCAGCGTGTAGCAGGTTTTAATAACATTGAATTAATTTCTGATCGTCCTCTTGAGACTAATTTGCGTGAAATCGAGGAGACGAAAAAACGGTTTCCTGATCATGCGATAGTTGCTTCTCTAATGGTCGAACCAAAGCAAGACAAATGGCATGAAATTGTTAAAAAAGTGGAAGCTGTTGGTGTAGATGGCTTAGAGCTAAATTTTGGGTGCCCTCACGGTATGGCTGAACGTGGCATGGGCGCAGCATCTGGTCAGGTACCAGAGCTAGTGCAGAAACAAACAGAATGGGTAAAAGAAGTGGCTCAGACCCCTGTGATTGTTAAACTAACACCAAATATTACAGATATCACTGTAACAGCAGAATCTGCTGTGCAAGGTGGAGCGGATGCGATTAGTTTAATTAATACAATTAACAGCTTGGCCGGCGTCGACATTCACTCGTGGCAGACGGTGCCGAATGTCGATGGACTAGGAACTCACGGTGGCTATTGTGGGCCTGCCGTCAAGCCTATTGCGCTTCATATGTTAGGTGACTGTGCTAGGAATCCACAGGTGACGGTGCCGATTTCCGGGATTGGTGGCATAGCGAATTGGCAAAACGCTGTTGAATTTTTGTTAATGGGTGCGACTAATGTACAAGTTTGTACAGCGGCCATGCATCATGGATTTCGGATTGTAGAAGACATGATTGACGGTCTCTCCACATACCTAGATGACAAGGGTCTTTCCTCTGTTCGCGATTTAACCGGTAAATCGGTACAGCGCTACTCTGACTGGGGCAATGTGAATCTTAACCATCAAGTGGTCGCGTCTATTCATACAGATGTATGTATTAACTGTAATAAGTGCCATATTTCATGTGAAGACACGGCTCATCAATGTATTGAACGATTTGTTGACGAAAAAGGAGCGCCCTATTTAAAAGTAAACGAAGATGAATGTGTTGGCTGTAATTTATGTTCCATTGTTTGCCCAGTGGATGGCGCAATTGATATGGTCGTGAAAGAAAATGGCCTACCTCCTATGTCGTGGAATGATCGTCAAAGCAGCATGGCGTCAATGAAATCCCCTCAATCTTAAGGAGTGAGCGTTTATGAAAAAAGTGATCAAGAACGGGACAATTGTAACAGCATCCGATACGTATCAAGCAGACTTGTTGATTGAAAATGAAAAAATAACGGGCATCGGTAGCGCCGCAACGTTTGGAAATGTAGATGATACGATTGACGCGACAGGCTGTTTTGTTTTCCCAGGTGGTGTTGACCCTCACACCCATTTAGATATGCCATTTGGTGGTACGGTAACAAAGGATAATTTTGAAACAGGTACAATTGGTGCTGCATTTGGCGGCACCACAACCATTATTGACTTTTGTTTAACTGAAAAAGGAGAACCCTTACAAAAAGCCATTCAAACATGGCATGATAAATCAGCCGGAAAAGCAGCGATTGACTATAGTTTTCATTTAATGATCGGTGAAATGACCGAGGATGTGTTAAAAGAGCTCCCGGCTGTTATTTCTAATGAAGGCATTACGTCATTTAAAGTATTTATGGCGTATAAAAATGTGTTTCAAGCAGATGATGCGACATTGTTTGAAACGTTACTAAAAGCAAAAGAGCTAGGTGCTCTCGTTATGGTTCATGCAGAAAATGGAGATGTCATTGACTTTTTAACGAAGCAGGCACTTGCCAATGGACAAACGGACCCTATTTATCATGCACTAACCCGACCAGTTGAAGCAGAAGAAGAAGCGACGGGTCGAGCTTGTCAACTAACAGCTTTAGCAGGATCGCAGCTTTATGTTGTTCATGTCACATGTGCTGAAGCGGTAAAGCAAATTGAAGAAGCACGCAAACGAGGCGCTGATATTTGGGGAGAAACATGCCCTCAATATTTAGTGCTTGATGAAGAGGCGCTTCGAAAAGCAGATTTTGAAGGAGCAAAATATGTTTGGTCGCCTCCCCTTCGCCCAAAAGAACATCAAGATACATTATGGAATGCGTTGAAAACAGGTGGTTTACAGACAATCGGTAGTGATCAATGCTCATTTGACTTTGACGGTCAAAAAAGTTTAGGCAAAGACGATTTCACTAAAATTCCAAATGGTGGTCCAATTATAGAAGATCGGATGAGTATTGTCTATTCAGAAGGCGTTGAAAAGGGACGAATAAGCTTAAATCAATTTGTTGATGTTACATCAACAAGAGCAGCAAAACTATTCGGGATGTATCCGAAAAAAGGGAGTATCTCTGTTGGCGCAGACGCTGATCTTGTCTTATTTGATCCAAGTATAGAGCGTACCTTATCGGTTACCACTCATCATTTAGCTGTTGACTATAATGCATTTGAAGGAATGCAAGTAAAGGGTGTCCCTCGCACTGTACTTTCACGTGGGCAAGTCATTGTTCACGATGGCTCCTATATTGGTTTACCTGGAGATGGTGTTTTCATAAAACGCGCACGTTATGGCAATATGCTTTCAAATGATCGAGTCAAACTTTAGGCAGGGAGGCACCTTCTATGGCAGAACATTTGCATTTCGAAAAAGAACGGAAACAAATTGATGCGTTTTTAGCAGAAGGATTAAAAATCGATACGATCATCGATCATTTAAACGGTTCAGATATCTCCTTCTCAAATGATCAGAAATACGAATCCCTCACAGTCGGCAATGCGAATGCTCGTAAATATGCATCCACCCTCTTTTTTCATCAACAAAAAGGAGGTGACGCTTCTCCATGAAGACAGAAAACCTTCGCATTAATCAAGATCGACTCATGGATACCCTTCGTGATTTTGCTAAGATTGGTGAAACAGAGAACAAAGGCGTTACCCGTTTAGCTTTATCAAAAGAAGATATTCAGGCGCGAACGTATTTCAAAGATCAATGTGAGGCTTTAGGATTAACGGTTCAATGGGATGACCTTGGCAACATGTACGCATTACTTTCAGGAAAGAATCCGGATCAAGCTCCTATTTATATGGGGTCCCATCTCGATACAGTAAAAAAAGGCGGTCGCTTTGACGGTGTTCTTGGAGTCGCGGCAGGCTTAGAAGTACTTCGAGTCATGATTGATCAAGGCATTGAGTTCAATCGACCTGTTGGCATCATTAATTTCACAAATGAAGAAGGCGCACGGTTTGAACCATCTATGATGGCTTCCGGTATTATAGCAGGAAAATTTGATCTACGTACTATGACAAAAAAAATCGATGAATCTGGCATGACGTTCGGAGAAGCTCTTGAATTATCAGGTTTTAAAGGATCTCATGCAAACCGTTTAAATCAAGCCGCTGCTTTTCTTGAGCTTCATATTGAACAAGGTCCTATTTTAGAACAACGCCAGCTTGATATTGGTGTTGTTGAGTGTGTTGTGGGCATGTGCTGTTACGAAATCGATATTACTGGTCAATCGAATCACGCAGGTACAACCCCTCAGTCAATGCGAAAAGATGCTCTTACAGCTGCCAATCACCTTATGAACATCCTTCATAAACGATTGACTAAACTTGATTCAGATTTAGTCTACACAATAGGACGCTTTTCGGTTTCCCCAAATATTCATACAGTGATTCCAAATAAAGTCGTCTTCTCCATTGAAGCAAGGCATAAGGATGAGGGCGTTATTAAACAAGTGGAAACGATTCTTTCTGAGGTTACTAATGAATGCTCCCTCCCTTCTAACGCAACAAAATTATGGGGACGAAATACGGTCTGGTTTAATGAGCAAGTTGTCCAACAAATAGAAGAATCGACAAAAGCCCTTGACTATTCCTATACCAAAATGGTCAGTGGTGCTGGACACGATGCCCAATTTATTGCAGGAATCGTACCATCAGCGATGATTTTTGTTCCGAGTGCCGGCGGTATTAGTCACTCAGAAAACGAATATACTTCGTGGGAGGCATGCGGGATCGGTGCAAATGTCTTATTGGAAACGGTTTACCGACTAACGACTAAACTGTAGGGAGGTTCGTCACATGGAAGCGGAGACGAAAAGAAGCTATAGTGAAAAAGATCAAGATTATTTATGGCATGGGATGAAACCGTACCAAGCGAATGGAACGCCATTAATCGCAGAGAGCGGCAAAGGTTCTTGGTTCACAGATACAGCTGGAAAACGATATTTTGATGGAGTTTCAGGGTTATGGTGCTTAAATTTAGGTCATGGTCAGGAGGAAATTATCGAAGCTGCAGCTAACCAAATGAAATCATTAGCTTACTTTCCCCTCTCTTTTGGTCATAAACCTGCAATTGATTTAGCAGAAAAATTGAGTGAGCTGCTTGGTGGTGGCTACCGTTCTTTTTTTGCAAATGGTGGCTCAGATGCGAATGAAACAGCATTTAAAATTGCTCGCCAACATCACAAGCAGTCAGGTAATCCAGAAAAAACAAAGATTATCTCTCGCTATCGCGCCTACCATGGTAATTCTCTCGGTGCGCTTGCAGCTACCGCTCAAGCAAACCGGAAAATTAAATATGACGTGAATGTTCCAGGGTTTGTTCACATCCCACCTCCTTATGCTTATCGGAGTAGCTTCGGCTCTTATGAAGAAGACGACCTCCGAGCTGCTGAGTATCTTGAACAAACCATCTTATGGGAAGGTGCCGAAACGGTTGCCGCGTTCATTATGGAGCCAATTATTTCTGGTGGCGGTGTCATTCACCCGCAGTCTGATATCTATTACAAAAAAGTTCGAGAGATATGTACGCGATACAATGTCTTGCTTATTTTAGACGAAGTTGTATCTGGATTTGGTCGGACTGGAAAAGTATTTGGCTACATGCATGGGGACGGCTTTTTTCCGGATATCATAACGCTAGCGAAAGGATTAACAGCTGGTTACTTACCTCTTGGCGCAACTTGTGTACATGAATCTATTTACCAGTCATTTAAAACAAACGGAACTACCAATCATTTTCGTCATATCTCCACTTACGGTGGACATCCTGCGTCTTGTGCCGTTGCCTTAAAAACGATTGAGATTATTGAACGGGATCAACTAGTGAATCGAGTAGCTCGATTAGAGCAAACCATTCTTCGTAAACTTCATGCGCTCACATCTTATTCGTTCGTTGGCGATGTCCGTGGTATCGGATTTTTATATGGTATTGAACTTGTCAAAGATAAGCAAACGAAAGAACCGCTTTCAGATGAAGCCATTAAAACGATTGTAGCTGCTTGTCAGAAGAAAGGGCTCATTATTGGTAAAAACGGCGATACAGTGCCTTCAGGAGGAAATGTACTCATTATAGCCCCTCCACTCACATCAACCGAAGATGATTTAACGTTTTTAGTAAAAACGCTAAACGAAGTGTTTTCAGAGACAGACAAAGAAGCGAGCTCTTATTGAGCCCGCTTCTTTGTTTTAAGTTTTATGATGAGCTTGTGTTTCCATCTACCGATTGGAAGTGGTCAACATATTGATGAAACCGTGGAGCTAAAAAACTGGTTTGTTGAACAGCCTGAAGGGTAACTGTTTCTGTAAGTACATTATTGCCACTACCTAAACGAAGACGAATGCTACCTAGGTTTGCTTGAACAGTTTCATTTAAGCGCATGTTCACTGTTTTACTCCCTCGACCTTGTTGATTAGCAGTAACATCACCGACATTAAAGTAGCCATAGTTTGTTGGCCAGGAACCATCCGCACGTTGAATTTGCGAGATAGATTGTCCACCTGCAATATAAACTTGAAGCTGTGCGTTTGATATAGTCTGCCCAGGTGTAAGCCCCGTTAATACTACTTCAACCGGAAACGTAGAACCATCTAAAGGCATTGGGTTTGGATAAGATAAAGTAAACGCCGCTTCCTCAACAGGTGGCTGTTCTTCTTCTTCGCCTGTACCGATTGTTACTGCTTTCGTTACCACGTTATTGCCTGCACCGACACGTAAGCGAATATTTGCTGGTCCTTCTGTTACACCATTGCCAAGACGCATTGTTACATCCATCTCTGCCTTTCCGGTTCCATCTGCACGAAGTGTTCCAACGGATTGATACCCATACCCGTTCGGCCAAGAGCCATCCGCACGTTGAATTTGCGAAACAGCCGTTCCACCTTGAAGGTACACTTGCATATCCGCATTTGTAATTACTTGATTGGGCTGCATATTTGTTAGGGTAATTCTAACTTGAAACGGTGTTCCATCTGCTGGCAATACAGCCGGTGTTTCAACTTGATAGGAAATATCAATTGGAGGTGCTACGTCAGAACCGTAAGAGCCATTCGCAAATGTTGTGCGATCATACCAAAGATAGCCTGTTTGTGGTGCTCTCCACGGTTCAACCTGCGGCTCCGTCGAGTGCTCAGGTGTCTCCATTTCTAATATAGGCGAAGGCTCATCAAGAGGAAGATCGATTTCTGCAAATGTATGGTAATCCTCTTGTTCAGCTAGCCAATGAATAACGTTCACAAGAAGTGGACCATTATCACGATCGATAAAGCCATCATACGTTCGCTTCACTCCACCATGCTCTTCATTGCGATATTTTGGAGTACTATCCTCTACTGGAGAAGAATCTCCGATAAAAGCAGACTTCCCATCACCTTTTTTGCCAATGGCTACAAATGGGCCTTCCTCTATTCCTCCGCCAAAGTAAACACCTTGATCAACAGCTGGACCCCACGAATTTGCTTGCTCTGTTAAGCCATCAGGCAGGTAAACAATTCCTTTAGCTATGTCTTCATTCATAATGGCCATCGTTGACCCTGCATGGATCGATACTTCTTGAATTCCTTCTGTGATACCAAATGATTCCTCAACAGGCACAATGATATCTCCGGCTGTATTGTCAATGGCGTTAAAACGAAAGCGAACACCAAATTCATCACTTAACCAATCCGAACTTGTTACTCCTTCCATCGCTTCAATTTCGCCTGCGCTCATGCCTTTTGTTGGTTCTTCATAAGCGCCTCTCCGCCAACCATTCATAATTTCATTTGAATCCCAACGATTTAAGTTACGGTCTGCATTGTAGTGATCAGCAATAAAGAAAACGCCGCCACCATTTTCCGCGAAACTAGCAATCGCATCTTGTTCTATTGCTTTAAAAGGAATTTGTGCTTCTGGTATGACAAAGACATCAACATCATTTAAGTCATCTAGAGATAACAGCTCTGTCCCACGATGCTCTTTCACTAAATACCCTTCTTCAACTAACGCATCTGCAAAATCAGAAAACGCACCATCAATCACCCAGTCTGATTGACCGGCCGTTTGTCCATGGCTGTTGTCGAATAAAACAGTTTTTCCATTAGGCTGATTTGGTTGTAAAACAGGTGCTGGATCATTAGGTCCCTCTGCTAAAGCGGGTTGTTGCAAACTTAACACCATAAACGAGAGCATTGCAGTTGCAAAAAATTCTTTCTGATACCTCATAACACCGTGCCTCCTCTTTATTCTGTTGTAAAAGCAATCGAACTCTTTTTATCATAGCAGATTGTTAAGCAGTCGATGTTAAAAAAATGTATTTTTTATCATCATTTTAAAAATAAAACAGACCACTTTTACAAGGAAACCGCGCTGATCAGCCTCCTTTTACTATTATTATCTTTACATAAAAAAACACCCGAGTGCATAACTATCAGATTTTATATTATATTTTGTTAAAACATTACTATTTTCCTAAGACAAATATTTTTATTTTTTTTAGCAATAGGCTAATATATAAGGGTGCAATGTATCAATTTTTTCCATTAGAGTGTAAAAATAGAGACCATTTTCTGACAGACAATAGCGTATGATGATGATTAGTTCCTAGTTCTATTGTCTTGAAATGGAGATGGTTATATTGAGTACAAATGTAAAAGCCTATCGATTATTGCACGAAATAGATAAACGGTTGCGGAAAGATTTAAGCCTTGCTGCTCATCTTCCAGCACGTGATGTTCTTGAAGTTGCTTTACACGCTCTACATAAAAAACGAACAAAAGAAGAGCTTGATCGATTATGGCATTTAAATTATTTACGCCATGACTTAATGAATTTTGAAACGATATCCCCTGCTCAAATTCATTTTTTAAAAGAAGTGCGCTCAATGTTATTTGAGGAAAATAATCATTTAACCCGTAACTCATTAGAGGAAACAACTTATGTATAATCATGATTCTCTTAACAATCGGTTGCTTTATCGGCGGTTCTTTTATAGTTGTCTATCTATCTTGTTAATCGTTGCTTCTATACCGTTTCAAGAAATTCTTGTCCATGCAGATGAAGACAGACCCCCTGCCCCACTCTTCATTGAAAATGAAGACAATCTCATTGTGAAACAGCCTTTCGCGATTCAAATGAATGAGGTGGAAGACAAAGATTGGGTGCTAACATTACCAGATCAACTAACTTGGGAGCAGTCAAATGATGAGGAACATATTGAATACGATGAAGAATTCAATCAACTTGTCATTCAAGCAAATCAAGAGTCGAAAACCTTCACTTTGCAAGCGACTCATGCAGGGGTTTATGCGATCTCCGTACAATCCGTCACAAATGAAGAGAAAATTCTTTATCAAGACGTTACTGTACATATTAGTGATGCCGAAGAGGTAATTGAAACCGAAGATTCGCATGATGAAAAAAAAGACAAGGAAACCGATATACCGACCGAATTAGAAAACCCTGAATACAATGAAGATCAAGAAGAGATTAAAACAGACGAACAACTAGAGGAAGAATTAGAAGAGCCAGTGGATAACGAAGATGTCTCAGAGAATTTAGATGGCGATAAAGAAAGTGAACCAGCATTAGAGGAAAAAATTGACAATACCGATAAAGAGCAGACTCCAGTTAAGGAAGAAACAAAAGATGACGAAAACCGTGCTCCTGTCGAACCACTTGAAGAATCGGAGTTAGAAGAAGCTACAGACAATCTTAAAGATGGTTCTAAACACGAATCAAATGAACAGCCACAACAAAGCAATGTAACCGATGATTTACAAAACCAATTAAATGCTGTGAAAGAACGGTTCACCACGTCATCTGTAGACCTTGCAAATGTCAGCACCATCCCATTACCACCTGTAGGAGGACCAAACGTTTCAGATTTGTTTACATATGCAGGTGATCGAAACGTAGCACAACACCCTAATTCAAATGTGCGTGTGCTCGCAGATGGAACGCGAAATAAATCTTCGGCGATGTGGTTTAACGAGCGAATTGATTTAAACCAATCTTTTCAAACGACCATGCACTTATATATTAATGGAGCTAATCCTAATCAAAGGCAAATCGCAGATGGCTTAACGTTTACGATGCACAATGATCCTAGAGGTTTACAAGCCATTGGACAACGCGGGGAATCACTTGGTGCTTATGGAACACTTCGAGAACGTTCATATACAGGATTTATTCAAAATGCGCTCTCTTTTGAATTTGATACGTATCATAATGGCGATTATAGCGATCGCGGCTTACAGAATCAAAGTCATACAGCGGTGGTTAATCCTTCTGTGATAGACCGAGGATTTTTGGGAACTCAGAATGCTCGAATGGTTCACTCCAATATAACCTATCGAACGATTATTAATAACAACTGGCAGTCTTTTACGGTTAAATGGGATAAAACATCAAATTTCGGTGGAACGCTTTCGTACTCGTTTGCTGGTCAAACAACTACTTATTCCATCTCTGATTATCGTAACGTATTTAACAATAATCGTGTTTATTGGGGGTTTACAGGTGCAACAGGTGAAGAGGTTGGCGTCTATGCAATTGCCTACGCAGATTTACCTCAACGCCCAAGAGCCGAAAAGCGTGTCCGGAACATTACATCTGGCGAAACAGCCTTCCAAAGAGATAGTTCAGCTTACCCAGGTGACATTCTTGAATATGAAATTACGCTTCAAAATCCTGCAGAAAATGGGCTAGGTGCAACGTGGCAGAATGTACAAGTGGAAGATCGTCTTCCATCGGGCCTCACGTATGTAGCTGACGGGTCAAAAGATAAGCCAACCGGTATAGATGGACAGAAACTCACCTTTCAAGCAGGAAATATAGGAGTAGCTAGCTCAAAAACACTTACGTTTCGTGTGAAAGTAGATGACAGAGCGATAGGCCCATTAGCAAACCAAGCCTTTGCTGCAGCAAGCTCAGGTGCGTTTCAAGGGCAGGTATCAACAAATGAATCAAGCATAACGTTAAAGGCCATTCAGATTGATGGAGATCCCGTTCCTCAAACGTTTCACGCAGGAACAGATCCTTCTACGTGGGATGTAAGTAGTTTCGTAAAGAACATGCGTATCACGCCAAATCGATTACATCAAGCCGCTCGCGTTGTGGGTTTTTCAGAGACATTACCTGATGTATCAGTACCAGGCACGTATACCATTGGTGTGAAAATTGAGAGTACCACCTATCCCGGAGTAAACAAGGTTATTCAAGTGCCTATTACGATTACAGATGGAGCGTTATCCTTTGTAGCGCCTCATCTTGACTTTGGTACTCAAGTCATTTCATCTAGTCACCAGCAATACTTTGGAGAAGTCATTGCAGGAAACAAACTAACAATTACAGACACGCGTCATGTAAAAACAAATTGGGCATTATCTGTACAACAAAAAGAAGCGTTCCGAGATCATGGAACAGGTAAAGCACTTTCCGCTACTCTGCTCTACATGGATAACGGCAATGAACAAACCATTGGCTCTCATGCCTCCATCATCGCTTCTGGACAAATAACGAACGGATTAGAAGAAGTCATTTCTGATCGTTGGACGGAGAGTGGAAAAACCGGATTCTTTCTTGACGTATTGCCAGGGAATGCACGAGTAGATCAAACCTATCAAACAGAATTGACGTGGACATTACAGGATGTACCTGCCAATGAATAATGTCAGACATCTCTTTTTGAAAGGGGGTGATGACGTTAAACGTAACGCCTCTCTTATTCTTACAGGACTGCTTATCTGTATCGTTTTTCTATTTACTCCTAGCTTAACAATTGCAAACACAGAAACAGATGCTGGTGTTGGTTTTTTCGGTGAATACCCAGAGCAGCCAATAGAAGAAGGAAATGAATTGCCCATTTTAGATGTATTACCACAGACTGGGGATCAAAAGCCTCTCCTATCCTTATTAAGTGGCGTCGCATGTCTCCTGCTTGCATTTGTACTGATTAAGCATGTTTATAAACAAACCTACCACATTAGAAATGAGGAAACGAAATGAAAAAAGCTCTTCTATTCACTGTGATTGCTACTGTCACATTATCCTTCAGTAGCCTAGCAAAGGCAGAAAACGGAGGTACATACGATTCAAATGGTTCTGTACAATTCATCCCGAACAAAGACATCACAGAACCACTCGATCCTGAAAACCCTAATCCAGAAGAACCGGTAACGCCAATTGACCCAACGGATCCAACCGGCCCTAACCCCGGTACTCCAGGTCCTCTAAGTATTGATTATGCTTCTAGTCTGAATTTTGGCGAAAATGAAATTTCTACAAAAGATCGGGTCTACGCTGCTAAAGCACAAGAGCTAAGTGATGGCCGTTTTGTTCCGAACTACGTACAAATTACAGATAATCGTGGTTCAAATGCTGGCTGGTCCTTGCACGTGAAGCAAAACGGACAATTTGAAAATGAAAACGCCCAACACACGACGTTAACGGGTGCTTCTATTTCCTTTAGCGAACCAACTGTAAAAGGCACGCTTAACGATGTGTCGGCTCCAGCGGCTACGAATTCGTTTCAATTGGATCCTGAGGGCGCCTCTACACTCGTTATGTCCGCAGTAGAAGGTGCCGGGGCTGGAACATGGGTGAACCATTTTGGGAATCTTACTTCTTTAGAGAATGGTGATGTTATCACACCAGCTATTGAATTATTTGTTCCTGGCGTTACCCCTAAAGATAATACGGAATACCGCACTTCATTAACATGGACATTGTCAGACGTACCAGGAAATAACAACTAATTAATAATAGAAACGGAGAAAAACGATGAAAAAAATCAAAGTATTAACCATTACGGCTCTAGCATTTGCACTGATTACTAGTGGGAATACGGCATTAGCAAATACTAGTTCCACTTATGACACAAACGCAAAAATAAAATTCGTTCCGAATGAGGATGTGACGCCTCCTGTAGATCCAGAAGATCCCAACCCAGAAACGCCTGTAGAGCCTGTTGACCCTACTGACCCTGAAGGACCTGGACCCAATCCTGGTACACCAGGACCATTAAGTATTGATTATGCGTCATCTTTTGAGTTTGGCGAGCATAAGATTACTTCAACGACAGAAACCTATTATGCAGCTCCACAAACCTTTAGAAATTCAGACAAAATTAGCCCTCTCTACGTTCAAGTGACAGATAACCGTGGAACGGAAAGTGGTTGGACCTTGTCAGTCGTTCAAAATGGTCAATTTGCAACAGCAGATAATGAAGTGCTAAACGGTGCAGAGATTACAGTCAATCATGCTGCAGTTAAGTCTATTGCTGCCTCTTCAAAACCATCTCATGCCCAAGAATCGTTCACTCTTACTCCTGAAGCTAAAAGCACCCCTCTTCAAGCAAGCAAAGGAGAAGGTGCCGGTACGTACACGTATCACTTCGGAACAAGTGAGACTGCTGATTCTAGCGTCTCTTTAGAAGTGCCTGGTGCGACAACAAAGTATGCGAAAAACTATTCAACAACATTGACGTGGACATTATCCGACACACCAGGAAATGAAGACATAGATCGTAAATAATGATTTGGGCATGCATAGTATGTGCATGCCCTCTCTTCAAGAAAGGAAGGTTTGATGAAATTACTACGCTTTGTTGTGTTGTTAACCTTTACGTGTTTGGTCTTTATGCCGTTTAAGGCACAAGCCTCAGAGTTTAATTTCTCTGTTACGACGATCATCCCTGATAATCAAATCGATTCAAGTAAAACATACTTTCACTTACAACTGGATCCAGGCGCCAAACAAACCGTCGAGATTCTTCTTCGTAATGATACAGACACAGATGTTGTGATTGAACCTGATATCGGCACCGCATCAACAAATGTAAATGGTGTTGTTGAGTATGGAGTTAGTGACCAAGAATGGGACGAGTCACTTTTATTCCCTATGGAAGATTTGGTGACTACCGAAGAAGAGATTGTTGTTCCTGCTAACGGGGAATATACACTACCTCTAGAGATTGCCATGCCAGACGAGTCGTTTGACGGTGTAATGGCTGGTGGAATTACGTTGCAAGAAACCGTTGAGGAAGAGAATAAAGAATCAGCGGAACAAGGTTTATCAATAAATAATCAGTACGCTTACGTTGTTGGGATCGTTTTGCAACAAACCGAAAATCCAATCATACCAGATTTGCTTCTCCATGATGTATATGCAGATCAATTAAATGCTCGAAATGTGATAATGGCGGATATTCAAAACCCTAAACCGATGTATATGAATCAATTGGCTGTTCAAGCAGTCATTAAAAACGATTCGAACCAGATCGTTGTTGAAGCCGAAACAGACGGAATGCAGATGGCGCCAAATTCACGTTTCTCCTATCCAATTTCTCTTGAAGGTCAGCCTCTAGAAGCAGGTGACTATAGGATTGAGTTAACAGCGATTTCAATGGGAGAAGAATGGCATTGGGATGAACCGTTTACGATTGATGAAGAACAAGCACAGGCACTGAATCAAACAGATGTATCGATACCAGCCTCTGACTATACGTGGCTCTATGTTGCACTTGGCATTGCTTTTATTGTGATGGCGTTCTTGCTTATTCTTTATTACCAGCGGAAGAAGCATAAAAAACAACTACATGAAGCAATGGACAAACAACGTGCTTCGGCAAGCTAACATGAGCGAAAGGTTGAAATCATCTCTTATGCTCACTAGTATTGTCCTCCTTCTGGCAATGGGAATTTTGTTACTATGCTCCCCTTTCATTAGAGATTACTTTATTGAGCAGCGAATTGCATCAGCACAGCAACTATTTTCAACTCATTCTTTACCCGATCACGTGAATACGGATTCTGCCATTGACTCAGCAGCTATTGAGCGTCCTACTTTCTTACAAGTCATGCAAGGAGCATTTCAACAAAACGACCTCCCAATCGCTGGTGCGCTATCAATACCAGATGTTCAGTTATCCCTGCCAATTCTTGATAGGTTAACCAATGAGCATCTACTCGCTGGAGCCGCTACGTTAACAAATCAACAACCTATGGGAAGCGGTAACTATGTTCTATTTGGACATCATTTGTCAAAACAAACATTACTATTTGGTCCACTTCTTCACGTTAGGCCTAGCATGGATATTTATATTACAAATAAAACGGAAATGTATCAGTACACTATTGTTGAAACAAACATCATTTCAGAGTATGACACCCAGTATCTTTTGCCAACAGACGAACCTAGTATCACACTCTTCACATGTGATACGAGTAGGCCAACGACAGAGCGATTAATGGTAAGGGCAAAACTCATATCAAAAACAACCTATGAAGAAGGAAAGGAATTCTTTAAATAAATATGACCAAGCTGGTAGAGGGACTATGCGATGTTAATCGATAAACGAATAGACCGGTTAGTTAAGCTGATTTACAAGTTAAGTACGGAAGAGTCCATTCAAAGAAAGACACTGCCTCATGAACTGAATTGTTCGCTACGTACTGTTGATGCCGCTTTATACGAACTAAAGAATGAAATGGAGCGCAAGCATACGGATATGACCATCGAATATGTTGATAGCGAAACCATGTATTTAAAGGGAAAGGATGACGCTTTTTTAAAACAACTGCTTCATCAATACTACATTCAAGATGACATGGTTTGTTTCTTTCTAAGCGTCATTTCAAAAAACACATCCGCTAAGACATTTGTTGAAGAGCAATACATTAGTCGTGCCACGTTTTTTCGGAAGCTTAAACTCTTTAAAAAATGGCTTGAACGATTTCAACTATCGTTTGACTTACGCTCATTAAAAATTCATGGTGATGAACGACAAATTCGCCATTTTTACTTTTCGCTCTTAATCGAAATAACAGGCAAATTGATGTGGCCGTTCTCTTTCCAAAAAACGATGATAGAGAAACGAGTTGAACAAATTATTGAGACTCTTTCGCTACGGTTGTCACCTGTTCAAAAGGAAGCTTATATTTATCATCTCGCTATTCAACACTATCGAATAGAAAACGGATTTTATAGTCCTGGTTATGACATTCCCTTTCCAGCGAATATTAAAGAGAAACTTATGAGTGAGTGTCATTTAATTCTTAACGGAATTCCTGAAGAATACCGAAAAGGAGAAGAAGATTTCTTATTAATGATGATTGTTAATTCACCAAGTCACTATCATCCACTAGAAATTGTTAGGCAAAACATTGAAATTCATCAAAAAACACAGACCGAAGCTTGGTTGTTCACTGTTATGTTCACCGAAAAACTAGGAGCATTGTTTCCAAGCGCATTAAACAAAGAAAATATGAATCATATTAAAGGGCATTTAATACAGCTTTATTGTTATTATGAACATCACGCAACTAATTTTCTTCATTATAAAGACATGATTTATGCGAATGCCATTACGAAACAACACCCTTTATTAAGTAGTATTGTTCATCAGCTTGCAGATGAGACGGAAAACAACGGGTTCAAACGATCACCAACTGCACACACACGCTATTTGCTTATGCTCTATACCTTCGTTGATATTGATAAACTTCAACCGGCATTACGACTTCTTATTTTGTCCAGAGAAGGTCCAATATACGAAGAAACACTAGCAGAAAAGATTATGAGTTACGTCCCGTTTCAGCTAGAAATCTCCACTTCGACGATCCAGAATAAAAACGTTAGTGAAGAGGGCTATTCCCTCATTTTAACAGATATGCCTTTTGTAAGAGGTTCCACTGATAATATTTTATATATGCACTCCCCTCCTACTGATGGGGACTGGCGAAGAATTTACGATCGCTGTGCGAGTGCATACTGGTATCGGTTAAACGCAAACAAACAGCTTCCCTCTGTAATGACGAGGAGATAAGCTGTTTGCGTTTTTAAAAGGCTATTTTTTGAACGTAACGCGCTCCACTTCTTTGTTTATAAACAGGGATGACTCAGGTGGAGTGGTTTTAGCTATTTGTTTCCCTTCTTTAAAAGAGTGCGTCACAGTCGCTTGTTTTCGTATGGTTTCATACTCATTTTCTGCATCAACAACAATGAAGTTAGCAGTATTCCCTTCAACAACTCCGTAATCATCATGGATGTGGAGGGTTTTGGCGCTGTTGTGCGTAATAAAGTCGATGGATTGTACAATTTCCTCGTAGCCCATTAGCTGACCAGCGTGAATACCCATATGAAGCACCTGTAGCATATTTCCTGTTCCAAGTGGGTACCAAGGGTCAAAAATATCATCATGCCCAAAACAAACGGTTAAACCTGCTTCTTTTAATTCTTTTATACGAGTTAATCCTCTTCGCTTAGGATAGGTATCAAACCGACCTTGTAGATGGATATTTACTAACGGGTTTGAGACAAAATTAATATTGGCCATCTTTAATAATCGAAATAATTTAGAAGTATATGCATCATTGTAGGAACCCATTGCTGTTGTATGGCTAGCTGTTGTTTTTTCGCCAAGTCCTCTTTCATACGCTTCTTTAGCCACAACTTCTACAAAGCGTGATTGCTCATCATCAATTTCATCACAATGGATGTCAATCAGTCGGTCATATTTTTCAGCTAAATCAAATGCATGTTTCATTGATTCTACGCCATATTCCCTCGTAAATTCAAAATGAGGAATTCCGCCTACAACATCTGCTCCCATTTTTAGTGCTTCCTCTACTAATTCCTTCCCATTCGGGAACGAAAGAAGCCCCTCTTGAGGAAACGCAACAAGTTGAAGCGTGACAGAAGAGGCCATTTCTTCTTTTACTTCGAGCAATGCCTTTAGTGCTGTTAAATTTGGGTCCGTCACATCAACATGAGTTCGCACGTATTGAATCCCTTGAGCTACTTGCCATTTTAATGCTTTTTTGGCACGCTCTTTCACATCTTCATGAGTGAGAGACTCCTTTCGCTCTGACCAACGTTGAATCCCTTCAAACAACGTTCCGCTAACATTCCAAGCAGGTTCACCCGCTGTCATTGTTGTGTCTAAATGAATGTGCGGTTCAATAAATGGTGGTAAGATAAGCGAACCAGCAACATCAAGAACCTCTCTGTTTTCTACTTGGATTGGCTCTTGAGTAATTCGATGAAATTTCCCATCTTGAATGTCAATTTGCCAGCGTCCACTTCTATTGCGCAATGTTGCGTTTTGAATAATCATGTGTCATCACCAGTTCCTTTTTCTTTTTTACTGTGTTCATTACAGTTGTACAAACAATGTATACAATCATTGTACCAATTAACGCGTTTAATGGGATAATGCCAGGAGCTAGCTGGGCAATGGTGACACCTATTGCCCAAGAAACAATAGCAATCCAATTAACAGCTCTCACTTTCATCTCAGCAAGTATTGGGTAATGTCGCTTATGAATAAAGAAGTAATCGGCTATTATAATCGCACCAATGGATGGAATAGCCACACCAAGAATGGTGAGAAAGCCAACGAAATTGTTGTACATCCACATAGCCAACACTGTTCCAATAACACCATTCAAAATAACAAAGAATTTTTTCGGCAGTTTCGTTATATGGGCAAACCCTAACCCAGATGCATATAAGGCGTTATCATTCGTCGTCCAAATATTTAAACCTAGTACAAGTATGGCTGGAATCATTAACCCTTGTAAAAACATGACTTCAGATACCTCTGCAAGACCATAGACCATTGCGCCAACTGCACCAAATAAAAACATAAGTGAGTTCCCTAGAAAAAACGCAATCGTTGTAGCGCTAACGGCTTGCTTGGCTGTTTTAGCAAAGCGAGCAAAGTCTGGTGTTAACGTCCCTCCACTTATAAAAGAACCGATACAAATCGCCAATGCAGCTGAAATGGCCATTGTTGCTGTAGGTTCATAGGCAAACAATGTTTGCACACCTCCAGCATCTTGAACACCTTGTGTAACTGAATAGCCCCCTAGAATTGCAATTGCGGGTACCGCTACAAAGCCTAAGACAACAAGTGCTTTTATCCCGAAAATCGCTGAAGCCGTCATTGCTAAGCCAAATGTAAAAATAAGTACGTAGACGTTCCAATTCAACACCTGGGCTACAGGAACCGCGAACATGGCAACGCCAACACCAAACCACCCTACTTGGGTAAAGGCTAAGAGAAACGACGGCAAGTAAGACCCTTTTTCACCAAATGCATGCTTTGCTAATAAGTGGGTGGAAAGGCCTGTTTTAGCAGCGATGTATGCCAGCGCGCCTGTATATAATCCAAGTAATAAATTTCCACCTAATACGACTACGATAAACTGGGAGAAGGTCAAGCTGATGCCAAGTTGTCCGCCTGCCAACATACTTGCCGAAAAAAACGTGAAACCTAGCATGACAGCCAATGTTTTAAGAAAATGCTTTCGCTCTGTCTTTGGAACCTCTTGCCATGAAAACTCTTGATCTTGCTTTTCCATTGTTCTAACCTCCAAGTTTTCTGATACCAAAGCAGAAAAAAAGGCTAATTGTCACGTAACTGACAATTAGCCTTTTTGGTCGTGAAAGCGCCTATGCTTAAAACGCTTCGACGAACTTATACGTCCCCATAATGGGAACGCACATCCGCTGTCCTTGTCAGCCTCTCTGGACTGGTTTAAAGGTACCATCATTAAATTAGCTTTATTATTACAAAATACGACTCATTTCGTCAAGGTTTTATTTTCAAAGGTTAGCTCTGCTTACTTGTGATGCGATACTAGTAGACTTAGATTTACTGCTTAAAATGTTCATAAAGCGTTATTCGTAGTTTTATGTTGGAGCCGGTACAAAATCAGACATTGTCTGAAATATTGCTAATATCTTCAATGATTTAATAGCGATTCTGAACTTAATTGGACTCCTTCTCTTATCAGGTGTCATCGTTAGTGTAACAAAAAAATTTAGAGAAATTCGATAGCAAGAAAAACAACAAAAAGCCAGTTAAACAGAAAACTGCTCCCAATCTACAATTTGGTAATGAGCGCAGTTTTTTATGATGGTAATGTAAGAAAGATGCTTTTATAGATGAAGATCCATTACGTACTCTTGCATTTCAGTATGATAATAAGCAATAGAATATTCTACGAGTTGCTCGTCTAAGTCATAGGTATGGCGAGTCCTTTTCAGTAAAGGTGTCTCGTTTATACCTAAAGAGCTGTAAACGTCTTCACTTGCTATCCCAACCCCAAATGTGTCTTGGAACCGATTAAATGAAACCCCTACTCCTCTTAACAAGGTATATAAAGATCCTTCGTATTCAGCAGCTACATCTGGGAGTGTAAAAGAAACGGGAATGTAGTGAACAAACACAATATATGGTTTGTTATCCAAATAGTAAAGCCGTTGAATACGGCGAAACTGCCCTTTCATGTGCGCCAATTCCAATGGTGGCTCAACAACGGTAATTCCGATAACGTCTTTTTTGATTTGTTTTCCTTCTTGTTTCAAATAAGCAGAAAAAGGCTGACCAGTCGAAAGTTTTATAAATGCTCGATTATCAAGAACCGTGGTACCAACCCCACTTTGCTTCTGTACATATCCTTCTTGTGCAAGTTGCTCCATAGCTTTTCGAACAGTAATTTTACTTACTTGAAATTCTTCCTCTAAAAAAGACTCTGACGGCATTAAAGTTCGTACTGGATAGATACCATCTTGAATGCGTTCTTTTAAAATCTCTTTTACTTGTGCATACAATGGTCCTTTTTTCTTAACTAGCTTCATGGTCACTACCTTTCTACGTCAACCTGTTGATTCTGTCGACATTTCTCTATTGCAGATCGTGTTGTAATCGGGGAATCTCCGTACGTTGTATGTGCAAGCACACCAGCAGCAGTTGCCCATTCGATTATGTCCTTGGAAGATTTCCCCTCGTACATAGCAGCTAAAAAACCACTAAAAAATCCATCCCCACTGCCTATACGATCCAGTATGGCAACGGAGTGTTCTGTTGAAAAGTCTACCTGCCCCTCTTGAACTAGAAAACCTTGTATCGTAGGAGCAGAAGCATTTGTTTCACGAAGTGTACCGGCAATAGCAGCTATCGAATAGGTTTGTGCTACTTTTGGTAATAAAGCTTCCACTTGATCTTTTCGCTGAGTGGCACCTGTCTCCATGCCAAGTATGGACATCGCATCCTTTTCAGTCATTGAGACGTAATCTGCTAATGCTAGCATTCGTTCATACACTGGCCGTGCTTCCTCGTAACCGCCTTTCCATAGCTTCGGGCGAAAGTTACAATCGAAGGACAATGTTAAGCCAAGAGCCTTCGCTTTTTCTGCGACATGTAGCGTTACCTCCCGAATTTGTTCATTTATCGCGAGACTAATGCCACAAAAATGAATATGTGTCCCTGAGCGTAAGTACTCAATGGAATAGTGAGACTCTAGTGATTGACAAAAAGCGCTTTCTGAACGATTGCTGTACGTCACTTCAGAGATTCTAGTACCAAAGCCTTTCTCAAGTACATACATTCCAATGTAATCACCATTGAACGAAACCGCACTTGTGCCTACACCTAGTGAACGAATGTATGATGCTGCTGCGTAGCCAAGACTATTATCTGGCAAGGTGGTCATCAATTCAGTTTGGTAACCAAGATGGCTTAACCCACTTAATACATTGACGCTCGTTCCTGAAAAAGCAAAGTCCAAGCTTCTTGTCTGCGCTACCGTTCGATAATTTGGTGCTTCTAACCGCATCATCACTTCTCCAAAAGCAAGTATTTTCGCTTTCAATCTATACCGTCCTCCCATAAAACGTATCTACTACTTGTTTCATCTTTTCAAAGAGCGTTTCAACGTGCGCCACATTTGTTTGGTTAGTCTGAGAATCAATAATAGACGAATACACATGTGGAATCACTTTCTTTACCCCGGCATCAAGAGCTATACGAATCAGCTCCTCCACGTTTGTTAAATCGATCCCGCCAGTAGGCTCTAAAGCAAATGATGCTTCTGCACAAGCTCTCGCCACAGCTTTATACTCTTCAATGGTCTCTAAACCGTTCATTGGAAAAAATTTAACCGATTGGGCACCCATATCTTGAAGCATCGCGATTGCTGTCTCGATTGGTATTATGGCTGGCGTCACTTGTGCACTTAATGGACCAGTGGAGACATGAACCAGACCAGGCGTTCCACTTGGTGAGACTAATCCGTTTAGCATCGTTGTTTCATTGTCTAAAGCCAATCGCGTATAGCCCACGCCTGTAAACACTTGATTCACATGTTTTGGCTTAAAAGAACGCACTATATCGGCAACAACTTTCCATTGATGAGGGTCGCCAGCACCTAGTCCGACGGAAACAGCATTATTAAGGATATCTCCATATCGAACTAAATCTTGCACCGCTTCTTTAACAGAAGAGTAGTTTTTCGATAAAACGCCTATCAATACGTAACCTTTAGCGGCATGATAACACGCCTCTGCGTTGTCTATATCACTTGCTAATACATTCAAACAAACCCGATCTCGGTAAAAATTAGACATAATTACTCCCCCAATAGCGTATTTATACGATCTCGAATGATGTCTGTATCTCCATGCAGTAAAGGACGTGGATCCAAATCAATATGACCTTCATTCGCATGATAATCCCTTGTATAAATTGGGATTGGACCTGTTTTTAAAGCATCGACAAGTTCTAACGCACTTAACTTAGCTTTTGTTGGATTAATAAACAATCGTAGTCTCGTTATTGGCCGACCAGAGGGATCATCAATAAATTGGACGCTAACACCTGGTAAAGAATCAAACGAATGTAACTCTTGTAAAACGTCACGTTGTATCTCGATTGACATCGTGTTTGTACCATATGCTTCTAGTGCTGCTAATAATCCGAATACCGTTTCCTTCCCCACCTTCATTGCTCGCCCAATAAACGAGCGATGTTGTTTGGCATATGAAAGAAAAGGTTCTTTACCAGCTAGGATACCGCACGATGGCCCTTCAATTGCTTTTGATCCGCTAAAAACGACAAGATCGCAACGATCCGCAAATTGATCAATGCCATCTTCTGCCGCAGCATCGACAAGAAATGGAATTTGATTCTGAATGCATACTTGCTGGACCTCGCTAATTGTTGGCATATTTTTCTGAACACAGTGATGCGATTGTACGAACAAAACGGCAACGGTTCGCTCTGTTATAGCTTGTTCTATAAGAGATGCTCTACACCCATTTGCATAACCCACTTCTTTTACTTCCGCACCGGCTAATGAAATCATTGTCTCAATCGGTGCACCATAATCCACATTATGACCTTTCATTAAAATGACTTCACTCTTTCGTTCAGAAGCAACTTTATGAAGGTGCTCAACCGCATAACGATTTTCTTTTGTAATAAGACCTGCAATGGCAAGGGTTATCGCTGCTGATGCAGAATTTGTTATCATCGCATCTTCAGTACGACAATAACCGGCAATCATTTTCCCTGATTGTTCATATAAGTCTGCCATTTCAAAGTAATGCTTGCCGCCATAGCTCATCGCTTCAACTACTTGGTTAGAGAGTGTAGACACACCTAAAATCGTCATTCGACCACTTGCATTCACTGCCTTCTTCAAACGTTGTTCAAAGTTCAATGTATGTCCCCCCTATATAAACGGCTAATGGCTTTATACGATAGGTTGTTTGGCGTACAGCGCCGTGTGAATCAATCCATGAATAGGAACGGCCGTGCTCTAGTTTAAATAGCGTGAGGTCCGCGTTTGCACCAACTTTTATGGTTCCAATATCAGTTCGACCAATTAAGCGCGCAGGAGCTTCTGTCACTGCTTGAATGACTGTTTCCAAAGAACAGCCTAACGCTAAGCACTTTGTTAGCGTACTCGCCATATCGTAAACAGGGCCATGCCGTTGGTTTCGTTCGTAAATATCTGTACTAATGGTGTCAAAATGTACATGTTCCTTTAACGCTTGTTCTGCCACTTCGAAAGAGAAACTTTCTGTACCATGCCCAACATCAAGCGCTACTCCTCGCTCCCTTGCTTCTTGCAAAGAGAGGAGCGGTTTTCCGTCCTCCCTAAATAAGTTATTTGCTTTTCCGTTATAACAATGGGTGATAATATCTCCTTGCTTCAATTCATTGAGGATTGAATCAATGTTTGGGGGAGCACTACCGATATGTACCATCAACGGCTTCTGTTGTTGAACCGCTTTTGCCAGCAGAAGTGGTTGAATATCATTCGTCCCAACTACACTGGCGCTCATGCGTGCTTTCAGTCCAACAATAAAGCTTGGGTAGCTTTCCAAAGCGTGTTCAATGGCAGGTGCTGAAATAAAAGACAAATCACTCAACTCATCCATCCTAGATAAACCGACACTCGAGATGTTTAAAAAAGCAAAGATTCTCGTCAGGTTTTTCGTTGCAAGTCTATAGAATGAATCGATCTGATCAGATCCACATGTCCCAGCATCCACTACAGTTGTAACGCCGGTTTTATACCCTATCTCGTCAGGCTCTGCACAATAGGGTGGAAAACCCGGAAACGCATGGGTATGAAGGTCTATCCAACCGCTTGACATGTACACATCTTCCTCGAAAGATACCTCTTCTCCTTCACCAGCATACTCATCAACAATCGCCATAAATTTCCCATTCTCGATTACTATATCTTTTGGTTTACCGGTAACAAACCTCGCTTTGCGGATTATCTGTTTCATTATTCACTCCCCTCAACTGCTGTGCGTGTATGTAAAAAACCAATCTACTAGTCAGTATAAAGAAAAGATTCTGCAAAGTAAATAACATTATAATGTATACAAAATTCCAGCAAAATATCCACAGATCACTTTCGTTAATGTTCGCTTTTTTACGTGTTAAAAGGTGAATCATTAGCTTAATTTAAAAAAAATAACTCATAACCGAACATTCATGTTGCATAACGGGATAATCTTATGTACAATAACCATACAACAAGATTTCATATAAAGGTGATGAGATGAATTTAGCTAGTAATGATGCAAAGAAACTTCTTGCTCAGCTTTATAATGATGTATCAAGAGAGTTGTTTGGCGTTGGTACGACGCTTCTAAAAGTAACCGTTGCGAATCAAATGGTTACCATTCAAGCAAAACATAAGCGTGCAATCCGTTCGATGGCACTTGCTGGTGAAGTTCCTTCTTTAAAATTAGAGGTTGATTTTCATCTTTCTCTTCTTTATAAGCGAAAACTTACCGAACAGCTTGATAATCATTTCCCGGAAGCTATTGATGTGGTTTTACGGGATTACGATGCTCATACACAATGGGCTGTAACGAATATCCTGTTTCATCACCCTATATTGGATTAGATGTACAAATTGGACATGTTCTGGTTTGAGATCTAAACGAAGATGAATGACTGCTTTTCTGCGTGTTTACACTAGGAAGATGCGTCTGTAGATTGAGCGATAACGCTACTACAGGTGTGTCTTCCTTTTTTCATTGATAAAACAAAACCATTGGAGGAACAAATGATGAAAAAAAGTATCACTGTCACTTTAGGTATGGCGGCTATTACGGCTTTAGTAGGATGTGGCCAATCAGGATCTGACCCAAGCGAGGCACCTACAGATTTAGTCATTTCGACGTGGGGATTCGCGGAAGATTTCTTTAATGAAGAAGTATATGCACCATTTGAAGAAGAGCACAATGTAAACATTGTTGTAGATATTGGAAACAATGCAGAGCGATTAAATCGCATCCGACAAGGCACAGCCACTATTGATGTCATTTACCTATCTGATTATTACGCACAACAAGGGATTGATGAAGGCCTTTTTGCAAACATTGACCGTAGCCGAATCCCTGCTATTGAAGATCTTTATGATCTAGCTCAAGCTCCTCTTGGTGAAGAATATGGTCCAGCGTATACCGTCGGACAATTTGGTATTGCCTATAACCCTGATGAAGTGGAATCACCGATCACAAGTTGGTCTGATTTATGGGATGAAGGATTGGCGAACAATATAACATTACCAAATATTACAGCAACTACTGGACCAATGTTTTTAGATGCGGCCTCTATCGTTGCTGGAGAAGAAACGTTTAATGAAGATGCGGCTTTTGATCAATTAAATACACTTAAAGGAAATGTTGTGAAAGAATACGATCGAACATCAGATTTCGTGAATATGTTTTCACAAGGAGAGATTGTGGCGGGTCCTTTTATGGAAATGTATTTAAAAGATTTACTTGCAGCGGTTCCAGGAACGGAGTTTGTTACACCATCTGAAGGCGCTTATGCAGTGTTAAACACAGTAAATGTTGTTGAAGGAAGTAATAATAAAGAACTTGCAGAAGAATTTATTAATTGGCATTTAAGTAAAGAGGTGCAAGAAGCTTCAGCAAAAGCAAAAATCGATTCCCCTGTTAATAAACTAGTTGAGCTCTCTTCGGAAGAAGCTGAAGGTATTACGTATGGAGAAGACACTATTAATGAATTAAAACTACTTGATATGGAATTTGTCAATGAACAATCGGCTCAGTGGATCGATCGTTGGAATAGAGAAATTGCGAATTAAGGAGACTTTTTCATGAAACAAAAACTTTTACTTGATGTAGATACAGGCATTGATGATGCTCTTGGAATCCTACTCGCTGCAAATGATAAAGACACTGAACTGCTCGGAATTACAACAGTAAATGGTAACGTTTCGCTCCAACAAGCGACAACGAATACATTAAACGTCCTTGCATTGATTGAACATTCGTGCCCGGTTGTAAAAGGAGCGGAAACGCCCCTTTTACGTCCTCCCCACTTCGAAAAGTCTGTGCATGGCGAAAATGGGCTTGGTGGTGCGCTACAAGATGTTGAGCCTAGCACTTTGCCAAGTCCTGGCTTTGCACCTGACTTCATGATTGAACAAGCACGTCGCTATCCTGGAGAAGTCACTTTTGTCATGACTGGCCCTTTAACAAACTTAGCGCTAGCAGTCAAAAAATGTCCTGATCTACCGCAACTCTTACAAAAAGTAGTGTACATGGGTGGAGCAGCGTTTACGTATGGCAATATCACCCCTGCTTCTGAATACAACATGTATGTTGATCCAGAAGCAGCTCGCATTGTCCTTCAAGCAGGCTTTCCATCTTTAACGCAAATCGGTCTAGATGTTACACGACAGGCATTGCTTACGAATGCTCACATCGATTCACTTCAGACATCAAACGTGAAACATTTTGTAAAAACATCTACTGCGCATTATATCAAACGATATGAACAGCGAAATGGTGTAGCAGCCTGTGCACTTCATGATCCACTTGCCGTCGCGTACGCCATTCGACCGGATCTTTGTGAAACCCAGTTGCTTTATACAGATATTGAAACGTCAAGTCGGTTGTGTGATGGTCAGACGATTTGTGACTTACAAGATCGTCTGCAGGAAAAACCGAACGTTCACATAGCATTAAAGGTAGATGTAGACGCATTTATTTCGTACTTTTTAACAACCATTCAACACCATTTACATTAAACCGTTTTGACAAAGAGGTGGCTATATTGAAACAATCTGGACGTTATCTTTTGCTTCTTCCAGGACTATTATTTTTAGCGATTTTTATGCTTGTTCCACTTGTTCTTACAATAAGTTCTACTTTTGTTGAGGATGGAAGCTTTTCAGTATCAGGCTATTTGAATTTTTTGACAGACGCATATTTCTTAGACATTTTATGGACGACACTTTATGTTGCTTTATTAACGACGTTCTGTTGTATCGTGCTTGCGTTCCCAGTAGCTTACTATATTTCTAAAGTAAAAGGATCAAAAAAAGCCCTTCTACTAATGCTCGCAATCTTTCCATTACTTGTTAGTCCAATTGTACGCTCTTTTAGCTGGATGATTATTTTAGGCAGAAATGGACTACTAAATGATTTTCTACAGTCTCTTGGTATGATTCAAGAGCCATTAACCATTCTTTATACACCTGTCGCAGTTGCAATCGGTTTAGTTCATTTATTTTTGCCGCTAATGATTGTCACCCTCGTTGGTGTGATGGAAAACATTGATACGGATTAT
This sequence comes from Shouchella oshimensis, assembly GCF_002019765.1. Classification (GTDB taxonomy): domain Bacteria; phylum Bacillota; class Bacilli; order Bacillales; family Bacillaceae_D; genus Shouchella; species Shouchella oshimensis. The sequence goes on from NZ_KV917380.1 coordinate 2,195,763, forward strand.
ATACGAGCCGCTGAGAGTTTAGGCGCCTCTAAAACAACAGCCTTTTTAAAAGTAATGTTCCCTCTTTGTATGCCGGGGTTATTAATAGGAAGCACGCTCGTGTTTGTGGGTAGTTTTACAGCATATACAACACCAGCACTTCTTGGTGGTCAGCAGCGTGTCATTTCCACCTTCCTTTATCAAAATGCCATCACTTTGAATGACTGGAATACGGCCGCCATGATTGCGACCATTATGATTGTCCTGACATTCTTTATTACAGGGATCTTTCAAAAACTTGCAACTAAGCTTAACCCAGGAGGATCTTAAAATGAATCAACAGAATCATTTTGCTCTCGGACTCATTACTCTTATTATCTTTCTGTTCTTGCTTGGTCCCCTTGCGATTATTTTTGTCGCATCGTTTGAACCAACTAGTGTATTGCAATTTCCACCGACTGGTTTCTCCCTTGAATGGTACCGGAACATTTTTACGGTGTCTGCGTTTATGGATACGTTTAAACTATCCATGTTCATTAGCTTTCTTGGCAACCTTTGCGCGTTACTATTAGGTATCCCTGCTGCCTATGCCCTTAGCCGTTTTGATTTCCGTGGTAAAGGACTATTAAATGCCATTTTTGTCTCACCTATTTTAATACCGGGAACGGTTTTAGGTTTTACCTTTTTACGTTACTTAATTGTAAGCTACAGCTTACCTCTTGAAGCAGCTCTCTTTATTGGACATACCATTTTAATGCTTCCCTTTATTATTCGGGTTATTGCCTCCAGCATGGCAAATTTTGATTTTTCGATTGAGGAAGCTGCAATGAATTTGGGCTCAAGTCGAATAGGCGCTTTTTTTCGTGTCATTATTCCTAACATCAAATCAGGTATTATAGCCGGCGTATTAATTGCGTTCCTTGAATCGTTTAACAACGTCGATATTTCCGTATTTCTAACAGGTCCAGGGCTTAGTACCTTGCCTATCCAAATGCTGACCTATGTTGAACATTATTTCGATCCAACGGTAGCAGCTATTTCTGTGCTGTTAATGATCTTTACTGCTGTCTTTATGTTTTTAATTGAACGGTTAGTTGGATTGTCTCACTTTACAAAACGCTAAGTTTAAACGATGGAGGATGCACAATGACTTTATTATCATTAGATCAAATTACAGTTGCGTATCAGAAACAACCGATTCTAAAAGACTTTGAGCTTTCAATTGAAAAAGGCCAGCTCATTTCGTTGCTAGGTCCAAGTGGTTGCGGTAAAACAACGACACTGCGTCTTATTGCAGGTTTTATTGAAGCAAATTCAGGTAGATTTACTTTTAAAGATCAAGATTATACAAAAGTACCTGTCTCCAAACGTAATTTTGGATTCGTCTTTCAAAATTACGCACTATTTCCCCACCTATCCGTTTTTGATAACATCGCCTTTGGGTTAAAATTACGCAAACAATCAAAACAAGAGATCGAAAAGCGTGTGAAACAAGTTCTTGAAGTTGTTAACTTAATCGGTTTTGAATACCGTTTTCCTAAAGAATTATCTGGTGGTCAAAGACAACGTGTTGCAATCGCTCGCGCCCTCGTTATTGAGCCTGATTTGTTATTATTTGATGAACCACTCAGTAATTTAGATGCGAATTTACGAGAAAGCATGCGTGTTGAAATTAGACGAATACAACAAGAATTAGGAATCACAACCGTTTACGTGTCTCATGATCAAGAAGAATGTTTTTCGATATCCGATCAAGTTGCCATTATGAACAACGGCGTTATTGAACAATTGCATACACCAGCTCATATTTATCGTTTTCCCAAAACCCAGTTTGTTGCTGAATTTATTGGTTTTAAGAATTTCATTCACTTTTCTAATCGTTCAGATCTAGGTAGCAAGCTTCTCTTAACTGCTGGGAGTCATTCATTTCATGTAACAAAACATGAACATAGCGAAGCTGGTATGACAGGTGCAATACGTCCAGATGACCTTGAATTACTGCTTGAACCGGCTCCACCTGAGCAAGTCAACTATGTCCCTGGTAGTATTAAGGTTTGTACGTTTTTAGGAAGAAGTTACCAATGTACTGTTGAGACAGCACTCGGCACATTTACAGTGAATGCCGAAATTGGACAGCCACTTGAGATTGGAAGAAACGTTACACTCTATTTTCCAGAAAACAAAATTGTCGTAGTTGAATAAGGAAGCGGTGAAAGAATATGCACATTGAAACCATTGTCACGAATGCCAAGGTTTACAATACTTATACGAAGCAATTTCGTGAAGTTGATTTTGCGATTGATGGAGGACGGTTCGTTGCTATTGGTTCAAAAGATGAGCTAAAGAAGGTTACTGCCAAAACGATAATCGATGCAAAGAAAAGATCTATTATACCCGGATTAATTGATATTCATCTTCATATTGAAAGTTCTATGGTTACACCAGAAACCTTTTCATACGCTTTACTACAAAACGGTGTAACAACAATCGTTCCCGAACCTCATGAAATGGCGAATGTTTTCGGTATCGAAGGTGTCCGAGCAATGATCCAAGCGAGTGATTATTGCACAGTCGATATGTTATATGCCATTCCAAGCTCTGTTCCTGCTACATCACTCGAAACAACAGGCGGAGAAATTGGCATTAAAGAAATGGATGAATTAATGGCTACAGAGCAAATTCAGTGCCTCGGTGAAATAATGAATTTTGTCGATGTCCTTCATGACCAAGATTCAAAAACAAACCAAGTGCTAAACCACTTTCGTAAACACTATCCATCCTTGCCAATTGAAGGCCACGTTCCGAAATTGACCGGTCTTGATCTTGATCAAATTTTACTTTCAGGCATTGGCTCCGACCATACTCATCAAACGGTTGATGGAATGCAAGCACGAATAGAAGCTGGTATGTTCGTTCAAATACAAGAAAAATCCATGACCGATGACGTGCTTGACTATGTAAAGACTCACGATATAAGTGAACATTTTTGTTTTGTTACCGATGATATTATGACAGATGTCTTGTTTGAAAAAGGCCATCTAAATATCCTAGCGGAAAAAGCAGTAAAAGCAGGTATGCGCTATGAAGATGTGATATATGCTTGTACTGCCACGCCAGCAAAGCGAATGAATATGATTGATCGTGGCGCCATTGCGGTTGGAAAAATCGCTGACTTTGCCATCATTGACGAAAACAGCTACTTTTCCTTCTCAGCTGTCTATAAAAATGGTGTTTGTGTGTTTGATGCTCTCTTAAAAGAAAATCAAAAAGTCCGTCCTGATCAATTCCCAGCACATTTCTATAAGAGTGTTCATTTGCCTCATTTAACTGCTGAAGATTTTATCATTAAAGCGGAAAACACGTCAGGAGAACAACTAGTTCGAGTTATGAATGTAAAGGATGGCTCCACATTCACCAAAGAAACTCATGTCCCACTTTCTGTTCAAGACGGTATGCTTGAGTGGGAAAGATCAGATTGTCGTCTGATTGCAACATTTGAACGCCACAAAAAAACAGGTAATCGGGCTCATGGTCTTATCGCTGGTGATATTATTCAAGAAGGTGCCATTGCGACAACCTATTCTCATGATAACCATAACTTACTTGTCATTGGAACAAACGTAGCAGATATGGTGAAAGCAGCTAACATGGTTATTGAAGCACAAGGTGGCTTTTGCGTTACCCATAATAATGATGTAAAAGCGTTTCTCCCCCTTCCAGTTGGTGGCATTTTGTCTGAAGCCCCTCTTGAAGAAGTTGGACGAAATGTAAAACAACTTGTAGAAGCTATGAAGGCTTTAGGTTATAAACATTACAATCCAATCATGTCGGTGTCCACCCTCTCTCTTCCTGTTAGTCCAGCGCTAAAAATAACGGACTTTGGTTTAATTGATGTGAACAAAGGAAAAGTTGTTTCGTTATTTGTTTGATTTTTCATCATTTAATATGGTAAGTGAAATTATAAACGTTCATGTTGTTTACATGAACGTTTATTTTTGTGATTGCTTATCTACATCATAAAATAAAACAAGCCGTCAACACTTCTGGTGTCAGCGGCTTGTTTTGTCAGTTTATCTCTTGAAGGGAGAATACATTCAGTATACACGACTTAATATTTCCTGTAAACAAAACTATTGCACTAAGGAAACTTTTTAACGTCTATACCCTTCCGTCCCTTCGTTTGGTATCCAATCGAATTCACCGCTAAAAATAATATCGCATTCTATTTCTAGCGCACTCTACTTGCTCTGTTCATATACTACGTGGATAGCGTCGCATTATTTTATACGATCTGCCAGTGCTATGTCTTTAAAATATCCACCTCGTGAAGCTGATTGCCATTCAAATGCCGAATAATAAATGTATAGCCGTTGTAGGGAATTTCGTCTCCTTCTGCTAAATCGTACTGTTGTTCATACAACCAGCCTGCGATTGTTTCTGCGTCATTTGACTCTAAATCGAGTGCAAGCTCTTGGTTCACATCGTGGATTGGCGTTTGACCTTGAATTCGGTAATGGTTTGGTTCTATTTCTTCAATGACGTTTGGCTCATCTACATCATATTCATCCCGAATGTCACCAACAATCTCTTCAAGAATGTCTTCGAGGGTCACTAGACCTGCTGTACCACCATATTCATCGAATAAAATAGCCATATGAATATGTTTTTGTTGCATTTCAATTAAGATATCGCGGATACGCACCGTTTCAAATACCGTAATAACCGGATAAACAATCTCTCCAAGCTGATTTTTTTCTTCTTTTGAAAGAAGAGACGATAGAAAATCACGCACGTTCAGTACACCTACAATTGAATCCTTGTCTTCGCTTATAACTGGATATCGTGTGAAGCTATGGTTTTTTATTAACGACAGAATGTCTTCATCGGTATAATCAAGAGAGATCGTCACCATTTCTGTGCGTGGTACCATAATTTCTTTTGCTATTCGTTCATCAAACTCGAACACCTTACTGACATAGTTAAATTCCGATTGATTAATCTCACCACTTTTTAAACTATCTGAAAGAATGAGGCGAAGCTCTTCTTCTGAGTGATGTACTTCATGTTCACCCATCGGCTTAAATCCTAATACTTTGATAAGTAATCGAGCTGACCCGTTCAGTACCCAAATAAATGGATATAGCAATCGATAAAACCAAACGAGTGGTTGGCCGATAAAAAGTGTCACTTGCTCAGCTTTTTGAATAGCAATGGTTTTTGGCGCTAGCTCACCAATTACAACGTGAAGAAATGTAGCAAATGCAAAGGAAACAAAGATTGATAACGTTGTAACGAACGCTTCATTCGTCGACAATTCTCCGATAATCGGATGAAGCATCCTTTCGAAGGTTGGTTCTGCTAAGCGTCCGATTCCAAGAGCTGTAATGGTTATCCCTAATTGACAGGCAGATAAATATTCATCTAAATTACTCGTAACTTTCTTTGCGGCAAGAGCACGCTTACTTCCACCTTCAATATGAGGCTCTAACTGAGTACTTCTTACTTTTACAATCGCAAATTCTGATGCTACAAAAAAAGCTGTAAGAATGATTAATAGCGCTACACCTAAAAGGTTAATGACTGTAGATATATCCAAGAAAGCCCCTCTAGACGAGAGCTCACCTCCTAAAAACGAATGTTGCAATGCTTAACGAACACTTCTTGACTCCGTTAAATTAAGTTGTTCTACATGTATGTCCCTTTTAGTGTAGCCGTATTTCTAAGTTTTAATCGAACTAGTCTATTCTAAAGCTCTTGCATTTGTGTAAGTAAGTCTCGGCTGTGAGTAATTAACTCATCCTCTATTTTTTTGGATTCGAAGATTGAGGAAGATGCTCTCGATTATCCATGCAGAAGCGTAAGCTCTTCTTTTATTGCTTAATAAATGAGAACTACTTCACTTCGAACGAACTACGTGTAGCTTGACCCCTTTACTCTATAGCTGTACCATACAAATAAATAGCAAGATTTCACCATTTTTTTGTAAGGAACGACTAATGGGAAATGGAGACAGACTAATGTTAACAAAAGAAATAGCAAATGCGATTGTTCAAGAAACGTCAATACGCTTAGATAGAAACATTAATATCATGGATAAAGACGGTTTCATTATCGCTTCACGAGATGCTTCTCGACTACATACTGTACATGGCGGCGCTGTTGAAGTATTAACGACAGGCAACAGTTTAACCATCTACCCTACGCAAGCAAGCCGGTGGGAAGGGTCAATACCTGGTATAAATCTACCGATCCTATTTAATAAAGACATAATTGGTGTTATTGGAATAACTGGTGACCCAGATGAGCTAGAATCAGTTGGTGAACTTGTTAAAATGACCACTGAGCTTATGATCCAGCAAGCCTTTATCACCTCTCAACTTGAATGGAAACAACGCACAAAAGAGATGGTGATTGAGCAGTTATTACTCCCCAATCCTACTTATAAAACCATTCACAAAGGATTAGAAATGCTCGAAATCAACCTATTGCCACCTTTTATGGCAGTCACCATCCAGCTTCACCAGCTGACCATTCAAAAACAAGAATTAATTGATAAGATTGAACAATTTTTTGGTTACCATCATGCAATTGCCGGATTTAGTAGCCTGAATCATTTATTTATCGTCGTGTCCCATATGGAAGAACAGGATGCGGTTAAACAAATGAAAACACTTCAATCATTCTTGCAAAAGCAACGCACCACGTTTACACTTTCATATAGTTTACCATTCAAGGAATTAAACCAATTCCACCAAGCCTATTTGGACTGTGAGTTAGCCTTGACTATGACGGATAAAGAAAATGCCCTTATTTCTTTTAGTCAATTCGAAGTCAAAGCATTACTTCATCAAATGAACAGTGATTTACGAAAACGCTTCTCCAATCGCGTTCTTCATGACTTAAACGACACTCATACAATAACGCTTAAAACGTTTTTTGAAAACGATTTAAACATTCAAAAAACAGCAGATGCACTTTTTTTACATCGAAATACACTTTTATATCGCTTAAATGCCATCGTTGATAAAACTGGCTACAATCCAAAAACATTTAACGATTCGCTTATTTTACAAGTAGCACTATGGATTAAAGAACTGAAGTAGAACGTTTAGAGACATCTTAGGAAGTACGGGATAGGCACTTTTTTCCATTTATCCCCAATAAGGTGTTCCATTAGAGCACATCTATATTTCTAAAGTTTTTCTAAAATAATTCACTAAATACAGTTTTACAAATTTGTTCATAGTACAATGAACATAAATATATATGTTCCTCTGAATGAAGTCGAAAGGCAGGTAAGATAGTGAACTCAATACTTGAACTTCAAGGTGTAAGCAAGACGATTCGGGGCAAACAACTTGTTCAAGATGTTAGCTTTTCCGTTAACGCTGGAGAAGTATTTGGCTTTTTAGGGCCTAACGGGGCTGGCAAAACAACAACGATTCGAATGATGGTAGGTCTATCCGATTTAACCCAAGGTGATTTATTTATATCTGGTTATAGTATCCGATCCTCTTATAGTGAAGCCATAAAACATGTAGGTGTTATTATTGAAAATCCAGAGATGTACAATCATTTAACTGCTCGAAAAAACATGATCCACTTTGCCAGAATGAACGGGGCCATTGACTATGATCGCATCAATGAATTGCTTGAACTTGTTGGGTTAACTAACGTTATTGATAAAAAAGTAAAAACATTCTCGCTAGGAATGAAACAACGCTTAGGTATCGCACAAGCACTTATACATCGCCCTAAATTACTCATTCTAGACGAACCTACGAATGGTCTTGATCCAGAAGGGATTCGCTTAATACGCACCTACTTGCGTAAGTTAGCAAAAGAAGAAGGCTTAGCTGTTCTCGTTTCCAGCCATTTAATGAGTGAAATGGAGTTAATGTGCGATCGCTTTGCGATTATACAAGAAGGAAAAATGGTTCATGAAGAAATTCTTGTTAGTACTGAAGAAGAAAAACAATTTGCTTATGACGTGCTCGTTCAAGAAGATCAACTCAATTCTGCGTTAGCCATAGCTAGAAACTTCGACCCTCAAGCAGTCATTAAAGAAAACAAGGTCTGCCTTTTACTCGATAATCATCAAATTTCTCTATTCATTCGACAGTTAAGTAGTACTGTTGATGTAAAAGAAGTAATTCAGTCGAAAAAAAGCCTAGAAGATCGCTTTCTTCATTTAACAAATAAAGAAGGTGTGAACCTATGATTGGACTAATTCAAAATGAACTTATGAAGCAAAATGCACGCATAAGTACGTGGATTATGCTGATCTTTATTATAGCTCTTACCTTACTAACTGCTATTCTGATGCATAATGCCGCTACCTATCTTCATTTCGATTCAGACTGGCGGGAATCCGTTCAATCGGATATCACTTATTATGAAGAGTTTAAAGAAGAAGAGCCTTTTGCTGAAGAACAGCTATTACTTGCAAACTATCGTCTTGAACAGGATGTTCCTCCAACTTACGCTGTTTCTGATAATGTATGGATGTTCATTATGGATAACAATGGCGTTATCATGCTTGTTAGTTTATTTATTATTGCCATTGCCGCAACCATTGTTTCTTCAGAATTTAAACAAGGCACCATCAAACTATTGCTTGTGCGTCCACCGTCCCGTATAAAAGTACTATTATCAAAATATGTAGCAGTTCTCATTTACGCGTTTACCTTTCTTGCTGTTCTATGGATTTCTTCTTTTATCATAGGCGCGTTGTTTTTCGGCTTTGATGAGCAGATCGTTCATCTCTATGTGGTGGATGGAGAAGTGCGGGAGCGAGCATATTGGCTTCAATCTATTTTCGTATTTCTTTCTAACATGCCGATGACCATTTTACTTGCCACGTTGGCTTTTGCTATTTCAGCTATGTTTTCGAGCGATATTATGGCCATCGCTATTAGCATTGCCGGTCAATTTTTAGGTCTATTGGCAAACATTATTTTGTTAGATTTTTACGATTGGGCAATCTTCTTGCCTTTTGTCAATGATTTAAGTCAATACGTAACCGATGGCATGCCGCTATCTGACTTAATTAGTCCTCTCTTCTCTTCTATTGTACTGTTTTGTTATTGGTTACTCTTTATCGGTATTGCTTTATTCGTCTTTCATAAACGTGAAATTAAACCTTCCTAAAAAAAAATTCAGCTAATACAGCTGAATTTTTTTCTTTAAAATATAACACCTAAAATAGATAGTACATTCAGACCAAACAATTGATCTATTAACACAACTGTAATGGCAACTGGTACTACCAAAACCATCATACTATACCAAACAACAAAGAGTTTCCGTCCAAACATACTACCTTGTCGGAATTCTTTCTTCAAGACCGATTTCGGTACTTTCACTAATAAAAATACGCTAATGAACAGTGCGCCAATTGGCATAAGAATATTGGACACAGTGTAATCAATAAGATCAAAAAACGGCATTCCGAAAAGATAAAACTCGCTCATTAAGCCAAACGACAAGGTGGAAGGAATCCCCATTATTAGGACGAGCAAAGCAACGATCCAGCTAACTTGACGCCTTTTACTTGCCTCTTTTTTTATAAATGCCGCAATGACTATTTCCAACAGCGAAAAGGCTGTACTTAAAGCGGCGAAGAAAAATAAAATAAAAAATAACACGACAAGCACTTGCCCATACGGTATTTGTGAGAAGATGGTTGGTACTGCTGCGAAAATAAGGGTTGGTCCTTCAGTAGGTTCCAATTGAAACGTAAACACGCCTGGAAAGATCATCACACCAGCGAGCATCGCAACAAGTATATTCATACCTCCAAGGGTCATTGCGGACAAAGGTAGGTCTTGTTGCTTTGATGCATAGGAACTTAACGTAATCATGATGGACACACCAAGAGATAAAGCAAAGAAAGACTGTCCTAATGCAAACAGAACAACGTCATTTGATACAGTAGTCCAATCCGGTGAAAACAAAAACCTTAACCCTTCTTGTGCCCCCTCTAACGTTAATGAGTAACCAGCTAAAATAAGCAAGAGAATAAATAAAATCGGTATCATCCACTTACTCGCTTTTTCAATCCCTTTTTGCACACCCTTTGAAACAATACCAGCAGCTAGAGCAAGAAAAATCGCTTGCGCACCTATCGCTAGGTATGGACTTGCTATTAATTCACCAAAACGTTGGGCGTATCCGTCCGCATCTAACGAATGCAATTGTCCAGAAAGAGATGATCCTAAATAAAGAATCGACCATCCACCAATAACGCTGTAAAAAGACAAAATGAGGAAACAAGTCACCACACCTAGCCATCCAGTAAAACGAAAGGTTGATGTAGGTGCAAGTTTTTTAAACGTCGTAACAGCATCCGCCTGAGAATGTCTTCCCAGCACGTATTCACCAATTAGCAAAGGCACACCGATTAAAAGAGTGAACACTAAAAAAAGCACGAAAAAAGCGCCTCCGCCACTTGTTCCTGCAATATAAGGAAACTTCCATATTGCACCGAGCCCAATTGCACTTCCGGCAGTTGCGTATAAAAAGCCTAACTTCGAGGACCATTGTTGTTGCCTTGTTGACATGTTGTAAACTTGCTCCTTTTTTCTAGATCCTTGTAAAAACACCACTAGATAGCAAAACAAATGTGTCCACTTGAAACAAACATTTATTTTTCTGTCAGCTTGTTCTGACAATTGATTCGGTAGTGTGTCTTCCAATTCTTTCAGTTTTTCCAATGAAGATCCTATTTATTTAAAAACATTTTCTAATCGTAACAAAAACATGTCTTTTCAGCAAGAACAATTTCACTTCTGATGTTCTTTTACTTTTTTCTATTTTGAAATGGTATGACTAGGGTTGGTTATAGAAATTGTGATGTGAATTTAATAGTCATACATAGCAAGAAACCATGCTGACAACAGCATGGTTCGTTTAGACATTTATATGGTAACGACCTTTCGGCACAACAAGAGGCGTATGTGAAACAGGATCTACAATTACATCGCAATTTAATTCAAAGATTTTTTGAATGAGTTCACTCGTAATGACTTCCCCTGGTAAACCCTCTGCAATAAGACGGCCTTCTTTTAAGGCAAAGATATAATCTGCATAACGAGCAGTAAGATTAATATCATGTAAAACCATGACAATCGTCGTTCCATGCTTACGGTTCAAGTCTGTTAACAAATCAAGAATTTCCACTTGGTACGTAATATCCAAAAATGTAGTCGGCTCGTCAAGAAACAAAATGTCGGTTTGTTGCGTTAACGCCATTGCAATCCAGACACGTTGCCTTTGTCCACCAGACAATTCATCGATATTACGATTAGCGAGCTCTGTAATCTTCATCATATCCATTGCTTCCGTGACCGCTTCATAGTCTTTTTTTGACCAGCCTTTAAAGATAGATTGATGAGGGAATCTTCCTCGACCAACAAGATCGGCTACTGTAATTCCCTCTGGAACAATAGGTGATTGCGGTAAAAGACCGAGTACTTTTGCCAACTTTTTAGGGGGAATGTCATGAATTTTTTTGCCATCAAGGGTAATGGAACCTTTATCCGGCTTTAATAAACGTGCCATCGTTTTTAATAGGGTCGATTTGCCGCAAGCGTTCGCTCCAATAATAACGTTTATTTTGTTGTTTGGTACCACTAAACTGACATCATTTAAAATGGTTGTCCCATCATAGCCTGCTACAATGTCTTTTGTTTCAAACTGGTGAGTTCCTTTCATTATAAACTTCCCTTCCGGTTCATACGTATAAGTAAATAAAGCAGGAATGGTGCTCCCAGCATACCCGTAATCACTCCAACGGGAAAGCGAATTTCAAACGCAAATTGGCCAACTAAGTCAGCAGCTAAAACTAAGTTTACCCCTACAAGCCCTGCAGGTAGAACGGTTGAAAGACCAGAACCAACTAAGCGTTTCGCAATTGGACCAGCCAAGAATGCTACAAATGCAATCGGTCCTGTCGTTGCTGTAGCGAGCGCAATCATGCATACGGATGCAAAAATAAGCAGCATGCGGGTACGATCAGTATTTAGTCCGAGGGATGTGGCAGACTGCTCTCCTAATTCCAAAATGCTCAAGTGCTTACTTAAGAACATAACAATGGGTGAACAGATGATAACAGTTAACATGAGTGGATAGACAGCGTCTAATTGTGCACCATTTAAACTCCCACTTAACCAACGCATTGCGGAAGGCAGATCTTCTTGCGCCCCTCTCATTAATAAATAGGAAATGACCGCACTTAGCATTGCTTGTACGCCAATTCCAACAAGAATAAGGCGTCCGACTGAAAACGTTCTTCCTTTTGATAAACCATAAATTAACACAACGGTTGCGAGACCAGCAAGAATCGCTACAATCGAAACGATGCTATTACTCGTTTGTAGTACTAGAATACAAAATAATGCAGCGGCACTAGAACCTGCGGTAATCCCAAGTACATCTGGATTGGCTAAAGGATTCCGTAACATCGTTTGAAAAGTGTTTCCGGCAATACCGAAAGCAAAACCAGCAAATAAACCAGCAAGCATTCGAGGAAATCGAATTGTATTAACGGCAAAGTTTATACTCCCGAGTTGTTCTCCTAACAAAGCGCGCAAAACGTCCTTTGCAGGGTAGATCGTATTTCCTAGCATTAGCATAGCACCGCAAAGTAGAATACTAGAAATAAATAAAGTGATAGTAACCGACCACCAGCGCCATTGTCTCTTCTTACGACCTAATTGTATGTTTTTCATTGATTGGTTGTTATGTGTATAATTCATCATAATGAACGTACTTTCATGCGCATCGCAAATAGAATTAAAATAGGTGCACCTATAAAAGCAGTAATGACACCGGCTTCAAGCTCACCAGGGCTACCAATTAAACGTCCTGCTACGTCGGAAATGGTTAGAATAACCGCGCCTGCAATGGCAGATAACGGAATAATATAGCGTAAATCAGCGCCAAGTAATAGACGAATAAGATGTGCAGACAACAACCCGATGAACCCAATTGGGCCAGCTAAAGCTGTAGTAGCTCCACATAAAATAACACCAGCAAATGCAGCCGTTATACGCAGTAATCCTGTACGAACGCCTTGACCGGTTGCAACTTCATCACCTAGCGCTAGCGCATTTAATGCAGACGCGGAGAAGATTCCTATGAGAAGTCCGATAACAAGAAAAGGTAAGAATGTAGAAATCGATTCCCAGCTTCCCGATCCGACACTCCCCACCTGCCAAAAACGAAATTGATCCATCACATAAGTGCGATTCAGCATAATGGCACTTACGATAGACGAAAGTGCGGCACTTGTAGCCACTCCTGCCAATACAAGTTTTAGAGGCGTGGCTCCTGCCCGTCCCATGGAACCAATTCCATAAACAAATACGGCTGTGAGCATTGCTCCTACAATGGCAAACAATATATATTGATTTGTTGTACTGATATTAAAAAAGGCTAACCCTGCTACAACAAATAGGGCTGCCCCCGTATTAACACCTAAAATGCTAGGGTCAGCAATTGGATTTCGTGTCACAGCCTGCATAAGTGCACCTGATACGCCGAGAGCGGCTCCACAAAGTAAACTAAAAATTGTCCGCGGAATTCGTTCTCGTACGACACTTGCGCTATAAGAGTCGTATTCAGAGTCAAATAAGCCAGAAAGTAATTCATTCCATGTAATGACACGGGAGCCAAAAGCAACAGAGGAAAGCACGCTAACAAGTAGCATCGCTAATAAAAAGCCGATAACCATTGTTGCGTGCTTAGGTGAATAGCGATGGCGTTTCACATCGACCTTCACCAGATTTACTCCTCTGCCTGATTCAGCGCATCTCCAATTAACTCTAAATACTCATCAATAGTATAAGCAATCGACAGTGGATTCGGTGTACCAGCTGCTCCTAATTCAGAGCCACCATTAATAAATGCCACTGATCCTCTTTCAATAGCAGGAATTTGACCAAGACGAGCATCCTTTTGTAACGCTTCAAATAATTCATCGTCTCCATAACCAAGAATCACATCAACATTATTAAGGATATCTGCATTCTCAGCACTTAAACTTAATGAAAAGTCTTCTTCGTTCGGTAGCTCATCTTTAATTTCTTGAGGAAATTCCATATTTAATTCTTCTGTTAAGAATGCAACCCGTGTATCTACAGGTGTATATAAATGTAAATTAGACGTATCCGTTGCAGAGAAGTTTACCCAAGCGACGGTCTTCCCTTCAATTTCTGGGTATTCAGCTAATTTTTCATCAATGAGCTGTTCTGTATCTTCAATCAGTTGCTCGCCTTGTTCTTTCAAACCCATGCCTTCTGCATTCATCAACACATGATCGCGCCAAGACGTTGTCCAAGGAGAAGTTGGATACGCAACAACTGGTGCGATTTCACTTAAAAGATTGTAATCTTCCTCTGTGATACCTGAGTAAGCAGCGAGTATCACATCTGGTTGTGAATCAGCAATAGCCTCAAAGTCTAGCCCATCTGTGTCTTGATAAACATTTGGGTCTTCTTCACCTAGTTCTTCAAGCTTTTCTGCTGTCCATGGTAGTAAACCGCTATCATCTTGTACACCGAAATTGGCAGCAGAGAATCCAACGGGCACAACACCTAATGCTAAAGCTACATCTTGGTTACCCCATTGCACGGTGGCAATACGTTCAGGTACTGAGTCGAGAGTCGTCTCTCCAAATGCATGTTCAATGACAATTTGTTCTTCCGTACTGCTATCAACAGTAGCACCTGTATCTTCTGAAGACGTGTCATTAGAGCTATCTGAACAACCTGCTAGTGCAGCAATCATTGCTGTAGAAAATAAAAAAAGTTTAGATGAATGGTTAAGCTTAATCATATAATTCGTTCTCCTCTTCCTATGTACATCTCTTTATAATTGAAAATGATAATCGATATCAATTATATTAGTGTACCTTCTTGCGAAAGTCAATTTTATTTTGCAGCCTGTTCGATTAATTCATTTTTTTCATCAAAAACAGGATTATGAGAAGAAATGAAAATGTCCATGGCTGACTCTGGTTTTATATAAGTCTTTGCATGATTGACTGCTGTAGCCGCATCGGTAAATGCACCTGCCAAAAGATGAATTTTGTTGCCAAACATTGCGCTGTCACCAGCAGCATAGATTCCCTCTTTTCCAGTTTCCAGTTTATCGTTGACGAGAATATGTCTGTCATCTGTTTTTAGACCCCAGTTTCGAATTCCTCCAATATCTGCTTTCATACCATGATTGACAATGACTGCATCCACTTTCACATGCTCACATCTATTCAAAAAGACACCTTTTTCATCTACTTGATCAATCTCTACAGCATTAATCCTCGCTTGATCACCTTCAAGTCTTTTAACAGCAAACGGCATTTTAACCCGAATACGATTCGTCAATAACGTTTCTACACTTCGCTCATGTCCTTTAAATTCATTTCGACGATGAACAACCATTACATCATGGGCGATACCGTATAAAGCGTTCGCAAAATCAACAGCAGAGTCTCCACCACCAGAAATTAATACACGCTTCCCTTTATATTGTTTTAAGTCTGTTACAGTATAATGAAGGTTTGAATTCTCATATTTATCTGCATCTTTAACCAATAATTTTATTGCACTTTTTGTACCATATCCGATCGAAAGAACGATGGTACGTGTAAGGTGACACTCACCTGTTCTGGACTGGATGATATAGTATCCTTCTCTTGTACGTTTAATATCTTGAATCTGTTGATTTAAGACAATAGTTGGATCAAACGTCATTGCTTGCTCTATAAGCTGCCAAGCGAGTTGCTTTGCTTTAATTGGCGGTTGTCCCCCAACATCCCATATCATCTTATCTGGATAGCTATTTAATTTCCCTCCTAAATAAGGGCTTGCTTCGATTAATTTTGTTTTCATTGAGCGCATACCGCTATAAAAAGCAGCAAAAAGGCCTGCAGGTCCTCCACCAACAATGGTGATATCATAAAGATCTAATTCATTTTGCATGGAATCACTCCTCTCTTCTCATAATACTGATAAAGATTCTCATTATCAATACATTTAATCATCTTTCCCCATTTTCTTTTTTACTTTCCTCCGTTGACGTGATACCCTTTTGATAAACGGTAAAAATTGTAAGGAGTACAGACATGATTGTACTAATAGGAACACTCCTTCTGCTTCCATTTTTTTATTATGGATACAAGGAGCATCAATTCTCTCAATCAACTAAAGCAAAGAAAGAAACCGAAACTGGCTACTACCGAAAAGCAAGTTTCTATGCGTTCCCTTTATTGCCAATAGGATGGCTTCTCCTTGAAATGAGCCATCGTTTTTTTAGTCTGTCTTTTGATACTTATCGTGACCTTATTTGGATCCTTATTCTCGTGTCTTGCATTGTTTACGGTTGCACTCTCCAGTATCATCGTCGAAAAACAACCAAAAACCTCTCATAGATTTGAGAGGTTTTCATTCGTTTGCGTAGAAATGTTGAGCCATGGGCGACCGTGAATCCACCTTACACTTACTGGTAATTTAAAGGTAGCAGACAATGATTCATTCGTGAGTACGTCGTCTTTCCGACCAGATTCAACAACTTCTCCATCACGAATCATTAATACATTGGTAATGACGTCCGATATTTCTTCAATATGGTGCGTAACGTAAATGATGTGACTACCTCTGGCGCTAATTTCATTCATTACGCTAATGAGTTCTTCGCGAGTCAATACATCTAAGCCTGTACAGGGTTCATCTAATATAAGAATGTCAGGGTTATTCATTAATGCTCGTCCAATTAAGACCCGCCTTTTTTCGCCTTGGGATAAAACAGAAAAAAATTTACCTTTCAGATGTTGCAATCGAAGTGTTTCAAGAATATCATCAACACGTTCCCATTCAAGGTCAGATAAGTGTTCATATAAGCCAAATGAGGCGTACTTGCCACTTGCTACTATTTCTTCTGTTGTTTCATTTTGCATTATATGTAAGAAACGGTCTAGCGAACTACTGACATAACCAATCCTTTTTCGTAGATTAGGTAAGTTCGTCTTGCCAAATTCATTTCCTAAGACAGCGATCGTTCCTGTTGTCGGAAAAGCATAGCCGTTGATTAAATTCAATAGAGATGTTTTGCCAGATCCATTTAACCCAAGAATACACCAATGCTCTCCTTGGTTAATGGTCCAATTGATATCGTTTAGTACCTGCTGTCCATCTCTTTTAAATGTGACATTTCGGCACGTAACAATGTGAGTCATTTCGCACGCTCCATTCGCTTCAAAAGGATCCTCTTATCGTACCACTTCCACGAAATTTTTGCACGATTCAATCTAATTATTTTCTAATGTTTGTTCAACGGTAATAGTCATTCATCTTTTGCTTCATTTCGTTCATCTCTCTTTCAACATGATGTAAATCTTTTTGTAATGAAACGAGTAGATCTTCTATATCCTGATATTGACGAAGCCCCCCTACTGTTGATGATGCGCCGGAAAAAATAATCAGTTCTTCCATATCCTCTTCGGACAATGGCGCTGTTGATTGATTGATCCTTGAAATGTCTCTTCCTAATTTTACACCTAAAAAAAACAATGTCGACGAAATGACGCCAAGAAGCGTTTCCAAGTAAAAACAATCCTCTGATAGTCTAAGTTTCTCTTGTTCCTCTTGATTGTCCATTCGGATCACCCTTTTCAGTATCAACTTTAGTATATGAAGGTAGAATCCCAGGAAGCACTTAAAAAAGACTGAAACGAAAAATTAGAGGATTCTCTATATCCTTATGCATTTAAAAAAGAACCTAAGTATTCTAGAGAAGCCTTAAAACTCGATAAAGCTTCTATTTTTTTTGACAAAAAACACAATTTTCATGTTGGGAAAATGGAAAACCATGTAGATTAATTTGTTTTTATAAGGGATAATTTTAGCGTAAGTCAAAAAAGGAGGCGTTTCCAATTAAAAATCTATTAATCTCTTTATCTCTTTCTAGTATTGCTGCTACAACGCTTTTGCCCTCATCTGTTCAAGCCAGCACGCTAACGTATCAAGGTCCCGTTCAAGCCTTACAAGCTTCTTGGTCTTATGAAGGGGAGACAGGACCAGAACATTGGGGAGAGCTCGATGAATCTTATGCGATGTGTTCAATTGGTGAGCAACAATCACCCATTGCATTATCGTATAGCAACCTGTCCTCTGCAAAATGGCCACTTATCAATACATATCAACCAACCACATTTTCTGTTCAAAACAATGGCCACACTATTCAAGCAGACGTAAACGGATCGACGGCAAGCACCCTACGCCTAGCTGGTGTACCGTATACACTTGCTCAATTTCATTTTCACACACCGAGTGAGCATACACTCGAAGATGAGCATTACGAAATGGAATTACATCTCGTTCATGTAGACAAACATGATAATTTAGCGGTTTTAGGGGTGCTAATGGAAGAAGGAGACCATCATGAAGCATTGGATCAAGTGTGGGACTTAATGCCGACTGAGGAAGGTACAGCTACGGAAACCGTTGTGCTCGATCCTAACGATTTCATCCCTGGCGAATTAGATTCCTTTCAATACGAAGGTTCTTTAACAACGCCTCCATGTGATGAAGGGGTAAAATGGACAGTATTGGATGAACCGATACAAGTCTCAAGAGAGCAACTTGATCGCTTTCAATCGATCTATCCATCTAACTACCGCCCTGTTCAAGACTTAGGTAACCGAGATGTTGGATACCACTATCATTGATAAAAAAGCTGGCTACTATGCCAGCTTTTTTATTTACAATGTTTATACTGTTAACTTCCCTTCTATACAGGTGACAGTCCTGCCACCTATTAAAATGTGACCGTCTCGATAGCGAATGTCAACTTTCCCATCACGACCTACACAACTACCTTGGCTGGTTGAAAATTCCGTTACAGGCAATGCCATCTTACGCACTATAGTAGCTACTGCTCCATTTCCACTACCGCAAACAGGATCTTCCGGTACGCCTTCGCCTGGAGCAAATGATCGAACTTCAAACAGTGAGTCTACATTACAACTGTCTCCAAAAATGGTTACACCTGTTATTCCTGAAGGTATAGCCTTCATTAATTGATTCATAACTGGTCTAAGACGTTTAATATTAACGTCTCTATTTATTTTTAGTGTTAACCAGACAGGGCCTACATCTATAATCAAACGATCTTCAATGTATTCATTGCTAACTCCAATAGCTTCTGCTATGTGTTCGACGATTTCTTCATCAACATGCTCTACTTTTTGTTCAGGTAATTCGAAGAAAAACCTATCATCCTCTTGTATAATTGTAACAAGACCTCTTTGACATTCTTGAATAATACGCCCTTCCTGTTTTGGCTTTAACCCCCGCTCCATAACGGCTGCTACAGAACCAATTGTTGGGTGACCAGCGAAAGGAAGTTCACTATGAGGGGTAAAGATACGCAGTTTATAATCTGCCAGTGGATGATCTGCTTTACAGACAAAAGTGGTTTCAGAAAGATTTGTCCAATTTGCGATAGCCTGCATAATCTCGGTCGAAAGCCCGTCTCCATTATGTATGACGGCTACAGGATTTCCTTTAAACGGCTTAGTTGTAAATACATCAACTTGTTGAAAATCAACTTTCATAACCATTCACTCCCTTAAAAAAAGGATAAGGCAAGAATGCTTAAATTGAAAGTAAAAATGCTATGAGACTTGATTGCTACTTATTCAACATATCTTCCGTAATCTGGTTTATATACTTCATTAAAATTTGCTCGTAATGCAGTCAGCCCTGACGTTAGCTCTTCACCAGAAACAGGCACTCCATGACCAGTAACAACTACTAGCGGTTCAAGCTTCTGTAAACTTATAATCGATTGTTCTGCTTCATTCCAATCAGTTGTAAAATAGCGAGGCGGTCCATTAACTTCTTGTTTTTGAACAATCGTTTCATATAATTGATCTTGTCGAACTGTAGTAAACGCATCCCCTACCACTAAACAGCCATCGTCATGACGAAAAAAGGAAACGTGCCCTGGCGTATGACCTGGCGTATGAATCCACTGAAACGATTTTAAAAAAGGAACGTCTCCATTCTCTGGTAAGGGGAAGACGTGTTCATTTATTTGAATAGGGTCATTAGGGAATAAAGCAGAAATCTTTGCTAAAAGACCACCTTCAACGCTTGGATCTGGTTCTGGATAACGTTCTTCTCCAGTCAGGTATGGCAATTCTAAAGGATGCGCATACACATCTACTTTCCAATGGTCAATTAGTTCAATAATGGAACCAACATGATCAAAATGCCCATGGGTTAATAGAATGGCTTTTGGTTTTTTTGACCCATATAATGAGTTAGCCGCTGATATAATCTCGTTCGCACCACCTGGAACACCTGCATCAATGACTACGTAATCAGCTGTGTTTGGATGACCAACAAAGATAATATTCACAAATTGATTCGTGTATTGATAAACATCTTCACATACTTGGATCGTCACACCATTTCCAATTGTTGTTAACGGGAGTGATTTGTAGTCATCACCATAGGACATCTTATTCTTCATGTTCATCCTCCTTAAGAATACATGTGTTTTACAGGCTTTTCTTCTTTAAGATCCAGGGGACGGCATCAGCCAGACTCTGAAAAACAGCATCTGCACCGTAGTTCTCATTCTTCGTTCGATTCCCTACTAAAACCGTTTTACAGCCTGCTTTTTTACCTGCTTTAATGTCAGGTTCTCGATCGCCTACCATAATACTTGCTGTTGGATCTACTCCGTACCTATCACTTAATTGCTTTATCATAAGCGATCCAGGCTTACGGCAATGACACCCTTCATTTGGTCGATGAATACAATACGCAATTTCGTTGACGGTTGCATCATGTTGAGCTAAAAGATTAACCATTTTTTCATGAATCGTTCGCAGTGTCTTTTCTGTCATATAGCCAAGACCCACACCACCTTGATTTGTCACGACGAACACAACGAAACCTGATTGATTAAAAGATCGAATGGCTTCTCCAACACCATCAAGTAAGTAAAAGTCAGTTGGTTTATTGACAAACGTTACTCTGCTCGTTTTAACTTCATTAATGACACCATCTCGGTCTAAGAACACAGCTTGCTCCATGTTATCCTCCGCTTCGTACTTTTCTTGTCCTAGCATTTGTTTTTGAGTCTAAATTATGTGTTTTTATTTATATATACACTCTTTTCCTCTAACAAATAGAAAAAAGGCTGGGACAAAAGTAGGTAGACAGACCAAAACGACGAACATTCCTGAAAATAGGAACGTTCGTCGTTTGTTTTATATGAAAATGAACGGAAGGAGAATTCGAAGACTCCTGGGGGATCAGCACGTGTCTGAAGACTCTGGAGTGGCGGTTTTCCACGGAGGAGGCTGAGGCCGTGTCCCCGGAAAGCGAAGGATTCTCCTGTAGCGATGCTACTCAGCATCTTTTAGACTATTCGTCTTTTCAACTACTACTTTTCGTTAGGTCCCAGCCTCTTTCATGCCTTAAACAACTTTTGTCGTCCAGCTCTCACAATTCCATGTTTCTGTAACAATATCTTGATAAAATTCTGGTTCGTGGGAAATCAATATAATGCTACCTTTATATGCTTTTAATGCGCGTTTTAGTTCTTCTTTTGCATCTACATCTAAATGATTCGTTGGCTCATCCAGGACTAAAATATTCGACTCTCGGTTGATCAGTTTACATAAGCGTACTTTTGCTTTTTCTCCTCCACTTAAGACGATCATTTTACTCTCAATGTGTTTAGTAGTAAGACCACATTTTGCAAGAGCGGAACGAACTTCTCCTTGTCCGAGAGAAGGGAACTCTTGCCAAATTTCTTCAATGCATGTATTATTCGTTGCTTTCGCTTCTTGTTCAAAATAACCAACCTCTTGATAATCGCCCCGTTCGACTGTACCAGAAATAGGCTTTTGAATGCCAAGTAAACTTTTTAAAAGGGTCGTTTTGCCGATGCCGTTCGCTCCAACTAAAGCAATTTTTTGCCCACGTTCCATCCGTAAATCAAGGGGTCTAGATAGTGGCTCATCATATCCAATGACAAGCTCTTTTGTCTCAAAAATAAGCTTACTTGTTGAACGGGCTTCTTTGAAATGAAATTCTGGCTTTGGTTTTTCTTTTGCAAGTTCAATAACGTCCATTTTATCCAATTTCTTCTGCCTAGACATAGCCATGTTTCGTGTGGAAACGCGGGCTTTATTCCGGGCTACAAAATCTTTCAACTGAGACATTTCTTGTTGCTGGCGTTTATAAGCTGCTTCAAGCTGTTGCTTTTTCATTTCATGCACTTCTAAAAAGTGATCATAATCACCAACATAACGATTCAGCTCTTGATTTTCCATATGATAAATTAAATTAATAACACTGTTCAAGAATGGAATATCATGGGAAATGAGAATAAACGCATTCTCATATTCTTGTAGGTATCGTCTTAGCCATTCAATATGTTGTTCGTCTAAATAGTTCGTCGGCTCATCAAGTAAAAGAATGTCTGGTTTTTCAAGTAAAAGTTTTGCTAGTAATACTTTCGTTCGCTGTCCACCACTTAAATCTTCTACATCTTTTTCTAAACCGACATCATCTAGCCCTAAACCACGAGCAACCTCTTCTACTTTCGCGTCAATGGTATAGAAATCATTGTTTGTTAACGTGTCTTGAATGACACCAACCTCGTCTAATAGCTTTTCCAACTCTTCTGGTGTAACGTCTCCCATTTTCTCATACATTTGATTCATTTCAGTTTCCATGTCATACAAGTACTGAAACGCACCTTTTAACACATCCCGCATCGTCATGCCACGTTCAAGAACAGTATGCTGATCTAAATAGCCAACTCGTACTTTCTTTGACCATTCTACTTTTCCTTCATCCGGCATAAGCTTGCCGGTAATAATATTCATAAACGTAGATTTCCCCTCACCGTTTGCACCGATTAATCCAATGTGTTCGCCTTTTAATAACCGAAACGAAACATCTTGAAAAATGGCACGATCACCGAAACCATGGCTTAAATTCTTCACTGTTAAAACACTCATCTATTATCAATCCTTTATGCGTAAGCGTTATCTACTTTTCCAATAAACAATTGTACCACAACTATCTCTACAGTGTAAGCTTACACTCATGTACGCTATCTCCTAATAGAGAATATATGGTATATTCTAAAAGGAAAAGGAGGAATCTTATGGAAACAAAACCTGCAGGATTTTGGATACGATTTGGGGCCATTTTACTTGATGGTCTTTTATTTAATGGATTGGCATTTTTTCTAGGATTATTCTTACTAGCAGCTTGGCAAGATGGTATTACAGAATTAGCACAGTTTTTGTACGCACTACTACTGCCAGTTTTTTGGTATGGTTATACAGTCGGTAAACGGGTGTTCAAGATTCGCATCATTCACATGGACGGTACAGACGTAGGCATTTGGACAATGATTAAACGTACTATTATCGGTGGCCTTATCTATGTGTTACCTACACTTATTACCGTTACCATCCTTTCTTTTACTGTTGATACACGAATCTGGCTAACATTCTTACAAGACATTGATTTGAATGAGGAATTCATTTTATCTGGATTCGATTTCACCATCCTAACCCTTGGCCTTTTTTCATCTGTCATTTTATTAATTGTTAGTGCATTTATGGTTGGCTTATCGAAGTCACGACGCTCCATACATGATCTTATTGCGGGCACCTATGTTACAAAGCAGTCTCCAGCAGAAACAGAAAAGATAAACAAAGAAGAATAAACATTGATTTATTGACACTTCCTTAAAGCCATGCTAACTTATGAGTACTTACGTATTCAGGCGACATAACTATGGGCGTTATGTTAGCGAATTAGCACATGTATGCTTTAATGCAGGGCCTCCCGTTTCACAGGAGGTCCTGTTTTTATTTGGGGAGGAACCGTTTTGGACAAAAGAATTTACCTATTAACCACGCTTACCTTTATTGTTGGTCTAGTTGAATTAATTATTGGGGGTATCTTACCTTTCATTGCAGCTGATTTAAATATTTCACTAGGTCAAGCCGGCTTATTAATTTCTGCTTTTTCTCTTAGCTTTGCAATTGCTGGTCCGGTTTTGCTATCCCTTACAGCAAAAATGGAACGAAAAAAATTAATAATGATTGTTCTCGTGTTATTTTTGTTTTCAAATGGTATTGCAGTCGTAAGCAATAGTTTACTCGTACTTCTTATATCACGTATTTTATCGGCGTCAGGCGCGGCTCTCCTTGTTTCATTATGTTTAACCATTGCATCGCAAATTAGTTTAGAAGCTTATCGCTCTAGAGCTATTGGCACGGTATTGATGGGTGTGAGTGCCTCATTAGTTTTAGGTGTACCATTAGGCCTATTTCTTGGAAACGAATGGGGTTGGCGTGCTCCGTTTGTCTTTATTGTAGCTGTAACCTTCATCTTAATGGTATTGATCCAGTTCACATTAAATCCTATTAAACCAAAGCCGTATGTACCTCTCTCAACACAATTACGCGCCCTACGGAAACCGACTATTTTATTGGTACATTCTGTTTCCATTCTGTTTTTTATTGGCCATTTAACACTGTATGCGTTTTTAACGCCATTCTTACAGTCAACGTTACATGTATCAGGAAATGCCCTAAGCTTTCTTTATTTGTTATTTGGTATAGCGGCTATTTGTGGAAGTTGGTTTGGGGGCTATGCATCGGACCGATTTGGCAATCGGCAAACGATGGTTGTCGCGTTAGCCTTTTTTGCCTTTGTTCTCTTTATCGTACCCCTTGTTTCAACCAACGGGCTACTACTCATTCCGCTTTTAATGCTGTGGAACTTTTTAAGCTGGACAATTACACCAGCTATACAAGGACATCTCGTGGCTTCTGCACCAAAAACGTCTGACATCCAACAAAGTATTAACAACTCTGCTACCCATGTAGGTATGGCGATTGGCTCCGTTGTAGGTGGATTGACAATTGATGTATACACAGTCGATTTTAATGCCCCTGTAGGCGGTTTTTTTGCTGTAATTGGTTTGATTGTTGCGATTATCGCTGTAAAAATAAAATAACAGGTAAGAGCGTTCACACCCTTTGGTATGAACGCTCCTTTTTATTCGCCTACTTTTACAAGCTGCTTGCCTATATTCTTCCCTTTAAATAATCCTAGAAAAGCTTCTGGTACTTTATCAAACCCTTCATGAATCGTTTCTTCGAATTGTATTTCTTCGTTTTGTAAAAAACGTGCTAAATCGGCGTACGCTTCCTTGTAATGAGTTTGAAAATCTCCAACGAGAAAGCCTTGCATTTTCACACGAGCTTTTACAAGGTATCCTTGAACTCGCCTGCCTATATCTTCTTCTCCTTGTTCTAGATTATACGAGGAAATGGCACCACAAACAGGAACTCTAGCAAACGGGTTCAGAAGAGGCCAAACTTGATCCGAAATATCGCCACCAACATTTTCAAAATAAACATCAATGCCATTAGGACATACACGTTCTAATGCTTGCGCTACATGCTTCTCTTTGTAATTAATCGCCTCATCGAAACCGATCGAACGAATGTAGTCTGCTTTTTCCTTTGAACCGACAATGCCAACAACATATGCGCCTTTTCGTTTAGCTAATTGGCCTGCAACCGAACCAACGGCTCCAGCCGCGCCTGATACAACAACAGTTTCACCTTCTTTTGGTTCCCCGATATGATACATACCAAAGTACGCTGTGAGTCCCGGCATTCCTAACACCCCAAGTGCTGTTGACATCGGTGCTCCATGTAAATCAAGTTTACGAACAGTCTCTGCAGAAACCGTATTATACTCCTGCCAATTTAGTGCTCCCGATACAATGTCGCCAACTTTCAACTTTTCTGATTTGGTTTTCGTAACTTCAGCCACAATCCCACCGTTCAAAGGTTTTCCTATTTGAAACGGTTCTACGTACGATTTTGTATCGTTCATTCTTCCTCGCATATATGGATCTACCGAAAGATAGCGGGTTTTCAACGTCACTTCATCAGTTGAAGGCTCTTGAACGTCCACCTCTTCATAAGAAAAGGTATCTTCATTAGGCCATCCGTCAGGGCGTTTACGCAGTTGAATCTGTTGTTGCTTCATCTTGTTTTTTCCTCCTTTATATCCATCTACTGGTTTATTCCACGTAGGTCTTTCATTTAAACAGATTGAGCATAATCGTTTATCACATACCCTTTTGGAGGAATTGCTTTGGTGAGGTGCCAATATATTTTTTAAAGACAGAACTGAAATACTTGTAATCACTAAATCCCGTTTGTTCAGCTACTTCATAGACAAGACTATTTTCGTGCTGTAGTTTTTGAATGGCTTTTGTTAACCGATAACGAGTTAACAATTCATTAAAACTATAGCCTGTTCGCTCTTTTAACTTTGTGTTCACGCTTACAGTGGAAAGGCCAATTGCTTTACTAGCCATCGCTAAGCTTATTTTTTGATCATAATGCTTTTCAATGTATCGAATAGCATCTGCAGCATAGCTAGAACCTTCTGTCCATTCTACTTTTAAATCAAGAACATGACGATAACTATTCGATTGACTTGTCGATCTTTTTTCTTGCACACTTGTTGCTAACTCTTGAAGTGTTGCTTCAAAATCTTTTAAATCAACTGGTTTTAATAAGTAATTATGCACACCTAGCCGAATAGCTTGTTGTGCGTATTGAAATTCTCCATAACCTGAAAGGATGATGGCTTCATATTGACAGGTATCTTTTGTTTCTTGCAACATTTCCAAACCATCTTTAAAGGGCATTCGAATATCTGTAATCACAATATCTGGCTTTTTATCGAGAATAAGCTGACAACCCTCAATACCGCTTTCTGCCGTTCCAATAACAATACAGTTCGTTTTAAGCCAATCAATTCGGTAAAGTAGTCCTTTTAAAATAATTGGTTCATCCTCTACAATAATGACTTTCAACATGGTTTCACCCCTTTTGTAGTGGCAATGTAAGTGTCATAATCGTTCCATCTTCAACATGTGAACGCATCATTAAACCATAATCCTCGCCATATAAAAGCTGAATGAGCTGATGTACAGTATGAAGACCAGTTTGTTCTGAAGCTTCTTTTTCCCCAAGATAAATGGCTTTAATTTCCGCCACTTTTTTTTCATCAAGACCCCTTCCGTTATCACGAATCTCAATCGTTAGCTCGTTTCCGTCTGTTTTGATCACTACTTGAATAAATAAAGAATGGGTTTTATGAATATTATGTTTGATTGCGTTTTCAATTAATGGTTGAATGAGTAATTTTGGAATAAACGCTTCTTCTAGTATAGATAGTGGATTTACAATGATCTCATAGTGAAGTCTTTTTCCGTATCTCATTTTCTGTAATGAAAAATAATCATTTAGATAGCGTATATCTTCTTCAAGTGGCACTAATGTTTGACCAAAATTCGCATTATAGCGCATCAATGTTGCTGTTTTCACAATCATGTCAGAAGCACTTTGCGGATCCTCCATTAGTTCATACTTAATCATTTCAAGTACGTTAAAAAGAAAATGAGGATTAAATTTTGCTTCAAGATGCTTTAATTCACTTATACGCTTCTTTTCCATAATGATTTGATTTTCATCTAACAATCGCTCAACCTCAGATACACGACTTCGGTATTCTTCATAAATAATTTCTACTTCTTCATAGTTCGGCTCATGATCAAAATGGCTATACTTCTTTTTAGATGCCATTAATGCTACTAGCCCATCAAATGGTTGTAGTGACTTTGCGACAATTTTTGGAGCCACAAACCAAACAACGAGTAGAATGGCTATACTACTAATTAGCATTGTGAGCACACCATATAAAACGAGTAAGCGATAAATAGACATTGGTGTAGCAGTAATAACCTGAATTCCTTGCTTAGAAAGAGTCGTTTGCGTTTTGTAAAACATCTCTCCCTCATACGTAATCCAGTTCCCTTTTAAATCTAAATCAAGTTTTCCTAGCGTAGTCAATCCATACGAGTAAGTAGAAAAAATCACATTATCAAACAAATCCGTTACGTACACATAATGCTGATCAGGAAACGAGGGTGAATCGAGAAAATAAAACAA
Source organism: Shouchella oshimensis (assembly GCF_002019765.1). Taxonomy (GTDB): domain Bacteria; phylum Bacillota; class Bacilli; order Bacillales; family Bacillaceae_D; genus Shouchella; species Shouchella oshimensis. The sequence continues at coordinate 2,223,832 of NZ_KV917380.1, forward strand.
ATAGCCAAGTAGGCCTTCCTCTCCCTGTATTGCGGCTGAGAAAACATAGGAGGAGCGATGGTGAACATCTCGTAATGGGCTCGTTAACCGCGTCCCAACGACACCAGCCCCTTCTAATTTATAGGTAAGAGCATTTAAAGCAACACTGCTTCTTGCTTCCACATCAGACCCACTATAAAAACTTGTAGCAACTACCTCTTCATCACCATCTAACAACAAAAAATCTGCATGAAACGACTGATGATTGCGAAAATCATACAAGATCTTATAGGCATCACCTGCTTGTTCTCCTGTTTCTAAAAAAGAATGGATAGTGGAAGCGCTAATAAGATCGTCCATTCCACTATAGTAGGCTGCGAAACCTGTTTCTATGTCTTTTAAGACATGTTCATGGTTCGCTTCATTAGGCTCAATAATTGTCAGGCGAAACACAATTGATAGTAATAGTAAATAAACAAAAAAGATAACAGTAACCACAACGATGGCATAGGTGAAAAAAGATCTCTTTATCTCGTCTTTCATTTTCTTTGGTCTCAAATTAATTCACCTCCTTTGAACATTTTCTTCAATTAAGCTTTTCTTGGAAACATCTACATTTACACTTTCGCTAAAAAGTAAGCGTTCTCATTCCATCATATAGCATAATTGCCCTATTTGAATAAGTTTGCTTTTTTGAAAAACGAATTTATTTTCAGATAATTCTTTATTAATATATAAAAAAGGCTGGGACAAAAGTAGATAGACAGACCAAAATGACGAACATTCCTGAAAATAGGAACGTTCGTCGCTTGTTTTATATGAAAATGAGCAGAAGGAGAATCCGAAGACTCTGGAATGGCGGTTTTCCACGGAGGAGGCTGTGGCCGTGTCCCCGGAAAGCGAAGGATTCTCCTGTAGCGGTGCGACTCAGCATAGTTTAGACTATTCGTCTTTTCAACTACTACTTTTCGTTATGTCCCAGTCTCTTCTGCTCATTATTCAAAGTACCGTTCTGCGTTTTTAAAGGAAATCGCTTGTATCAGTTTTCCTGCTTGTGGCATTTCAGCTGGAATCTCTCCATCTTCTATCCATTCACTAATTAATTGACATAGAATGCGTCTAAAGTAATCATGACGAGCAAAAGATAGAAAACTTCTTGAATCCGTTAACATTCCAACAAAGTGATGTAAAACCCCAACGGATGCTAAACTTATCATTTGGCGGCGCATGCCTTCTTTTGTATCATTATACCACCAGCCTGATCCAAGCTGCATTTTTCCTGGCAAACCTTCTTTCTGAAAGTTTCCAAGTGTACTTGCGATCATTTCATTTTTCGTCCAATCAAGGTTGAAACAAATTGTCTTTGGTAGTTTGTCAGATTGTTCAAGTTCGTTTAAAAAACGATTTAATGATACCGCATACGAGTCATCTCGAATGGAATCAAACCCACTATCTGGACCAATTGTATTAAATGCCGCACGATTGTTATTGCGCAGAGGACCAATGTGAAGCTGCATCACCCAACCCTTATCTGCGTATGCTTTTCCTAAATGTTCGAGAATAATAGACTGAATACGTATTATTTCGTGTTCGTTCAAACGCTTCTGTTGAAGCAATTGATTAAATATCTCTTCTCCCTGTTGAACAGTTGCTTTTTCAAATCGAAATTGACCTATTCCGTGGTCACTTGCTCGACAGCCACGTTCATGAAAGTAATCAATCCGATTTGTTAGAGCTTGAAGGTACGATGATAGATTGTTGATGTCAATCCCTGTAACATTTTCTAATTGATTAAGGAATTCACGGAAACTGTTTCCATCTACTTGCAACGCAGCATCTGCACGAAACGTTGGCAACACTTGCGTTTCAATGGTTTCATCTTGAGCAATTCGAACATGCTGTTCTAATGAATCATTAATTTGATCCGTTGTACAAAGTGTATGGACATTGGCTTGCTTAAGCAAGGATCGGACTGTGACTTTCTTTTCTTGTAGCTGTCGATTGGTTTCTTCCCATATACTTTCCGCTGTTTCTTCTGATAATAACGTGGAAATGCCAAATGTATGAGTTAATTCCATATGGGTCCAGTGATAGAGAGGGTTCCCAAGAAGTTGAGGAACCGTTCTTGCCCATGCGAAGAATTTCTCTTTGTCTGATGCAGAACCAGTAACGAGCCTTTCTTCTATACCACATGCTCTCATCGCACGCCATTTATAATGATCATCTCCTAGCCACAACTCGGTAATCGTTTCATAGGCTTTATCATTCGCAATTGACTCTGGGTCTAAGTGACTATGAAAGTCATAAATCGGCATTGTCTTCGCATATTCGTGATACAGCGTTTTTGCATACTCGTTTTGAAGCATAAAGTTTTCGTGTATAAACATTAGCAAATCACTCCTCTTTGACCAGATTCAATGGTGTTGCCATTTACGATAAGTGTTCGTTTATCCCTTGTTGCAATGGTGAAGATGGCCTCTTTATAAGGTAGGACATACCCATGGTGATCGACCGTTACATTGATGGAAATGGTATCCGCCGTAGTAATCATGTCTAAATGAACAAGTGCATGTTTTTCTTTCCAATTACGTGCTAGACCATCGTCTTCATACAGCGTATACGAACTGTGGTGATGAGCACCTTCTTCTGGAAATAATAGAAATCCACGTTCATCCTCGTCTTTCCTTTTAAACGTTCGCTCGGCTTGATTAATCGGTATGATCGAGCCCGCTTTTACAAGTAAAGGCGTCTCGTGATCCGGTGCAGGTAAAGTCACCTCTGTTCCTCCAGCAACAGCCGTTCCTCGATAAAAATCAAACCAACCTCCTTTCGTTTTTGGTGCGTACACACGCCTTTCATTTACTCCAGGCTCTACAACAGATGCAACTAGAAATGCTGGACCAGCGAGAAACTCATCATTCTCTTCCCAAGTACGGGAATCTTCTTCAAAATCGAAAAATGTTGGTTTCATAATAGGTTCATGGTCCGTACTCGCTTTGTAAAATGCCGTATACCAATACGGTGTTAACATGGAACGAAGCTGAATGAGTGCGCGAATGGCTGGTGTCGCCTCTGGATACATCCATGGTTCATTTACAGTTTGATCCTCGTTCCAAGAATGAATGGTGAAACGTGGATGAAAGATCCCATTTTGTACCCAACGGATAAAGAGCTCTTGATCTGGCTTCGGACCTGCAAACCCACCAACATCATGACCATAATTATAAACACCTGACAAACTAAGTCCTAGGCCGGTTTTCGTATTAAAACGAATCGTTTTCCATTCTGTTCGATTATCACCTGTCCAAGTCTGGACGTAACGCTGCATCCCTGGTCCTCCAGAACGTGAAATAAGAAATGGTCGCTCTTCTTTTGCAAAGGACTCTTGTGCCTCAAATGACGCTTTCATCATTAATAGTGGAAATAACCCGCGAATGGTCTGAAAAGGTAGTGGCTGATCAAATCCATTCACTTGTGCTTGTTCATTCCAAATTTCATATTCATTGTTATCATTCCAGGTGGACGAAATACCGTATTCAAGCAATTGTTTCGTCACTTGTGTCTTCCACCAGTTAAATGCTAGCTTGTTCGTAAAATCAAGATAGGCGCCACCGCCATCCCAAAACTGAGCTAACTCGGTTTCCCCTTGCGTATCAGTAATAAAATAATTGTTCTCTTCCAGCTCTTCGTATGCAGGATGACCTGCTAGAAAAGCAGGCTTAATATTCGCTGCAAGTCGCAAGCCTTTTTCACGAAAATCTGCCGCTAATTTTTTGGCGTCCGGGAATTTGTCTTTGTTCCAATGAAAGACATATCGCTTGTCACCGATAGAGGTGTAGCCAGAAGACAGTTGAAAAGAATCACAGAGGATATCGTGTTCTTCACAATCATCAATAAATTGATAAAGCTGTTCTTGAGCGTTAGATGCATCTGTATAGCTCATCGTTGATCCAGAATATCCAATGCTCCACTTTGGTGGCATCATTGTATTTCCTGTGAGCCACGTATATGTTTGCACAACGTCTCTTACTGTTGGACCACCGATCATATAATAATCCAAGTCTCCTGCTTCTGCTTCAAAATAACGATACAAGCTATGGTAATTATCTAATTCTTTCCCTAGATCGATATAGCCTGGTGCAAGATTATCATAAAACAAGCCATAGGAATAACTCGTTTTAGGATTGTGCGTAATATAAAATGGAATATGCTTGTATAGCGGATCTGAATATTGAGCGTCATATCCCATTGCATCAATTGTCAGATTTCGGAAACGACCATGGTGACGATTTAATTCCCCTGTTCGTTCCCCTAAACCATAATAGTGTTCGCTAATGTCTCTTTTTAAATAATGTTTAAGCGATTTCCCTAGCTCACCATTGAAATTGTATGCTTGTGTCATGCGGTCACTGGCAAATTCAACCCACTCACCTTGCTGTTTCTGAAACCAGATCAGGCGAAATCCTTCTTTATAAATTACTGCTTTTAACTCATTTGTAGCGATTTCAATGTGACCATCGTACTCTTTCGTTGTAAATGGAGGACACGTAAATCCTTCTGTACTCAGACGCTGGCGACCTTCTACTGGTACGTCATCGCAACCTGGCGCGATGCTCCACGTTTGTGGTACCTCTAATCCCTCTTCTTTCTCAAATAGAACACGAAACATGCTTTGTTCAAGTACACATACATATGCTTTCATTTTTGCTGCCGTACTATAAAAAGATAGTAAAGAGCCTTCTTTTTCTTTCAGCTCAAATCGATACGTTGCTTGAATATTCATAGGTTTCTCTCCTTTTTCGATCGTATTACATTAAACCAGCGAGTGTTGGCAACCATGTGCTCAGCGCAGGAATCATTGTTACAATCATTAACACAATAATAATCCCAATGTAGAACGGGACAAGCGGTCGCACAACTTCTTCAATTTTCACCTTACCAACTGTGCTTCCTACGAATAAAGCACTTCCCCCAGGTGGCGTAATATTACCGATACAAAGATTGACAATTAAAATAACACCAAAATGAACCGGGTCCATTCCAAATTCCATGACAATTGGTAGGAAAATAGGCGTAAAGATTAAAATAGCAGGTGTGACATCCATAACGATGCCAATAAGTAAAAGAATGAGATTAATCAGTAACAAAATTAAAATAGGGTTATCTGTTAATGATAAAATGCCAGTACTAATAGCACTAGGAATACCTGTAAATGCCATGACAAGAGAAAGCATAGCAGACGTCCCAATTAAGAACATGATCACGACTGTTAATTCAACTGCTTCCTTAAAGATACCTGGCAGTTGTTTAACTGATAAACTTCGATAAGCAAACGATAAGAGCAACGCGTAAATTATGGCAATAGCTGATGCTTCCGTTGCTGTAAAAAATCCTCCAATTATGCCTCCAATAATGATAATGACAAGGAATAAGCTTGGTACCGCTTCCCAAATGACTTTTAATGGACGAATACCAGCCTGATTCTGTTTCGCCGTATAACCTTTACGCTTGGCGAGAATGTACGCCACAACCATTGTAGCAAGTCCCCATAAAATACCTGGTATGTAACCTGCTAAAAACAAAGCTGCTACAGACGTTCCACCACTGACGAGTGAGTAAATGATAAATAATCCTGTTGGTGGAATAATTAACCCTGTTGGTGCTGATGCAATATTGACAGCAGCTGAGAACTTACGGTCGTAGCCCTCTTGCTCTTGAAGCGGATGCATCACTTTACCAATAGCCGCTGCAGATGCAACAGAAGAGCCTGCAATGGAACCGAATAACATATTTCCAACAATATTTGTATGAGCTAATGATCCTGGTAATTTACCAGTTAGAAGACGAGCAACATTAACCAATCGCAGCGCAATGCCTCCTTGGTTCATAATGATGCCAGTTAATAAGAAAAAAGGTACAGCTAATAATGTAAAGCTATCAATACCTGTTACCATCTTCTGAGCAGAAGTGAAGACCGCCGCATCAAAAGGGGCAATAAGTAGCATTGTTACAATCGATGCACCTGCAACACTTATTGCGATCGGCACACCAATTACAAGCAAAAGTAAAAACACTACAACGAGGCTAATTCCTGCAAGTAAGGCCATTTGAATCTCCTTCTCTAGTTAATCGTTTTTCAATTGAATCGTTTCGTTTTGTTCTTGTGGGGCTCCGTTTTTTCTAGTAAACAGTTCGGTTAACGAAAACCATGTAATGAGAACACCTGATATAGGAAGGGATAAATAAATGTACCCCATTGGAATACCTAAGGAAACGGTTTGCTGTGTCATCGTTAACGAAACGAGCTGGATGCCTCCATACACCATGACAACTAGCGCAAACGCTAGTAAAAACAGTTGTGCCAAGAAGCGAACAACTCTTTGTGAACGAGCATGTAGACGATTGACAACCATTTCAATAGCAATATGTTTTTTCAAATGAAAAGCATATGCTCCGCCAATCATCGTCACCCAGATTAAGGAGTAGCGCAGAAATTCTTCTGAAAACGTGCTTGGCGCATTTAAAGCGTATCGACTAACTACTTGCCATACGGCTACTAAAACCATTACACCAAACATACTCGTTGAGACAAAGACGATGATTTTCCCTATTGTGTTGTTTACCTTTTCAATCAATTCAGTCACTCCTCCTTTTTCATCTCTCGAATACGTTCGTAGTAAGGTGCCATCATTTCGTTTGAGCGAACGGCTTCATGCATTGGTTCCACAAGGTCACGAAAGGCTTCTTTATTCACGTCTTCATGGAAGGTTACACCTAATTCTTCTGCTGCTTCAACAGAGCGCTGAATTTCTTCTGCCCAAAGCTCTTTATGAAATTGACTAGACTCATTTGCAGCTTCTCGAATAATGGCACGTTCCTCTTCGGAGAAGCTATCCCACCGCAACTTACTGAATATGAGTAAGTCAGGTACGATCGCATGCTCTGTATAAGAATAATCCTTTGCAACTTCACCGTGATTGTTTGCAATTAAAGCGGTTTCATTGTTTTCAGTCCCATCAATTACACCTTGCTGTAAGGCTGTGTATACTTCACCAAAAGCCATTGGCGTTGGAGCCCCACCCATAAGACGTGTCATTTGAATGGCGGTTTCACTAGGTTGTACTCGAATTTTCAACCCGGCTAAGTCTTCTGGTTTTCGTACAGGTTGATCGATTGTATACATATTTCGTGTACCTGCATCATAATAGGTCAGTCCAAAAAAACCACTGTCGGAAGTAGAATCATAGATATCCGTCGCAATAGCGCTTTCCATTACCTCATAATAGTGATCTTGATCGGCAAACAAGTAAGGAATACTAAATAGCGCATAAAATGGCGAAAAGCTCTCTAGAGCAGTCGCGCTCACTTTGGTTGCATCTACAGCACCAGTTTGAGTCAACTCAATGGCTTCCCTCTCAGATCCTAATTGGCCATTTGGAAAAATATCAAACCGTAACGTGCCGTCACTTTTTTCTTCCGCTAATTCAGCAAAATAAACCAAAGATTGATGGATAGGATGACTTTCATTCATATTGTGAGGTAAACGCATAACAGTAACGTCACTTGATAACGCTGCTGGTGTTGAACAGGCAGCAAGAAAGCAAGTTAATGCGCTTACAATTCCAATTGATAAACGACGCATCATTCGTTTCTCCCTTCGTAATAACAACGTTGTTATTTCATAATATAAATGAAAGCGCGTCCAAAATCAATGAAAACGTTGTTATTTTTTATGAAACTACGTAAAATAATAAGAAATGAGCTTATATAAAGGAGTTAAATGAACCATGGTTACGATTAAAGACATCGCTCGAGCAGCCAATGTAAGCTATTCTACGGTGTCAAAAGCGCTAAATGATAGCCCGCTCGTTAAACCTGAGACGAAAACAGCGATTTTAAACAAAGCGAAGCAGCTTGGCTACACACCAAATTTTGCTGCTAAACATCTCGTTACGAAGCGAACGAACACAGTCGGGCTCGTCTGGCCAGAAATAAACCGTGTAGCTTTAACAGAGCTTGCTCGACACGTTAACAAAATGATGGCTGCTGAAGGCAAAAACATCTTATTATCCATTAGTGATCCAATCGAGGCGATTGCTCTCTTCTCACGTATGCGTAGTGATGCCATTCTTTTATTTGAAGAAGATATTCCTCAAAATCAATTACCTGCTCAACTTGATATCCCCCTTTTGTCCTACGGCGTGCCTGGAATTAACCAATTTCCAACCGTTGGTGTACAGCACGAATACGCGATGGAATTAGCGGTATCATCACTTGTTCAATCTGGACACGCTTCAATCGGTTATGTCGGCATGGTTGACGGTATTGGTCGACGTCAGCTAGCTAAACAGGCTGGCTATTTAGATGCCTTAAAAAAGCGTGAGTTGGAGCCTGTTCTAGTAGATACGAAAGGACTTAACAGCATAGATGGTTCTACTGCTATAGCAGCTTTCCTCACTAAGAGTTCGTTACCCGACTCACTCATTTGCTCAAGCTACGATATTGCAGTCGGTACGGTTCGAGCCATTCGACAGGCTGGTTTATCTATTCCAAACGATGTCGCTATAATCTCTTATGACAATATTCCTCAACAAGCAGAAGGAGATGTTCCTCTTAGTGCAGTCGGTGTACCGGTTGAAACACTTGCTGAAACCCTTGTACAAGAATTATTACGGTTAATCGCAGGAGAAGATGGACTTGTTCAAGAGCTTGTACCAGAGCTTGTTGTGCGAACATCATCCCGTTTACGTAAACAATAAAAAACAAAAGAGGCTGGGACAAAAGTAGATAGACAGACCAAAATGACGAACATTCCTATTTTCAGGAATGTTCGTCGTTTGTTTTATATGAACATTAGCGGAAGGAGAATCCGAAGATTCCTGGGGGATCAGCACGTGTCTGAAGACTCTGGAGTGGCGGTTTTCCACGGAGGAGGCTGAGGCCGTGCCCCCGGAAAGCGAAGGATTCTCCTGTAGCGGTGCTACTCAGCATAGTTTAGACTATTCGTCTTTTCAACTACTACTTTTCGTTATGTCCCAGCCTCTTTCATTATAAATTCATCTCTTTTTTACCTGTTAATTTAAAGAATAATAGAAGAGATAAAATAGATGTGACGGTTAATATTGCTGAGTAAGCTGATGCATTACCAAAATTCCCTCTAATAACTTCAGAATAGATAGATACAGCAAGGGTTTGGGTATTACTAGAGTAGAGAATAATAGATGCACTTAATTCACCTAAAATGGTGATCCAACTCATAATCGCTCCGGCTAATACGCCAGGCATCATCATCGGCACAACCACTTTAAAGAATGTCCGCTTTTCTGATGCACCGAGACTAATGGCTGCCTCTTCCATACTCGGACTAATCTGACTAATAATGGCGGTGCTTGAGCGTATCGTATAAGGCATTCGACGAATAACAAAAGCCAAAACCATAATAAAGGCTGTTCCAGTCCAGAAAAAGGGTGCATTATTAAAAGCAAATACAAGCGCAATACCGAGCACTGATCCTGGAATAACAAATGGAAGCATAGAAATGGTATCAAGAGTAGACGTAATACGATTACGTTTTCGAACCGTTAGGTAGGAAATAAAGATTCCAATAATAACGATTACAATAATCGCAAAAAATCCTAGCTTATACGTATTTAAAATCATTGATAAATCACGGTTAAATAAAATGGTCTCGTAATTTTGAAGTGAAAAACGACCTGTGTACACTTGGCCACCAGTTGTTTCTAAAAAGGACGTATAAATAACAACAAGCTGCGGCAAGATCGATAAAAGTGCAATTACATACACAACGCTATGACTTAACACGTTCTTTATCCCAAACGATTTCTTAACCTCCATTGGCTTTAGCGCTGACATGGAATACGAGTATTGTCGTGAGATGATGCGCTGCACAAGGAAAAGAGCAATGGTGACGATAATAAAAATGGTTGCAATGGCTGCTGCGAAACCAGCATCCCCACCAACTTCACTCATAAACTGCGTGTAAATTAACACAGGTATGGTCCGGTACCCTTCACCAATTAACATTGGTGTACCAAAGTCAGCAATAACCCGCATGAAAACAAGAAGCGCACTTGCTAAAAGAGTTGGTGTAATGAGTGGTACGACAATTTTCAACATTCGTTGAAATCCAGAATAACCAAGACTTTCCGCAGCTTCAATTAACGAATTATCCACATTTTTCAACGCACCTGAAATGTAAATAAAAATTAACGGGAAGGACTGCAACGTTAACACAAGGACAATTCCTGCAAACCCGTAAATGCCATCATAATTCAAACCAAACGTATCATTTACAAACTTTGTAATAACGCCACCACGACCTAGCAATTGAATCCACGCGTAGGCACCAATAAATGGTGGAGAGATGTACGAAACAATAATTAAAATTTGGATGGCTTTACTACCAAAGATTTTTACTCTTCTTAGAATATAGGCAAGTGGTAGCCCAATTAAAACAGCAAGTACTGTTGCCACAATGGTTACTTTAATACTGTTCCATAGAGTCACCCAGTAAAATTTACGATCAAAGAAATGGGCGAAGTGTTGTAACGTAAAACCGGTTTCTGCATTGTACACACTTTTATTTAAAACAAGGACCACCGGAAATAAAATGAACAATGCGAAAAAGAGGAGAATAAAAAGCGTAATCAGATTCCATCCATTTGCATATTTACGAAGCACTTCACCCACCTGCCTTAATGAGCGTCTCTTCTGTTAAAGAATCAAACACGTTAATAAGTGCTGGTTTTACCTTTACTTGCACCGTTGTTCCTTCTGGAATAATGGCATGATCTTCAATATTCTGTACAACTTCTACCGTCTCTCCTGTTGTTAGTGTGACAAAATAATGTGTGTTAATTCCTAAGAACATCGTTTTATTGACTGTACCAGCGATTGTATTCACATCAGATGTTACAACAAATTCTTGCGGACGAACGGAAACCAATACCTCCTGTCCATTTTTTGCAGCATCACTTAACGTCGTAAGCTTTTCTTTATACTGTTCATTAAACACAAGATAGCTATCATCCCCGACTTTTTCAACAGTTGCTTTTATTACGTTTGACGTACCTATAAATTGAGCTACGAAAAGGGTGCGCGGGCGCAAATAAATGGTTTCAGGCTTATCGATTTGTTGAATAACACCTTTATTCATTACAGCAATACGATCAGAAATCGCTAACGCCTCTTCTTGATCGTGGGTTACATAAACTGTTGTTATGCCGACTTCTTGCTGAATGTCTTTAATCGCATTTCGCATCTCTACCCTTAATTTTGCATCTAGGTTTGATAAAGGCTCATCCATTAATAATACCTTCGGGTTAATGACTAACGCGCGAGCTAGTGCAACTCGTTGTTGCTGTCCACCAGAAAGCTTATCCGGTTTTTTTGCCTGATGCTCTTCAATTCGGACCACTTTCATCATTTCTTCAATTCTGCTTTTCATAGATGATTTATCTTGATTTTGTGCTTTTAACCCGAATGCAATGTTTTCTGCAACAGTCATATGAGGAAAAATAGCGTAATTTTGAAAAACCATTCCCATCTTTCGTTTATTTACTGGGATGTTATTAATGACTTCATCGTCAAGCTTTATTGCGCCACCTTCTATTGAGTTAAAGCCAATAATCATGCGCAGTAATGTGGTTTTTCCACAACCAGACGGGCCGAGGAGAGTAAAGAGTTCTCCTTTTTTAATTTCTAATGACAGTCCATCAATAACTGTTTGGTTCTCATACTTTTTAACAACGTTTTCTATATGAATGGCAACACTCATGAAATGGTTCCCCCTTAATCTTCTCTAGTAAAAAGAGAGATGCAGAGCCTAACGCGCACCCTGCATATCCTATTTTTTAATTCATCGATTGTTCAAGCACATCTACATAACGTGCCGTAATGTCATCTGTGTGCTCGATAATAAAATCTTCATCGTATTCTTCAAATAGATGAATCTCATCTTGAGGCGTCATGTAGTCTGCGACCTCAATACCCTCACGCAAAGGACGAACCGTTAACTCCATGCCTGTACGACTTTGCACTTCTTCAGACAAAACATAGTCGATGAATTTCTTTGCACCTTCTAAATTATCAGTTCCCTTTATAATCTGAACCGATTGACCTGGATACACAACGCCTTCAGATGGGAACACAACTTCAACTGGCGCACCACTCTGAATATAGTGGATGACCGGATCTTCCCATGTCAACCCAACTGTATATTCTCCGTCTGCTACCCCTCTATGCACTTGTCCTGAACTTCCTTGTACTTTTCCGTCTAGATTTTCAAGAAACGCTTCCACAAATGTCCAAGCCTCATCAGCTAAAGGATCCCCGTCACCTGCTGCATACAGCATCGCGACTAATGATTGGAAAGCAGAACTTGAGTTAACAGGATCGCCAAACGCAATCCGCCCCTTCAATGCCGGGTTAAGTAAATCTTGGAAACTATCAATTTCAACATCACCAACTAAGTCCGTGTTCACAATAAAAACAGTGGGATCGGAAAACGCTGGCGAGAAAAAGCCTGTTGTATTTTTGAATCCTTCCATCATAAACTCATCTTCAGGAGATACATATTCTTCAAATAAATCCGTTTTGTCATGAAGCATGGTGACATCAGCTGCCCATAATATGTCCCCTTGTGGATTATTACGTTCTGACTCTACTCGAGTCACCACTTCTCCTGTTCCTGCAGAGATAGTTTGTACTTTAATACCCGTCTCTTCCTCAAATTTCGGAATAACCGCTTCATTTAAGTTTTCACTTCTTGTTGTATAAATAACGAGTTCCCCTTCACCTGAACCTGAGCCGGATTCACCACAAGCTGTTAAAGCCACTACGGCGCAAAGAGAAAAACCAACTAATTTAAGCGCTTTCACAATAACCCCTCCTCTTATTTCTAGCTCTATCCTATCGCAAGGAGAGTACCGCCGAAATCCTAAAATCACTAAAATATATCCATTATTTAAAAGCTCGTTTCGTGAATCGAATCCTTACTATGCTAAAAAACCGCAAATTCATTTAAGATTTGCGGTCCATCAATAACGTGCTAGTTAAAGAAAGCGTTTCTATACTACCATTCCACTAACTTAGGAAAACATCTTTATTTGCTAGTTTTACAACTGTCTCTTTTAGCACTTCTATCCCAACTAAACAATCCTCTTCTTTTGTATATTCAGACGGATGATGACTCACTCCATCTACAGAAGGAACAAAAATCATTGCCGTTGGCCAACGCCTTGCCATATTCATTGAATCATGACCTGCTCCACTAGGTAGCGACAAATGAGAAAGACCCTTTTCGTCACAAATCGCCGTAATAAGACTGCGAATACGCGCATTCATTTGTACAGGTTGTGTTTTTTCTTCATGCTCAATGTCAATGACAACACCTCTTTGTTTCTGGACAGCACTAATTTTCTGTTTTAACTTTGTAATGATTCGATTTCGTGAATGAACATATTGACTGCGAATATCAATTTTCATTTCCACTCTTCCAGGTACAGTATTCATGGCACCATTAACGACATGAAGCGTACCTACTGTCGCAAACGTATTCCAATCTTTTTCCATAATCGATTGATGTTCTAATTCTAAACTTAACTCAGCAGCAGCGAGTAGAGCATCATGACGGTCTTCCATAGCCGTCGTGCCAGAATGTGAGGTTTCCCCTTTCACAACAAGAAAAAGTCGATGAGGTGCAGCAATACCCGTTACAACTCCTATATTTTTTCCTTGTCGCTCCAGTTGCTTTGCTTGCTCAATATGTAGTTCAACAAATGCTTTCAATGCCTCTGGCTGTCTTTCAGCACACTCAATAGCATCCACTGACAGATCGACCTTGGCAAGTGCATCTGTAAAGGTCGTTCCGTCTTTATCCACTAATGAACATAACGCCGCTTTATCGACCTGTTGAGCCATTGCTTTACTTCCTACAGTAGACACACCAAATCGCGCTGATTCCTCACATGTGAACGCTATTAGTTCAAGAGGATGGTCGGTTTCAACCCCCTCTTCATTTAATTGTCTTAAAACATCTAAACCAGCGATGACACCTAATGCGCCATCATATCTCCCTGCTTGATAAACTGTATCAATATGAGAGCCGAACGCTACTGCTGGAAGGTTTGCGACTTTTCCCTCTCGTCTCGCAATCATGTTCCCAGCTGCATCTTCTCGCACGATTAAACCTAATTGCTCACAAGAATTTATTAACCATTGCTTTGCCTCTTTTTCCTCTAGGCTATAAGCTAGTCTTGTAATTCCCTCTTTTTCATTAGCTGTTGACGTAAATCGATTAATTGTTTCTAAATGATCGATAGCTTGATTCATCGTTGTCCCTCATTTTTGTTCATTTCTACGGTAGCCATTTCATTGATTAAAAAAGAAAAAGCCTCTACGAGAGAAGCTACATTTATCCTAGCATAGAATTCAATCAAAAGTAAAAAATTAATTGAAAAGACAGACAAAATTGCTGAATTTCGAGCTTTTAAATGCAACACATTCTTTCCTTTCTATTTTATTAGTGAATAGGTAAAGTAACCCCTCCTGCAATCTTTACAGGAAGGGTTTTGCACACTCTTATTGAAAATCGCGCGGAATCGTCTTCTCCCACTTTTTCTCGAAGACTAACTCGTCGCGCAAGTAGGCTTTTAAAGTGTTTTCTAAATAGAAATTTGTTTTGTCTGCGGTCATTTTACTATCTGTATGAACTTCTGTCTGCCAGTCGTCTCGTCCAAGGGTGAGTTCCCATGTACAGTGAGCTTGAGCAGAAAGGGGATCGCCTTCACGTATCGTATAGACGTTACGGTTTGTACTGCCATACTCTATCCCATTATCAGGTAGCTTCCGTTTTCCTTCATCCGAGAAGTCGTCTAGCACCCAACGTTCGTTTAGAAGATCATAGTTGATGTGACGATAACGGGATTCTTTTCTTAAAATTTCTCTTCCCATAACTGGCGCCGCTTCTGGCTTTTCAAACGGCCATTCTCCGTCTTGTGCATGTGCGCCATCATCGCGAACCGGCAAGTGGAGCGTTGTATCTGTACCAGTCACAAGCTCAATTGTTGCTTCCTCTTTCGATGGCCATGCATGGGGCCAGTACGTTGGCGATAGGGCTAACTGTAAGCGATGACCTTCCGGGATACGAATGCCAACTGCATTGAGCTGAATAGTTGCCGTGTACTCTTCTCCCGGCTCTAGTGCTTCAGGGAATTCATGACCGTTTAAATGGTTCAAATTCAACATGCCAAAGCTTATCATTGTCTCCGCGCCATCAGGGGCAACATCACATAGTCTTGCGGCAATGAGGGCATCTCCTTGGTTACTTTTGAAGCGAATGTTCACTTTCGGCAAACCGAGTAAATGGAGGGCATCATCCAATGGTTCTGTCGTAAACGTTGTACTTAAGCCTTTTTCCATTCTCTGATCGGACGGCATATCCCCTTCTTGCCCGAACGGACACCAAACGCCACTGTATAAGCCGTGCTGTTGAACGCTTACTAATGAAACAATCGCCGTCTCTGCTCTTTCAGATGTCAATGCACCATCCCTTGTTAATGAAAAGGTTTGCTGCTGTCTTTCTACATCTTTCCAAGTGTTCTCAAAAATCCACTTACCTGGACGTTCTTCATAATGAACGGCAGGCTTGACGCTTTCTTGTTGCCAAGCGGTTAGCATTGGTTCCTCCATTATGCCTGTATCGACACCTTTTAACCAGTGGTCCCACCAGCGCACGCACTCTTGAAGAAAGCCAATTGCTGGTCCAGGAATTGCGACTTCAGGGTATTCATGTACCCACGGCCCAATTAACCCTTTTTTCGGACCCGAGAAATGTTCTAGCATTCTAAAAATTGCATTCGTATAGCCGTCAGCCCAGCCACCAACTGCGAATACTGGAACCGTCATCGCTTCATAATCTTCATTAACAGACCCTTGTTTCCAGTAATCATTTCGATGTTGGTGTGTGAGCCACGCTTCTACATATGGCGGTGTTTTCTTTAAACGTTCCAGCCAATTCTCAAACCACGACTCGCCAACAACGGTAGGATCTTGCGGGCGCGCATTGTACGCAAACATTGTGGATGACCACCACAGCATATCTGATGCTAAAATATTCCCCCCCATATAGTGGACATCATCAGCGTACCGATCATCCGTTGAGCATAGCGTAATCACAGCTTTTAGCTGCTTTGGCTGATGCTTTGCTACTTGTAAGCCATTAAACCCTCCCCATGATTTACCGATCATTCCCACGTCACCTGTACACCAATCTTGTTTTTCTAACCAGTGTAAAATGTCTAACGCATCTTTCTGTTCTTCCGGCAAATATTCATCATAGAGAATGCCCTCTGAATCTCCTGTACCGCGAATGTCTACGCGAATACTAGCATAGCCATGACCAGCAAAGTACGGGTGACGGATGGAATCGCGAAGTGCAGTAAAGTCATTTTTTCGATATGGTAAATACTCAAGTATAGCCGGAACTGGCTTTTTATTAGCCCCTTTCGGTAACCAAACTTTCGCGGCTAGCTTTGTTCCGTCAGACATTGGTATCCAAATATGTTCGATCACTTCAATTTCATAAGGATAGTCTTCTTTCATATGAAGCTTAGAATCTCGAACGTTAAAAACCATCGTTAGCCTCCTCTAGGAAAATCTTTTTTTAATGACCGAATAAGCGAAACGGTAAATAAGCCATATAACACAACAACAGGAACCGCTACAATGACTGCCGATGTTTGCACAACCCGTAGCGCACCAACACTAATGAGTGAAATCGCAAGTATTGAAAGAATAAAACCCCAAATGACACGATGCCATCTTGCCGGTTCTTGTTCGTCTTTCAACTCTTTCGTCGCGATCGATGCTAGCACATAGCTTGCTGAATCAAGAGACGTTGCTAAAAAGATAAACGCAAGAATGACAAAGAATGCCATGACGATCGTGCTAATTGGTAGAGAACGAAGTAGTTCAACGATTACCGCTTGTTCTCCCTCGGTTGCTAGAATTTCTGTTAGCGAGAGAGTTTGGTTGGTTTCAAGATGAATGGCGTAGCCACCAAATACAGCAAAATAGAGCCAGCTTCCAACGGTTCCCCATAATAATATCGATAAGATCAATTGACGTATAGAGCGTCCCCGGGAAATACGAGCAACAAACAAGCCAATAAATGGGGCAGTCGCGGCGAACCACGCCCAATAAAACACGGTCCATGTTTGCGGGAAACCACTATTTGCATTTGGATCTGTATAAAAGCTCATATATATAAAGTTTTGTAGCATTAATCCAAGGCTATTTGTGAAGTTGGATAAAATAAATAAGGTTGGTCCCGTAATCAATACAAAAACGGCAAGGGCCAAAGCTAAATATACGTTAATGTCACTTAATTTACGAATACCTTTATAAAGACCCAAATACGAACTGGCACTGAAGATGATTGTCCAAAATAGGATAATGATGATACTTAGTCCAAGAGATTGCTCCACTCCGATTAAATCACCAATGACAGCCGAGACCATTGGAACCCCTAAGCCAAGTGATGTGCCTAGTCCTCCTACAAGACTCCAGATCACAAGAATATCGATAAGCTTACCAAGTAAACCATACGAATGTTTTCCAAGTACACCTTCCAATGCTGTGCTAATTTTAAGTGATGGTCGTTTAGAAACATAGAAAGAATACGCAATCGCTACAGTAGGAAGAGCGTATAGCGCCCAAGCAGATAATCCCCAATGAAACAAACCATATGTAACCGCCCAATCAGCTGCATCTGTGCTTTCAGGTGAAAGACCAAAAGGAGGACCAGTGTAATAATAGAGCGGCTCTAGAACAGACCAGAACATAATACTTGTTCCCATTCCAGCACAGAAAAGCATTGCGCCCCAGCTAAAAGTTGAAAATTCTGGCTTTCCTTCTCCTAAACGGACACGTCCGTATGGTCCAAACGCAAGCCAACCTAATACGATAAACAAGCCAAACGTAACGAATTGAAATACCCAATCCATTCGAGTGGTTATGCCACTCATCACATCGTTTAAAAATGGCTCAGCAACAGCTTGATTTAATACGAGAAGCAAGGAAGCACCAATAATAACAACAACAGAAGACCAAAAAATTAAAGGATCAATCTTAGCTCGATTCATTTGAACACCCTCTTCATAAAATTTCGACTCACAGAGAAACGTTCTTGCAAAATAACAAATGCGATTATAAAATAATCACGATTAATTAATAATCATGATTATATAGTTTACTTAAAACAAGGTCAACTGACAAATGAGAGCACTATCGCTTAGAATAAAGATAGATTAAGTTAATAAGGAGTTTTTGATGTGGATAAAAAAGACGTAAAACGGCGCCGAATGTGGGCATACTTTATTGAAGCAACCGCTGCTATTATTGAAGAAGAAGGCTACGATCACATTACCATTCGAAAAATCGCCGACAAAGCAGGATACAATAGCGCGACGATTTATAATTATTTTTCTGAGTTAAGCCACTTAACCTTTTTTGCATCCATGCGATTCTTAAAACCTTACACATCGGCTTTCATTAATACAATAGACGATAACAAGTCGATCATTGAACAATATCTAAACGGTTGGGAATGTTTTTGTGAATTCTCTTATCAAAATCCCCGACTCTTTCATACCATCTTTTTAATGAATATTAGGGAAGAGCCTAAAGATTTGTTTAAACAGTATTATGACCTTTACGAAGACGATATTGTCGAGTTTCCCAATAGCTTAAAACCAGCTTTATATGAACGAAATGTTGCCATTCGAGGTGAATCTCTATTAAAGGCAGCGGCCGATAAAGGTGAGATTCCTCACTCAAAAGTGAAAACAATCAGCACGATGACCACTCTTATTTGGCAAGGTATGCTGACTAGCATTTTAAATCGTCAAACATCCTTAACATCGAATGAAGCGAAACAAGAAACAATGATTTCCATTCGAAATATTGTTTACCACGCTCATCTCTTTGAGACAATTACGTAATCATGTTTGATCAAAACTCTTTCGTTCTTTTTTTATAGACCTAAAGGACATATAAGCAATAGTTACAAAGAAAGAAGCTGGGACATAACGAAAAGTAGTATTTGAAAAGACGAATAGTCTAAACTATGCTGAGTAGCACCGCTGCAGGAGAATCCTTCGCTTTCCGGGAACCCGCCTCCTCCGTGGAAAACCGCCACTCCAGAGTTCGGATTCTCCTTCTGCTCATTTTCATAGAAAACAAACGACGAACGTTCCTATTTTCAGGAATGTTCGTCATTTTGATCTGTCTATCTACTTTTGTCCCAGCCTCTTTCTTTAACTCAATGTATACGTTAACGAAAGATGGCCCCTTCTCGTGTAAGCTGATTTAATCTTTCTGGTAATCGAAGGCTACCGATCGAATTTTGAGCCGAAATAAAGGATCCCCGAAAAACATCCAAACCTTCATTGCCACTACCTGTAGCATCTCCTGAATTTGCATTTAGACTGGATCCTTCCTCTGCTCTGAATCCATTTCCGTTACATGATCGCGCATTAGAACCACGAGCATTTATGGTTGAAGATCTTGTTGCAAGGAATCCATTTATCATCGCTTGATTGGCTACACTGTTTCTTGCTTGAATGGTAGACGTTTCGTTAGCAAAGAATCCATTATTTCTCGCGCGCTGGGCACTAGAAGTGTCTGCATTGATTATTGAATTAAAACGGGCACTAAAACCTTCTCGACAATCATTCGCAAGAGAGCGATCAGCGTTGATTATACTTCCTTTTTCCGCAAAAAAACCTTCCCAACTCGCTCCACTTGCATCACTTTCTTGAGCATTGATGGTACTTGCCCCTGTAGCATGATAGCCAATTGTACAATTTTTTGCAGATGATGTACTAGCGTTAATGGTCGATCCAGTAGAAGCGTGGAAGCCTCTATGGGAACCATCTACAGGTAAATCAGCAGCATCAATATGTGAATTGTATGTTGCCATGACACCATAGCCTCTACAGTTCTTTGCGCCATCACCTGCCCACTTATTAGCGGCATAACGTGCATTTATAGTGCCATTGTGAAGGGCGTGGAAGCCTCTATTGGAATGTGATACATTTGTCTCACGCGCATTCACTTTCGAGCCATCTCTACTATGAACAGCAGTATTCGTTGCATGACTCACATTTGATTGATAGATGTCGCAAAAAGATCCCCATATGGCATAAACAGCATTGTCGCCACTACAATAATCAAGGATAGAGCGAGCACAATTAATTTTCGAACCAAAAGACGCCATAAAAGCACGATTGGAGCAATATCGAAAGGATACACCTGTTACATCGCCCGCTCCGATTCCCCCGCCACCCTCTGTTAAGCCTTCCATATAGCAGAATGCCTCTGAATGGTAATAAGCACCGAGCCCTCGATCAGCATAATTCACACCAGCTCCTGGAAGTAATCGGACTTTCGATCCGAAAGCTACAGTAATGCCATCACACCGAGCAGTCTGCGTGTCATATTCAAACAGAACCCCAATCGTTGGCAATGTAGCTTGGTTTCGTCCCAAAAAGGCAGGTCTCCTTGATTCAATTAATGTTTCTGAAATCGCTGATGCTTGAATTGGCACAATTGAATCCTCACTAAGAATCGTCACCCAATCGAGATTTAAATTTTCGATATGAATCTGTTCTTTTAACACAAAACCCTTTAAAAGATTAAGAGTAACACTTGAATTACTGCGAGTTGCACCAGAAGTAATGAGTGCTCCAATCGCTTCTGTAATGCTCTCATATTCCCCTCCGTCACCAATATCAATGATCTGCTGTTCAATCTGAAGCGCACTTGTTAAATGGATCATTATTTTCTTCCCCTTCCTTTTCATATATGGACTTCATAATCTAGAAAGAGAAGGCGAACGATTATTCTAAAAATTTATCATAATAAAAATAAATATTCCTATTAGAAAAACGGAAAAAAGAAGTTGGCTTACTGTTAATTTGTATTCGTTTTTATTCTCTGCATACTTCTTTTCAAAAATAGCACGTACCGAAGCTAACAGAATTAAAAAAATAATAAGTAGATACCAAGGCTCAATTAACCAGTTTTGCATGTTGAGAGTCAGCAGCAAATTAACAATTAGTACGACCATAAAAGAGATTCGAATACCATAATCCCATTTTGCATGCTTTCGGTTCACATGGTTATATGAGAAAAATGGTTTCTTTTCCACTTGAAACCACTTTCTCATGACAATCTGAAAGAACCACAGTAACAGCACCACTACAGCTAGGCTAATAATAAGAAACTCCATTCCGAAAACAGACTCTGTATTCATTAAACTAGCCCTCCTTTCATTTCAGAACACTCTTAATCTGTTGGCATTTTATACGTTATAGCGAATTGACTATTAGTAGCGATTGTACGATGAATGTCTTCAAGCACTTCCATCGCCCGTTCTTTAGAATCGTATTTCCCTAATAAATTGCCCCACTCATTTAACCCAGCACTACCAACACCCATAATTTTCTTTCCAGAAATCGAAACCTCAATAACCTGACTGATTCTCTCTTTGTCTTGTGCCATTATCCACAACATCACGCTCAACTCTTTCCTCTTATTATTTTCTTCTATCCGTATTTACGTCCTCAATGTTCTCGTTGTTTCATTATTCAACAATAAAACTGATAAAACTGGATGACCCCATAGTTTAAAGCGTTAATGGGGCTTTGAGTTCGAATGATAAAATACAACAAAAGCACAATCAAAACACTTTTCTGTTTCATAGGATAGTACACCTCCATTTTTAACTCACTATTCAATACACGTTAAAAAGCCATTTATGCGTGGAGGTTATCTTAAAGAAGGAGGTGGATTGAAAATGTCTTGCAATCACTGCCATCGTTTTCACTGTTCTTGTTCAACTGTACAAAAATTTAACAGACCTCAGGTAAATGGTGTCACTGGACCTACTGGACCGACTGGACCGACTGGACCGACTGGACCAGGTGGTGGCGGCTCTGGTATTACGGGGCCTACTGGACCGACTGGACCGACCGGCGCCACTGGAGACCCTGGACTTACTGGCGCTACTGGACCGACTGGGGCTACTGGAATCGGGCTTACTGGACCGACCGGCGCCACTGGAGATCCTGGGCTTACTGGCGCTACTGGACCGACTGGGGCTACCGGAATTGGGCTTACTGGCGTGACTGGACCTACCGGTGCCACTGGAGATCCTGGGCTTACTGGCGCTACTGGACCGACTGGGGCTACCGGAATTGGGCTTACTGGCGTGACTGGGCCTACTGGGGCTACTGGAGATCCTGGTCTTACTGGCGTGACTGGACCGACTGGGGCTACCGGAATTGGGCTTACTGGCGTGACTGGGCCTACTGGGGCTACTGGAATTGGACTTACTGGCGCTACCGGACCGACTGGCGCTACTGGAGCCGCTGGTTCTACTGCCGTCATACCATTCGCATCAGGGATTGTACCATCTGTTATTTCAACAATTGCTGGTGGCTTAGTAGGGACGGTCAACTTGGTTGGCTTCGGAAGCAGTTCTACTGGCGTCACACTTGGTGCTTTCACAGTTGCAGATGTAGGAGAATTCTCTTTTAGAGCACCGCGAGCTGGCACAATTGATTCATTATCTGTGTCCTTTACCTCAACAGTAGGTGTAACCTTACCTATTGGAACAGGTGCCATAACCGCAACTGTTTACAAAGCAACGGGTGCTATTCTTGGATCAACACCATTCTTGCCAACAACTGCTACAGTAACTTTAACACCTGCTGTAACTGGTCTAATCACAATTGGTGACACGTTCACTGGAACCGTAACCGGCTTAGCTGAACCTGTACTTGCTGGAGACTTACTATTACTCGTCTTACAATTAGCATCTCCAGATATTACGTTTATTACGGTCTTAACTGGTAACACAAGCGCAGGTTTATCAATCACGTAAAGATAAAAAAGCGGTTCGCTCATGCGAATCGCTTTCTATTTTGGTTAATTAATAATAAAGTACTTCTACTCTCCCGCATATGTGACAGCGAATAAAATGAGTGTTTCCAGAAAATTTGTGGTCGCATTCCGATTGCAGAAGCTGTTTTTCATTCTGTAGTTCACTTAATCGTTGTTGTACTTGACTCAACTCTCGTTCCACCCGGCACATTCTCTTTTTAACGAGCTCATCCTTTACTTTATTAATAAAGACTTCCTCCAGCCTGTTTAAATTCCTCTGCTTTTGCTTTTAATCCTTCATCGATTTCTGCTTTCGTACGTAAGTCTCTTTCAGTAGCGTGTTTACGAATGTCGTGAGAAATTCTCATGCTACAAAATTTCGGGCCACACATTGAGCAAAAATGAGCTGATTTTGCACTTTCTGCTGGCAACGTTTCATCATGATACTCCACCGCTCGCTCCGGATCGAGGGAAAGATGAAATTGATCACGCCACCTAAATTCAAAGCGTGCTTTCGATAATGCATCATCTCGTTTCTGAGCACCTTTATGACCTTTCGCTAAATCTGCAGCATGAGCCGCAATTTTATAGGTGATCACCCCTTCTCGGACATCCTCACGATTGGGTAGCCCAAGATGTTCTTTTGGCGTTACATAGCAAAGCATTGCCGTTCCGTACCATCCAATTAGCGCTGCTCCAATTGCAGACGTAATGTGATCATACCCAGGGGCAATATCCGTTGTTAGAGGACCTAGTGTGTAAAAAGGAGCTTCTTCACAAAGGGCGAGCTGCTTGTCCATATTTTCCTTTATTAAATGCATAGGCACATGACCAGGTCCTTCCAC
Source organism: Shouchella oshimensis (assembly GCF_002019765.1). Classification (GTDB taxonomy): domain Bacteria; phylum Bacillota; class Bacilli; order Bacillales; family Bacillaceae_D; genus Shouchella; species Shouchella oshimensis. Next base: position 2,247,624 of record NZ_KV917380.1, read on the forward strand.
CATTACCTGCACATCATATTTCCACGCACGTTTTGTCAATTCCCCTAACGTTTCAAGTTCTGCAAATTGAGCTTCGTCATTCGCATCGGCAATGGAACCAGGACGTAAACCGTCACCGAGTGAGAGACTTATGTCATAAGCTTTTAGAATATCGCAAATCTCATCAAAATGGGTGTACAAAAAACTCTCTTTATGATGGTGTAAACACCACTGGGCCATAATGGAACCACCTCGTGAAACAATACCTGTTGTTCGAGTGATGGTTAACGGGATATAGCGCAGTAAAACACCTGCATGAATGGTGACATAATCAACACCTTGTTCTGCTTGCTCAATGAGCGTATCTCGAAAAACAGCCCATGTTAAATCTTGAGCAATACCGTTTACTTTTTCAAGTGCTTGGTAAATTGGAACAGTGCCTACTGGAACAGGGGAGTTTCGAATGATCCATTCTCGAGTGGTATGAATATGCTTTCCAGTCGATAGATCCATAATCGTGTCAGCTCCCCAGCGAGTGGCCCAAGTCATTTTTTCGACTTCGGCTTCAACCGATGACGACACTGCCGAATTACCGATATTCGCATTGATTTTCACATGAAAATTCCGACCGATAATCATTGGCTCTGATTCTGGATGGTTAATGTTTGCAGGGATGATGGCACGTCCTTTCGCCATCTCATCTCTCACAAATTCTGATTCCACACCTTCTCTTATTGCGACAAATTCCATTTCAGGCGTAATGATTCCATTTCTCGCATAGTGAAGCTGTGTTACAAAATGACCTGGTTTTGACTTTCGTGTCTTATGTTCACTTTTTGGCGCCATCTTATCGGTAGCATCTCTGTTCTGAAATCCATTGTCACTTGGTTGAACCGCTCTCCCCATATAGTGCTCTGTGTCGCCTCTTTCCTTAATCCATTCTTCTCGGATTCGAGGTAAGCCCATTTTTAAGTTTACGTTATAAGTCTTATCGGTATAAGGCCCACTCGTATCATAAAGGCGTATGGCATCATTAGACTCTTCTTTGCCATCTATCCCAATGGTAGGCTCAAGTTGAACCTCCCTCATCGGTACACGTAAATCTGGTCGTGAGCCTTGCACATACACTTTTTCGCTTCCCTCAAAACTGGACATAAAGCTTACTCGTTTCTCATTTACTTCTGATGTCGTCACGTCGCTCTCTCCTTTTTCCAAATATGGAATTCAAAGATCGGACCTTTGTCCACGCCAAAAAGCTAGGTTCCATTTTGAACCTAGCATCACATACATAAATAGAAGACGGTACGTAAAGAGCGTAACCGTTAACTTCCCTACGCTGGCATGATCCAGATCAGGTCCAAAGAGTCAAGAAGCTTCATCGCGCTTCCCTCTCAGCCCAACTCATTGGACTCCCCTAGTTAGTCATTATTGAATTCAGTTATCATTGTAGTTGCAATAAATGGAAATGTCAATCAATTATCCGTAAACCTTTTACAGCAAAGGGACTTTTTCATAGCCAATAGAATTTTAGCCTAACATCCTACTGGCTTTCATTCCTTATTCAATACTTTCATGTTCAACGATCACTTAATTGAGAAATAGTCTTTAGTTAACCCCGTCATTGCTATAAACTTTACTTGCTCTCTCTTTAAACTCTTCCTCTCCAAAAACAGACGAAAATCTTTCTTGCTCTTTTCCTGAATCAACAAAAATGACTATTGGCGTACTATTAATATCAAAACCCTCTATTAGGAGATTCTTATTTTCATCCTCATTTATATCAACTGCTAATACTTCATTTTGTGTTTCCTCAATATAATCATTAATAATTGGTCTTACTTGTTGGCATGGTGCACAGTTCTTCTGATAGAAATATGCTATAAAGCTATCTTGATTCTCTTGCTTTTCTTTTAGTAGATCTGAGGTTACTGTTTTATATAACGAAGCTTCAGTTGCTACTAAATTACTTACAGAGACGAAACCAATAAATACCATTGTTAAGATTGCAGCCAAAATGACCGTTATTTTTTTCACTTTAATCACCTACCCTTTTCAAGAGAATTCATAATCGTTTGCGCCAAATTTTCGTCTGATTTAGACGTTATTACGTTCATTCCTTCCTCGTTTAACGAATAAATTTTATCGCACGAAGTTGCCAAATCTAAATCATGAGTTATAAAAATGACCGTTATTGTAGAGTTTATCAAAATTTGTTTGATTTTATTTCTTCTTACAACATCTAGCCCATTTGTTATTTCATCTAATATTAAAACGTCAGGTGGCGAGAGGATATATCGCGTTATATTTAACATTTGCTGTTGACCCATAGATAACTCAACGCCCTTTGAGCCAATCACTGTATCATAACCATCGGGCATCATTTCAACGATTTCATCAAAACCGACCAATTTTGATACCTTTTGAACATCTTCAAAATCGATATCTCTATAGAGCAAGATGTTGTTCAATATGGTGTCATTAAATATCTGAATATCCTGAGGGATATATAAAATTTTCTTTAGAAGAGACTCTTGGCTGATCTCATTAATATTCAAATGATTAACTAAAATTTCACCTTTTTCAGGTTTGTAATAACCTGCAAGCAATTTAGCTAACGTCGATTTTCCTGAACCACTGCTTCCTACTAGTGCAATCTTTTCACCTTGTTTGATTTCGAAGCTGATATTATGTAAAACATGGCTACTTGGATTAAACGAATAAGATAAATCTCGAATCCTAATTGTGTCAATTTTGTTTTCTAGTTTCGTATCATTTTCTGAGCTCTCTACCACAGAATTGACTATATCCTCATACCTTAAAGTAGCTACTCTTCCCTGGTGTAAAGTGGCTTGTATAGTCGTTAAGTTAACAAACGGATTAAAAACGTTAGATACCAAAGAGTTAAACATTAATAACATACCTGATGCTAAATTATCATTGATAACTAGGTAAGAACCAAATGCAAAAAAACAAATATTAAAAAGCTTTATGATAGAATCCTTAGTTAAGTTTTGAAATTGATCAAAAGACATAAACTTTTCTCTTATCGCATACAGTTCGTCTAACCTCTTAATCATTTTCTCTTTCATGCGTTTCGCAATGTTATAATTTTTGATACTCTCGATATTATCCACTGATTCTATCAGTTCAGTATTAAGGTATTCTTGTTGTTCAAATAAATCATAGCTTAAATTTTCATATCGATTTTTCGACAAAAATAACAGTAAAAAGAAGATGATAATCGGTATAAATGCCAACAAGGACAAATAAAAGTTAATCCTAAATAATATGACAAACGTAATAATGATCGCTAAAGCATCTAAAGGCAACGTTTGCAAAAAGAACAAGTATCGAGTTCTTATATCACTAATATTCGTAAACCTTGTTATCAACTCTCCGCTTACAAACTTTTCAGTAAACGTATAGCTCTGTGCAAAATAGTTTGATACTAGATTCTCTACCAAATCTTTATCTACAGCATTGTTTGATTTAATACTAAGAATAGAATTGAAATAACCAATAATGAATTGTATGACTACAGCTAAAAGATAGATGACTGTAACACTAACAATGAGACCAACAGCCGCATTTGGTATAATAACGTCAAAATAAGACGAGAACATTCCTGCCAAGTACACTGTTAGGGAATAGACAATGATGGATAAAACCCATGACAAGATAATAAGCTTTTTTATTTTATGTAAGCTCTTAAAAATACTATTGTTTTTCCTTGATTCCATTGATGAATATGCCATCATCTTCTTATTGTCTGTTACCTTATGAATTTCAAGAACAAAAGGAATCCACATAGAAAGAAATGTATCTATCTTAACTTTCTCTATTTGATTTTTTAATGGGTTGCCTATATAAACATGTTTTTTTGTTAACTTAAATAAAGTAACAAAGTGATTCTCTTGTCCTCCCCCACTAATCTGTGTAATGCATGGATAATCCAATTCATTTAGCGCTTCTATAGAAGATACACATTTAAAGACATTTGATTCGACTCCTATTTTTTCAAGTCCTTTTTTCATACCTAAAAAAGTCGTCCCATTTTTGTTTGTGAATAGTAAAATCTTTAATTGTGCCAGTGTAATCTCTGTTCCCCACATGTACTTTAGTAACATAGACACTGAGGCAGGGCCACAATCATTTTCTTCTAATTGTTTTGTGAAGTATTTACTTTTCATTTCCCTCTCCAGCTTGTAAAAAATTTTTTAAAGTTTTGTGTAGTTCCTCATACTGTGCTTTATACTCTCCATACTGAGCGTTTTCAAGTTTTTTTAAGATCGCAAAACTACTTCCATATTCTCTAATATTAAAGAAGAGTCTAGACAGAAGATGATCAAGATGAAATCCATTTGAATTTAGACTTCCATAATCTAGTTCTTTATGAGTCTTTTTATAGTCTATAATGCGCTGTATAAACTGGTGGTAATTGTATTCAAAAATAATGACTTGTACTAAGATATCCCAATATAAAGTGTCAGTCATATGGGGTGCTAATTCTTTTAACATTTCTAAGTTATTAGCTGCCTGATCAATATCACCAGCACCTAAGTAAAATTCAATTAGGTCGCTTACTGCTCTTACTTTATATTCTTTGTTTAATTCGTCATCGCCGCATAATGTTATTACCTTTAAGAGCGTGTCTCTATAAAAATCTTCATTTAAAGCACCTTTTCCGTCTCTACAAAGCAAGTAATGCCATCTAGGACTCATTGGTTCTTTATCAATCATAGGATAAAGTAAAGCCATATTCCGTTTTTGTTTTTCTTTACTAGTAGAGACGGCCTCCACATACCCATCGTGATGGAAAACAATGTCTTCAAAAGCTAAATAGAATAACTCAGAATGATCATCAGGTCGAGGCTCTTCATGAACAGCGCCGAAATAAAAAATGGACTGACTATTTGGTATGATTCTTCTAACCGTTTGAACCACATGGCCACCAGTATTTACAATGGCAGGACAACAAACCGCCTCTACATTTAATAAATCTATAATAGAAAGATGGGACTTCAAATTAGCAAATGAGCCATTTTCAACTGTTTCATCAGCGTCAATAAAGACGATCCAATCTTTTGAAGCTTTATGTATTCCGAAGTTTCTTATTTCAGCAAAATCATTGTTCCATTCCTTTTCAAAGATAAAAAAATTCGACTGCGCACGATACTTATTCAAGATGTTCAGCGTATGATCCGTCGACCCAGTATCAATAATTAAAACTTCATCGTTAACCCCAATATTACGATTAATTGCGTCTAAACATCTCTCGATACATCTCTCTTCATCTTTACATATAACAATTACGGATAGACTAAATTGTTTTAATTGTAAAGGTTCGATTGAATACGATCTTAAAGACTCAATTTTTTCAGTAATGTTCGAGGAGTATAACTTCAAATTAGTAAAAAATTTTTCTTTTGCGTCATTATCATACTTCATCGTTAAGCTCCTGTTCTTTTTTTATGCACCTATCATTTTGAGAGTAGAACCATACAACTTCTTTATAATTTTCAGGAACAATGGTAAACCAATATATTTAATGGGATGATTCAGGTTTGGTGACTCTATCTACATACGCAAGTACCACAACCTCCTCCTCCACCGCCTCCGCCAACACCACATTGTTCAAAAATCCAACCACACGTGCCACTGTCTCTTCCAGTAGAACAAAGTGCAATATAGTAGGTGCACCAAGCCGCACCACCTACATCAAATGGACCTTTTCCTTCGCTCGTATACGAATCAATTTCTTCATCTGTTAAAGCAACTTTTAATTTTGACATATATTCTTCCTCCTTCAATAATGATAAGATTGAATCTTCTCATATATTGGTTTACCATTGTTTACTAAAAATTATAATAAAAGCGGAAGTGAGCACTTCGTTAAACTTCTTCCCCGTCATACTGGGAATGAAACGCTATTTTTCTTCTTTCTTAAAGGTGATGAGTGGCATCCCTATTTAATTAGATACATATAACAAAAACAGGGTGCATCTTTGCACCCTGGACTCTTTACCGCTTCTTTTCTTCGAGAATCAAACTTTATGGCACCTGTAACAATTTGTCTTGTGCCTCAGCAGGAATGTCTTCCCACTTTACTTCGTCATAAGATGTTACTTCGTCGTCGTTTTTCACATAAAGCATCAGGTACGCTTCTTTTCGTAACTCTCTCGTAGCTGAGAACTGTACGATTGTGTGCTTACCTGCTTCATCGATAGCAGGAAGTTCGTACCAATACCGGGATACGACTTCGCCAGAGTCAAGACGGGCCTCCTCTACTTCCACATAATCACTTATTTGAACATACATATTCTCTTTTCCAAGACGGTTTAAATCCATTGTCGCCAATGCAACAACCGCTCCAGTAAACAGCAGGACGATAACAAGCACAACACCAATGACTTTCTTCATTTTCATGTTCCTCCTTTAACATTTGTAAAAATGGTTTTCTTTACACTTTGCACGGTTACAACATAATAACCAATATAAATGAGCGTATAGGCAAGCATCCATAAAAGAACCGGTACAAACAACTGAAGATCAAGCAGCTGCGAAAAGGCTGTTAAAGCAATACTCCCATGGAGCAATCCTAAAAGAAGAGGAGCAACAAACACCATTCCAACCTGATGCCGAATGCTTCGCTTCATATCTCTTTTAGATACACCTACTTTGTGAAGGATGGTGAATGCTTTCTTATCTTCTTCTACCTCTGTCATGAGCTTGAAGTAGATAATGCTTCCCATAGCGGCTAAAAAGACTAAGCCCAAAAAACTACCAACAAACATCATAAATCCAGATGATTCCATTGAGTCTCTATAATCTTGAACTGCGCTTGAGAATTGATTTATTTCAGAAGAAGAGGCTAATTCCTGAGATAGCTCTACCTTATTCTGATAATCGTCTACTTGAATCGCTTGATAGCTTTTTTCCTCTGCTTCTAAAGCATCGTATTGTGCGTCTGACAGAACAAGTGCAGTTCCACCCATTGTTCGAATATTGAAAAGAGCATCTGCATACATGCTTGTCACGTCGTAGTCATTCTCCTGCAGCTGCACTGTTTCTACATTAGCAGACCACCGTTCATCATAAAACGCATCAACGATGATCATTTGGTCATCTGCTAGTTCTTCTATTACTCCCCATTCAAGTTGGTGTGCAAGGGTTAGAAAAGTCGACTCGCTTATAACGGCATATTCCATCTCCCGGTCTCCCAGCATAACCCGTGCCGATTTACTGTCAAAAGACGTTTCATACTCAACTTGTTCCCGATCCATTTCTTGTGTGGGACCTTCCCACATAAAGGTAAAAGGTGAATACCTTTCAACATCCTTTTCAACATTGTAATACGTGCTAAAGACCGCACCACCTGCTGTAAGGATTGTGGCACTCAATGTGGCAATAATGGTTAATGTAAGCGCGTTTCCTTTGATTCGATAAAGCAATTGCGATACGGTCAGTAAATTCAACCCACTCCATGTCCAACGGATTTGTCTTTTGATGACATGGAGCAAGTAGACGAGCACGCTTCGAAAAAGCAGATACGAGCCTAATACCGTCAGCCCAATTATAACGAGAGGCGTTGCAATCCCAAATTGTCTCCAAACAATAGATGTGGCAAGATCTTGCAACGCCATCCAGTATCCAGTTGTAAGGAGGAGAATCCCCATAATCGACGATAGTAGCCGAGCACGTGGAAGCGCCTCTCCCTTTTTTTCAGCATGAAACAAATCAATTAGTGCAAACCGATAAATTACACGATATCCCTGAAAGGATGTCACTAAAAATAAGACGAAAAACACCAATACGGTATGAAGAACCGCTTCAAAAGAAAACGAAAAGCTCATTGTGAAATCCAGTCCCATTAACGCCATTAGTAGAGAAAGAAAAAATTGAGATAAAACAAACCCTAATCCGACCCCAATAACAAGTGAAAGAATACCAATTGTCATATTTTCTAAAAACAGCATCCATCCAATCGTTTTCTTACGGATCCCTACTAAAGCGTAAAGAGCCATTTCTTTCTTTCGTTTCTTAATAAAAAACGAATTTGAATACAGAATAAAAATGGCGACGAAAACCATTAAAATGAAAGCAGATGCCGTAATAAGGCTACTTAATTGCCTTGACTGTTCGGATGCTGCAAGAATCTCGTCGTTGTATCGCAACGTAACAAAAGTGAAGTATACAATGATGGAAAAAATGGACGATCCAATATATAAGCTGTAGCTTTTTACATTCCGTTTCATATTCTTTCGTGCGATATCAGCAAGCGTCATCTCCATCACCACCTAAACGTGCGAGTTCATCAAGAATTGTTTGAAAGAATGCCTTTCTTGATTCATTTCTACGAATCAATTCTTTCTGTACTTGACCATCATTTATAAATAGAATTCGACGGCAAAAGCTAGCAGCAAACGCATCATGTGTCACCATCATAATTGTCGTTTCGTGGGTTTCATTTAGCCTACTCATGCTTTCAAGTAAATCGGATGCAGCTTTCGAATCAAGTGCACCTGTAGGTTCGTCAGCAAAGATGATCTTCGGATTTGTAATCATCGCTCTACACGTCGCCACTCGCTGCTTCTGTCCACCAGACAATTGATAAGGAAACTGATTAAGTAAAGAGTCAATGCCAAATGTTGTTGCAATGGCGTCTACTTTTTGATTCATTTCTTTAGCGTTCTCTTTTGCTACTGCTAAAGGTAAAAGAATATTCTCCTTAGCTGTTAATGAGTCAAGCAAAAAATAATCCTGAAAAATAAAACCTAGGTGTGTTCGCCGAAAATCAGCAAGCCTTTCCTCGTTCATCTTTGCTAGATTTTCTTCTTCAAGACAAATATCGCCTGAAGTAGGTGAATCGATTGTGGCAAGCACGTTCAACAACGTCGATTTCCCAGAACCTGACGGCCCCATTACACCTATAAATTCTCCATGATCAATCGTAAATGAAATCTGATTTAAAGCTTGGACACGCGTTTCGCCTTTTCCGTATGTTTTTTCAATTTGGTTTACAACGAGTAAAGAATCCATCTCTCTAAGCACCTCTTTCTTCTAGTTAACACTTTACCTTCCTGCTCTTAAGTCAGAATCACATGAACCTTACAAAAACCTTAAATTCATGTAAGAATGGACAGACACTGGTATGATAAAGGAAACTTTCCTCTTTTTTTTGAAAGTGAAAGGATGATGAAGATGGGACAACCTCGTATTTTAATTGTGGATGATGAACAGGATTTATGTCAGTTAATCAAAACAAGCTTGAATAAAGAAGGGCTCACACAAATCGAAACAGCAGGAAGTATAAATGAAGGCTGGAATCGTTTCCAACAATTTAAACCGGATTTGGCTATCTTAGATATCATGTTACCTGATGGCGAAGGTTACGATTTATGCAAAAGTATTCGCACCGTTTCTCGTATACCAATCTTATTCCTATCTGCAAAATCAGACGAACTTGATAAAATTCTTGGGCTGGCTATCGGTGGCGATGATTACATCACCAAACCTTTCAGTCCAAAAGAAGTAGCGTACCGTGTAAAAGCTCAGCTCCGACGTGCTGGCACGTACGCGAATGAATTCGAGCAGCCAAACGAGCTCACAGTCGGACCCTTTTCAATGAATGAGCATGAAACCGAAGTAAAAAAAGACGGTCACCTTCTAGAGTTAACCGCCAAGGAAGTAGGTTTAATGGCTTGCTTTCTACAAAATCCTAATCAAATTCTTAGTAAAGAGACGTTGTTTAGACGTGTATGGGGAGAAGAATTCTATGGCGCAGACAATACGTTAATGGTTCACATTAGACGCTTACGAGAAAAAATTGAGGAGCAGCCCTCCGACCCGCAGTGGATTACGACTGTGAAAGGGTTAGGCTACCGTTTACATGGGAACTAAGTTAACAAAAACAAGATGGAAATTAACCGGTAGCTATTTGGTTTCAATTTTAATCATTGTTTTTATTGTACTGATCGTTAATACACTCATATTGGTCTTTTTATTAATCAATCAACATACGAACAATGTAGGTGAAGGGGAACAGAACTCGGCGGAAAGGTTCACACGACATTTTAGTCACTATTTAGCGCTTGATGATGGAGAACCCATTTTATCCCAAGAAGGTCAAGAAGCGTTACAAAACTACGGAGCTTGGTTTCAACTACTCGATGAAAACGGCGTCGTTGTTGATTCCTTTTTAGCACCTGATACTGCTTCTAACAAGTACACACCAATGGATCTTGTTCATAAGTACAAGTATATGGATGATGAATTTAATACGTACTTTATTGGTGCTTTCGAATCGTTTAGTTATATTGTAGGCATTCCTTATTCCGATGATCACCGCTATGTGTTTACGGTAAATTCAGAAACCGTTGTCTCTTTTTTATCAGAGGCTTTGCTTACCATTATTCTTATTGATACGGCGATTGCTTGTGGTATTGGCCTTTTGTTTAGTGCTAAATTAACAAAGCCTATTCAAGCCATTATTGAACGAATTTCTCAACTGAAGAATCGAAATTTTAAACAGCAACACTTTAAAAAACCTGGAATCTACCATTCGGTTTTCTCAAATTTAAATGATGTTTCAGATACGCTAAAAAAACATGAAGCAGAACAACATAAGCTTGAAAAGCTCCGTAATGAATGGATTAGCAATGTATCGCATGATTTAAAAACGCCTCTTGCCTCTATTTACGGGTACGGGGAATTGTTAAAAGGCGATGATGTCTCTCAGGAGGAACGGATCGACTACGCGGAAGTTATTGAACGTCAATCAAGTTACATTCAACAGTTAATTGAAGATTTTAACTTGACGATGCGTTTACGTAGTCAACAAATGCCTTTACAGCTAAAAGAAACACGAATGGAGCCGTTTGTTCGTGAGCTAGTCATTGATGTATTAAATGAACCAGCTTATAAAGAAGCATCCATTACGTTTACAGGAAAAGCACCTCAACTCACACGTCAGGTCGATCAACACCTTCTAAAACGGGGGCTACTTAACTTTCTGTACAATGCTTTGATTCACAATAAGGAAGGGGTTTCAGTTCATGTCACTGTCACTTCTACATTTATTTTCATTGAAGATAACGGTGAAGGCATACAAGGCGATGTGCACCAGATTTTTGATCGGTATTACCGGGGTAGTAATACAACCACCATTAACGGAACGGGTTTGGGTATGGCAATCGCACGAGATATTATGGAGGCACACGGAGCAACGGTTGAATTAACAAGTCAAATAGGAAAAGGAACGAGCATCAAAATTTCGTTTGACTAGAAAAAAAGATCCGGCCTTGTTAATTACAAGGCCGGATCTTTTTATTTCTTTAAAATGACTCGGCGCACGATCCGATTCACACCTGCTATTGCCACCGTTGTTATAGCCGAAGCAAGGATTCTCCTAACCAACATATTGATCACTCCTATTGAATGGAATAGGTTTATAATTCCCTGAAAAACGGCGTATAAACATCAACCCTATTCAACAGGTATGTACTCGCTAAATAAACGAACGATTACCAATAATTATTTAGTTTTATTTTATCTCATAACGGTTATGGATGGATACCGTCGGAACGCATAACGAACAATGTGAGTAGACAGCATCCAGTCGTCGTTCCATTCCTGATTCGGTTCTATGTGCTTACTAGGTAAATGTAGTTTAACAATCATACATCCTAGAATATTGACGCAAAGGAAGAGATTGTACATGAAAACAAGCAAAGGACACATAACCATCGTATTCATTCTATTTGCTATAGGCGGCTCCGTTCTAACTGGTATTGCTGGAGTTGGACTGCTCTATTTAGCTCGATGGATTTTACATGATCAACTATTCGAATCTATTTCGTATGTAGGAGCCTTTTTTGTAGCAGCCTTACCCGGCTTTATTGGATCTCTATATTGGGCTTATTTTTTCATAAAAAAAGAAAAACGAGAAACCAAACACTTAGATGATGGGCATCGTCATAACGAATGATGACACGTAAAAGATGCTGGGACATAACTAGCTTCTAACTCCAAAAAAAGATCTCCCTCACTTGAAAAATTATGAAGAAGATCTTTTTTAAACCTCATGTTTGAGATTAGGCGACACCGCCGCCCTAACGGCGGTGTATTTCCTCATGTTCACAGAGAAGTGATGCACTTATTTTTTTACAAATACTTGGCTAACAATATCTATTTTTTTAATTAATTACAATGGTGTTTATTACACATGATTTAAAAGCAGCTCGCTACCTGTCTGGTCGATAGATCATACTAGAAAAAGGGGAAGTCACTAAGACACTTTCTTCATTATCGGCTTTAAAGTCTTTGAAATGGACGCAATGAAACCATGCTTTAAGATTATTAAGTTTATAAATATATAACTTCTCCTTTTTTACACTAATTTTTAAACAACTTTACAACTTAGCTCCTTTTCTGCGATCGTTTCATAGACAAATTGTTCTAAAGACCTTCCCTTCATTTCAGATCGTAATTCATTTAAACTTGACTGAATTAGCAGGGAACCTTTCTGTAAAAAAATAACCGAGTCAGCTAGGTCTTCAACAAAGGAGAGCGTATGAGTTGATAGGATAATTGTTTTTCCTTGAGCTTTAAGTTCTTCTACCATACCCTTCATTCTCACAACCCAATAAGGGTCTAAACCGTTGGTCGGTTCATCCATGAAGATTAAGGAAGATTGACGTAAAAGGCATTGGGCAAGGTTTAAGCGTTGCTGCATTCCTTTTGAATAATGTTTAATCGGCGTTTTTAATTCGTTCTCCAAGCCTACTTTTTCCAACATCTCTACTATTTCTCCTGATTGATTAGCTGAAAGTTCACCAAGAAAAGACAACGTTTCACAAGCTGTTAGCGTATCAGGAAATGCAAGATGATCAGGCATATAAGAAATACTTTTTTGGTATAGAGCAAGTATGCTTTTTACTTCTTTCCCGTTAAACAAAAGTGTCCCTTCGCTAGGTGAAATCATCCCCGTCAGTAAGCTTAATAGAGATGTTTTGCCTGCACCATTACCACCACAAATAGCATTCACTGTCCCGCGCTTAAATGAGACATTAATTGGATGTAAGCGATTCTTTAATGCAAGTGAGTTTGCTTGTAATACAAGTTGTTCATTCATTTATGTTCTCCTCCGTAAGTGAAATAAACCAATTAGCACTGGGAGACTTATCCAAACAACCGCACATCCAATAATAAGAATAATTCCTGACACAGATTGGACAAAAGCTGTAAACTGATAAAGCGAGGGTCCAAATACAACGCCTCCATCCATTATCATAATAACTAGAACCCGTACGAGCTGGATTGGATTTAAAGCGACGACTAAGGTTAAACCCCATTCAAATACATGAGGAGGGATGGAGCGTATTAGAAATAAAATCAAAAAATCGTAAAGCAAAACAAGGAACGCCCAACTCGCAAGCGCTATCGAAATCGCTTGAAAACGCGTTTTTGATAAAATACCAATACATGTAGCGAGCGGTGTAAGCAAGACAATTAAAGAAACTGAAAGCCCATAAAGAATAAGAAAATCTTTGATAGGTAACGTAGCTGCAAATAAAGCTGCAATGAGAGAGGCTAGTCCATAACCAAGGCTCAAAACCGCAATAAGTACAAGGCTTAATGAAGAGACCCTAGCCAACAAAAGCACGAGCGGTGAGATCGGATAGGTTAGTACAAGAGACATCCACCCGCTTTCCTTTTCATTGGCATTATGAATCGAGCCTAGCAATAACACAAGTAAGGGGAGCAAGTACAGATTGACATTTAATAAATGAATTACTGCTCGATTAAACCCGTCATAGTATCCCTCAAAATCTGTACCTGTTATGAGATAACTACTGGCGATAAGACCCATTAACAAACTAAACCCAATGAGCAATCGATTTCTCGCATACTGAATTAAATCGAAACGGATAAATTGAATCCACTTCATTTAGAAACTGTTCCAATCGTGTGCTTCCAATTCGCCGTAAAGCAAGATTTCACCTGGTTCATACGTTTCCACGTAAGATTCGGCTGCTTCTACTGTTGAGAAACTGATGACTCCATTGCCCATTGGTGTAACGATATCTTTATGATAAACAAACGCCCCTTCTGTCATATCAAACCATTCTTGTGTGTCGTAGCCGTTTGCATAGGCTGTATGAAAAGTAGGAGCTAAGTCAGGATTTTCAATCATAAATTGAACAAGACAACCGATATCATCAAATTTTTCTGCGGTTCCATCTTCCATCACGATTTGAGTAGCTGCTTGCACGTTATGAATACCCATGTTGCAGATGATGCATGTATCAACATCGTGAATATCATGAGCATCCGTTGAAACGTGGTTGCATGCTGATAAAGCAAGCCCTAATAAAACAGTGGCGATCATTCTTTTTTTCATTTCTTTCCCTACTTTCGGACAAGAATTAGTAATGTTAAAGGAATGGAGAGTAGGAACATAGCGGCAATGAGGTAAGGAAGTGGTTCCGTTCCTCTCTCTTCTTTTGTTGCTAGGACAGCATTAGTGGCCTCACTAAGTGGAAATCGATCGAGAATGGTTCCTCGTTCAGCTGGCAACCATTTTTCTGCAGCAGTCCATAGTGAAATACCTGGGCTTTCAAACAGAAATTGATTTTCCCTATTTCCTTCTAACAAACGGTCATAGAAGGATCTTGCTTCAAATGGAACGCTGCTTATTATATTGTCATTCGTTGGCCTAAACAACTGCTCGTCCCAATAATTCCCCACCGCTCCATTGTCCAATGAGATAGAGACAGACTGATTCCCATAAGTTGATAGAATATTGCTAATGACGCTATTCTCGGAGAATACGAGTCCTTTATTTTCTTTAGACCACGTTAAAGCCATCTGATTCCCCGTTATTAGATTTTTTTGAATGGATGTGTCAATCGTATCTTCAATGTAAACTCCAACATTGTTACGGGAAATTTCATTCTTTTTAATTGTAATCCCTTTGGAATTGTAAATCATTACACCAAAGCCATTCCAATCATACTGATGATTAAATACATTTTCTTCAAAATGAGCATTTTCCGTGTCCATAATCATCAAACCATTTACATTCTGTTCGAATTGATTTCTTGTCCCATATACATTTGAACTAAACATCAGATGTGTCGCATAACGGGAGTTTGTAACAACATTGTCTTCAATAACTGCACCAGACAATGAATCTAAATAAAACCCATCTACAGCATTTGTAACGTGATTATCTGCTAGAAAGACATCATCTGAAGCATATAGTTCAACTGCGCCAAGACCATGAGCTCGTTGTTCCAAACCTTTCCCTTTGAACTCGTTACCGGTAATCGTCATTGACGGACTGCTGTTACCACGGATACCAGACCCAATGAAGTGAACGTGGTTGTCAACAAAGGTGAAATTAGCCGCGTCTTCAATTTGAATGACAGGCTCAGGCTCATTCGAGCGCATGTGACTATTGGTTTCAAGTTGTTGATCAAAATGGAATCCAGATACACTTACCTCATCCCCAGTAATTCGAAGTAGACTCTCATCTTGGTTTCCTTGAATGAGCGTCCCCTCTTCAGCAATAAGCGTTAACGGTTTATTCACCTCGATTGGCACTTTGTAAATGCCAGCTTCAACATGAATCGTTTCATAAGGGCTCGCATTTTTTATTTTTTCATTAATGTCTGTAGCACCATAGACATTTGGGGATTTTACGAGAAAAACAAGTATTAGTGTAAGCACAACGAGGAGGTTTTTAATGACTGTGGCTTTCCTCATCCTCATGGTCGTCTCCTTCGTCGCCGTGCCCTTCACCATGACCATGATCGCCTTCTTCACCTTCGCCATGGTGCATCATACCACCGTGACCACCACTTGCCCGGGCTTCGGCATCTTCTTTTATCTGATCCCAGCTACTTAATTCTCCATCGCTGTCCTCTACATATGAAGTCGCCTCGTCTTCGGACTGAAAAAAGGCATAATGGTAACTCATTTGTGTTTCTAAATTCTCATCATAAACGACGGTTGATTCGCTTTTTTGAATCCACTCATTTGTTGTAAAATCTTTAACCCATGCTTCTGAAAACGGCTCAGATGCTTCCGCTTCGGCATTCTCTAGGCAGCCTGAATCGTCAAAGAACAATCGTTCGCCGTCTGCTGTAATAGCTTGTGCGGTAAACAATGCTTTTGGATCATCTCCGTGTGGAATTCCCATCTCACAATAGATACAAATGTCTTTAGTCGTTGGTTCTGTTGGAACCGCTGCTTCAAGATTGTCCTGCTCTTCCTCATCATGCTCGTGGTTTTCCGACTGTTGTTCTTCCTCCGGCACTTGATTAGAGGACGTGTCGTTCGGTTCTGATGATTGACAGGCCTGCAAGAGCGAGGCAGAGATAAATAAAGTCGAATAAAGTGCAACATACGTTTTTTTCAATTGTTGTCCCTCCATATGTACGTTTCGTTTATTAGTGATGATGCTGGCTTTCTTCTACATCATTTGACGATCCATCTGAATCTAAGAACGCTTGAATGTCTTCTTCAGCTACTTCGCCTGAAACAACCATTTTTTTCGGCATCACATGCATATCTCTCGCGCTAACATGAGTTTGGACTAGATAGATTGCGTCCTCCTCAAATGTATAGACGACGTCATAAGCGCCTTCTGCCTCGTGTTCAGCCTCCAGCAGGACACCATCATTGCGCTCACCGTCTTTCCAAATCTCGAATACGACTTCGAAAGCGTCTTCAACGGTTTCACTTCCTTGCGTTAGTAAAACGCTTAAATCCATTTCTTCGCCAACCTCGACCGTTTCCGGTGCTTGAATGTCTGCTTGTACAATTTCAAGCAAATTGCCAGCGTGTTGCTCCTCGCCTGATTCATCCCCACATCCAACTAAAAGAGCTAGAGCACTAAAGGGCACCAGCAGCGGTGCAAATTGTTTCACTATCAATACCTCCTATTTTTACGTTTATTTAAAGTTGAGACAGAATGGCATATGGTCCTTTGGACACTTCGATCTCTTTTTCTACCTTCATAGTAGAAGCATCCACAACCGAAACAGAATCACTGTCGAGGTTCGTAATAAAAAGTTTGTCATCCTGCATCATCATATAATTGGGGTTTTGTCCAACTTCGATCGTTGCAATCACTTCTTCGCTCTCAAGACTGTACTTTTTTAGTGTATGGTCTCCATGAGAAAGGAAAAAAAGATGTTCGTTTCTTTCATCCGCTTCAATCGCAATTGGCATGAGACCAGCTTTTACTTGCTTGATTTGTTTACCTAATTCAGGATCATACACACTAACCTCTCGATTCAATTCACCTACCTTGCCATGACCACCAAGCCATAGATGTTGCCCATCAAATAGTAATCCTGTGGCATTTTCTTCAACAGGAAAACGGGAAAGGATCGTTAAATTAATCAGGTCAATAATCGCTACTTCATTCGATTGGGTACTAAGTACAAACACTCGTTGCCCTTCTTCATCAATCAATAAATCAGAAGGATAGGCACCAATTGCAATAGACTTAGTAATTGTTCCTGTCTTACCATCAACTACTTGAACAGCGTTTTGATGTGTATCGGATACAAACACGCGCTTTTGTTGCTCACTCACAACGATTTTTGTCAAGCCTTGACCAATTTCAGAAAACGGTCGAATTGTGTGCGCCTCTAAATCAAATAGATACAACTCTTCTTCTAGCTGGTTCGTACCAAGAATAGTGCTCTCGTCAAGCTTGGCCATATACGTAAACGACTGATTCAATTTTTCGCTACCAATGACTTCATAGGTTTCTAAATCAATAAAAGAGAGGACAGGTTCTTTCGCGTGACTAACGACAGCAAAGGGATCTTCTGTCGTCGGTACCGACACCGTTGCATACCCACAACCTGAAAGGACACCCAAAGCAATAAAAATGACTAGGAGAGCTTTTTTTGATTTAGCCATCTTGTTATTGGTCAGCTAACCAGTTTGATAGATTATCCATTTCATCTTCAGACAAAGCTGTTTGCGCCGGCATTGTTCCCCGACCATTTTCTAAAATATCTTTTATTGATTCAGGAGACAAACCATTGTCAACTAGAGCTGGACCACTAAGACCTTGAAGTTGATCACCGTGACAGTGGATACAGCTTTGCTGATACGACTCCTCCGCTGCAACTGAATTATAATCATTAATTACTATGTTCTCATTTTCCGTTTCGCGAGTCTCCTGCTCTTCTGCTTGATCTCCATTAGAGCAAGCGCTTACGAGCAAAAGAAGTGAACTTATTAAAAGAAATCGCTTCATTTTTTTCTCCTTTCTTCAAGCTATATAATGAGATTGTACGCGTTAAATGTTAAATGCTGATGAACTTTTCCATTATTTCTTACAGCATGGTAGATTTTTTTATTTTGCAAGTGAAACCATCATCTAATTCTTTATACATCGCTTGTTCTTGTTCCGACTTTTCTTAAGTACCACTCGATTCGATGCGCATGCTCCCACTTCTATAAGCAATCATCCAACATATGTTGTTCGCTGGCTTGCAAACTTTCTTCTCTTCATGCATTTCGACAAATCATTGCCGTGGGGATAGCCCAAAACTGCTTTCACCTTTCTAAATCAATTTGAACATTCAATCGGCATCCTCCTATGGTTGTATCATTTTACGGAAGAATCGTTTTAAGATCCTCTTTAATCGATGATTGGTCTAAAGCAAGTCCATTGTACATGCGCACCACATCTCCAGCAGGATCAACTAAAAAAAAGCGTGTACTATGCACAATGTCAAGTCCATCTTGAGACTCTTCCACCGGTGATAAAAATGCTTCTTCCGAGAGAGTAGCGATCTCTCCCTGAGAATAGCCTGTTAAAAAGCGCCAGTTTTCATTATCAGCAGCAACGTTTTCACTGTAAGAAAGCAACCTTGCTTCATCATCATTCTCTGGATCAACCGTAAATGAAACGAATGACAGAGCTAAATTCTCTTCGAATGCAAAGTCTTGTAAATTACGCATGTTTGGTGTCATGATGGGACAGACAGATGGGCAATTTGTAAAAATCATATCTGCGAGCCAGTAAGTCCCTTGCAACTCTTCCGTACCAAACGCTTGGCCAAACTGATCCGTATAGGAAAAAGACGGAACGGTTGAATTCCCTTCGCTCACGCCCTCTGGTAATGAACCTGGTGACAATTCGTAAATCCAGCTACAGCCTGATAAACAAAGAGCACCGAACGCGATTGCTGTACCTATTCTTTTCTTCATAGCTACCTCCTTTACTATCTAGCTTACTATTCATTTGTCAAATCGCTGTGAACTTTTTCTATGTTCAAGAAATAGACACCATTTCCCATCTATGTTCATCTTTTCACAAACCATCCTTGAAAAATGCGTATTGAGCCAGAAAAACATCATTATTAACCATACAATCGAAACAACTCCGACAAAAAGGATAAATTTAAAAGTGGAAGTTGAATAAATTGAAATGAGCCATATCACTAGGAAGAATAAACCTTTTCCTAGCATTACTTTTTTCCCAAGCTGCTTTCGTTTCATCTTTCCCCTCCTTTTTTAAAGAAAAGAGGGTAAACTCAACGTTTCCCTCTTCTTTAACCGTTAATGATGAAATCCTCCTGTCATTGACTGGTACTGATAATCAGCTAATCGTTCATTCTGATCATTTAACAAATACATAAAATGACGTTCTGGCCAATTGGCATTGGTTGTTTCAATATGGAAAAAGACATTGTTTTCATTCACATTCGTTGTTACGTACTTTTCATCGTAATGAATTTGAACTGCGTCAACATCTGCTGTTCGTTCAACAAAACCAAATGAAACATAGGCAAAATCATCGTTCTCACTTAACCAAATTCCACTGTCCATCTTTCGTGTTTCCATCGCTTGTTCTTGTTGCCCCTTTAAGGCGTTATCAATGACGACACCACTGAGCGGTACACGTTTATAGCCATCCGTAACGATGTCTAGTTTCTCAATTCCGAGATCCCTCTCGTCAATTCCATAAACTAAATAGACTGCATTGTCTTCTTCTTGTTCAAGCAGAAGCATAATAGAAGAACCCTCTTCGTAACTGGCTTGCACCGCTTCTTCCATTGTTGGAAACACCGTATCATCAACAAGAATATCCCCAGCTTCAACTGACAAGAGTGTTCCGCTGTAGAGCGTCAAAGCAACAAGCATCGATAACGATACTGTAAACAGTGCCTTTCTTGAAAAAATCGTTACAACAATTGTGGCAAGGAATAAAAGAAGTGCTATATAGATAATCACAAATCGAATAGGCCCTTCTGTAATACCAATGATTTGATAACTTGCTAAACTTTCGTTCACTGCCCAAGAAGTGATGGGATGTAGTGTTTCTGTTTCAAGCGTTCGCAGGACATCTTGTGGTGGTAAGTAAACAGCCATTATTGATTGAATCACTAAAATGGCACCACCGACTAAGCCTTGCGCTTTAAAAGAAGAGAACGTCCAGCCTTGATGCGTCTTCCCTCGTATCCAATCAATCACATGTTTTAACATGAGAAACATAAGCGGTAGATAAAGCAAGTTTGT
Source organism: Shouchella oshimensis (assembly GCF_002019765.1). Lineage (GTDB taxonomy): Bacteria > Bacillota > Bacilli > Bacillales > Bacillaceae_D > Shouchella > Shouchella oshimensis. Next base: position 2,268,156 of record NZ_KV917380.1, read on the forward strand.
CAGAAAAAGAAAATGACCATAATACGTCATAATGCTCGCTAGATAGTCTGAAGCGAACAAAAGGATTAGTCCACCCTCTGACAATATAGTGATAAGAAGAAGTACAACCGTACTCCCTACAAACCACTTTTGTTTCGATTGACTTTCAGAAGCTAAGTCATCTCTTTGCTTAAACCCTATATGCAAAAACAGTCCTGTTAGAAGAGATAAACTGATCGCTCTTACGACATAAAGGGTGTACCCTAACCAACTGCCATATTCTAAACCAGGTTGAAGCAGTTGAATCATAAAAATCAGCAATAGACCAGCATAGAAAAAAAGAATGGCATCTCGCTTCTCAGACCCATCTGTCCTAATTAAAAGAAGAACAAACAAGCCTGATAAAAGCAGCAGTAGCATAAACACTCGACCCTCTGCTTGTGTAAATAAAATAGCCATGATGGAATTAACTACCCCTTGATTATATGTTTGATAAAACGTCACGATTCCTTGGATAAGCGGCAACATCGCCAAAACGGGTAGGCTGACGACAGCCCATTTGTGATAAGGCGAGCGCTTAACGTTTGACACGCCTAGAAAGCTTGCTGCTGAACCACCAATGAACCAGATACTAATGATGGTCAAGCAAACGACCGTTAATTGCGTCATCATTGGTGTACACCTTCTTTCTTAACAACGACCTTCTTTTGCAGCCGTAATGCGTTAAGGACAACCGATACGGAGCTAAAAGCCATCGCTGTACCTGCAAGCCATGGAGCTAACAATCCTGCTGCAGCAATGGGTATGCCGATTGAATTGTAGACAAGCGCCCAGAACAAATTTTGTTTAATATTATTCATTGTCAAATGACTGATGTGTAATGCACCAGCTACTTTTGTTAAACTTCCACCTAACAGGGCAATATCGGCTGATTCAACCGCAACATCAGCACCTTGCCCCATGGCAATCCCTACATCAGCAGCGACAAGCGCCGGTGCATCGTTAATGCCATCTCCAACCATTGCAACAACAGCACCTTTACCTTGTAAAGCTCTTACATATGCTTGTTTTTCCGCTGGCAGTATACCCGCAATGAACGTCGTAATCCCAACTTGAGCTGCAATTGAACGGGCAGTTTCTTGATTATCTCCCGTTAGCATAATGATGTCTAAACCTTGGTTTTGTAATTGTTTAATGCCAGCTTTTGAATCTCTTTTGAGCTTGTCCGCTAATGTAATAACCCCCGTAATGATAGATTCAACTGCAACGAAAAGCACCGTTTCTCCCAACGATTCACGTTGTTTCACTTGTTTTTCAATTGAAGCAAGCGAGACACCGTGCTTTTCAAGAAGGGAACGGTTCCCAACCAGAATTTCCTTATGGTTCATAACGCCTTTCATTCCCCGACCTGGGAGTTCTTCAACCATATCCAGTACGTATGATTCGTCCGGTTTCTGAAGTCCGTCCACAACCGCTTGAGCTAGCGGGTGATTGGATTTCTTTTCAAGCTCATAAACATATGTTAACCAACGCTCATCTGGAGTAACAGAAATCACTTCTTGAATCTTTGGCTTTCCTTCTGTAATCGTTCCTGTTTTATCAAACACTACAGTCGTCACCTTGTTGGCAAGTTCCAGATGTTCTCCGCCTTTGAATAGAATTCCTGTTTCGGCAGCACGACCAGAACCAGCCATGATTGATGTTGGAGTGGCAAGTCCAAGAGCACATGGACAGGAAATAACAAGTACAGCAATAGCTGCCTCAAATGCCGAGGCCGTTAAACCCGGTTGAATAAAAAAGTACCAAACAATGAATGTAAGAATTGAAAAAGCAACGACAATCGGCACAAAAATACCTGATATCTTGTCTGCAAATCGTTGAATCGGTGCTTTTGATTGCTGTGCCTCTTTCACGATGCGCACGATGTCATCTAACACCGTCTGGTTGCCTGCTGTTGTCGCTTCAACTAAGATGAAACCCATTTGATTGAGCGTTGAGCCGTAAACCTTTGAGCCAACAGCTTTATCTGCCGGTAAGCTTTCTCCCGTAATAAAAGATTCATCAATTGATGTGCTACCATTAACAACAACGCCATCAACCGGAACTTTTTCTCCTGCTTTTACAATTAATAAGTCGCCTTGTTTAATTTGCTCAACGGCTATTTCTTCTTCAGTTGTCCCGTTCTGCCTTCTGGCTATTTTTGCCTGACCTTGAATAAGAGATGTAATCGCTTTTGTCGACCGATTTTTTGCTTTATCCTCTAACAGTTTGCCGACTAAAATTAACGTAATGAGCACAGCGCTTGTTTCAAAATAAAGATCAGGCATAATACCCTCATGGACGTTTAGCCGTTGCGTGGCAAAATAATATCCACTTGCGTATAGCATGAGTATAGGAACTAATATGAGTAAATCAACTTTTAATTGCTTTTTTGGTAGCGTGCTATAAACAGCAAAGAATCCTACCATTATTAACATCGCAAGAATAATTTCGATATCAATTAAACGAACATGGCCGTCATAGGTCGACAAAGACTGAAACGTTAAATAAACACTATAAAAATAAGCGGCCGATGTTCCAAGAGCGACGAGAACATCCATATTCATACTTTGATTTTTTAAGGCTAAATACCCACTCTTATAAAAACGCGCACCAATGACAAACTGTACCGGTGTAGCCAGCAACATTTGGAACCAAGGATTCATAAACAATTCAGGAACCCAAATGAATGATGTAAAGGAGAAATGGTCAGCCATTGCCCAAAATAAAGGAAATGAAAGCAATACACCTAGCCATACGTTACGTTTAAGCGAACGATGTTCTTCACCTTTTTCCTCTAAGCTCTCCGTTAGCTCAAAGCCAATTCGTTTCACTTTTTCTTTTAAATCGTCTGAAGAAAGAATCGTATCGTTGTACGTAATGCTTGCTTGCTCCGTTGCTAGGTTAACAGATACCTGTTTTACCGCTGCTTGCTTCCCAAGTACTCTTTCAATCCGACTAGAACAGGCACTGCATGTCATCCCAGATACATTAAAGGTGGCTGTCGTATACGCAACACCGAAACCAATTGATTCAATTTTTGATTCAAGTTGTTGGATCGTCATTAACTCAGGGTCATAAGAAACGGAAGCTGTATTTAAAGCAAGATTAACGGAAACGTCTTGCACGCCTTCCGTTTTGCCTAAGACTTTTTCAATTCGCGTACTACAGGCGGAGCACGTCATACCTGTAATATTCATTTGACTTTTTTTCATACTGACTCCCCTGACTGTATACATATCTATCTAATTTAAACAATAGTATGAAATTGTGAAGTTTAGATGAAGTCTTTGATCTGTTCGAGAATTAGACAGATTTAATCCCCCTGAATCTGGATTCAGGGGGATTAAATCAGTTACATTGTAAACTGATCCTCTTTCTTAAAAAAGAGTGGTCGAATAACGAAATCGATAAAGAGAAGAACAAGAAGCGATAGACCAACTAACGGCATAAGTATCCCAAATAGAGCCATGATACCAAAAACGACCCACGTTGTTTTCGGATCTGTTGCTTTACGAGGAGCCGCAAAGGTCCCTTTCGGAGCTCGCTTCCGCCACATCACAAAAGATGTTCCTATTAAGCCCATTAGGCCCAAACACGTTATTAAACCTAGTGCTTGGTTAACCCAACCGAAAAGTCGTCCTTCATGAAGTGCAATTCCAGATTCAACTAGCTTTGCCCCGAACCCAAAGTCATCATACCGGACATCACTGAGGATGGCTCCGCTATATTGATCCATATGAAGGGTTGCCAAATCCTTAGGCACATCCATATGTGAAGCCGTATATACACCCGTCTCCCCTTGTGGCATCGAAACGGAGAAAGGCTTCTTAATCGCATGCTGTTCAAACAAGTGAATGCTATCATCCATTGACAATGGTAGGTAGCTAGACTGTATAGAGAAAGGAACAGGTAAGTTCTCATTCGCCCAAGGCACTTCGTCAACAACATCTTCTGTGACCGTAACCGATTCAGGCTTTTCTCCAAAACTATACGCATAAGGAGGAGACGTTGCCACACTTTGAATCTGAGGTCCCAGCACCCCAGACCAAGGTAAGCCCGTTACAATTAATAGAAGAATAGCAGCTGATAGCCAAAAAGCTGGAACAGCATGTAACTCTCGCCAAAACATTCGTCCTTTCTTTTTTAAGCGTGGCAAAATTGTTCCCCAGATTGCCTTTTTATTTCTTGGCCACCAGATGTATAAACCCGTTACGATTAAAATAACTGCCCAACAAGCAGCTAACTCCACTATACGGTTTCCGACTGTTCCAGCGATCCACAACTCACTATGTATACGTTTGAAAATCTCTGTTAGCTTAGCGTCATTATTAACGATACCCGTTACTTCAGCGGTAAACGGATTAACAAAAACGGAAGAACCCACGCCATTTTCTTGGATGAGAAATTCCGTTGCTTTCTGTTCATCATGCACGATTACGGAAGTTATAGATGAATCAGGGTACGCTTCTCTAACGGAATCTGCTTGATTCGTGTAATAAAGTCGTTGATCCTCAACCTGTTCGATTTCTGTGTACTCACTGTAAAGATACCCCTCAATTTGCGGTTTAAATAAGTATACGCCTCCACTGAATGCCAAAATAAATAAAAATGGGGCAAAAATAACACCGGCATAAAAATGCCAGCGCCAAACCGTTTGATAAAAAGCGGACTGGCGTTTTTTCTTTTGATTTGTGCTCACCACATTCACTCTTTCTTTTAATAGAATCGTCAATCTTTTTCTAGTATAAAATAGAGATGTGTAGTAGTGATGAAATAAACGAATAGGATCAAAAAAACCTTTTATTTTCTCGATAGGTGTTGCTTAACAAGAAAAATAAAAGGCTTTTTATTCAAATTGGACTGATTGTGTACCTTTCAATTAAAAGTTTTATGTTAAATCCCCATTAAGAGCTGGGAAAATACACTCTTTCTAAACAAGTACGCCATCCTCCAAGTACAAAAATCGATCAGCCAATTGAACAAGCGCGCGTTCATTATGCGAGATAATTAAGGAACTAAATGGATGGTCTTGTTGAAGGTCCTTTAAAAGCTGGATGATTTGTGCTTGCACAATCATATCGAGACTTGAGGTTGGCTCATCTAAGATAAGTAGATCGGGGTTTGTGCTAATGGCTCTAGCAATACAGACACGCTGCTTTTGCCCACCACTTAATTCGCCTGGGTAACGATCTAACAATTCAGAGGCTAAACCAACTTGCTCCATTAGCGATTTTGCCTGTTGCAATCGGCTTTTTCGGTACTGTTTTTTCGTCGAATAACTTCTCTTTTTATTATCTAATGGCTCCATAAGAGAATCGATGATTGACCACAATGGATTAAGCGACAAACCAGGCTGCTGAAAAACAGCTTGGATCTTGCCTCTGTTTTTTGATCGGCTGTTCTGTTGCTGGCTGAATAGAGTCATTTGTTCAGCATCAAACGAATCCAACTGTAATAAACAACGGGCAAGCGTACTTTTTCCCGAACCACTTAAGCCGATTAAACCTACCGCTTCGCCTTTTTTTATCGAAAATGAGATGTCTTTTAGAACAGGCACGGCTTCATCGTACTTTTTTTCAAGATGTTTCACCGTCAGAATCGTTTCTGCTTCATCAATCAGTTCATCCTGTTTAGGATCAGGCTCATTGTAAAGCAATCTTTCAGCTTCTACCAATTGTTTTGTGTAGGAATGAACAGGTTGTTCTAGTACATTTTGTTTATTCCCGAATTCCACAATTGTTCCAGCTTGCATAACAGCGATTAAATCACCGTATTTCCTAGCGATAGAGAAGTCGTGGGTAATCAAAAGAATCATGCAGTTTCTTTGTTCTTTAGCCTGCAGGAGCAACTCTAACACTTGTTTTGAATGGTATGAATCAAGTGCCGTTGTCGGTTCATCCGCTACAATAACAGCAGGCGAAAGCATTAAAGCTGCCGCGATGGAGACGCGCTGCAACTGTCCTCCACTACACTCAAAACTATAGCGCCCTTGTATGTGCTCGTAGGAGAGACCAACATCTTCAAGCGCTTTAGCTATGACTTCTTGTTGTTCTGTGCGGCTCATAGACAAGTGGCTTGTAAGTGTTTCATGAAGTTGTCTTCCTAACGTCATTTGGGGACTAAACGTAGCTGCATAGTTTTGGAAGACATAGGAAATGGCTTGTCCTCTCATGTTCTGCCTTTCTTTTCTTTTCAAACCTGAACCGTTAAACGTAACCGCTCCCCTTGTCGTGTAAACACCAGTAGGAAGAAGTTCGGCTAGAGCTAGACCCGTTAGCGTCTTTCCACTGCCGCTTTCTCCGACCAACACAAGACAGTTGCCTTCTGGTATCTCCCAATTCACTCCCTCGACAAGCCGTTGTTGATCATCAGTCTGAATGCAAAGATCTTGAACACTTATGGTGCTACTCATGTAAACCTTCTCCTTTTCCCCTTACGATTCCCAAGGCGTTCCTGTATACGATCTCCTGTCAACGTAGCCAAGATAACAACTGTCATAATGGCTAAACCTGGAAGGAACATCAAACGCGGCGCTTGATTAAAATACATCTTCCCTTCATTTAACATCGTTCCCCACTCTGCCCCAGGAGGTTGAACACCTAAACCAATGTAAGACAGGGAGGCAATCATTAAAATAATTTTGCCAATATCCAGTGGAAATAAAGCCATGATCTGTCTTAAGCCGTGGGGCAATAAGTGTCTACGGATGATTCGCGAGGAGCGAGCGCCACTGATTTTAGCATAATTCACATATTCTTTAACCCGTTCTTCCTGCACCGAATTTCGAACAATTCGAGCGTAGGCAATCCATTTTACCGCAATAATGGAGATCATCAGATTCACTAAGTGAGGACCAAGTAAACCTGTTAAAACGATCGCAAGCAAAAAATCAGGGAAAGCAAGCAAAGCATTCGCTATTCTCATAAAGAAACGATCTAACCAACCGCCAAAATAACCTGCCAGCAACCCAATTGGTAAGCCAATCACCACGGTTCCCAACAAGACAAACAAACTTGCGCCAATCGTTAGCTGTCCACCAACTAACAGTCTAGAGAAAACATCTCTGCCAAGTCCATCTGTTCCTAGCCAATGATCAATAGAGATTGGCTCAAGCTTCATTGACATTGTTACATGAAAGGGATCATACGGAGCAACCAATGATGCAAACGGAAAGAAGCAAACAATCACTAATAAAGTAAGCCCAGGAAGTCCTAACCAATCAATTAGATGTCGTTTCATTCACGCTACCCTCTTCTCCGCGATTCTGGCTGTAACCAAACTTGTAAAGCATCATTTAGTACATTAAAAAGTGTGATCAGTAATGCAACAGCAACCATATATCCCTGAATAACTGGATAATCTCGATTGTGGATGGCATCTATAGCGAACTTTCCAAGACCTGGATATGAAAAAAGCACCTCAATGACTACGGTTCCGCCTAGAAGACTGCCTAATGTTACGCTAAAATACCCAAGTAGAGGAGACAATGCATGGCGAAAACCGTGGTTAAGCGTGACGCGCCACGATGAAAGCCCCCTTGCTCTTGCTCCCCGTACAAACTCTTTTTCCATGCTTATCGTCATACTCGAACGAATCATCCGCACATAAACAGCTGCCATCGTCAAACCGAGTGCGAGTGATGGCAAGATTAAGTGGCGGATCGAGCCGGTTCCCATTGAGGGCAACCAGCCTAAGCGAACAGAGAATAGCTCAATTAACAAGATACCTAGCCAAAAACCAGGAATTGACGTCCCTACCACGGCGAAGATGCGTCCGAACTGATTGATTACGCTTAATGATTTAAACGATGACAGGATACCTATTGGAATCGAAATAGAGACCATAACGAGTACAGACGTTCCAGTTAGCAAAAGCGTTGCCGGCACCCTTGTGATGATCTCTTCTGTGACAGGTCGGCGTGTCATGAACGACTGTCCAAAGTCCAGCTGAATAGCTGCAAATAACCATTCCCTATACTGAGTCAACAAAGGGCGATTGAAGCCCATTTCCTCACGTTGAGCGTCAATAACGTCTTGATTTACTGCCACATCTTCTACACCTAATACATCTCGAACAGCATCTCCTGGTGCAAGCTTCATTAGGACAAAACTGATAAACGATAAGAGCAAGAGAAAGAGAATGAACTCGAGTAAACGCCGACCTACATGAATCAATCTCCATCAACATCCAGTTCATTGGTCAGCATATAGTATTCGCTTCTGCTTGTATTCCAATTTTCCACACGATCATTCATCGCAACCACAATGTTCGGATGGACCAAATAGGAATAATAGGTTTCCTGATCGATCAGCAACAAAGCGTCTTCAATTAATTGATTCCGTTCGCTCTCATCGATTGTTTTGTCCAGTTCATCAATGATGCTTGTTAGCTCTGGATGATCGACCTTGCTAAAATTAAGCGCTCCATCAGGCTTGAATGAAACATTAAGAAAATAACTCGCATCGCCTCGAGGAGCAATTAACGGGCTGTACATGCCAATATCCCAGCTTTCTTCTTGCAAAAGATACTCCTCATAATTGTCAACCACTTCTATCGAAATCGTAATTCCGATTTCTTTTGCTTTTGATTGAAGTGCTTGTGCTAGAATAGGGAATTCCGCTCGTGATGTGTACGTGACAAGAGTAAAATGAAGCGGTTCTCCCTCTTTCGTAACCACCTCGTTTTCTGTCTCAAAACCAGCTTCCTCAAACCAGGCTAACGCCGTTTCTTTACCAGTGTCCTTCTGATCATATTCTGGTGTAAACTCAAAATCTGGAAGAAACGGACCATTGGCTAATACGGCTTGTCCAGACATGATCTCGTTCATCAGTTCTTCACGGTCAACCAGAGCATCAAACGCTTTCCGAATCGATTCATCTTCAAACCATTCATTTCGAGTATTAAATATTAGTTCATGTGTTCTAAGACCAACAACTGATTCCGTTTTATAGAGTGGATCTGCCTCTAAATCGGTCAGACTATCTACAGGGGGGCGATAAACAATGTCAGCTCCGCCTGATTTTAACGCAGAGAGTCGTGCACTTTCATCCTCGTTAAATGTAAAACGAGCCTGATCCAAGCGAGCCGCCCCGTCCCAATACTCATCAAAACGCTTGACATCTAACGCACTGTTCGCAACAAAGGAATCGACCATAAACGGGCCGGTACCAACAGGACGTTGTTCGGGCTCACTAGCGCCCACCTCTAAAATTGACGCATTCGGATGAACAAGTTCAGAAGGAAATTGAGGAAACGGTTCATTTGTAACAATTGTCAAAGTTTGGTCGCTTGCCTCCATATAATCAATATTAAGAACCTCCATTACACCCGGGTTTTGTTCCATCGCTCGTTCTAACGATTGTTTGACTGATTCTGCTGTTAATGGCTCTCCATTATGGAAAAGAACCTCACTCCTTATCGTAAAAGTCCAATGTTGACCATCTTCGCTCTGCCAATCTTCCGCAAGCCAAGGCTCAATGGATAAATCATCGTCATTAAGCTTAACCAACGTTTCTGTTACACCTGCCCGAAGGGGGGTGTAATCAAGGCTAGGATCGATTGTCTGACTAGGGAAATTAAATAAAAATGTAGCTTCCTTTAGTTCAGTTTGATTCGTCGTATTCGTATCAGACGAACAAGCTGTGAATAATAAAAGAGCAGAACATGCAACAACGTACGTAACTCGTGATGCTTTTACCATTTTATTGACCTCCATCATTCATGTCACTTCTGCGTTATCTTAGCACTAAGATGTGAAAACAAAATGAAATCATTTGCTTTAAAAGTGACGATTCGACGAATAATGAAATTGTTACAACGCATGAAAAAAGTTTAAGATTCTTGAAAATACTAATGTTTTTCTCACTTTACTTTTTCTGGCGCTAGTTTTTTCCTTAACAAAAATACTATTAAAAATATTAATTAACAGTCACGATAGTTTGAATTTGCCGACAGAATAAATAAAAAAATCCTTTTTATTTTGTTTAACTGCTCTCCTCTAATCTTAAGAGAGCTATTAATGTTAAAAGTAGTTGGTACTGAATTAAATTGTTTACTGAAATAGACGATAGTATATTGCTAGAGTGTTAATCATTTGGCTACTCACTCAAAATTGATGCATAAGACTTTATTTTTATATTAATCATTATGTTTATACACATTCAAGAATATGTGCCTCAAAAGGCATGTTTTGTCTTTTAGATAGCACATTTAATGAAGCTATTTCTTTTTAACTTGCCGACTTCACCTTCACTTAAAATAGATTATTATTGAAATGTAATTTATAAACTTAAGTTGTGAATAAATGTTAAATAGTTCGAATTAAGATTATTCAAAGATAAAGAAGTTGGGGCATAACTAGCTTAAGCCTATTTATTGCCGAATAAAGATGGGTATATTAACTTATCTTAAAACATAAAGCCGAACTATAACTGCATGCCTTTAGGGCATTTCAGATAATAGTTCGGCTTTTTCATCGACTAAGATCCTTTTGTCCCAGCCTTTTTATTTATTCCTTCCCCTTCCAAATCTTACCGTTAAAAGGAACGAAAAACCGCAGCGTGCTCACTGCCAGTCAGCCGTTGGAAATCCTTCAATGAGTGCGCATCCTTATTTCCCCACAACCACCTAGCCTGCACTCCTTCTTGTACGACATATTCATTTTCACTAAAGAACATCCCATCATTTTCATCGTATTCGCTACTAATAAAAAGACCTGTATCACTGGCACTAAAATGATTTTGTTCAATTCGATTTGCGAACGTATAATATTGCACTAATAGTTGCGCTCCCTCTAAACCGACTCTATCGTTATGTGACACGATATTTCCGGCAATAACTGTATTCCTAGTCCCTCCACGTTCAGAATCATACCCGCCTATAGCAATACCAGTATAGCGATTGTTAAATACCTCGTTATTCAAGATGTCAATACGATTAGCATACTTGCCTTTATGTTCAGACGTCGCTTCTATTCCAATATCGTTCTGATAAACCGTGTTCCCTTGGATCAATACGTCACTTCCGCCATCAACATAAATTCCGCCAGCACTATAATCCTTGTCATAGCTTGGATTCTCATAGCTCGAATTATGATGAACCACATTCCCTTGAATAACACCCTGACGCGCATAATCTTTCGATTGGTCAATGGCGATGCCTTCATAGCCAATAACGTCAATTCCAATGTTATCTGTTTCATAAACATGGTTATTGGTAATAGTAAATTGACTGACATCCCCGTTCACAACTAATGCCTCGCTTAACCCTAACTTTAGGTCTGTTAGCGTATTATGGTTAATATGAATAGCTGTAATCGCTTCATTTCCGTAAACGGCAATACCATGAGCGTTTCCTCCAACAGCGGTTGTTGAGACCCCTCGGATTGTATTGTTCACGATCTCAATATGCTGACTCGCACCGGTAATGAATATACCTACTACCGTTTTGTCAACATGATTTGTCGTGACGTCTCCGATTGTAAATCCATCAACTGTAATATAGCTATGACCATCTATTTCAATTAAAGCCACATCGTCTAAATCGTCTTCCATTCCCTTACCACTTAGAAAAACGTCTTCTCCTTGATACGCTTCAAAACGTATTGGCTCTTGTTCCGTTCCGCTATGCTGGATGAGAAGAGGTTCCACATAGGTCCCCTCTCGAACGAAAACCGTTGTACCAGCTGTCGCTTTCTCAGCTGCCATCTGTAGGCTCACAAATGGCTGATCCATTGTACCAGGGTTTCGATCATCACCATCTGGTGCAACATAAAGAATACGCTCATCAGATTGATTCTGACAACTTGCTAAAAACATCCCTGCTATAAGAATAGCTCCTTTAATAAAGGCTTGTGACTTCAATTCATTTCGTCCCTCTCTGCTACTATCTAAATAATGATCTTTGCATTATACCACGCTGTGAAAAGGCTCATGATTCTTTTTTTATGAATGTCTCTCATTCTAAGAAGTTGATTGTGAAGATCGCGTGCTATACGATAATAGTTGCTAAGATGTGGTTTAATGAGAAGAGCTTTATTTTATAACGAGAAAGACGGTGCCAGAATGAATAGATTACTACTTGTAGAAGATGATGTGGCCATTAGTGAGATGGTTCAAACCTATTTTACAAACGAAGGCTTTACAGTTGTGCCTGCTTTTACTGGGCAAGAAGCCATTCAACGATTTGCTGATGACACATATGATTTAGTCTTACTTGACTTAATGTTACCTGAATTAAATGGCATGGATTTCCTACTTACGCTTAGGAAAACGAGTTACGTCCCTGTTATTATTCTATCTGCAAAAGACAGCGAGTCCGACAAAGCAGTCGGTCTAGGTTTTGGTGCGGATGATTACATCACTAAGCCTTTTTCCATGATTGAACTACTAGCAAGAGTGAAAGCAGCCATTCGCCGAACGACCCAGTATAAAAATGCTACCCTACCCGACGTTCCAGCAATTATACGAATACACGAAATTGAAATGGATCTTCATTCGTTTATCGTCAAGAAAAAAGATCAAGTGATCCATCTCACCTCAAAAGAATGGAAACTCTTAAAGCTGTTCGTTGAGAACCCTAAAAAAGTCATGACAAAAGAACAAATCTATTATTCCGTTTGGGAGGATCACTATTATGGAGACGATCATGTTATTAACGTTCATATAAGCCGACTGCGTGAAAAAATTGAAGATGACCCCGCTAAACCAATGTATATTAAAACGGTTTGGGGTATTGGCTATAAATTAGGTGATGTTAAATGACTGTCTTTCTATCCATCTTTAGCATCGTTCTTTTATGTGGATGCCTCGTCCAGATCCAAACTAAGCGTACCTTTCAAAAACAGCTGCGTTCCATAAAAAAGCAGCTAACCGATATTGTAAATGGTCAAGCAAGTGGTCCTGTACTAATCGGAACAGACCATAAGCAAATGGCAGACCTACTCGTTTCAATCAATAAACTCAATGACCAAAACCGGGAGCATGCTCGCCAATTTATTCGAACAGAACAATCGATGAAGCGTATGCTCTCCAATATTTCTCATGATTTGAAAACCCCTTTAACGGTGATTTCAGGTTATGCAGAAATGCTCAATGCAAAAATAGACATGCCTAGTCAAGAGCGTCAGCGTATTCTTTCTCACATTCACGAAAAAACAGATGAAATGACTACGTTGATCGATTCTTTTTTTGATTTAGCGAAACTTGAAGCAGGAGACAAGCATGTACCATTAGGTACCATTAATTTAACAGAAATCTGCAAACAGTCGATTCTTATGTTTTACGAATTAATCGAAACGAAAGGATTAGACGTTCAAATTGACATACCTGATTCACCCATTTTTGCTCTAGGCAATGAGGAAGCGTTACATCGAGTTTTAGCTAATTTAGTGTCAAATGCACTTCGCTACGGGTCAGATGGTAACGTTATTGGATTACACATATACGCAGATGAGACCATCGTTACGATTGCCGTATATGATCAAGGGGTCGGCATTCGTGAATCCGATCAACAGTCGATTTTTGAACGAATGTATACATTGGAGGAATCCAGAAATAAAGATTTTCAAGGAAGTGGATTAGGCTTAACCATTACCAAGAAGTTGATCGAACAAATGCAAGGAACCATTTCGGTAACGTCCATCCCTCATGAGAAAACGTCCTTTATTTGCAAATTAAAACGTGTACATGGCTAGTCTTTTTTTTCTTGAGATTTTTGTGAGGTTTACGATAGAGAAAAGAAACAGTCAATCGTTACAGTAAGAGTATAGGAACTAAAGGAGGAATAACATGGACTATATTGTTCAAACGAAAGGTCTTACGAAACGATACGATGGACATACCGTTGTATCGGATGTGTCGTTGTCGATTAAAAAAGGGGAAATTTACGGCTTTCTTGGTCCTAATGGGGCAGGCAAATCAACAATCATGAAGATGCTTATTAACGCGATTAAACCAACCAGTGGCGAGATTGAGCTATTTGGTTCCCCAGTAAGAGAAGATTCATTTCGTTACTTACAACGAATTGGCAGCATGATTGAATACCCAATCTTTTATGAGAAATTAACTGCTCGGGAAAACCTAGAGCTACATTGCGCTTACATGGGCTACCATAACAAACAGACGATTTCTGACGTACTAGAGTGGGTCGACCTTTCTAGGGAGGCTCATAAATGGCCTCATCAATTTTCACTAGGTATGAGACAGCGCTTATGTGTCGCAAGAGCCATCCTCACAAAGCCGGAATTGGTCATCCTTGATGAACCCATTAATGGACTTGACCCTGAGGGGATACAATCTATGAGAAGATTGTTAAAAAAACTGAACAAAGAATATGGCATGACCCTTTTTATTTCCAGTCATATCATTGGTGAAATCGAACAAATTGCGGACACGATTGGTATGATTAAAGACGGGACATTAATAGAAGAAACATCAATGGAAACGCTGAAAGAACAAAATACAGAGTACATTGAACTCGTTACAAACGATCCAAAAAAAGCAGCGGTTCTCTTACATGATCAATTAAACATAACAAACTTTAAAATCATAGAAAACCAAAGGATTCGCATTTTTTCAACAGAGGTGTCTCATGCCAGCATTTCAAAAGCGTTAATTCTAGAAGACATCGAGATTCATTCTATCCAAACAAAGCAAACGACATTAGAAGAGTATTTTATTAAAAAAATCGGTTTACGTAAAAATGACCAATAAAGGAGGATATGTTAATGTATCGTTTAATGAAGCTTGAATTGAAAAAACATAAAATCAGTTGGTATGTAAAAGGAACGCTCATTGCAAATGCAAGTATTCTTGCCATGCTCTACTTCTTCACTGTTATTGAAAAACTTGAAAATGATATTATTTTCCAAACAAGTGATGAATTTTTTATGTTTACCGGCGTGTTAATAAGAGGGACATTTATTATCTTTGGTGCCGTTCTCATCTCAAAGATCGTCATTGATGAATTTAAACATGGAACCAGTCTGATTTTATTTTCCTATCCAATTAGTCGAAAGAAACTAGTAACTGCCAAACTAATTCTTATCTTTAGTATAACCTTGCTAACGATGACGCTATCAACGCTGTTTATTGTAGCTAGCTTTACTGGGCTTAACGCGTTCATTGGCTTTTCTGCCAACTTACACGTTACTCAGGAACAACTTTCACAAGAATTACTCCGTTTAATTGGTTTTAACGTAGCAGCAGCTGGTACGTCTCTCGTTCCCCTTTACTTTGGATTGCGTCAGTTCTCAACGCCTGCTACCATTCTTTCAGCGGTTTTAATCGTGATCGTAACGAGTTCTTCTTTAGGGCCCCAATTCTCTTTAATTAACATCTTTTACATTCCATTAGCACTAGCCGTTATTGGACTGATCATCGCATGGGTATCTATACAAACGATTAATCGTTTAGAATTGAATAAACCTGTATGACAGAAAGCTATGGGCAATAGGTCCATAGCTTTTCACAACGTAAAGGGAAGAAAGATGATACATCAGACAAAAAGATGAGGTTGATAAATGCTGGAACTAAAAAGCAAATTTTTAATGAACACAAAAGAAAACAAGCTATATGGCCAATGGCATGACAATGGACGGCTTCTTGATTACAAATAAACTGACATCATTCATACAATGCTAACGCTTCTTTTAAAAAAGACGTGTAGTGACTACGATAATGGCTAGGAGCTATAATCTTTATCTTGTTCCCAAAGCCTGCAAGAAATTGAAATGCATATGGACTTTCAGGAAGTGGGATGATTGCACTGCACGTCCTTTCTGTCTTCTTTACTACAGCTTCTCGCCCAAACCGTTCGATGAATTGATCTCGAACACGAATATCCAGCTCGATCTTCACACTCTTCATAGAAGGTTTAACAGGTTCTTGTGTCGTCCTTTGTTGTTGCGTCATTTTCTGTTCTCTCGGTGTGAAAAATCCTCTTTTTTCTATATCTGTTATTCGCGTCAACTTAAATGTTCGAAAATCGTTACGCTCTAGGCAAAAGCCCACGACATACCAGTGCATCTCCCTCAGTTGAACCTTATATGGTTCAACGAGCCTATGGCTAATTCGCCCTTGTTGATCTACATAATCAAACGCCAGTAACCAATGGTGCTCAATCGCCTTCATCCAATAAGACAGCTCTTCATTTGTTTCGCTTCTACCAATCGATTGATAAAACGTTACATCCATCTTTGAAGCTAGATTTGTAGGGCTCATCCCCTTTATTTTCTGGATCGTCAACTGGATATCGCTGTTTGTTGTCAGCTGTTCAAACCCATCTAACGCCACAAGGATATGTTCAATGTCTTTCTGATTCACCAACCGCTTATCAAATTTATATTCTTCCATTAACGCATACCCTCCACTTGGGCCATGCTTTGCATAAATGGGTATGTTTGCATAGCTTAACGCTTCCACATCCCTTTGAATTGTACGTTTTGTCACTTGAAAGAGTTGACTAAATTCTGATGCAGACACCACCTCTTTTTTTAGCAGTATCATAATGATGGAAAGAAGTCTTTCAACTTTTTGCATAACACCCTCCTATATACGACAGACAGTTGTCACCTACTGTCTAGTATACTACGAATAGACCAATGAGGAGGTTAGACAAAATGAACGCAATCGCATATTTACAATTTAGTGGGCAAGCACAAGAGGCACTCGATTTTTATCAACATGCATTACAAGGAACCGTTAAGAAGGTGAACTTTGGTTCTATCCCGCAAGACCCTTCTGCTCCACTTAGTGGTGAAGAACAGGATATGATCATGGAATCTCAGATTACGTTTTCCGAAAACATCCTGATGATCTCAGACGTACTTCCTTCTATGCAAAGCGTCATAGGCGACGTAACAAAAGGAACGAACGTGATCATAAGCTTGATTAATGGAGACGTGGAAACAAATAAACGTTATTTTGAGGAACTTTCTAAAGGTGGGAAGATACTGATGCCCATTTCTTCTGTTCCTTGGTCATCCAGTTTCGGCATGCTGATAGACAAGTTCGGTATTATGTGGAAATTCAATAGCGATGCAAGTAGCTTTTTGAATCGACTCGTTTAACGTCATTAAAAAGAGGCTGAGACTAACGAAAAGAAGTATTTGAAAAGACGAATAGTCTAAACTATGCTGAGTAGCACCGCTACAGAAGAATCCTTCGCTTTCCGGGGACACGGCCTCAGCCTCTTTCGTGGAAAACCGCCACTTCAGAGTCTTCAGACACGTGCTGATCCCCCAGGAGTCTTCGGATTCTCCTTCTGCTCATTTTCATATAAACAAACGACGAACGTTCCTATTTTCAGGAATGTTCGTCGTTTTGGTCTGTCTATCTACTTTTGTCCAAGCCTCTTGATCCTTTAGAGATAGAGAAAGTTAAGAAAGAATAACAAGTAAAACAAACTTGCCAATAAACAGCCTAGTAGCACAATGAAAGCCTTTATTAAGTAGAAGCCTTTTTGCTTACGCCACCCTTTAACAATTAGATAAAGCACGCCTAGAAATGCGAATAGAAGGAGCCAAAATCCGATCACGTAGAAGGTGAAATTAGACCAAGGCTGAAACGGATTGCTTGCCAATTGAACAACAATGGCGCCAAAAAGACCAAGAGTCAGAACGCCAACGAAAGACCACGCTATTGCCCCTCTATGCATAGAAGTCATATGGGTTTGGTGCCTCCTTTTTCGTATAAAGCCAACTATTCCCCATACAAGACCAACAAGTGAAAACAGTGCAGCGCCTCCTGTTATTCCATAAGCGACATAAGGTGACGCTAACCACGATATCGGTAATTCATCTGCAATGACGCCATACGATAATTGCTCCACCTCACCGGCATCGTTCGTTTTAAAGAATAAGTGATCCGTATTCATGCCTGCATTATCAAGTAAAGACGATTCTTCTGTCACTTTTTCAAACAAATATGGAGCCGTTTCCACATAGTCTAGTTCTACACCGAGAGCAGCAATGGATAACGTGATCCCACCCTCTTGATTAGCAGAAATAACAGAGTCACCATCAGAGAGAAAAGGCATGATTTTCATTGGCCCTGTTTCAACAGAGCGTGCAGACCGGTAGCGACCCTCTACTGCTTCACTATGATTCATACCATCTGTCGCTTCTGGCGTTTCTGTCGACTTGCCAATTAAAACATCCGTTAGTTCTCTTCTCGCTCCTGCCATCTCACCATCCATATTTGTCATAACGGCAATGCCAAACTGTTCATCAGGTACGATGGAAAGAAGTGCGCTAAACGCATCTGTATTGCCACCATGCTCTAAGACACGATAATCTCCTGCTTGACGCTCCCAAAACCCGTGGGCATTTCCTGCCATATCAGGATGAGGCGTGTATAATGTCTGGTGCATCGTATCCAATGTTTGTGGTTCGTTAAACAATACGTACGAGCCAGATTGCTCTCTATTTAAGTGTGCCAGCATAAAATAAGCAAGGTCATTTGTCGTTGTCGTCAAACCACCAGCCGGATTATCGTTGATATAAGCAGTTGGTTTAGCGACCCATTCCGTACCTTTCTTCGTGTATCCAACTGCCTTCTCGTCCATTAAACCAGGAATACGATCATAGCGCACATCAAATGTGGAGTGCTCCATTTCTAAAGGCGTTAAAATCAATTGCTCCACATAATCAGCAAAAGCCATACCTGTCAATTCCTCTACCACATAACCTGCAAGATTTGTACTAAAATTGGAGTAAGCCACCACATCTCCAGGCGGATACAGTTGCTTCGGCTGTCTATCAGGAGCTAAGTAGTCCTCCAATTCAAACAGATGGTCAGGATCGTAAACCGTCAAATCTTCTACTCGTTCTTCAAATCCCGCTGTATGGGTCATCAAATGAGCCACTGTGATCGGTTCATCATAGGTGAGCGCTAACTCCCCTCCCTTTAAATACGGTCGAACATCCGTATCAAGAGTGAGTTGCCCCTCTTCCACCAATTGCATGATCGCAGTCCACGTAAATAATTTAGAAACCGAACCTGCTTCCATATAAGTAGTTTCAGGATGAACCGGTTGTTCCTTCTCTCTATTGGCTAACCCATACCCTTTTTGAAAAACAATCTCTCCGTTTTGCACAATCGAAACAGAGGCTCCTGGTACGTCTTCTTCAATATAACCCTCCATAATGGCATCAACGGTTTCTTCAATGTCAGCTGTCGGTATACCAGAAGGTGTCGATAGACTTTCCGCATATCCTATAGAAGGATAGAGGGAAACCATGACCCATACAATCACCAGTAAAAGTAGTTTCTTCATTTACATTCGCTCCTTTGCAATTCTTTCACTCATGAGTATACGGATGTAACCTTTCTTTTCTCTATCGCAAATCTCACGTTTTTCTAACGAATAAAAAAGGAGTCTAAATAAGAAAAAACCATGCAGGACGGTTTACCTGCATGGTGTGAATGGTACTCTAGCTTTTTTGTGAACAACCGTAAATTTTCTACCTTTCTTTTTCGCGCTCGATCGCTCGTTCGAGTCCAATTCTGTAGTCACTTAAGAGGCTATGCTGATGGTTAATCACCTCTTGCGTTGACTGAATCTCTCTAGTTGCTTTTTCTATTGTTTCGCCTACTTCGTTTAAAAGATCATTATACGAATTGACAACTTCAGCCTCTCGTTCAGCATCAAATTCATTTGCATGTTTACCGTACCACGTATCTTTTGTTAGTGCTGGTTCTTTAAATGTGTGCTTCACATGCGCCATTGTGATTTCTTGACCCATTAAACGAGCTCGGCATGCTCGTAAACGATTAATTTTATCATTGGCTGTTTCAATAAAATTTTCTGTTGATTGAACTCGACTTCGCATGATTTCAACCGACACCATACTCCCTCCTATCTTACCTTTGCTTCCATACGGTCATCCAACTGAGGTGCCCGTTTCACTAATTCACGTTTAAATTCTTCCATACGCTCAGGAGAGATCTTCACTTCCCCTTTTGGACCTGTATGTTTAATCGTAAACCCATGGGAAGAGCCAAGAATTCGCTCATTACCCGAGAAAGGGCTGCCCATTGGCTCAATGGCTGTCATGCTTTCATAGGGAAAAACCCTGCCAATAAAGCCTGCTTGGGCAACCAACCCTTCTTCTTTGAACTCATAGGAAATAAACACCATGCCCGATACAAAATAAATCATGCCTACAATAAATAAAAAACCAAAAAACAACAGGCGTCCGATGGAATTATCCATTATTACAAAGATCGCCATAATGGCAGTTAGTCCTACCACTAAACTACTGTAGCCCGTTATTACTTTTTTATCTCTTGTTGTTTTATATACACTCATGTAGACGTTTTCCCTCCTTTATTTCAAAGGTTGTTTCAGCACACGATTAAGCAATTTCCCACTAACATCTTTCCATTTGTTTAAAGAAGTTTTTTGAATGATACCGTCATCATTTGAGTAGACATCTCTCTTAGCGCTGTGAAAGTCCGACTTTTCACCAACACATGGTTAAAAGTACAATCCACTCTTCCGTCGTGCAACGCATAAATGGTTTCATCTATTCATATTCTTATCGTTTAAATGGTTGCGTTAAAACATATGGGGAATGTTGACAAGAATGAATAGCATTACTGTTATTCCAATCCACTCTAAAAGAAAAATAAAACGCCCCTTTATTCCTCCATGTTTTTCAGTCGAACGTCGAAATAAAACAACTGCAATTCCAAAAAACATATAGTAAAAACCATTCATGAACCGATCATATATACCCTTCGGTTCTTCTTCATACAGTTTATTAACTAAGAAGACAAAAGGCGTATTCTTTCCTAGAATAAAAAGCAGCATCGCCGTAATCAATTGAAAAGCTATAGCAAGACCTATTATAAACGCAAAAACATCTATCAAAGTTTCAACAGCTCCATCTCAAATATTTAATTATCTAAACCAACCAACTTTTAAAGTTTTCTCATAAACGCCTTTAAGCTGCATAAGCTGATGCGCGCCACTTTAAATGACATTCCCCAGTTCTATTCTGACTTCTCCTAAATACTATCTATCCAAATAACTCAGCTATTGTTTCATATCCACATATTGTAAAAAGTAAAATTTATTCTTCAGTTGTACTACATATAAATGGTTTTATCTAGTATTCTCCTTATCTTGTAGATGTTAGTGTGATACCTTATTTTAAAGCTTTTTTCCTTTTATTTAACTAGTAAGACTAGTTTCAATAGCATTAATGATATTACCGATAATAATTAATACAATTGTCGCCATAAAAACCAATCCCGCATAGCGAAGTTTCCCTTTAATACCACCATGTTTGGTCATGACTTTCTCATAAACACAATGTGCAACCCCATAGTTCATTATGTAGAAAAAATTCATAAACTTATCGTACCAGTCTTTCGGATGGTGCTCATAGAAGTTCTCCACAAATCGTGCATATGGATTGTTTTTTCCAAACACAAGAAAAACAAATGCTGTTATGTATTGGTACGCTAAACACAAACCTACTAAATAAATAATACCCATATAAACAATCATTCAATTCGCTCCATAGTTCTAATTTTCAACTTAACCAGCACCTGGCGCTATCAGCCCAATCAATTTAGTATCATTTTCTGTGAAATTATCTTAATGACACGGCAATGGTTTCACTGCCACACATTGTCAAAAAGCAATTGTTTTTAAAACATATAAGGAATGTTGACTGCTATAACAACAAGAACGAAAATGACAATCCATTGACCGAGATAAATGAGCCTTCCCTTAAATCCACCATGTTTCTCAATCAACTTTAAAAACGAAAGATGGGCAAAACTATGAGCAGCTATATAAAAAACATTTGTGAACCAGTCAAAAAAATCTTTAGGCTTTTTCACATAGTAGTTCGATAGGTAACTACCTATAGGTGAAGAAATGCCAAATAAAAAAAACAACATACCTGTTATAAACTGCAATCCGATAGAAAGACCAACAATAGTAAAGATAATTAAACCAATTGTCTCCATTTTACCCACTTTGATTTTAACTTTTTTGTACTTTTACCCAACTTTTCATTATTTAGCAAAAACTATAAAAAACCTTGCTGTTTAACTTTTAAATTGCCAATCTTAGTTTTTCTAACTTGTGAGCCTAATTTCAATCACATTAATAATATTTGCAACAATAGCTAAAACAACTGTCGCGATAAAAATTAACCCCAAATAGCGCAATTTCCCTTTAATACCACCATGTTTGGTCATGACTTTTTCATAAGCACGATGAGCAACCCCATAGTTCATTATGTAGAAAACATTCATAAACTTATCGTACCAGTCTTTCGGATGGTGCTCATAAAATTTCTCCACAAACCGTGCATATGGATTGTTTCTTCCAAGGACAAGAAAAACAAGTGCTGTTATATATTGAAAAGCAAGACTAATTGATAATAAAAACATAACGCCAGCATAAACAATCATTTAATTCGCTCCATAAGCAGATTTAAGCTTTGCACTCCCATTAAACAATACTGCGCCATGATTAGCATAATAGCCAACGCCCATTGCCAAACCTGGTAAGAATTCTGTCCCTGCAGAAAAAGCATCTTGAAACACTCCAAATGGCTTTCCTACAAAAGAATCCATAAATCCAATTGCATTATGCACATCTCTTTGTCTCCAAGCACTCTTCACGTCCTTATATGTCTCTTCATCCCTAATTTGGCTCCTTGAGAAATTCTCAATCGACAGCGTTCCGCTTGTGATCATTGTACGAATTTGATCAACATACGTCCGCATCAATTCGATATCTTCGGCAACATAATCCATAGGAGTTTTCATTTTTGAATCTGTGTCATATAACTGGGAAGTGGTTTCGTTAATTATATTCTGTGAGTTAGATAAACTTTGTTCAATTCTTGAGTAATCAAACGAAGGCATTGAGAGGACATCGCTATATTCACTTTTTATATCCCAAAGTGCTTCGCCATGTTGGCGTGCAACTGTCTTCAATTGATCCAATTCATCATAAAGTTGATCCATCATAAACGATTCTTTTACCACCGCTTCACTCGTAAACGTATCCGAAATATCGTTTTGCAGTTGGTTTAGTTTTTCCGAAAAATCTTGCATGACATCTCTTAGTAAGTTAAGAAATGGACGGTGGGTTTCTTTCCAAAAATTCGCTATAGCCGTCGCCGTTCTGCCTGAACTCAACCTCCCAGAATGCATATGTTGACTGGTAAGCCAACCCGCATAGCCAGAAAATTGACCATTTTGATCAGACGTCTCCTTAGCCATTGACTGAAGCATTTCAATGGTTCTTTCGGCATCCAGCGCTTTTTTACCCATGTCCTAACCCCCTTTTATTGCATTTGCTACTTCTTCTTCCGCGGCCACAAAATCGTTAATCATTTTTTCAATATGATCAGCATTATCAAGCACTAGTGCTTGATAATCGGCAATCAACTGCTGTATTTTCTCCATGTTGTCTTTTGCTTGTTCAATTGAATCTAAAATGGTTTTTTCATTTGAATACGTAGAATTGCTCAGAGTTACTTCATTGATATGATTTCGAAGATTGCTAATTTGGCCCAGTACAATCTGCGGATTTAACCGAATTTCCTCACTCACTTACCCCTTACCTCCTATTCTTACAATCTCTATTAATTCAATTATGTATTTTCCCAATTTTTAATTATACAAAACCACGATATAGCCAAGTAATTAATGATTTATACCATTTGAGAGATTTCTCCACTACTAATCAATTTTAACGTAAATGAGAAAACAATAAAACAGTACATTCCTCCTTTCCCAAAAAATACTAAATAAAAATAAAGGTCTTTTTTCCTAATCTAAATGTCATTTTTTTTAATAAACTCCATCTTGTAAGACCTAAACACTTCCGCTCTTATATCTAATAACATTTCATTTAAAGAAAGGAAAATAAAGGATAAATAAAATACGTACACTACACAATTTGCATAGATGTCCGGGAGAATAACTTTAAAACAAAGACTACTTCCATATAAGTCACTTTAGGGTAAACAGATTTTTATACTCTCTATTGGCAAAGCCTTACCTTTTTGAGAAAAATCGCCTCATTTTGCACAATCGAAACAGACTTCAATAATGCCTCCATGTGTCGATACACTTCTTTCCACATATCTTATTGAGGAATCACGAAAAAACATGATCGATCATTAGTGTAAGTAACTTCTGCATTCGTTCACCCCTTTGAGATTCTTTCACCCATGAGTACACGGATTCATCCTATCTTTTCTCTATCATAACTCTCGTGTTTTTCTAACGAATGTAAAAAGAAATAACATGCCGGAGGTTTAACCTGCATGTTGTGAATGGGTACTATGGTTTATGGAGCTGACTCTTTCTTTTGATAGACTTTCGTAAGCAGTTGCTCAAACGCTCTTAAGTCTTCCTCTACGTGAAACAACTCTTTGACCGCATGCTGCTGATACCAGCCGATTGCCTCTTTCACCTCATGATGCAGCTTCGTATCGTAACTTTTCCATGTACCTTGTCCTGATTGAAGAATGGTTTCCGCTTGTTTCGTTAAGAATGCAATGTTGTGACTGATCCCCGTGTACAAACATGACCTAACGCCGTAAGGGACTTGTGGCATAAAGAGGCTCCTTTCGAGTGAATTTGGTTACTTTAGTAATAAACAATCAATTTTTGTTCACTTTAATAACCATATTAACAAATAAATATCACTTTAGAAACCGTTTTTGTTCAAAAATTTTGTACTTTAGTAATCTTGATCAATATAATTATCTGTAGGTGATTCCATATGAGAGCAAAAGAATTTGGACTATATATAAGAAAACTCAGAAAAGAAAAGCAGATGACAATTAGACAACTTGAATTATATTCAGGTGTCTCACATTCGTACCTTTCACAATTAGAAAACGGCAAAAAAGACATTCCATCTGCGAATGTCTTAAATAAAATAAGTAAAGCTTTAAAACTTCCTCCAGAGCTATTGATGCAAAAAGCCGGTTATATTGAAGGAGATGAATTGGTTGATCTTAAACAAAATAAATTTCAAGATTTGACTGATGATGAGATTAGATATCTTGAGGAACAGCTAGAGCTGTTTCGGCGGTTGAAGGGAAAGAAATAGTTAATAATGTAAAACAACAGAGAGACATTCTCTGTTGTTTACTCTAGCAATCTTTAATTTTCTTACTTTTAGAGATTATCTCATTAATCATTGAATATGGTTGCTCCTGCTCATTATTCTGTTCCAAAAGTAAAACCTCCTACTCCTCATAAATTATTGGTATTTTCAAAAAATTATTTTTCAGCTATAGATTTCAAAACTTACTTTTGATAAATTACCATTATCTCTTCTAGGGTTGTAATTTGACTTATAATCATACTGAAATACCCACTTAACCACTTTATTTTCTTTTCTATATAATGTGTAATTCTCTAGATATTTATCTTCTGCTAAGAGCTGTATTTCATTTCCAAAACTATCAACCAATTCAAAGTCAATGAATTTAAATTCTATATCTTTGTCAGTAACATTAATGAATCTTAGTTGTAGTTCTAACTCTTCATCATTTAATTTTTTTACCTTTTCTACTTGCACCTGAGTGTTAAGGTTAGTTGCTTCTATATATGAAATTCCTTTTATTGTTTCAATAAATCTCTTTCTATCCTCTCCCCAAATTTTATAGTCAATTTCTTCTAATTCAAAGAGCTTTACTATCTTATCTTTAAATGTATTTAAACCATTCTCATCATGCATATGAAAGCTTATCTTACTGGAATCAATTGCTCCACTAATGTGTCTAAAATCAAAATTAGGAGTGAGTATAGAATTGTAACTCTTTGATGTAATCCAAGCTGCTCCCATTTCATTCAAACACGGCGGGCTCTGATAATAATTATGTGAAAGCACAAAAAGAACCATAATGTTGCTTTTATTTAATTCTTCTTTTAAGAATTCAAAAATACTCTCACCATAAGGAATACCATAGCCACTCAGTGAGCTACAAAATATGTAATTCTCACTTTTCTTAATCCCTATATCATTTAATAGCTGTACTAAAGACTTCACATATTCAACATCTTTAACAGAATGACTAATAAAAATTTTATCAATTTTATTGTTAGATCTTATTTTTTCTAACTGTGTTTCCTCTTTAAAATCATAAGTTTTAAGTGCCACCAACAAACCAATTACTTGATCAAAATAAAATTGACCATTCCCATTTGCATTTTTGGCAACATCATTAAATTCATTATATATATCAATATCACTGACATTTTTCTTAATAAAGATTTTACACTTATGTAACCAAGCTACATAATTATCGCTAGAGATATAGTCTCCAGTTAGATCATGAGAAAGTGGAGTATAATCATTCTGACTAATTGAATAACCTTCTGCAATCAATTCCTCAAGTCGTTCTCTTACATCCATAGTTTCTAGCTCCTTTTTTTGCAAGTGTTCATTTTCTATAGATATTAGATAATCAAGTAGATAATCCTTAATCTCATTTAAAATTGTTCTTTTATTTAATATATTTCTTTGTAAAATATGATCTAAACGCTGTTTATTTTGATTAGCCTGATATAAATCAAGACTCGCTAATCCATCAGGAATTGTGTTATTTTTTAAAACCTCTTCATAATGTTTTAACTCTACAACAATTTGACTAACAGCCAAGATCATCACATTCCTGTCATCTAATTCATGCTGGTCATCAAGCGTAATAACTTTTCTAGTGTTCAGAACAAAAGAATATATTTCATTAAAAATTTTTAAATACAATTCTTTAGATATACCTTTTTTTAAAGCTATTTGCCTTACCTCTACCTGAACAATTTTTATGTTTTTTTCAACTAATTTTATTTTGTTCAACTTACAGAACAGCAATTCTTTGATATCAAACCTTGAATGTGCAATTCTTGATATTCTATTTATTACACTTTCTAAGTTCTTACTATCTGCTTCTAATTCTCTTGAAATGGATTGGATTTCATTGAGTTCCAACTTAACTAGACTCCTCTCAAAACAGGACATAATATACTATTATACAATATTTACAAAAGAAAAAAGAAGGAATTATTCTCCCTTCCTGCTTAACTCAATATGTAGAAAACTTTATTAAGCGCTCTTTTTAGCTGAATCCTTTTTATAAACTTGACCATATCAATAAACCCATTGTAATATCAGTAGTATAATGAGGCTGAACTATATCAAACCAGTTTTCTAATTCAATAGCAAGGTCTTAAATACTGTTACTTCCTTTTGTTGTTGTAAATATTGCAACACGGCCTATATTTAAAGATTTAACAGCAATCGTCATTGTTTTAAATCTAATTGAATTAAATTTATAAGTATTAAATCTCCCAGTACTATTATTTAAAATATATAATTATTCTTAGTTAGAAGATTACCTACCTGATAATTTGATATTTTATTATTAAACGTTTTTATTTCAAGGTTGAAGCTATAAAATTGATTGGGAGTAAGAAACCAAGGATCGTCTGTAAATTATGTTCAAAAACCAGCCCATACACAAGAAAGCTGTTCACATTGAGGGCTATAAAAGACCTCAAGCAACAGCTAATTCTAATACTATTCTCTAAATTGCTTCCCCATTAACGAGTCCATTAAAACAGAACTTCCATTATACCCTAATCTACCACCGCTCCCCTTCTTCACCTCAACGGAATCCAAATCTCCGCATATGAATCTTCTTTCATCACATCTTCGTTTACATAGACTTCAAGCTCAGGAGTGCCCGCGTGCTCGTAGGGATTTGACGGAAACCATTCTGTGAAGATCTCTTTCCATACTTTTGAAATTGCGCTTGGAGCTGGACCGTGTACTTCAAATACCCCCCACGTCGATGCTGGTAAAACAAGCTTCTCGAATTCTTCTGACTCACTCGCAGATGATTCAGCCGCAATCCAATACTCAACCTTTTCTAGACTTGTATTCACTTGGTTGTCTACACATACCCCCAACAAACCTTTAATTTCTCCATTGTTTAACCCAGCTAACGTTGAAATGGTGCCATCTTGTGCAGCTCGATCCCACATCTTCGGTATGTCTTTCGTATTCTCATCGTTCTTAAGTGAAAATGTCCCCCTTGTTCCAATTATTTGAAATTCATCTCGTTTTACTACTCGATAGCGCATTGGATTTGCTCCCTTCATTTGTACGTGCACGACAAGCCGATTGTACGCATTTACCTTGCCAAGCCCTTTCCGAATGGCACTGGGTGTAACCCCGTGTTGCTTACGGAAGGATTTTGAAAATGCTTCTGGCGTTTCGTACTGGTATTTGTACGAAACATCAATGATTTTCAGATCTGAGCTGACCAATTCTTGTGCTGCCAATGTTAAGCGCCGTTTGCGTAAGTAGTCACCCACAGACATATCCGTTAACACGGCAAACAACCGTTGAAAATGATACGGGGACACATTGGCTTGTTTTGCGATCTCGCTGATTGTGATTGGTTCAAGCAAATGCGTCTCCATATAGTCAATCGTTTCTTGTAATACATCAATCATTGCCATACCTTCAACTCCTTAGCTTTATCTTAAAGGGATTTCTTAACTGAATCTGGTCCATTTATGCGCGGTTGTAACCGATATTGTATCTAAAAAACAACTTAATCTTCTCTATTCAAATCTCAGCGTTTCGTTTAATATGGATTTATTATACAATCCCATCAGCAATTTTTAACAAATGTTTAAGAAATGAAAAAAAGGTTATGTGAAGAGAGAACAAGTAAATAAGAGGAGAATATACATATGAAACGTACAACTAGTTTGATAGCTACAATGGTTGCTATTCCCTTTATTTTAGGTGCATGCTCCGATTCTGACGACGGCGCTTCAAGCGCTCCAGCTGAAGAATCATCTACAACGGATGATGCAGGTACAGATGAAGACAGTGAGAATGAGACAGACGATACCGATACTCCGGCTGAAGAAGGCGAAGATCAACTAGACCTTGTTGTTGGGGATACAGCCATCATGGAAAGCAACGTTGCTTCTTTTGAATTTACGCTTAATAGTGTTGAGATGGTCGAGGAGATTGATGGCGAAATGCCGGAGTTAGACGCCTATATTATTGCATCAATTACGATTAAGAACGTTGGTGATGAGCCGATTGACGCTTTGGAAACATCGCGAACGTTTGAGTACACCGATTTTCTCGAAGGGTCGGGCATGCCAGATGATTCTGAGTGGTACGATGAATACGATGGGGTCGAGGGAGAGATTGCTCCAGGAGATGAAATGACTGGGACGGCGGTTTATCAAGGTTATATCGATGAAGAAAATCATCTCCGCGTGAAGCCTGGTTTAACCGGTATTAGCGCCATCAACGATGCGATGTTTACATTTACCCGTGATGAATTAGAAAATTAAGTTTCGCACAGAAGGTTTCTCTGCATATGAGGAACCTTCTTTGTTTGTCTACGTTTTTCTAGCTCAATGGTTACCCTCTCTTCTCCGATAAAAAAAGGATAGCAAATTTATTCTGAACCTTTCCCCTTTTTCAAACGTATTACAACAAGTAAACGACGAAACCTTAAGGAGACTTTATGAAATCATTTATTTTTTTCATTGTTTTTATCTGTGTTCTGTTGGTAAATCCTTTTCTCGCAATGGCCGCCTCCACACCCTCAGGTATACCTTTAGAAGAGGTTGAAGACGTTGTTGATCAATTTGCTTCTGAGCATATTGGCCAATCAACTGTGGGAGCGAGTATTGTCATTATTAAAGATGGGGAGATTGTGTTAGCTAAAGGCTACGGTCAAGGGGATGTTGAAAACAACGTGCCTATTGATGCTGAAACGTCTGTTTTTGAATGGGGATCTATTAGCAAGTTGTTTGTTTATGTGGCTGTGATGCAGCTTGTTGAGGAAGGAAAACTTGATTTAAATGAGGATGTTCAGACGTATCTTCCCGAAGGTTTTTTAACAAGACTACATTATGATGAGCCGATTACAATCATGCATTTAATCAACCATCAGGCGGGTTTTGAGGATTATGTCTTTGATCTTGGTTACAGTGATAAGGCCTATGTTGAATCGTTGGAAGAAGGCTTGAGACGGGGTGAGCCTAAGCAGATCTATCCACCAGGTGAAGTGGTTGCCTATTCCAATTACTCGAATGCGCTAGCTGGGTACATTGTTGAACAGGTGACGGGGCAACCGTTTTATGAGTATGTTGAGGAACAGATCTTTTCTACGTACGATGAGCCAGTAGAGGCTGCATTTGTTCCAAATGATCCGACAAGCACGGTTGAAACGAATAAAGTAAACGGATATTTGCCAGCCGGTGTAGGTGAGTTTATTGAGGGGAACCCCTTTTATGTGTCGATTTACCCTGCTGGTGGCTTAAATGGAACTGCCCTTGATTTAGCGCAGTTTGCTCTCGCCCTTATGCCGGAAGATGGCGAATCACCACTGTTTCAGTCTGAATCGACGTTAGAGGAGCTGTTCACACAAACATATGCACCTACAGACAATTTCCCTGGATTGGCTCATGGTTTTTGGGAATTCCCAGGTTCACAAAGGACGGTCGGTCACGGCGGCAATACGGCAGCGTTCTCTAGTCATTTTCAGCTTGTTCCTGATGATCGATTTGGGGTCATTGTGTTGACGAACCAAGGTGGGGAATTGCACTTCACACAGGAGCTCATGACAACTCTAGTCGGCTTAGATACGACTAAAACAACTAGTTCCTTGCCAGACACGAGCGAAGTAAGCGGTTCCTTCCAACAGTCAAGAAAGATGGATTCCTCTTTTATTCGTCTTTATTATTCACTCCTAATGATGTCAATTGAACCACATGACAATGAGTCGATTGTCGTCTCCTTTGGAGGTGAATCCGCCATTTACCAGCAAGTGCAACCTTATGTGTACGCATTGGATGAAGGTGCCCCACTGTTTCTAACCATGCCTTATCTTTATGCCCAAATGGAAGACGGCGAACTCGTCAAAGTATCAAGCTCAGCAGGTGATTATTTCCCTAACTCTTGGATGAATCAAGCCCTTCTTATTTTGTTGGTTGTTTCTTGTCTTTATATGATTGGGGCTGTACTAACGATTCCGATTGTCTTTCTCCTACGAAAGATACGCCGTTCAAACAAAAAAAGCACGAAACCGTTTATTGGCTTGCAGCTACTGTCGTTTGCTCTTGTGGTAAATGTTGGCATCATGGCATTTCGTATGCTTGCAGACACAGCAAGACGTTTCAGTGAGTTTTATGTTCAAATCGGACTCAATTATGTGTTACTGCTTCTCGCTTTCCTATTCTTTTTCTTCTGTATGAAACGCATACGACGAGAGCAGATGAGCAAAGGGCTACTGTTTTTAAGAATACTGTCTCTTGTTATGTTTGTACTATTTGCTAGCTCGCTTATCTATTGGAGAATGCTCGGTTGATGGGGTGTGAGCCCCATCTTTTTTTACTATTTAATTCACTCAGCAACGTGTGACCTTTACTTTTTCGTTGAATGGTAAAATCGTTTCGCTTTCTCTCTATTGCCACATGCCTTCATCGAACACCATTGTTTACTTTGATTCTTTGTTTGATCAATAAAAAGCCACTCACAACGGCTACTTTGACATTGCTTTACTTTCTGAATTGTTTTTGACATGATCAAGTCTCCAAATGCTAGGACGACGATATAAGCAATTTTTGTTAATCCCCCTGCTCCTATTAACTTCTTTTCAAATACTCCAGCCTCATTCTGTGTAACTTCCGTATGCTTTTGGGCATGTTTGATCCATTCATTGAATGTGCGACTATCATCCGCAGTCGCTATTGTTCGCTTTATAGCATGAATCGCTAGTCGATACATTACTTCTCTTAACTCAATTATTTCAGCTAAATTCATAGCAGAGCCGGAGTCTTCCTCTACAATAATCCCGGTGTAATTGGCCCACTTCAAAACATCCATCTCACTATTAAACCACTCTTGATGATTTTCAGTGCGGTGAAAGTTTGCTGAATTGATAAAATCTAACCCAACATTCCCAGTACTTTTGCTTAATTGAAAAGGTTTCGTTTCGTTCATTGTTTCAGCTCTCCTCATCATTTCAGCTTGCTAAATGTAGTTTAAAGGGTTAATATATAACTGTCAAAAACAATTTAGGGGGTTATAATGTGCTCGGTTACTTTTTTCTCTTTCTTGCCATTGTCATTGAGGTTTATGCCTCAATTCAGTTAAAACATTCTAACGGCCTAAAATTTATTGTACCGAGCATATTAACTTTTCTTGGATACGGTTTAGCGTTCTTTTTTCTAGCAAGATCCCTTATTTATTTACCTATGAGTATTGTTTTTGCGACATGGTCAGGCTTAGGTATAGCGTCAACCGTTTTATTTTCCCTTTTTTTTCTAAATGAGCGAATTAATAAACAATCTATTGTAGCGTTAACGATTCTACTTTCCGGAATTATTTTATTAAATAGTAGTTCTTAAAAAGATTGAGGTGCATGAATTTTGCAGAAACATTATTTGTATTTGGCATTAGCGATTTTTTTCGGATTATGTGGACAAATCCTGCTTCAGTATACAAATGGCTTTACAGAGGTCTCTTTTACCATTGGCTGCCTTGCCTCTTATTTTCTAGGATTTAGTTTCCTAGCCTTTGCTGTTAAGAAACTACCTTTATCTATCTCTTACGCTATTTGGGGCGGGGTGGGTGCTGCGATGTCTGTTATAGTTGGTGTAATTCTTTTTAATGAATCACTCTCTTTCACGAAAATTTCAGGCGCGACTCTCATCATAATAGGGATTGTTCTACTTCAATTAAGAAAGAAAAAACCTGTCCAGAATGAAAACTAATTTTTTTTACTTCCATGTACCTTTCTTCAAATCGATCTCAAACTTTACGCTTCTTCTTTAATAAAATTGAAAATCTTTGTTGAACCGTTTGTACCGTGTATTTCCGCTCTCTATTCATTGCCGATTAGTGAGCAAGGAAACGATGTTGGTATCATCTCTTTCCTTTATTATTTTCAGTATTTTCTACCTCTCACTACCTTTTTCAAATCTTCATTTTGTTAAGCACCCGCTCCCTTCTCTCATCTGATTTTAACTTGTCACGCTTCCTTTTTTTGTGTACGCTACGTTCATGAATACATCTTGGTGAAAGGAACGATTCTATGGAAAGGAAAAGCCATATACTTGTTGTTGAAGATGAGCACCGGATTGCTCGCGTGCTCCAATTAGAATTAACTCATGAAGGTTATACGACAACTGTTTTTCATAATGGTTTTGATGCATGGGAAGCACTCCAGTCCCAGTCGTTTGATTTGTTACTACTGGATGTCATGCTTCCTGGCTTAAGTGGAATCGAATTAGTACGACGGGTTCGGAGTCGAGATGATTCAACACCAATTATTATGCTAACAGCTAGAGATGCCACCGTTGATAAAGTGACCGGTCTTGACCTTGGCGCGAATGATTACATGACTAAACCTTTTGAAATAGAAGAGTTACTAGCACGCATTCGGGTGTCTTTGCGGCATGCTCATCTCGCTGCAAAACCTTCATCTTCTTCTTTATTAACAGCTGGCTCTCTTCGTGTTGATACTGCATCCCATGAAGTCCACGTTAAAGGAAATGAGGTATCCCTCACCAATCGCGAATACACGCTCCTTTGCTGTTTGCTTGAACATCAACATCAGGTGTTATCACGGGAGCAATTACTGGAGCGCGTCTGGGGCTATGATTTTTATGGCGAAACAAATATTGTTGATGTGTACATTCGGTATTTACGCAATAAGATAGAAAAGCCGTTTGGCTCAGCCTTTATTCATACTGTTCGCGGAGCGGGCTATATGTTAAAGGAGTCGAGCTCATGACATTATCAAGGCGTATTACGTTCTTTTCAACTGGACTTGTGACGATTTTGCTTCTTATAGTAAACCTTTCTGTTTATGCACTGTTTAAAGAAAACTTGACATCGAGTGAGTTGGATCGGCTGGCAAATCAAGCTGTATCGATTTCAACTGGTATTGACCAAGCAAACTCAAGCCCCGAGGCTCGTAATCAATTTATCCATACGTATGCCCCTGAAAACGGGATGCTACGGCTTGTTGATGCAAACGGCGCTTCTCTTATAACCGTAACAAAAAATGACGATTTGCTTGATCTTCCTACATCCTTTTCTCCTCAAGAAACAGCAGACGTATTAAGGGTTGATGACGATCAATACGCAACCGCATCTACTCCACTTATCTGGTCAAATGGTCAAGTGGTTTCCTTGCAACTTACCCAGCAGCTTGATTATTTAGAGGAGACACTACCATTACTTGGGATGATCTTACTGGTTGCCTCCCTCGTCGTTTTCATTCCAACTTTTTTAGCGAGTCAAGCTCTAGGACGATTTATTTTAAAACCGATTCGCTCTTTAGCTGGAACGATGAATGAGATTCGACAACAAGGTACATTAAGAAAAGTAGCAGATGTTCCAACGAAACAAGATGAACTGGCTGACTTAAGCCATTCTTTTAACCATATGATTGATTTACTTCAACAACATGCCGATCAGCAGCAGCAATTTGTGTCAGATGCCTCCCATGAACTTAAGACACCACTCACGGTTGTGGAAAGTTATGCCAAACTGTTAGAGCGCTGGGGAAAACACGATCCTTCTATGATTGATGAAGCCGTTGATGCAATTTTGTCTGAATCAACAAGAATGAAAGCTTTAACAGAACAAATGCTTCTTCTTGCGAAAGGCGAAACACCTGCACATGAGAGAACACTTCTTCACATCAATCAGCTTGTAAAAGAAACATGTGAAAGAATGAGCATCGCTTCTGGGAGGCCAATTACGTTTGCTGATACAGGCCAGACCCTTCACGTTCTAGGCTCCGAACATTTATTGAAACAACTTTTTTTCCTATTACTTGATAACGGGATTAAGTATTCAGATGATGCCCTCACTGTCACTGTAGAAAGACTAAAAGAAGAGGAATGCATGATTTCCGTTAAGGATCAGGGAATTGGCATCAGTCAAGAAGAGCAAGCAGCAATCTTCAAACGGTTTTATCGCGTTGATCAAGCACGCTCTCGAGAAACAGGTGGTAGCGGTTTAGGTCTATCTATTGCGAAAAAGATTGTAGAAGAACATGATGGATTGCTTCGACTGGAAAGTATCGAAAACCATGGCTCTACATTTTACGTGACGCTGCCATTAGTGAGAAAGGAGTATGACGATGACACGTATTAGGAAATGGCTTCTTCTCGTCGCTTGCTGCCTGTTGGTTGTCACAGGTATGTTTATGTACCGCTGGCTCCAGCAAGAGACCTTAAGTGATGCGGAAATCTCAGCCATTGTCATGGAACGATTTGATCCAAACGAAATAGAATCCATTACGTATAAAGGTGATGAACACGTCTACCAGCTCACTTTTTTAAAAGGGTCAGGGGAATATGAGCTAACACTAGATGCGACATCAGGCTCTATTCAATCGTTGCGCTTGTTAAACCAACGGGAGACTCCGTTAAGTGAAAAAGAGATCGAGGCAATTTTGTTAGAGGCTTATCCAGAACAAGGGATTGAAATATCCAATATGAACTTACAGGATAACCGTTATTATGTGGACTATAGCGTAGATGGTCGGACTGGAGAGGTCGAGGTGGATGCTTTTACAGGTCACATCATCCGTACTAGCCTTGAAGAAGAACAAGCCATCCTCTCTCCGGATCAGGCAATCGAAATTGCTCTTTCTGAGATACCAGGAACAGTTGAAGATGTAGAACAGGAAACCCGTAACAATCGACTTGTCTATGAAGTAGAATTGGAAGATACAGGGCGTGATGACGATGCCCTCGTCATTATTGATGCGTATACTGGTGAGATTATTTCGGTTATTTGGGATTAATCATTTCTCATCAAACTCTCATTTTCCTTTCACGGTTCCTTCATTTGTAGAGGCTATAGTAAAGCTATCAAAAACAACTGGAGGTCAGAAAGATGAAAAAACAAACCGTTATGATTACCGGGACATGCGCTTTACTAGTAGCTGGAGGGGCAACTTGGAGTTTTGCAAATGCTAAAGAAGAGTCTACTGTGAAAGAAGTCAATGCGCAATCAACCACAGTTGCCGGAACGACTGCTTCCTCTCTAACATTAGAACAAGCTGTTAAGGTAGCGGAAGAGTACGTTGGAGGCAATATGGTTAAAGCGAAGCAAGATATTGAAGATGGGGTCGATGTGTATGAAGTCGATGTACGCACGCCTCAAGAAACGTATGAATTTACGTTCAATGTTCATACTGGTGACCTCATCGAGATTGATGGTGATTTGCTTCTGACAGAAAATCAAGCCGAGCCCGCTCTAACGCAAAAAGATGCTGAAACGATTGCAATTGATGAAAGTGGCTTAACAGATGTAAAAGAAATTGAATTAGAACAAGAAAACGGACGCCTTGTTTATAAAATTGAATTCGCTCTTTATGAAGACGATGCCGACTTAGTAATCGATGCGGAAACAGGCGATGTTGTTAAAATGGATGATGAGCTCCTAAATGGCACATCTGAGGACGGAGCAACGTCTTTCCTTTCATTAGATGAACTCCTTCCTTTTATCGAGTCGGAGCTAGGTGAACCGGTAACAATCTTGGAAAGTGAACGTGAGTATGAGAATGGTATCCCTCTTTATGAGCTTGAAGTCATGGTTGATCACGTTGAGTATGACATTGACCTTCATGCAGAGACTGGTAAAATCTTAAAACAAGAACGTGATGACTAACAGTTTAAGCTACTGTCCTATCTTGTAGATAGCGGTAGCTTTTTACTACATCTATCTGGTTACGAGCACAAAAGAAGGTTACACTATTAGTATAACTTGTAAAGAGGTGCTGTGATGACAACAAAGGTTTTCGTAAACTTTCCTGTTCGTGATTTAGAAAAATCAACACATTTCTATGAGCAGTTGGGCTTTAAGAAAAATGAAATGTTTTCGAATGAACACGCAAGTGCTATGTTATGGGACGATCATTTTTCGATTATGCTGTGAACACACAATTTCTATAAACAGTTTCTTCAAGGTAAAACAATTGCAGACACACAGAAAACAAGCGCTGCGTTAATTGCATTCGAAATGGAAAGCCCAGATGCCATAAAACAATTTGCTAAAAAAGCAAAAGAAAACGGTGGTCATTATTATCGCATTGATCATGGTATCCCAGAGGAGCACATGTTTGGCCTTGAAGTAGCGGATCTAGATGGCAACACCCTAGAACCAATGTGGATGGCACCTACTCAATCATCCTAACGAATGGCTTTAATGATGGTGAAAAGGCTTTTGTTCGAAACGTTCCCAATTTATTAGTGACGTTGATACAGATTCACAAAATAGAACGAGGCTAGGACATAACTAAAAGTAGTGTTTGAAAAGACGAATAGTCTAAAATATGCTGAGTAGCACCGCTACAGGAGAATCCTTCGCTTTCCGGGGACACGGCCTCAGCCTCCTCCGTGGAAAACCACCACTCCAGAGTCTTCAGACACGTGCTGATCCCCCAGGAGTCTTCTGATTCTCCTTCCGCTAATTTTCATATAAAACAAACGACGAACGTTCCTATTTTCAGGAATGTTCGTCATTTTGATCTGTCTATCTACTTTTGTCCCAGCCTCGTTATTCTTTGATGATGAACCTCTCTACGAAACAAGATGACACGCTACGAAATGACCTGGTTCAACCTCTCGAAATGAGGGTACTTTCTCTGCACATGCAGCTGTGGCAATTGGGCAGCGTGTATGGAATTTACATCCAGTTGGTGGATTTGCTGGATTTGGGACATCCCCCTTTAAGAGAGCACGCTGACGTTTGCGCTTTGGATCAGGTATAGGAACAGCGGCAAGAAGTGCTTTTGTGTAGGGATGAAGAGGATTTTGATAAAGTTGATCTCTACTTCCCATTTCCATCATTGTTCCAAGGTAAAGAACGCCGACACGGGTACATAAATGTTCTACTACACTTAAATCGTGCGATATAAACAAATAAGCCATGTTTTTTTGTACTTGCAATTCTTGGAATAGGTTGATGATTTGTGCTTGAATTGATACGTCTAAAGCAGATACTGGCTCGTCTGCTACAATAAATTCTGGGTTCATAATAACAGCACGTGCAATACCAATGCGTTGTCGTTGACCACCGCTAAATTCATGCGGATATTTGTCGATATGGTATGTAGGTAATCCACACAGTTCCATTACATTCAGCACTTTTTCTCTGACATTCGCTTTTGTAGCTAAGCCGTGATCGAGTAGCGGCTCCGCGAGCGCCTCTCCAACACGTAAACGTGGATTCAAGGAACTAAAAGGATCTTGAAAAACAAACTGCAATTTCGGACGCAAGCGACGCATCTCTTTTTTAGATAGCTCATGAATAGTTTGCCCTTTATACGTAACGGAGCCTGACGTAATATCATGAAGACGAAGTAATGATTTCCCAATGGTACTTTTACCGCTTCCAGATTCCCCTACAAGACCGAATGCTTCACCATGATTAATAGTGAAGCTCACTTGATCAACAGCGACTACCCTCTCAGGTTTACGATTAAAGAAAGATGCCTTCGTACTGTAAACTTTTTCGAGACTATTTACTTCTAAGAATGGCTCACTCATTGCACCACCTCCTTTTCTCTATAAAGCCAGCAGGCAACTTCATGTTGCTTCTGCCCTTCCTCTGTTAAAGTGGGTGCTTTACTTGTGCAAATATCCATACAATGTTCACATCGGTCAGCAAAATAACAGGATTCAGGCAAATCTAAAAGCTGGGGTACTTGACCAGGTATTGTATAAAGTTTGTGTCTACGTGATCCAAGAATTGGCTTAGCTTGAAGCAAACCTCTTGTATATGGATGCTTAGGGCTCTCGAAAATATCCTCTACTTTGCCTTTTTCAATTATTTTTCCTGCATACATCACAACGACATAGTCAGCTACTTCTGCAACAACACCAAGGTCGTGAGTTATTAACAACATAGACATCTGTTGTTCTTCTTTTAAAGTTTGCAGCAAATCTAAGATTTGAGCTTGTATAGTAACATCAAGCGCTGTTGTTGGTTCATCGGCAATCAACATTTTTGGATTACACGATAGCGCAATAGCAATCATGATTCGCTGTAACATGCCACCGCTCATTTGATGCGGATACGATTTTAGAATATGTTCCCCACGCCCAATTCCTACGAGTTCAATAAGATCAAGTGCTTTAGCCTTAGCTTCTTTCTTCGATAACGTCGTATGGTTAAGAATGGTTTCCACCAGTTGTTCTCCAATTGAGAGAACAGGGTTTAAGGAAGACATTGGTTCTTGGAAGATCATTGCCATTTCGTTTCCTCGTATACGTCTCATATCTCCTTTGGACAATGTCCGTAATTCTGTACCAGCCAATTTCATGGAACCAGAAACGCTTCCTGCTCCTGAGATAAGGTCCATAATAGACAAAGCAGTTACACTTTTCCCGCACCCAGATTCCCCTACGATACAAACGGTTTCCCCTTGATGGACTGTAAAGCTTACCCCATCAACAGCTTTTACAAGTCCTTTTTCAGTATGAAAATGAGTACGCACATCTTCTATTTCTAATAGCGGTTTCACTTTTCCCACCGGAATCAACGTCCTTTCATGTTCGGATCAATCGCATCACGAAGCCCGTCTCCAAGTAAATTAACAGATATGACAGTAGCAAATATGGCAACACCAGGTGGAATCCAGAGCCAAGGACGATTGGTAAAATCAATTAAACTATTCGCCGTATTGATCATATTCCCCCATGATGCAGTTGGTGGAACGACGCCTAGCCCAAAGAAACTTAAAACAGACTCGCTTAGGATCGCTCCTCCAACACTTAAAGTGGCGGTTACAATTAATAGTGGAACCACATTTGGAAGTAAATGGTTTAGCACTTTACGTCGATCCCTAAGTCCTAGCGCTTCTGTTGCTTGCATAAATTCGCGCTCACGCAAACTTAACACTTGGCTGCGCACAAGCCGGGCTAGTCCAGGCCAGTTTACAAGACTTAGCATAATCATAACGACGTAAAGGCGTTGTTCCGCAGGCACTCTCCACTCAGACATAACCGCTGCCATAATAAAGAGCAGTGGAATGCTAGGTAAGGTCATTAGAATATCCGCAAGCCTCATAACGAGCTGATCTATTATGCCTTTGTAATAACCAGCTAAAATACCAAGTATCCCACCTATTGATACAGCTAATAACATCGCTCCTATTCCGACAGTTAGAGAGATGCGACCAGCAAGCATTAAACGGGTCAACACATCACGACCCAAATGATCCGTACCAAGCCAATGCGCTGCGCTAGGCGCTTGATGAATCATCTGAGAATTCGTTCCACTTGTCATATAAGGTGAAAAAAGTGGTCCAACAAAACTAAACAAAAAGATAAACAAAAGAAAAAGGAGTCCGACCATTGCTATTTTATTTTTAATAAAGCGACGCCCAACTTCTCTCCAAAGAGAAGATTTTTGTCCTTTTTCAAAGTCAAGCACGTGTGATGAGCGTACATTTGGACGATTATCCAATCTTCTCCCCCCTTATTTCACCCGAACACGTGGATCAGCTACACCATACAGCAAGTCAGCTAGTAAATTGCTAATAACGGTCAAGAGAGCAATAAACATTGTGAAGCCCATTAATAACGGATAATCTCGAACTGAAAATGCTTGCATGTAAATGGCGCCAATCCCTGGCCAGTTAAAAATTTGCTCAATGATAATTGCTCCACTAAAGAGCGCCGGTAATTCAAACGCAAACAACGTAATCGCTGGCAATAGCGCGTTGCGCAATGCATGTTTGTAAATAACTACTTTTTCCTTTAAGCCCTTTGCCCTTGCAGTTCGCACAAAATCCTGCTTGATGACTTCAAGCATATTTGTTCGAAAATACCTAGTAAGTCCACCAATACCTAGCATGGTTAAAACAAGAACAGGCAAAATCATATGCTCCAAAATATCCTTTATTCGTGCCCATCCAGAGTAATTCATTCCTGAACTTGTCATTCCACCAGCCGGTAGCCAACCGAGATCCACCGCAAATAGTTTAATAACAATTAAGCCAAGAAAAAAGGATGGGGTTGCCATTGCCGCAAATACGAGGAAAGTAACAAATCCATCAAAAAAGGAATATTGTTTTGTAGCTGATACCACACCGATAACAACCGCTATGCCCCAAGTTAAGAAAAGGGAAGCAACGGCAACAATGAATGAACTCCATATGTAATTTCCAAGAACCTCTGATACAGGACGTTGAAATTGAAGCGAATAGCCTAAATCACCTTGAAAGAGGTTCCCCATCCAAATAAAATAGCGGATGAATGTTGGTTGATCGAAGCCATATAAGGCAGATAATTCTGCTTTTCGTTCAGCTGTTAAATTTGGGTCAGCGTCAATAAAGTTCCCAGGAACAAGTGAGTAAAGGAAAAAAATTAAGATGGATGCTCCAATTAATGTTGGGATTAAATAAAGCAAGCGTTTGATTACGTAATGACGCAAGATGAGGTACCCCCTTTATTTTCAATAAAAAAGGAGGACAGACAATCCGTCCTCCTTACCTAATCATTCAGCAACATCAACAACCTGTAAGTTTTCGAGACTAAGTGAAATTCCCCGGAAGCCGTTTGGCTCAAAGCCTTGTACTCGTGCATTTGTAGCTGATAAAACCTTATTATAATTTAGTAAGATCATAGGTGGATCTTCTTCAAGTGCCTCATATAAATCATGGTATGATTCTGCCCTTCTATCTAAATCACTTTCAGCAACTGCAGCGTCAATGAGCGCATCCACTTCTTCATTCTCATAGCCACGGAATGTATTTCCTGTATGAGCAGA
Organism: Shouchella oshimensis; assembly: GCF_002019765.1. Taxonomy (GTDB): domain Bacteria; phylum Bacillota; class Bacilli; order Bacillales; family Bacillaceae_D; genus Shouchella; species Shouchella oshimensis. The sequence continues at coordinate 2,310,009 of NZ_KV917380.1, forward strand.
ATGGAATGCTTGAATACCAATATGAGGGTCTGGCTGCATGGTGGTGGAGAAACTAACGAGATCATGATCTCCATTATCCACACGAGCAAGCAAAGCATTAAAATCCATTTGTTCAATTTGCAAGTCAATACCGATGCGCTTGTAATCCTCTTGAAGTCTCGTTACGAGAACGTCGCTAGCGCCACTTGCTTCTGTTGTAAAGAAGTAAATACGTAGTTTTTCTCCATCACGCTCACGAATCCCGTCTGAACCTTCGACCCATCCAGCTTCTTCAAGTAAGCGTTCCGCTTCTTCAGGGTCATAAGGAAAACCTTCAATTTCATCTGTATGAGCCCAAGAAACAGGTGATACTGGAACATTTGCAACTTGAGCAAACCCTTGGAAACGAATATCCACATATGTTTGCCGATCGAAGCCGTAGTTAAACGCTTTGCGGACGTTTGCATCTTTGAAAATGTCAGATTCATGGTTGAAGGCGATGTAGCTGTAGTTAGAAGATGTATACAAATTAATATCAGCAAACTCTAACGATTGAAGCATGTCAAAATTGTCTTGATCTGCTGAAAATGTTCCATAATCAAGCTCTCCTGTTTGGAAAAACTGCTGCGAATCCCCTTCTGTCGTTCGATAAATAAACGCATCTGCCTCCGGTTCTCCCTTATAGTAATGTTCGTTTGAACTAAAACGAATTTCTTCACCTGGGTTATACGTTTCGAACTTAAATGGGCCTGCTCCAACAGGTCGTAGATGGAAATCGCTTATGTAATCAAGATTCCCTTTTTCATATTCTTCACCGTAATAAGCTTTGCTTAGAACTTGACCGCCAAGCATGGTTAGCGCCCGTGCATTTGGTTCTTCAAGCTCGAATTCGATTGTACGCTCATCCACAATCGTAATACCCGTTATCTCATCGGCATCTCCGTCTTTGTAATCCAAACCGCCGACTAAATTCGTTTCTGTAATGTCAGTTGAGCCAGGGTAGCTCGGATCATAGAGAAGCGTAATGGTGAAGGCGACATCCTCGGTTGTGAACGGACGACCATCATCAAACGTTAACCCTTCTCTTAGCGTGAAACTGAAAGTCAACTCGTCGTCAGAAACATCCCAATTCTCTGCTAATCGACCGAAAGGCTCGCCATTTTCATCAATATCAATCAATGGTGGGAACATGACAGCTTGAACATTCCCATCATATCCGCTTGTATTAAAGTATGGCGTGAACACACCTCCGGGTTCCTGGAGGCCAACAACAATGGTTTCTCCCCTATTTGTTGCAAGCCTAGGTGATGCAGCTGGATTACTCGCTTCAATTTGCGTATCTTCTACAAGTTGAATGCCTGTAGGTTCTTCTTCACTGTCACGACTCGCTGGCTCGTCACTCCCCATCTCTGTGTTGCAACCACTAAGCACCACAATAAATGCAGCTACTGATAAAGAAAGTGTCCATCGTTTTTTCACTTTATCTCCCCTTTTTCTCCCATGATTTTTCATATCTTTATGTAAAAAGTTCTCTTTTTATTAAAACATATAATTCCGATAAGTCAACATGTGATTACAATAAATCTGATTTTTTCTTTATTTAGTAGTATTAATAAAAATGCTATCCTTAATGAAACTTAACAAAAGAGATTCATAGCCATTCGAAACTTTTGTACGTGACAAACGTAAAAAACATGAGGTGGTTTAAATGAAAAAAATTCATTTTATAGCTTCGGCTATCTTTCTTGTTTCTGGAATTATTAAGGTTCTTTCTAAGCAACCTTTATTTTTTACCTTTTCAAGTTTTGCCCTCGCGTTTATCTATTTCCTATCTGGCATGATGGAAAAAAAGCAAATAGAGGGTGGTAAGTAGATGGACATTTATGTTGCACTTGCAGTCTCGATTGCAGTCGGCACGTTCAGTTATACAGCTTCCTTTCAAGGAAAGTTGAATAGGCAAAACAAGCGAATGGAACAATTAGAGAAAAGAATGAATCAATTGGAAGGAGAGGAGAGAGAACGATGAAGAGGAAACAACGTCCAAGTCACCTTATTTATTTTATATCTTCCTTTTTTTATTTACTATTCGCTCTTATTTGTTATTTTATTTTTCCTATAATTGGTTTAAACGGACAATCAGGGGTATTTATCTTTGCTGGAATGTCCATTATCTACATATTGTTAGGCACGTTTCTTTTTCGTCGTAGTAAGTACCCAACGAATACAGAAGAATAATGAGCAAGAGAACAACCCACCTCTTCTAAACTCTTTTTTTATTCATATGCCTTCATTGGAATGAGTAGTAGATCGTTCCTGCTTCCGAATGGATTGCTTCTATGAATAGTAAAAACCAACCTTTTCATAAAGGTTGGTTTTTACTGCTAAAGGCGCTTTTAGTAAACCCCTTCTGCACACGATAAGCGTATCCGCACATACTTTACTAGCAAATTTCTTCTGATTAAGCGCTCTTGAAATGGTAAACCAATTTCCCGAAATTCTTCTAGCTACTTTCTATTTTGGTCTCCCCATTCGCATAGTTGTTCCAATACAGGTAAAAGCTCCTCTGCTTTAGAAGTGAGACTGTACTCGACTTTCGGCGGAACCTGAGGATATTCTTGTCTCTTAATCATTCCATCTGCTTCTAATTCTTTAAGTTGTGAACTCAGCATTTTATACGTAATTGGTCCGATTTGTCTTTTCATTTCATTAAAACGAACAGGCTCTTGTTCAGCTAATAAATAAAGAATAAGCAGTTTCCACTTCCCACCAATCACTGACATTGCATATCCAAAAGATGTCTCCTTGATTGAACCTTTTTCATTGTACTCAGCCATACTCATATTTTGACACTATCCTTCCTGGTAGTACCTATCAATAAAGTGCGTACTATTCTTGTTTATATATCAATACTATACTTACTTTATCTTAAATTGAAGGAGAGATTTCATTATGAGTATTGTCAAGACCTACAATCACAATCTTTGGGATCATGGAATTACGCAAGGGTATAGTGTGAACGGCACCATCTACGTTTCAGGTCAATTTGCGTACGACGAGGAAGGGAACTTTGAAAGCGAAAAAGGGATCGAAGCGCAAACGAAACGAACGTTTGAAAATCTAGATCGTGTCCTTAAGGAACTCGATGTGACAACCTCCAACCTCGCCTATATCGAAATATATTTAACAAACCCACAAGCGCATACGGAAACGGTCATTGAGATGTTTAAGGAATACTTACATGATCACCGCCCTGCTGGTAGCCTCATTGGCGTTACCTATTTAGCTTTTCCAGAGCAATTAATTGAAGTTAGTGCTGTTGCACACACGAGTACCTAATTCGTTCATTTGGTTCTAACAATAAGGAAGGCAGCACAGATGATGTGCTGCCTTTTTCTTTTGCTTCTTTACTCTTCTTTTTTGGAAGGTCTTGCCCAACGACTTAACTTGTTCGTTACACTCATTAAGGCTGGCAACACTACAGGTAAAAATAGAATACTTAAAAGAAATAAACCGACAATTACAAGGGTCGCTACTTGCATTAGCGTGAGAACACCAGATGGATAAAGAGCGGCAAACGTTCCACCGAGGATGATCGCTGCTGAAATGATCACTCCACCAATATGACGTGAAGCACGTTTAATCGCTGAGAGTGGATCGCCTTCAGTTTCTCGATAACTCATTAGTAAGAAGATGCTATAATCCACCCCTATGGCAATTAAAAGTATAAATCCAAAGAACGGGACATTCCAGCTTAGTTCTGAGACACCAAATAAAGATCCGCTTATCATTTCTGTAATCGAAAGTGACGTGTAATACGTAACAGCTAAAATCCCGACAATAAATAGCGGTAAGTGAATAGACCGTGTAATCACCATAAGAAAGAGGGCAATCGCTCCTAACATAATGGTTGCGGTGAATACGAAATCACCATTCGCCACATCTCGTAGATCTGCATTGACGGCAGACTGCCCTCCTACAGCCATAATCGAATCTTCTAACACTGTACCTTTAACGGTCGCTTCTCCAGTCTCTTGAATCTCTCGAACAACATCCATTGCTTCCGCTGAAAATGGATCAGCATCTAGTATAATCGTCAATCGTGCAGTGTGTTTATCATCTGATAGATACATGGTTAAAGCCTCTTGGAATTCATCACTTTCAAGGACATCTCCCGGGACAAAGAAACGTTCTGCCGACGTTGATTGACTCACTTCCCCTAAATAATGTTCTGCGTTTTCAAGACCCGCCGATAGCTCATCAAGTCCTTCTGTACTTGCGAGTAATCCTTCTTGTAAAACGTTCATTTGGCCTTGTAAATCTTGTAAGCCGGATTGCAACTGCTCTTGACCAGATTGAATTTGGGTTAATCCTGCCCCTAATTTACCTGCCTCTGATTCAACGGTTTGAGCTCCCTCAGCACCATTTTTAAGAGCGCCTTGCAATTGTCTAGTACCTTCTGCTAATTGGTCAGCTCCTGCATTCAATTCATTTATACTTTGATTTACTTGATTGAGAGATTGATTGGCTTCACGAAATGCTGTTAACGCTTGTTCCAGTTCTTGCGCCGTTCCACTTAGCTGTGTCGAAAGTTGATTCATTTGCTCCGCTTCTCCACTAACGTTTTGAAGTGCTTCCATAACGGCAGGATCAGAAGCAAGTTCAGGATTTTCATTTAAAAATTCCTCTAAAGCTGTTTGAACGGCTGTCATATTTTGCATACCTTGGTCGAACAATGCTACCGCACTTGTAAAGGTTTCACTGAATGTACGTAAGCCAGATTCTATTTGAGTATAAACAGAATAAAGCTCAGTGGTTGCAGCAGATACCGCTGTCAAATTAGTAGATAGGGAGGTTAAACCTGATTCGATTTCCGCCGCTCCATTAGCCCCTTCTGAAACACCAGAAGCTATTTGGAAGACAGCGTCTTGTAAGGCGATACTGCCTTGATACGCTTCAGCAGTCCCGTCAATCAATAACTGAATGTGGTCAATGTCACTTTCATTTGATTCAGAGAGCTGTTGCTCTGCTTCGAAAAGGCCGGCTCGAATCTCCTTTGCGCCTCCATTGGCCTCGTCAACACCAGTACCAACTGTATTCGTTTGGTCATTGATATACAGCTCGTGAATTTTTTCTCCTGTTGGCCGAGTTGGTGACATGACTTCAGCCACACCATCCACTTTTCCAACTGCATCTGTAAGTTGATCCAATTCTGTTAACATGGACTGCGTATCTAAAGGCTCATCGAATTGAATCACAAGACTAGCTGGCGATGAAAATCCACTTGGGAACTTATCCTGTATAAGTTGGATGCCTTGCTTAGATGAATAACCGTCATCCACTTCTAATAAATCATTGTAATGGACGTTCCCTTTTGAGAGCATCAATATAGGAACAATAAAAACAGCTACAAGCAGTAAACTAACAACAGGTCTAAGCACAGACCGGCTTGCTAGAAATCCCCATAAACGACTATCGCCATGTCCAACAAAACGCTTGCTCGGCCAAAACATTTTTTTACCGAGTATGCTCATAAAAAATGGATTTAATGTAATCAATACGAGAATAAGAATAGCCACACCAACCGCTACAGCAGAGGTAGATTGATAGAAAGAGAAATCTGCAAGACCTAGCGTTGCAAATCCAATGAAAACAGCAATTCCACTATAGAAAACGGTTTTTCCAGCAGAGCGGATCGTATTTTTTATCGCTACAGTCACATTTGCTTCCCTACTAAGCTCCTCTTTAAAGTTTGTATACAACAAAATATTGTAGTCTGTTCCTACGCCAAACAGAATGACAATTAAAAACACTTGAGTAAAATTAGAAAATGGAAAATCAACATGTTGTACAAGCCCCGCAATAATCGCCATGGAGACTAAATAAGAAACCCCCACTGTAATAAGAGATACGACAGGTACGATAGGAGATCGAAACACAACTATAAGAACAAGAATAATAAACACAACAGCTACGATTTCGGTTTTCTTAATGCCGTCTTCTGTTGTTTTTGTAAAATCTTCAGCAATCAGATCTGAACCGGTGACATAAACATCCATCTTATCGGAGTCAACAAATGGTTTAATCGCTTCTCTTACCTCATCAATTGTCCCATATGATTGACGAACAGACATTTGTACAAGAGCCGCAGACCCGTCCTCTGAAACGAGTTGCTCTTTTATCTCAGGATTCTCAAAGGGATTGACGATGGATGTAATTCCTAAATCTTCTTTTTCATTTTTTAATGATTGAATAATTGATTCTATTTCAGCGACTTGATCATCTGAAAGCGCCACTTCACTTTCTTCATCAAACACTAGAATGAGATCGTACGTGCTTCCTTGATCCCCATTCATTTCCGACTCCAAATTGCTTGCCACAATACTTTGTACGTGGTCAGGTAGCGTAATTTCACCTTTGTCCCGAACAAGTTGACCTAGGTCAGGCAAAGAAAAAAAAGCAAGTACAGAAATGAGAACCCAAACGATTAATGCGGTCCATCTATTGGTACGAAACGTTTTCATTACAAATCCTCCATCACTTATCAATTCTATGGTACGGAATGAATATTCATTCCTAATTTATAAAAGGTCAAGCGTCAACCGAATTAACGGCTGATCGCCCGCCATAGTTTTTCGTCTAATGTTTTTAATAATGTATCTGTGAGAGATAATTCACCACCGTTAAAACATTTTGCAAGCTCTACGACAGCACCAAAAGTAATGGCCACAATGGCTTCAATTGGTAAATCCCGATCAATCATCTCTTGCTCTCGACCAGCTTCGACAATGGTTGAAACAAAAGCCAGTAAAGACGTATAATCACATTTTGTCTTATCTGTTATATGCCTGCTTGTTGTATGAGAATTAATTAACATAAGAGCATCAAAATTCTCCTGGGAATAACGAATCAAGGTAATAAAAAGGTGGCTAAACTGGTCCCTCGTTGTTTTATCATAAGGGAATTTTGCTTTTAACGATTCCTCAAGCCGGAACATTTCATCTTGCATAATAACATTTAATAATACTTCTTTATTTTCAAAATAACGGTAAATGGTGCCCGCTCCTACAGATGCTTCTTCAGCTACGAGTGGCACCGTTGTACCATCGAACCCTCTTCTAGCAAACAATGTGATAGCTGCTTGTTTTATCGCTTCTTGCTTATCGCTCAAAAGGCAACACCTCTCCGGAATGAATATTCATTCCTTATTTTATAAAAGGTGAATTAAAAAAGCAAGGGAAAAGATAGGTTATAGTCACCGAATTAATAAGCGACTACGTGTCCGCTTAAACTCAATACAACAAATAGACCGTTTTATGCCGGTCTATTTGTTGTATTTGTTTAGAGACTTTACGTAGCTTCTATTATTTGGTGGAAATCGTGTTTTCCTTGTTGATGGAAGTCATGCTTTCCTGCTATTTGATGAAAATCATGTTTCCCTTGTTGATCGATCATCTCACTCGCTGCACTTGAGAATCCTCCTGAAAATGATATTGAAGCAAGGATGAATACTGTCATCATAGTAAAAGACATTTTCTTCATATTAAATCCTCCCCAACATTTGATTGTTTTTTGCTCATTGCATGCACTAGCCGTGCGTACTTAAGAGCTGTCGCCAAATCCCCTTTTGATTCAAAGTATTGCGATATCTCATCATAAATTTCGGAACATTCGAAGTATTTTTCGTTAGCTTTTAGCATTTCTACACCTATTAGTACTTCAGAAAAATCATTATCTAAATATAACCCTCTACTCACTTTACACTTCGCTTTAATCTCCATTAATTTTTGTGCTTTCGCATTAAATTCTAACTCGTCTAACCCTCCTTTATATGTTTTATTTCTCAATCGTGCATTAAGTAAATTGTATTTAGCTTTTAAACCCGTAATGGATTGAGAAAACTCTTTTATCGATAATGCTTCCTCTAATAAATCAATTGCTTCTTCAACTCTTCGCTGTGTTAAACGATTTTGACTTACATTATGTAGAACCAAGGAGTAATAATATGGAAATGGCTTCGAGATAAGGATGATTTCATCGTAGATTCGCTCAGCCAATGGTTGCTTACCAAGCTCTGTGGCAATTGCTGCTAAGACAAGTTTACAGCGAATTTCATTCACAACATACATCGTGTTATGTTCAAAAAACTCCAGTGCTTGTTCCATATAGGAAGCTGCGAACGTATATTGGTCAATACGATAATAGCTCATACCTAACTCTTGATAAAAATCAGCTTTTTCAGCAGGAACGTTTACTTTTTCGATAAGACGCTCTGCAATTTTATACATGTTTATTGCCGATTTGTACCGTTCGTTCAGAAATTCGTTTTGACCGGATACGAAATAATACATAAAGTGAAGGTAGTCGTCTCTTTCTGCTTCAATTGGCGTAAGTAATGTAGATTCTATCAATTCACCTTTTTCGTATGTAGACAGCAAATCATGTTTAAAGCTGACTAGTTGATAGTACGCTAAAATTTTTTCATTAGGTTCCATCTGCATGATAAGACTTTTTGTTTCTTCTTTTGTTACTTGTGCCCGAACCATATCTTTTGCTATTAAACAACTATGCCATTCCACAATTTTGCTGCCGACAATACTAGATGATAAAGCAATGATCATGTTCCATCCCCTTCCCTAGATTCATGTAATTGCTCTCATTATAAGGGACTTCGACAGGAACTTATATAGTTCTGACATATTTCCCAACACCAACTGACAAATTAATTAGAAAAATTAAAATACTTATCTTTTATCATTGAGCTAATAGTATTACGTTACTGGCGCTAGCGTACGTTTCTTTTTAAGGAGAATCGTAAAATTGTTGTCATTTTCGAACAAAAGGGATAGAGGGTGTGACGCAGTTAAGATTTTATTCGACAAAAGGGTAACCATTCATTCAATTATATTTCCCAACTTGAAACTACTGAAATAGAAAGCTATATCAGGTATTATGGAAGAATCTTGATGTTCTCTTTGCTTCTTTAAGTCTTGTGTGGGCTTAAACGATTTTTACTGTTAACGAGTGAAAAATCATATTATTTTAACGATTCTACTTACCATCATCTAGGAGGCATTCATATTGGAAAATCCTGAACAAAAAATTGACGTCGTCCCCTCTCGTTCTCTCTGGAAAAATCGCCCTTTCTTATTATTAATTGGCAGTACAACGTCAAGTAGCCTCGGCTTATTTATGTATAGCCTTGTTATCCCTATACTCCTCTACAGCATGACACAAAGTCCGCTTCTTATTAGCACCATGCGATTATTGGAATTTCTAGTAGGTGGTACACTTGGTGTTGTTGCTGGTGTGATTGTCGATCGAATCAATCGAAGAACCGCTCTTATTAGTGCGGCCATACTTCAATGGATAACCATTGCCACGTTAACCTTATTTTTATTTATGGGTAACATCCAGCTATGGGCACTTTATTTCTTTGGTTTTTTGTATTTCACGTCTGGTCTATTAAATACCAACGCTGGCCACGCTGCCTTACCGCAAATTGTAGCGAAAGACCAGTTAACAGAAGCCAATGCGAAACTTGGTATTTTCAAAGATAGTGTAAGGCTTTTTGGTCCATTAGTAGCTGGAGCATCTGTCGCAACCCTTAGTTATGCTGGTGCGATGTCAATCCAATTGCTTTTTGTGACAATAACATTGAGTTGCGTATTGTTTTTACCGTCTTTACAAATAAAGACCACTAAAAAACAAGAACAACGCTCTGTATGGAAAGAAACGAAAGAAGGCTTTCATGAGATCTTCCAAAATCCATTACTACGAGTCACTACGTACGTTATATTTTTTCAAAATTTCGGTTTCAGTTTAACCATTGGGATTTTGTTATTTTTTGCTGTCGATTATTTACAAGCAACGCCACAGCAGATTGGCGCGTACCTAAGTATCGGTGGGATTGGCGGTTTACTTGGTTTGTTTGCGGTAAAGAGATTAGTCGATCGCTTTCCCCGTGGCAAAATCTATACATATACGAACATATTTGATATTCTTTTCTTCGTCATGCTAGCTTTTGCTACCTCTTGGTGGATGATTGCAATCGGAATGGCCATGTATTCCTTTTCAACAGCTATTTCCAATACGATTTATCACGCTGTTAGGCAAGAATTAACACCTAACGACATGCTTGGTCGGGTATCTGGTTCTGTAGCAACAATCGTTCAATTAACGATGCCTCTCGGAGTCATTCTTAGTGGACTTTGGGCTGAATTCTTTGATGTGCGTGTTATCTTCTATGTCAACATTGTCTTTTCAAGCGCTATCCTCCTCTGTTTAATGCGCACAACCTTTCATAAAACAGTCAAATAGAACAAGACTAAAACAATGCGCAGTCGTGTGTTGTTTTAGTTTTGAGCGACAAAAAAAGGGATTCCTCCCTTTTCTTGTGTACTATGAAAAAAAGAAACTTAAACCAAATACTACTAGAAATCCTACAACGCCAATAATGGTTTCCATAACAGTCCAAGATTTCAATGTGTCTTTTTCTGACATTTCTAAAAAGCGGTTTACAAGCCAGAAGCCAGAGTCATTTACGTGTGATAGCACTGTCGCTCCACATGCGATGGCAATGGCAATTAACGCTAATGAGGGTTGAGATAAATCAACCATTTCAATGATCGGCGAGATTAGCCCTGCTGCTGTAATCATGGCTACGGTAGCAGATCCTTGTGCTACACGTACAAATGTTGCGATTAAAAAGGCTAGTAAGACAAGTGGGAATCCTGATGACGCCATCAATTCTCCCATCGCATCGCCTACTCCACTTTCAATCAAGACTTCTTTAAATACTCCACCTGCCCCTGTAATTAAGATAACAATCCCTGCAGGCTCAAGAGCTTTTGTCGTCATCGTTTGCATTTGCTGTTTTGATAATCCACGATGTTTTCCGAGGAAATACATAGCAATCAATGTAGCAACAATTAAAGCAATAAACGGATGCCCAATAAACGTCAATAGTTGATGAGGAGCAGAACCTTTTTTTAGTAACACACCTCCAGCCGTATTCAGTAAAATCATCGCAAGAGGTAATAAGATGATAAAACAAATAAGTCCGAAGCTCGGAAGGTCTTTCTTTTCTCCTTCTTTATTCGCAGCTTCTACAATATGTGCCGGAACCCCTACATGCACTTTTTTTCCTATGTAACGACCAAATACAGGTCCGGCAACAATCATCGCTGGTATTCCGGCAATGATACCAAATAACATCATCCAGCCAAGGTCTACTCCAAGTACGGTTGCTACAGCTATTGGTCCAGGTGTGGGTGGGATAAAACTATGCGCAACCGCAAGCCCCGCTAATAATGGAATAGCATAATACAGTAGTGATTTCCCTGTGCGCATAGCTAAACTATAGACAATGGGAATGAGTATAACGAGTGCAACGTCTAAAAACACAGGTATAGCAACAATAAACCCTGTTAATGCTAACGCCCATTGTGCTCGATTTTCACCAAAGCGCTCCACTAGCGTAAACGCTAATCGCTCAGCTCCACCAGACGTTCGGAGCAACTCGCCAAACATAGCACCTAGTCCGACTACAATCGCAATAAAACCAAGTGTCCCACCCATTCCAACTTCCATCGTTTCAATTAAAAAAATCGGGTCCATGCCAGTAAAGATACCAATAAAGATACTTGCAATAAGTAGCGCTAAAAACGCTTGCATTTTAGAATGCATAATCAAATAAAGCAAAACCGCTATCCCAATAATTGTGACGAGGATCAACCCTAAAGAAGACATATGCTATTCCTCTCCTTCTCTCTCTATTACCATTCGGCTACGCTGTGATCGCTGTGTCTCCAAATAGGGTTCTTCCAGTTATGACCAACTTCCGCCATTTTTCTTACATGTGCTTCATTTATTTCTATCCCTAATCCAGCTTGATTCGGTATGTTAACGTAGCCGTCTTCATAATGAAAAACATGCCCATCAGTTACATAGTCAAGTAAATCGGAGCCTTGATTGTAATGAATCCCGAGGCTTTGTTCTTGAATAAAAGCGTTATGACAGGTGGCATCTACTTGGAGACACGATGCTAGCGCAATGGGACCTAACGGACAATGAGGGGCAGCAGCAACATCAAAGGCTTCTGCCATTGAAAGAATTTTTTTGTTTTCCGTAATGCCACCAGCATGGGATAAGTCAGGCTGGATGATATCCACATACCCCGCTGTTAAAACATGTTTAAAATCCCACTTTGAATACATTCGTTCCCCTGTCGCTATCGGAATAACCGTATGATTGGCAATTTCACGTAACGCTTCATTATTTTCAGGCAACACCGGTTCTTCAATAAACATGGGTCGAAACGCCTCTAATTCTTTTGCAAGAATTTTTGCCATTGGCTTATGCACTCTCCCATGGAAATCAATACCTATTCCAATGTATGGACCAACGGCATCGCGTATAGCAGCTACATTCTCCAGCACTCGATCAATTTTTTCATAGGAGTCTACATACTGCATTTCATTCGTAGCGTTCATCTTTATTGCTTTGAAGCCTTGCTCCACCACAGCCTTTGCGGCTGCTCCAACATCGGATGGTCGGTCTCCACCGATCCAAGAATACACTTTGATCGATTCTCTCACCTTGCCTCCTAATAATTGATGGACAGGCACTCCTAAATACTTTCCTTTAATATCCCACAACGCTTGATCAATTCCAGAAAGCGCACTCATAAGGATCGGTCCACCTCTGTAAAACCCACCACGATACAGAACATTCCAGTGATCTTCAATTTGCAAAGGATCCTTACCGATTAAATAGTCCATTAATTCCATAACAGCTGCTTTCACTGTAGCAGCTCGTCCTTCAATAACAGGCTCACCCCAGCCGACAATACCTTCATCTGTTTCAAGTTTTAAGAAAAGCCATCTTGGTGGAACTTGGAAAAGCTCATAGTTTGTCAGTTTCAAAGTGGATCCTCCTTTAACTGTTTTTAGCGAGGGAAACAAATCGTTTAGCTTTCCGTGTCAGTTCTTCTAAAGATGTTTTTGTTATGGCTTCAGTTGTATTTACTAATGAACTTCCAATTCCACATGCCGCACTGCCTGCGTTGAGAAATGCTTGAACGTTACTTTCATTGATTCCACCAGTGGGAATGAGCGGGATGTGAGACAATGGTCCTTTTAGATCCTTGATATACTCTGGCCCCATTCGAGCTGGAAATAGCTTAATAAAATCAGCCCCATATTCATAAGCTGAAAGAATTTCTGTCGGTGTAAAAGCGCCAGGAATGCTTACTTTTCCATAACGCTTTGTTAGTTTAATCGTTGCTTCATTGACTGTTGGTGACAATAAAAAATCAGCTCCTGCATCAATAGCGGCTTTTGCTGATTCTGGATCAAGCACCGTGCCAGCACCAATGATTACTTCCGTTCCTAAGGCTTTCTTTAAGCGAGTAATGCCTTGTAAAGCTTGTTGAGAGTTTAATGTCACTTCAATTAAAGACATCCCTCCTTTTATTAACGCTTCGCTAATGTTTAATAAGTCTTCTGGTTGTGCGTCTCGAATGATGGCGATCAACTTGCCTTCATGAATTTTTTCCTGAGTATTCATTCGACTTCCCCCTACCTTATTCGCCGCTTAGTAGGCGAATCTATTTGTAGCCAAGGTTGCTAGAAATGCGTGTTGCGGTCTCTTTTAAACGCTCTATAATAGAATGTTTTTGCTTTATCATTCTCTCTTTTGGACCCGCTACACTAACAGCCGCTTCTATGGAGCTTAGATTTCCAAAAATAGGTGCAGCAAAGCAAACTAACCCTTCTTCATGTTCTTCATCATCCATTGCGTAGCCTTGTATTTGATACGTTGCCAAACACACAGCTAGGTCTTTTTTACTCGTTATTGTCCGATCTGTAATCGGTTCCAAAATTATACTCTCTAAATAGTTATTTCGTTCAGTTTCTCCCATAAAAGCTAAATAAACTTTTCCTAAGCCCGTACAATAAAGAGGGCTTTTCGCCCCTAAATAAGCAGAAGTGCGAATAGATCGGTCACTATCTATTTTTGCTATATAGATTAGTTCACCTTTAACGAGCGTTGCCATAAAAACCGTTTCCCCCACTGCACTTTGTAACTGTTTTAGTGAAGGTGTGGCTACGGATAGAAGATCAACAGATTCTAACGCAGTTTGACCAATTGGAATTAGTCTAGGTCCAAGCACATACAGATGATGTTGATGGATTGTTACATAGTTCTCATGAACAAGGGTTTTCATCAACGCTGACGTACTACTTTGAGGAAACTGCAAAAACGTACTAATTTGTTTTATTGTTAAGCCTTTTTTGTATGTACTTAAAAGTTCGAAAATTCTCAAGACACGAACCGCTGACTTTACCGTCATAGCACCCTCCATCACATATGTAATTCATCATCATGTATGCGTTTTCCACCAAAAGTGTAGCACGGTTTCAAATACGTGACAATGTGTTGGGGTTATGAACATCCATCTTCTAAGAAAGCTATCTATTTACAAAAACAAAAGAGCACTTTAGTTTATATGCTCTTTGCTTCTTTTTGCTATCGGTATGATAAGCCCTATTAAACCTGCTAATGAAAACAGTGTGAAGGTTAAAGAATACGATAAGCTCTCAATTAGTTTTCCTGCTACAAAAGAACCTAGAGATTGCCCTATTCCTAATGCTAGAAAAGAAAGACTCACACCGGTAGATGGCATCATGTCATCCATGCGGGTAGCCCAAACAATAAACAAACCTGTTAAAAAAATATAAGCCCCTCCAAACAATGCGGCTGATGAAAAAACGACAAGGCTGTGAGAAAGGTTCAACAGCATCATTGAACTAAGTAAAACAATAAGAATAAGTCGATACGACCAAGATAAACCAATCCTTTGTATCAGACCTCCTGCTAAACCACCTACAATACCTGCCACGCCAATCACAAGCCAAAACAGAATACTTTCTGTTGCTGTAGCCCCATACTCAACGGTAAGAAAGCTTCTTCCAAACGTCCAATAAACAGAAGAAGTCATACCGATTACATATGAAGCGATAAGTAAGTACTTTGCCTGATTGATCGTATGAAACGGTTTTCTTTTTCTGTGTGGTGGCTTAGCTATTTTATCTAAATCTGTAGTGGGAAAAGATAACACGTTCCAAATCAATACAGCCATACCTATACAAGCAAACAGCCAGAATGAGAGTCTCCATTGTTCAGTGAATAACAAAACCACTGGTGCCGTCGCCATTAAGCCAAAACTTGTGCCGCTATTGATCCAAGTATTCCCTTGATCTACTTGCTTTTTAGGCAACAGTAGCTTAGCTTGTTGACTTAGCGCCGGTGAAGCGAATCCACTCCCTAAACCAGCAATAAAAACGCCAAAGCTTACGTGTAAGAACGAATGGGCAGTCGCTATAGCCACTAAACCGATAACGGCCGTTGTCCCTGCAATCACGTTAACACCCTTTGATCCAACTTTGTTCATTAATAAGGCTGAAAAGAAAAGTGCGAACGTGTACGCTACATACCCTAACGAACCGATAAGACCTCCTTCGCTTTCACTTATTTGTAGATCATTGGCTATATCCGGAAGAAATAATCCGAAATTCAACCTTGCCATCGCATACGTAACAGCGATCATAGCTAAGCCTGGCAACACTATTTTTAACATGACTCCACCTCTTGAATTTGATATAACGATCACTATACTTCTCTTTATAAAAAAACGTTGTTACTTAATTAGTAAACAACGCTTTTAGTGCACCATTCACCTCAGTTGCAACTTCTTCAATGTCAAATACTTCAGCCATTGCCGTTGCACCCTCTAATAGAATCATAACACGCACCGCCTCTTGGTTCGTGAATCCTTTATCGTGAATAAATTCTGTTAGTCGATGCTTATGCTGATCTGCGAATGAGACAATGGCAGAATGTCCAGCTTGAGCTAAGGAATATTCTTCTTTTGCTCGCAAAAACATACAACCATTGGAGCCATTGTCACGAATCCAACTTAAATGCGCCTCTGCTAGCGCATGCATAAAATCCTTTCCTGTCTTCTTTTCAGTAAACTGGTCTAACTTTTGTAAATACCTTGCTTCTCTTTTTTTTAAGATTTCAAGAACGAGTGCCTCTTTAGATTCGAAATGATTGTACATGGTCATTAATGAAATGCCTGATTCTTTAATGACTTGCTTAAGACCAACAGCATGGAATCCATGTCGATCAAATAAACGTTCCGATTGAGTCAGTAACTGCTCTCGCTTTTTACTCAACTTATTCACCTCTTTCATGATAGAACGATCACTCTAATTAATGTAAAGGATGTATCTCGCTTTTGCAACCTTTACGCTAATGAAAATAAAAGACTAATTGTTATCCATTCATTCAAACATCGGTATGTAAGGTTAAAGATGAACTAATTTGTTGCCAGTGTGGGCTATTACAGCTGATTGCGATATTATATTTTATCGTTATCTAGATTAGTCGTTAGGTCATGTGTAAAAAGACTGTAAGCCAATTTTTAAAAAAGGAGCTAATCCTGTTTGTAAAATGGTTGTTTACCTGAGCAAACGTTTGATTAATCTATCATTTTTATGTATTATATGGTTAAAACGAAAAGGAACTTATTGGGGATTATGATTAATTTAGATGCGACTTTTTTCTCAAATAGTCTTGATTATACCGGGATTGGGATTGTTATAACAGATCCTAGTTTAAAAGATAATCCAATTATTTTTATTAACCAAGGTTTTACGGATATTACACAATACCACCTAGAAGAGGTTATAGGAAGGAATTGTCGTTTTTTACAAGGTGAGGATACGAATAAAGATGAAATAGCGAAACTAAAACAGACATTGAGTCGCTTTGGCCGTTATAAAACGGAACTATTAAATTACAAAAAAGATGGTACCCCTTTTTGGAATGAGCTATCTATTGATCCTGCAAAAAACAATAAAGATGATAAAACGTATTTTGTCGGTGTCCAAAAAGACATTACGAAACGCAAAACAATTGAATTAGCTCATTTGGAAACGATAAAAGAATACGATCACCTGCCTTGCCCTATCATCCCCCTACTACATGATATAGGTGTGATGCCAATTGTTGGTTTAGTCACAAAAGGACGAATCTCCACTTTAATAGAGGCAACAAAGCGGAGTATTCATGATCATACCATCACAACACTTGCTGTAGATGTGAGCTGTATCAATAACGTTGATGAAGCAACTTTTGAAGCACTTTTAGATCTACATGACCATCTTCATTCGGTCGGAACAAAAATGGTCGTTACTGGTTTAGCAGAACAGCAACTTGTGGCTCCACTTGATATGCAGACCTTTTTAGCAAGTAAACTCAAGAGGGCAGCCTCTACTCAAGCGCTTTTATTGAAAATGAACGAAAAATAAAGAGGCTGGGACATAACGAAAAGTCGTATTTGAAAAGACGAATAGTCTAAACTATGCTGAGTAGCACCGCTACAGGAGGATCCTTCCGCTCATTTTCATAGAAAACAAACGACGAACGTTCCTATTTTCAGGAATGTTCGTCATTTTGGTCTGTCTATCTACTTTTGTCCCAGCCTCTTTCCTACGTTTAGTCAATAGGGTTTTTATAATAATTCTGATGATGTTATTTTTAAATCTAGGCATAGGAAATAAACCTTATCCCTGTCTATTTTTAAATAAGGTTCCTATGGTATACTACAGTTATTGGTCCATTGAGACCGCGTGCGAGTAATCGTACTCTGTATGATTCCTAGCCATGGAATACATACACTTTATGAGCTTGTTCATACAAGCGACAACGGCAACCTTGTCCTTCTTGGGGGTAGGTTGCTTTTTTAATTTGTAATAATACTCGACAATATGATTAGGAGCTGCTTTCTGCTGGCGGATCATGTTCCGAATGATGAGATATAAAATCTTTCTCCCTTTGGGATTTCCA
>NZ_KV917380.1:2328666-2970225 GCF_002019765.1 Shouchella oshimensis
ATCTTTGGTCTTGATAAATGACCGAGTAACTTTTCCCCATTGATACATCTAAAGCGACTACAAACTCCATCATTGTTCCTCTTTTCATTTAGCATTGAAAGGTCTTCACTTAATCATTCCGATTCTAATTTCCTCTACACGAGCTCAATGGCCCCAACATACTTAAACCTGATTCAGTAATGAAAGTGAAGAAGCTCGGTTTTTAATACGGATTCTAGATCCTTGAGGCTTAGGTCGAGCTTTCTTTCACCTCTCACTATACGCCTAAACGAAAAATAGTGGGTAAGATTCATCCGTCGATGATCTTACCCACTAATCTTAGTATGTTTTGGTTTTTTATTAGGTAAATTTCTTAGTTTAGCACTTTCACTAACTTTCCGACTGTTTCTTTCCTGCACCCTGTTTCTACATCATACACTACTTGTCCTCTTACAATCGTTTTTGTCACTCGACAAGCGATGGTTCGACCAACATAAGGAGAATAAGGGTTTTTATAGTACAAGTCTTCTTGTTGAAGCGTATAAGACGTCGTATCATCGAGAAAGAATAAATCGGCATCTTTCCCCACTGCCAGTTCCCCTTTTTGCTCAAGGTTAAATCGCTTAGCTGGTGTCGTAGCAATTAGTTTAGCAAAAGCTGAGGCTGACATCCCCCTTTTTTTCACAGCCTCGTCATACATGATGTCAATTGTATTCTGACAGCCAGTAATGCCTCCCCACGCTGTAAAAAAGTCTCCCTCTTTTAAATCGATTGTACATGGAGAGTGATCAGATGTTAACCAATCAATTTCTCCTCGTAGCAGACAATCCCATAATTTTGACACGTCTTCCTTTTTCCTAAGCGGTGGCTGGCACTTCGCTAGCGTTCCTAATTTGGGCAATTCTTCTGCAGAGAATACGAAATAATGCGGGCATGACTCAACGGTTACATCAAGCCCTTCTCTTTTTGCTTGTTGAATTTCAGCAATGGCTTCAGCTGACGAGATATGAACGAAATGAATGGCACAACCTGTCTCTCTTGAATACGCAATCGCTTTCTTTACAGCAAGTACCTCCGCTTCAATTGGTCTAGAAGCTAAGAATGCTTGCGCATCCTTTTTACCTTCAGAAATCAATTCCATTTCAAGTCGATCTGTTAGCGATGCATCTTCCGCATGTAAGCAAAGAATTTTTCCTTTTCGTGCTAAAATCTCCATCCCTTTTTTAAGGGTTGCATCATCTACATTGGAAAAATCACCTGGCTGACCTGACCCACACGTTGAGAGGAAACACTTAAACGCTATGACCTCTCGATCAGCCAGCGCCTCAATGTCAGCAAGATTTTCTGACGTTAAGCCACCATAAAAGCTGTAGTCGACTAAATTTTTCGTTTTAGCTCGATTTAATTTAAGCTGTAAATTGTCAATATTCGTTGTTGCTGGCAGTGCATTAAGAGGCATCTCCACATACGTTGTGACTCCACCAGCCGCTAATGCTTGACTACCTGTTTTAAACCCTTCCCATTCTGTTCGACCTGGCTCTGAAAAGTGAACATGCGTATCAATGCCACCAGGAAAAACAAGCTGCCCTTTTGCATCTATTGTTTTAGCTGCTGAATGGACAACACCAATCGTTTCGATTACACCATTTGTCATTCCAATATCCGTTTCTAAAATGCGGTCGTGTAAAACAACTCGACCACCACAGATTCGTAGATCAACCATTTTATTTACCTTCCTTCAACACTTAACCAGTCCACCCTGTTAATTGTGCATAAATTAAAAATACAATTCCCACACCCATGAAGATAAAGAATAACGGGCTAAAGAATTTCACCCACTTAGTCCAGCCGATACCAGCAATGACTAAAGCTGCCATAAAGTAACCTGATGTTGGGAACAAAATATGAGCAAAGCCATCACCAAATTGAAACGCTAAAATCGCCGTTTGGCGTGTTACCCCAAGCATATCTGCAAGAGGCGCCATAATAGGCATGGTCACCAGTGCTTGACCACTTCCAGACGGTATGAAGAAATTGATGAATAGTTGAACCGTCATCATACCGATTGCACTTAGCGTACTTGGTAAATGACCAACGAGATTACCTAGACCATATACAATCGTATCCATTATTTGTCCTTCTTCTAGTACAATTGCAACCGATCTAGCAATCCCTATAATGATGGCGCCCATTAACACTTCTCTGAAACCCTCTGTAAAAGCTTCACACACTTTTGTAAGGGATAATCCTGAAATAATTCCTACCAGAATGCCCATAAAAATAAACAAACCAGACATTTCAAGCATAAACCAACCGAGTTGCGTTACACCATATACAAGTATACCAAAGAAAATCGGTAATGTTGAAATCGCAACCAATTGCCGCTTCGTTGCACGTTTGGCAGGTTGCTTTAAGGCATCTTTATATTTGACTCGCTTTATTTCATCTTCCTCATGTGTATAGCTTTTTGATGGATCCTGCTTTATTTTCTTCGCATATCGCATGATATACAAACTTCCGATAAGGACAATAACGACTAACACAACCACTCGCAATCCAAAACCTGAGTAAGTCTCGAGTCCCGAAATTTGTTGGGAGATGCCAACAGTTCCTGGGTTCATCACACCTGCTGTAAACCCTAGCGCTGTTGAAATTAGCGCAATCCCTGCGGCTGTCATTGAATCATAGCCAAGTGAAATAAAAAGCGGAATTAACACGGGAATATAGACAAGAGACAGCTCAGGAGTGCCAATGGTTGTTGCAACGACTGCAAAGAGTGTCAACAATACCGGAATCACTGCAATGCTTTTATGTTGAAATTTTCTGGCTAATCGATCGACACCGATTTCAATAATTTCCGTTCTTCGCAGCACCATAAACATTCCACCGATGATAAAGGTAAAGAAAATAATTTCACTTGCACTAGCCATACCAACAGGAATTGCTAACATAAAATCCATAAATGAAACAGGAGACGCATCTACTGTCGTAAAGGAATTCGGATCAATGGACTCACGTCCATTTGGTCCTGGCACACGTTCAAATGAACCAGCTGGAATAAGATAAGTAAGCAACGCTGCTAACCCGCTAATAATAAACAGCAGCACATAGATATGAGGCATCCGATCTTTTTTCTTCTCTAATGGACTTGGCTTATGTATATTCTGACTTTTTGGTTGTTCCATCAAGTTATCCCCTCACTTTACTCGCTTCAGTTTTATTTCACCATCATACTGACGCACTAAAGAAAGGTCATTGGTTATAGTAGCTAAAAACAAAATATCAAATTAGATACCTTGTACAGTTCACTTCAAAAAATAAAGAAGAGGTTGTAAAAAAATACAGGCTTATTTGTTAGATTTTCTTACAACCTCTTACCATAAACGAAATAGAAACGTCATAGTTCTAGGTACAACGCTTCATACTTTCAGTTCAGCACGCACACGGTTTATGACGTTTCAAGTGTATGCTGAATGCGAAGTGCCAGTCGGAGATGCAACGTTGTATCTGGATCTTTTAAACTTTTCCCTAACAATTCTTCAATTTTCTCAAGTCGATAAATAATGGTGTTTCGATGTACATATAGACGTTTTGCCGTTTCAGAAATTTGACAATGTGTTTCAAGATAAACAGCCAATGTTTGAATGAGAGCCATCTCTGTCACACCAGGTTCAGTTAATTTCTTTAAATTAAAGTCACAAAATTCAACTAAATCCTCTTGGGGGATCATTCGTAGAAGTTTCTGAAGATCTTTTGCCTGATACCCTTGAACGAATTGGCGATTCCCAGATAATCGGCCAGAATGAAGGGCATTTAACGCTTCTTTATGTGCTTCTTGTACGTCCCAAAATTGGCGACATAGATGACTGTAGCCAAATGAAATGGATCGTTTAAAATGAAGAGTGACACGATCTTGAATCATTTCCAACGCAAACTCAATTGACTGCAATGATTCACCTGTTGTATCTCCCTCCTCCCCCTCTAATAAAATAAAGCACATCTCTCCTTTAATGAATAAGTGAGATTGAAATGGAAAAATCGATAATTCTTCTTCAACGAAGTCGAATACTTTCTCGCTCTCAATATGGTTGTCTTTAAAACCTAAATTTAATTCCTCTTGATCCAATCTTCCAGCAACACATTTATATGGACGATCGTTGTAGAGCCCAAATTCTTTTGCACGATTAATGACCTCTTCTTTTGATGCATATTGACCATTTAAATAGTGGAGAAAAAATTCATTTTTTGCTCGTTTCGTATATTGCTTTAATGCGTTTTCCTTCATTAACTCAAATGCAATGACATTCGTCGCTTGCTCCACAAGTAATACCGACTGACTCTCTTCATGTGAGAAAGAGCTTAGAATGACGAGAATTCCTTTTTTTGCTTTATCGGTGTAAACTGGAAATACAGTTACCGTCTTCGGATGATTCATTAACAATGTGAAGCTAGAATATCGGCTCCCCTCTGTAAAAAATGCATAGCCCATACGATGTAAATATTCCATACCGTTTACAACGGGACTGGAAGTGTTCGAAGACGATAATAGTTGACACCGTTCATTCATGAGCAAAACAGGGGAACCAACCAGCTGAGCGACATTTTCTAGTAAATGAGGTAACCCTTTCCCACTCACAATGTGATTTGAAAACGTTCGATGTGTATCAAGTGCTGTCTTTAGTTCGTTTGTACGTTGATCTAAAATGGCACTTAGCACTTGATTAGCAACAGAACTTAATCCTATTTGTTCTGGTAACGCAATAATGGAGAAATTTGTTTCATTTGCATAATCCAATACAACTGCTGGAATCTTGCCGAGAAAACGTTCTTGTTTTATGCCAAGACCAGCACAACCTTTTTCATTCATCGCTTTTACAAGTTCTAATAACCGTTCAGGTTTTCCTGCATAGTGATAAGCAGTAGTAACAAGCAAATCCCCATGTGTTAAATAATGAATAATATCAGGCGCATCCATCATTTTTACATTGCTTATGATTCGCGTCTTCCCTTGCATCCCTGCTACAATTCGCGCCTGTTTTAATTCTGGTAATTGAACAAACAGATCTATATTCATTTCCACTCTCCATTCTTTAGTTAACATGCACAATGGATTTCAATATAAATAGCAAATATTCCAATGCTTTATAAGTAACTTAACAGTACACTCAATTGTACAACGATTCAATCATTTTTTAATTTAAGCAAAGTGAGGCGACTATCATGGATACAGGGCAACTGACAGTATCGTTAACGACGATGATTGAAGATTTAGCCAAGATCGGTCAAACCGATGACGGTGGCGTCACGCGTTTACTTTACACAGACGAGTGGTTTCAAGCTCAACAAACGATTAAGAATTGGTTTGGAGAAAGAGGACTAACACCTTTTTTTGATGATATTGGTAATGTATATGGGCGTGTAGAAGGAACAAATAAAGAGGAACCTGTTGTCTTAACAGGCTCTCATATTGATACCGTTGTCAACGGCGGAAAGTATGACGGTGCCTATGGCGTTCTTGCTAGCTTAGTTGCTGTTTCTGAGTTAGTAAAAGAGCACGGTCAGCCAAATCGAACAATCGATGTGATTTCTTTTTGTGAAGAAGAAGGTAGCCGCTTCCCTCTAAACTTTTGGGGTTCTGGAAAATTAACAGGTATTCACGAGGGTAAAGACTATCATAACGTGCAAGATATTCAAGGCAAATCGTTTCTCGATGCCATGCATGGGAAAGGGTTTGGACTTGGTCATTTTCAAGAGCCGTTAAGGCAGGATTTAGCATGTTTTGTTGAACTGCATATTGAGCAAGGAGCTATTTTAGAAGATGCAGGCGAATCCCTCGGCATTGTTAAAAGCATCGTTGGGCAAAGACGCTTTATTTTTACTGTGACTGGTGAAAGCAATCATGCTGGTACTACTCCTATGAATAAGCGGAAAGATGCTATGAATATTGCGAGTCAACTCGTACATAAACTCATCCAAACAGGGCATGAGATGGATGAGCATTTCGTAGCGACGGTTGGTCAAATGACTGTCACTCCTAATACACCTAATGTTATTCCCGGAAAAGTGACTTTTACCCTTGATATTCGGCACCATCGTTCAGCAACGCTGGATGTGTACCATAAACAATTGAATACGTTCGTAGATGAACTGTCAGGCTCTGATGTCGCTATATCGGTTCAACAATATTCAGACGTCGTTCCAGTCGATATGGAAGAGTCCTTACAAGCAATTGCTCACGACTACGCACAGCATCAACAGTTAAGCTATCGCTATATGTATAGCGGCGCTGGTCACGATGCTCAAATACTTGGAGCTAAGGTACCTACTTGCTTGCTGTTTGTACCAAGTGTAAAGGGAATTAGTCACTCCCCTTATGAGTTTACCAACGAAAACGACTTGCACGTTGGTGTAAAAGCATTAAAGCATATCATCTATCAACTGGCTTACAATTAAGGAGAGAACACGATGAGTCAATTAGCGAAGCGAACCATTATGACGCCTGGCCCGGTAGAAGCTGAGCCACGTGTATTAAGAGCCATGAGTGCTCCAATATTAGGTCAATTCGATCCTGCATTTACCGAAATGATGAACGAAACAATGGACATGTTACGGGACTTGTTCCAAACAAAAAATCAATGGGCCTTCCCTATTGATGGTACTTCACGCTCTGGACTTGAGGCGGTTTTAACGAGTTTGATTGAGCCTGGTGATCGTGTATTTGTTCCTATATATGGTCGCTTCGGTCACTTACTTGTTGAAATTTGCGAACGGTTGGATGCATCCGTTCACACAATGGAATGCGAATGGGGCACCGTTTTTGATGAAAATGATGTTATAGAAGAGATTAGAAAAGTAAAACCAAAAATCGTTGCCTGTGTACATGGAGAAACATCTACTGGCTGTGTGATGCCCCTACAAAACATTGGGAAGACGTGTCGCGAAGAAGATTGCTTGTTCGTCGTTGACGCTGTCGCTACTATTGGCGGGGTTGAGTTTAAAGTCGATGACTGGTTAATTGACGCGGCCATTGGTGGAACACAAAAATGCCTATCAGTACCATCGGGTATGGCACCTATCACGTATAACAGTCGTGCCGAAGCGATTATTTCCAAGCGAAAAAAAGTTGAACGTGGCATTGCTACAGATCAAGATCAAACCACACCATTCTCAGGTTCTGTTATTCGAAGTAACTATTTTGACCTTAGTCAACTACAAGATTACTGGAGCCCAAGGCGATTAAATCATCATACAGAGGCAACATCGATGATTTATGGGCTGCATGAAGGGCTTCGTATTTTACTCGATGAAGGGTTAGAGAATCGATTTGAACGGCACATTTTCCATGAAAAAGCGCTAATGGCTGGAATAAAAGCGATGGGTCTTGATCTTTTTGTGGAACACGAATATAAATTGCCTGTCGTTACCTGTATAGCCGTTCCAAATGGCGTAGATGCTGACGCTGTTCGTTCATTTATGCTCACTCATTTCGGAGTCGAAATAGCAAGCTCATTTGGTCCATTGCATGGGAAAATCTGGCGTATTGGTTCAATGGGGTATAGTTGTCGAAAAGAAAATGTCCTTTTTGCGCTCTCAGCTCTTGAAGCAGCACTCCTCTATAAAGAAGTACCTGTTCATAGTGGTAAAGCCGTTCAAGCAGCACTCGCTTACTATGAAACAGCCGTAGCAAACGTTCATTCATAAAAAATGAGGCTGGGACATCACTAAAAGTAGTATTTGAAAAGACGAATAGTCTAAAAGATGCTGAGTAGCACCGCTACAGGAGAATCCTCCGCTTTCCGGGGACACGGCCTCAGCCTTCTCCGTGGAAAACCGCCACTCCAGAGTCTTCAGACACATGCTGATCCCCCAGGAGTCTTCGAATTCTCTTTTCATATAAAACAAATGACGAACGTTCCTATTTTCAGGAATGTTCGTCATTTTGGTCTGTTGATCTACTTTTGTTCAAGCCTCATCTTCCCTTTTTAATTTAACTGATCTTCCACTACTTCATTGAAAACTTCCCCTTCACCATCCTCATTAATCGAAATAATCTTTAAACGGCTTTCCTCTTTAATAAGGATTGATTTATAACGAGGCTCTTCTTCATCAGTGAAATAAAGGATGACCCGACTGCCACCACGATCATTTTGCATATCAACACGAGTAATGGTGTCATCTACTTCTTCTTGAACAATCGCAACTTCTGTCCACTCCTCATTAGATCCTTCAATCGTGTTCGTATGATCCTCCCCATCCAACGGTTGATTTTCATTTACCATTTCCTCATTTTGATTAACAGGCTCTTCTTCATTCGTTGTGTTACAAGCTGTTATTGCGACTACCGTCACAAGTGTCACGCTCATTGATGTCCAAATCTTCATGCTGATTAATTCCTTTCCTTTTAAGCTCCATCCTATTTTTACCCATTCGAGCTAAAGTCAAACAACCAATCATTTAAACACTATAAAACCCCTCCAATAAGTACCTATTGGAGGGATTATCGTTATTTAATCGCTTTTAATTCTTCTTTAAACTCTTTAAATCCTTGATCGACACGTTGGTCATTTTTCGTAAACTTACTGACAATAACAATCATTAGTGCAGCAATCATAAAGCCTGGTAATAATTCATAGACACGTTCATTCATACCAAGTAGTTGATACAAGTTTGTATTTGCCCAGACAATGACCATAACAGCACCTGAAAGCATTCCTGCCAACGCGCCCCATCTTGTCATCCCTTTCCAATATAAACTCAGAAGCATAACAGGACCAAATGCGGCACCAAAGCCCGCCCATGCGTAGCTAACAAGTTCTAAAATTGAACTATCCGGGTTCCAAGAGAGAGCTAACGCAATCAAAGCGACAACGAGAACAGCCCCTCTACCAAGGAAGATTAGTTCTCGATCTCCTGGTTTGCGTTTTAAAAACGTCTTATACAGATCTTCGGTTAAAGAGCTCGACGTGACAAGTAATTGAGACGAAATCGTACTCATCACTGCCGCTAAGATCGCACTAAAAATAAAGCCAATGATAAATGGATGGAACAGCATTTCACCAAGAACGACAAAAACAGTTTCGTGCTGACTTTCGTTATCAGGGTTAAGAAAAATTCCTTCGTTATTTAAATAAGCTCTTCCAACTAAGCCTGTCATCATGGCGCCGACAATGGATAAAATCATCCACGCCATCCCAATTCGGCGTGCCGGCTTTGCTTCTCTCGCTGTGCGAAGCGCCATAAAGCGCACGATAATATGAGGCTGACCAAAATAACCAAGTCCCCATGCAAGAGAACCAATGATCGTAACAACTGTGACGCCTCTAAAAATATCTAGTAATTGTGGGTCTATGCTCCGAACTTGATCAAATGTAGTGGTGACACCACCTACCTCAGCTAAGGCAAAAATAGGCACGAGTAATAAAGCAAGCATCATGGTACCACCTTGGACAACATCCGTCCAACTAACCGCTAGAAAACCACCAAACAGTGTGTAAAGAATCGTAACTCCAGCCACAATTAATAAGCTTATGTGATAGTCAATACCAAGCAAAGAATCAAATACACGACCACCTGATACCATTCCAGAAGAAACATAAATGGTAAAGAAGAAAATAATAATGAGTCCTGATAAAATTCGTAGCAATTTAGTTGAATCAATAAAACGATTTTCTAGAAAGGCAGGAATGGTGATAGAGTTATTAGCTGTTTCTGTATAGGTTCGGAGCCGCGGGGCTAAGAAAATCCAGTTTAAGTATGCGCCAATAATAAGACCTAACGCTAACCAACCTGCACCTAAACCTGTTAAGTACATTGAACCAGGTAATGCTAGCATCAACCAACCACTCATATCAGATGCCCCTGCACTTAGAGCAGCAACACCAGGAGAGAGCCCTCTCCCGCCTAATGTATAATCTGAGTGACTAGCTGTTTTTTTGTACCCATACCATCCTATTAAAATCATAATCAGTAAATAAATAATAATAGCCGCAATTATTTGCATTGAAATGTGAATCAACATCCTTTCTGAAAAAAAGAAACCACCTTATTCGCAAAAGGTTCGCTCTAACAAGATTACTTTTTGCTGTGCGTCAGCTGTCCATTGGTCTGTTAACTTTTCCCTAGAAGCACTGCATTATCATAGCATCCCTCCAACATAGAAATCGAACAGTTTGAACGCACATTATCTAGAATTAGAATGAACCTCTCTTACATACAACACCTCAGCTCTATGATTCTATTAAAAGCTTCAAATTCCTTCTTTATTCGTTCTTATACGCCTTTAAATGTTGAGATTGCTGTCTAAAAAACGACTTTTTTATCAAAACGTTAATATTCTCTTCGTTCAATATTATGTTATAATTATTAGTAAATTCTTTATAAGGAGAATCTGATGCAAAAACAAACACTTGTATTAGGTGAAAGATTGAGAACCATTCGAAAAATGAGAGGCTATACGCAAAGTGAATTAGCGAAAGGAATTTGTACACAAGGTGTAATTAGCAATATTGAGGGAAAAAACGGGAAAGAGAACCCCTCATCAAGCATCCTTTTTCAATTAAGCGAGCGCTTAGGTGTAACAATGAGTTATTTATATGGACAAGAAGAAAGTGCTTCTTTTGTAACGTCTAAGGATATTCGCCAGTCAGAAGTTAGCAAAATTATTAAAAATCTAAAAGCAAGGCGCGATTATGCTGCACTCAACTATATTATAGAAAATGAAAAGAACAAGTCCTCCCAATTATCAAATGCTGAAAAGCAATATTTATTATGGCATGAAGCTGTTTGTAGCTATTATGAAAGAAAAAGTGTTGATGAAGCGATTAGCCTATTTACACGCGCTCTTGATTTACAAACGACAAAGAAAAAAGCAGATTTAGTCCAGCGTGTAGAGATTGAATTAAGCTTAGGCAGTATTTATTACGAAGAAAATCATTATAGTGAAAGCGAATACATGTTACTCGCATGCTTAGAAAACATACAAGAATTAGAAACAGATTCTTCCGTCTATGAAGTCATGACAAAAATTCACTTTAACTTATCAAATATTTACAACCGAAAAGAAGAATATGAGAAAGCATTGCGTCATGCTGAAGCCGCATTAGATCTATCAGTGTCGAGCAATACTCTTACCTTATTAGGTGATGCTCTCTATCAAATCGGCTACACCAACTCCTTAATAGGAAATACACAGTTAGGTATTGATTATATTGAAAAATCACTTGTCATTGTTACCTTGCTGGATAATCAAAAGCTCGTATCCATTATTGAAAATACGTTAGCAAAATTGAAGCCCCATACATCGATAACATTAGATTAACTACGTAACATGAATAAGCCACCCAGTTTACTTTTGAACATGGGTGGCTTGATTAGAAACAGATGCTTTTTTAAATTGATAAACTCTTCTAGGTCTTCCTCGTCTTCCAGATTGCTCCTCCCCTGCCTGCTCAATGACGTCACCTTTTTCCAATGCATGTAGAATGCGTCTGGCATTTCGCTCCGTACTATTCAGCCAAGACGCCACATCCTGTGACGAAAAATACGTATAGGTTTGTTGAGAGACTTTTGCATAGAGACGAGAAATAGTTGCAGGGCTAACGGCGATGTTTGAGACATCTTGACCGAGTTGAACTTGCTGATAATGAAGAGTTTCTTCATTTCGTTTCGCCTCTGATACATGCTTTTCTTCATCAACTAACACAATCATCTCATCTTCTGCTTGCTTACTGTAATCAATCGCAACTTGCACGTGCTTAGATGCAGCAAGAGCAGTTCGACCATAGCCAACACCCAAATAAACCGTGAGTTTGGCCGCCTGTTTAATATCCTCAATGATTTCATATGGCCACCCTTGGTTTTCAATCTCACCACGGGTTGTAAATATTTCAAAATAGCCATTTCCAAGCTCTAAGAAGGACCCTTGTAAAGACTCTGCATAGTCTAGCAGTCTTTTTCTGACGAGTAGCTCCTGATGCTTTAATTTATACGAATAAGCAATTTCCTTCTGCTCTGTTTGGGAAAATGAAACAAGGACACCTACAACTGCAATTTGAGCTTTTTTTACATGTAAAAAATTTACCCGTTCTTGAATCCTGCCTAAAATATTTCGTGTCACTGGTTCAGCAGGCTTAATCCGATAACACGGAATTCCTAACTGCTTTAGTGCACGATAGACCCCTCTTAAACACGTTAAAGCGAGGGTGGCTTTTCCAGTGATAAAGGCTTCTTTATGAAAGGCAATCAATTTGTCCTCTTCTACATAATCAGGATAATCAAATAGCGTAATCGACAAATGAGATAAGGAAAACTCTTCTATTAACCAGTTTGTATATTCAGGTGAGACAGTGTCTAAGCTGACATGAGTATGATTTTGTTCTGTGTGGTAAAAAGCTTTCAAAAATGTCCCTAATAGGCTCGATCCCTCGTGGGGAACGAACCATGCGTTTTCTTTTATAATCAATCCTTTTTGTAAACATAAGGAAAAAGGAGCTTGTCCAGAAAATAACCATTGATCAATTGTGACAGTGGTCTGATTTAAGCAAGTCGGGGCTTCTTCGAGCTCTTTATAAATAATTGGGACAGCAGTAAAATTTGGGTATTCTTTAATAATCCGTTGCATTTGTTGTACAGAATCTTTTGGCCCAACTAAACCAATCTGCGTTGTCATACCATTCCTTCTTTCACATTAAGGCTTATCCAACCTATTCAACGACTAGATGAGCAAGCGCACTAACCGCAACGAGTAAGGCATCCTCGTCAAAATCAAATTGCTTATGATGGTGCCCCGCAGCAAGCGGTGTCCCAAAAATCATATAGCATGCAGATCCACCTTGTTCCTGAACATGACGCATCATATACGTTACATCCTCTGAACCATTTAAAGGCATCCGATCTTTTACTTCGTTAATAAACTGACTGGATTGAGTCACATTCGGAATTTTATCAAGAAAATACTTATCTGTTTCCGCTGCAAGCCCTTCTCCAACAATAGCATACTCTAGCGCTACATCGTACATATGAGCCGCACCTTCTAAACGACGAATGGCTTCCTCTTTCATATACGCATTTTCAATAGAAGACTTCCCTCTCGTTTCAAGCTGTAAGAACGCTTCACCTGGAACGATATTTCTTCCACTGCCTGCATCAAAGCGTCCTACATTTAAACGAGTTTCTCCTTCACCATGTGGCGCAATACCATGCAAGTTTAGAACGGCTGCTGCTGCTGCGAGCATTGCATTTTTCCCTTTATGAGGTTCCATTCCGGCGTGAGCCGTTTTTCCAGTGAAACGAGCGTCAATTTTTGTTGTCGCTAATATATTGGTTGCACCAGAGACCAGCGTCCCAACAGGCTGAGAACGTATACCAAGATGTCCACTTAGGAAAAAATCTACACCGTTTAGCCAACCGTTTTCAACAACTGCTTTCGCGCCTCTGCTACCTTCTTCAGCTGGTTGAAAAATAAGGGTATACGTTCCTGATAAACGCTCTTTCAACGTTGATAGAAACGTTGCTATTCCTAGACCAATCGCTGCATGCCCGTCATGGCCGCACGCGTGCATCATACCATCGTTACGGGAGCGAAAGCCGTTATTCGCAGGGATATGTGCATGTGATACCTCTTCTTCAATCGGTAGCGCATCAATATCAAATCGCATGGCTGTATGAGGACCATCTTTTTCTGTTTCGAGTACAGCAACGACACCTGTAAAACCGTTTTTCATTGTTTCAAGAAAAGCCGTTGGTACTCCATTTTTTAACGCTCGTTCTTCATGTTGTGCCAATTCTTTTTCACTCGGAACTCCAAAGCGTGCTTCCTCGTTCATTACTGCTCGACCAGTATGAAGCGTAAAGCCAAGCCCTTCCAACTTTCGGAAAATGTAATAAGTGGTTTCGTACTCACAGAAACCGACTTCGGCGATCTTATGCATCTCTTGGCGCCATGTTTTAATGTCTAATTCATTTTGTTTTACCCATTGATCAATCTCGTTTCTCATCTGCTAGCTCTCCTCTCCTTTGAGTTGCTCTAAAGCCGTAACTGCCGTTGTAGCCATTAAATTAACACCATATACAAGTGCTTCTTCATCGATGTCAAAAGACGCATCGTGAAGCGGACTTTGAACAGGTCTCTCCTTAATGGCAGTCCCTAACCAGAAATACGCACCTGGGTATGTTTGTAAAAAACGGCCAAAATCTTCACCTGCAAGGCTCGGATCTACATCTGGTGCTGCTGCCTCGCCGAATAACTGTCTTGCTTGTTCTCTAACGTGATTAGCCCATTTACTTGTATTAATAGTTGAGACATACCCTTTCTGATAGGTTACTGACGCTTTCGCACCGAGACCTGCTGCGACCTGTTCAACAAGGCTCACTAATCGTTTTTCAACCTGTTCACGCACGGACAATGACAGCGTTCGAACGGTTCCTTCTAACACCACTTCTCTTGCAATCACATTGTACCGATCTCCACCAGTCATTTTGCCGATTGTAATAACAGCGGAATCAAGGGGATTT
Source organism: Shouchella oshimensis (assembly GCF_002019765.1). Classification (GTDB taxonomy): domain Bacteria; phylum Bacillota; class Bacilli; order Bacillales; family Bacillaceae_D; genus Shouchella; species Shouchella oshimensis. The sequence continues at coordinate 2,343,157 of NZ_KV917380.1, forward strand.
ACGTTCCGGCTTACGATCGTTTGTAAGCTCGACATCAATTGATTGGCTACAACAATAGCATCAACGGTTTGATGTGGCATACTGGCGTGTCCAGCTTTACCATTAATGACAATTGTAAACCGATCAGAGTTACCCATCATTGCTCCATCTCGTACACCAATCTGGCCAACAGGTAAATCTGGCCAAACATGCTGGCCGAAGATAGCATCTGGCTTCCACTGTAGAAACGCTGGATCTTCCATCATTGCTTGCGCACCACCAATAGGAGCATCTTCCTCTGCCGGTTGAAACAATAATAAAACGGTTCCTTCTATTTCCCTTTTATTCTCTTGCAGAGTGATTCCCGTTCCTAATAACATCGCTGTATGAGCATCATGACCACATGCGTGCATGACTCGCTCTTTCGTTGATCGATAGGGAACGTCGTTTGTTTCACGAATTGGAAGGGCATCCATATCTGCGCGAAGAGCAACCGTCTTGCCTGGTTTCTCTCCTTTAATAATACCAATAACCCCATAACTTGCTTTCATGGATTCATAGGCAATTCCTGCATCGTCCAAGACACGGCAAACAAATGCCCGTGTCTCTTTCTCTTCATGACTTAATTCAGGATATTGATGAAGGTGACGTCGCCACTCAATAACTTGCTCTTGAATAGCTGTCGCTGATTTGTAGAACATCTCTTCTCTCCTCTTTTCATGCGCTATCCTTTATAGTCTGTTACACCAGGTCCAATTGGCAACCCAAACCATGTCCAAACGAGGAACAGCACGATCCAAAGCCCCAAAATAACAAGCGTATATGGAAGCATAATCGAAAATAATGTCCCGAAGCCTGAACGTGAATCATACTTTTTCATAAACGCAAGAACCATTGGCACATAAGGATTCATTGGCGTAATAACACTCGTTGATGAATCACCAATCCGGTAGGCTAACTGAACAAGCGCAGGATGGTAGTCTAATAGCATAAACATCGGTATGAAAACAGGAGCCATGAGCGCCCATTGAGCCGACCCACTAAAAATAAATAAATTCAATAATGTTGTTAAAAAGATAAAAGCAACGAGTACGCCTATACCGGTCATATTGATGCTTTCTAAAAATTCCGCACCACTTACAGCAATCCAGACGCCAATATTGCTCCAATCAAAATAAGCAATAAATTGAGCTGCTGCAAAAATTAAGACAATATAACCTGCCATACTTTTAATCGCCTCCGCCATCATTTCTGGCACATCACGAGTGGACTTAATCACGCCAGCTGCCACCCCATAAGCAATCGACACGGTTAAAAATAAGAACAAAATAATAGGAACAATGTTGCTAATAAATGGCGAAGGAACAATGCTTCCTCCCTCACCTCGGAGAATACCACTTTCTGGAACAATTAAGAATGAGACCAACGCTAAATACACAAATCCGGTAAAAACAGCGATAAGCAATGCTTTCGTTTCTTTTGGACCTACTTTTTCTAGTTCTTGATCAACGTATTCTTTCGCTCCGAATGCAGGATTGAATTTTCCAAGCCTTGGTTCGATGACTCTTTCTGTAATAAGTGTACAGATGATTATAAGCATAATGGATGAAATAAACATAAAGAAGTAGTTATCGGTCATATGAACGACCATATTAGGATCCATGGTTTGAACGACTTCTGTGGAAATACCAGATAAAAGGACATCCGTGCCTGCAGGAAGGAAGTTTGCCGTAAAGCCTGCGCCTACTCCAGCAAAACCTGCAGCCATACCCGCTAAAGGATGTCGACCGATCGCATAAAAGATCATCGCACCAAGGGGTGGAACAAGTACATATGCCGCATCTGAGGCGATGTTTCCTATAATCCCAGTTGTCACAACAGCAACTGTTACCAACTTTGCTGGTGCCTTTAAAATGGTGCTTTTAATAAACGTTTCGACTAGTCCGACTTGTTGCGCAAGACCGATTCCAAGCATCATTGTCAGCACGAGCCCTAGTGGCGTAAAGCCAATAAAGTTTGAAATCATCGAATCTAGTATGTACATAAATCCATCTGCTGACACAAGACTATTAACCGTCGTTTCCTCACCTGTTCCAGGATGAATAAACGAAACACCTAGACTTGCAATGAACCACGAAAAAAGAATTACAGCTACCGCTAAGTATAAGAATAACATAAACGGATGTGGTAGCTTATTTCCGACTCGCTCTACTGTATCAAGCAATCTTGAGCCAAACGTTTTGTTCTGTCTTAAATCATTCATTTTTTACACCACCATTTTCGGACATGTCTTTTTATATTCCTTAAATCTTAAAATTGAATATAGCACTTTTTGTCGAATATGTCTTTAAAAAAATCAGAAAATCTTCCATAGAATATAAAAAGTCTGATTAATGAAGGAAAAAATAGAGCATGTTGCTGTTCTTACTTGTAGTACTTAAACAACCTGAACTAAAAAGACGCCTCCTCTGTAGAAGCGCCTACTAAAACTCTCTCTATGAAAATTGCATTTCTTTAAAAATATGATGCAACGCAAGTCTTGCAGCCCCAAGGGATGGGCCTTTTTCTTTCCAATACGATTTCTCTAACTGGATTGGCACATTTGTTGTTTTCTCCAGCTCATTTAAGACTTTCAGCATATATTGGAAAAATTGATCTTGCTTTGCAACCCAACCATTCACTAGTACCTTTTCTGGCTGAAGCAACAAAGCATAGTTGCAGAGCAACGTAACAATGTCATGGGCCATTCGCTTTGCTTCACTGTGAAAGGGTTCCTCCATGTCTACAAAAGCTCGATGAAAAAAGTGATCGATGACAGCATCATTTTCTAGGATATGAGCACACTCCTTAGAATGACGGTCTCGGATACCTTTTGATAGGTTGTGAATGGAATACATATTAAGAGGGTGAAAAATCGATTCTTCTTCTGAAAAATCACTTGCCAAAATAGAGTTACCCGTTTCTCCAGTATTATAAATTTCATTTCGCAAGATAATACCGGTGCCGACACCTTGACTAAGTAAGGTATACACTAAACTATGACACCCAACTGCTTGCCCGCTATATTGTTCTGCAAATGCAGCTGCATTAACATCATTGACAAGATGAACCGGGACTTTAAAGGCATTCGTCACAAGATCAAATAATGGGTAATTTCTCACATTCAAGTTATAGGAAAAGACAATTTTTTTACGCTCTTCATCAAGTATTCCAGGCAATGATAAGCCTATCCCTTTTATGTGATCCCGTTCAATTTGATGTTTTGTAATAAATGCTTCCAATAAATGAGGTAGATCCGATAGCCCCTCACCTGACAATTCGTTCATTCGCTCCGTCGTCAACAATTCACCACGTAAATTTAGCAATGTTAATTCAGTTGCGAAACTAAGATCTACCCCTATGACGACACCACCGTACGCGTTAATTTCCAGTAAAGTTGCCTTTCTTCCTACCCCTTCTCCAACAGAACCTGTTTCAACTAAGGTTCCGTCAAGTAAGCTCTCTTCTATTAATGAAGAAACCGTTGTAGGGCTTAGGCCTGTTTTTTGAACAAGGTCTGTTCTGGAAATTGGCGCAAGATGATTAATCAGATTTAATAGTTTTGATTTATTAAACTGTTTTAACAATTTTTGATTCCCTTGCCTCGCTTGCATCTAACTCCACTCCATTCCTTACCGTTCTAACTGTATCTAAGCGAAAAAGCCTCCATACTAGAATCCCCTGTTGAACAAATGAGCATAACTGTTTGTTCATTAGGAATGACATCTAGATCATACGGATCACGCAATACAAGTACGATACAGTCTTTATGGTGTAACCGATGCAAGAGCGTTTGCTGTTCATGAAATAAATGAGCATTAACGGTGCCTATGATGACAACATCTTTCGCATCGACTTTCTTTACGATTTGATCAATCTCTTGATTCGTTGGTCTTAATGATAGCGAAAAGGTTTCTACTTGTAAATCAACGAGTTTATTTTCTAATGTCACTCGTTTCCCTTCGGTTGAATCTGCAGGTGTTAGTGCTTCAAGATTAGGTAAAATTAGAGCATAAGAGAGATCTTTTTTTAAAGGAAGCAGCTTTTTTGGATCACGATCAAGATGAAGGCTTTCTTTTGAAAGCTCAATGGCTTTTTCTTTCCACAGATGTTCTGGTATTGGTACTGCCTTCTTGCGGTACGTTTGAATAGCCTTCTTTAATGAAGTTAATCGTGCAAGAGACTCATCTATTCGTTCCTCTTGAATTCTACCTGTTTCTACCGCTTCTACTAGCCCATTAAACACTTCTTGCTGGAACGATGGAGAGTGACAAATTAAGAGCTGGTCTACCCCAGCTTCAATCGCAAGTACGCCAATATCTTTTGCAGGAAAATGATCTTTAATTGCACTCATCTCCATGTCGTCTGTACAAATAACCCCTTTAAAACCAAGCTTATTACGAAGAATGTCTGTCATCCAATAATGGGACATTGTTGCTGGCAAGCCGTTGGACTGGGGAATTTGATCATAAATAACATGGCTAACCATAACGGCATCGACACCTGCTTTAATGGCTCGTTCAAATGGCGGGATTAACTTATTGAACAGATCTTCCTCACTTAAACTACAGACAACAGAACCTAGATGAGAATCTGCCTCTGTCTCTCCATGACCTGGAAAATGTTTAGCTGTTGCCGCTACCCCAGCTTCATGTATTCCTTGTATGTACTTAGCTCCATATTCACTAACAAGCTCCGTATCCTCACCGTAGCTTCGAACACCGATAACAGAATTCTTACGATTCGTATTCACATCTAAAATAGGCGCCCAATCAATGGCAATGCCACATGCATTCATCATGCTACCTAATAACTTGCCATTTTTATATGCAAGTTCAGGATTATGTTTTAACCCTAGAGCACGATTTCCTGGTACTGAGGGGTAGAATCGATCTAGGGTAGACAGGGTTCCCCCTTCTTCATCAAGCGCCATTAGAAATGGATGTTCGTACCCTTTCTGTTTGTAAAAATGCTGCACATCGCGAAAGAGTGCTAGTAACTGCTCTTTATGCTCAATATTATAGGGGTAAATACTCATACCCCCAAACGGCAATTCATCAAAACGCTGATGAAACGTTTGATCAATGGTATTACTTGGAGCACCCATTGAGAACAACATACCTACCTTTTCACGTATCGTTAAACGTTTCACTACTCTCGTCTCCATATCTACTCCCTCTTTTCAAGCATTTTAGGTTTTAATAGCGCCTGACACAAGGCCAGATATAATTTGCTTTTGGAAAAACACAAAAATAATAAACACTGGTAATAAGGATACGACCGAAGCCGCCATTAAATGCCCCCAATTCGTATTGTTTAAGAAACTAAATTCTGCTAGACCAAGGGGAATGGTCCTCATTTCTGGTGACGTTGTTAAAATAAGTGGTGAGAGGAAGTCATTCCATGAATTCAAAAATGTCATAATAACTAATACAGCAACAATCGGTTTCGCTAACGGAAAAATAATTTGCCAAACGATTCGAAATTCAGAAGCCCCATCTACTTTTGCCGCGTAAATTAATTCATCAGGTAATCCTGAAATGTATTGGCGCATTAAGAAAATCCCAAACGGCGTCACAAGAGTTGGTACAATAAGGGCTTTATACGTATCAATCCAGCCAATATTTTGCATTAATTGAAAAACGGGAATCATGGTTACCTGAAACGGAATCATAAAGCTTGTAAGAACCAATATGAAGATCAAGTTTTTTCCTGGAAACGTCATTTTTGCAAATGTATAACCTACCATTGTACAAAAAAACACATTTCCGATTACGATTGAAGAAGAAACAAATAAACTATTCCCTAGGTATCGTGCAAAATTTCCGTTTGCAAGAACAGCGGCATAATTATCAAATGAAGGGTTTCTTGGCAGAATATCTGCAAGTGTTCTTAAAACAACGCCATCCGTTTTAATGGAAATACTGACCATATACAAAAACGGGATTAGCATAACACTTAATGGAATGAACAAAAGAATGAATAGTAATAGTTCTCTTGGTTTGTAATCAAATGCCTTTCTTTTACGCTTCTTACTTGGCGGAATAGGCGCGACCTGTTCCTTCATAAGCAGCGGTGCTTTCGGCTGGTGAGATGGCTGATTCATTAATCTCCAACCCCCTTATTAATACCCATTATTTTTAGCATTAAAAGTGAAATACCCATAATAATAACGAACAGCACATAGGCAGTGGCTGACGCTGGACCAAATTGGAATTGTTTAAACGCTTCTTCATATAAATAGAATACAATTGTAGTCGTCGCATTTAATGGCCCTCCACTTGTCAACGTATATACTTCTGGAAATACTTGAAACGTGTTGATCGTATTAATGACAATAACGACAATCGCAATTTGACGAATGTGCGGAAGGGTCACATGCCAGAACTGTTTCCACCTTGAAGCCCCATCAACTGTTGCAGCTTCGTATAAATCTTTCGGTATGGACTGTAATCCCGCTAAGAAGATTAACATGTAAAAACCGCAAGACATCCATACGGACAAGCCCATTAACGATGCGAGGGCGGTTCTTGTATCCATTAACCAATTCATCGTTGGTAACTGAAAGAGGTTTAATACCATATTGAGAAAACCAGACGGGGAATACATAAAATTAAACATCATTGAGACAACGATAATAGACGTAACCGTTGGTAAAAAAAAGCCTACTCGGAAAAAGTTTTTAAATGGAATTCGTTGATTGACAGCAAGCGCTAATACGAGTGCAATGGAGACGGTAAATGGGATCGTTCCTACAACATAAATGAATGTATTCAAGAGCGCCCTTCCAAAAACCGGGTCTTGTAGTAAATTACGATAGTTTTCTAACCCAACAAAGTCCATCTCGCCTCGCAAAATTTTTACATCATGAAAACTATAAATAAAGGATTGTATTAATGGATAGACACTAAATACAGCAAATAATAAGAACCAAGGCAACAAAAAGACATAAGCCATCTTGTTACGCTTCATTTCTGTCCAAGTTTGCATCGCTACACCTCCATGAAAAAGGGCATCCCTCGCTTAGTACGAGGGATTTCACTTTTGTTACAGCTCATTTTCAATCTTGTCATGTGCTTGATTTAAAGATTTTTCTGGATCAACATCATTGAGTAATGTCTGTTCAACTGCTTCAACGACATGTCGACTAATTGACTGCCATTCGGTAATCGCTGGAGATGACTTCGCACTTTCTAACTGACCAGCAAAAACAGAAAGCTGTGGATGTTCATCAAAAAACGCATGTTCTTCTACTCCTGGAACGGCTGCAAACATTGAACCAATCCGCTGCATATGATCAAGAGCTTGCTCTTCAGAAGCCACGTGTTGCATCAATTTAAACGCTTCTTCCTTATGATCCGATCCTTCTGGAATAACTAAGATCTCACCTCCAGCAAAACTAGAAGCTGTAGACTGCGCGCCATCAGGAATTGGTGCAACGTCAAAGTTCAGCTCCGGGGCATCTCTCGGAATGGAGAATACACCCCAAGCTCCAGAAAAAGACATGCCGATATTACCAGCTCGGAATTCACTATCAATAACTTCACTTTGAGAAACAAGTGAGTAGTTGCTCATTTCTTTATAAAATTCAAGCGCTTCAATCATTTCTGGAGAATTAATCGTGCTGGCCGTTTGATCTTCATTTAAGACGTCCGCTCCATTACTCCATGCTGTAGCCATAAAATAATGCCATGTTGCTTCTGGTTCACCGGCATGAATACCAAATCCAGAAGCATCTGTATTTTCTTCTATTTGCTTCGCGTATTCGAGCATTTCATCCCAGTTTTCAGGTGGACGGTTAGGGTCCAATCCTGCCTCTTCAAATAAATCTGTATTTATATACATAGCTCGTGACGACATTAGCCACGGCATGCCGTACACTTCATCTTGGTATGTAACGGTATCCCAGTTGACGTGATTGTTGTAAATCGGCTCTACTAAGTCAGATACGTTGGCAAGTACACCCTCTTCTACAAAATTGGCAAACCATGTATCTCCAAGTTCAATGACATCCGGTACCGAGTTTCCTGCAAATGCAGTAGTAATTTGTTCAAGACCGTTATCCCAAGTCAATTGACGTAGGTTAACTTGAATGTTTGGGTTCTCTTCAATAAATGAGTCAATTACTGGATTGATGGTGTTCTCGCCGTTCGGATCATCCTCACCAGTAAAAAACCAAAAATCAAGTGTAATGTCTTCATCGCCACTAGTCGTGCTTCCTTCTTCACTTCCACTATTACATGCAGTAAGCATCATGGTTAAACTACCAAACATCGCCGCATATTTTAGATATTTCTTCATCCTATTAATTCCCCCTAATTAATTTTTCCAATGGACGTATTAATTAAATGTAGGAAGACTAAGCCGTTTGTCCAGTAGAAGATGACGTAATTGTAGTTGATTCGTTTTTAATTGTCAATTAAATTTTTATTTTCTAATATCAATCGCTTCCAAGTGGATTCTTGTATTTATTGTTTTCCGACTTTTTGATATACTAGAAATCAAACATATAAAACCTCATTCCTCTCTTTATTTTCAATTTTAATAGACCTACTCGATTCGCCTTTAATAGATAGAGAACCATTTGAAAGAATGTCACCTTTCTTATTGTCTTTTACGAAAACGATAGTCTATCAATAGTACCCTTCTTTTATCAATTATGTCTCTCACTTACTTTATTCTTCTATCCATTACTTTGTTTAATTGAAACACCTCCATTCTTCTTTCATCCTGTTTTCCTACACTCAAATGGGGCTTTACGACAAAAGATTTACAGGGATAAAAGATAATCCTTTTCAAACACAGCAAAATTTATTATAATGATTACATAATAATAATTATTACCTAATAGTTGATTTTAGGTGATTACAGTTATTTAATTATTCTTTCACGAAAAGGAGACTGATTATGAGCGAGAACAACATTATTTCTGAAGCAAATCACTCAGGTGGAAAATGTCCATTTTTTCATGGCAGTACAACAAATACAACGGTTTCTGGTACACCAGAACGTGAATGGTGGCCAAATCAACTGAATCTTTCTATTCTTCGTCAGCATGATACGAAATCCAATCCAATGAACGAAGACTTTGATTATACAGAAGAATTCAATAAATTGGATTATCATGCATTAAAACAAGATCTGCATGCCTTAATGACCGATAGCCAAGATTGGTGGCCAGCAGATTACGGTCACTACGGTCCAATGTTTATTCGAATGGCTTGGCACTCTGCTGGTACATATCGTACAGGAGATGGGCGTGGTGGTGGTTCTGCTGGCGCGCAACGTTTTGCCCCTTTAAACAGCTGGGCAGACAATGCGAACATTGATAAAGCACGTCGCCTTTTATGGCCAATAAAGCAAAAGTACGGAAATAAAATTTCATGGGCTGACTTATTGTTGTTAACTGGTAATGTAGCCATTGAATCAATGGGTGGAAAAACATTCGGTTTTGGCGGTGGTCGTGCCGACGTATGGCATCCTGAAGAAGATATTTATTGGGGAAATGAAACGGAAATGCTTGGGGATAACCGTTACTCCGGTGATCGTGAATTAGAGAATCCTCTTGCAGCTGTACAAATGGGATTAATTTATGTAAATCCAGAGGGTCCTAATGGTAATCCTGACCCTGTACAAAGTGGACGCGACATTCGTGAAACATTTGCCCGTATGGGAATGAATGATGAAGAAACCGTTGCACTTGTTGCAGGAGGACATACATTTGGAAAAGCTCACGGTGCAGGAGAAGCTGAAAGTCACGTTGGTCCAGAACCAGAAGCAGCTCCGATTGAAGCGCAAGGTTTAGGGTGGTTAAGCTCTCATGGTAGTGGAAAAGGTCGAGATACGATTACAAGTGGCATTGAAGGCGCTTGGACACAAAACCCTACTCAGTGGGATAATGGCTTCTTTGATCTTTTATTTGGCTATGAGTGGGAGTTAACGAAATCTCCTGCAGGTGCACACCAGTGGACACCTGTTAATGTAGAAGAAAAAGATCTAGCTCCAGATGCGGAGGATGCTTCTATACGAGTAAAAACGATTATGACAACAGCAGACATGGCATTACGTATGGACCCTGCTTATGAAAAGATTTCTCGTCATTTTCACGAACACCCTGATGCATTTGCTGACGCATTCGCTCGTGCTTGGTTCAAGTTATTACACCGTGACATGGGCCCTCGTGATCGTTATTTAGGACCAGAAGTACCGGAAGAGATTTTATTATGGCAAGATCCTATTCCAGCTGGAAACTACGACTTATCTGATCAAGATATTGAAGCGTTAAAACAACGCATTTTAGCGACTGACTTAAGTGTGTCTGACCTTGTTGCAACAGCTTGGGCTTCTGCTAGCACATTCCGTGGTTCAGATAACCGTGGTGGTGCAAATGGCGCTCGTATTCGTCTGGCTCCGCAAAAAGATTGGGATGTGTTCCAGAATGAATCCATTACCCATGTTCTTGCTACTCTTGAACAATTACAGCAACAAGTTGATGTGAGTGTAAGTGTTGCGGACCTTATTGTACTTGGAGGAAGTGCTGCTATTGAAAAAGCCGCTAAAGAAGCTGGCTTCGACATTACTGTTCCTTTCACCCCTGGTCGTGGAGATGTAACAGAAGAACAAACAGATGTTGAGAATATCGACGTATTAGAGGTTACTTCTGATGGATTCCGTAATTATCAAAAACAAAAATTCAGTGTGTCAGAGGAAGAATTGCTCGTTGATAAGGCCCATCTATTAAATTTAACCGCACCAGAAATGACCGTATTAATTGGCGGCATGCGTGTTCTTGGTACGAATCACGATGGCAGCAAGCATGGCGTTTTCACTGAACATGTTGGGGCTTTAACAAATGATTTCTTCACAAATTTACTTGATATTGGGATCGAGTGGAAGCCTGTTAAAGGTAACGTATATGAAGGACGTGATCGAACGTCAGGAGAAGTTGTACGAACAGCAACCCGTGTAGACCTTGTTTTCGGTTCGAACTCTATTCTACGTGCGATTTCAGAAGTGTATGCTCAAGACGATAATAAAGGAAAATTTGTGCAAGACTTTGTTGCAGCTTGGACAAAAGTAATGAATAATGATCGGTTTGATGTGAAAGCAAAACAACCTGCTTTAACAAAATAAAAATAAGAGAAAAAAAGCTGTCCCATAGAGTCATTTAGACTGTACATGGGTTCAGCTTTTTATTTTGCCACGTATCTTCACTTTCAGCCTACAAACGTGCAAATGAACATACAACATGAGTGCTCCTCTTTTCCCTTATTGTTTTCAGCAAAAGAGGCTGGGACGTAACGAAAAGTAGTATTTGAAAAGACGAATAGTCTAAAAGATGCTGAGTAGTACCGCTACAGAAGAATCCTTCGCTTTCCGGGGACACGGCCTCAGCCTCCTCCGTGGAAAACCGCCACTCCAGAGTCTTCAGACACGTGCTGATCCCCCAGGAGTCTTTGGATTCTCCTTCCGCTCATGTTCCTATAAAACAAACGACGAACGTTCCTATTTTCAGGAATGTTCGTCGTTTTGGTCTGTCTATCTACTTTTGTCCCAACCTCTATCATTCGCTTACGATTCTGTTGACTTTCCAACGCCTATTCCAAGATAGCCGAAAAGAACGGTTAAGATTGGCGATAAAAAGAGAAAAAAAGCAAAAGGAATGTAATCCATAACCGCTACACCTAATGTAGACGCAAAGAAAGCACCACTAACTCCCCACGGTATAAGTGGATTAACAAGTGTACCTGCATCTTCAAGGGTTCTTGATAAATTCTTTTTTGCGATATTCAAGCGTTCATAATGCATTTCAAATGCTTTACTAGGTAGCAAAATAGATAGGTATTGCTCGCCAGTTAACGCATTTACACTAATGGAAGAGGCCGCCGTTGCACCGATAAGATTTCCTCTATTTGATAGAAATGAACGAAAGAACTCCAATAACCCATCAATTAATCCGATTCGTTGAATTAGACTACCAAGCAAAAGTGCAATGATGACGAGGGAAATGGACCACATCATTGATTGTAAACCACCAGCATCTACAATCGCATTAATTGCATCGTTTCCTGTTTCTAAGATGAAGCCATGCTGTACAACAGTGAACCATTCACTAATAAGCCAATTTCCTTGAACAAGACCTACCGTTAACAAACCGGTTAAAATCCCTACCACAAGAGCTGGCACTGTCGGAAAGCGAATGAACGCGAGAATCACAACAATTAGTGGAGATAAAAGCGTTAAAAAACTAATGGAAAAAGACGCATCAAGTGTTGTTAGCATTTCTTGAATCCCTTCTATAGTAGTCGTTGAGTAAGAACGACCAATAAAAAAGAAAATAATTAAGGTAATGATGAAACTTGGAATTGTTGTCCACATCAGATGACGAATGTGAACAAAGAGGTCTACCCCTGTTACGCCAGACGCCAGATTTGTTGTATCTGATAAAGGCGACATTTTATCTCCGAAACAAGCACCACAAATGATAGCACCTGCAGCCATGGCTGGGTTTACTCCTAACGCTAAACCAATTCCCATCATCGCTACGCCAACTGAACCGATCGTTGTAAAAGAACTGCCAGTAAAGCTTGATACGATCATGCAAATCATAAGCGCACTCACAGCAAACCATTCTGGTGTTATAAATGTAAGTCCATAAAACAAAATAGTTGGAACCGTTCCACTCATCATCCAAACAGCAATGACAATCCCGACTAACGACAAAATAATAATCGCTTTTGTTCCGTCTGTCACGCCTTTTATCATGGCTTTTTCAAGTTGATCCCATTTAATATTAAGAAAAAGACCAATAATACTTACAACAACGAGACAGATTAATAGCGGAATATGTGGCTCAGCTTGAAAAGCTGTCATGCTTGTAATGATAAGCGCCATCATCAACGCTAGTAACAAAACAGATGAGCCAATCGATAACTTCTTTTCCATCTATTGTATTCCTCCTACTTCCCTATAAACACTTTATCGCTTTTATGCTTTTATGCAATAAAGTTACTAAGTGTTTATCTTAACGAACCTTTTTCCATTCGTCAATAGCCTTTCTTCGGTACAGTTTTCCGCAAAAAGAAAGAAATCCCTGCTTTTCCTTTATAATAATCTAAGATTCTCTTACTCAATAGAGCCTAATCCGATTAAATATAAAGGACAGAGGGTATAACAATCGTTAGCACATGTAAGGAGGAAACGAATATGGCAAACAAACCGGTCATTGCGATAAGTGGAGCTAGTGGCTATATTGGAAAGAACTTAATGAATCAATTGAAAGATAAGGCCCATATTATCGCTTTGTCTCGCTCCATAGAACACAAGGAAAATACTAATGATCTCACATGGAGACAAGCCGACTTATTTTCTCTTGGCGATGCAGAATCTGCTTTAGAAGGAGTGGATTACGCTGTCTATCTTGTACATTCCATGTTGCCATCCGCACGTTTAACACAAGCAAAATTTGAAGATATGGATTTTATCCTTGCTGACAATTTCGCTCAAGCTGCTTCGAAAAATAATGTCAAACAAATTATTTATTTAAGTGGCATTCTACCTGAAAACGAAAAAGAGCTTTCACGACATTTAGAAAGTCGTCGTGAAGTAGAAATGGTTCTTAATGCTTATAATGTCCCTGTTACGACCGTACGTGCTGGCCTCATCGTTGGACCTAGTGGCTCCTCATTTCCAATTGTGAAGAAATTGGTGAAACGGCTTCCGTTTATGGCGCTTCCAAAATGGACAAGACAAAAAACACAGCCAGTTGCGTTACCAGATGTTCTCCATGCTTTAGATGGATCCATTGGTAACGAAGACGTTTCTGGACGTTCGTTTGACGTTGCTGGTCCTGAAGTAATGACGTACCGAGAGATGATGATCGAAACGGCTGATGTAATGGGTAAAAAACGCTCTATGCTAAATGTTCCTTTTATGTCTGTTAAGCTATCAAGATTATGGGTATCAGTAACAACAGGAACGCCAAAAGAAATGGTGTACCCGTTAATTGAAAGTCTAGTTCATCCAATGGTTGCTGAAGCGTCACGTATGCATCCAGATCTTAGTTACGGTAAAACAACTTTTCGCGATGCTGCTCTCGCTGCAATTGAAGAAGAAAATAAACAATCAAAAAAGCCTACTACGAGAAAGAAAAAAGAAGCCAAAACGATTGCCGACGTCCGATCCATTCAACGTGTACCGCTTCCAGAAGACCATAGTGCTGAGTGGTTAGGTCGTTATTATTTACAATGGCTAGAAAAACAAGGCCGCCCTTTTCTCAGCGCCAAAAGTGACCAGCCCGACAAAACATCCATTTATTTACTGAATAAAAAACTGCTTGAGTTCACTTATGCTAAAGAACGAAGCCATAAACAACGCGCCCTTTATTATATAACAGGAGGCGCCTTCGCTAATGTTAATGCTGAACCCGGTAGAGGTCGAATGGAATTTCGCAAAATTCCATATAAAAATGAATGTATGATTGCTATTCATGAATACCAACCTTCACTCCCGTGGATCCTTTATACATTAACACAGGCGAAAATGCATATATGGGTCATGTTTTTATTTAAACGGCATTTACAACGGATGATTAGAACAAATCTACTCCTTTCAGAAACACATGAGCAGTTTCTTTTAAATCGTCCTAAATGATTGCTATACTAGAAGTATACTGATTTCGGAGGTGTTTTTATGCCGACAGAACAAGAGTTAAGAGAAACAAAAGATCGTGTGATGGCTGAGCTCGAAAACGTCATCGACCCTGAACTCGGCATTGATATCGTCAATTTAGGTCTTGTATACGATGTTCATTTAGATGAACACGTTAATGCTGAAATTGAGATGACGCTAACGGCTATGGGCTGTCCCTTAGCAGGAACGATTGTATCAGATGTTAAAAACTCTCTTAAAGAACTTCAAGAATTAGGTGAGCTTGGCGACGTTGAAGTCAACATTGTTTGGAGCCCACCTTGGACAAAGGATAAAATGTCTCGATATGCGAAGATTGCATTAGGCGTTACCGACTAACCGAACAAGCGTAGTCTCCATTCGACTACGCTTGCTATTTATCCCCTTCTAAAGAACCTCTATTTGTAAAATGCGAGAGAGGAAGATGATTCCATCTTCCTGCAAGAATTTCTTTTATATCTTTCATCGCAGTCGAATGAGGTACCGTCTCTCCTTCTTTTTTTGTATAAAGCTCAGCAATATAAAACGGTTGAGTAAAGAAAGCCTCCAGTCGTTCACCTTTCTTAAAATTACTCTCTTCTTCCTTAGGTAAAAACTCGAACCCTTTTTGTGAATATAAGATACGCATCTCTCGGTATCGGCGTATGTATTTTTGAACTTGCTTTTGAACACTTAAATCTTTTGACTCATTTAAACTCTCATCGGAAAATGAAAATAGTGGATGGATAGCTGGATAATATTTTTTTGCAACTAGCTCCATATCAAAACTCCATATCATATCTAATGGTCCAAATGGCAAATCTTCATCAACCGCTTCTCCTCTTAAATCCACTAACACAACCGTTAAACTTTTTAAATTTTTAGCTGTGTCATGTTCTTTAATGTAAGTTAAATCACCAGCAAGGACATGTGCTCGATCCATAAGAATAATAAGATCTTCATCAACAAGATTTTTATCTATTAATTCAACCGCACTTTCTTTAGAAGATGCTAACATTTCAGATTCATTTTGAACTTCCATTAACCCAGGAACATTATCGGAGGAATGTAAAAGCATCGTCTTAAATCCTTGCTTTTTTAAACGTAGAAAAACTTCCGCCACTAAGATAAGCTGCCCCATCTCTTTACGAGCTAAAAGCCCTATTACACTCCCTTTTTTTAGAGGAGCAAAAAAATCAATAGCTTTTATTCCAGTTTCCACCAAATTTAATTTATCATCAGATAGTACTAAATCATCTAGAAGACAGTTTGCCAAACTTGCTAACTTTACAAGGGTCTGAACTTCCGCTTTTTCAAGAGGAATTTTTCCAGTACATAAGTTAGATACCGTGGCAGGCCGTAAACCGACTTCTTTTGCAGCAACTGTTAAATTCGGTACTTTTTTTCGCAATAATGCAACATTTAAACGCAAATTCATATTCTCAGTTTTATACCTTCCTCAACTTTTCCTTTATTAACGATGCGTGAACACCTTTTTTGCCGTTTACAATTTGTGTAATGCTCAAATTAACGGCTAAAGATCCCCACAAACTTGCTTCAACTTTTGTCATCGAATATAGTTCTTGCATCCATTCTAACATATCATTCAATGCTAACCACATCGCTTCTTCTAGGTCTTCGTGAAATGCTAATGTGATATACTCGTCTTTCGTTACTATCCTAGGTCTTTTTAAAGATTGGCTTTTTAGTACATTTATTTGAAGGTGAATCTTGTCCATAGGACACTCTAGTGCCGGTCCACTAATTTCACCATTACCTTGAACTGCATGACCATCTCCAACAGATAAAAGTCCACCTTCTACTTCAATTGGCAAATATAACGTACTTCCTTTTCCTAATTCTTTACAATCAATGTTTCCTCCGGTTTCTCTAGGAATAAAGGTAGAGTGAAATCCTTTTTCTTTAGGGGGCATTCCAATAATACCTATGAAAGGAGAAATGGAAATAGCCCTATCGAATAACCCGAATTGGCTTTTAGCTATCATTTTATCAAGATCTAAGTGAAAGTCATATAAAACTTCTTTTTGATCCTCAATAGCTAAACGTTTATTCCATTCACTTTTAAAGCCCCCTGCTGAAGCCCATCCCCAATCAGATGGTTTTAACTCAATAATTTCCAGTTCAAGCACATCCCCAGGCTTCGCACCTTCAATCCATACTGGACCAGTCAATGCATGTCCAAAAAAAGGTGCTTGTTTTTCTGGTAGTAAGTCTGTCCAGCGTTTCCTTGCATCTCCAGCTGATTTACGCTTTTCTTTTCCCCAACCAGAGTCTAATGTTTTAAAAACTATCTGGTCACCTGATTGAATCGACAGCACTGTTTCCAAATCGCGATTAAATGCATTATGAAGTGATTCTTTACTCGGGTTTACATAATGAACAGTCATAATAACCTCCTTTTACTTTATAGAGTAATTTTAATTACTTATAAAGTCAAATATTTTCTGAAAATAATAAGTTTTCATTACGTTTTTTGCTTGATCTCTTAATCGATTACCATTTATTATTAAATAAGCATCAAAAAAACTTGTTAATAAAACCTCTAATGAGAGATTCTACTAACAAGCTAGTCGTTTACGTGCATGATTTAGCATGTGTTACTGTTTTTTGTAAAAACTTCGCTATTTCTAACATCCCATATTGGTCTGCTCGCTCCTCGGCTTCTCCATTGTAGTTCGTATTAGTATTAATGTCATACGTATAGAAAACACCATCTTTATCTTTGATGCATTCAATCCCTGCTATTTGGATGCCATTACGCTGAAGAACGCGTTTATAATCTTTAATAAAAGGTTCAGAAAAAGTTGGATCGATCACAAATTTTGAACTTGGCTCTTCTCCCACTGGACAGTAAAGATTTTCAATAGAGCATGCATCGGCTGGACATAGTTCAAAGCCGTCAGACGTGTTCACTTTCACAGCATAAATGAATTCACCACCAACAAATTCACATCTAGTAATATACGGCTCTTCTGATTCAATATATTGCTGCAACAATGTGATGCCATCAACAGGTTCTTCAAATCCATCACTATCAAGATACGTTCTTAATGCTGCTCTTGATTGAAACAACTGCACACCAAGTCCTTTTCCAGCTCGATTGTGCTTTGTAATAAAGGGCTCATTTTCAAATGCTTTGCTTGCTTCAAATAACGGTTCTTTTCCTACTGCCACAATTGTTTTTGGTGTTTTTATGCCTTCCTTCTCTAATTCTACATACTGAACAACTTTACTTAATTCTAATCGCAATGCACGCGAATCGTTAATGACCGTTCGACCATACTGCTCTAGCCAGACGAGTACAGCGCTAGTTAGTTCTGGTGCAAATCGATGACCTCGTGTATGGGACGATGCGCTCATACGATTATAGAAAATCCCTTCAGGTGGTTCCTCTTGCAGGTTAATGGAACCAGAAGATAAGTTCCAGTTCTCGTATGGGGCACCTAATTCTTCTAGCCGATTAAACAATGGCGCTGACCATTCTTCATTTTCATGAATGACATAAATCTTCATCTAGTAGTCCCCTTGCTATTCAGGTTTAGTTTGTATACAGTTATGATAGCAATTACAACTAAACGTGACAATAAAAAGGTGCTGTATTCCGATGAATAAACAAGAAATTAGAGAACAAGTTTGGGAACAAATGATGGATGAAAAAGTAGCACGTTTTCCTTTTCCTATTAAAGGACGTATTCCAAACTTTAAAGGCGCTGAATCTGCTGCAGAGTGGATCCGTCAAACCGATCTTTATAAACAAGCATCCATTATTAAAGTTAATCCTGATTCTCCCCAACTACCATTAAGAGCAGCCATTTTGGCTGATGGGAAGATCTTATTTGTGCCCACACCACGATTAAAAGATGGCTTTATTCAAGTGAAACCAGAATGGGTTCCACCAAATGAATACCGAAAAGCAGCTAGTTTAACGCATATAAAATCGTATGGAAAAGTCATTCCCCTCAAGGATTTACCCCAAATCGACTTGATGGTAATGGGCTCTGTTGCTGTTGATCGAAAAGGACGTCGCATTGGCAAAGGTGCCGGATATGCAGATCGAGAATATGCTATCCTAAGAGAACTTGGTCAAAAAGAAATGCCTGTTTTTACAACGATTCATTCCTCACAGTTAATAGAATCGGACCTCCCACTCAATCCATATGATGTTACGATGGACTACATCGCCACAGAAAAAGAACTTATTCCAATCCACAGCACTCATCCTAAGCCGACTGGTATCTTATGGGATCAAGTACCTGATTCTGATTTATCCGATATGCCTATTCTACAAGAATTAAAGACGCTAAAAAACAGCTGACTATCGTCGGCTGTTTAATGCTTCATACCACTCATCTAATTGTTTATTTGACGGTGCATTAACGTAAATTTCTTGATCTTGAAACTGCAAGTGTAAGTAGTCTGACTCTGTTCCTTCTTTAAAGACTAATACTCGTTCTCTGTCATGTTGTCGTCGAAAATGGCCTTTCGACACATCTAGTGTACCGATACCATTTAATCTTGTCATAGATGGGCGCTCTTTTATTTTTTCAACACTGACAAGCTCAGTAATTGGCCATTCTGAACCGTAGGGACCAGTAATTTCAATTGAATCGTCATGTATGAGTAAATCATGCGTTTGTGCTCCTATGAAAAAGACGCTCCCGGCAATGATCATCGTGACCGTTGTGATCCCACCATTTATTAAAAAAGCACGCTTACGCTTTTCTTCCACTTCATATCGTGACAAATAAGTTAATCCACCAAGGAGAGACACTAAATAAATAAGCAATTGGAATGGGAACGCTCCTGGAACAGATAGCAAAACAGGAATGAGTAAGAGCAGAAGCAGTACACTCGTCCATAGCACGAGAATGACTTGCTTTCGCGGCAAACCGTTTTCTAACAATTTCTCCTGATCTTCTTTACTTCTCGTTCCAAAGCTTGATAAATACTGATATTTTTTTGTTTTTAGTAAAACGATACTAAAAACAATCATTAGGATTCCAACAACACCCATAATCGTTCCATACACTACCAACCTTCTCACCCCTCTTTTTAAACGTCTTCTACGAACGAATAGGCTAATTTGTTTCAAAAGTGTTTTACGAAGGGAACAACACACTTAAGATAAGACATAATCAAAACTGTTTAAAATAGAATGAAACGCGTTGACCGTAAGATGGGGAATGATCCTTCCTAGTTTTGTGTGTCGACGATTCTCGAAATTTTTCACAGAAGCTTTGGATTCAATTCTCTTTACTACTAAGATTGCTCATCCTCTTTACACTTCAATTATTTATTGTGAAAGGAAACGATGTTTTCCTCTTAATAAGAACTGGCTTTATCATGCTCGTTCTACCATAACCATCTTTGTTTTTACATTTGTGTGCCAGTAGCCATAAGAAAAAACTCGTGAACACTTCGGTTACACGAGTTTTTTTATCATTAGTAAATGGCTTAGTCTTCACGTAAAGCGACGTTATGATAGACTTGCTGAACATCTTCTAAATCATCTAATGCATCAATTAATTTTTCGAGCTGTTTCTCGTCTTCTTCCTCTAAAGATAATTCTGTTTGTGGTAGCATAGAAGTCTCAACGAGGTTAAATTCATTCACACCTGCTTGTTTTAACGCTTCTTGAACAGCTTGAAGTTGATCTGGTTCAGCATAAATGATAATAAGATTGTCCTCTTCTATAATATCTCTCGCGTCTAGGTCTGCCTCAAGTAAAAGTTCCAGTGTTTCATCTGCTGTTTTGCCTTCAAATGCTATGACTGCTGTATGGTCAAACATATAGGAAACCGAACCGCTAACGCCCATATTTCCTCCATTTTTCCCAAAAGCAGCACGTACATCAGAAGCTGTACGGTTTACATTATTTGTTAATGCGTCAACGATTAGCATCGAGCCATTTGGACCAAAGCCTTCATATCTCAACTGATCATAATTTTCATCAGCGCCACCTTTTGCTTTTTCTAGCGCTCGCTCGATTATTGCTTTCGGAACATTATAGGTTTTAGCTCGTTCAAGTACAACTTTTAACGCTTGATTGGCTTCAGGATCTGGCTCTCCTTGCTTTGCGACAACATAAATTTCGCGTCCAAACTTTGCATAAACTTTACTCGTATTGGCATCTTTTGACGCTTTTTTTTCCTTAATGTTATTCCATTTACGACCCATGACCTGTCACTCTCTTTCTTCTTAAAGTTCCTTTTTATTATAACGCAAAAGTAGAATTGTGCGTAGATTGCTTTCTTCCTCCCTTTTTATCCTCTATAATCACTTTAAGAAGATAAATGGAGGCGAGAACATGCATGATCAGTCACAAACAGCCAATCATATTATTAAAAGTTATCAGCAAGATGAGCAGATGATGATTCTAGTTTTCTCTCAGTGGTGTATAAATAATGACTACGATCCGGCTGCCCTTTATAGTGAGGCTTATCCAGAGCAAGGAAACAACCACGAACTGAAACAAGCACTGGCTTTAACTGTATCAAAAGAGGAATCAAGCCCTATCGCAACAGAAACAGTAATCAATCTTCTACAGGTTTTTGGCAATGAAGACCTTGCTTATCTCGTCCAAACTTATAGTGAAAAAGGAAGCTAATTAGTTGCTTCCTTCTTTTAATTCTAATCCGACTGGACAATGATCACTACCCATGATTTGTGAGTAAATAACAGCATCCTTTAATTGTGGAGCGAGGGTTTCATTGATTAAAAAATAATCAATCCGCCACCCAATATTCCGCTCTCTCACTTTTGCCATATACGACCACCATGTAAACGATTCATCATCTGTTGGGTAGAAATAGCGATAGGAATCAATAAATCCGTGACTTATTAGTTCTTCTAGCTTGCCACGCTCTTCCGTTGTAAAACCTGCGTTTCCAATGTTGGCACGATTATTTTTTACATCAATTCCTTCTCTAGCAACGTTTAGGTCGCCGCACAAGATCACGGGCTTCTGCTTCTGCAGTTGATCAATATAGGCATTTACCTCTTCTTCCCATTCCATTCGATAAGAAAGCCGGCTTAAATCCCGTTTTGCGTTTGGCGTATACATGGTTATTAAGTAAAATTGCTCATATTCAAGAGTAATAACGCGCCCTTCATCGTCTTGGAAATTCTCCCCTAATCCGTAGTGAACCTTTAAGGGTTTGTGCTTTGTAAAGATAGCAGTGCCAGAATACCCTTTTCTCTCAGCGTAATTCCAGTACTGTTCATAGCCCGGTAGGTCAAGCTCTAACTGTCCTTCTTGCATTTTAATTTCTTGTAAACAAAAGAAATCCGCATCCGCATGATGAAAAAAATCGAGAAACCCTTTTTTTACACATGCGCGAATACCATTCACATTCCATGAAATAAACTTCATTCCTTAACGCCTCTCCTCTTCTATGTAAAAAAGACTGCTTTATTAGCAGCCATTTTATTCTGTTAATGCAATTTCCAAATCCTCTGCCAAGTCTTCTACATCCTCTAATCCGATTGACAATCGAATAAGAGAATCTTTAATACCTAACTCTTGTCGCCGTTCTTTCGGAATAGACGCATGGGTCATTTTTGCAGGAATTGAAATTAAGCTTTCCACCGCACCTAAACTTTCTGCCAACGTAAAATAACGTGTACGCTCGACCGTCTGTAAAGCAAGCTCATTAGATGTTGTTGTGAACGACACAATCCCACCAAACCCTCGAGATTGTAAGGCATGGGTTGCATGCCCCGGATGGTTTACTAATCCAGGATAATAAATCTCATCCACATTCGGATGACGTTGAAGAAATTTCACTAGCTGGCGTGTATTCGTTTCAATTTCCTCCATACGCACACCTAATGTCTTAATACCTCTCATTAAGAGATACGCATCATGAGGTCCAAGAACAGCTCCAGTGGCATTTTGAATGTACGCAAGTTTTGCTGCAAGGGTATCCTCTTTCACAACCACTGCACCTGCAATCACATCGCTATGACCACCTAAATACTTTGTCGCGCTATGAATAACAAGATCCGCTCCGTAGCGTAACGGATTTTGAAAATAAGGCGTTGCAAACGTATTATCAATGATAAAAAGCAGGTCATGTTCGTTTGCTACTTGACCTATTTTACTAAGGTCTGTAATTTTAAGCAAAGGATTTGTTGGTGTCTCAATAAAGACGGCTTTTGTTTCCTTTCGTATTGCTTCTTCTACTGCCGTCACGTCACTTGTATCAACGAACGTAATGGAGATCGTTTCTTTTTCAAGAAACTGCGTAAAAAAACGATACGTACCGCCATAGACATCGTCCGTAATAATGATATGATCGCCAGGTGAGAATAACTTCATGACCGCCGTAATCGCTGCCATACCTGATGCAAATGCAAAACCATGGTCGCCTTCCTCGATATCCGCTAGTAATTGTTCAAGTGCTTCCCTGGTTGGATTGCCTGTTCTTCCATACTCGTAGTGAAATGTTCCGATTTGTGTTTGCTTAAACGTGCTAGAAAGTTGAATCGCTTGATTAACAGCACCAGTTGCTTGATCAATTCCTTTACCACCGTGGATCAGTTTTGTTTTCTGTCTCAAGTCGTATCCTCCTCATAAATCCCTCTACTTAAGTATCGATCTGAGCCATCAGCAAAGATCATCACAATATTTTTCGGAGTTTTCGCTTCTCTCGCCTCTTTTAACGCAGCTTCAAAAACAGCACCTGATGAACTTCCTACTAAAATCCCTTCTTGTTTTGCTAATTCACGGACGCGAAGAAATGCTCGGTCATCTGGAATCGTATGAATACGATCAAATAATGCTGGAACCACATAGTGTGGAATAAATTCCATCCCAATTCCTTCTGTTCGATGGGGTCCGATTGTGCCGCCATCAAGAATTGATCCCTCTGGCTGAACAACAACTGTATCAATGTCTGGGTTCTGTTCTTTTAAATATGCTGCTGTTCCTTGAAACGTTCCACATGACCCTGCACCTGCAAGAAAGACGTCAATTTGACCATTTAGTTGAGCATACAATTCTGGACCAAGTGTTTTATAGTACGTTAACGGGTTTTCTGGATTTTGGAATTGAAGCGGGCAATAGGAATCGCTTATTGTTGCTTCTAATTCTTTCGCTTTTTTTATAGCTCCTTTTATTCCTTCTTCGCTAGGTGTGTTAATGACAGTTGCACCTAAGCCGCGAATAAGTTGTTGCTTCTCTAGACTAAAGGATGTTGGGATGACCGCTATTACATTTACTTCTGTTCCAATTGCTGCTAAAGCTAATGCGATGCCTGTATTCCCTGCAGTTGGTTCAATAATGGTTCCTTTTGGACTAATCTTCTTGCTCTCCAAAGCAGCATTCAGCAATTGTTTGCCTAAGCGATCTTTAATACTTCCACCAGGATTATAGCTTTCTAATTTAGCAAACAAACGCACGTTTTGAGGAATAGGAAACGAACGTAATTCAACAATCGGTGTTTTTCCAATAAGTTCGTGAATATGAAAATGAACTTCCATCCTCTCACCTCATTCGCTCTTGATACTGTATCGTATGTTGGTTGTCTGTGTATGTGCCTATTTTTTCAATTTAATTCGGTACGTGAAATTATTAATTTCATTAAAAAGAACACTTGCCTTCTAGACAAATGTTTTACAATGAGACAAGTTGTGGATAAATTTCTGTAAGTAAGCGATAAGAGTGCAGGCGATCTCGAAGCTCTGGAGCGTGTGTTACGACCATTAATTCTTCTAATTGTAAGGCCTCTGAAAGTTCATCAAGCTTTGCTTTGACTGTAGTCTTGTCCCCAACAATTGTCGTTGAATCGCTTTTCTCTATTTGTTCTCGTGTTTTCGTATCTAGCTGGTTTAACAAATAAGCCGCTTCACTTTTAGTTGGAATAGCCCCAATAGGCTGGTTCATTGAGTGAAATGCTTGCCATACTCGTACGGAACGATGCAACAATTCGGCTTCTTCTTGGGTATCCGCACATAGAACGGATACGCAAGCAAATGCTTGTCCATCTTCTTTCTTATTCCGATAAGCGTTTAACACATGCTTTCCATTTTCATTATTCATAAAATGACCGTAAACATAATTAAGATTATGTTTACTTGCTAAGTGTGCGCTCTTTTCAGACGTGCCTAGCATAAAGACCTGTGGCTTCTCATAAGGCACAGGTGCTGCTTTTAATGTAGAAAAGCGATGTGCTTCAGGAAAATCACGTCTTAAAAAGTGCATTAACGTTTCTGTCTTTTCATCCATTTGATGAACATTTTCAATGAAATTTTCAGACAATGCTTCTGATGCTTCCGCTGATCCACCAGGCGAACGTCCTAGGCCTAAATCAATTCTGCCTGGAAACAAATTAGCAAGCATATTGAAATTTTCAGCAACTTTATACGGTTTATAATGCGGTAATAATATCGCTCCAGCGCCTAATCGGATGGAATAGGTTTTTGCACCGATGTAAGCAATTAAAATCTCAGGCGATGGCGACAGGAGCGCATCTAAATCATGATGTTCAGCGATCCAATAGCGGTGATAGCCAAGGTTTTCAGCGGCTAATGCTAAATCAGCTGTTTCTTTTAGCGCAATCTCATTAGTTGATTCAGATGAACGTGGTACTTGATCGAGGATACTAAGTTTCATCCAATGGAACCTTCTTTCTAACATAGCTTAGTATATACCGTATCGAAATTAGTCGAATTTAGCAACTAATATCCCCTCACAAACCACAATTCATACAGAACCTCGGTCTTCTTTTACATCCTTTTTCCATTTATTGAATAATTGGATGGCTTCTTTATTCTTTTTTTGTAAATTCATTGTAAAAGGAGACGAGAAAAACGCCGGTAAAATACTCTCTGTTGACTTTTTTGCTGTTTTCTTCACTTGCATCACCCACTTAAACAAGTTTGTATACTTTACGATATTCTACTTTACATCAATTGGTGAGCCTTGTTCTCATCATCTTCATTGAAGGAAAGCAAATCATAAATAGCAACAAGAGAAGCAAATAATAACGCATCGTATTCAATAATTCGTTCCTCTGACGACAACTTAATAACATAGTGCTCTCCTTTTAATATAACTGGGATAAAAATTAAACGATCTTTTTCACCGTAATACACATCTTGCCTTTCAAGCGTTGCACTGACAACCGTTCGATTAGAAAAATGAAACAAAAGGTGATCTTTTTCAGCCTTTGTCATGAAAGGAAAAAGATTCGCTTCAATATCGGTTTTCTCTGCGAACTTCATTAAAATTTCTCGCACACCTGTAATATATGCATCATGCCCACCAAAATAGACGTTAATTGTGTCACTTTTTAAAAGGCGAAAGAAAGCTTTTAATCGTTTTTCCTGTAGCTGCAAGACTTCTTGATTTGTTTCAATCAGTTGTCCCGTATCGATTGTCAATAGATTCGACCCAAATCGTTGTACGTATGCACTTAAAAAAACAAAAGCGTCAATGACAACAAACAAACAAGCAACGATAAGGTAGTGTAGCCAGTTTTCGAATAAGCTAGTTGGGAATAATGTCCAAGATAAAGCTGCACCGACTGTGAATAAGGAGTACCAAATTTTTCGTATAAAAGGAAGTTTTCTTTTTGTTGCATCTTCCCATTTCCAAGAAGCAAACACGTAAAAAGCTAGTCCACTTACGCTAACCCATACAAGAATTTGATAAAGTAACAGCATGCGAACTGCCCCCTTTTCCTTTTTCTGTATGAATATGTCGCATAAGCAATAAAAAGAGATCTTTTTTGTTGGGAAAATACAAAAAGGCGAACAAATTTTCACAATGCCATCATCTGCTGTAAACGAATCGCTCATATACAATAACCCGATCCGTTTGTCAGCAGCACCCTTATCACTTCTTTTAATACCATTCGTATACTAGAATAAGGCTTTCGGATTCAAAAACGCTGTATGAAGAAAGGTTTAAATGAAAAACGACCTTATCATACAGCGCTAATTTTTTTAAAGTGCTTGCCAAGCACTCATTATACGATTGTAAGAATCGATTTGCTTCTCTTCATCAAAAATAGTCGTTTGTAACATGATTTCATTTACATGCAGTTTCACAGCGAAATCATTAAGCTGTTGGGCGACTTTATTGGCTTCACCAATAAAGGATCCACTTAATTGTTCCATCACAAGCTGTTCTTCATGAGGTGTCCAAATATCGTCCATGTTTTCAACTGCAGGTTGTAATGTTCCTCGTTGGTTTCGAATCATTGAAAGAAACTGTTGGTAAAGAGAGCTAGCAAGTACGTGGGCTTCTTCCTCAGTCTCGGCAGCGATAGCATTCACGGCTATCATGCTGTACGGTTCACTTAACACCGAAGAAGGTTTAAACGTATCATAATAAAGGTTCAATGCTGGTACAATTTGTTTTGGTGAAAAGTGACCAGCAAACGCAAATGGTAAGCCTAATTCACCGGCCATTTGCGCACTGTAACCACTTGAGCCAAGAAGCCAAATAGGAACCTCTTCTCCTTCACCTGGTATCGCTCGTACATGAGGTCTTGACGATACTGGTTTAAAGTAATGACGTAATTCTTCCACAAGACTAGGAAAATCTTCTGCCTTTTGTCCATGTCGTCTTAATGCTTGCGCTGTTAATTGGTCTGTTCCTGGTGCTCGGCCAAGCCCTAAATCAATCCGATTTGGATGAAGAGCTGCAAGGGTGCCAAACTGTTCTGCAATAATTAATGGCGCATGGTTTGGTAGCATTATGCCTCCTGAACCGACACGGATCTGTGTTGTTTCCTGAGCAAGTTGTCCAATTAATACAGCTGTTGCTGAGCTTGCAACACCTTCCATATTATGATGTTCAGCAACCCAAAAACGATGATAGCCAAATGATTCAACAGCTTTTGCGCTACGAATTGTATGTTGTAATGCTTCTCTTACTGTTTTTCCTTTTCGAACTGGTGCTAAATTTAATGCTGAAAGTTTGATTTGCTTTGTCATTCTAAAGCCACCTTTCTTACTTTCGTTAGTGTAGCGATTCTTTCCACTTGTTTCAAATCAAACGATTTGACTGTTTGCATTGATTTTACTAGAATGAATGATAATCAGTCATTTTAATGAAAGAGGTCGAAATCACATGAGTCAGAATCGAAAAGATGACTTAGAACTGAAGGTTGTTACAAAAGAACATACGCAAGATTCTCTTGATTTGTTGAACTACGTGTTTCAAGTAACGAATCAAGACGTTTCCCAAATTGGCGAGTCGCAAATGGCTCTCTGGAAAAAACCAATCTTTGAACAAAGTTCGATTTTAGGATGGTTTTCTAAAAACAAGTTGATTTCACAAATGGTTGTGTACCCTTTTTCAGTTAACATTCACGGTCGTGCCTATAAAATGGGTGGTGTGACCGGAGTTGGAACGTATCCTGAATATGCAGGACTTGGACTCATGAATGATTTAATGAAAGAAAGCTTAACGTTAATGCGGGAAAAAGGACAAACTATCTCTTATTTGTTCCCCTACTCGATCCCTTATTATCGAAAAAAAGGCTGGGAAATTATATCGGATGTCATTACCTACACAGTGCGTGATACACAAATTCCGAAGCCTTATGATGTACCTGGACGTATTGAGCGAGTTTCATTTCATGATAAAGATATTCGTAAAGCTTACGAACAATTTTCAAAAAAAGAAAATGGAGCTATGATTCGTAATGAGCTTGCTTGGGATGAACATTTCAAGTGGGAACGAGATGATCTAATCGCTTGTGTTTACTACGATGCAAAAGAACAGCCAACAGGTTATATGTACTATAAGGTCGAAAATGAAACCTTTTTCGTTCAAGAAATGATTTTTAACAATGAAGAAGCTCGTCGTGGACTATGGAACTTTATTGGTGCTCATTTTTCGATGGTTTATTATGTAAAAGGAAAGATTTTTGCCAATGAACCACTCTCATTCTTTCTTGAAGACGGAGAAATTGAAGAAAAAATCTCTCCCTATTATATGGCGCGAATTGTTGATGTTGAAGAATTTTTACGTGGTTTTCCCTTTACTTCTTATGCAAAGCAAGCGATTGTTTTAAAGGTTAACGATCCTATGCTTGAATGGAATCAAGACGTATTTAAACTGACGTTTGAAAATGGTCAAAAAGTGGAACGAGTGAGTGAGGATACACCTGTTGATGCATCTCTTGATATTCAGACCCTCGTCACCCTTTTGCTTAACTACAAGCGAGCGAAAGACTTGAAAGAAATCGGGCGTATCGAAGCAACGAATGCAACAATTAGTTATTTAGAAGAGTTAATTCCAGACAATCAACCTTGGTTCTCTGACTATTTTTAATCAATGATTGACACGAATATGATCGAATGATAAAGTATATTTACTGATCATATTTGACCTAAAAAGTCGATAATGGTTGAACAATATCGTTTGATCAGTTATAATAAGTCTATATAAAACAGCTACTCCTTTGCGATAGCTGTTTCTTATACACCAAATGGTCAAATATAGTCAAAGTCAAAAATATTAAAAATGGGGGTAATGGAAGATGAAATGTCAACACTGTCAAACAAATGATGCCACAGTATCATTAAATCTTGTTGTAAATCAACACAAAAAACAGATGATCTTATGTGAAACGTGTTTACAAGAGTTACGACAAGTACATGGTCAGGCTGCCCCAACGCAATCCTTTTTTCAATCATTTATGGACGGGCAAGAACAACAGCCTCATCATACACAAATAAAAGAACAACAACATGAGAAAGATAGCTTTTTAACTCAATTTGGACACAACCTAACCTATGAAGCAGAGAACGGAAACATTGACCCTGTTATCGGGCGGGACCAAGAAGTAGAACGAGTCATTCAAGTTCTCAGTCGCCGAACTAAAAACAATCCAGTACTAATCGGTGAAGCCGGTGTTGGGAAAACAGCAATTGCTGAAGGCTTAGCACTACGAATCTCAAAAGGAAATGCACCTGCCAAATTGCTAAATAAACAAATCTTTTCTTTAGATTTTGCTTCTCTCGTTGCTGGAACAAGCTATCGAGGTCAATTTGAAGAACGCATGCAGCAATTAATTGATGAAGTATCTCAACGTGAAGAGATCATTCTATTTATTGATGAGCTTCATATGCTTGTTGGTGCTGGTGCTTCTGGTGAAGGAAATATGGATGCAAGCAACCTATTAAAACCAGCACTTGCACGTGGGCAAATGCAGTTAATCGGTGCTACAACATTAAATGAATACCGTAAGATTGAAAAGGATGCCGCCCTTGAACGTCGCTTCCAACCAGTAACTGTTAAAGAGCCGACAGAAGAGCAAGCATACGAGATTTTAAAAGGCTTGAAATCAGTCTACGAAGCGTATCATGGTGTAGCCTATTCAGACGAGGTATTACGTGCAACAGTAAGTCTTTCAAACCGCTATATTCAAGATCGTTTCTTGCCGGATAAAGCAATTGACTTACTTGATGAAGTTGGATCTCGCTTGTCCCTTTCTATTGAACATGAAGATAAAGCGTCACTTGAAAAGCGCTTAAATGATGTTCGCACACGTAAACACGCCGCTACTAAAAATGAACAATACGAACAAGCAGCTACGTTACGTGATGAGGAAAATGCCATTAAAGAGAAATTGAAAGAAACGGAATCAAACTTAACACCGATTAGCGTTAAAATCGAAGACATTCAAGCATTAATTGAAAAACAAACAGGTATCCCTGTTCAGAAACTCCAAAAAGATGAGCAGCAAAAAATGCGTGATTTAACAAGCCGTCTCGCTAGTAAAGTCATTGGACAGGAAGATGCAGTTTCAAAAACAGCGAAAGCGGTCAAACGTAGTCGCGCTGGTTTGAAGCAAGGCAATCGCCCTATTAGCTTTCTCTTCGTTGGACCTACTGGAGTTGGTAAAACCGAGTTAACGAAGCAATTAGCCGAAGAAGTATATGGAAATAAAGAAAATATGATTCGCCTTGATATGAGTGAGTTTATGGAAAAACACGCAGTCTCTAAATTAATCGGCTCACCTCCAGGTTATGTAGGACATGAAGAAGGTGGTCAATTAACGGAGCAAGTTCGCCGCAATCCGTACAGTATCATCTTGTTAGACGAAATTGAAAAGGCCCATCCTGATGTGCAACATATGTTCTTGCAAATTATGGAGGATGGTCGTTTAACAGACAGTCAAGGTCGAGTCGTTTCGTTTAAAGATACTATGGTCATTATGACATCCAATGCAGGCGTTGGGTCCCCTTCTCGTTCACTTGGCTTTAACGCTGAACAAAGTAAAACGATTGGCATTCTTGAGAGTCTGCATGACTACTTTAAGCCAGAATTCCTAAACCGTTTTGATGCATTGATTGAGTTTAATCAACTAACAGAAAACGATTTAATTCAAATTGTTGATGTCATGTTAGATGACCTTCGTAGTCGCTTAGATGAGCTAAACATGACGATTCATGTAAGTGATGACGCAAAACGAGAACTAGCGAAAAAAGGCTATCACCCTTCTTTTGGCGCAAGACCATTACGCCGCGTTATTCAGGATACAATTGAAGACGATATTACCGAACTTCTTATTGAAGATGGCGACATTACGCATATAGACGTGATACTGAAAGAAGGAATGTTACAAGTAAATGCTACACATGAATAAACTCTGGGGAATTCCCCAGAGTTTATTTTGCTTAAAACCCTTCCATTTTTGCGGCATACTTAAACGGTGACCATGCAACTCGATAATAAGCATCTTCATCAAACAGTTTAAGCCCTTTGTATCCTGGCCGAAAGTTGACCTCGATAAGAACAAAACGCTTTTGCTTTACATCAAAAGCAAGGTCAATTCCTAATTCAGCAAAATGATCATTCCGATAAATCGATTCAATCTTATCCGCTATTTCTATACACAATTGTTCAATTTCTGCTTCCATTGCTTTTGTGTGTCCACCAAAAATGTCGCTAAGCGGAAGAACTCTCCCCCCTTTTGAAAAATTGGTAATAAGCTGCTTCGCTTGAGCTTGTCGACACTCAATTCCATTCACTTGCCAATTAGCCGTTTCTTTTTGTAAAAATACCCTGACATCAAATGGTCGTGACTCCCATCTCTTTAAAGCAATCCATTCCTGTATGATATAGTCTTTTGAACGTAATTTGCGCTTATGAAAAAATCGTATTAGTGCTTTTTTGGTTAGCTTTCGTTTAATTGCTTGATCGGTCTTGGCGTAATCATAAACGAGATACTGGTTCCCCTGTTTTAATTTCGAAATCATATAAATACCCCGACCTTGGGAATTTAAAATTGGCTTTAATACAAATTTCGGCTTTTCCTGTAACCAACGTTCTAACTGATCTTCCTTTGTCCACTTTTCTGTCTTAGGCAAAACACGCTTTAACGTGCTATCTTCATTAAAGTGGGCATGAAGTTCCCATTTATCTGGTCGATTTGAATTAAAGATCGTTCCACCTTTTTGTCTTATAGTCTCTTTGAATGAATGAAATTCCTCTTGTCGCAAATGACGTCTATAAATAATCTTAGGAATTGGTACTACTTCTTCTTTCCATTTTTTTGTTTCTACACAGTACGTTAGTGCCTTTGTTTTCGCTTGTTCTAGGTTGACCCATTTGATTGAAAAAGCAGCTACTCTTACGCCGAGTTGAGTTTGTAATTTCATTCTTTCTTCATAATGTTCTTTCATGAATGCAGCGGTATAATTCAATGGTTGATCGCCTAGTAATAATCCAATATAGGGACCAATGGTTAGTTCGCCCTGCTTCACCCTCACTTGATAACGCTCTTTTTTATGAAGAGCTAATTCTTTTTGTACATTTTTATGAACGTAGATGGAAGGCGAATCATTTTCTCTCTCATCAAAATAAGAGATTGTGAGATTACGAGACGCGAGTCCATATGTTAGCTGTACTTGGTTATGACTGAACCATTTTTTCAAAAAAGACGGTACTAGAATCGTTTCTTCCTTTTGTTTTATTTTTGAACGAAACACCACAGAGAATGTGGTTGACATCA
Source organism: Shouchella oshimensis (assembly GCF_002019765.1). GTDB lineage: Bacteria > Bacillota > Bacilli > Bacillales > Bacillaceae_D > Shouchella > Shouchella oshimensis. Next base: position 2,375,841 of record NZ_KV917380.1, read on the forward strand.
TTTCTTCACCTCCATACATTCTATGTAACTACTCTATGTGAGGTGGATAGAATTCGATTAGACGTAAGGAGCGCAGGAAACGCACATATTTAACGTTCTCCGCTAATTACTACTGTTCAATTGAATAGGATTTTGATACGTTTAACTAGAGTTATACATTTTGTGAACAAGGACGTGAATAGATGGACACTTCAAAGCAGTATGCAGCGAGACTCGATGCAACTGATGCCCTAGCTCCTTATCAAAAAGAGTTTTATCTTAATAAAGACACCATCTATATGGATGGCAATTCATTAGGGCTACTAAGCAAGAGAGCTGAGCAGACGGTTCTACAAGTGCTTGAAGATTGGAAAACATATGGAATTGATGGATGGACAGATGGTCAATACCCTTGGTTCACTCTTTCTGAGAAATTAGGTTCGTCAATGGCTCCATTGATTGGTGCATCAGCAGAAGAAGTGTTAGCAATGGGCTCAACAACGGTCAATCTTCATCAATTACTTGCAACGTTTTATCAACCAACAGCTGACCGTTACGTTATTGTGAGTGAAGCCCTTAGCTTTCCGACAGATCTTTACGCCATTCATTCACATCTTGATCTTCATAGCATCTCTCATAAGGAAGGACTCCGTTTAATTGAGAGTCAAGACGGTCATACATTATCTGAGGAAGAGATCATTGCCTCATTTGATAATGACGTTGCAGTAGTTATTCTTTCAAGTGTACTCTATCGAAGCGGACAGCTATTATCTCTTGAACGATTAACAAAGGCAGCCCATGATAACGGAATTTTAATTGGCTTTGATCTTTGCCATTCTATTGGCTCTGTCCCTCATCAACTCAAGCAATGGGATGTTGATTTTGCTTTCTGGTGCACGTATAAGCATTTAAATGGCGGGCCCGGTAGTGTTGGCGGTTTATTTGTTCATGAAAAGCATCACACCGCATTGCCTGGCCTTAGAGGCTGGTTTGGTTCTGATAAGTCAAAACAATTCGATATGAGCCCGCTGTTTCATAAAAGTGCATCTGTAGGATCGTACCAGCTGGGAACGCCTCACCTTTTATCCATGGCACCACTCATTGGCTCGTTAGACATGTTTACTGAAGTTGGCATAGAGGCCATTCGAAAGAAATCCTTGGCACTCACCCATTATTTACGTTATCTATTAAACCAGCTACCAGACACTCAGTCGTTTACAATTTCGACACCTGTGCATGATAAGGAGCGCGGAGGGCATCTTCTTCTCGAGCATCCAGAAGCTGCACGCATATGTAAAGCACTTAAATCCCATGGTATTATTCCTGATTTCCGCAGTCCGAACGGTGTCCGCATTGCACCTGTTGCCCTCTATAATTCATTTACAGATGTTTATAAGACTGCACAAACCCTTGCAGCCATCATGAAAAATAAAACGTATCTACAATTTGAAAACAAACGAGGAGTGATTGCATAGATGGGTTGGATTGATATTACAATGCCACTACATAACGGTATTGCTCATTGGCCAGGCGACACACCTTTCTCCTACACATTATCGGCACCTATGGAAGAAACAGGGTCGGTGAATATAGGTGAAATTACGACTAGTACTCACACAGGTACTCATGCTGATGCACCGTTTCATTATCACGAGACAGGGGCAACCATTGATGCACTACCGTTAGAGACGTATGTAGGACCAGCTCTTATAATTACTGCTATTGGGGTACAAACCATTAATCAAGCTTTACTTGAAACGTATGATTTAACCGGTGTCAGACGCCTACTTATTAAAACAAAAACGAAAACGGATTCAACTGTTTTTCCAACAGATATTCCATACGTTACAGAAGATGGAGCAAATTATTTACTGAAGAAAGGTGTTTCTTTATTAGGTGTGGATGTCCCGAGTGTTGACCCATTAACCAGTAAAGACTTAGTCGGCCATCATAGTCTCGGCAAAGCCAATATCGCCATTATTGAAAACCTGATGCTTGATCATGTGGAGGCTGGCTTATATGAATTTATTGCCCTACCTCTTCGCATTGTTGGCGGTGATGGCAGCCCAGTACGTGCCATTATTAAACCTTTGGAGAGTGATTGACCATGACAAACAATAGCCAATCTGCTTATACAGACTTTAAAGATAAAATGACCTACAGTGATTATTTGCAGCTTGAACCGATTTTAAATAGTCAAAAGCGACTGTCTGATCATCACGATGAAATGTTGTTTATAGTGATTCATCAAGTAAGTGAATTGTGGATGAAACTAATGCTCCACGAAATACGTGGTGCGATTACCTCCTTGCAACAAGATCAATTTCAACCTGCCTTTAAACAGCTTGCTCGCGTTTCAAAAACCCAAGCACAAATTATTCAAGCGTGGGATGTTCTCGCTACATTGACACCAAGTGAATATGTTGAATTTCGAGATAGTCTAGGACAAGCGTCTGGCTTTCAATCCTATCAACACCGTCAACTCGAGTTCCTATTAGGCAAAAAAACGCCACATATCTTAAAAATCTATGAAAATGAGCCGACCATCTTAGCAGGGTTACAAGCAGATTACGAGAAGCCTACTCTTTACGATGAGGCCATTCAAGCCCTTGCACGGGCAGGGTTATTTTCAGATAAAACCATACTAGAAAGAGATGTAACAAAAAGCCATCAGTCAACGGATTCGGTTAGAGACGCATGGCAAATCGTTTATCAACAATCGAACCGCTATTGGAATCTTTACCAGCTCGCCGAAAAGCTCGTTGATCTCGAAGACTGGCATCAGCAATGGCGATTTCGACATTTAAAAACCGTCGAGCGAATTATTGGAATGAAGTCAGGTACAGGAGGCTCCGCAGGCGTTCATTATTTAAAAGCTGTTCTCGACGACTACTTCTTTCCAGAGCTTTGGGAATTACGCACAACCATTTAAAACCATTAAAAAACGTACAAGCTCCATTTTTATGCAAAGCTTGTACGTTTTTTTATTTGTTTTCGATAAAGCGAAAAGGGAAGTACTTTGCTTGTCCTGTGTTCTCAATCCCAATTCGCTTCGTCGCTACTGGTACTCCATTTTTTTGCCCGTTATAACCAATATAAAGCGGACCATCTATAAACGACTCTCCATAGGCGTTCATTGAAATACCCATTGCTTGTGTTAATTTTCCTGGTCCATTTGCAAACTGTTTGTCCTGAGCAGATTTCCCTCTTAAAGATTCCATTTTTTCAATTCCGCATACAGGCTCAATGCCTCGAATGAGCACGGCTTCAGGCTGACCACTTCTTTCTGCAACGACATTTAATAGACAATGCGTATGCATCGTATACGTATAAACATGTCCCGGGTCCTCGTACAAAATACGAGTACGTTTGGTTTGTTTTCTGCCGTAACTATGACAGGCTCGATCCAAAACACCTAAATATGCTTCTGTTTCGGTAATTCTACCCACTAGAAGCTCTCCATTAAGAAAATGAACTAAATAATTTCCGATAAGTGCTTTTGCTAAATCGATTGTTGACTGAGCATAAAAATGGGCTGGCATTCTTTCAACAGACATAAAACCTTCCTTTCCTATTAACTAAGTCGAATGTCTGATGTTGGGACAATTGGTAGCAATTGACCTAGCGTATAACTCACACCAATGAAGACGACCAACAACAAAAGAAATTGCCCATCGACCCAACGGTACGACATAGGATAATAAAATGTTCGTTTTTCTTGGGTAAACTGCTTTGCTTCCATCGCCACCGCTAGTTTCTGTGCTCGTCGAATCGCCTGAGTTAGTAACGGTATAACATAAAAGGATACCGCTCGATACAGACGTTTTCCTCCTGGCTTTTGTTTTGCATTTCTAATTTGATAAGCATGACGAAGCGTTTGGAACTCCCCTACCATAATCGGTAGCATTCGCACCGCCGCTAAAAAGGCATAAGCAAACGTTGGTGGTAGCTTAAGCTGCTGCATCAGAGAATAAAATAAGAGTACAGGCTTTGTCGTTAGAAGAAATAGTAAACCAAGAGTTGCAAATAAAGTTGCTCGTATGCCTAGATGAAGACCTGTATAGAAGCTTTCCTCTGTAATATGAAGTAGTCCCCATTTTACCCAAGTGGTTTCACCTTGTCCAAAGAACATCATTGTTGTTGAAGCAGAGACAAATAAAAGAACAAATGATGCAACATATAAAAGTACATATCGTTTAGGGTGCCCTGAAAAAAAGACTGTAACGAGAAGGGCACATACAACCATAAAGAATAATACATTTGGATTGTGAATGAGCACAATGACAAAAAACAGCGCAAGCAAACAAAGAAGTTTAACTGTTGGATTAATGCTTGTGAGAAATGTATCATGTAGCGAGTACACCTTCAAGTTGCCTCCTTTCACTCGGAATAAGTGCTCCATTTTTTACATGCCATTCTTGTGTCGCAAACAGACGAACAAGCGTTTTATCATGTGTAACCATCACGATTGTGCCACCTGATTGACGAAAGTCCTCCATTAAATCGAGCAACGCAAACGTATGGTACGCATCCTGACCAAACGTAGGTTCATCAAGAAAAAGAAATGGTTTTGAATGAACAAACGCTGTCGCTACGCTTAGTCGTCTTTTTTGACCAACAGAAAGCCTGTATGGATGAACAGTACAGTATTCAGAAAGCCCGAACCGCTGTAGAATTGTCTTTACTAGGGCTTTTTCGTCGGCATTCGTTGCTGAAAAGAGCAATTCTTCTTCCACATTGGTTGTAACAAATTGAAATTCTGGATGTTGAAATACAAAGTTAATTCGATCTGATACATGTTCTTTCCGATGTACGAGTTCACCGTTTAATGTGTATTGACCTTTATGGTGAAGTAAATTCATTAATCCATAAAGCAGCGATGATTTGCCTGCACCATTCACCCCAGTTATACAAATCCAATCGTTCTCATATACAGTCGCTTCCTTAACGGTAACAAGTGGTTTTTTTCGTCTTAAAAGCTGCCAATCGTTAAGTGCTAGCACCTCTTTTGGCTGTTTGAAACGGCGAGTAACCGTTTTTTCTCTTGCGTAGTCCTCCCACGAATGTGGATGCCAGATCCCAGCAGCTATTACTTCTTTTCGATACTCGTTAAAGAAAACACTAGCCTTTGAATCCGCTACTAGCTGCCCTCGATGATTAAAGAGTAGAACTCGATCCATATGTGGGAGTGCCTCTGTAATTCGGTGCTCAACGGCTACAACGGTCTTTCCTTCAGCATGTTTCGCCACTTCATTCCATAATTGAACTGCCCCATCAGGATCAAGCAAAGCAGAAGGCTCGTCTAACAACATACATTCTTTATCATGGAGCATGGCTGAAGCTAAAGCCAATCGTTGCTTCATTCCCATAGATAATGTTTGGATCGCTGTATGAGGCTGATCCTTTTGTAAACCAACCGTTGTGAGCATTCTTTTTATAATGGCGAGCATGTCCTCTGAAGCGACTTGCTGATTTTCCAACATAAATGCAAGCTCTTCATCTACATAAGGCATACAAAACTGTGAGTCCGGATCTTGAAAGACGTAGCTGCACGGTGGGACTTGATACAAATCAGCGTTTACTTCAAACTGGTTCGTTGTCTCGAGAAGTTTAGCAATTACTTGTAACAAAGTCGATTTCCCTGCACCACTTGGCCCTACAATTAAGACTTTTTCACCTGGTTTAATTGTGCAGGAAACTCGATCTAAAATGAGTTTCCCACTCTGTTGATCTCGTACAGTGAGCTCCTTTAATACAATTGGTTGATGCGCATTCATGAAAACGGCCTTCCTTTATGATGTGATCCAAACGAATCCAGAACCCCTGTCTTTTGCAATGCTTGTACCAGTTTAGCAGCTAAAACACCTGTAATGAGAATGGCACCAATCGTTCGTAAACTTATTCGCACAACGAGCGCCCACGTTGTCAGTTGACCAATGTTGGCATATAAGAAATCTAATCCAATTGAAGCAAAACTTGCAAACACACCACCTAGCATGGCAGTCCAAATGGAGTACACTTTATAACGGAAGAGTGCAAAGGCTAACTCCATACCGATTCCTTGGAGAATGCCATATATAAGCAATATGCCACCATACGGAGAGCCTGCGATAAATTCTCCAGATGCCGCAGCCGTTTCAGCAATTAAAGCTACAAACGGTTTTTTAATAATTAAAGCCGCTATTGTCCCTGCAATAAACCACATCCCATAGATAAGCTGCTCCAGTTGTAAACCAAATAATCCAACAACGTCTGTAACAGGACTCCATAATCGGTAAACAACCGCAAACACTGTGGCAATCATAACTGTCACAATAATATCAACTAACGTCAGCCTATTCTTCTTTTTCATTTTGACTCCTATCCACCACTATGAACACAAAAAACGTTCCATCTAAACGACGGAACGACGCATGCAAATAAACTGGCTAGACTTTTAACAACCAATTGGTTTACATATCGCACTTCCCTTCGCTAGCATTATCTAGATCAGGTAAAGGGTTAAGGATTTATCCTCTCTCAGCTTTTCGCACCCCTAGTGGATTTTATAATTTTTGTTAAGCTAATTAGATCATATTCGTGAAGCTTTATCAAGGGAATGTTTCACTTTCTCTAAACGAACTAACTCTTCCAGCGATTCAATCATATAGGTAGCATGGATACTCGTTTCATTTGCTTGGTTCTCTCGATTCAGCCACACAGATGGAATGCCACTTGCATTTGCACCTTTAATATCTGTATGAAGGTTATCACCAACCATAATGGCTTCGTGGGGTTCTAGCTCCAGTCGATGTAAGGCTTCCTCAAACATTAGAACGTCAGGTTTCCCTCTTCCAAATGACCCAGATATAAGAATATGATCAAAATAGGGCACAAGCTCAGGTGTTAATTCTAGCTTTGTATTTTGTAAATCTGGTGAGCCATTAGTCAGTAACACAAGATGAACTTTATCCTTCAAAGCATTTAATGTTGAAAACGTGTCGTCATAGACAACCGGGTGTTTACGACGCTCCACCGGAAATACATTTGCTAGATGTTGGGCAAACGCTTCGTTGTCAATGCCCACTTTTTTCAACCCTTCATGCCATGCTGCTTTTTGATAAACCGGTGCAATCTCTCTTAACGCTTTAAAGCCTTCCTCTTCATCACGAAAGCTGCCCCATAATCCTTCAAATGGATTAATCCCAATGTTCACTGTGAAAGGATACGTTTCATAGGACTGATAAAGTCTTCTTGCTTCTTCCCTTACCCACACCTCGAGTTCGTTTGGATCGAGTTCTTTTTCAATAGCTGCTTGTAAACACGTTTGCTTAAATGCTAAGGCGATACTTTTTTTATCCCAAAGCAAGGTATCGTCTAAATCCAGAAATACAGCTTTTATCATTGGTTCCCTCGCTTTACCCATTAATCGTTATCAATTTCAACAATCCACCCGAAACGATCTTCTTCTTTTCCAACGTGTAGATCTGTTAAGTAATTGTATAGTTTTTGAGCTAAAGGACCCGTTTTATTATGATGGATGGTAATGTTTTCATCGTTCCATTCTAATTGTCCAACTGGAGAAATAACCGCAGCAGTTCCGGTTCCAAACACTTCTTCTAAGATCCCATCTCGATGAGCTCGAAAGATTTCTTCTATTTCAACTTGCTGTTCTTTTACAGTTAATCCCCAGTCTTTTAGCACCTGAATGACACTATTTCGCGTGACACCATCAAGAATACTATCGTTTAACTTAGGAGTCACAATCTCGCCATTAATTTTAAAGAATACATTCATGCTTCCGACTTCTTCGACGTACTTCTTTTCACTTGCATCTAGCCATAATACTTGCGCCTTTTGCTTAGCTGTCGCGCGCTCCTGGGCTTTATATGCAGAGGAGTAGTTGCCGGCTGTTTTTGCTGTACCCGTTCCTCCAGGTGCAGCACGAGTATAGCGTTCCTCGACTAAAATACTAACTGGTGACATCCCTTCTTTGTAATAAGCACCTACTGGGGATAAAATCACCATTAGTTTATACGACTGAGAAGGAGCCACACTTAAATTCGGTTCTGTTGAAATAATAAATGGACGGATATAAAGAGAAGTCCCTTCTTTTTCAGGAATCCACTTTTTATCAATGATCAACAATTCTTTTAAATAACTTAATAATTGTTCTTCATCAACAGGTGGAATCGTTAACCTTTCACTAGAACGATTAAGACGTTTAATATTCATATCCGGTCGAAATAAACGAATGGTTCCGTCTTCTTTCGAACGATACGCTTTTAAGCCTTCAAAAACAGTTTGTCCATAATGAAATACCATTGAAGCTGGATCAAGGGTTAAAGGCTGGTATGGAATAATACGTGGGCTATACCACCCCTTCTCTTCAGAGTAATCCATAATAAACATATGATCTGTAAAAACAGTTCCGAAAACAAGAGAATCTGGATCTGGTTTTTGCTTTTCGTGGGTACATTTCATAACTTCTAGCGTATGTTCTGACATAAAAAAGCTCCCTTTCTTACTCCTTATAAAATAAGTATCTTTGTCCATACTAAATCAAAATAGGATTTTTTATCATATAACTATAACATGAATTTGTATTTTCAAACAGTTTAAACATTACAAACAAACACTAAGTATGCACTAAAGAAGGGATGAAACATGAGACGATACGAGGAATTGCGTAAAGGTGAGGGTGGGGCATGGTTAAGTATTGGCACATACCTTTTCTTGGCTAGCTTAAAACTAATCATTGGTTACCTCTTTTTGTCACAAGCCCTCGTGGCAGACGGCTACAACAATGCTGCTGACATTATTGTTTCCGTAGCTGTATTAGTTGGTTTGCGTATCTCCCAGAAGCCACCTGATCATGACCACCCATATGGTCATTTCCGAGCTGAACATATCGCAGCACTCCTAGCTTCGTTTATTATGGCGGTTATCGGTTTACAAGTCTTACTAAGTGCCGGTACAACGCTGTTTGCAAATGAACGAGTTGAAGCACCTAGTTTGATTACTGCCTGGGTAGCTGGCTTTAGTGCAATTGTTATGCTTTTTGTCTATCGCTATAACCGGAAGTTAGCAGATAAAATTAATAGCCAAGCATTAAAAGCGGCTTCACAAGATAATAAGAATGATGCCCTAGTCAGTATTGGTGTTGTCATTGGAATTGTAGGGTCTCATCTTCATTTGAGCTGGATTGATCCTTTAATGGCTTTTTTAATTGGTCTTATTATTTGTTATACGGCCTGGTCCATTTTTAAAGAAGCAAGTCACTCGTTGACAGATGGATTTAGTGAAGAAGCACTCCAACCCTTTACATCAACCGTTTTAACGATTGACGGTGTGGAAGATGTATTGAACATTAAAGCAAGACAAGTTGGTTCAACCATTTACGTTGATGTAACGATTTCCGTTATGCCATCTATGACCGTTCGCACTAGCCATGACATTGCCGACCTTATTGAAAAAACGCTTCGAGATCATCATGATGTAACAGAAACAACTGTTCATGTTGAACCAGCTGCAATGTAAATCAAAAGAAGCTGCAGTCGTTTCTGCAGCTTCTTACTTGTTTAATTTAAGACGGTCACCTGTACGTTTTGACGTCCAAATTGAAAGGCTTCATCTTTCGTTTGCACGTATAAATCAATCTTATGACCTTTTATCGCTCCGCCTGTGTCTCCTGCAATAGCCTCACCATAGCCTTCTACATAAACCCTGCTACCGAGAGGAATAACATTGGGGTCAACAGCAACTACTTTTTGGTTTGGATTCGCCCGTAAATCAATACCTGTTCTCGTAACACCTGAACATCCTTCACAATAAGCTGTATATGCTGTCGCTTCCATGGTCATAGTTTGACCTGCAGACTCGTTGACAGACGTAGTCACTTCTTCCTCCACAGTCGTTGTCTCTTCTTCTACATTCGCAGTTTCTTGCTCTTGATGGTTTACTTCTGCTTCCGTTGTAACTTCTACTTGTTCGTCCTCACTACTAGTCGTATCTTCATTTTGTTCTGCTTGTGCAATTTGTTCTTTCTGCCCCTTAGAAGTCGGCGGTGATTCAACAACATTGGCTATCTTTGTTTGATTGTAATAAAGATGCGCATGTGTTTCTGGTCCTGCGATGCCGTCTACAAGTAAATGATTTGCTTGCTGGAAAGCAATCACTGCTTGTGTGGTAAGAGGGCCGAACTGACCATCAATTGAACTACTATAATAATTTAACTCTTGTAGCTTTTTTTGCAAAGCTTCCACCAGCGATCCCTCGCTCCCCTCTTGCAATACTTCTAAAGCACCTAGCGTTTGCTTACCAACAATGCCGTCTACACTTAAGCCATGCTCTTCTTGATAGGCTTTCACCGCTTCAACAGTTGCCTCATCTAAAATGGAGGAGATATGCTCTTCTTTTAAAAAATCTTGCTCAACTAATTGGTTTTGTAGCCACTCTACTCGTTCACTTTCTTCATATGATTCAAACGTTTGCACAGCTGTTGCATATGTATGTTCTGGCAGTAAAAATAGTACCCCCATTAGGAATGTAGCAATCATACTAATCATATATTTCATTACGAACCTCTCCTTATTTGCTTTTTCCTTATTTTCCATTAATCCACTTTTGTTTCGGTGGCGAAAAGCCTCTGAAGTCTTCATAAACAAATGAACGCCTCCTTCTTGTAATCTGTTCCATACCTACTCGTTGTTGTCCTAAATTAATACCTATTACAGTCCATTTAATCTTTTTGTAACGTATTTGTAACAATATAACGGTCATAAAGAGCACGAAACCACTACCGGTTCATACGATATAAAAAACAAGAGGAGGATTCGTATGACCAACTACACCGATATGCTCGCCGCCTTTGGAATTGGTAGCGCCCACCCTGGTGGTTTTAAAAAATCGATCGCTATGATTATGGATATGAACATTGATGAAAGATCGATTGTTCTTGATTGCGGGTGTGGAACTGGTCAAACTTCTGCCTACATTAAACAACAATTTGATTGCGAGATGATTGCACTTGAATGCCATCCTCTAATGATTAAAAAAGCACAACAACGGTTTACTGACAGCCTTTTATCTATTGATTTACATCAAGCCTCTATAGAAGCGATTCCATTAAAGCCAAGCTACGTTGATTACGCACTAACAGAATCCGTATTAAGCTTTGTCTCTAGTAATCATGCTTTAGCCGAACTATATCGCGTATTAAAAAAAAGCGGCAAACTTTACCTGAATGAACTCGTTTGTTTCGCCCCTTTATCAGCTGATGAGCGATTGGTACTGCAAAACGCCTATGGGTTTACTTCACTCTTTTCACAGGATCAATGGATAGATCGATTAACAAAAGCGGGTTTTAGCACTATTGAAACAATGGAGATGTACACAGCAGAATCAATGCAGAATGATGAAACAGATAAAGGAAACGATATGCGACCGTCCGAATCGATTCACTCCCACTTCTATGAAAAAATGCATCAACACCAGTCATTGATGGCAAACTATAAAGATAAAATTGGTCACATTATTATAAAAGCATCAAAAACGGCAATGTAAGAATCCCTGCTTGCTCGAAATCGCTTTCATGTGGTATGGTCATAGCGAATCTTCGAGCATGATCGCTTTTTTTTGAGAATCATGCCTTGACTACAGGTAAGCAATAGAGAAAGGACGTACGAAATGACGAAGCAAAATATCGGTGTTATTGGTGTTGGCGTTATGGGAAGAAGTTTAGCCCTTAACTTTGAAAGTAAAGGGTATCGCGTATCTTTATACGATGTTTCCGAAGAACGAATAAACCAAATTATTTCTTTAGAGAAAAAGAAAAATTTAGTAGGGACTTATTCCCTCGAGGAACTTGTTGCTTCATTAGAGACGCCACGCAAAATTATGCTCATGGTTCAAGCTGGCGAAGTAACAGATTCTGTCATTGATTCATTGCTTCCTTTACTTGATGAAAAAGACATTTTAATTGACGGAGGTAACACGTATTATACGGATACCATTCGTCGATCTGAACGCGTCGAAGCGCGTGGTGTTCATTTCATCGGTGCTGGTGTATCAGGTGGCGAGGAAGGCGCACTAAAAGGACCATCTATTATGCCAGGCGGGCAAAAACAAGCCTATGAACTCGTTCGTCCACTGTTTGAAGATATTTCTGCCAAAGTAAACGGTGAACCATGTACAACATATATTGGACCTAACGGTGCTGGTCATTATGTAAAAATGGTGCATAACGGAATCGAATACGGAGATATGCAGCTCATTTCTGAATCCTATGCGCTATTAAAAGAGATTGTTGGCCTTTCAAATGATGAACTTCATCACGTCTTTAAAGAATGGAACGAAGGCGAACTTGACAGCTATCTAATTGAAATAACCGCAGACATCTTCACCAAACAAGATGAAGAAACAGGACAAGCACTCGTTGACGTTATTCTTGATTCGGCAGGTCAAAAAGGGACCGGAAAGTGGACAAGCAAAAGTGCCTTAGATCTAGGTGTTCCTTTATCTATCATTACTGAATCGGTTTTCGCCCGCTTCTTATCAGCGATAAAAGAAGAGCGTATTCAAGCGAGTAAAGTGCTTTCTGGACCTAAAACAACGCCTTATTCAGGCGACAAACAAGAGATCATTGAAGAGATTCGAAAAGCTCTTTTCTTTAGTAAAGTGCTTTCCTATGCACAAGGTTTTGCTCAATTAAAAGCTATGTCAGATGAGCAAGATTGGAATATTCAATATGGAGAAGTTGCTCGTATTTTCCGGGGAGGCTGTATTATTCGTGCTGCGTTCCTTCATAAAATTACGGAAGCTTTCTCAAATAATCCAGAATTAGCAAATTTACTGCTTGATCCTTACTTTGAAAACGTTGCTTCTTCATACCAAAGCTCATTAAGAAAAGTCATTTCTCTTGCGGTTGAAAATGGCGTTCCTGTCCCTAGTTTTTCAAGCGCTATTGCGTATTATGATAGTTACCGAAGTGAACGTTTGCCAGCTAATTTGCTACAGGCACAACGTGATTATTTTGGCGCTCACACGTATAAGCGTATTGATAAAGACGGCATTTTCCATACAAACTGGGTATAATCAACGAAGTAAGCCTTGGAGGTTGAATGTGTCCACTGTGGTTTTCACTTATACATGAAGCATATCGCCAACATCTTTTCTCCAAGAATGACCATTTCGTTCTGTCCATTACGATTCAAGCAAAAAAGCGCCGAGGTCGGCGCTTTTTTTGCTCTACTGCTGCATACTGATTTATCTGTCAAGAGTGTTACGCATCTGGTTCTACATAATTTCCTCTTGCGCGTTCATCTCGGTCACGATTCTCTTTCGTTTGTTCCTGGGATTCTGTAAAACTACGCTCATTATTGGAGTCTGAATCGGTATTGTCCCTTGTTCCACTTGATTCAGGATTTGTATGATCGTCTCTTTCTTCATCGTCTCGATCTCGATTTTCCATCGTTTCTTCTTGAGCCTCTGTATTGCTTCGTTCATTGTTTTCTTCCGTCTTCAACTCGTTTTCTTCTCTGAGTTTTTTGAAATCTGACCGCTCACCGTGCCAAATAAGGTCAAATATTGCACGGCCATTTGTAGGTTGTCCATCTGGAAGATAAACAGGAATAACATCAAAAAGCATGTAGTAGAAGCAATAAAAAATAAAGGTTGTCCAAAAGATATTAGGTGGTAAAACGCTACTAAGAACGAGGGAATTTACAAGGAACGCAAACGTTCCCGTCGTAATAATAGGTGCAGCATAGATAAAACCATGCCAAAAGCGGTTCCCTGGCTTTAATTCATCGTATTCCATCCAGCTGTACATAAAGAAATAACGTCTAACCTCTACCGTTCTTAGCTTAATTAACGTAGGACCACTACCAATAATCAGTTTTTTATTTTCACCTCTAAGGAGCGAAGCAGCCAAATAATAACCCGATTCACGTATAACCGTGACAATCGGAAGGATAAACAGAGCTGCCATAAACAAGCGTAACCAATCAGTTGGACTAAACAAATGATCTCCTTTCTTATTCCATTTCAATTTATCTACTTCTTACTATTTTTTTAGTTGTATAAAATGACGGATGGACAATGCTACAGGAATAGAAAAAAAATTACAACCGATTTATTAAAGAGGAAGCAAAATCAGGATAATATTCTCAGTTCTATTCCATATTTAGCCGCTTGTATTACGGATAATCGTAACCACAAAAAGAGAAGGGGCTTATCGTCCCCTTCTCACCATTTTGCTTATTTGCCTACATTTCTTCAACAGGCCACCATGCGTGATTTTCACCTGCAAGTAATTGATCTGCTTCTTTTGGACCCATTGTTCCTGCTCGATAATTCACCGGTTTACGAGCAGACTCTTTCCATGCATTTGAAATAGCGTCGACGAGTGACCAAGATAAACTTACTTCATCCCAGTGAGCAAAGTTTGTTGCATCACCCATCATGCAATCATAGAGCAAACGTTCATATGCTTCCGGTGTGTTAATACGGTCTTCACTATCATGACGATATTCCAAATGAACAGGCGTTGTGTCGGCAGAGCCAATCTTTTTTCCATTCAAAACAATCGTAATGCCTTCGTCTGGCTGAATGTGAATAATAAGCAAGTTCGGCCCTGTTGCTTTATGTTCCTTTGCATAAAGATTAAGGGGCATCTCTTTAAATTCAACAACGATTTTTGTTGATTTTACAGCCATTCGTTTCCCTGTTCGAATATAAAAAGGAACACCTGCCCATACGTGGTTATCAATCATTAGTTTAGCTGCTACATAGGTTTCTGTATGAGATTGAGGATCGACATTGTCTTCCTCCACATAACCCGGTACCTGTTGACCATTAATGGTACCTTCGTCATACTGCGCGCGAACAACAGTATCATCAATATTGTCATTTGTAATAAGTCGCAGTGCACGGAGCACCTTTATTTTTTCACTTCTTATTTCGTCTGTTGTTAATTGTAACGGTACGTCCATAGCCAATAAGGAAACCATTTGGAGCATATGGTTTTGTACCATGTCGCGTAAAGCACCGGATTTTTCATAATAACCACCACGGCCCTCCACACCAAGCTTTTCACTAGAAGTTATTTGCACATTAGCAATATGACGGTTATTCCAAAGCGGGGCAAACATAGCATTTGCGAATCGTATGACTTGTATATTTTGAACCATTTCTTTTCCTAAATAATGATCAATTCGATAGATTTCATCTTCAGCAAACGCTTCACGAATTTCATTATTAAGCACTTTGGCAGTTTGTAAATCTGTTCCAAATGGCTTTTCGATGACAAGTCTTGTCCACCCATTTGTTTCCTTTAAACCATAATTATGTATCGATTGAGCAATTTGACCAAAAAATTCTGGCGCCATTGCCATGTAAAAAATGCGGTTTCCAGGTAATTGGAAATTATTTTCTTTGTTCTCGATTTCTTGCTTTAAGCCTTTATAAGAATCTTTGTTCGTTACATCGAACGACAAGTAAGAAAAATGAGTAAGAAAGGAGTCTACCTTATCCAGTTGTTGATTGGATTCTTCCAGCGCCTCTTGAACGACACCTCTTAGTGTTTCATCGTTCCACTCTCTTCTTCCTAGTCCAATGACAGCAAATTTATTTGATAGCAAGCCCTTTACATACAAATTGTATAAAGATGGAAACAATTTTCGTTTTGCAAGATCTCCAGTTGACCCAAATATAACAAAAACAGCCTCTGACTGTCTATTATCTTCCATGAGTATACCCTCTTTCTAGTTCACAACGCTGATCATTTTCTATCCTTATACTAAGGTTAGTGCTTTTCATAATACCAGTTTATCATTGTTTTAGCTACAGTTTGAACTTTGAATCCATTGGTTTGTATCTGTTTTTCATTGTAACCGCTTTTTGTAATCGCTATCCTATTTCCACGTACATCTTTTTCATGTTGTTCATTCAATTTAGTGAGGTAAACGAAAAAGGGCGATTGGTCTCGGTGAATCATCCAACCTTATTTCGACTTCTGCGAATAGTCTACAGTATCCTACAAAAAGGTGGTGGATTACTTGTCTCGTTCACACGATGAGAAAAAGAATGAAAAGCGAAATGATTGTGACTGTCAGTGTCAAAATCCATGTCGGTTTCCCTTCTTTCCGTTTCCAATTTCGAGAGGTTCCAACTGTCAATCTTTAGTGGCAATTGCAAATACCGTCCTAGCTTTACCAGCTAACACACCAGTAACAATTACAACAGCTACGAGCACATTCACAGGAATATTTATTGGGTTTAACCTTGCGAATGGTACGGTTGTGTTTACAGATGGTGTACAGACACGAACATTTACACTATCTCAAATTTGTACAATCAGCTAACAGTGCAAAAGTCGAGCTCAAGAAATCGAGCTCGACTTTTTTACGCTCGCAATACATATTCAACTTCAGACTTGAATACGATGATTTAAAGGAGTTGATAGAATGTTCGGAAATGGGGAATGGGTGATTTATAAAGCCGGTCGCACGAGTATATTAGGTTGGATTAGTGAAGCCAAAGTCATTGCGTCAAGCTCTTCAAATGAACCGATTAAAACGATGTATCAATTCTACACAAAGCAACGAGTATTAAATGGCAAACAACCACTTCTTGCAAATGAAGACGATTTGCAAACGAGCAAGGCTCGTTTAAAAGAATCTGATATAAGAGCTTTACAAGAACTAGCACTACTCACTAAGGACAAGCAGTGGTTCATGGAGTTAAGCCGTTTAAGAGATAAAGTAGGAATTCGAAAAAACGTATCGAATTAATTGAATTGGTTATTCCTATACTTATTTCTCTATCATTACGATTTTATACTAAAGGCAACCATTCTTCATCTTTATCAACATAGTTGAAATCTGAGTAGCTAGATGGAGTGACCGGCTGAAGCGATATTGCCCATACGGTCCTCTTTCTAATAAAACTTCATCGCCTATTCTTATTTTCATAAAAATAGGTTTACTGTTCATAGAAAGTGGGTATAGAGATTAGAATTAATTTCTTACTCTTTAGGGGGCTTTCCTTTGCCAACAGATGGACTGTATTCATATATAAAATCAAAAACCAATGATCTAACCGAAGAATGGTACAAGTCTTTAGACAAATCACAAGACGGTGTGTACAGCACTTCTGATCCTCAACAAATTGAATTGCTCAAGGACCAAAATCGAGCTTTTCACGCTCTTTTTACTGAATTATTCAATCCGAGTAAAGCCGGTATTCACGATGACGAATTTTTAGAATGGATTGAATCAATTGCGAATGATCGCGCTCATCAACGAACGCCTTTTAACAATATTTTGAGTGAGTTTTTTAGAACACAGCAACAGTATATGAATTTAATATTATCTTATGCCGAATCAATGAAACAAGAATATGTTTCACTTAAAGATGTTTATCGCTGGAACGAAATTGTCGTACAAGGAATTAACGAGGTCATTTTAGAGTTCTCTAGGCAAAACAAAAAACAATCAGACTATCAATTAAATGCTCAGAAGCAGATGATTGATGAATTAAGTTCACCTATTATTCAACTGGCGCCAAAAACAGCTTTATTGCCACTTGTAGGAGAAATTGATACCCACCGGGCAAAGGTAATGTTTGATCATACACTTCAACATTGCTCGGAGCAATATATTGATACCTTATTTATTGACTTATCAGGTGTACCCATTATAGATACGATGGTGGCACAGCAAATATTCCAGCTTATTAAAGGGTTAAAGCTTATTGGTGTTCAAACGTCTTTATCAGGGTTACGCCCAGAAATAGCACAAACAGCTGTTCAGCTTGGCATTTCCTTCTCCGACGTTACGATCCATTCTACTTTGGCTCAGGCTCTTGAACGAAAACAACTGATTTTCTAAAAGTAAATGTGCCTGCTAATTGCTATCATTCCCATTCATTTAATCCAAAAAAAGAAGTAAAATCGACGTTTGCGATTTTACTTCTACTTTTTCGTTCTATTGTCGGATCATGCTCAATTCGAACCTTGCGAGCGATTGATCGCTTTATCAGCCGCTTGTGCATTTCTCACTGCTTCTACCCGGTTTAGCATTAATTCTTCAATCGTTTTCGGCGTAAATCTTGCTGCTCCAGTTGATCCTTTTGTTTGAATTCTAGGCTCAGTTTGTTGTCTTTGTTTTGCAGCTACAATACTTTCTTCGTATTGTGGTAGCCATCTCTCTTGGGCGATTAATAGATCGTCAACAAGCTGCCAAATTTCCGGTGGTGTACAGACGGCTCCTGTCAGCGGGTCCATCATGAAGGCTTGCCGTAAAAGCTGGTCGTCTCCTGTTATAGCTGCTTTGACAGCTAAGCGTTGAACTTGAACGCTTGCGCTGCAGACAGCGGCGCAACCGAGGGGTAAATCCCCGACAATGGTCATATTGATTCCATTGCGATCAACATAGCCTGGCGCTTCAATCACACAGTCATCTGGGAGGTTGGTAATCACACCATTGTTCATCCGATTAAAATGACCACGGTAGATACGCCCTGTTTCAAGTGCTTCAATAATGTAAGAGCCGTGCTCCTCGCCGCGCTGATCGTTCCCATATTCAAGGGCAGGCTCCTTCATCCAGTTAGGAAAATCTTCTTTAAACCAGTCTCGCCCCTCGGTACAAACTCGCAGATAACCACCTGTCTCTCCATTTATCCATGATCCTAAATCAATCCAATCAATGATCTCATCCGAACGTTTGCGATACCACGGCACGTATTCACTCAGATGTCCGTTGGATTCAGTGCTGTAGTAACCAAATCGCTTAAGCATATCGATTCTTACTTTTTCTGTGTGCTGGTATTCGGGGTGCTGTTCAAATGCTCCTAGTAGCGAAGTCGTTAAATCCTTTCCTTCGTGTTTAATTTGAACATACCATGTCTGATGGTTAATTCCGGCACAGACAATATCGACATCTTTTTTATCTAAATCGAACACCGTTGCAATTTGCCTATGTCCGCCTTGTACACCGTGACAAAGGCCAACAGTATTTACGCCTCCGTATGTTTGACACGCCCAAGTTAACATGGCCATCGGATTGGCATAATTCAATAAGAGACAGTTGGGCTCAGCTACGTCACGAATATCTTTACAGATCGCCAGCATTTCTTGAATACCTCTTTGACCGTACATAATTCCACCAGCACTTAAAGTATCGCCAACGCACTGATCAATTCCATAATTTAGCGGTATTGAAATGTCCTGTTCAAATGCTTCTAGTCCACCAATTCGCACTACTGAAAAGATATAACGAGCGTTCGTCAGGGCCTCTCTACGATCAAGGGTTGCTTTGATTCCAATATTTAAGCCGTTTCCTTTGAGATCTCGCTGACAAAGTGCCGTTACCATCTTTAAGTTCTCGGCATTGATGTCAGTGAAGGCAATTTCAATCCCTTTGAATTCTGGAACGGAGAGCAAATCCCGTAACAGTGTTCTAGTAAAACCAATGCTTCCCGCTCCGATAAAGGCAACTTTAAATGACATGGTTTGTTTCACCCTCGCTTTTTATTCATTATGTCAAACGCAACAGCAGCAAGGAGAACAAGGCCCTTAATCGCTTGCTGCCAATCAATTCCAAGCCCTAAGATTGACATCCCGTTGTTCATTACACCCATAACAAGTCCACCAACAACCGCACCAATGACGGTTCCAACGCCTCCGTAAGCAGATGCCCCACCAATAAAAGCAGCAGCAATCGCGTCTAGTTCAAATAAATTTCCCGCACGTGGTGTTGCCGCATTTAATCGAGCAGCAAAGATCAAGCCGGACAAGGCTGCGAGCACACCCATGTTCACAAACACCATAAAGGTTACGCGCTTCGTTTTAATGCCGGAAAGAGCTGCGGCTTTTTCATTTCCACCTACTGCATAGATGTGACGACCAAAGACCGTCTTCTTCGTTAGAAAAGCGTAAAAAGCAATTAACGCAATTAACAAGATGAGGATATAAGGAATTCCACGATAGCTGGCCAAGATATACGTAAAGCCTAAAATAACGGCTGCGATACCAACAAGCTTCAAAATGAATAATGTCGGGTTTAGCACATCCGTACCGTTGTTTTGTTTTCTCTTCCGCCCGCGCAACTCAATAAAAATGAGAATGGCACAAAGCAACACACCAATTAACAAAGATAACAGGTGCAAAGAAGATCCATTAAACACATCTGGAAGAAAACCAGAACTTAATCGTTGAAAGGATGGAGGGTATGGTGCAATTGATTGCCCTTGCAACATGATTAACGTGATTCCTCTGAAGATCAGCATTCCAGCAAGCGTCACAATAAACGCAGGAATTTTCACATAAGCAACCCAAAACCCTTGCCATGCACCAACTAACGCACCAACCAATAAGCAAATTAACACAGATAAAATGGGGTCAAGATTCATTTGTATCATTAGGATAGCAGATAGTGCTCCAATAAAAGCAGCAATCGACCCTACTGATAAATCAATATGACCTGTAATAATAATAAGCACCATACCGATAGCAAGTATAAGAATATAACTGTTTTGTAAGATCAAATTTGTGATATTTAATGGCTGTAGTAAAATGCCATCTGTTAAGAGTTGGAATAAAATCATAATAAGCAACAACGCAAATGTCATACTGTATTGACGTACATTATTTTGGATGACGTTCAATAGCGCTTTCATGGGGAAACCTCTCTTGTTTTCGTCATTAATTTCATTAATCTTTCTTGTGAGAGCTCATCTTTATCGAGCTCGCCTGTAATCTGACCTTTATTCATCGCATATACACGATCACACATCCCCATCAATTCTGGTAGTTCTGAAGATATAAGGACGATCGCTTTCCCTGTCGCTGCTAGCTCTCTGATAATCGTATAGATTTCATATTTGGCTCCAACATCAATCCCTCTAGTAGGTTCATCTAAAAACAAAACATCTGGATCAGAAAAAATCCACTTACTTAAGACAACCTTTTGTTGATTTCCTCCGCTTAATTTACCAGTCTCTTGCAAAATTGTTGGCGTCTTTATATGCAATTTCCGTTTAAATTCTTCAGCAACCCTTACTTCATTCTGCTCATCAATGATGGCGCGTGAAGATAGCTTATTTAAACTAGCCAACGAGATGTTTTCTTTAATGTCGTTCATCAAAACGAGCCCGTATGATTTCCGATCTTCCGTTGCATATGCCAAACCCTGCTTAATTGCTTCACTGACCGACTGAATGTCTATTACTTTCCCGTCTTTCTTAATCGTTCCAGTAATTTGTGTCCCGTAAGCCTTGCCGAATATGCTCATGGCAAATTCCGTTCGACCAGCACCCATTAGACCAGCGATACCAACGATTTCTCCTCGCCTTACATGAAAAGTAGCGTCGATGATAATCTGTCTTTCTCGCTGAACCGGATGATACACATTCCATTTTTCGACTGAAAATACAGTACTACCAATCTCTGATTGGCTCGGAGGATAGCGATTCGTTAGACTTCTACCAACCATTCCTTTAATAATGTCATCTTCACTAATCTCTTTTTCTTCTAGATCATACGTTTCAATTGTCTTGCCATCGCGTAAAATCGTGACAGCATCGGCAACTTGTCTAATCTCATTCAGTTTGTGAGAAATAATAATAGAAGTAATACCTTGTTCTTTTAATTCTACAAGTAGATTTAGAAGGTTTTCACTATCGGTTTCATTTAATGAAGCAGTTGGTTCATCTAAGATGAGTAACTTTACTTTTTTTGCCAATGCTTTCGCAATTTCTACTAATTGCTGCTTCCCTACGCCAATGTGCTTAATAAGCGAATCATGTGGCTCCTCTAAATTCACTTTATTCAGTAAGGATTTTGTTTCTTTGGCAGTCGCATCCCAATCAATGACTCCAAACTTCTTTCGCTCATTTCCTAGGAAGATATTTTCCGCAATGCTTAACTCAGGAATTAAGGCAAGCTCCTGGTGAATAATGACAATTCCTTCCGCTTCACTTTGCTTCAAATCTTTGAATTGACACGTTTCTTTATTCAAAAAGATCTCACCGTTATATGTACCAAACGGATAAACACCACTTAACACTTTCATTAATGTCGATTTACCAGCTCCATTTTCTCCACATAAAGCATGAATCTCCCCTTGTTTTACGATCAAATTCACATGATCCAACGCTTTAACACCAGGGAATTCCTTTGTTATTTGTTTCATTTCCAAAAGAACGTCCGCCATTTGCGGTCACCTCCTATATAAAGGCGGTTCTCTCTCATGAGAAAACCGCAATAGCCCTTATTGATTTAACTGATCCGCCTCGTAATAGCCACTGTCTATTAAGATTTCTTCATAGTTATCGCTCGTCACAACAACGGGAGTCTCCAGGAATGAAGGAACCACTTTGGAATTATTGTCATATGTTTCTGTATCATTTACATCAGGCTCATCACCTTGCAGAACCGCCTCTGTCATTTCAACAGCTTTCTCTGCAAGAACTCGTGTATCTTTAAAAACAGTCATCGCTTGTTCTCCTGCAATAATCGCATTCACTGAAGGGATATCTGCATCTTGCCCTGTCAAAATTGGCATATCATCGGCTGTAAATCCAGAGTTTTTTAGTGATGCTAGAATACCAATACTTAATAAATCCGCTGGTGCTAATACAGCATCAAGGTCTTCGCCACCACCATAGTTAGAACTTAACAAATTATCCATTCTACTCTGAGCAGCTGCACCGTCCCAACGAAGAATGGCAATTTGATTAAAATCGGTTTGACCACTTTGCACATTTAATTTACCTTCATCTAGATAGGGTTGAAGGATAGACATCGCTCCATTAAAGAAGAAATGGGCATTGTTGTCATCTGGTGAGCCACCAAATAACTCAATGTTAAATGGTCCTTCTTCATTCTCTAGGTCTAACTCGTCAACAATGTATTGACCTTGCAGAACACCTACTTCAAAATTATCGAAAGTCGCATAGTAATCGACAAACTCTGAATTCATAATGAGACGGTCATAGGAGATGACCGGAATTTCTTGTGCATTTGCTGATTCTAATACTGTTGTTAAGGCTTCTCCGTCAACAGAAGCGATAACAAGTGCATCTACACCACGTGTGATCATATTTTCAATCTGGGAAACTTGATTTTCTACGACATCCTCAGCATATTGTAGATCCGTTTCATAGCCTAGGTCTTCAAAATACGAGACCATGTGATTGCCATCAGCAATCCAGCGTTCAGAGGATTGAGTTGGCATGGCAATTCCAATCGTTCCTTTGTCTTCCCCTGACCCTCCTCCTGATCCTTCCTCAGAACATGCTCCTGTAAAAACAACACAACCAAGTACGACGAAACTCCCAATGTATTTTTTCATACTATTCCCTCCTCATTTTATCAGTAAGCGTTTTCATATTGATGTAGATACTTTATTACCTCTTTTACCGATTCTTCCGTTCCTATTGTTCTCTTTAACGATAAGACTTCTCGTTCCAGAACAACTCTTTGCGTATTTGCTCTGTACTCGACTCTTTTCCAATTACAAGGCATTCCACACCCATTAGACTTGACCAATCAGCCAGTTGTTCTTTCGTAATCTCGTATGACAACACTGTGTGATGTGCCCCGCCAGCATAGATCCATGCCTCTGTTGCTTCTGAAAACGAAGGAAGTGGTCTCCACAAGACACTTGCTACAGGAAGCAGTGGCATCTCCTGCTGATTCTCCACCGCTTCCACTTCGTTTGCGACAATTCGAAAACGAGAACCGACATCCATTATTGCTGCATTCAGGGCGCGTCCTGCTTTGCCTTTGAAAACAAGCCTTGCCGGGTCCGCTTTGTTGCCCATGGAAAGGGGTTCTACGACAATCGTCGGCTTTTCAGCTGCGATCGTCGGGCATACTTCCAGCATATGCGAGCCTAAGATCAGTTCATTCCCTTGCTCTAAATGATTTGTGTAATCCTCCATAAACGACGTTCCACTGTTACCTGCCATCACTTTAAGTACCCGCAAAAATGCGGCCGTTTTCCAATCCCCTTCTCCAGAAAAACCATATCCTTTTGCCATTAGCCGCTGTGCCGCCAGTCCTGGTAGCTGGCTCATTCCATGTAAATCTTCGAAAGTCGTTGAAAAAGCGCGATAATTTCCTCGTGCAAGAAAGGTTTCAAGCCCAAGCTCAATTCGTGCCTGTTCTTCAATCGCTCGAACGTCCGCATCTGGATGGAAAGTGTACAGGCTACGATACTCTTCCATTAACGTGGCGATCGCTTGATCGTTAACGGCTTTAATCGTTTCGACTAAATCACCGATACCGTAACCGGAAACAGACCAGCCAAGTTGAATTTGCGCCTCAACCTTATCTCCTTCTGTCACCGCTACCTCTCGCATATTGTCACCGAAACGAGCAACCTTTAATTGCTTGCTTTCTTGATAGGCGCGAACGGTTTTCATCCAATCACCGACTCGATTGGCGACATTCGGATCCTGCCAGTGTCCCGCTATTACCTTACGGTTTATTCCCATTCTTGAAACCATAAAGCCAAATTCACGATCACCGTGAGCCGACTGATTTAAATTCATAAAATCCATATCAATCGTTGACCACGGAATGTCACGATTGTACTGGGTGTGTAAGTGGAGCATCGGTTTCGTCAATTCTTTTAGTCCCGCAATCCACATCTTTGCCGGCGAAAACGTGTGCATCCACGTAATAATTCCTGCACAGTTTTCATCCATACTCGCTTCCCGCAAGAGTGCAGTAATACGTTCAGGCGAAGTTGCCACCGGTTTTAAGATAAGCTGTTCTGGCAACAACTCATTCATGCCATTGACGATCTCTTCTGCATGAGCAGCGACTTGATCAATCGTTTTTTGCCCGTATAAGGGTTGACTACCAGCAATAAACCAATAGTGTGACGTTTTTTGTTTAAGCATGAACAACCCCTCCTTTTGTTTTATCTCTCACGCAACGAAGTGTTTTCATCACATCGTTTTCTCCTTTTCCAAAATAATCATGAAGTTTACTGTATTCCTTGTAAATTTCTTTGTAGACTTGCGCCCGTTCCGCATTAGGTTTGTAGGACCTTTCCTGTACACGCGCCATCTTTTCTGCCGCTGCAAAAATCGTTGCATAGCCACCCGCTGCTTCACCTGCTGCGACGCTTGCATACATGGCTGCTCCAAGCGCTGGCGTTTGTTTGGATGCTGCCACTTTTATTTCTAGATTCGTGATATCAGCAAAAATTTGCATTAACAAGTTGTTTTTCTGCGGTAAACCACCGCAGGCGACTAGTTCATTGATTTCAACACCCGCTTTCGTAAACGCCTCGATGATTTTCTTTGTTCCAAATGCCGTAGCTTCAAGCAACGTTCGGTAAATTTCTTCTGACTTTGTTTGCAGCGTCATTCCAAGTATGATCCCTGATAAGTTTGTATCAACCAATGTTGAGCGGTTTCCGTTCCACCAATCTAATGCGAGCAAACCGGTTTCACCTGGCTGATAAGCAGCCGCTTTTTCTTCTAATAACGCATGAAGCGGAATGTTTTTCTGCTTCGCCTCCTCAACTAGATCGGACGTGACGCCATGCTCCATAAACCAGGCAAAAATGTCACCAACTGCCGATTGCCCTGCTTCATAGCCGAAGTAGCCAGGGACAATTCCGTCTTCAACTACGCCACACATTCCCTCTACTTCTTTCTCTTCTTCTGCAAGAACGAGATGACAAATGGACGTCCCCATCGCCATCACAAGCTTTCCTGGAGTTACAACCCCTGTTGCCGGTACGGAAACATGTGCATCAACATTGCCAACAGCAACAGCGATACCGGGCAAGAGTCCCATTCGCTCAGCCATTTCTTTCGTCAAATTGCCCGCTGCCTCACCTGGAGCACGAATATCACCTCGTAACTTTGTTGCTGTTAGTCTCTTTAAATCAGGATGCAACGCTTCAAAAAAGACATCCTCAGGATAGCCGTCCTGCTTGTGCCACATCGCTTTATAACCCGCGGTGCAGCTATTCCGTACAATCGTTCCGGTCATCTGTGAGGTCACCCAGTCGGTGCCTTCAAGAAATGCATCCGCTTCATCAAATAATTGCCGGTCCTCATTAAAAATTTGCCATACCTTTGCGATCATCCACTCTGATGAATACTTGCCCCCATAGCGCTGAAGAAATGCTTCTCCTCTTTCTGCGCCGATTCGATTGATCTCATTTGCTTCATCCTGAGCTGCATGGTGTTTCCATAATTTCACCCATGCATGGGGACGGTTTGCAAAAGCTGTGTGGAAGCAAAGGGGCTCCCCATCCTCATCAATTGGCAGCATTGTACATGCGGTAAAATCGATGCCAATGCCGATTACATCGCTTGGATGAACCCCCGCCTCTGCCAGCACTTTAGGAACAGATTTCTCCAGCACCTCGATATAATCTCGAGGATGTTGAAGGGCCCATTCAGGCTCCAGCATCACCCCTCCTTTTGGCAATTGCTTAGCCATTACACCATGGGCGTAAGGCGTAACATGCTCAGCAACTTCTGCTCCATCTGCTAAATCAATTAATACCGCTCTGCCTGACTCTGTTCCATAATCGATTCCAATTGTATAGCGCTTGCTCATTCTATATCACTTCCCTTCTTGACCGTAATAGGCGTGTTCTCCATGCTTTCGCAAGTAATGACGATCGAGTAGCGTTTGTGAAATTCCAGATGCTTGAGGGTTTAAGCCGATTGTATTAGAGGCCATTTTTGCTACCTCTTCCAAGACAACTGCATGATAAACGGCTTCTTTCGGAGTGCCTCCCCATGTAAAAGGAGCATGCCCGTGAACAAGCACGGCTGGCATCTGCATCGGATTTCCTAACTCGAACGTTTCCGCGATTACGTTTCCCGTTTCCCTCTCATAGCTTCCGCGAATTTCTGCTTCCTTCATTTCCCTTGTACAAGGGATGTCACCATAAAAATAATCGGCATGTGTTGTACCAAAAGCAGGTATCCCTTTTCCAGCCTGAGCCCAACCTGTCGCCCAAGTTGAATGCGTGTGAACAATTCCTCCAATTTCAGCAAAAGCACGGTAAAGGACCAAATGTGTTTGCAGATCGGAGGAGGGGCGGAGAGAACCTTCTATTTGTTCTCCATCAAGCGAAACGAGCACCATATCGTCAGGACGCATGTCTGCATAATCCAGTCCACTAGGTTTAATCGCAACAATATTTCGACTTCTATCAATACCGCTCGCATTCCCCCATGTCATTGTTACAAGTCCGTGCTCTGGTAAAGCCATATTCGCATCATATACTTGCTGTTTTAGTTCGGTAAGCATTGCTTCTTCCTCCCCTGTAGTCGTTGTACAAGCGTAAAAGCGTGTAACGATCTCTTAGCAAATGAGCTTCCTTTAAGCTCTGCTCAATCACGCTTTGTGGAATAGGCACAAGCTCCTTTGTCCAGCCTACTTGTTCAAGTTGTGATTGAATGAATTCTATGCTCGGCAATGCTTCAATCAGTTGGCGAATCTGTTTTGCTTCTTCCCCGCTCATTAAACTGTGTAGTTCTGGCATAATCGTTTCTTTATAGAACTGGGTAATCACTAAGGTGGATAAACCAACTTTGGCACCATGCAGAAGCTGTTTCTCCTCATTCTCCAGCGCCTTCATCTCCCAATAATGAGACAGATGATGCTCAGCTCCTGAGGCGGGGTGAGATTGACCAAAAAGAGCCATTGCCAGCCCGGACAGCAACAATGCCTCCATCAAGCGCTGTACGCCCTCTTCTGTTCTTGCTTCAATTTTCCCAACATGGTCAAGACAAGCATCGAGCGCTTCTTTTGTACGTTCAGCAACAAAAGCTGAATATGGTTCATTAGCAACAATGGAGCCAACGTGCCAATCTAAAAGCGACGTATATTTGCCAATCATATCCCCGAAACCCGCGGCAATTAAAGCAGGTGGCGCCTTTTGCAATATGGTTATGTCAGCAAACAAAGCAACCGGAGCCACAAGTTGGTACGTCTTTTTCTGCCCTCTCACAACAATAGGTGCTCCGAGCGATGTAAAGCCATCGACTGATGGAGCAGTAGGTATGGAGATGAATGATTTTCCTGTCTTCCCGCTTATAAAGCGAACAAGATCATGAATTGTGCCTGAGCCGACTGCTAAAAGTAGCTCGGTTTCTTCATTAACGCTTAAAAAAACATCAATTAATGATTGTTCATCAGCAAGCACATCGCCATTTTTATTCGGCTTAACGAGATGAATATCAACAAAAGTAATCGCTTCTTCCTGTAGCAAATCGGTTAATTGTTTCCCTGCTGCCGCGTACGTCTGGCGATCAGCAACCAGCAGAATTCTTCGTTTGGCCCGACTCGCAACATATGCTGCGGCTTTTTTTATTGCATTCTTTTCCACAACGATTGTTTCAAGCGGTAAAGGATTGAGCTTTTCTTCTGTTCGACTAATGCGCTCTTCTATTGATCGTACATTCATACGTACCTCCTTAGCTCAGCAATACTTACGTGTATAGAATCTTTAGCTCGCTGTACGTCATCTCATCATGGGTCGTGATGACAACAAAATCTGTTTCTTCCGATATTTTGGTTAGGAGAACGTCCTCTCCTAACCCTTGTGTTTTTATGAAGAAAGCAGTGACCGTTGATGAAAAAATAAATGATGATGGCTCTTCTACCATTCCATGGGACGCTAATTTATGACGGTCTTCTTGCTGCGACACATTTTAACGTTTGCTTTTTTTCCAGCTGTCTGAAGTGCTTTACTTTTTCCTTCGCTTCCCTATCCATTGATCACTCTGAAAGATGGTTCCGTCGATATCAAACAGGATGGCTTCAATATCTTTAAGGATTTAGAATCCTCACCTCATTTCTCTACTGAGTGTCTATTTTCAACACCTCAGACTGCTATTGATAGGATCGTTTAAGTGGTTTTATCATACATCTGACCATATAAAAGCGCTTTCAATAATCGAACTTATCTTTCAATTGAATGTTTAATATCCTCACTTTTTCTTCTCAATTTATCGTTATATTGATGCGTTTTTCGATATGCACTAGGCGTACATTGCTCATATTTCTTAAACGTTGTACTGAAATACTGTTGAGAATTCATGCCGATATAGTGGGGGATATCCGTAATGCTGATGTCTGTTTCCGCCAGCATTACTTTTGCTTTCTTCATTCGATAGGAGACGAGGAATTCATGAATCGATGTGCCTGTCGATACTTTAAAGACGCGCTGTAAATAACCAGGGTGTAGATGAACGGCATCCGCAATCTCTGCTACACTCACTTCCCTATCATAATTCTGATGGATATAAGAAATGACCCTACTCGTATACTGTTGATCCGTCTCTGTGTAGTTAATTTCTGCCAAACCTGCAACACGAATAATATACTCACTTAGCAATAGTTGCACCATAAAATCAGTTTGTTGGCTTTTTTTGTCTACTTCCATAATAAGTCTTCGTAAGCATTGATAGGTATCATCAGAATCGTGTAGAAGCATATGTGGTTTCTTGTTATCGATCATGAGTCGCAAGGCTTCATTTTCTTTATAAACCTCGCAAAACGGAGGGAAAGCTGTTCTACCCTGTTGAAAGGAAATTTCAATGTTAAACATTCTGCATTTTTCTTGAACAATAAGCCGATGACTTGTATTTGCATCTAAGAAAATGATTTGTCCTTTTTTAAGCTGATAGCTATCGGTTTTTGTTTCAACTTTACAACTGCCTGATAGCACATGCATCAATTCAATTGCTTCATGTGCGTGAGGCTTCATTTCGAATTGACTCCACTCTTTGTAGTAATAGAATTTCACGACTGGATAATAAGGCTCGCTTCTTAGGTCATTGTCATAAAAACTCATCTGAACTCCTTTCAGTTTAAGCGGAGGCAAAACGCCTCCGCTACGACTTGTTACTCATAGTACAAACGAAAAACCATGTCTTGATTGTAGTTGCCAAATGAGGAACCAAATAAAGTGACGCCACCAATTTTTCCGCCGTCCTCTACCGCCACTTTAAATGTCCATACTTTGTTACGGATAGCCACATCATTAATTGTCACCCTTGACAGCTGTTTGCCATCAATAAAGGTCCCTGCTTCAGTGATTCGGATCACTTTCAATAAACCATATTGATTAATTGTCCGCGGCCACCATGCGGGTGTATACTTACCTGGTTGGTCGCCAAAATCTCCAGGGCTTCTCCATTGACCGAGATTTGTCTCATTTAAATAAAACGAAATATCAGACGGCCAATTTTCATTCGTAAAAGGTGCCTCTGACGACAGCTCTAATGAGATTTGTAACTCTTTTGGATTTTCCCCAGCATGTATAAAGTTAGACAGCTTGTATTCAACAAATCCTTTATAAAACCACAAGATTTGTGCATTTACCCTCATTGGGTCAAGGAAATACCTCGGCTCGTCAAACTCCCCAATAATCGCTTCACCAGTCGCTAGTCCACATGTTGGTTCTACTTGAAAATCAGTGAAGTGACCAACGGATACATGGCTTTCATGATAAGAACGGACAGAGGCGCCGCCCTCTGGAAATAGGATCCCTGCATGTTTCACCCGAAGTTTACACACCTTCTGCATGCCAGCTCTTCCGCGCATTTGCTCGGTTTGAATTAATCCTGCTTTTTCTAGTTTTTGTACATGTTTCGTCATAATTGCGCTACTCACTTGCTGTGATTCAGCGAGCTCACGAATATTCATTGCTCGTTCCGCCAGCAGACATAATACGTTTAAGCGCACTCGACTTGCTAGCGCTTCATAGACAGGAAGCGATTGTTCTGTTAAATCTAATTCTAATTCCATTTCTCCACCCATTCTCTACTATCTGCTCATTAGTCTCAGTATAATGAATGGACCTAGACGCAACAACCCTAGCGCATTACAAGCCCTTGTTTGCAGGACAATTTTTACCTGCCAACCTTGCTCGAAAATGAATGTAACATCCGCACAACCCACATGTTTCGTCATCAATCAACTGCTCACAGCTTTCACAGATCGCTAATCGACTTGCGGCTACTTCCTCACTCACTACATTGGTTTCAAGTGCTATTTGTTCAGCAATTTGCTGCTGGATCTCGGTTTTACCCCGTTTTTCTGGGCATCTATGGCAGCTCATACGAGTGAAAAGATAGCAACTGACATGGGTGGCATTGCTGCAAAAAGCTGATTATTTTCCATCTGAAAGTCTGTAAACGGTTCAGGACTGACTCGATCAGGCTGTTCAAACGTATTATGAGCATCTCGTCTGTCACCGGTTAAAATCGTTGCTTGCCACTGCTGTCCTAAATCTACCTCTCCATTAATGGCTAGTTCTAGCGACACAGAATCCCATTGAGAGAGATTACAGACACTAATATGTGTCTTGCCTAAGTGATCAGAAGATGCCGATAGATGTAATCCTTCCCCGATTAGCTCAATAGGTATGACCTTTCCACCTTGATGGACTTTATAAAGATCAAACACATGGTAAGTAGGCGTTTTAAGCATCTTGTCGCCTTCTGTTAAAACAATCGACTGAAGCACGTTTATCGTTTGTGCTAAATTAGCCATATGGACACGGTCTGCATGGTGATTAAAAATATTCAAGGTCACACCTGCAACAAGCGCATCGCGAATACTGTTTTGCTGGAACAAGAAACCCGGATTTGTTCCCGGTTCCACATCGTACCAAGTGCCCCACTCGTCTACGATTAAACCAACACGTTTTTCTGAATCGTATTCGTCCATTATCGCGCTATGTTTTGTAATTAATTCGTCCATATGTAGTGCTTTCTGAATCGTCTCATCCCATTCTTCTTCACTGAATCCTGTGGCAGCTCCTTTGTTCTGCCATGTGCCAGGCACCGTATAATAGTGTAAAGTCAGTCCGTCCATGTACGCTGCTGCTTGTTTCATTAACACCTCTGTCCAGTTGTAATCATCGACATTTGCACCACAGGCAATTTTATAAATTGAGTAATCACCGTATTTTCGCACATAGGTTTGATAACGTCTGAATAAATCAGCATAATACTCTGGACGCATCTGACCACCACAACCCCAGCTTTCATTACCGACACCGAAGTAAGAGAGCTCCCACGGTTCAGCTCGGCCATTCTTTGCCCGCTCGTCTGCCATCGGGCTTCCCGCTGAAGCAGTTATGTATTCCACCCATTCCTGCATCTCAAGCACTTCGCCGCTACCAACATTTCCATTAATATAAGGGGCTGCTCCAATCTCTTCACATAACAGCATAAATTCATGCGTGCCAAATTCGTTCGTTTCCACTGTTCCGCCCCAATGGGTATTGACCATTTTCTTTCTTTTGGCATAGGGACCAATGCCATCTTTCCAATGATACTCATCAGCAAAACACCCTCCCGGCCAGCGTAAAACCGGGATTTTTAGTTCTTTCAACGCTGTTAATACATCCGTTCGCAGTCCCTTTTTATTCGGAATAGGAGAGCCTTCTCCAACCCAAATCCCCTCGTATATACATCTCCCCAAATGCTCAGCAAAATGCCCGTAAATAGCCGGATTAATCTCAGCTCCAGCTTTCTCTAAATCAATTGTAGCTCTTACACTGTTTGTCATATTGTTTCAGCCTCCTCCGTTGTATCGATTAATTGATTTGTACGTTCAAATGCGCGTAAGCTCACGTGTGTTGTAATCCAAGCGAATAGACTACCACCAAAGCATACTGCTGCTGGTGGAACAAGTATGAATAAAATCAAACATACGCTTAAAAAAAGTCCCATTATAAGCGCATATGACAGCGAAGCGACGGCGTACAGCATGACATTTTTTAAAAATGGATAGAGCGATTGTCTAGGGTAATGGACGAAAGCAGGACCGATAAACAGCAACATTAATCCGTACACAATTAGGCACAAAATAAAAAATGCCGCTACTGCTTGAGAGCCGGTAAACGCCAGCTGCATTACGATAACATAATCGAGAACAAGAACAGCTCCTATGCTTAAAACCGTGTAGCCAAGTTTGTTCGCCTGCCAAAAAAAGCGCTTCCATTCTGTGAAAAACAAAGGAATAAGTGAAAAATCTTCCTCATTCATGCACCATTTTCTCATGACCACAAACATCGCTCGCAGCGCTGGAAAAAAACCTAAAATCACGCCACCTAGTAAGGAAAAACCAAGCCAGAGACCATTTACATAAGCTAAGCGCACAATCCAGTCGCAAATACGCAAGGCAATTCCTCTTAAACCACCATCCTCCATAAACCATCACCCTCTTTCTTTGATTTCACCCTTTTATTCCTGAGAAACTTACCCCTTTTACAATCTGCTTCTCAAAAAAGAGGAATGCAATAATGACAGGTAGTGATGCAATGGCGTTAACAGTCATCGGCAAAATATACGTTTCTGAATAATTTGAGTTAAACATTGGTATACCGACTGGTAGCGTGTAAAGAGCCTCAGAAATAATCGCTAAATATGGCCAGAGAAAATTGTTCCATGAACCGATAAAGGTTAAAATTCCTACTGCCGCCACCGCTGCTTTTGCAAGGGGCAATACAATACTCCAATATAGGCGAAAATCGCTACAGCCATCTAGCCTAGCACTTTCAATTAGCTCGTTTGGAACTCCGTCAAAGAAGCTCTTTAAGATAATGACACCTAGAGGAGCAGCAATACCAGGAAGAATTAAGCCCGCATACGTATCAAGCAAACCCATTGATCCGACTATTTCATAAAGGGGGATAATCATTGCTTCTCCCGGCACCATTAGCCCAGCAAGAAAGAATAGATAAAGTGCTTTTCGATAGCGAAAGCGCATTTTCGAAAAAGCGAATGCTGCCATTGATGTTAATACAAGCGTCAGTAAGGTCGTGACCGCGCCAACAAAGAAGCTGTTCCAAATCCATAAAAACACGTCACTCCCGGCGATGATGTTGACGTAGTTGCTAAATGTATAAGGTGGCAAAAACCAATCAATGGCTGAGCTTGCTGCCGTTCCCTCTGGCTTCATTGACACAAAAAACATCCAAACGATAGGGAATAAGAAGGCAAGCGCAGACAGAAAAGCAATAGACACCTTTAACCAGCGAAACGGATCACGTTTTGTTGTAAGCACAGACTGGCTCATAGCATTCTCCCCTCTTTTCCGCCTAAGCGCAATTGAATAACAGACAGCACCAACAACACCATAAACAACAGATAAGACATCGCTGCTGCGTATCCTAGATCATAACGTTGGAAGCCCATTTCATAGATGTACAAGATGATTGGCCGTGTTGTTGTCCCGGGTCCTCCATCGGTAATCAAAAGAATTTGTGCAAAAACTTTAAACGAAGCGAGAACCTGGAGCAATAAAATTAAGCGACCAATTGGCAGAAGCTGTGGCAGTGTAATCTGCCAAAACATCTGCTGTCTTGTTGCCCCGTCAACTTCAGCAGCTTCATATAGTTCATCAGGAATCCCTTGGAGCGCCGTTAAAAATAAAATCATATTAAAGCCGACCGTCCACCAAAGCGTGACAGCGATAATACTGACCCAAGCAAGTGAAGGTGTTGCTAGCCAAAACGGTTCAGCATTGAGACCGACGGCCTGCAAGAGATTATTGACAACGCCAGTGTAAGGCTGAAGCATGAAGATCGCGACAAACGAGATAACCGATACGCTCAAAATGCTCGGGATAAAGAAGGAGCCTCTTAAAAAGGTTTGCAACCGCGTATTTAAATTCGCCATCAACGCTAGCCCTAAAGCAAGAATGACCATTGTCGGCGTTGATAACAGAACGAATAAGGAGGTGTTGCCAAACGCTTCCCAGAAGTTTGGATCACTTAACACATTGATGTAATGGGTGAGACCAATAAACTCTTGCTGTTCAATCAACGTCCAATTAAAGAAGCTCATCTGCATTCCTTTAAAGATTGGGTAAATCGTAAAAAGCACATAAGCAACAAAGAAAGCAAGCAAAAACGGAACGGGACGAAGATCGTCTTTCCACGTTAACTTTTTCATGTCATGCCCTCCTCAGCGGGTACTTGCTACAGCTTATTGTCTTGTCGTCACAGCAAGAGCCTTTAGCATTTGATCAATTCCAGCTTCTGGCGTAAGGCGATTGCTCATAATCTCATCTAGCGCACGAATCATGTCCGTTTCAGCAGGATTTTGATAAATGGTTTTGTTTGTAAACACAACCTTTGATGCGACCTCGGCATAATCTGCACGGAACGGCTGGTCTTGGAATTCAGGTGACTCTACCACATCGGTTCGAGCAGGTATATGACCTGCCTTCGCCCACTCAGCCCCTTCATCGCTAACGAACGCAATAAACTCAGCAATCGCTTCTTTTCGCTCAGAAGATTGTTCTTCTTTAATCGGAACAATCAAGGTATGTGCGTCACCTTGGGCAGCTTCAACATCAAATGATTGCGGAATCGGCATCGCCGTAAAATTTAGATCGGCAGCTTCCCAGATGCCCGTTGCCCATACACCAGTCATCATTCCAACGGCGTTTCCAGCCTGAAAGGTTTCATAGAAATCACCAATATGCATCGGGATAACATCTCCGAAGAAATTATGAATGTATTCCGCAGCTTGAATCGCTATGTCTCGATCTAACGTAATTTCCGGTTCACGCAAATCATCTGAGAAGATTGGTGTTCCCCCCATTTGGAAGTAGACTGTCCACCACCATCGATACGTATCAACACCACCTGTAGATATGGCTAGTGGCGTCTTATCAGGCAGCGCTTCTTTTGCTGCTGCAAAATAATCCGTTAACCCCGTCGGAGTCGAATCGATCTCCGGCAGTCCTTGCTCATTTAGCAAGCCCGCTTCTTCTGCTAGATCCGTGTTGATATAGAGTATAAACGGGTGCGTATCAATTGGAACAGCATAGAGTTCATCCTCTACTTCAACGGCATCACGAATATTTTCAGGGAATCGATTAAAATCTAACCCAGCTCCCGTCATCATATCCTCAACCGGCTGCAACAGTCCTTGATTCATTAACTGTGGCAAGGAAGCCGCATGGGAAATGCCAATATCCGGTCCACGATCAGCTGCTACGCTCGTCACAATCTTGGTGTAATAGTCATCCCAATCCTGTAAGATGATGTCAACATAGACTTCATCTTGACTGCTGTTATACTCGTCAACAATCGCTTCCATGTAGGACAAATCCCCGCCTGACAGGAACACCCAATAATCCAGCTTCATTCTTCCATCTGCCATTGTGTCTGCTGAGCGTGTACACCCGCTCAACAGGACAACCGCACATGCTGCACCGATCCAGTACTTGGAATGCTTCATTGAAACGACCTCTTTTCTTCATCATTTAAAAAAGATAGCGCTTACAATTAAAGAAATGCGAACGAGCTGCTACTTATGACCTTTTTTCTAGACGTATCACATGCCACGAAGCAGAAGAGAAATGAGCGGTGACCTTGCCTTGATCAACTTTAGCGTTTCCGTTCGTATGAGGCTTCACTCGATCATCATCTTTCGTATTGACTGCTTTTACATCATTGTTTTCAAGTACAATATGCTCTTTAATCTGATAGGATTCAAATCCGCGAATATCAATCGTCACAGTTAGAGCATCCTCTAACTGGCGGTTCAAGCCAAAAATGGTTAGTTGGTCACTCTCTTCGTTATACACAACGGCTGTATCAAGCTGCGGAACATCCGTATACGCTTTTGTATCATAATATGGCGTCTTCACAACTGGCTGAAGGGAAACACCTCTGCCAAATACAGATACATGCATGTATGGATAAAAAATGGTTTGACGCCATGCCGGTCCGCCGTTTTCTGTCATAATGGGCGCGATAACATTGACGAGCTGAGCCAAGCAAGCCATTTTGACTCGATCTGCCCGTTTTAAAAAGCTCATTAACATTGAACCTACTAACAATGCGTCTTCAAAATTGTAGACATCTTCCAACTGTGGCGGAGCGACTGACCAAGGTTCCATTTTGCTGTCTGCCTCACGTGAATGGTACCAAACATTCCATTCATCAAAGCTGAGATACATTGTTTTTTTGCTACGCTTCTTCGCTTTTATATAGTCACATGTAGCAATAACCGTTTCAATAAAGCGATCCATTTCCAGGGTTTTTGCTAGGTAACTGGCGGAATCGTCAGTTGGATTACCATAATATTGATGTAAAGAAATATAGTCGACTTCTTCGTACGTATGTGCAAGGGTTGTTGCTTCCCACTCCGGGAACGTTGGCATATCGACATTTGAGCTACCACATGCAACCAATTCAATTGACGGATCAACCAGTCTCATTGCCTTTGCTGTTTCATTTGCGAGCCTACCATACTCTTCTGCTGTTTTATGACCAATTTGCCAAGGTCCATCCATTTCGTTTCCTAAACACCATGTTTTAATTGCGTGAGGTTGCTTGTATCCATGACTTATACGGAGATCACTGTAATAACTTCCTTCAGGATGATTGCAATATTCAAGCAAATTACGTGCGGCATCAACGCCTCGTGTTCCAAGATTTACAGCCATCATAACCTCAGCATTAGCTTGCTTTGCCCACGTGGCGAATTCATTCGTACCTACATAATTCGGCTCAAGCACACGCCAGGCAAGCTCCAGCTTTTTTGGTCGATTTTCAAGTGGTCCAACACCGTCTTCCCAGTTGTAGCCTGAAACCATATTTCCACCTGGATACCTGACAATCGGTACATTTAATTCTTTTACTAAATCCAATACATCCTGGC
The DNA here is from genome assembly GCF_002019765.1 of Shouchella oshimensis. GTDB lineage: Bacteria > Bacillota > Bacilli > Bacillales > Bacillaceae_D > Shouchella > Shouchella oshimensis. Next base: position 2,413,485 of record NZ_KV917380.1, read on the forward strand.
GAAAGCCTTCTTTCGTTGCAGAGGCATGATCAGGCTCATAAACACCTCCGTATACAGCACGACCTAAATGTTCAATAAATGAGCCATAAATCCTTGGATCAATCTTCCCTACAACAAATGAAGGATCGATTGTCATGTTGGCTTTTTTTGTTCCCATATGCACACTCCTTATAGTTAACTTTTTTGTTAATTAAGAATAGATACATTACTTATAGAGGATTATACTTCGGTGTGATTATTCAGTCAACTCATTCATGTTTAATTTTTCGAACTATTCTATCTCTATAAACCAAAAAAAGCATGCCCGTATAGAGCACGCCAATTACCAAGAATACTTTATTTCTTTTTAAAAAAGCTCGTTTCGTTGCGAAACACACCTAGTCCATTTTCTATTGCACTGCGTTCCGTTTGTTGTTGCTTTGCTTACTCTTGAAAAGGAACTCGTTCCTTTTTACCGTATTCATCAGTCGCTTTTAAGGCTTGAACTGCGGCTGAAATATAGTTAGTGAACTGTTGCTCTTTATCTTGACCTAGTTGCTTTTCTATAGCAGCTGGAATCCGCTCAAAATTATCTATGAGTAAGTACGTCGTCATGCCGTGTTTGGTTAAAATACCATTTAACCATCTAGCATAATCAATAAACACTTGCGCATCACGAATCGCATACGCTGCTTCTAAATGACGAAAATGATGTTCATTGTCTTCAAGCGTATGCTTCCATCCCTTTTCACCATAGCGCTCCACTAAGCTTGGAAAATCATCATAAATAGATTGTGCAATCGTTTGAACGATCGGCTCATAATAGTGAGGCAGGCGCTCATTCATTGATAATCACCTCAAACTGACGCACTGTTGGAACAATGCTAGCTAGCTCTTGATCTGGGTATTTCTTTTCCAAATCATGAATATCTTTAAACTCTTGACTCCGCACCCATTGAAGATAATCTTCTTTCGTTTCAAATTGCAGCTCTACCGTTAGCTCTCCTTGTCGCTTATGATGCTGTAGCAGACGGAAGGAAACAAACCCCTTAGCAGTATCCACTTTTCTAGAACGATTGCGGTAGATAGCAATGACTTCATCTGCCTTATTATCTGGTGCTTTGAAAGTAGAATGAACAACGTACATGTTAAATTCTCCTTTTACTCATTTAATAATGTCTTTGCAGCAAACTCAATTGTTTGATCGTCCATTGGTGGATTGTGTAAGCCAGCACGAACATTGCGATAGTACCTTGAAAGCGGTGAGGCATGGGCTAAACTTTGTGCGCCAACTACTTTCATCGAAAGATCTACCATGTTAATCGCATGTTGAACAACACTTTTCTTCGTCATCATAAAAGGCAAACGCATCGTTTTTCGTTCGTCTTTAGATGCTTCATCCCACTGCTTTGAAACACCATAGAGAATGCTTTGACTTTGTTGGTAAAGTAGCATTGCTTCACCTAATCGTTGGCGAACAGTTGGAATCGTCGCAATTGGCTTCCCTATACTATTTGGTGCATACGTACGTGCGTACGTAGCAGCCTCTTGAATGGCTGCGTAACCAATGCCTAGGTAGCATGCCGGAATGTGCAACAGCCATGCTTGGGGCAACTCCTGCCGCATTTGGACTTTTAAAAGCGCATCTTCTCGCACCTTCACACGATCCAATACTAAATCGTGACTTCCTGTTGAGCCCATTGCCATCATATCCCAAGTTGGATTGACTCTTACACCCTCTGTGCCTTTTTCTATGAGAAATAACCCTGTTGTTCCATCCTCTTCGATGGTTGCAAGTACAAGATAATAATCCAGATGCTCAGCAAGTGTGTAGAACGTTTTTTCACCATTGATCATCCAGCCTTCAGTCGTTTTCTTAGCTGATGTTTGAAAAACGCCGCCTCTCGTTGGGCTTCCTGTAGCTTTTTCAGTTGCGGCAGTATTTAATAGCATGCCCTTGTTCACAACAGCTTTAAGAACGTGCAGACGATGGCTTTTCGGCCAGCTTTTTTCTTGCGCTTCTTGATACATCGTTCCCATATGCCAGCCTATGCTTAGGGCCGTCGGACCATCTTCTCTAGCAATCAGCTCTTGGAGACGAAGCCATTCCGATAGCGGTACTTCTAAGCCACCAAATTCTCTCTCTACCGCTAAAGCAGCATAGCCAGAGTCTCGCAAAACTTGTATGTTTTCAATCGGTACCGTTTGCGTTCGATCATGCTGCGCACCTATTTTATGAAACGGTTTTATCAGCTTTAACAATCGTCTCTCTCTTTCAACAGCTGACGTCGTGTTTAATAAATCCACTCCTGTACCCCCCTTTTCTACTCTATTAGCAACTTCGTTTTACAAACATCCATCTACTGTTAAGAAAAAAATGATCGAATGATGTTTGATCCTCTCCATCCTCGGCTATGATCACTAAAAGGAGTGTGAAGAAAATGCCTTGGGACATGAAACAATACCCATCTGCTTTTAAACAGTTAGAAGCACCTATTAAGAAAAAAGCAATCGAAATTGGAAATGCCATGCTAGACGACGGATATAAAGAGCATGACGCTATACCCATCGCAATTTCACAGGCAAAAAGCTGGTACGAGGATACACCGAAGAAAGATATTGAACAGTTTTACAAACACGGTCAAATGAAACCATCCAAAAACAGGGAAAAACAATCCTCTCCAACGTTAAATGAACGCAACCAGCTTGTTAAAGAACGAACGGATGGCTGGGCTGTACAAGCGGAAGGTGCACAAAAACCTAGCCACGTATATAAGACAAAAAAAGAAGCTGTTCAGCGTGCAAAAGAAATAGCTAAAAATAAAGGCACAGACGTTAAAGTTCAATGATCAAGAAATGGGAGGACTTGCTGAATTGGGATAGCAAGTCCTTCTCCATGAGTTCTCTCCTCTAAAGAGCGAGCATAAATGATACCAATGACTTCTCCTTCTTGAGAGAGAACTGGCGAACCGCTATGCCCAGGATAGACATCATTGGTTATCGACAATCGTTGGTAACTGCCTATTTCTTCAGACACGTGCCCTTCATTTGCAATAAAGGAGTGAGTCTGCGGATGACCGATGACAATCACCCGTTCATTTAAAAAGGATGTTGGTTCAGCAAGCCTTAACGGTTGAAACGATTCATTTTCAGCGTCAACACGAACGAGTGCGAGATCTTTTTCAGTGTCGTGTTTTATTGATTGTGCTGAATATCTTTTCCCATCTGCCGTCACAACCCATAAGGGACCTTGCTCGTCACTAACATGATGATTCGTTAACACCTCACCTTTTTCACTCACAAAAAAACCCGTTCCGTGACCTGAATTGGTTTCAACGACGACCACGCTGCTTTGCCAAGCTTCAATTGCTTCATCCTTAAATAGAGAATCGCTTTCTTGTATAAATTGCCAAGCGTTTAAAGAATAGTGTTCAAACAAAAAGGATACTGTTTGAACAAATAATGCTAAGGCGACTAACAAAGCCATTATTTGAAAGAAACGCCTTCTCCCTTTCTTTTCCTTTTTCGGTTCATCCTCTAAAAAATCACTTAACGGCGGCTCTTCATCATAGTTAAAAGAGTCGTTACTCAAATTGCTCAAACGCTTCTTTTAATATTTGCTTAACTGAGCTAGCTGTTTGAATGGTTTCCAATTGGTTTCCTCCTTTGAGAACCGATTGAATGGCCAGACCAGGCGCCATTCCACATAAAACAAGTTCAGCTCCAATAAGCTTTAAAACATCTCTCAATTGAAAAATTCCTTCAACAACAAATGCATCATAATGCGTTAGTCCAGATAGATCAATGACGAGTTTTTTTATGCCTAAGCGAACGGTTTCTTGTGTGACCGTATCAAACATTAGATCAAATCGTTCTTTATTCATCTCGCCGATAAGAGGAAGAACTGCTAATCCATCCAATAATGGTACAATAGGTGTTGAAATAGACTGAATCCGTTGTACGGAACGCTCATATTCTTTTTTAGCCATAACTTGTTCCGTAATATCCCTTTGCACACCTACAAAATAAAGCTTGTCTTGGTCTTCTATATAAACTGGATCAATCGTTAGTTCATTCCAGAATAACGTTCCGTCTTTCGTATAATTGGCTACTTCAATTAAGACTGGTTTTCTATCTTTAATCGCTTCACGCAGTAAATCAATCTTGTTACGATCAGTGTCTTCGCCTTGTAAGAAACGGCAGTTCGTTCCCAAAACTTCTTCTACTTCATAACCAGTCATTTTCGTAAAACCCTCACTTACATAGACAATAGGATTGTCCTCTAGATCTGGGTCTGTAATTAAAATCCCTACTCGTGTATAGTCTAAAACCTTTACTAATAGTTCCGCTTGTTTAGCAACCTCTTCCAACATGTTCTTCATGCCTCCTACAACGCATACGTTACCGCTAGTATACCATTTATCAATATGAAATTCTTTTTATAACATTTATTCAACACTTTTAAGTCACCTTCGTTGAAGCAAAAGCGTGATGGGATTATAATGAACGATAGCATGTCGCTGTTACTTTACTATGGAGGCTACTTATGGAACGAATAAATAAAGAAACCGTCCAACTGCATATAAACGAATTTGCAACACAAGAGGTTTACTTACATTTAGAAACAACAAATGGTGCTTACGCTTCTCACTTTGATGAATCTTTCTTCTCGGCGAGCGCCTATATTCGAAACGCAAAAATCACGTATGAAAATGGAAAAATTGCTGGTGATGGCCCCTATCGTGTTGGCTTAAAACTTGATATTGGCTGGGTTTATGGAGAAGGCTTAACTCATTTTGAACTCGATGACGAAGGTAGACTGTTGCTTGCTGGTCACGGACAAGACGGAAAGTTAGCTATCGCTATGGAGCTATCGAAAACCCCTTTCCGCTAAAATTCATTAGGAGTGAACTATTATGAACAAACAAAGTCATGTACTCGTTGTTTTTCCTCATCCTGATGATGAGGCATTCGGCGTTTCTGGAACAATTGCCAATTACATTCGCCATGACATCCCTGTCACTTATGCATGTCTTACATTAGGAGAGATGGGACGTAATTTAGGAAATCCGCCTTTTACTACAAGAGAATCACTGCCCGACATTCGGAAACAAGAATTGCAACAAGCCGCAATAGAGATGGGAATTTCTGATTTAAGAATGCTTGGTTATCGCGACAAAACGATTGAATTCGAAGCACCCGGTAAACTCAAACAAGATATTTTAGACTTGATAACAGAATTAAAGCCAACCCTTATCATTTCGTTTTACCCTGGCTATGCCGTTCATCCTGACCACGATGCTACTGGAGAGGCAGTAGTTGCGGCGTTGGAATCGTTGCCTGAGAAAGATCGACCAACATTCCATGCCATTGCCTTTTCAAATGGGCATGAGGAAGCGATTGGGAAACCGGATATTTTGAATGATGTTCGTCCCTACGCTCAAATAAAACTGGATACACTGCGTGCTCATGCCTCTCAGCTTGCTTGGACATTACCGAGCTTAGAGAAGGCCTACCACGAAGGGAACAAAGAAGCGGTAGAACGTTTAACCATTGAGCGATTCTGGACCTATCCACTTAAAGCGAGTCACTCTTCATGACAGAGAAATGCCTACTCATTATTGATGGCTTTAACTTACTTAGCCGAGCCTATTTTGCCACAAGTTACAATCGACCTGTCGAATCATTAGAAAAAAACGAAAACGGCATACCCGTTAATGGAATGAATGTCTTCTTAAGAAAGCTTCATTCATTACTAAGCCAATACAATGCTACTCATTGTGTTGTAACATGGGATATTCCGCGAGAAGAAACCTTTAGGCGTCAACTCTATCCACCTTATAAACAAACGAGAAATGAATTACCAGAACCGCTCATTCAGCAATATGAATTAGTAAAGAAAGAGTTGGATTCCTTATCCATTGCACAATTAACACTTTCACCGTATGAGGCAGACGACTTAATGGGAAGTATTAGTAAAAAATGGACAGAGGAAACCCCCCAAGCACCTGCTTATATTTATTCAAATGATAAAGACTTGTTTCAACTAATTGATAAGCAAGTATCTCAAATCATTGCTGCTAAAAAACAAGACATTGTAATGGATTATGAACGATTTATCCAAACATACGAAGTGAAACCTGAACAATGGGTTGATGTTAAAGCCTTGCTTGGTGATTCAAGTGATAATATACCCGGATGCCCTGGTGTAGGTGAAAAAACCGCTTTGCCTCTTATCCAAGCATACACCACACTTGAACTGTTGTTTCATCAACTAGATGATCTCGACCCCCGTTTTAATCGTGTGAAAAAGAAGCTAGCTACAGGCAAAGAAATGACACTGTTATCAAAAGAGCTTTCAGCCATTAAATGCGACATCGAGTCGTTACCAGCCATTTCTTCATTCGAGCGTTCTCAAGTTAGTCTTCTATAAAGCACTTACAATCAATGCTTGCACGTTGTGCTCAGCATTGATTTTTTTCTTCTATTCATTTCCATTGCAAATTACGTTCGCTTCTTCTATAATGGATCACGGATTTCCTAAGGACGAGAAGGAGTGTTTAGATGTCAGTCTCTACTCTACCAAAGGCAGATAAACGAGATATTCAATTAATTCGTATGCAACAACAGGTGAAAGAAATTGCAAAAGAAGACAAGAAGGAAGTTATAGGCATTGAGCAAATAGATGAAGAAGAATGGGTCATTGTCTCAAAGTCTTATTACAATGATGCGTTTCAAGTGATGATCAATGATTGCAGTCAACCTTACGACGGTAAATGGGATTTCGTTTTAGAAGCCGAATACAAAAAGGCCAATACGCTTTTTATTGATGATATAAAAGGAGAGCCATGCAGAGGTTATGGCTCTATCTGTATGCATTATCTCAAAGAGATTGCGTGGAAAGAAAACTGTGATATACAAGGACATATTGTTCAACGCGACTGGGATCACGTTGACCGACTTACTCACTTCTATAAAAAACATTCTTTCTCTATTACGCTTAATAAAGAGGAAAAAAACGGAAAAATTCAATGGTGCGGTGACGAACCTAGTTTTTAAGTAAACTAGGTTTTTGTCGTATTTTTTTTGTTTATATCTATTTTTATATGGGTACGGGAACGTTATAGAAACGATTTATATGTAGAAGGAGCGTTATGAATGATTGAACAATTGTCTGATTCCGTATTACTAGAAGCGTATAACAAAGCAAAACAAATTCAATTAGAAGAAGATTTTCTTGCTATTTTAGAAAAAGAGTTAGTGAGACGCGACATACATATAAATAAATCAACTATGTAATTCTACTCATAAACCTCTCTTATTTTCCACATTATAATCCTACAGACATGTTTAGATAGTTTATCTTAAGCACATAGCTAAGCCAAATGGGCGGTAAATCCACAACCGCCCATTCAGTATAGTAGTGAAAATCTTCTTACTCTCTATTCCTCTTCCTCTTCATCAAGTCTTGCTTCAATGGCTGCTACACGCGCACTTAACTCAATAACATAAATCACTAGAAAAGAAAAAGCAGCTACACCTAGCCACGATAAAAAATAAGCACTTCCCAATCCAGAAAGCAGCGAGAACACTGCTCCAAATACGCTTGTTAAACCGACTAAGATTGATACAAACAAGCTTATCGCATAAACTGCTAGATTCACAGAATCACCTCCATGCTTCTACGTTATGCAATGCCCGCATGACATTCTTGTTTGTTTGCCTGAAGGCTATAAAAATAGAGTAATGTACTAGTTGCTTTTTATTAATAGAGAAGCCTTCTTCTTTTAGGCATTTCACGTATAAACAATAGATACGTTGAGAATAGTAATCGTATGAGGTGATGATAGTGACTTGGTTTGAAATCATACAGCGTAGCGCATCCATTCTCGTTATACTACTTGTTTTATTTACTTATCGCTGCATTTTTAAGCAAGATCAACAAGCAAAACAAAAAAACGAACGATAGCGCAAGCGCAGAATCGTTCGTTTTCGTTTAATCAGACTTGTTCTGCAATCGCCTTGTTCTTAATGTTCCAGTGAGATTCAGTCCAATGAACTTGGCCATTTTTTAATACAAACAGCTGAGGAGATTTATGAACGGTGTCTAAATCCTCCGCAATTTGGTTTGAAACAGGTCGTGATTCAATTACTTTTACAAACGCCGTTGCATAAGTAGGGTTATCGCTTGTAAACGCTTGAAATTCCTCAAACGCCTCTGCACTGACAGGACACTGTGTGCTATGTTTAAAAACTAATACGGTTTGTTCAGTAGCTTTCTCTTTAAACGTTTCCCACTCTTGAACGGTTTTTAATTCTTCCATTATTGTCACCTCATTTATTCTTCTCATTCCTAGTGTAACATATGCGCTCAAAACGATTTAAGCCAATTCTTAATTTAATTCCATGTGAATGAGACGATCATCTTCACTTTCTGGATTTCCTCTACCGTCAGTATTATTCGTGATAAAATAAAGATCGTTTCCTTCAATCATCACATCTCGAACACGACCATAATCTGATACATATTCTGTCCATTCTGTTGGTTCTTCAGGGTTAAACAAATAAACAGCTTCCCCTCTCAAACCTGCCGTATAAATCACGTCTTCATCTGTTGTGATTCCTGAAGGCGCCCACGTATCTTGGCCAGAATGGATAATAGGTGTCTCCATTCCTTCTTCTTCTTCATCGCCTTCAATCACAGGCCAACCGTAATTATTGCCGGCTTCAATAACGTTAAGTTCATCATGACCCGAAGCTCCGTGTTCCGAACTATACATTGTCCCATCCTGTAACCATGTTAGCCCTTGCGGATTTCGATGGCCATATGAATAGACAAGTGAACCATCAAACGGATTGTCTTCAGGAATAGCACCATCTAACTCCATACGTAAAATAGACCCTGCCAAGCTCTCTTGATCCTGTGCCAAGTCTACTTCTTCCGCATCACCTGTTGTGGCATATAAATATCCATCTGGTCCAATCGCTAGCCTACCTCCATTATGCGTTGGGGCACCAGGAATCCCGTCTAACAAAACCGCGTTTTCTGTCCACTCATCTTCAGCTTCATTCCATTCCAGTCGCACAATTCGATTCTCAATCGCTGTGCCAGCACCTTCATAAGAATGATACGCATACGCGTAGCCATTCGAGGTAAAATCGGGATCTAACACCATACCAAGTAAACCAGACTCCGCTTCCTGAATAACCTCTTCATTTAGTTGTACCGTTTCTTCGGTAATCTCTTCATTCTCGTCTATTCGATAAATGGTTCCTTCTCGCTTAGGAATAAAGAAACGACTTTCATCCTTTACGATGGTCCATGGACTTTGAAGATTCTCTGCCATAACCGTCTCTTCTACTTCTACGACGCTTTCAGTCCTATCGTTATCGTCTGAGGCATCACCTGTTATATCAGTCATTTCTTCATCGTCTACCGTATTACAAGCCACTAAGAGAAAACTTCCTCCAAGTGTCATCATGATCTTCTTCAATTGAGACACCTCCATCCATTCTACCCTTTGTATAAACGATTTTCACTTTGTTAAAACCTTCTGCTTTTCCATAAGCCTTCATTTAGCGTATAATCAAGTTGAAAAAGGAGTGATAAAAATGAAAATGGTTACATTAAACAATGGCGTCGGAATGCCGCAACTTGGATTTGGTGTATGGAAAGTGAAAGATGAAGAGGCACAACCAGCCGTTTCAAAAGCACTAGAAACCGGCTATACATCAATTGATACTGCAATGATTTATCAAAATGAAGCAGGCGTGGGAAAAGCCATTGCAGAGTCGACTATTGACCGAGAAAAACTCTTTATCACAACAAAAGTATGGAATTCCGATCAAGGGTATGACCAAACACTTGCTGCTTTTGAAACGAGCATAAAGAAGCTTGGTCTTGATTACGTAGACTTGTATTTAGTCCACTGGCCAACACCCGACTTTGATCAATACATTGATACGTACAAAGCATTAGAAAAACTATACAAAGATGGTCGCGTTCGTGCCATCGGTGTCTGTAATTTTCATATTGAGCATTTAGAGCGCTTGTTAAATGAATGTGATGTTCCTCCAGTGCTGAACCAAGTTGAATGTCATCCATACCTAGCTCAAAATGAGCTCAGAGCTTTTTGTGAAAAGCACAATATTTATTTGGAAGCTTGGAGCCCTCTTGACCAAGGACAAGAGCTCTTGCAGGATGACGTAATTGTACAGATAGCGGAAGCACATCAAAAAACACCTGCTCAAGTCGTTTTAAGATGGCACCTTCAACGTGAAACCATTGTCATTCCAAAGTCCGTCACACCAAGTCGAATTGAAGAGAATTTCAATGTATTCGATTTTGAGCTCACTGATGAACAAATGAACGCAATCAATCAGCTTGACCGAAACCAACGTCGAGGCGCAGATCCGAACGAGATGCATGCTCGCTAATGAAACAGACGCTCGTTAACGCAGAATGCGGACGAGCGTTTTTTTTGTTGTAAGCAAGGAAAAACCTAATTTGGCGAAAGAATTTATCTTTTGCCGTTTACACCTCTACACTTTGGAGGTAAACTAGAGAGTGGATTAAAAATCGAACATTTGTTACGACTCTTAGGAGGTTACACGATGATTACTGTTTCTAACGTCGGTTTACAGTTCGGCGGACGTAAACTATTTGAAGACGTAAATATACAATTTAACCCTGGAAACTGCTACGGCTTAATTGGCGCAAATGGTGCTGGTAAATCGACTTTTCTAAAAATCCTATCTGGAGAGATTGATTCGCAGCAAGGTCATGTTTCAATGAAACCAGGATCCCGTATGGCTGTATTAAAGCAAAATCACTTTGAATATGAAAATGAGCAAGTACTGCAAACAGTTATTATGGGTCACGCTCGTCTCTACCAAGTTATGCAAGAAAAAGACGCAATTTATATGAAAGAAGATTTCTCTGATGAAGACGGCATGAAAGCAGCCGAACTTGAAGGAGAATTTGCTGAACTAAACGGTTGGGAAGCAGAATCGGATGCTGCTGTTCTTTTAAAAGGGCTCGGTATTGGTGAAGACGCTCATTATAAAACACTTGCAGAACTATCTGAGTCAGAAAAAGTAAAAGTGTTGCTTTCACAGGCACTATTTGGTCAACCTGACGTGCTTCTTCTAGACGAGCCAACAAACGGCCTCGACTTAAAAGCCATTCAATGGTTAGAAGACTTCTTAATTAACTTTGAAAATACGGTCATTGTTGTATCCCACGATCGTCATTTCTTAAATAATGTTTGTACTCACATTGCGGATCTTGATTTTGGAAAGATTCAGCTTTACGTTGGAAACTATGATTTCTGGTATGAGTCTAGTCAATTAGCATTAAAAATGGCACAAGATCAAAATAAGAAAAAAGAAGAAAAAATTAAAGAGCTTGAAAGTTTCGTTGCACGATTTAGTGCGAACGCATCGAAATCAAAGCAAGCCACTTCCCGTAAAAAACAATTAGAAAAGATTACACTTGATGACATTAAACCATCATCTCGTAAATACCCCTATATTCATTTCACCCCTGATCGTGAAATCGGGAATGATTTGTTGTTAGTTGAAGGTTTAACAAAAACCATTGATGGGGAAAAAGTGTTAAACAATGTTTCGTTCCGCATGAGCAAAGACGATAAAATTGCGTTAGTTGGTTCAAATGATCTTGCCAAAACAACGCTATTTAAAATTTTAACAGGCGAGTTAGAAGCCGATAGTGGCTCGTTCAAGTGGGGCATTACAACAAGTCAATCGTATTTCCCGAAAGACAACGCAGAATTTTTTGAAGGCTGTGACCTAAACCTTGTTGACTGGCTACGTCAATTCTCACCTGAAGACGACAGCGAATCGTTCCTACGCGGTTTCCTAGGACGGATGCTTTTCTCTGGTGAAGAAGTATTAAAGAATGCAAGTGTTCTTTCTGGTGGAGAGAAAGTTCGTTGCATGCTCTCAAAAATGATGTTAAGTGGTGCTAACGTTTTATTACTAGACGAACCAACGAACCACCTTGACCTCGAATCCATTACTGCACTGAATAATGGACTCATTAACTTCAAAGGTTCAATGATCTTTAGCTCACATGACCAACAGTTCATTCGTACGATCTCAAATCGAGTGATTGAGCTAACGCAGGAAGGCATGATTGATAAAGATTCTTATGAAGATTATTTAAAAGCAGCTGTTAAATAAAAAAGAGTGGTCGAAAATCGACCACTCTTTTTTTGTGTTAGTTAAACCAACGTTCCGTTACAACTTTTTTCCGCGTGTAAAATTGAATGCCGTCTTTGCCATTTGTCCCTAAATCACCGAAGAAAGATGCTTTATTTCCAGCGAATGAAAAGAATGCCATCGGTGCCGGTACATTTACATTGATACCAATCATGCCAGCATCAATTGAATTCCTAAAATACTGTGCCGCTCTACCACTTGATGTATACAGAACAGCACCATTTGCGAAACGAGATTGATTCGTTAGCGCAATCCCTTCGTCTAAATCCTTCACTCGAACCACACTTAAAACAGGCGCAAAAAGCTCTTCCTGCCAAATGGTCATATCTGGTGTGACGTTGTCAAATAGGGTTGCACCAAGATAATAACCATCCTCTTCAACGACTGGATCACGGCCATCAATAACAAGGTTCGCTCCTTCTTCTACACCTTTTTCAATGAAACGAACGACTCGATCTTTGTGACTCTGTCGAATGAGTGGTCCAACAAAATGTTCATCTTTACTACCGTTTCCAGCGGTTAATTTTTCGGTTTCACGTGTTAATATACTCATAAACTGATCCGCACACGACTCTTCAACTGCAACAACGGAACAAGCCATGCAACGTTCTCCGCTCGAAGCAAAAGCTGCGCCAATAACACCTTGTACGGTTTTTTCCATCTCACAATCCGCCAGAACCACAGCGTGATTTTTTGCCCCTGCTAATGCTTGGACTCGCTTTCCATTTGCTGTACCTGTTTGATAGACGTGTCTTGCAACAGGTTCTGAACCAACAAACGAAATGGCTTCCACATTTCTATGCTCAAGCAAACCATTAACGACGTCTTTTCCACCATGAATTAAATTTAAAACACCATTTGGCAAACCGGTCTCGTGCATGATTTCAACAAGTCGTTCAGCTAAAAGTGGCGTTCGCTCCGACGTTTTTAAAACAAACGTATTACCAGCAGCAATTGCTAATGGGAACATCCATAAGGGCACCATCATCGGAAAATTAAATGGCGTAATTCCAGCTACAACCCCTAATGGATAACGCCATATTGACCCGTCAATTCCACCTGCAATATTCGGAAGTGCATCCCCCATCATCATGGACGGTGTAGACGTTGCAAGCTCCACACATTCTATGCCCCGCTGTACTTCACCACGTGCATCTTTAATTGTCTTACCATTTTCTTTCGTTATAAGTTGAGCTAATTCTTCTCGATGTTCTTTTAATTTTTCTAAATAAACGAACATGTAACGTGCTCGTTCAGGAACTGGAACAACCTTCCACTCTTCATACGCACGCTTTGCCGCTACCACTGCATCATGAACATCTTCTACTGTTGAAAGAGGTACTGTCGCAATGGTTTCACCTGTCGCTGGATTCGGTACAGTCTCTTGCGTTGTTGCCCTTGAATCTACCCAACTACCATCAATCCAATTTTTTACCGTTTTCACTGTTGTCGTCATGCTTCTGACACCCCTTCTGCTTTAAAAGTGATCGTTTGATTTCCAACACGCTTAAACAGTACCGACATATCTTTCTCACCTAAGCCAGACTTTTCTGCATCCTCATATAAGTCTACAAGTGCCTGACTAATAGGTAACTCAAGACCGTGCTCTTTTGCTAAATCCATAGCAAAGCGTAAATCTTTATTTAAAAGTTTTAACGCAAAGCCAGGTTCGTAATTGTCGTCTACCATAAAAGATTTATAGTTTCGCTCATAAATACGACTTTGACCATACGAAACATTCAGAACATTAAAGAGGAAATCAAGGTTTAGACCACTTTTTTCCGCTAGTTTTAACGCTTCTGCCACTCCAGCTGTATAGAAGCCAATTAATAAATTGTTAATCAATTTTGCATTCGTACCACTATCGTATTGCTCGCTTATGTGGAAAATATTGCTTCCAAGGATCGCCAAATGACTGTGAACCTCTTCTAGCAATGCTTTTGGTCCACCAACCATAAATGTTAACGTACGATTCTCTGCACCAATAACGCCCCCACTAACTGGTGCTGCGAGAAAGGACACGTCTCGCTTTTCTGCTTCTTCACCAATTCGACGTTCAAGCTCTGGTGAAACGGTGCTCGTATCGACTAAGACAAGCCCAGTAGGTACTTTACGTATCAAACCATTTTCACCTAAATATACATTTTCACATGTTTCAGAAGAGGGTAAGCTTGTAAAAATTAATTCAGCGTAATCAACAACATCATCAACAGTCAAAGCGGCTTTTCCGCCATTCTTTTCAAGCGTTCGTAATGCGCTTTCATTTATATCATACCCTATTACGTCATACCCAGATTCTAGCAGATTAAGAGACATCGGTTTTCCCATATTTCCAAGACCAATAAATCCTATTTTCACTGTTAGCCCTCCTTTAGAGAAGAGCCTGCACTTTGGTAAAAGTACAGGCATGATGATGCTTTTTATTGATGTTTTGATAGCACCGTTTTTGCTACTGATTGATCTAGGTCTTCAAAATCTTGATAAGAGATGGTTTCGTAAAGCTCACTTCGTTTCTGCATATGGTCGAGGCTAGCTTTTTGTGTTCCATTCTCTAGTATATCTTGAAAAACACGCTCATATGCTTTTGCAGCAACCCGTAAAGACGTCACGGGATAGATCACCATATCATACCCCATATCTTCAAATTCAATGGCTTGGTAATACGGTGTTTTACCAAATTCGGTCATATTAGCAAGGAGTGGTGCTTCAATTGCACTCGCAAACGTTCTAAACTCTTCCTCGCCTTGAAGCGCTTCTGGAAAAATAGCATCTGCTCCAGCCTCTACATAAGCTTTGGCCCGGTCAATGGCTTCATCCAGTCCTTCTACGCCTCTTGCGTCAGTCCGCGCAACGAGCAAGAGTGACGGAGCTGCTTTTTTAAGTGCCGCAATCTTTTGCACCATTTCCTCTGTAGTAACAAGCTTCTTGCCGTTTAAATGACCACATTTTTTCGGCAAATCTTGATCCTCCATTTGTACTGCTGCAACACCCGCTTCGACCATTTCAACAGCTGTACGCGCTACATTTAGAACACCGCCAAATCCTGTGTCGATGTCAACTAAAATAGGTAGATTTGTAGCACGAATAATTTCTTTAGCCCGATCCGCTACTTCTTTTGAATTCACAATTCCAAGATCCGGCAACCCAAGACTTGCTGTAAAAGCAGCACCTGAAAGATAGAGGCTTGTAAAACCTGCTTGTTTCGCCATTAAACCTGCCATGGCGTCATGAGCGCCGGGAATTTGCAAAATCCCTTTTTCCTTTACTTGCTTAAGAAACTGTTGTGCCAGTTCTTTTTGTGACAATGGTTGATCAACAATCCAAGGCATCTTCACACGCTCCTTTCTTTATTCCTGTGCAAACAAGTCTGTAAATGCAGGTACTGGAACTTTTTCTAGTTCTTTATAATCATTCGTCATGTCTAGAATCGCTTGATGCTGCTTACTAGCGTAATGAGTTGCTAGATTGTCTGTAAATTTTTGTTGGATTGCTGGAACGGCTTCTTCTCTTCTAAAACGATGACCAAGTGGATACTCCACTGCAATTTGATCTGTCGATGATCCATCTTTAAAGAAAATCTGAATAGCATTGGCGATTGAGCGCTTGTTCGGATCTAAATAGTCTTTTGAATACTGCTTGTTTTCACTAACAACCATTAACTCTCTTAACGCGTCCACTCTTGGATCATTCGCCATATCATCTTCATAGTCGTCAGCAACAATGTCACCTTTCAATAACCCTATAGCAATAATGTACTGTAAACAATGATCACGATCAGCTGGATTGTAAAGAGGTCCTTTTTTATCAATGATCCGAATGGCTGACTCATGTGTACTCACTTCAATTCGATCAATCTCGTCTAAACGATCTTTAATGGATTCGTGTAAAGTAACAGCACATTCTGCAGCTGTTTGAGCATGAAATTCTGCTGGATACGATACTTTGAATAAAATATTTTCCATTACATATGCATCAAGGTCTCTTGCTAGTGTTAGTTCTTGATTATTGAACAGCACATCTTGAAAACCCCAACCTGGAGCTGTTAGTGCTGTTTTGTATCCCATTTCTCCTTTAAGTGCTGTCATTGCAAGAAATACACCTCTGCTCGTTGCATCACCAGCTGCCCATGATTTTCTTGAGCCTGTATTCGGTGCATGACGATACGTTCGCAATGCTGAATTATCAATCCATGCATGAGAAACAGCATTAATGATTTCTTCTCTTGTGCCTCCTAGCATCCCTGCAACAACAGCAGTAGAAGCCACTTTAACAAGTAAAACGTGATCTAAGCCAACTCGATTAAAACTATTATCTAAAGCGAGCACCCCTTGAATTTCATGAGCTTTTACCATCGCAACTAATACATCTTTAACGGTTAATGGTTCTTTACCTTCAGCAATATTTGTACGACTGATATAGTCTGCTGTTGCTAAAATACCGCCTAAGTTATCTGAAGGATGTCCCCACTCAGCAGCGAGCCACGTGTCGTTGTAATCAAGCCAGCGAATCATCGTACCAATGTTAAACGCACCACGAATTGGGTCTAATACATGTGAGGTTCCTGGTACTTTCACGCCATTTGGAACGGTTGTACCTGGCACTACTGGTCCCAGCATTTTGACACATTCAGGATAGCGAAGTGCCAATACACCACAACCTAAAGTATCAATAAGAACATGAGCAGCTGTCGTTAGCGCTTCCTCACTTGTAATTTCTTTATCTAGGACATAATCTGCAATATCCTCTAGCAATTGATCTGTTTTTCTTGTATCTGTTGTTAACATAAGCGTAACCCTCCATAGTCACTATTATTTGATTGTATGTCTTGGTCCAGTATATTTCACTCTTGGGCGGAATAATTTATTGTTCTCATGTTGTTCAATTACATGGGCGCTCAAACCAACCGTTCTGGATGAAAGAAAAATAGGTGTATATAGGCCAATTGGAATACCAAGCATCCAATAAACAGGGGCTGCATAGTAATCAAGGTTCGGATAAAGCCCTTTTTCCTTTGCTATCAATGCTTCTCCTGCTTCACACATCCGCAAAAGGCGGTCGTCTCCTGCTGCAACGGATAACTCAGCCAATGCTTCTTTCATAATTTGAGCCCGAGGATCCATTTTTTTCATGTAAACCCGATGACCGAAGCCCATAATTTTCTCTTTTTGCTTCAACTTGTTCGCAAGGAGTGTTTCGAATTCTTCTGGGGTATTCGCATCAAGAAGCATATACATGACAGCTTCATTTGCCCCACCATGAAGATGCCCTTTTAGAGACGCGACTGCTCCTGTTAATGCACCATACATATCCGATAATGTAGAAGCAATAACGCGCGCGGTAAATGTCGAATTTGGCATTTCATGTTCAGAATATAGAACGAGTGACTGATCAAAAACCCGTTCTTCAAGTTCCGTCGGTTCTTTTCCAGTAATCATATACAAGAAATTCGCGCTATAAGAAAGAGATTCTTTTGGACGCATAACGTCTTTTCCTTCTAGGACGCGATAGCTATTTGCGACGATGGTTGGTAACTTCGCAAGTAACTGATACCCTCTTTCTCGATTTACTTCTGGATCTCGGTTTAACAAGTCGTGATCATAGCTTGCTAATACAGAAATACCTGTGCGCAATGCATCCATTGGATGAGTCGAAGCAGGTAAGAGCTTAAACACATCAAGAATCACTTCTGGTACATCGTACGAATCACTTAGTCGCTTTGCCAAGTCCGTTCGTTCAGTTGACGTAGGCAATGTGCCTTGCAAAAGCAAGTGGACAATGTCTAAGTATCCGTGTGATTTTGATAGTTCAATTAAATCGTATCCATGAATCACAATTTCTCCTTGTTCTGTATCAAGAAATGATAAATCTGTTTCTGCTGCAATAACGCCATCAAGACCAGGGTAGTAGCTTTGTTCAATTGCCATTTCATCCCTCCGTTACTCGTAGTGTAAAACATGCATACTAAAGATAAAGCGCTTACAAATTTCAGCATATTCCTACAAGAGCATATACTGTGAATTCACTTCTTTTTTAGATTACCATAATTTCGTAATTGGTGCCAATGTTGATTTATTCTGTCTATTCAACCTTGTGATAGAGATTGAGAACGATTACAATGTAAAGATAGATTCGTAAAAAGGATGATTGCAATGAGACTTGACGATGATGAATTAATTGTTGCTTTAGATGCTGCTGGTACGATTCGGGGCGCCGCCAAACAACTATACTTATCACAACCAGCATTGAGTCAACGACTTAAACAAATTGAAGAAAAATGGGGTGAAGCGCTATTTATTCGCACTCATAAATCACTCATCCCCACACCAGTTGGAGAAGAAGTAATTCTATTTGCAAAAACACGTATTCGCGAAGAAAAAGAATTTATGAATCGGTTAAATACGTTAACAGGTCATGTTCGTGGTACCCTTTCTCTCGCTGTATCATCTGTTATCGCCCAATACTATCTTCCCCCACTCTTAAAGAACTATATGGAGCAATACCCTCAAGTGAAAATTGACCTACAAACTGGCTTCACCACTGCTATGTATGCTCAACGCCACAATGTGCACGTAAGCATCTTACGAGGAGAGCTTGAAGGAGAAGATGTAAAACAGAAATTATTCTCTGAAAACCTCTACTATGTTGCCAACAAGCAATATGAAGACACGAATACTTTAATTGAATTCCAAAGTGATGCTACTTTTCATGCAACACTTGATAAATGGTTTCTTACTGAACCGTTCCCTTTACCGAAACAAACGATTAAGGTCGACCAAATTGAGACTTGCAAACAGCTAATGTTAAACGGCATTGGTGCCTGTATTTTACCTGAAATTGCTACTCAAGACCTTGACGAAATGACATGCCGTTTTACACGCTTACATATGAATGGAAACGAACTACGACGAGATACATGGACGTATTATAACGAAAAAAACGCCTCTCTTCCTCAAGTAAAAGCGTTTTTAGCATTGCTTCATGAAAAATCACTTTCTCATTAGTTCACGCCCTAAGAAACTGTTCAGCTTCAATCATGTGCAACTAAATGACCTTCACTGTCTGATTGCTTTGTATATAGCAAGAAACTGAAACACTGTACTTGCCTTTTTCATTTTTAAAAGAATATTGCTTGCTTAAACAATTAAGTATGCAAACTACTTTCATCATACAAAAACGAATAAGGATCATGCAGAACCATTGCTAAACAAAGATTTTTATACAACTTACTTCCCCCTTTGAGTATACTCCTCTTTTTAATCGTTGAAGACTTGATCATTTGACAAAACTCATTTTCACGACTTCCAATGCAAAAAAAGCATGCAGAGCTTTTCACTCATGCATACTTTTTTTGTTTATTTTATTCTTCCCAAACTTTTACTTCTTGCATAACGTCGCCTTGGTTAATGCGATAAACGCTGTCAAGACCTTCAACAACTTGTCCGAATACAGTATGAACGCCATCAAGATGTGGTTGTGGCTCATGTACGATAAAGAATTGGCTGCCGCCTGTATCTTTACCAGCGTGGGCCATAGATAATGTACCAGCTACGTGCTTATGTGGGTTACCAGCCGTTTCACATTTGATTGTGTAGCCAGGGCCTCCTGTACCGTTACCGTTCGGGTCGCCGCCTTGTGCAACGAAACCAGGGATAACGCGGTGGAATGTTAGTCCATCATAAAAACCTTTTTTCGCTAATGTTTCAAAGTTTTCAACTGTTCCTGGTGCCTCGTTCTCAAAGAAATCGATAACGATTTTTTCGCCGTTTTCAAACGTGATGCTACCTTTTTTCATCTTTATCCGTCCTCTCACTACTCGTAATTGCGCTTCCGCACTTCATCTATTGTACACACATTGTCATTAATTCTCAAATGGTGCGACTGCTTTTTGCTGATAGGGCAAATCAAGCTTCACTAAGTCTTCATAGGTTTCTCGTTTTACAACAAGCTGCGCTTCACCGTCTTCAACAAACACAATAGCAGGGCGAGGAATACGATTATAGTTATTTGCCATTGAATAGCCATACGCACCTGTGCACGAAATCGCTAATATGTCGTTTGCCGTAACATCAGGTAAGGGCAAATCCCAAATTAACATATCGCCGCTTTCGCAACATTTTCCAGCCACAGAGAACGTATCCTCTGGCTTGTCATTTGCACGATTTGCTAACATTCCTTCATACTTTGCTTCGTATAGAGCAGGACGTAAGTTATCACCCATCCCTCCATCGACAGAAAGGTAGCGGCGTACATTCGGAATATCTTTTTGCGAACCAATAGTATAAAGGGTTGTACCAGCATCCCCAACAATGGAGCGTCCTGGTTCAATCCAAATCTCAGGCATATTCATTTCTAATTTGGTTGTATGCTTTATCGTTTCCTCAACAATTTTCTCTACATACACACTCGGATGAAGTGGCGTATCTCCATCAACATAACGAATGCCAAACCCACCACCGAAGTTAAGCACGGCAGGCTCATAGTTAAACGTTTGTTTCCAGAGTGCGAGATTTTCAAATACTTTTTCTATTGCAAGTACGAAACCATCTGTTTCAAAAATTTGTGATCCAATGTGACTGTGAACGCCTAACAAATGAAGATATTCATCGGCTATGCAAATGCCTATTGCTTTTGTAGCTTGACCACTTGCTAGATCAAAGCCAAATTTAGAATCCTCTTGACCTGTTGTAATATACTCATGGGTATGAGCCTCGACATTTGGCGTTAGTCTTAATAGAACAGGAACTGTTTGTCCACGTTCTTCCGCTAAAGTCTGAATCGTTTTTAATTCGTAGAAATTATCGACAACAATGCATCCAATTTGTTCATCTAAGGCCATCTTTAATTCGTCGATGCTTTTGTTGTTACCGTGAAAATGGATTGTAGATGCCGGTACACCTGCTTTTAGAGCTGTAAATAACTCACCGCCAGATACCACATCAATACTTAAACCAGCTGAATGGGCCAGTTGATACATTCCTACTGTGCTAAATGCTTTACTAGCATAAGCTACTTGGTAAGATACTTGCTTCTTTTCAAACGCGTCTTTAAATGCATTCATTCTCTCTTTTATAAGTGCAACATCGTAAACAAATAGAGGGGTACGATAAACGTTAGCTAGCTCAACGGTATCTACACCACCAATCTCTAAATGTCCACTTGCATTGATTTCCATTGTTCCATGCAAATACACGCCACTCTCACTCCTTTAATAACAAAAGAAAAGCAGCTTCAGGCGAAGCCATAAAGCTACTTTCCGCAATTGCTATCTAGTTTATCAGAAGTTAAAACGTTTGACTACTATTCACTTTTTGGTGATTGCTTAATTTTATCAACAGGGTGAACAATACTTGGTCTCCAACGAACGCTTGGAACAGATGTACGAACAAGAATTTGATACATCGCTGGTGGATCAAAAGGTAAAAACGGCCATAGATAAGGCTTTGCAAGTGGAGACAGCCGAATAAGCGAAATAAGTAGTAAAAACAACGATACAACAAACCCTACTGGTCCAAAAAGTGCAACCGCAAGAATGATAAGATAGCGGCTCATCCTTAGCGCCACACCTAACTCATAACTTGGTGTAGCAAACATCCCAATCGAACCAAGCGCCACATAAAGAATGACTTCTGTTGTGAAATAGCCTACATC
Source organism: Shouchella oshimensis (assembly GCF_002019765.1). Classification (GTDB taxonomy): domain Bacteria; phylum Bacillota; class Bacilli; order Bacillales; family Bacillaceae_D; genus Shouchella; species Shouchella oshimensis. Next base: position 2,435,355 of record NZ_KV917380.1, read on the forward strand.
GATAGCCATCTCCCCAATTAAAAGAGCGGCTACGAGACCAAGAGCTGTTGCCAATGGTGACGGGGTGTGTATAGCGGCCATCCGCAACAGTTCGATACCAGCTTCCGCAAAAACAATTTGAACCGCAATTGGGATATTGTTATTTTCTTCTACACCGACAAAATCCAAAGCTGGCGGCAGTAATTCTTGATGTGTTGCAAGTAATAGCCAAAACGGGACAATTAATAATGAAAAGAGAATACCGACAAACCGCATCCATCTTAAGAATGTACCAACTGCAGCAGCTTGTCGATACTCCTCAGCATGTTGAACATGGTGAAACAGTGTTGCTGGTGTAATCACAACCGATGGTGATGTATCAATAATTAAAACAATATGACCTTCTAGAATATGAGTGGCGGCAACGTCTGGACGCTCTGTATAACGCACGAGTGGAAATGGATTAATGCCTTGTTTCACAATGTATTCTTCCACCACTTTATCCGACATTGTTAGTCCATCAATATTGATAGCTTTAAGCTCTTTCTTAATAATGTCAACCAGCTTAGGGTCGACAATCCCTTCTATATAGCATAAACATACATCGGTTTTAGAACGCACGCCCACTTGCATAATTTCTTGGCGTAATCGTTCATCTCGTATTCGTCTCCTCGTTAAGCCGGTATTAAAGATAATGTTCTCTGTGTACCCGTCTCGTGAACCACGTACCACACGCTCTGTATCTGGTTCTTCCGGTCCCCGACCAGGATACGATCGAACATCTACAATTAAACTGTTTGCCTCACCATCGACCACAACACAAATTAATCCTGATAACACTTGGGTAATCGCATGATCAATGGACTCGGTTTCTTCAACTTGAATATGCGCTAAATGATTTTTCACAGATTGAAAAGGATGTTCCGCTCGCCGCATACGACTCTCGGTATCCATAAGCTCGCGCAAGATATCAATAATATATAAGTTATCAACTAATCCAGTTAAATAATAAATATAGACATCTTTACCGAATACATTGAGCTTCCTAACGCCGACATCGAAGGATTCGCCTATTCCTAAACGTTCATTCATAATATGGTCATTTTCTGCAATGCTTTTTCTAAATATCATCGGCTTCGAAGTTGGGTTCACTATAGCCACTCCTTTCTAATATAATCTCAATTGCTTTTCTCGTAATTGGCGCACCTTTTTTAACATCATCAAAGCGCGCCATTTTTCCAATATCTCCTATACCGACAACACAGGGTAAGTTCAAATCATCTAATATGGAGACTGTATCCCCATTAATTCTGCCAATTTCCATATCAATTAAGCCTTCTTTATCTACACCGTATTCGGATAAATGACCAAATCGATCAACGCTTACGTCCACATGAGTCCATTCTTTTGCATGTGTTTGCGAAGCAACAGCTACTGCACCAATAACCTCAATATCCTCTTGACTGACGATATAATGCATGGCTGTTTCACCAAAACCTACATCGCGAATGCCACAATCATCGAACATGATGATAATGGGGATATCTTCTTTTTCCAGTTTAATAAGATCGACTAATTCTTCAGGGTCAATAGTTGTTGGATTCCCATGAGATGCACTAAGAACGGTACATTGTAAGTCTTGAGCAATGTGTTCAAGTGCTTTTTTACTAGCCAAATCACCATCTGTAACAAAAATGACTTTTTTCATCACGTCACCCCTTTTGGCTTAAAAATAGCCGCTACAATCAGGCTCAAGAGAATGGAGAAAACAATGGTAGTAGACGCAAGTTCAAATACTCCATCGCTAATATAAAATAGCCCGTTTTCCCCATTTAACATGGCACCATGTACAAGAGAATAGCCAAAACCTGTAATGGGAACCGTTGCCCCCGCTCCTGCAAAATCAATGAGCTGTTCATATAAACCAAACCCATCCAATATAATGCCAATCAGTACGAGAGTTACTAACATTTGAATGGAAGTAAGCTTGACAATATCTAAAAGAAACTGTCCAAATAAGCAAATGCTTCCTCCAATAACAAACGCCCATAAATAAATCATTTAATTCCCTCTCCTCTCAAACACAACTGCATGGGCAATACAAGGAATCGTTTTATGCTGTTGAACGGTGTTCGCACTATGCAACGCCCCAGTGGCGATTACGAGCACTCGCTTTAGTCGATTAGCAAGTATTTCATTGAAAATGTGTCCAAAGACGACAGTCGCGCAACAACCTGCCCCACTGCCCCCCGCTAACACTTGTTGATTCGTTCCGTACATCATGACGCCACAATCGTCGTAATTCTCGCTTACAATCACACCATGTTCACGTAAGAGTTTTTTAAAAATCTCGCTACCAGACCTTGCAAGATCTCCTGTCAAAATAAGGTCAAAGTCAGATGGTTTTTGTTCTGTTTCCTGTAAGTACGTAAGTAATGTATCTGCGGCAGCTGGGGCCATTGCTGCACCGAGTTCATAAGGATTGTTAATCCCCAAATCAATCACTTTACCGATAAGCCCTTCTGTCATTTGAATCATCGATTGATGTCTCCCGAGAATGATGGCACCTGCACCAGTAACGGTGGTCTGTGCTGTATCTGGCTTTTGTTGTGCAAACTCTATAGGAAAGCGAAACTGCTTCTCACATCCTCCAATATGACTACTTGATGCACACAATACATGTCGAGCTCCGCCACCATTAATCCACATTCCTGCAACAATACAATTTTCGATCGCTGTTGCACACGCAGAGTAGCTCCCAATAAAAGGAACGTGTAAATTTCGCGCAATCTGGCTTGATACTGTACTTTGATTTGTTAAATCACCAGCAATAAATAAATCTAAGTGATTGTCTTTTAGCCTCTGTTTATGTAGACAATAGGTAATTGCTTTTTCTGTCATCTTTTTTTCCGCTGTCTGCCAATCCTTCTCACCACATAATAAGCTAGGAAATACATAGTCAAATCCATGACCGAGAGGGCCACTTCCTTCTTTTGGACCAACAGCTGTACCTCGTTCTTCTACATATACTGGCGTCTTAAACTGAATGACCCTCTTTTGATTTACCATACCTTCCGCCTCTCCTTATTTCAGGATCATATGAATGAACAAACGTGAAAAACTAACGAGATAAGCAGCAGTGATGCCAACTATAAAGATTGGACCCACGATGCGAAACAAATGAACGCCTATCCCTGAAAGAAAGCCCTCTGAGCGATGATCAAGTGCTGTTGCTGTCATAGCATTAGCAAATCCAGTAATCGGCACAATCAATCCCGCGCCAAACAACTGTGCTCCTTTTTTATAGATTCCGAAGCCTGTACCAAACGCCGAAATTGTAAGCAAAATGACAATCATATAGCTTGTTGCCATTTGCGGATTTAATGAAAAAAAGAGCCTTAGTCCGTCATAGATCAATTGACCAGCTACACTTATAAAACCGCCTGCTAGGAATGCAAGTGTACCGTGTTTAAGAAAACGGGTTTTCGCTGTAAACAGACGAATGTTTTCTTTATAATTTTCTCTTTCCTCTTTTTTTAACATACGTCCTCCTTTTACTGCGATTTGGTAGTAGTATGCTGCAATGAGTTCCATTCAATTCGCACAAAAAAAAGACTTCCTACCTATTGGTAAAAAGTCCGGCTCCATTTATCTTCATTTTTGCTAATCAAAAACTATGTTTCTGACATGATTTCTTTCATTTGATCGAGAATTTTCTTTTCTAGACGAGAGACTTGAACTTGAGAAATCCCTAACCGCTCTGCTACTTCCGACTGTGTCTGGTCTTTATAATAGCGTAAATAAACGATTAATCGTTCGCGCTCTTCCAAATCTCGTATTGCCTCTTTTAATGCAATCTTGTCAAACCATTTTACTTGGCTAGTATCTGCAATTTGATCCATTAGCGTAATCGGGTCCCCATCATTTTCATAAACAGTTTCATGAATGGACGTTAAACTTCGATTCGCATCTCCAGCAAAGACGACTTCTTCTGGCGTAACGCCTAAGTGTATAGCAATTTCATTCACAGTCGGTGTGCGCCGGTACTCTTTTGTAAGATCATCTTTAGCTTTTCGAATTTTGTTGCTCAATTCTTTAATAGACCGACTTACTTTTACGGTGCCATCATCTCTTAAAAACCGCTGAATCTCACCAATTATCATCGGCACCGCATAAGTCGAAAACTTCACATCATAGGATAAATCGAACTTATCAACTGATTTAATTAAGCCAATACATCCTATTTGAAACAAATCTTCTGCTTCATAGCCTCGATTCATAAATCGCTGGACAACCGACCATACGAGACGAGTGTTCTTGTTAACAATTAAATCGCGAGCTTCTGTATCACCTTGCTGACTTTTCGCGATTAAGTCTTTTAATTCTTGATCAGTCAACATCTTTTTAGTTGTTTTCTTTAGCTCAGCGCTCATTAGCAAGACCCCTTATCTGCATATGGCCTTTGATTTTGTTAATTGCTTTTTTAGATATACCGTTGTTCCTAATAACGGTTCAGAGACGACTTTCATCTCATGACAGAAGTTTTCCATTATGGTAAAACCCATCCCCGAGCGCTCAAGTTCAGGTTTTGAAGTAAATAATGGTTCGCGCGCTTCATCGATATCAAGAATGCCATTCCCTTCATCGCGAATGACAATTTCAATTTCGTTATCACGCAATACGGCTGAGATGTATACCATACCACTCTCATCATTGTCATAGCCATGAATGATTGCATTTGTCACTGCTTCTGAAACAACGGTTTTAATCTCCGTTAATTCTTCCATAGTTGGATCAAGTTGAGCTAAAAATGCGCCTACAGTTACTCTTGCAAATGATTCATTTTCACTTTTTGCACTGAATGAAAGATCCATTTTATTTTCCATTGCTTAAGCCACCCCTAACTTTTGCAAAGCAAAATCTTCATTTTCTTCAAAACGAATGATCTTAAACATCCCTGACATTTCAAATAAACGGCCTACCGCTGGAGAAATAGCGCAAACGACCATTTCTCCTCCTGCGGATGTAATTTGTTTATATCGCCCTAAAATCACACCAAGACCCGAACTATCCATAAATGATAACCCTTCAAGATTTAACAAAATATGCTTTGTGTTCGGTAAATGAGCTTCTACTTCCGCTCTTAATGTTTTAGCTGCATGATGATCTAATTCTCCTGCCAGTCTTACAAGTAACACATTGTGTTTTTGTTCCATTTGAATTTGTAATGTCATGAAAACACCTCCATCTAAACTTACTCCATGCTATCATTCCATACCAATCTGATGAAATCCTTGTTACTGACAAAAGTAGTGCGTATTAGCGAAAAGTTCTACTCATTCTTTATTTCCCTGCAAAAGTAGACAAGGTTCGTTTAAACAATTGCCACCACGAAGCCGTATCAATCGTTTCGGAAGCGACTAAATCTGTCGAGACAACTGTCTTTCCGTCTATTTCAACAGTTAAACTACCGACTACATCACCTTTTTGAATTGGCGCAGCAACGGACTCATCAAAGGACGTATTCACAACAGGCTCTTTTGAATCTTCGCCTTTCTTTAATAAGATTGATACTTGGTCCTCTGTTATTGCTTCTATTGTTTTTTCCGATCCTTTTACAACGGTTGCTGCACCTAAAACATCACCCTTTTTATAAAGTGTTTTAGTAGAGTAATTGTTAAATGCATGATCTAATAACGATGTGACCTCTGCATTTCGTTCCTTCGATGTCGGTGATCCCATAACAACAGTTATCACACGCATCCCGTCTTTTTCAGCAGTAGCGGTTAATCCGTATTTCGCCTCTTGAGTGAACCCTGTTTTTAACCCATCCACACCGGGATAAAATCGTACTAATTTATTCGTATTGACTAGCCAAAACTCTTTATCTGTCCCTTTGCGTAAATAGTCTTCATAAATACCAGTGTATTCTGTTATGTTTTCGTACTTTAACAGCTCTTTTGCAATCATTGCCAAATCATGAGCAGATGAATAATGGTTTTCTATTGGCAGTCCATTCGTATTTTTAAACGACGTCTGTTCTAAATTTAGTTCACTCGCCTTTTCATTCATCATTTTGACGAATCCCTCTTCAGAACCAGCTATATGCTCTGCCATCGCTACTGCTGCGTCATTTCCGGATGCTACGGCAATTCCTTTTAACAGATCATCTACACTCATTTGTTCTCCAGCTTCAAGAAAAATTTGCGATCCACCCATTGAAGCCGCGTATTCACTTACAGTTACTTGCTCATCAAACGACAGCTTTCCTTCATCAATCGCTTCCATTACGAGCAACATTGTCATGATCTTTGTCATACTTGCTGGGGGTAGCGCTTTATCGCTATTTTTCTCAAAAATAACTTCACCTGTATCCCGTTCTATAACAATAGCAGAAAGGGTTTTCTCTCCAAGTGGGGGTTTTTTTACCTCCGCTGCCTTTGCCGTAAGCGGTTGTGTTGCAAATAGCGCTAATAATAACCAAACCACGATTAAATGTAGACCTTTTTTCATACATTTCCCTCCATAACCTTTATGTAATAAGCTATCAGTTAGTCTTTCCATTCCAGATTTTTCTATACACAAGGAAAGGAGGTCAACGTAAAAAAAAGATGAATCGTGAATACCCACGACTCATCTTTCTTTAATACTTGATTTAAAACGTTTTGATTTCTTGTTGCTTGTGATACTCATCGAAAATAATAAGTCGACTTGGCTGGTTTTCTTGTGCTAGCTTCTCGCCTGCTTCAATGGCTTTCGATTGTTTATCGTATTCTTCTAATGGCGCAACATCTTCTACTTTTACAAACCACGTTGTTGCATCTTTATTTGGCGTCACTGTATATTCCTTCATCTCGATCTCTCCTTCTCTATCTGTTCTACTCTTTAAATACCCGAATGAAAAAGAGAGAAAACGTCTTTTCAAGAATACTTTACCGTTGAGGGGTTTTCTTTATAAAAAACGCCATGATAAAACTAATAAACGCTATAACCGTGGCAACAATAAAAGCATTGTTTACCCCTTGTATCATTGATTCACTTTGTTCAACTGAAGCAGACGCGGTCATAACAGAAACAAGGATTGCCGTTCCAATCGAACCTGACACTTGCCTCATTGTATTATTCATTGCCGTTCCATGGGGAATGAGTTCTCTTGGTAATACATTTAAACCAGCAGTGGTTACTGGCATTAATACAAGCGATAACCCGAACATCCGGACCGCATAAACAATGGTTAGATATGTTAACGATGTGTCTACTGTTAAATTAGTATAAAATAACGAAGACAAGAAAATTAAAGTTAAGCCTATAATCGCCAATGTCCTTGCTCCGAATTTGTCAAAAATCCTCCCTGTTATTGGCGACATGATTCCCATTAACACGGCTCCAGGTAAAATGGTTAACCCCGTTTCAAAGGCAGAGTAGCCTTGCATGTTTTGCATATAAATTGGCAGGATTGTAGCTGGTCCAACGAGAGATACGAATACAAGCATCCCCATCACCGTTGTTAATGTAAAAACAGGATACGTAAACACACGAAACTCTAAAATCGGGTGACTGAGCTTTAATTGCCGTGTCACAAAAAGATAGAGTGTAACAACGCCAATTAGTAATGGCACATAAACAAGGGGACTACCCCAGCTTGCTTGCCCTGCATTCGAAAATGCAAACAATAAACCACCGAAACCAAAGGTGGAAAGAATGATAGACTGAAGATCTAGTTTAGGATGACGCAACGTTGTAACATTCCGCATAACAAAGATCGCCGCAACAATATCAATGACAACAATTGGCATAAGAATCCAGAATAAAATACTCCAGTGATAAGATTCTACTAACCAACCAGATAGGGTAGGTCCAATGGCAGGCGCAAACGAAATAACAAGCCCGACCATTCCCATCGCCTGTCCACGTCTTTCTTTAGGAAAAATAAGAAGAAAAACTGTTTGCATAAGGGGCATCATAATTCCTGCACCCGAAGCCTGAATGATTCGACCTACAAGCAGCATGCTAAAATTGGGAGACACTGCACAAAGCAATGTACCTAAACCAAACAGCGTCATTGCCGTCAAAAAAAGTGATCGCGCTTTAAATTTTTCAATTAAAAAAGCCGTTATAGGAATCATTATCCCATTAACTAGCATAAAAATCGTGGTAACCCATTGGGCAGCATTTTCATTAATGTCTAAGTCAGCCATTAAATGCGGCAAAGCTGTTGTTAGCAACGTTTGATTTAATATTGCTACAAACGCTCCAATTAGCAGAACGGCAACCAATGGTTTTTTATTAAATTGAGGCAGTTCCTCTTTTTCCTCACTCATTGCATAACCTTCTTTTCGCCATCTATGTATATCTTATCATTATAGCGATCTATTTTTTCATTTGTCAAAATTGTTGCCTAGTTATCCATCAATGAAAAGCGCCTCGAATGGGGTTCGAGACGCTTTCTAGAAGGAGTTAAACGACTTCTTCGTTTAGCTCTTTTATAATTTCATGTGATTTTAGTTTTGCCAAGTTACGCTTTGAAATTTTAGGATCGTGGGTTGACAATTGTTTAGCAAATTCACTCGTTTGATCAGGTGAGCCGACTAGATGCAACGTTGACCACTGCTTTTGCTTTGATTCTTTTTCAATCTTTTGTGCAATTTTCTTAAACCACCGCTGTTGATTCGCATCAAATCGATCTGCATACTGTTCACGGTGTAACGCGGCTCCTGTCTCCCCTTGTGGCCTTGCACCTACATACTCTTTCCAATCCTCAGACTCAACGTCCCAACTATATTGCTTTTCTTCAATAACTTCACCAAGACTCGTTTCAACCGTATGTACATCGGTTTTTTTAATCATTACGATCCCTGATAACGGATACTTCTCTTCTAATGTTTCAAGTTGATCAATAACAGGGTGCTTTTCCCACCGAAATTCATTCTCCACTGGGACTTGTAACTTCTGTAAATGAATGTCCCCGTTAGAGGAACCAATGAATACAAGGCTTTTTGGCATATTGGTTGATAAGGCCAAAATCTGTTGCTCCGCCTGTTTTTTCAGTTTTTTAAATGCCTGAAACTCGGTTTGATTATCACTAACCTCTAAGTATTCTTCAAGCTTCTTTAGCCCATTCTTAAGGCGAATTTTCCATTCTCCTTTTTGTTGATCCGTGCTCGTTTTACCAGTCTGCAAATAGATTGTTAAACAGCCGTTCTCACATTGAATTTGCTTAAAGCGTTCCAAATGTTTTGCTAGTGACAATGTACACCCTCCTTATTATTGTGCTTTCGCCGTTAACTTCACTTGAATATTTCCTCTAGTGGCTTTTGAATACGGGCAAAATTGATGTGCCTTTTCAACTAATTCTTCAGCATCCTCTTGTGATACACCATTAATTTCGACGACTAATTCTGCTCCAATTTGGAAGCCATTGTCCGATGGGTCTTTAACAAGAGAGACATGTGCTGTTGTTTTTGACTCAATCTCTTTTTTGTCGTTTGCCGCCATTAAATTTAATGCACCATCAAAACAGGAAGCATAACCTGCAGCAAATAACTGCTCTGGATTTGTCCCTTCCTTCTTTGAACCTGGTTTAACTAAATTCAAATCAAGAAATTGGTCATCTGAAGTTACTTGACCTTCTCTTCCACCTTGTGCCGTTGCATGCGATGTATAGACGATATCTGCCATAATCAAACACTCCTCTATAAAAACTTCTTACATTGACTATATAGACGTTTTCTCTATGAAGTAAACATGAAAAGTGGTTTTATTTTTTTACAGTGAGGAATACTACGTATAGCTCATAAAAAGGAAGTGTTACTTATGGATCATTCGAAAGTAAAACAACAAATTTTAGCTGTGATGGAAGATCATAAGATTGGATCTCTATCAACTGTAAAAGAAAATCGCCCCCATTCTCGTTACATGACGTTTTATCACAAAGACTTCACGCTGTATACACCAACGGATATCGATACGTATAAGGCTAAAGAAGTCGAAGAAAATCCGCATGTACACGTTCTCCTAGGTTATACAGGTGAGGGCTATGATGACGCATTTATTGAATTTCAAGGAACAGCTACGATTCGGGATGATCAAGAAACGAAAAACGAATTTTGGCATGACACCCTTACCCATTATTTTGACAGTGCCACAGACCCTTCATATATTTTGCTAGAATTAAAACCAAAAACCATTCGCCTTATGAATAAAGGTGATCACACACCTTATGAGATTTCGTTTGATTGAGTTTATTCATTAGGATGAAAAAAAGACCAGTTGCCGTAAAGGCAACTGGTCTCTTTTAAGCTTTTTCAGGATAAATTTCCTTATAAATAAGCGTCGTTGGAGCTGGTTCTCCTTCTTGCATATGGTAACTCTTTTGAACGAGGTCTTTAATATCTTCTACTTCTTCTCGGTTTGCATATAGCGTAACGAGGATATCCCCGACGTCGACGCGATCCCCAATTTTTTTCTTCAACTTTAACCCAACAGCAAGGTCGATTTGATCCTCTTTTGTTGCTCGACCTGCACCTAATTGCATAGCGGCAACACCTATTTTATCTGTCGCAATTTCGTACACATAGCCTGCTTCTACTGCTGGAACATCAATTTGATAGCTAGCTTGTGGAAATAATGTCTCATCGTCTATTACAGCTGGATTTCCACCTTGACTCTCAATAAAGACTTTCATCATTTCGACTGCTTTTCCATTTTCAATCACTTCTTCTAGCTGTTTGCGCGCCTCTTCAACACTGCTTGCTTTTTCCGCTAAGTAAACCATGTGACTGCCTAAGACTAGACACAGCTCAAGCACATCTTCTGGTCCATTTCCTTTCAAGACGTCAATCGCTTCTTGAATTTCAATAGCGTTTCCAACGCCTTCACCTAAAGGCTGATTCATGTCTGAAATAACCGCCATCGTTTTTCGACCAACGTTTGCACCAATATCAACCATTGCTTTAGCAAGCCCTGTTGAATCATCAAGAGTTTTCATAAATGCTCCAGAACCTGTTTTCACATCGAGCACAATGGCGTCGGAACCGGAAGCGATTTTTTTACTCATAATAGAGCTTGCAATAAGCGCCATTGAGTTAACAGTTCCAGTCACATCTCTTAAACCGTACAGTTGTTTATCCGCTGGTGTTAAATTACCTGTTTGTCCAGCAACGGCTAGGCCTTTTGATTGCACTTGATGTAAAAAGTCTGTCGTCTCCATATCACATGAAAACCCTGGAATTGCCTCCAGTTTATCAATGGTTCCCCCTGTATGACCTAGACCACGACCTGACATTTTTGCAACTGGTACGCCTGCAGCCGCTACTAATGGAACGAGTGCAATAGTGGTCTTATCGCCAACACCACCTGTTGAATGCTTGTCTACTTTAATGCCATTAATGGATGTTAAGTCAATTTGGTCTCCTGATTCAGCCATAGCCAAGGTGAGTTCGGCACGCTCCAGTTGGTCCATATCTTGAAAGTAAATGGCCATAGCCAGAGCTGATACTTGGTAATCCGGAATACGATTAGCAGTATATTCACCAATGAACCAGCGAATTTCTTCTTTCGTTAAGCTTAAGCCGTCTCTTTTTTTCTCAATAATGTCAACCATTCTCATTGTTTTTCCTCCTCTATGATTACAAATTCTTTGGTGTGAGCTCGTTTAAAAAGCTTTTTCCGTATTCTGGAGCCGTTACATTAAAATTGTCAGCGATGGTTGCGCCAATATCCGCAAACGTCTCACGATGACCTAAGTGAACAGGTTCCAATGTTTTACCGTAAACCAGTAGAGGGACAAGCTCTCTCGTATGATCAGTGCCTATATGAGTCGGGTCGTTTCCGTGATCGGCTGTAATGATTAACAAATCGTCATCAGTTAACTTTGGCAAAAGTTCTTTTAGTTGCGCATCAAATTCATTTAAGGACTGACCATACCCTATGACGTCGCGACGATGACCAAACAGTGCATCAAAATCAACTAAATTCAAGAAACATAGACCCGTGAAGGCTTCGTCCATTTGTTTAATCAGCTTATTCATACCATCTTCATTTGAAACTGTTCGAATGGAAGCCGTTACTCCTTCACCATCATAGATGTCAGAAATTTTCCCTAATGCAATCGAATCAAGCCCTGCATCTTCAAGCGTATTCATAACCGTCTTTCCAAAAGGTTTTAACGCATAATCATGACGATTGGACGTTCGTTTCCAACCTGAGGCATCCCCTATAAACGGCCGCGCAATAATGCGTCCGACCATATATGCTGGGTCCAGCGTTAACTCACGTGCAATCTCACAAATACGATAAAGCTCGTCCACTGGAACAACGTCTTCATGGGCTGCAATTTGTAGAACAGAATCGGCAGAAGTGTAAACAATTAATTTCCCTGTTTCAACATGTTCGCTTCCTAGTTCATCGAGGATTTCTGTACCTGATGCTACTTTATTTCCAATGATGCCACGACCTGTTTTTTCCTCAAGCGCTCGTAGTAAATCATCAGGAAATCCGTTTGGAAAAACCCGAAATGGCTCATCAATTCGAAGGCCCATAATTTCCCAATGACCAGTCATTGTATCTTTTCCTACTGATGCTTCTTGCATGATGCCATAGCTCGCACTTGGATTCGCAACGGGCTCAATCCCTTTAAGGGGAGCGATTCTTCCAATACCTAATCTTTCTAGCTCTGGAATATGCAGTGCATCATACTGTTCAGCAATGGAGCCAAGGGTATTTGTTCCTTTATCTCCAAAAGCCTCTGCATCTGGTGCTTCACCAATTCCTACAGAGTCCATTACAATAACAACGACTCGTTTAAATGCTTGTGTCACGTTTGTTTCCTCCTCATTCTTGTTCGTACATGCTAGTTATGCGCGTGGATGGTGTTTCAAATAAACATCTTTCATACGCGTTTTCGTCACATGGGTATAAATCTGTGTTGTGGAAATATCAGCGTGCCCAAGCATCTCCTGAACAGAACGCAGGTCAGCCCCGTTTTCTAGAAGATGTGTTGCAAAAGAATGGCGCAGCGTATGTGGACTAAAGCTTTTTTTTATATTTACTTGTTTAGCACGCTGTTTTAAAATTTTCCAAAACCCTTGTCTTGTTAAGGGTCTCCCATAATGATTGACAAAAAGATAAGCATGGCGCTGTTTTTTTAGCAACTGTTGTCTTCCACTTTCTAAGTACGCCGTCAATGCTTTTGACGCTTGTGATCCTAAAGGAACAATTCGTTCTTTATTCCCTTTGCCAATTACTCGCAAAAATCCCATTGCTAAGTGAACATGATCCAGTTCTAATGACGTTAACTCGGTTACACGTAAACCTGAAGCATAGAGCAACTCAAGCATCGCTGTATTTCGAAGCTCTAAGGGTACGCTTCCTATTGTTTGATGCTGCAATAAGAGCTCTACTTCATCTGCACTTAGAAAATCAGGTAATCGTTTTTCTTTTTTTGGTGATTCAATTAGAGAAGAAGGGTCACTCGAAGTGAATTGTTCCCTATATAAGAAACCATGCAGTGAGCGAACCGATGTGAGAATTCGTGCCAATGTTGCGGCTGATTTATCTTGTAGCTTTAGCTCGTACAAAAATGATTGAATCGTATGGTGCGTGACATCTGAAAACGCCTCCACATTCTCCTGTTGCAAATAATGGACATACTGTTTTAAATCTCTTCCATACGATTCTAATGTATTAGGCGATAAACCTTTCTCAACTTTAATAAAGTGGACAAATTGATGAACATCCTTTTGCAAACCCATGTTGTACTCCTTACTTCTTATTCGCCATCTAATAAAAACAACGTTAACCGCTGTAGCAAACTTCGATCTTCGTCACTAACAGCAACAGATGACGCTTTTAATGCATTTCCTTCTGGCACGTCATAGCGATGGAACTCACTTAATTCATCCGTCACCCATAGAATACCATAGTAGAAGATCGCTGTGCATGCTACAAACAAAATTGCTGCTTTCATTGTATGAAAGAGAATTTTCATTCTATTCCCTCGCTCTCTTTTTTCACTCTATCTTCTACACTATGCCAAGTTCGTGCAAGTCTATACATGAAATAGCGAGAATCCTTGTTTTTCTATTGCGAGGTAACAGTGGCATTCGAAAAAGGCTAAAACCACCTATTCTTATTGAGTAAGAACAGATGGTTTCCAAAACAGGTAGATTAATGATAGAGCGTTTGTTTTTGGTAGGCAACTAGTTTTTGCTTATCCTTTTCTAATACTGCAAACGGATGGTGACCGAACCATTCAAGGGAAGCATGAAAGGAGCTTAAATCATGATTTGAAAGAAATTGATGATAATCAATCTGCCCTGTAAACAAACTTGTCATCCCTTGTCTTGATGCAGAAGCATGAAAAACGTTTTCAGGATGGAATACATGTAAATGCTCACGATCAAGTACGTTTTTCAGATGAAGATGCTCTATAAATGGCTGTAGCTGCTTAAATGCTTCATCGACATTCGCACCGCTTTCCCATGCATGAAGCACATCAAAATTTACTCTTAGCGAAGGATGATTCACTTCAGACAGCAGCTGCAATGTAGAAGAAACTGTATCACAAAGAGTGCGCGGATGAATTTCAACTAGTATTTGTTTATTTTTTTCCATTGCCATCTTACACACTTCTCTAAGTTGGTTAACGAGGTGCAGACGTTCCTCCTTTTGAATCAGTTGACTACCTAATTCCCCAGCGAATACTCGAACTTTTGATGTATTCCAACGATCTGCAAGGTGAAGCATATTATTGGCAACAGACTGGATTTTTGTCCATTCTTCATGTAACGGTAAGTAGTCGCTTAGCATCGATACCGTTAAACCGTGTGTTTGTAACCATTCTCCATTTACGTGGGCATGTGGCTTCAGATGACGTGCATGGGTACCCCAAAGCTCAATACCATCGAAACCATGCGTTGTAGCCCATTTCGCAATGTGTTCAATGGACTGCAAACCATGTCGAAATGAAATGGTACATACAGAAACATTCACATTCAAATCCCCCTTAACGTTGGTGTAGAACAAGTGGCTTTTCTATTAGAAGCCATTCGTTAAAGTACAAAATCAGTTGTGCTTTAATTCTCCGTTCTCGTTCATTTTGGCGTTTAAGTTGGTTGCACAATTGCTCATAGTCCGCTTCTTTTTTCGTTTTCGCCACTTTCATCGCCTGATACTGAACGATTTTAAAGCCTTTCTCTAACGTCTCAATTTCATCGCACCACTGCTCAAACGTATTTTCACTAAATTGGAGTGCCTTCCAAAAAAACGCAAAAGCATGCTCATAGGCATATTTCCGAATAGCTAGAACAGGTAGTTGTTTCACCACAAGTCCAAGCTCATTAAGTCGATGGCGCTGACTTCCAGACCAAAACGTTTCTACAAGTGATTGAAGCGTTTCTGTTAATGGGTTTTCACGACCTTTCATACAGGTTCGAAAATAGGCTTTTATCGTGTCATCAGAAGGAGGCTGAATGGTTTTTCCATTAAAACGATAGCCTCCTGCCACTTCATGGGAACGAACTGCATTCAGAATTTGAGCCTTATCCATTTCCCCTTCCCAACGAAAATCCGGATCATACATCATCCAAACGTCGTTATCTTGTGTTTTCTCCAGCATGACATAATGAGGAAAAGGCGCATGATGAAATTTATTTTCTCGCTCAGGAAGCAATGCAAGATCAAGCATGACAATAACATGCATATCGTCATCTTTTTCTTCGATTAACTGAATGAGACTCTCTACATTTTCCTCTTTACTAGCTGTATTTTTATACCATTCAGTTAATGTAATGCCGTAAAGAGTTTCGTACCAGTTTTTAAAGAACGTATGATCAACGTTTTCCTTATGGTAAGTCAATCGATCATGTTCATCTAGAAAAAAATCCGCATCCCATACACCAAAATAATAAGGACGGTGGTCAATGCCATTTTTCTTTAACACCTCACACACACAACTAACAAAGCAATGCACTTTAATCATAGGTAACGGTTGTCTTTTCTTGACGCTGAATAAACTGAGCTAAGCGATCAACGGTCTCAAATATGGCCGAATCAATAGACTCGTCCGGGATCGCAATCTCATATTTTGTTTCTAGTTCTAGCAAGATGTGCAAGATCATAACTGAATCAATAGCTAACTCTTCATTTAGCCTTGCATGGGGATGAAAGGCGTCCATTGTTTGTAAAGCTAGATCTTCTTTCATAATTGTGTAAAGAATGTTTACAGCATGTTCATACGTCATACAGGAACATCTCCAATCTGTTTTCTATTTACTTTTCCATTGGCTCCTTTTTCAATTTTTTCAACGAAATAAACTTCTTTTGGTATTTGATAAGGTGCAAGATAAGATGTACACCATC
Organism: Shouchella oshimensis; assembly: GCF_002019765.1. GTDB lineage: Bacteria > Bacillota > Bacilli > Bacillales > Bacillaceae_D > Shouchella > Shouchella oshimensis. The sequence goes on from NZ_KV917380.1 coordinate 2,451,693, forward strand.
CTCGAAGAGTGCTTATATCTAAACCTGTCCCTACAATCTGGGCACAGACCCGTTCGCCTGAAAATGAATCTTCTCTTTTATATACAACTGCATCTTCTATATCTTGATGTTGGAGTAAAATCTGTTCAACTTCGTGGGGCAATACATGAATTCCGGCTACGTTAATAACGTCGTCTACTCGTTCAACAAAGTATAAGTTACCGTCTTTTCCGAAATAACCAAGATCACCTGTATAACAGTAGCCTTCAGTTGATTCAACATAAACAGCCGCCGGAGCCGAAACTACGCCGGCTTTAACACCATGATGCGTTAAAGGTTTTCCTAAGTCATTCGATTCGCTTATGGATGTCGCTATACTAATACACCCTACTTCTGAGCAGCCGTACTGCTGCATCACAAACGTACTGGCATCTTTAATTTCTTTAAACCATTTATCAGGTAGCCGCGTTCCTGAGGTCATTACGCCATACAATTTTTGATTTGTTCGTTTTGCTAAATAATAGAGTAATGGCGGAGAGGCATACAGCACATGTTGTGGATATGCCTTCGTCTTGCTTAAGACATAGTTTGGATTTTGCGCGGTCACAACTACAACTGTTTTTCCTTGATCGATACCTGCCATGACGCCACTAATTAAACCGTATGAATGCGTTATTGGGCAGGCAACAATGACTGTATTGGCGTCAATGGAATGCCACATTTCACGGTAAGCACGTAATTCATCGTCGATAGAGGTCCAACTACGTACAATTCGTTTTGGTTTTCCTGTTGTTCCAGAACTGAATTGAATGAGGCCCCCTTCACTACTTAATTCGGCTTGACTTAACGTGAGTGGAGATTCAAGAGATTGATAGAACAAGTAAAAACAGCCCGCTTCATTAGCAATCCGTTTTGCTGCCTCAACAGGTGTAGATGGGTGAATTGGTACAATACTCGCTTGTTTTTCTTTGACATAGTAAAGAAGCATGACCCACTTACCTAAGTCTTCTGGGCATATTGCAATACGCCACCTATCCGCTTTTCGCCAAATGGGGTGGTCATTAAGATGTTGTTTAAAACGGTTAAAATCTTCTCCTGTGTACGATTGATCGTCAACGATAAGCATACATACCCTCCAACTGAATAGGATTTCTTATCAAATGCCTGCACTCTTTCTCCCCAGTCCATTTCTTTTTAAAAAGTGATTCTGTTGCCATCTTTTCCTTATGGAGATGAAAAGCATGTAAGCGTTCATTCATTTCGTTCTCTCTTTGCAAATAGCGCATCAGTGATACAGTAACAAAGTTCCAAAACCGGTCCTCTTTAAAATCAAGCTCACACTCTAACTGCCACGACAATTCAGTTAGGTTGTAAACAAATAGTGTGTCGACTATGAGTTCACGAAGCGCTTCTGGAGAAGACATCCAATAATAATCGTCCACTGCACCTTCCTTAAAGCTTGAATGAATTTCGTGGAAATGAGGTATAGACTTTTTCTCTTTCACATAAGGTTCGTAATATTCCAAACTCTCATGGAAGTCTCTTAAGAGCACACCAATCGGCCAATTTGTATCGGAAAGAATCAGAATCATGTTTTGCCCATGAGCTTCTACTGCAATACCATGTATTAAACAGAGGTGAACAACAGGAGTAACGACTACCTCAATAAGCTGCTTTAGCCAAGCTTCTATCCCGAAATCCTTAAGAAAAGGAGCGATAAATAAAGAGCCGTCTTTCTCTTTTAGAGAAAGTGCATTTAATGGGACAGCACGCTCGCCACTTTGCAACTGACTTTGAACAGATTCTCGAAAAATCACATTGACATTCCCCATTATCGACGGATAATCACTTGGCTCATACGAAGCGCCAGCGTATTCTTTTAACAAACGGACATCGTGTTGTTTGTGTAGAAAAGGATCTTGTGCAACAACTTCTTGAAGCCATCGCGATAAATGGGTAGCAGCTGCAACACTTTCTGGCTGAACCGTTCGCAACGAAGAGGTATTGATCATTTGCAAGGGTAATTTCAACTGAGCTTGGAACGGATTGTCTTTGTTCATCACCGTTCGAATGGATTGTGATGCACCATAACAGTCACCGAAAGCACCAAGATAAAGAACATCTTTTGTTTCAATTGCTTCTTTTAACTCATTGTTTTGTAGTGTCTCCCATTGCCATGGATGTACTGGAAGTATACGATAGTCATACAACTGTCCTCCTGCTTGACACAACGCTTCTACAACTTTCTTCCATGTGTCAGAGCCGAATTCTTTTTGGAGAAAACTCTGCTCTTCCTCTGGATAATACGTGTGCACATCTTCTTTTTTTACGCCTAACCATACAAGAGAAAAGACGGCTCCTGCTTCATTTCCAAACGCTTGATGGTCTTCAAGGGAAAATCCTGTTCTAGCTTTAAAACAAGGGTGATAAGGGTGACCTTCTCCAATAGCCTCTTCCAACTGTTCATATGTAAGCATTCGTCTTGAGGGTGTCCCTCTTATGTATTCCTCATTCCAATTTGATAGGAAGACGGTTTGTGATAATTCAGCATAGAGGGCCTGACTTTTTTCAACTGATAATGCTGCATCTTCGACAATATCCTTTATTCTAGGAAACGCTTGTCTACCAGAACGGGCGGACAAAAGCGGCATTCCCTGTATTCTGACTCGCTCAAAGGCAGAACGTTTTCCAAGACATTGATACATATGCTTTTTTCCTCTAATCGTAAAGATCTTCCATCCATTTTGTGCCGGTCTTTCGTCATAAGGTAACAACTGCTCGAACAAAATGGCTTCAAAGCATTGCCGAATAACACGTTGTTCCGCCTTACTTGGTAGATTAGATGGTTTCTGCATGTTGTACCTCCAAACTCGTCACCGCTTGAAACGGATTCTGAACTTTCACATAAACAGCTTGTTCTAGTTCTTCTGCCAATTCATCCACATCATGAAAACGAGTAAGTAAATTTGCTTTAAATGCAAGCTCTGTTTTTACGAGTAAAACTTCTATAAATAAGCGTCCAGCACCGGAACATCTCTGACAACATTGTTTCAATGCCTCTTTTAGCACCTTTAAGAGCTGTCTCTCACACATTAAGCCATCCGCACCAAAACGGTGGATCACGGCAAATGCTTGATTCATGATCAAGTAATACGTAAATCGATTTTGAATAACCTCATCGTCATAAAAGAGCCCTTCTGTTTTTTGCAACTCTGGTACTAGCGAAAGTAAGCTTTGTCTATATGATTCTGCTAAGTAATAGCCTTGATTGTCCCGGTAATAATACATTGTTGGGTAGCCATTGTGGATATCAAGCAAACTATTTTGCTGATGAGCTTCTAGGGCAATTCCAAGTTCGTCATACAGCGAAATGAGTGGAAAAATGGCCCTTTCAACATAAGCTCGAAACCATTTCTCACTTATCATGCGGTAAGAGGATCGTTCTTTTAAAGCAAGTTCCTTAATGATTGTTGCTAATTTTGAATCACTTCCTGGTAAAGGATCTTGAACAAGTGCCGCGATCGTCGTAACGCCCCTACCACCATTTTGAAAAGGATTAGAGCGAACAATGGTTTCAAATCCTGATTCTTTCACTCCTGGCAGACGAACGGCTAAGTATGCTGGATCATGAATAAATCGGCATGTCTTGCTTTTCCATCTTGCTTTTTGTAGTACTTTTCCAACAATAAGACCTGCTCGTAGTTCATGCTGCTTATTCACTCTAAGAGAGTTGGTTACTTTTACTGGTATAGAGAATTTAAACATCCAGTTACTTTCTTCGTTAAACACCGTTCTGATTGAAGATGTAGCAGTGTACCATTTACCACAAGGTCCTTTGTCTTGAATAAGACCCGTTTGGATTGCTTTACGAATATGAGGCTGTTCTAATAAATAGTGTGCTTGTAATGGATGCATCGGAAAAGGAAACCATTTTTCATCAATCCTTTGCACATCTGTTTCTTCATAGACAATGTCCCATACACTTTTATCTAAAATGGACTCATATTGCATAATCGTATGATGCACATAAAAGTAATACAGTTGAAAGCGACCTTTTAACTCAGGTGCATAAGCAGCATGCTGCCAATAAGCCATTCCTTGTCTACTTTTAGGCGTTGGGTGTAGCCAATGACCAAATAATAGCGACTGCTCCGCATCGATAAATGTTTGATTTGGATCATGAACGTCCTCACCTGTTGCGAGCCGTTCTTCTAAATATGTACACATCGAGTGATAACTTTCTAGCATGCGAACGAGGCACTCATCGAAACAAGATCTTTTTGACTCTCCACTATGAACCGCTTGCAAATGTAGCTCTTGAATAAGGAGGATTAAAACAGACAGCGGCTCTTCTTGATCCCATCCGGTCTCATCATCCCCCTTCAAAATTGTTCCAAACGAGTGGCGCCCTACGAACGAACGATACAGAATCTCCATTCGTAAACTAACACGCTGGTGGGGAAGATTAATTTCTAGCATCTGTTCAGTTTGTAATTTCGTCCTGTGCCTTGATTGGCCATTTTTGGAAACCGGCAAAAGCTCCCCACTTGACGTTTCCTTAATATAACTGTTTACAAAAGCTTTCAAAGAGGCATTTTCAGCGATACGCTTTGCAGAATGCTGCATGAAGGTTTCCTTCCTCTCTAATTAATTGAAATTGATTCTCAATTAATTTCAAAAATAATGATCGCATATAATGTTCAAGCGATCTATTTAGTTCCATTATAATGAAAATGATTCTCATTATCAATATTTTTTTGAATATCCTTCCATATCCCTATTTCTATGTAACGATATAAAAAGAGAACCACCCGATCTATGGGCAGTTCTCTTACTGATTTATGCGGAAGAACGATTGGCAGGATTTAAGCGACGCTCAATTGAACCTAATACAATATCAGCCAATATAGCCATCACAGCTGTGGGAATAGCACCTGCAAGAATGATAGCTGTACCATCCGTTGCATTTGTACCACGGACAATAATAGCTCCAAGCCCTCCTGCCCCTACGAATGTACCCACAGCTACAATGCCAATACCAATGACAAGCGCTGTTCGTATTCCTGCCATGATAACACTTATGGCGAGAGGAAATTCTACTTTCCCTAGTAATTGAAATTTGGTCATTCCCGATGCATAAGCCGCTTCAATCACACTTTTATCTACCCCTCTAATTCCAACATACGTATTTTGAATAATCGGTAGCAACGAATAAAAGAAAACGGTTGTAATTACTGTTGTCGTCCCAAGCCCCATAACCACCATTGTAATGGCCATGAACCCTAATACTGGAATCGTTTGAATAATACTACCAAACGATAGCACCCAGCCGCTAATCCTACCATACTTCGCAATGAGAATGCCGACAGGTATTGCTACGATCGCAGCAAACAAAACACCATAAGCAGCCATTAAGAAGTGACGATAAAATTCCTCCCAAATATAAAAACCATTTTGAGAAATATACGTAACCAACTGGTCAAAAAACGCCATCACGCACCCTCCTCTTGAACTGCTTTGTCTTCGTAATAGTTGTTTTCTTCTAATAAATCCTTCGCAATTGTTGCAGGACCAATCAGTTCAACATCTGCTAAATAGTTCATTTCCTGCATATCTTCCGTTGTAACAATAGTTGCTAACTTGTCTAGAATCGTTAATAGTTCTGGGTGATCTTCTATAACTTCATTACGAATAACAGGAGACGCATCATACGGTGGAAAAAAATCATCTTCTAATACAACTAAATCGTAAGCCGCAATTCGTCCATCAGAAGAATACGCAAGTACGGCATCCATGTTACCTGATGCAGCTGCATCATAAACGAGTCCTACTGACATCGGATACACATTTCCAAATTCAAAATGAGTTTCGGTAAAAGCTTGGTAGCCATCTCCTTGACGATTCACCCATGAATTGTCGACACCGAAATTCATTTCCGCCGCAAATGGTCGTAAATCTTCTACATGCTCAATGCCATGCTCTTCCGCAAAATCACCAGTGATGGAAATGGTATAGCTGTTTTCGAAACCGTAGGAGTCGCCCCACGTCTGGTTAAATTGTTCCTGAAATTCTCTTTGGACAATTTCCATTGCTTCATCAGGATCTGTAATATCTGGCATGTTAAGGGCACCAGCTATATCTGTTCCTGTATAGCGTGTTGCCGTAATATCCACTTCCTCTTGTAACATAGCTTGGTGTTGCACAATGGATGATCCTAAGTTTGTAATTAATTCTGTTTCAAGATCGGTATAGTGCTCAATCATTTGCGAAACAACATGCCCCCATATTTCTGATTCCACTGTATTTATTGTTCCAATCCGTATCGTATTTTCAGAAGGTCCACTTAATCCTGGTAAGGAACAACCTGAAAAGACGAGTAGCGGGGCAAGGAACAAAGAGACTCTATGCTTCTTCATCTTGCGTTCTCCTCTCAAGCAGTTTCTTTTTCTCGGTATGCTTTTGGTGTTAGTTTTTTTTCTAAAGCAGACAGTCCCCAGCTAGCAAGCAATGCTAAAATCGTGGCAGGAACCGTTCCTAAAATAATAAGCTCCGGTTTGTAAAGGTTTAAGCCATCAAAAATCAAATCACCTAAACCGCCACCACCAATAAAGGCCGCTAACGTTGCCCAACCAATTAAGTAAACTGTTGCAAAACGGATTCCAGACATAATGACAGGTAGAGCAATTGGAAGTTCAATTTTTCGTATTAGCTCCAAGTTGTTCATTCCCATTCCTCTTCCAGCCTCTACTAGCTTTGAATCAACCTCTTTCACACCCGTATACGTATTCCGTAAAATTGGCAAAACAGAATAGATAAACAAAGCGACAATAGCAGGTGCTGTTCCGACGCCAAGAAAAGGCATAAGAAAAGCTAAAATAGCCAAACTAGGAATTGTTTGTAAAATCCCGACAAACGAAATGATTCGATCCGCCACTTTAGGAATTCGCGTTAACAAAACTCCAGCTGGCACGGCAGCCATAACGCCTAGTAGAATTGCAAAAAATGAAATATAAATATGTTCGCCTGTTTTCTCAAGTAATTCCCAACCGTAAGAAGACAGGGTTGATGTGATTGCGTCAATCATGTTCTATTCTGCCTCCCTTAAAGTACGGTTTCAGTGTGATCCGGTGATGTGTCTAAATTCGAACCTTCACCCCAAATCGTGTCATAGACCATATCGGCTAGTGTAGCGCGTGTAACGATGCCAACTAAAGTCTGGTCATCTGCTATTACTGGTACATATTTACTTCCCCGTCGTAACATTCTCCGCATTGTGTCACGTAGTAAGCTACCTTTCATCACCGAATAGATGTCACTTTCCATTGCCTCTGATACGTACGTTTTCTTTCTAAAGCTCGCGTCAATCATCTCAATATCCACATAGCCTTTTAAACGATAGGAACCGTCAACAACTAATACAGAATCGACACGTGACTCGCGCATTTTTTGAATGGCATCCTTCAGTGTTGTATCTTCTGTTACCGTAACGGGATGTTCATTAATAATTTGTTCTACTCTAGTTACATCAGGTCGACTCTGTAGTAAACGATCCTTACCAATAAAGTCTTCAACGAATTGATTTACTGGATTTCTTAAAATGTCATCTGGCGTTCCAACTTGAACAATTTCTCCTTGGTTCATAATCACAATTTTGTCAGCAAGCTTAATCGCTTCGTCCATATCATGGGTAACAAAAACAATGGTTTTATCCATTTCTTTTTGGAGCTTTTTAAATTCATCTTGTAGCGCATCTCTTGTAATCGGATCAAGTGCACCAAACGGCTCGTCCATCAAAATGAGGGGAGGGTCCACAGCTAATGCTCTTAAAACACCAATTCGCTGCTGCTGTCCTCCACTAAGCTCATGGGGATAGCGCTGCAGAAAGCTTTCTGGCAAGTCTACGATTTTAATTAGCTCTTCTGCTCTCGCTTGTTGCCGTTTTTTATCCCATTTTAGTAGAGAGCCAACAAGGGAGATATTTTCGCCTACTGTCATATGAGGTATGAGCCCAATCTGTTGAATGACATACCCGATTGAACGACGGAGATGCACCGGATCTTGATCTAACACATTCTTTCCATTTAAAAAGATTTTGCCTTCAGATGGCTCTTGTAGCCGATTAATCATTTTCATTGTTGTTGTTTTACCGCATCCACTCGGTCCAATAAACACAACAAACTCGCCTTTTTCAACTTTTAAATTCATGTTTTGTACTGCAGGTTTTCCATTATCGTTATATTTCTTAACAACGTCTTTGAATTCTAACACGTTCCATACCTCCATCTATTTCCGCTCTAGTTGCGCACTTCTAAATTATAGGCAAGGTGCAAATAAAAAAGAAAATCCCATAATAGTGAAAAACAACGTAAACTTTGTGCAATTTAAATTGCACAAAGTTTACAAAGGGATCTATCTTACAATAACTCGTTTTTTCTCCCAAATGCTCTATCACTTGTCTTTTTAACTTTTCGTTTGACTATGGTACAGTTGTATCTGATTTGATAGGAGGAGGTTGGGCTGTGTCAGAGTCTAAAGATCAAGAGCTTCTTAATGAACTGCAAGCATGTGAAAATTTAATTTCTGATCGTGTTGCAAATAACATGGAAACCTTTGGCGTTTCGTCTACCGTTGGTCGGTTACTTGGCATTATTTATATGAATCGACAGGCAATGACCCTTGATGAATTAGCTGCTAAAACAGGAATGAGCAAGACCAGAATGAGTCAAGTTATGCGTCAAATGATTTCTTTAAATATTGCTGAAAAAGAATTTGTAAAAGGAAGCCGTAAAGAGTATTACAATGTGGAAAGTGATTATGTACAAACCTTTATCTCCCTTTTCACCACTAGTTGGAAAGAAGTAATCACACGAAACATGGCCCTTGAACGGCGCTTGCGGGACAAATTAAGTGCGATTGAGGAAGACATGGAACAGCATGCATCAGCCGAAATCCTGAAAAAGCATCAAATGATGGAAAAAGAACTAGATGATTGGACGAATTATTATAATTGGATTGACCGCCTTGTTGACTTTTTTGAAACAGGCGAGATTTTTCAATACGTACCAATTCACCCATACTCAAAGGAGGCAAAAAAAGATGACATCTAAACGTATTATTACGGCAGCACTGACAGGTGCTGGCGATACTACAAAAAAAAGCTCTCATGTACCAATTACACCGAAAGAAATTGCTGCATCTGCGATTGAATCTGCAAAAGCAGGTGCTGCCATTGCTCATATTCACGTTCGTGACCCTAAAACAGGAAAGCTTAGCCACGATATAGCTCTTTTCCGCGAGACTGTACAACGGATAAGAGAAGCTGATACCGATGTCATTATTAATATTACTGCCGGTGGTGGCGGGGATTTTATTCCTAATTTAGACGATCCTACACGGGGTGGCCCAGGTACAGACATTCAGACGCCTCAGGAACGACATGAACCGGTTGGCGAACTACTCCCAGAACTATGCACTTTAGACTGTGGTAGCTTAAACTTTGGTGATCAAGTCTATCTTGGCCCTGAAGCGTGGCTTCGTGAACATGCCTTACTTATTAAAGAGAGTGGTGTAAAGCCGGAATTAGAGGTTTTTGATACGGGTCATATTCGTCTCGCCAATCAATTAATCGCAGACGGTTACATTGAAGGAACACCAATGTATCAATTTTGCCTCGGTATTCCTTGGGGAGCAGATGCGGATCGTGAAACAATTGAATATATGCGCGGTCGAATTGTGGAAGGTGCTACATGGTCTGCTTTCGGAATCGGTCGGCAGCAGCTTCCAATTTTGCTAGAAGCAGCCAAATTAGGCGGTAATGTTCGAGTTGGTTTAGAAGATAACCTTTATTTAGAGAAGGGTGTACTTGGTACAAATGAACAACTCGTCGATAAAGCTGTCCAAGCGCTTCAAAAAGAAAACTTAGAACCCGCAACGCCAGATGAAGCACGTAACTATCTGGGATTAACGAAACGAGCACACTAAAGGAGGTAGATTTCAATGTCACAACGGACAATGGCTGTTGTTGGTACAGGTGTCATTGGTAACGGTTGGATTGCCCGGTTCCTTGCTAACGGACACCGTGTGTTTGCTTATGACCCGGCTCCAGAAGCCGAAGCAAATACGAGACGTATGTTAGATGATAGTTGGTCAACATTAGTGCAATATGGTATACACAAAGATGCATCTAAAGATAACCTCACATTTGTGCAAAACCTAGAAGATGCCGTAGCACATGCAGACTTAATTCAAGAAAACGTTCCAGAACGTGAAACATTAAAAAAACAAGTGCTCGCCTCTATTGATCATCATGCAAAGCCGGATGCTATTATTGCTTCCTCTACATCTGGTTATATGCCGTCTGTTTTGCAGGAAGCTTGTGTTAAGAACCCTGAACGGGTTATCGTGGCCCACCCTTTTAACCCTGTTTACCTCATTCCGCTTGTAGAAATTGCTGGAGGAAAACAAACTGCAATCGCCACCATTAATGAAGCAAAACAGATCTATGACGAATTGAACATGAAGCCGCTTGTTATGTCAGGAGAGATTGATGGACATATCGGTGATCGTTTAATGGAGGCTTTATGGAGAGAGGCGCTGCATATTGTAAATGACGGTGTTGCAACAACAGAAGAAGTTGATAAAGCGATCGTGTATGGCCCTGGTTTACGTTGGGCATTAATGGGACCGTTCCTAACATTGCATCTTGCTGGTGGAAACGAAGGTATGAAACATATGTTAGAACAGTTTGGACCAGCGCTTAAGTTGCCGTGGACTCGTCTGATTGCGCCTGAGCTAACAGAAGATTTAAAGAAAAAAGTCATTGATGGTACTTCTGCTCAGTGTGGAGAAATCTCCATAGCAGACATGGAACATCGTCGTGATCGCTTTTTAATTAAACTAATGGGCTTATTAGAAGAAGAAGGCTTTTGGCCATCAGAAAGGGTACTTGCTTATGAACGAAACATTGACGCTGTGGAGCGGTAATGTGTTGCCTGAATGGGTTGATTATAACGGCCATATGAATGATGCGGAATATGCACGTGTTTTTAGTAATGCAGTTGACGCATTGATGGAACACATTGAATTAGACGAAGCAGGTCGTCAACACCACCAATACACCCTTTTCACATTGGAAAATCACATTAAGTACTTGGCAGAAGCTCATCAGGGGGCACCACTTCAAGCATCCATTCTTATTCTTGATCGTGATGCGAAGCGCGTTCATCTATGGGTTGAATTAAAAGATGACTCTAACCAGCTTCTTGCAACGAGCGAACAAATGATCATGGGAATGAGCAACGAGACGCGCCGTCCAGCACCTTTCCCGCTTATCGTCGAAGAAAAGCTAGCAAACATGCCACACGCTTCATTCAACCAATGGCCAAAAGGTTCCAATACTCTCATTGGCATCCGTAGGAAAAATCAATAACGGCTTTGTTAGGATTGAACGAATAAGCCTATAATATAGGCTTATTCGTCATTGCTTCCTCTATACGTACCTTCTAAAGAACGTTTGCCCGTGCTAGTCGCTCCATTCGTTCCCCTACCTCTTTTCCAATTTCTAATGCGGCAGTTGCTGCTGGTGAAGGAGCATTGCAGATGTGTAGACTTCGCTTCCCTGTAACAATATGAAAGTCATCTACAAGCTCTCCATTCACCGTTAAACCTTGAGCACGAACCCCGCTAGAAGCTGGTATTAAGTCATCTTCTCTCACAGCCGGAATTAGCTTTTGCAGGCTTTTGACAAATACTTTCTTACTGTAGGAACGGTGCATTTCTTCCATACCTTTTTGCATGTATTTACTCGCAATCTTCCAAAACCCTCTATAACCTAAGGTTTCTGCTAAATCTCTTACATTTAAATCGGTTTTTTTATAGCCTTCTCGCTTAAACGATAGCACAGCATTGGGTCCTGCATCTATTTCCCCATTTGTCATACGAGTGAAATGAACACCTAAAAAAGGAAAATTTGGATCAGGCACAGGGTAAATTAAATGGTTTACTAAATATCGTTTTTCCGGCTTTAATTTGTAATACTCTCCACGAAACGGAATGATTTTCATGTCTAGATGGTAGCCAGCTAGGTTGGCAATTCGATCACTATGTAGGCCAGCACAATTAATGACGAATTGAGTAGAATAGGTTTTCTTATCTGTTGAAACACTAACATGATCGTGGCGCTCCTCGATGGATCGAACCTCTTCTGAAAGCGTCAACGTTCCCCCTTTTTGCATAAACAATGCTGCTAACGTTTCTGACACTTGTTTGTAATTCACAATGCCGGCAGTCGGTACACGGATACCAGCTATGCCGTTAACATGAGGTTCAATTTCAACTAATTCTTGTTTTGATAACAGTTCAACGTGGAGACCATTGTCAAGTCCACGTTGATAAAGTGTATGCAGCTGTTCCAGTTCTTTTTCTTCCGTCGCCACAATAACTTTTCCACAAATATCAATAGCTAGATTGTGTTCCAAACAAAACTTTCGCATCGATTCACTACCTGCTTTTGCAAAACGAGCTTTAAAACTACCCGGTTTGTAATAAATTCCTGAATGAATGACGCCACTATTGTTTCCTGTTTGATGGCAGGCTACTCCCCTTTCTTTTTCAATAATTTGAATGCGCGCTTCAGGTTGTTTTTGTTGTAACGTATACGCGACAGAAAGACCCACAATACCGCCACCTATAATGCTGTAATCAAACATCATTCCTTACCCCTTCCGTTACCTCTGCAAGGACCTCGACTAGGTGCTTAACTTCAATTTTTTCGGCTAAACCAGCCCGTTGAATTCCCAGTTTCATTTGCAAATGACAACCTGGATTTGTTGTAATAAGTAAATCAGGCTTTGCCTTTTGGACATAAGGCATTTTCTTATCTAGTATAGCGGTTGCTTCTTCATAATGAAGCAAATTATAGATGCCTGCAGACCCACAGCACATCTCCTGTTTATCTATTTCGACATACGTTAACCCTGGAATTCCTTGGATGAGCGCTAAAGGCGCGGAAGTATTTTTTTGGACATGAGTCATATGACAAGAATGTTGATAAACCGCAGTTTTATTCAATGTTCCACTAAATGGTAGGCCGTTTTTCTCTAAGATGATGGAAACATCAACATGTTTATTTGCAAACTGTTCAGCTCGCTCATGCCATTCGCTCTCCTGTCGCAACAATTCACCATACTCCATGAGCATTGCCCCACACCCACCAATACTAGAAACGATGTAATCATACTGCTCTTCTTCAAACGCGTCGATGTTCTTTTTCGCCAGCATCTTGGCTGTTTCAATGTCTCCAGCATGATGCTGTAAAGCACCACAACAGCTTTGACTAGGAATGACGTGAACGTCGCAACCGACTCGCTCTAATAAGGCGATGGCTTGTTCATTAATGCTACCAAACATCGTATCCATTAAACATCCTGTAAAATAAGCGACTCTATCCTTAGTCGATGTAGGCGTGATCTGTTTTTTTCGCTTACGCCTTTTAATGGCAGGCATCATTGCTTCAAATTCAGCCATTCCCTGTGGGAGTAACTTCGGTAAGATTCCACTTTTTTGTACCAGTGTTTGCGCACCCGACTTTTGATATGTTTGTAAGCCAAACTCGAGCACACGCAACATTTTATCTGATGGAAGCAAGCCTTTAAAGACCGTCTTTTCAACCAACCTTTGGGCAAAAGATGGTTGGTGAGATTCGGCCAGTACCTCTTTTGCCGATTCAAGAATACGTCCATATTGAACATTGGTTGGGCAAGCAGTCTCACAAGCGCGACAGCCTAAGCAAAGGTCAATCGGTTCTTTCAGCTCATCTGTACTAATTTTACCTTCTGCCGCCATTTTTACGAGATTAATACGCCCACGTGGGGAGTGTGTTTCTTTCTCCATTGTCTGATAGGTTGGACAAGCCGGTAAACAATAGCCACATTGCACACAATCAAAGGTTTCCTCATAAGCAAGTTTAGCCATTTGATAACACCAACTTTTGATCTTTCTCAGGGAAAATCTTTCCCGGATTTAAAATGTTATTTGGATCCCAGCTTTGTTTAATTCGCTTCATTAAATCAAGCCCGTCTTTTCCTACCTCCATCTCCATAAATGGCGCTTTCATTGTGCCGATGCCATGCTCTCCTGAAAGCGTTCCACCAAGATCCACAGCAGCTTTAAAAATGGCCGCAACGGCTTGTTCAACTCGTTTCATTTCTTCTCGGTCTCGAACATCTGCAATGATGTTCGGATGTAAATTTCCGTCTCCAGCATGGCCAAAAACAACTAAATCAATCTGATACGTCTCTTTAATTTCTTTTAAAGCAGCGAACATGTCTGGTATTTTGCTCCGAGGTACTGTGGCATCTTCGGAAATTTTAGTCGGCTTTAGCCTTACAATGGCGGGAGAAACTAGCTTTCTCGCTTTCCACAGTTCGGCCGCCGCTTCACTTGTTTGTGCGACAGTTACTTCCCGGGCGTTCATCTCTAGGCACCACTGTTCTACTTCTAAAATTTCTTCTTCGATCGCGGCAGGATGACCGTCTAATTCAATCAGTAACAGTGCATCCACATCCGTTGGTAAACCAATTGATTCATACGCTTCTACAGCGACAATGGACGCTTGATCCATTAATTCTAATTTTGCTGGGACAATACCGTTTTTCAGTAAAGCGGAAATGGCTTTTCCTGCATCGACAATGTCTTCAAAGAGTGCTAACAATGTTTTACTCGCTTTTGGTTTTGGTACTAACTTCAAGGTGGCTTCTGTAATAATGGCGAGAGTCCCCTCAGAACCAACAATTAACTTAGTTACATCATAGCCTGTCACATTTTTCACGGTTCGGCCTCCGGTTTTGACAATCTTGCCCTCTGGCGTCACAACTTCTAGACCAAGTACATAATCTTTTGTCACACCGTATTTTAACCCTCTTGGGCCACCAGCATTTTCAGCTAAATTACCACCAATTGTTGAAACATGTGCACTACTTGGGTCAGGTGGATACATAAATCCGTACTCGCTTGCTTTTTCGTTAATGGCAGCAGTTAGCACTCCTGGTGACACAATCGCTACCATATCATCCGGCTCAATCACCAGTTTATCTCGCCATTGCGAACAATCAAGTACAATTCCTCCTTGAACTGGTAACGGTCCGCCACTTAAACTCGTTCCTTGTCCCCGTGGATAAACAGGGATATGGTGCTCGTTTGCTACTTTCATAATCTCTACGACTTCTTCTTTTGACTGAGGCTGAATAACGAGATCTGGCATATAGGCACCAAAAGAAGCATCGTAGCCATAACTTGCACAATCCGCTGGTGAGGTCAAGATTCGCTTTGCATCAATGGGTATTCGTTGTGTTAAATCTTGCAGAAAAAGCATGTCTTTTTTTGTCTGTCTGTCTTTCTTTTTCGGCATGGTTCCTCCCCCCTTTGTTAAATACGTGAGTCTCCTAACTTTTTTCTTACATTGACAAGATGGGTATTCATAGCTTCTCTAGCCGCTGTAGCGTTTTTTGCGGCAATAGCTTCATAGATCGCCTTATGTTCTTCATATACGTTTCTTCGTTTTTCTACTTTCCCCATGTTAAGTCGTAGCGAAAACTCAATAGCGTGGTCAAGAAGCTCTTTCATATTTTCTAGCGTTGCCGTTAAAAATGGGTTTTTTGCTGCTTTTACGAGAATGAAATGAAAATGAGAATCAGCTTCGTTCCCGATCGTCTCTTTTGAAACAACGGTTTCAGAAAAAGCGATTAGCGCTTGCTCTAAAGCGAGAATCTCATCAGGAGTAGCTCGACTCGCTGCAAGTGCAGCCGCCTCCGTCTCAATAATATGACGCATTTCAAGTAAGCTGTGCACTTCATCAATGGTTACCATTCCAAGTTTAATGTGCTCCATCATTGAAAGTAATGTGTGATCTTTTACCCATCTTCCACCACCTTGTTTTGACTCAATCACATCCATTGCCGTTAGTACCGTTAAAGCCTCTCGTATGGGAGCTCGACTAACTTGAAACCGTTCTACCAATTCCATTTCAGATGGAAGCTTTTCACCATTGACATAAGGTTCCTGCTGGATCATTTCTTTTAAATAGTCTAAAACCTGCAGCGATACTTTTTTTCGCTCAATAAGCCCACTCATCGAACTCACCTTTCTGTTTATGAAATAGGTGGTACTACTTGGTTCGTTCCTTCAACCTTTTTTGAACGTATGAAGTGTAAAATGGTTACAGCTAGTAGCACCGCTAAACCAATAGCGTCGGAAACCATACCTGGTGTAATTAACAACAAAGAGCCAATAAAGAAAATCATGCGTTCATAGATTCGTAAAGGCACAGATAAGAATCCACTTAACGAGACAGCAATTGCAAATACCCCCATTACTGACGTTGCAAGGGTCACAATAACGGTGACAACAGATAATGAACTTCCTTCTGTTGCTTGTAACACCATCGCCGGATTATAGGCAATCATAAATGGAATAATAAATCCGGGAAGTGCTAATTTCACCGATGTCCAGGATGTCTTCATCGCATCAGCACCTGCTATTCCAGCTGCTGTGTACGAAGCAAGTGCCACTGGTGGCGTAATGTTGGATAAAGCACCAAACCAAAATACAAAGAAATGAGCAGCAATAGGATTTACGCCAATTTCAACTAATGCTGGTGCTGCCGTAACAGCAACAACAATATAAAGTGCCGTTGATGGAAGGCCCATGCTTAAGACGATACATGTAGCCATAACAAGAACGAGTGCAATCCATAAGACGCCATCAGCGGCATTTAAAACGTTATACGCAATTGCCGATCCAAGACCTGTCATTGTCACGACAGCAATGATAATACCAATGGATGCACAAGCTAACCCAACTTGAATTGTACTCTTTGCACCTTCAACAAAGGCTGTCTTAACCTTTTTAAACGTCACTCGTGTTTCTTTACTTTTAGTAAGCCAGCTTGCGACAATGACGATAAGAATGCCAGCAAATCCTGCAAACAATGGCGTGTAGCCAGCTAATAACGTTCCGATAACAACAAGAATTGGTAGTAAGAGCAATCCCCGCTCTTTTAAAACATCCCAGACTTGTGGAATTGATTCTTTACTCATACCTTTCAGGCCTTGTTTCTTTGCTTCTAAGTCAATCGCAATAACAAGTGCAACAAAGTATAGAAATGTTGGAATTAACGCTGCAAAGACAATGGTTGAATAAGGCACGCCCAGAAAACCAGCCATGATAAACGCCGCAGCTCCCATGATTGGTGGCATCATCATACCACCTGTCGATGCTGTCGCTTCAACTGCAGCGGCATAATTTTTCTTTAAGCCAACTTGTTTCATAAGTGGGATTGTAAATGCGCCAGTTGTGGCGACGTTTGCCACAGCACTACCGTTTAATGAGCCTGTAAGTGCACTAGAAATGACAGCCACTTGCGCAGGACCACCTCTTCGTTGACCAGCAACCGCTATCGCTAAATCATTGAATAGTTTTGAAGCGCCACTGACACTTAGAAATGCACCAAACAAAATAAATATAACAATATACGTTGAGGCAATGGACAATGTAATTCCAAAAACCCCTTCTGTGGTCATGTATACACGATAAAGTAGTCTTTCAAAGGAAAACCCTGCATGGCCAAACATTCCTGGAAAATAAGGACCGAATACAGCATAAAGCATCGCAACTGCGGCTAAAATTGGTATAAATGTACCGAGCGTTCTTCTTGTTGCTTCAAGTAACAATAGAACAGTTAAAATAGCAAATACATAATCAAGTGTCACTGCTTGAGACATTCGGTCAACGTGGATCGTTGTATAAAAAAGCAACAAATAACCAGTTCCAATAACACCCATACCCGCTAACGTGATGTCTAAAATTGTGAATCTCTTGTGCGAATTTTTTTTCGTCGCAGGATAAAGCAAGAATGCAAGAATAAGAAGTAATAGTAAGAAGATAATATTTCGATAAATCTCTTGAATATTCATAAAGCTGTTCACATAAATAGCAAATGCAGATAAGAGAATGGCAAATACAGACATCATGCAATATTGCCAACCGCTTAATTGTCTACCAATCCCAGCCTGCTCCCTTGTTCTTTCATCTAACACGTCTTCTTTCATCGTCATTCTTGCTCGTCCTCCTCTGCCTCTGGTGGAATGAGTTCGTTTGGAATATCAATACCTTGTTCAACAAAATAGCGATATGCTCCAAGATGAAGCGGAACCGATACACCAACTAATGCGGTTTCAAGCGTCATCTCTCGAGCTGAATTATGTACTTCATACATAGTCTCTAAATTTTCAAATAAAATTTTCGTTAGTAAGTAGATTCGATCCGCATCTTGCTGCTTGTCAACGCCTAATACATTTGATTGAGCGATTGTATAAATTGGTTCCTCTTGTCGTGGATACGTGCCTGCATCAATTTCATAACGAAAGAAAACAGGATACAGTTCATTAATGGAATCCAATTGTTCATCGGTTACATCTAAAACCGTGGCACGAACCCCACTGGCATACATGTCTGTAATGGCAGTCACTGGCACACCTGCTGGTAAAGAGCCGCCATCTAAGCGCCCATCTCGCATGGATGATATTGTATCATCGTACCCAAGATAATCTGGTGATACATCCTCCACACTTAAACCAATCCCATTAATTAAAGCTCTTGTTGATTGCTCTGTCCCACTAGCTTGTGGACCAATTGAAAAAGAAGTTCCTTCAACATCTGAAATGGTACCGCTTTCAATTTTATTGTTCATTAAAACAAAGTGCTCCACGTTTGACCAAAGCATCGTAACGGTTCGCAAATCTTCATATGCACTTCCTTCATAAATCCCCGTACCTCGATAAGCTTGATCTGCGATAAGACCTTGCAAAATGCCAAATTGCGCTTCTTCTTTACGAAGTAAATCAATGTTTTCAACCGATCCTGCTGACGATTGCCCTGTTGCGCGTATGCCTTGATCAATCAATTCTTCTGTCCATAGATTTCCCATTCCTACACCGATTGGGTAATAGGTTCCACCTGTGGATGCTGTTGCAATGGAATAATAATGATTGTCTTCGTTTCCGCAAGCTGATAATACGACCGCAGTCGTTGCAAGTGCCAACCCAAAAAGACTTTTTTTGCCCATTATACATCTCCCCTTTTATGAAAGCGCTTTAAAAAAGTTGTAAGGCAAGTATACAACTTATAAAAATACAAAATCAAGCCCTTTTTTTATTACAAAAAAAACAGTGACCATCTATTAATTATGGTCACTGTCTACTATTTAATAAATAATCATTCTCAATTGAATAAAAATGAAAAACCGCTTATATTGCAGTTAGATATTCCCCGCTAAAGACGGATCTGCTTCTTCTTTAACAGCAGATTGTCCATGACATCGATGGCATATTCCATGAAAAGTAAGACGATGATCTTTTACTTTAAAGTGAAAATCTTTTTCTACAATCTTTTCTACTTCACTTAACAAATCTTCTTGTATTTCATCAACAGCACCACATTCAATACAAACAAGGTGATGGTGGGAGTGGTTAACGCCTTCTTTTCGTAAATCAAACCGTGAAACACCGTCTCCAAAGTTGATTTTATCGACTACTTTTAATTCAGTTAATAATTCTAAGGTACGATAAACAGTAGCTAACCCAATTTCGGGAGCTTTTTCTTTTACAAGTAAATAAACATCCTCAGCACTCAAATGATCCTCTTCATGCTCCAGTAAAACCATCACAGTCGCTTCCCGCTGGGGCGTTAATTTATAGCTTTGAGCATGTAGTTGCTTCTTAATGCGCTCTAATCGATTTTCCATAACAGCCTCCTCCGTCCAAGCGATCTAGTTTCTTTATTATAAAATGGAAGAAAACCGTTGTCAATTGATAATTATTATAAATTGAAAATGAATATTAATTACTATTTTAGAATTGATCTAAAATAGTGATAGTGTCCATTTCAACAATGATGGCGCCACATATGATTCAAAAAGTGCTGCAATAAAGGTTACGGCTAATAAGCACACAATCGTTACGGTGTAACTGAGAAAATGAGGGAAAATAGGTTCATGAATTCCTTTCATAAACGTATGTTTAAACAATCGAATACAAAAACGAACGCTTAAACAACCAACAGCTATGAAAACAGGAATTAAAATGATGTTTTGCGGAAAGACCGTAACAAACGCAATAACAAATCCTTGAGCGCCCATTTGATTAACGAGGAACCCAACGGTAAATCCAATGACAATTCCTTTCATAAACAACAAGATGAAAATAATAGGTAAACCAATCATAGAAATTCCTAATATCCAAAGAAGACCAATGTATTTACTATAATGCACAATGCTATTAACAAACAATTCATTTGCAGTTGCTTCAATGTGTCCGTTATTCATCTCATGAAAGAACTGGCTTAAATGCAAAAATAAATCGTGCCGCTGAGTTAGACTAATGCTATTAACAAGAAATGCTCCAAAGATAATCCCCATTAAAAACAAAATACTAACAAACAAATAAACCGATTTCCTTTGTTTCATATGATTCATTAATTGTTGAAGCAATTCAATACGTTTCATAGCCTGTCCCTCCTTTTTCCACTATATGTTGAAGGAAGGATGGCTATGTCTATTGTTTAGTTTTCTTTTAACTTTAAATATTGAATAGCATACATCGTTTTCGCATCGTGTATGCGCTGCTCTTTTATTAATTCTTCACACTCAGCTAATGATTTCGTCACCACATGAACATACTCTCCGTCATCAAGCTGCTGTTCGCCTTCCTCTAAGCTCGACGCTTCATAAAGATAGACAATTTCGTCCGCAAACCCTGGCGACGTATAAAATGAAGCAATTTCCGTTAATCTCGCTGTACTATAACCCGTCTCCTCTTTCAGTTCACGATAAGCTGTTTTTATCGGCTCTTCTCCTACTTCAATTTTCCCAGCAGGAATTTCAATAATCGGTTTCTCAAGTGCCTTTCGATACTGTTCGACGAGGACAAGTTTGTTCTCATCTGTAACTGCTATAATCGCTACAGCTCCTGGATGTTTAACGAGCTCTCTTTTCGCTCGTTCCCCATCTTCTCTTTCTATCGTCGCTATCGAAACATCAATAATTTTTCCTTTATAAATTGATTCACTCTTAATTGTTCTTTCAGAAAAAGTTGTCATGAAATGCATTCTCCTAACATGTCCTATGTATAAGCAGATTATTGTTTTCCTAAAATGATATGGAGGTGATTAGTCTTGAAAAAACACATTCAATCTAAGCAAGTTTATCTATCCGGCTCGAAAAACGATGTATTATTAGAACTTAAAAAAGCAGCATTGCATTATACGTTTGTACATGAATGGATTCGACTTGAACATGGATACCGTCACATAAAAAAAGGAGTCAAGCGAATTAAATAACACTAGCTTGCAAACGCAGTAGAAATGCGCTCCATTAATAAATCTTGTGTGATCTCTCCAATTATAACATCTTGAATATGATAATTTGAATCTAAAAGGTAGGTCATCGGTAAACGAGATGGCTCTACTTCTCGTATAAAAGCACCATCTTCATCAAACAGAACTGGTAGTGTCAACCCTATTTCTTCTATAAATTCCACTGGATCCGATGCTCGATACTCTTTCGTGAGCATATTAACCGTCACAACGTCAACTGTATCGTTTGTATCATTAAACGCCATTAATTCAGGCATTTCTCTTACACAAGGCTCACACCATGACGCCCATACATTGAGGACAATGACATCATTTTGAAAATCTGCTAACGAAACAACGTCTCCACCGTCATTTTTCATACTTATATTAGGCATTCGATCACCAGTTTGTAATGGCCCAGATGTTGATTGACGATCAATGAGCACATACGCCGTTGCGGCTATAGCAAGCAATACCACAATAAGCGTTATAATTCGTTTATATTTCATACGGACACCTCTTTTCGAGTTCTAGAAAGTCTGCTAAAATAAGCAAGTGTCGCACAAGCTTACTTTATTTAGAAGGGAATTGTGAAATGACTTTACTAGAGGCAATCATATTAGGTCTAGTACAAGGAATAACGGAATTTTTACCGATTTCAAGTTCTGCTCACCTTATTCTTGTTCAATCCATGTTTAACATGACATTTGAAGGGCTCAGCTTTGAAATTTTACTGCATTTGGCTTCTGTATTAGCCGTTATTCTTTATTACCGTAAAGATATTTATGAGATTATTAGAGGATTCTTTGCATTTTTCACTAACCGGACGCCCCAAAATCGCTCCATGTTTATGTTTGCGGTTTACCTGATTGTCGCGACAGGTATTACTGGTATTGCCGGTATTTTGTTTGAAGACTACATAGGCGAAACCTTTCGAGCACCGATTTTTATTGCCCTTGCGTTAGCGATTACGGGTCTATTTCTTATCATTATAGAGCGTTTTGTCAAACTAGGGAACCGGACAGAGAAAGAAATGACCATTTGGGATTCGATCTTTGTTGGTCTTGGTCAATGTCTTGCCTTAATTCCAGGCTTATCGCGTTCAGGTACAACGCTCATTGTTGGAATGTTTGCCGGGCTTTCAAAAGAAACAGCAGTTCGATTTTCATTCCTTTTATCC
Organism: Shouchella oshimensis; assembly: GCF_002019765.1. Taxonomy (GTDB): domain Bacteria; phylum Bacillota; class Bacilli; order Bacillales; family Bacillaceae_D; genus Shouchella; species Shouchella oshimensis. Next base: position 2,474,257 of record NZ_KV917380.1, read on the forward strand.
ATTCCTGTTATTTTAGGTTCGTCAGTTCTAGCCATTCGTGATTTAACATCTGGAGAATTATTGGAACAAACGACTGTTACAGCTTTAGGACTCTCTTTTCTCGTTACATTTGTTGCTTCTTGGATTGGGATCGTCTTTTTCATTAATTTAGTCCGAAAAAGCAAGCTTGTCTATTTCGCTGTTTACTGTTTTGTCGTTGCAATCCTCGTATTTATCTTCCGTGATTCATTAGGCACAACAGACATATAAAAAAGCGGCTTACGCCGCTTTTTTTAATTTGAACCAATGGCACGAATAAACGCTTTTCCACCTTCCTCTATACCGCCTGTATACCGATGAACGCTACCACCTAAATTAACAATAACTTCTTTTCCAAAATCATTCTTAACATTTTCAATTGTATTGAAGTCAATTCCCGCTGACGGAATCGGAAACGTTGCTTTCATTGTTAAGTCTTGTGTTAGTTGTTCTTTTACGTGCTGTGCTTCTTCATGATTAATACCCATGCGTCCATACGGGGAAGGAAATAGGACGGCATCAGCTCCAGCCATACGCATTAATTTGCCCAACAAAAGTCGTGAAGAAATTCCGTGTTGTTTAGAGCGAATCATCATTCCTGCCAAAGAGGAATGAGCGAAGATCGGTACGTCTATTTCTTCATCCTCCCGTAATCCTTGAAGGACATCGATACCATAGGCAAACACATTTAGCAAAATGGCAGGAGCACCAAGTCCAATGGCTTCTTTTACTCTCTCTTTAAGCTCAAACGTCTTACCTGTCACATTTACCACATAAAGAGGTGTTCTCCCTGTTTTTTCTGCTGCTTCAGCAATCGCCGCTAAACCAACCGGCACCCGTTGTTCAAGTGGCGTCCAATCATGTTCAAACAAACGCTCATCATCTTGAATGATATCAATTCCACCGTAACAATGACTAAGTACTTGTTCGTGAAATGAATCAACGGAACGACCAATGGCGCCTTTCGCTACACTCATGGCTAATGGCCGATTATGTACATCAACTAGGTCCCTTATGCCCTCAATTCCAAGTCGAGGTCCTGGGAACAAACGCACAAGATCGTTTGAAAATTGAAGATCTATTAACTTGACATTTGGTTCATATGAAAGCCTTCCGTACGTTGTCGTCAAAATAGAAGGAAAATCGGGAACTTCATACGCGACTGGGAATGATATAGTAACGATAAAACCTGGTCCATACGCCTCATCTTCTTTTATTGATACCACTTTTCCCTTATACGCTAAACTCTGTTCTTTCTCCGATTCGGGCATTTCCTGCCAAGGCTTTGCAGTCAAACCTGTTGCCATTCTTTCAGCTTTTAATTCAATATGCTCTTTCTCTTCTGTAACGTAGTAAACTGCCTCTATATGCGCCAATTTCCTTATCCTCCCTCTAACCAAAAGATTAGCCTAATCATCTAGAAAATCAGGCAAACTGTCAAGATTAAACGCCTACACCACTTAATTAACTGAATTCTCAGCCTTTTGTTTCCGCTTTAAATAACGCTCTCTTCTTCGTTTCATCGCTTTTGTAATATAGCCACCTTTAAAATTACGCGGTTCAAATGAAACAATAAACGCAGCAGGCTCATAAGATGACACAACTTCGATAAATTCTTTTTCACGGTCTCTTCTTGCTGTGCAATCAAGTTGACAACGATTTGAATTCATTCCCTCTACATACGAACTCGATACACTGAATCCAAGTTCTCGTAAACGATCAATTAGAGGTTGATTTTTTTCTGGAATATTAACTTCTATACTCACATAGCCAATTGCTAATTTTTCTTCTATTAAAGCACCTAAGAATAGTCCAATACCAAAGCCTAATGCATATGCCGCCATATTCCAATAATTTGATAAATCATTAAAGATAATAGCGATCGCAACGACATATATAGCACCTTCCAAAATGCCCATTCCAGCAGCACGGTGTTTCAATCCTTTTACCATCATAATTGTTCGTAATGTCAAAATCGGAACATAGATCAATTGCGCAAAAAAGATTATTAAAGCCGTTACTAGCAAAGCACTTCACTCCAATACAACAGTATCTATTGGACTCGATATGAACCCAATCTTTCCGTAGTTTAACAGGTTCATTCTCATTACGCTAGAAAAAGTTTAGTGAACAACTTTTTTTGTTTTAACACGATAGAAAAACAATCCGTTGGACAGGTGAAGAATCCACTCCACTTGAAAAAAACTGTAAGAGACGGCAACACCATCTCTTACAGTTTTACTTCTTTGTTAGTTTTAAAAATGGGCTTTCATTTGCCACAACAGTGCCTTCTGCAATTTTTTCAATCGTAAACTGATCATGGTTTGTTACAACAATTGGTGTAATGGTGTTTGAAGCTTTTTCTTTAACAAGTTCAAGATCAAATTCAATTAGCACATCGCCAGCTTTTACTTTGTCACCTTCTTGAACATGAGCTGTAAAACCCTCTCCATTCATTGCGACTGTTTCAAGACCGATATGGACGAGTAGTTCTGCTCCATTCTCTGTTTCGATTCCAAATGCGTGCTTTGTAGGAAAGACTTGTACCACTTTACCCCCTATTGGCGCGACGACTTTGCCTTCTGTCGGCTGTATTGCTAAACCATCACCAATCATTTTTTCACCAAAAGTTGGATCTGGGACCTCCTCTATCGCAACAGCAGTTCCATTCATTGGTGCTACTAGTGTTTCCGGTTCAACCTGTTTCTTTCCAAAAAGTTTCTTTAACATTCATTCCACTCCCTTTATCAATGGGGCTTTCACCCTCATAAAATCGTATTTTACGTTGATTTAAGCAGTTATGTCAATCTATACTATTCCCGGTTTTTGCTACATTAAACAACCGGCTCAAGAAAGCGACATTGCTTCACGTTTGTAATTCTAGTGGTACGGGAATACACTAAGGTAAACCAATTATATCGTTGGAGGTTGATTTTTATTGTAGATCGTATTCTGTTTCGTTTTTTTATTCTTTGGTATAGTTGTGGTGTTCTTTTAGTTGGATTTAATTTGTTGCCTTCATGGCTAGAATGGGCAAATGCTGTCTTTTTGATTGCAGCTGGCGTTTTGGGTGGTTTTTATTTCTACCGTGAGTATAAGATTTTCGGACTTTTGTTTAGCTTTTTTGTATTCTTTTCTACCATTCTAGTTGAATATTTAGGTGTCCAATACGGGCTTTTCTTTGGTCATTATTTTTATAACCCAGATTTCGGTCTATACATAGCAGACATACCATTAACTATAGGCACCGCCTGGCTAATGGTCATTGCAACCACACACGCATTAATAAAGCCAATGGCTCTTGTAGTGAAGCAGCCTTTTTTCCAATGGATAATCTACGCCATTGTTGGCGCACTTGCCGCGGTGATCATGGACTTAATACTTGATCCTGTTGCCGCGAACGTTAAGCAGTATTGGGTGTGGCACGGAGATGGTTTGTACTACGGTATTCCTTTCTCAAATTTCGTCGGATGGTTTTTTATTGCCCTCACATTACATGCATTGCTATGGATTGGTGTACGGTATTTAAAACGCACTAAGAGCTATCATCCTTATTGGCACTCACGGATGGTGCTGCTCTACATCTTAATGATCGCTATGTTTAGCATCATTGCCTTAATCAACAACATCTTTTTTGCACCTCTCCTTACGATCGTGTTAATGAGTGCGTTAGTATGGGTGTATAAACGCACTAGGAGGAGTCAATGATTAGAGCAAAGCGAAACACAGTTGCCCTTACCCTTTTTCGTTTTTATGTACGCGTGTTTTTAGCAAAACGGTCTTTTGCAAACATCTATGTTCGAGTGGATCAAGAGATCTCTCCCAATCAGCCTAGTTTAATTATTGCTAATCACTCTAGTTGGTGGGACGGAATGCTTGCACTTCTTCTTACAAAGAAACAGATCACGCAACCCCTTTATATGATGATGTCAGAAAAAGGTCTAAAGACATACTCATTTTTTCGTTACTTTGGAGCATTTTCAATCAACCCTTCAAAACCTAAAGAAATGATGACTTCACTGCACTATGCAAAGGAGCAATTACAGAATGGTCATGCCGTTTGGCTCTTTCCTCAAGGAGAAGAGCAAGCATTAGAAAAACGGCCGCTAGACTTTTTAAATGGCATTGGCTGGCTTAGTGAACATGCATCTTCACAAACAGTCATCATACCTGTCACCCTTTCGTATTTTTTTGCAAATAAGCGTAAACCTAATGTGTTCATTCACATCGGCTCTAGTCAGCCAGTAACAAGCTTTCAAGGCTCAAAACAGGAGAAAACGATACAAGTGGAAAAACTACTTACTTCTCAACTCGACAAACAGCGGGAGGCAATTATTCAAAACGATTACTCCCGTTATACAGTACTTCATTAAATTTGTTTAAACAAAGAGGCGACAAATATGATCAATATTCTTAACGTTGGCTTAGGTTTCATCCTTGTTTGGGTGCTTGTTAACTCTTTTTTTATGCCTCGATTACGACAGAGACCTGTGGAGGAGAACGCACAAGAACAAGACCTTGTCTCCATTCTTATCCCGATGCGGAATGAAGAAAAGAATGTGGCACCGCTTATCCATAGCCTATCTCAGCTTACTTACCAACACGTAGAGTTTCTCTTCCTAAATGACCAATCTACGGATGACACACGCTTGCGTTTAGAGGAAAAGATTCATCTCTTACCAAATGCTTCCATAATAGAAGGCAAAGAACTACCTGCTAAGTGGGTTGGAAAAGTACATGCTTGCCACCAATTGAGTTGTCATGCACACGGGCATTATTTTTTCTTTTTAGATGCAGATATTATGATTCAACCACATACAATTGAAGCTTTACTTCAGCAAGCTCGTCCAAAACAGCTTGGCCTTGTTTCGGGATTCCCTAAATTCCCTGTTAAAGGAACGGCTTGGTTATGTCAGCTTCTTGTACCAATGCAGCATGTCATTATTTATTTGCATCTCCCGCTTTTTTTAGCAAATTATACTCGTATGCCTATGGCGTCGGCTGCACATGGATCTTTCTTGTTTTTTTCACGTGCTTGTTATGAAGCGATAGGTGGACACAAAGAAATTTATCATTCTTTGATAGAAGATATTCAGCTCATGCGCAACTGTAAGGAAGCAGGTTTCCCTACGCGGCTCGTCAACAATACAGGAGTGGCATCATGTGTAATGTATGAAACGAATAGCGAGGTGTGGGAAGGGTTTTCGAAGAATAGCTTCCCTGGTATTGGTCGTTCTTACATCTTGGGTTATTGTTTACTACTATTTTATCTCATTGCTTTTGTCACACCGTTCTTTTTAGCACTATACGGTCTGTTAACCTTGCAATTCCAGTTTATTTTTCCGTACGTGCTTACGGTCTTAATAATGATTTGGATAAACGCTCAAGCCAAACAACGACTCGTCATAAGCTTGCTCGTACCGTTCTCTGCTTTAAGTCTTATGAGTCTATTGCTTTATTCAATGATACGTTCAAAACGAGCTGGCTATACATGGAAAGGGAGAGTGTATAAATGAAGTCAATTGCTATTATCGGCTCTGGATTAGGGGGGCTTGCTGCTGCTGTTCTACTTGCCTCCTATGGATATAAAGTGGATGTGTTTGAAAAACACTCTTACCCTGGAGGAAAGATGAAACGTTATCACGTTGGAGGCGCTCGGTTTGATTTCGGACCAAACACGCTAACAATGCCAGATGTGTTCAAAGAAATCTTTACCGTAAGCGGAGCAAATCCAGACGACTATGTTCAATTTAAGAAATTAGAAAGCCATACGATGAATTATTTTGCTGATGGTTCTACTTTCCTCTCTTCAAGTGATCGCGAAAGTATGGTTGCACAGCTTGCTACATTTGGCATTCGTGCGAACCACTATGATACCTACGTGAAGAGTATCACGAAGTTATATACACATGCTGTGAATGAATTTTTTCCGCGAACGTTCTCTAGCCTGCAGGAGTACGCTTCACTTCGACTGCTTCGCTCAATCTCAGCTGTAAAGCCACTAACAACGATGCACGACTTTCATCAATCCTTTTTTACAGATAAACGGATCGTCCAAATGCTTGATCGCTATGCTACATACATTGGTTCCTCGCCGTATTTAACGCCGGCTACATTCGCGATGATTGGGTATTTGGAATATGTGGACGGTGTGTACTACGTTCCAGGCGGCAATCCGACAATAGCCGAAGCATTTCACAAACGAGCGCAGGAATTAGGCGTAACTTTTCATTTTAACGAAGAAGTAACACAGCTACATGTTAATGAAAAGCAAACGATCACGTCTTTATCGACTAAAAGCTATGGGAAGCTACACTATGATAGCTATTTGTTAAATGGTGATTACTTAACGGTTTATCCTAGGCTTGTCGCCAAAGCTTATCGCCCTTTGTTTACAGAGGACCGACACGTAAAAGAACCTACTAGTTCTGCATTTGTCATTTTAGCTGCTACGAACCGGAAAACCGCCGCAAATCATTACCATCAAGTTTACTTTAGCAATGATTACGAAAAGGAATTCGAAGATCTCTTTTCCAACAAGTCGTACCCAAAGGACCCAACCATATACATAAGTAACTCTTCTACAGTAGATACGACTGCAGTCGCCAATACTGGAGGGGATAATCTATTTATTCTTGTCAACGCCCCGTCGTTAACAAACGAGAACCGATACGTTGATAAAGAAGACTTAAAAAATTGGGTGTATAAGCAGTTAGAGAAAAAAGGTGTTTTTATTAAAAAGTTTGTTATTGACGACCTTGTTATTACACCTCTACAACTTTCCGAAGAATTCCACTCTTATTTTGGTGGACTGTACGGTTACACCTCTCATTCTCTTTCGCAAGCGTTTAACCGTCCTGCTACGAAAGGAAAAGATATAAAAAATTTATACTTTGCTGGTGGTTCTACTCATCCAGGCGGAGGGTCACCAATGGTTGTACAAAGTGGACGAAATGCAGCTAACCTCATGAAAAAAAACCTAAAATAACGATTTAAGCTCATGTAGCCTGCCAACGTATTAAGACAGTTGGCAGGCTCTTTCATTGGGTCGTTACACAACCTTTTCATGTACTACGCCTTATAGAAACATGATCAAACCGAACCAGGTCTTATTTCAGCACCTGACAGCCACCAAGAATTTCAGGCTTATACATCATACTATCTGCATCCGTTATCGTACGAATCACTTTGCATGGAACACCAGCCGCAAGTGAGTGAGCAGGAATATCCCCCGTCACAACACTACCAGCTCCAATCACAGAACCTTCTCCAATAGTGACGCCACCGCAGACAGTCACATTTGCCCCCAACCAAACATCATTCTCAACCGAAACAGGCTTTGCATAGCACAAAGCTTTTGACTCTCCATTAGCGTCAATCATTTGCCTACGCTCTGAAGCAATTAGTGGATGAATAGGCGTAACAATTGTTACGTTTGGTCCAAAACTGACGTAATCACCAATTGTTACAAGCGCATCATCTTGTATCGTCAAATTATAGTTACCAAAAAAATGCTTCCCAATAGTGGTGTGGATACCATAATGAAAAAATACAGGACCTAAAATGAAGCTATTCTCCCCTATACTCCCTACTAGTTCATTTAAAATCTTATTTCGTTCTTCTCGATTTTCTTCTGGCAATTGAGTATACCTATTACTGAGCTTGTGAGAACGTAATTTAATTGCTTGTAACTCTTCGTTTGCTGGAGAAAATAATTGACCCTTTAATATTCGTTCTTCTTCTTTCATCTACATTCACTTTCCTTCCTCATTATTCACACTTTTAAAACTTCTTTTCGCAAACTGGAACTACCTTTTACAGAACGAATGTTTCGAAACATAAAGTCCCTCCAAAGTAGTTGCGTGTTAACAAAGTGCCCACTTTGAAGGGAGAATACCACGGTTTGTCTTACCTCTATAGTCTTACAGAATCGCTTACGCTTTTAGCTCATTTAAAATCATTTCTTTTTCACCTTTTGTGACAAATGATTTTTGAGAGAACACATTATACTGATTTAACCGTACCGCTTTTAAGATTGCACGGTACATCATCCCTGCTCCCTGAACAGGAAGTCTTGCGTCAACTGGATAGAGATGCATATCGTTAAATGCCTCTTGATAAAGATTTTCCGCCCGCGCAGCAATGTGCTCCCACATGTTAATAAACGCTGTTCCTTGCTCTCCAATCAGTAGATCTTTTTCTGCTACACCGTATGCATCCATTATAGCTTTCGGTAAATATACACGATCCCGGTTTAAATCTTCGCCAATATCTCGAAGTATATTTGTAAGCTGCATCGCTTTCCCTAACGCAATCGCACTATTATGCAATTGCTGATGGTTGCTAGGAGCTAGAACAGGTAAAAGCATCAACCCAACTGTACTCGCAACGTGATACGAGTATTGTTCTACTTCCTCTAACGTTTCGTACCGTTTTACATATAAATCCATTCGCTGTCCCTTGATCATATCAAAGAAAGGGGTTGCATCCATGTCAAACCGTTGAAAAACGTCGTCTAATGCAATCCATTTAGGGTCTGTTAAAGGTAGTTCCTTTCGTATAAACCGGTTGAATTGATCTTCGAATTGCTCCAGTTCACTTGAAGGGGATTGCCCTTCATCAACTATATCATCAACTGTCCGACAAAAAGCGTAAATCGCCCACACAGCTTGCCTTTTTTTCTGAGGTAACGTACTAAAGGCTTTAGCAAATGTTTTAGAATGCTGTTTAATAATGGTATGGCATATTTCATAAGCATCCTTTGTATTCATAGCATCTCCTCCATATCTCATCTACTCGTCATAGCCTTTATTGGCGTTTGAAGAAGTTCATTCGCTAACAATTTTGCTCCTTGCATAACAATGGGTATGCCACCCCCTGGATGGGTAGAAGCACCAACAGCGTAGATGTTTTTTGCTTTAAATGGTTGGTATTGCGGCCTAAATACAGCTGATTGTGTAACAGTTGGTGCAAGTCCAAAGCTTCCTCCTTCGAATAGACCAGCTTTTTTCGCATCATGAGGAGTACGAATATCAAGCCATTCCATTTGGCTTCTCAGCTCTGGAAACGCACGCTGCTCTAGTTCATTTAGCACAATGTCTACCAATTCGTTGCACTGGTCATCTGTCATTTTTGCTGGTACAGGTACTAACGCATAAAGGACGCCTTTTCCTGCTGGAGCTAATGATTCATCGAGAACCGATGGGTGAAAAGCATAAATCGACGGCAGTGTCGACAATTCCCGTGAATAAAAAACATCGTTCATATGCTGATCAAAATCGTCAGACATTAAAAATTGATGCATAGGGTTTTCTTTATATATTTTCTTTAAGCCTACATAGAGAAGCAAACAACCTGAAGAGGGAACATACTTCTTCTTAACCGGTTTTCGTTCAACGAGAGCTTCTGCTATAGGGAAATCCATGTTCATAATAAAACGATCACCTTGATAAACCGTCTCGTCAACTTTAACTCCTTTAACAACACTACCTTCGTAAAGCACTTCATTTACCTCGGCATTTAATACGAATTCAACTCCTCGGTTGTTAAGCTCTTCCACTATTTCCTCTATTAAAGAAGCATAACCACCTCGTAAATACCAAATCCCGTGGGCGTGCTCACTATAAGATACAAGTGAATATAGGGCAGACGAATTAGTAGGGTTCCCACCTATATAAAGAGATTGAAGCTTGTATGCATTTTGTAGCCGTTTATGTGTAAAAAACTGACGAATCATTTTGTCTACAGATTGATAGGCTTTTAACTCGTATAGCGTTTTTAAGTTCGTCACCGTGTAGAAATCTTTTTTTCGATTAAAGCTCTTATCTAAGAATGCAGCTTTTCCTTTTGTAAAGTGATGTTCCATCGACTTCATAAACTGAGGAAATTGCCCCTCTTCACCAGGAAATACTTGTTTTATTTCTTCTTCTTGCTTTTTAAGGTCACGGTATTTCCAGAAATCTGTCCCGTCAGGAAAACTCATCTTATAAAGGGGGTCGATGTCAATAAAATCTAGCCCTTGGGTATCCATACCTGCCTCTTCTAAAATAGACGTAATCATCTCCGGTAAAAGAACAATGGTTGGACCTTGATCTACTTTAAATGATCCATGAGTATGAAACGTTAATCGCCCCCCAATATAATCATTCTTCTCAAGAACAATCACATCATCTCCATCCTGACTTAAATATAAAGCCGATACTAAACCACCTATTCCACTGCCAACAACGATTGATTTCATTGTATGAGAATTCCTTTCTTATCCTTTTTGAAAATACCATCTGCTGTAATGGTTGCTGACGCTAAAATCGTAGGTAGTCCACTTCCTGGGTGAGTGCCACCGCCTGTTAACCAACAATTCTCTATTTCTTCAAATTGATTGTGTGGTCTAAAATACATCATTTGCCCTAAGTTATGAGAAAGGTTAAACGTTGCGCCTTTGTACACATTAAAACGTTGCTCCCAATCATTCGGTGTTAGTATTGAGTAGGACGAAATATGACGTCTTAAATCTTTAAAACCAGATTTTTTCTCAATTTGATCAAACACCAGCTCTGCAAACGCATCCTTTTTCTCTTCCCAATCAAGCTTACTAAAGTTATTTGGTACTGGCGCTAACAAATAAAGGGGTGATTTCCCTTCCGGTGCAAGTGTTGGATCTGTCACAATTGGGTTATGGATATAAATAGATGGATCAGCTGATAATGTTTTTGACCCCGTTATTTCTTCAACATTTTTCCGATAATCACTCGCAAATAAAACCGTATGATGATGCTCCTCATACACTTTTTCCACATTGGCGTAAATCATAAACGTAGAGCAAGAGTAGTTTTTCTTTTCAAGCTTTTTTCGCGTATATTTTTTTAAATGCTTTTCTTCCACCAGCTCACTCATGGCGTAAGCAAAATCAGCGTTAATCACAAGTTCATCTGTCTGTTCCTTCTCACCATCTTCATAGGTTATGCCGTGAATGCGCCCCTCTTTAACGATAATAGTTTTGACTGGGCGATTTAATTCAATTGTCCCACCTAGTTCCGTAAAAGCTCTTGCGAGAGCTTTTGTAATTTGGTTGACTCCACCTATTGGATGGTAAATTCCATACTCATGTTCCATAAACGACAATATACTAAATGCTCCAGGGCATTCCCATGGAGACATCCCTAAATACTTGGACTGAAACGTAAACGATAGCTTTAAGCGTTCATCTGTAAAATACTTACTTAATTCATCGTAAAGCGTTTTTCCTAACGACAAGCTAGGCAAAGCTTTTAATGCTCGTAATCTTGTATAGTCAAAGAGAGAGTTATGCTTATTTTGTAAGAGTGGCATGAGTGCATTCATTTTCTTTCGTGTTTCTTTCATAAAGCGACTATACCCAGCTCCATTTGATGGAAACAACTGTTCAATGTCACGATACGTTTGTTCCTCGTCCCGATGCGGAACAAACGCTACATCATCAAATTGTAACTTGTATAAAGGATCTACTTCTTTGAGCGTTAAATAATCAGATAGTTTTCGACCTACTTGAGCAAACATGTCTTCTAAGAGGTGCGGCATACTAAAAAATGTTGGCCCACGATCAAACGTAAAGCCATTCTGCTCAAAGCTTGATGTACGTCCCCCAACATATGCTTCTTTTTCGACAACTTTTACTTCATACCCTTTACCTGCTAGTAATAATGCTGTTGCTAAACCACCAGGTCCAGCACCTATGATTGTAATTTTTTTCATTCATCCACCCTAATTCAATTTACGTTTTCTTGTTCTACATACCCAAATTTATAGATTTCAAAACACCTAGTTATTTCCAACTATGTGATACCATCACAACTCTACCGTCTTTGTAAAAACGGACTCCTTCTCTTTCTAAAAGCTCTCTTTGGGTAAAAGAGCCTTGAAATAAAATACCTTCGTTTACACTGCCATCTTTTTTCACAACACGGTGTGCCGGTACTCCTTTTGGTGCCTTTTGCATCGCCCAACCAACAACCCGGGCGCTTCGGGGAGCATCAATTAATCGGGCAATTTGACCGTATGAAGCAACTTCTCCGGCGGGAATCTGTTTAACAGTTTCATAGATAGTGTCAAAAATTAAACGCATCTCTATCTCCTTTTATAGCTTATCTTTTGTTACACTAAGAACGAATCAATCTATGAGGTGAAGCATGAAAAAGAAAATCATCGTATCCATCTTCTTAGTGGGATTAGGCACACTTGTTTTAATGTATCAAAATCACTTTCTCAGTGCCATTGAGACGCTAGGTGATCAATCCATTATTCTAACTACATTAATTGCCACTTTACTCTCTTTATTTCCTGTTATTCCGTACCCACTCATTGGTGGACTAATTGGAGCAGCATACGGACCGTATCTTGGTAGTCTGGTTACTTGGTTAGGCTCTTCCATTGCCTCTATACTCTTTTTTACCTTTATTCGGTACGGTTATCAAGACATAGGGCTTAAGATGATGCATCGTTACCAACTTACATCGAAAATAACTAGTTTATTTGAGAAAAACGCGTTTATGACTATATTTATTACGAGATTAATTCCCATAATCCCTTCCATTCTTGTTAATACCTATTCTGCTCTAAGCAGAGTTCCACCAATGCATTATATTGTGGCTTCTTCGTTAGGTAAGGTTCCTTCGATGATTTTATTTGCCACAGTTGGGTACACACTATTTAATGATCCTCAACAATTAGTGATTGTCATTTTTTATTACTTAGCCTTTCTTTTATTCGTCTATGGCGGTTATCGACTCTGGTTACGGGCAAATCGATTGAAAAAAGAACTATAACAAGACCAGGGGTTTTTAAACACTCCTGGTCCTCTCTATTACGCATCCTCAATTTTAATTTGGTAGTGTTTAAGCCAGAAATCCATTTGGATGAAATGTGCTAATAACTGTGGACCTGCCATCAATTGACCGAAATATGGCTTTCCTGTATCAAAACCACCCGAATCGGCAATATTTTTTAATTCCTTACGTTCAATAAAATCAAATAAAGGCGAGTCAGATTGAGCTGCAATCGCTTGAATTTCCTTCGTTACAGCATTTGTATAATCTGGATGATGTGTTTTAGGATACGGGCTTTTCTTACGGTAAAGCACGTCATCAGGCAACAATCCTTCTAATGCTTTTCGTAAAATGCCTTTTTCCCTACCTCCATGTATTTTCATCTCCCATGGAATATTCCAGACATATTCAATTAAGCGGTGATCAGAAAAGGGAACTCGCACTTCTAACGATGCCCCCATACTCATACGATCTTTTCGATCGAGTAAGTTTGTCATAAACCAAATCATATTTAAATACGAAATTTCACGTCTTCTTGCTTCTTCCTTTGTATCGTTTGAAAACCTCGGCGTCTCGTTAATCGTCTCTTTATACCGTTCATAGACGTAGTTCTTTAAATCAAGCTTCTTCTTCCAATCATCTTTTAATAACATATTACGCTCGTCTATGGATCTCATCCATGGGAACCCATCTATATTCATTACCTCTGGTTTATGAAACCATGGATACCCACCAAAAATCTCATCGGCGCATTCACCTGATAAGCCTACCGTTACATCTTTTTTAATTTCTTTACAAAACCATAGCAAAGAAGAATCAACATCTGCCATTCCTGGGGTATCGCGAACGAGTACGGCTTCTTTTAATAACTCAGCAAGCTGGATGTTCTGAATGACACAGTTTCGATGATTCGTTTGGCAGTGACTCGATACTTTCTTAATCCATTCTCCATCTGCGTTAGGCTGAAAGGCACTTGCTTTAAAATATTTATCGTTTTCTTCATAATCAACAGAATAGGAGGCAATCGCCCCTTTTCCTTCCTGTTTATAATGATTTGCAGCAATCGCTGTTAACGCACTCGAATCAATCCCACCTGACAGAAACATCCCAACCGGAACATCAGCAAAAAGCTGTCTAGAAACACTATCTTCCAACAGCTGTCGGATATGTGCGGCGGTTTCTTTGACATTATGGGTATGTTGTTCACTTTTGAGTTGCCAATAACGACGCAAGCGTAGCTCATCTTTTGTATAAACTAAAAAATGAGCTGGTTTTAACTCATGAACATGTTTAAAAATACCATTTCCTGGCGATCGCGATGGCGCTAACCCCATTATATCTGCCAAGCCCGTACGATCTACAATCGGCTTAATGTCTCGATGAGCCAATATACTTTTTAATTCTGAGCCAAACACTAAAAACCCGTCTTTTACCGTATAAAATAGCGGCTTAACACCCACTCGATCTCGTGCCATAAATAAGGTTTGTGTATCATGTTCCCAAATGGCAAAGGCAAAAATACCGTTAAATTTTTGTAAGCATGCTTCTTTCCATTGTATATATGATTTTAATAACACTTCTGTATCTGAATGCCCTAAAAACGTATGATTGTATTGTTGTAACTCTGTTCGGATATCTTCTGTATTGTACAGTTCGCCGTTATAGACAATCGTATACGTTTTGCCTGCAACTGTCCGCGTCATTGGCTGTATGCCACCTGCAGGATCAACAACAATTAAGCGCGCATGACCAAATGCCACTTGTTTCTCCGTCCATGACTCTAATGCATCAGGCCCTCTTCGGTTTAACGTCGCTGCCATTTGCTCTATTTCTTTTTTCTCGCGTCTTAAATCTCGCCGCCAATCAATCCACCCTGTAATCCCGCACATCTGAATACCAGCTCCTTCTGGAATGTAACGGCCCTATACAACCTTACATTTCCTCACTCCTAACCTATGCTATTCATTGAAAAAGCCAAAAGTGCCTCTTTTTGAAGGAACTGGACGTTTTAAAAGATGTTCTCATTTTTCTTACTTAAACAGTATTTTATTATTTTTTATAAAAAAAACGTTTGCCTAATTTTTCTACTATAGCCGGTGCGAGTTGATAGACTTTCGCTATTACTGTCATATACTTTGGCAAATCGATTTCCCTTTCTTTTGTATTCAGCATTTTCACGATTCGTTTAGCTACTTCCTCTGGTTGCAATAAATGAGCGCTCATCTTTTCACCATACGTACCGCTTTTATCAGCACTTTGCAAAAAGGGTGTTTGAATAGGTCCTGGGTTTATAACAGATAGATCAATTCCATACGACTTTAATTCAAGTCTTAGCCCATTGGAGTAGCCAATTAACGCATGTTTTGTCGCTGCATATACACTCGCTTTCGCAGTTGCCACTTTCCCTGCTTGAGAAGCAATTTGAACGATGTGACCGTTCCCATTTGCGATCATTAAAGGAATGAATTGGTTCGTAAACTGTATTAGACCAACAATATTGACTTGGAAAACCCGCTGTACGTCTTCATCGGCAATCTTCCACGATTCAGCAAACTGTCCAATACCAGCATTATTTATGACGGTATCTGGAATGAGATTTGCCTCTTCAAGTTGAGTAACAGCATGATGAATAGACGAAATGTCGCTTAAATCAAGTTTGCATTCAAACACGTTCGGTTCCGTTTCTGTTAAGTTCTGATAACGACTTGCCAGTTTAACAACCTGAACATGATTTTTCTTTAATTGATTGACCACTGCTTCACCTAATCCACTTGAAGCACCTGTAATCCATATTGTTTTCATTTACTACCACAATTCCTTTTCTTCTTTTGTATGCTATAGCTTACAATGGATTCTTCTTTTCCTTCAACTTTTTTCTTGCTATGATAGTTGAAGGAAATGGAGAGGGGCATTTCGTTTGAGAAAGAGATTACATACCATCGTAAACCATAAAGCATTTCAAGCAACTGTTATTATTTTAATTATTGCAAATGCTATATTAGTTGGAATCGAAACATACGACTCCATCTACGAAAACTATTCATTCTTTTTTTATCTTGCCGATCGTTTTTTATTGTGGCTCTTTACTATTGAAATTGTGCTGCGTTTTTTTTCAACTTCTGTCCGTTCGTTCTTTAAGAATGGCTGGAATTGGTTTGACACCATCATTATTTTAGCTGGACATTTGTTTACTGGTGGCCATTTCGTTACCGTTCTTCGAGTCCTTCGAGTGTTACGGGTGTTACGCGCCATCTCGGTTATTCCTTCTCTTCGTCGATTAGTGGATGCTCTTGTTATGACCATTCCGTCACTTGGAAATATCCTGTTTTTAATGGGGATCTTTCTATACATCTTTGCAGTCATCGGAACGATGTTATTCAGTGGAATTGCACCTGAATACTTTGGAAATTTACAAAGGACCATTCTCACGTTGTTCCAAATCGTCACGTTAGATTCTTGGTCAAGTGGTATCATGCGTCCCTTAATGGCGTACAATCAATGGATTTGGATTTATTTTGTTTCCTTTGTACTTGTAGGTACGTTTATTATCTTCAATCTTTTTATTGGCGTTATCGTTAATAACGTCGATAAGGCGAATGACTCAGAGGAAGATGAAGGTAAAGAAACAAATCAAGCACCAGCTACAGTAGAAGACATGAAACGATTAGAACAACAACTTGAAATCATTCAGACAGAACTCAAAAAGCTTCATCAACCTTCGAAAGAATAACACAAAAGCGCTCTAAACGAATGTCTCCGTTTAGAGCGCTTTTTTATTAGGCAAGAACGCGTGTGCTAAAAAATTCTTGATAAAGCTCTTGAACAGCCGTTTTCGCATCTTCTTGATGAATGCCAAATACTAGACTTGTTTCTGAAGAACCTTGGTTGATCATTTCTATGTTCACATTTCTTCTCGATAATGCACCTGATGCTCTTGAAATAACACCAATTGAATTGTGCATGCCCTCTCCAACAAGCATCACCATTGCAAAGCCGCGTTCGATATGGACATCATCCACCTGTAATTCTGTTTTAATACGGTCAATTATTTGTTTTTCTACATCTTCTGTCAGTTGACTTTCACGAATAATAACACTCGTATCATCAATGCCAGTCGGAATATGTTCAAACGAAATCGAGCTATCCTCTAATATTTCTAATAATCGTCTTCCAAATCCTACTTCGCGGTTCATTAAATACTTACGCACATAAATGGTCGCAAACCCTTCATCTGCAGCAATACCGATAACAGGGTTATCATACACTTCTCGCTCTGCCACAATCAACGTGCCTTCACTTTTAGGATTGTTTGTATTCTTAACACAAACAGGAATGCCATTTCTAAACGCTGGAATAAGAGCCTCGTCATGAAAGACACTAAAACCAGCATAAGACAGTTCACGCATTTCTCGGTAGGTCATCTTCTTAATCTCAAACGGGTCTTCCACAATCGTTGGATTAGCTGCGTATACAGAATCAACATCTGTAAAATTTTCATAAAGATCAGCATTCACAGCAGCCGCTAAGATAGCACCGGTAATATCGGAACCGCCTCGTGGAAAGGTCACGAGTGTACCATTCTCAGAAAAGCCAAAAAATCCAGGAAAAACAATAATACCTTCTTGCTCTTTTAACTGATGTAAGCGTTCATAGGCAACGGGTAGTACTTGAGCATTCCCTGGCTCATCACTGACAAGTAATCCAGCATCTTTTGGATTTACATAAGACGCCTTCATGCCAATGGAATAAAAATAAGCAGCAATTAATTTTGCGTTATTGTCTTCCCCACTTGCTTTTAGTGAGTCTAGTAATTGATGAGCACTTTTATATGGTGCTTGAATACGATTGACTAAGTCATTGCGAATCTCAATTGTGGTGGCTTCATCAAGTCCTAAATCAGAAACCATCTGTGCGTAACGATCAACAACTTTTTCGAGCCATTGTTCCTGTTTAGCTTCATTTCCATCCATGCAATATTGCGCCAATTCAATCAATAAATCTGTTGTTTTGACATCTTCTTTATTACGTTTTCCTGGTGCAGAAACAACAACAATCTTTCTGTCTTCATCCGCTTGAATAATCGCGGCCACTTTTCGAATTTGTTCAGCGTTGGCAACTGAAGAGCCACCAAATTTTGCTACTTTCACGTTACGTTCCTCACTCTCCACTTTTCTCTCTGTTTTAATTACTCATATTATCATAATCCTTTTTGTTAAGCCACAGCTAACCAAATGAAAAAGCGACCTTCTTCTCCTATTTGAAGAGAAAAGTCGCCTTAACCGTTGTGTTTATGTACTGTTTTGACACACACAATACTAACTCATAAACCAAGCGAACCATAATGGACCGCGTGACGTTTGGAATGCAACAGCAGTGCATGAAGATTCAGGTAAAAACTCGCCACTTTCTTCAACTTCTCCGTACGTTGCTTCACTTATATCATTTGTAAAGCCAGCCTCATTATAACATTCTGGCGCGCTGTATAAATTCAGCGTATAGTCCACGATGACACGTTCAGACTCATCCGCTCCGTATTCAACTTGAATAACAAAACCAAGAATAATAATTAAGATGCTTGCTATGACGCCAATGAACCATCTATGCTTCCTCACCATACTTCCCCCTAAATCTGTATATAGTTAAGTCTACACACTTTCCCTGAAATCGGCAATTATTAATTCATCGATGGACTATGTAAGAAAATCTTACAATTTTATTCACACCATTCCCTTAGCTATGATATATTATTACACAACAATCGTGGGTAAACTCAACTGTGAGGTGGAGAGGGTTGTCATACAAAGATAAAAAGGTCATTACCATAGGGATGGTTAGTGAACTAACTGGTTTAACAGAGAGAAAAATTCGTTATTATGAGGAAAGAAAACTGCTTTTCCCAGAACGATCCAAAGGTGGCACACGAAAATATTCTTTTTTAGACGTTGAACGATTAGTTGATATTGCAAACAAAATGGAAGATGGTATGCAAACATTCGAGATCCGACGTATGGAACAAAAAGCAATCCGCAAACAAGAAGTTAGAGAAAAGATGCTACGAGGACAGCTTAACGCTGCCTTTAATATTCGAAAATAACAAAAACAACTACGGGTTTTTAACCCTAGTTGTTTTTTTTGTGAATTTCCTATTACTTCCTAACATGAAAGCACCTGCTTTTGCGCCAAACTATTAGCAAAAAGGAGTAGTGAAATGGTCAAATCTTTTTTTTCAACTTGTTTCATGCTTACTATGGCGTTTCTTATCAGCGCAACTCCTGTATTAGCGTCTGACAAACAAGTCGCCATCATCATTGATGATTTCGGAGGAGAAGTAAAAGGAGTAGAACATTTTTTAACTGGTGAGATCCCTATTACTGCCGCTATTATGCCTTTTTTAGATCAAGCCCAAAAACAAGATAAAGTAGCATTTGAACATGGGTTAGAAGTTATCATTCATTTACCTCTAGAGCCAAAAGTAGGTAAAAAATCGTGGTTAGGACCAAATGCCATCACGTCTGATTTAAGTGATGACGACATTAACCATCGATTGAAACAAGCATTGGAACATGTTCCTCATGCAAAGGGAATAAATAATCACATGGGTTCAAAAGGTATGGAAGACAAAAGAATTGTGACGCTAATCGTTCAGTTTGCACAACGAAATGGACTTTATTTGCTTGATAGTGGAACAACACCAAAATCACTGATGCCAGAAATTGCAGCTCAACATCATGTGCCTTGCTTTAAACGCACCCTTTTCATTGATGACTCTATGTCCTCTTACTTTTATGTAAAAAAACAGCTTCTCACCTTTATTAAGACCGCCGATCGTCATGAATACCCCATTGCAATTGGACATGTTGGGGTTAAAGGGAATGAAACATATAGAGCACTAGAGGAGTCTAAGAACCTATTCACGGCAGCAAACATTGCCCTTGTTTATCCATCTCAATGGATAACACCGCAAGTCGAAAAAGAATTTAAGCAACTACACTAAAAGAAGGAGAATCATTATGTTACGACGTTCTGAAAAATGGGCCATTGCGCTAGTAAGTGCGCTTATTATTAGCATGTTAATCATTAAGCCAGCACCAAACATGCACCGAGCATCCATCCATCAACAATCTACTGACCGTTTAAATGCTTCTGTTTCACAAGAAGCAATTGACCACCTACAAGCAGAAGATCTTGCCCTTACCACCAATATGATGTTTCATTCGTTTACAACAAGCTTAGAAGAATGGACAACGAGAGAACAGCTTGACAGAAAGTTAGAAGAAGAAGTTGAACAGCATCCTTTTATTGAAGGAATTGCACTTGTTGATGGGACAAGTCAAGTTATTGAAAAAGCAGGCTCTCCTTTACATCTTGACGAGCTACCTGTTTTTACTACCACCTATAATGCCATTCAGTATTCTCTGCCTTATCAAAAAGAAGATCAATCCTACATTATGGTAAAGAAGGCATTAACATCTGGCAACACCGTTATTAGCGAAATCAATCTTGCATTTATTCAATCTTTTTTATCAAAGCATGCTATGATCGCTGATAGTGAAGGAACACTCTTTATGTCTGGTGAAAACGCTCAAGTCGATTTCAATCAACAAACAAGCTTACCAGACGGCCAACAAGCAACAACCGTTCCAGGCTTAAATTGGAATATTTACGTTAATTCACACACAAAGAGTCAAGATAACCCTATTGTCGCTGAAGAAGTCATTGTCAAACTAGCACCTCATACAAATGTTGAACAATGGGCCAGTAAAAACGATCATACTGTTCTAAAAGAAAACCATCCTTACGTTGTATTACAATCAACCATTGAAGAAGATGCCTATATTCAAAAGCTAAGGAACGACGAAGCCGTCATCTTTGCTGAGCACAATTATTCTTTTGTAAATAAAGCCGTTATTCAAGAAACGAAAGTAGAACCAAATGATGAATTTTTTAAACCCTATCAGTGGAATTTAGAACAAATTGACATTGAAGAGGGTTGGAATTATGCCAATGGTTCTGATACGACAATTGCAATAATCGATTCAGGTGTCGATCCAGAGCACCCAGACCTTCAAGGAAAATTAGTGGAGGGCTACAATGCAATTGATGATACATCCAACGCTATTGATGATAATGGACATGGCACGCATGTTGCTGGTATCGCTGCTGCATTAACAAACAATGTTGAAGGAATTGCCGGTGTCTCTTGGCAGAGTAAAATTATGCCTATTAAAGTATTGAATACGGATGGAGAAGGTTCTTCTTTTTCTGTCGCTAGAGGTATCTATTGGGCGGTCGATCATGGAGCTGATGTGATTAATATGAGTTTAGGTGATTATTATCACTCTGATGTTTTGTATGATGCCATTGAATATGCCTATGATCAAGGCGTTACACTGATTAGCGCTTCCGGTAATGAAAATACAGATGATCAAATGTACCCTGCTGCCTATCCACAGGTCATCACGGTTGCTTCTGTTAATCAAGATAAAAACCGCTCTTTTTTCTCGAATTACGGGGATTATGTAGATGTTTCGGCACCTGGTGAGCATATCCCAAGTACGTACCTTGAAAACCAATATATTTTACTGTCTGGTACTTCTATGGCCGCTCCACATGTTGCTGGTCTAGCGGCACTCGTGCATTCCACTAATCCCTCATTAACAAATGAGGAAATTGGGAACCTTATTTTAGGTCATGCCAATCAGTTAGGAGACGGAGATTTTAATGTTTATTATGGTTATGGAGAAATTGATGTTAACGATACTCTCACATCGATTGACTAAAGTCGCCTCTAAAGGATAAGTAAAAAGCGCTATTCATGAAGCAACGTACCGTTTCACGGCATCGTAACGTCTTCATTGAATGCGCTTTTTCTTTTTCCACTCTATTTACGTTAAACGAATTTCTTTTCATCTTTTCTGAAAAGGAACCACTTTCGCTGATGATCGCTGATGAATTTCGCACAAGTACCCTTGTCTTTTTCTCTTTAGAAATGTTTCCCGCCGAATAGGTCTTGGGGCAGACCATTCAATAGAATGAAGATTACTCCACTTGTCATGGGTAATGTATTCCATTTTAAAATAATAAACCGATCCAGACGTGTATTGCTCACAAATATACTTTACTGTTTGTTTTGAGTGCATATCGCAAGGTCGCGCTCCTTTTTCTTTTTATTGTACCCAAGGATTTTTACACTCATTCAGAGGATACTAATCTTGACGGACTCGAAAAGAGCGTTTACGATTATAAGGAGCACATGAAAATCTAACACAAAGAAGTGATACATGTATGCAAACATTAAGAGATCGTTTATTAACAGACAATGAAATTGCTCCATTAATTATATCTGCCGACAAGGTAGCACATGTCCAATTAAACAACCCTTTGCAACACGCATTACTTGTTCTGATCAAATCTGGCTACACAGCGATTCCCGTTTTAGATTCTTCTTTTCACTTAAGAGGCATGATTAGCAAATCATTAATATTGGATTCTTTATTAGGCGAACATGACTTTGAACTTGATCGGTTATCAACGTTAACCGTTGGCGATTGTATGAATCAAGATGTTCCGTGCATCCGTCCTGAAGCAACATTCTCTAAAGCGCTCTCGCTATCGATTAATCATCCTTTTTTATGCGTCGTCGATGATCAAAAAGCATTTACAGGAATATTAACAAGACGTTCCATTTTAAAATTAATTAGCAAATACATGCACCAACACTAAGACTTAAAAAAGTTCGTTAGTTGCTTCTCTCGGCTTTTAAACATCCATTTTAGCCCTTTTACCGCTAAACTAGCTGGTACTACCGACGAAAACCAAATGTGATCCATCATAATTGTTCCGTCTTTTCCTTTACTAAATTGATGAGTATGCTCCCAATACGAAAAAGGAAACGGCGGATTTTCCATTTTATCTTTAAACTCATGTGGCGCATCCTCTGAAAGAATAGTCGTTTTAAACTGAATACGTCCTCCTGTGTAAGGAACTCGAACCAGAATGGAACCTCCTTCTTGTGATACATGTACAGGCGGGAAAGTTTGTATACGCGCTAAATTGTCTGGCTCCGAAAAAAACGCCCATGCCTCTTCTAAGGAAACAGGAAGGTAGGTTTTATACGTGAAAAGATAACGCTCCATTTCATCCTCCTCATCGTTATACATAAATTTCGAGCAAGATGCCCTCTAACTTTCCTACCCTTTTTAATAAATCCATACTCGTTTTTTGCTCATCAAATAATTCTTTTGTCAAAAGATCCATTTCTTGATTTACCACGTGTACGAGTTGATGCTGTTTAAACTGACCAAATTGATGACTTGTTCTTACCGACACATGGTAACTATCATTTAATACATGCTTTAAACAGTCTTCTAATGATCGTCGAAAAGATGCCAAAGCTCCATAAGAACGCTGATTAACTAAATCCATTCCTTGTGTCTTTAAATGGTCAATCTTTTCAAATAAGTTACTAAGACTTTGTTGCTTTAATTGTTCTTGGAAGCGTTCCTTCTGACTCACTGATCCGTTGCTTTTTGTTTGTGCATGCCTAGCAGGTAAAGAGCTTGTACTTTTATTAATATGCTTAAGTTCGAACATGAATTTCTCCCCAATCGTTCTCAAATCTATCCTTTTGGGACAATCTATATACTTTTCTTTAAAAGAATGGTAAAATGGAGTATTCATTCGCAAGACCTCCTACCAACTGGAGGTGTCAGAATGCTTTTTTACACACACTTAACATCTAAATACTATTATGAAGAAAACATGAGCAAAATCAATCACTATTTACACGATTATCGGGTAAAGCATGATTGTGCACCTACGATAAACGATTTGTCTCTCGCAACTGGAATACCGGAAGAAGAGATATTAGAGTGCATGGAGTTTGCGAATGAAGCCCATTACTTGATTTAAGCCGTCCACATATGTGAACGGCTTGTTTTCATTAGTGTTTTGCGGTTGTTTTCACAATCTCTATAATAACTTGAGCGATTTTCGCTAGGGAATGAACAGCAATTCGTTCGTTTGTCGTGTGGATTTTTTCGTAACCAACGGATAAATTAATGGTCGGAATTCCGAAACCAGAAATAACATTTGCATCACTTCCGCCTCCACTGGCCCGCATGGACGGTGTTAAGCCAAGGGCTTGAATTGCTTCATGTGCAATACGAACAACTTCAGCATCCTTTGTCTCTTTATACCCTGGGTAGGAATAATTAATGTGAACCTCACATGATGTGCCCATTTCTTTTGCGGCATTTTCAAATGCGTGCTTCATTGCCTCCACTTGCTTTTCAAGTTTGGCTTTCTCTAACGAACGGGCTTCAGCAGTAATTTCAACATAGTCACACACAATATTCGTTTGCGAACCACCTTCAAATCGACCAATGTTTGCAGTTGTTTCATTATCAATTCGACCAAGTGGCATCTGCGCGACAGCTTTTGATGCTACTGAAATGGCTGAAATGCCTTTTTCCGGCTCAACACCTGCGTGGGCCGTCTTTCCAAACACTTTCGTTACAAGTTTCGCTTGAGAAGGTGCTGCCGTTATCATGCCACCCACTTCCCCATCGCTATCTAGTGCATAACCATAAACCGCACGCACCAAATTCTGGTCAAGCGCTTTTGCCCCAACCAAACCTGATTCTTCCCCCACAGTAATAATAAATTGGATGTCACCATGCTCAACTTCATGCTCTTTTAAGACTCGAATGGCTTCTAGCATTGCGGCAATACCAGCCTTATCGTCTGCACCAAGAATGGTTGTTCCATCTGTTCGTATGTATCCGTCTTCAACGATTGGTTGAATGTTCTTCCCCGGAACCACCGTATCCATATGCGATGTGAAATAAATGGTTTTAATCGCTTTCGTGCTTGTCCCAGGTAATGTACAAACTAAATTGTTTGCACCATGACCCGTTTTTTCTTGTGCTTGATCTTCTTCCACCTTCAAACCTAATTCGGAAAATTTCTTTTTTAATAAAACTGCTATTTCTGCTTCATGTTTCGTTTCAGAACTAACCTTAACCAATTCAATAAATTCATTCACGATTCTTTCTGTCATTGTTTTTCTTCACTCCATTTAACTATAATCCCTTTTATCATAACGAATATTGCTGCACTTTTCATGTTTGGTGCTCACATAATTCAATTAACACATCGTTTGTACACGCCGGCTTTATAAAATTAATTCGTTTCCCCTTACTTCCTATCTTCGCCTTTTCATAAATAAATTCATAACCATTCTGTTCTAACACGTCTTGTAGCATTTGTAAATCAGAGCTTAGCAGTGCTAAATGGTGAAAGCACGGAGAAGGATGTCTCGCTACGTATCGTTGCAAGGAATGATTCTCTGGAAATGGTAAAAGCAACTCAATGGAAAAGGATCCGACTTGCACATGATAAACCGTTACTTGCTGTTCTTGTATCCTTTCTTGCTTTCCTTCTGTTGCAGCAAAAAGAGAAAAAAAACGCGCGATCTCTTCTTTGGATTTTACAACATATGCAATATGATCTAATTTAATATCAAGCATAAAACACCTCTTGTTGCTTTCTAGGCAATCAGTTACACTAACAGTAGAATAGTGTGAGTGGGGTGAAGACTATGCCACGAAAATTTCAACGATTAATTATTTATATTATGATTGCAACACTCGTATTAGGGGGCGTGTTTACCGCAGCTGCCGGTTTAGGCATGTTTTAATTCTACCTTTAAAGTAGACAAGCCAGGCGGGGTCATATGCGATTTCCGCCTGTAGCCTGTTAATCCATACCTGATTACTTTAACAGCTTATATTGCTTTCCTAACGCCGCAAAGCTTTTGGTTTCTTTCACTACAATTACTTTACTTCCAATTTCTACTCTCTCATATACGTACTCTACAGAGGTATTTTCTAAACGAACACAGCCTAAAGAAGCGTGATAACCTATGGAATGAGGTTGATTTGTGCCGTGTAATCCATATGTACGCCCATTCGTTCCATTCGCATCAAATCCAATCCACCTGCTGCCAAGCGGATTTCGTTTATCCCCTCCAGCTATATTCTTCTTGCGGTAGTAAGGTTGCTTTGCTTTCACAAGCACAGTGAATTCACCAAGAGGTGTTTCTTCTCCCTTTTTCCCACTTGCAACTGGAAACACATCGCTTATACGATTCGCTTCAATTATTGCCATCTCATTTGTTTGGACATTTACAATAACCGCTGCTTTCTCCACTGGAAACGGATCAGGAAGTAACGTTGATAGCAGAACGAAAGTAAACAGAAAAAAAGACCATTTCACATTTGTCACCCCTATGAAGTTGAACTCCATTTAGGGTTTGCTCAATGACCTCTTTTTATCCGATTTTTGCACCCAAAGCGCATCTTTCGTTTTTAAATATTGTTCAAATTCAAACACAATTAAAAGAAGGGAAGACCGACTTTCAAACTCTTCTCTCGTTTTTGGAAGCGGCATGTTTCGAAATTCTGTGCGCATTTCTTCAAGCTGTAAAAGAAAATACGCGACTGAATTTGTAGGACTAACTGCGCGTGACAGCTCTTCTAAGAAATTAGCGACTTTTTCTTGCTGAGGTACTGATCCATTAATTCTTGTTAAATGTGGCATTAACCGTTCAATAATTTCAAGTTGCTTCTCACGCATTGAAAAATAATGATAGTAGTGATTTTCTTCTGTCAAGAGATGATTTTGCATCGTAACAAAGGCGACTTTTTTACTTTCCTTTAACACTTTATCTAACTGAGGAAGTTCATTTCCATCCCAGCTGCTTTCTCCTGCACGAATATAAATGGAAAGATGCTTCAGCGTTGATTTAAGCAACTCCTCTACTTCCATACGCCGCTGTCTTAATAGTTTATCTTTGGAAGGCATATATAAATTCATTACAAGCGCTGTTCCAATTCCAATAAAAATAAGCTGTAGCTCGTTCCAATAAAAGCCAATAGATGTTTCACCAACAACATATAAGTGCATAACAATAACGGAACTCGTTACAATTCCATCGCTTGCTTTTACGAGTAAGACAACTGGGATAAAAAGTAAAATAAAGAGCGCAGCGGCAACAGGGGTGTACCCGAGTAATTCAAACAGAACTGAACTCATAATTAATCCGATGATACAAGCAATAAAGCGCGCCCATGACACTAGAAGGGAGTTTCTACGGGTAACCGAAATACAAAGAATGGTAATGATTGCCGCAGAAGAAGCAAAGTTTAATTCAAGTAACTGCGCTATGGAAAGTGAAATCAATACACCGATTGCCGTTTTTAAAGTTCGATAGCCAATTCTAAATTTCATGATACCCCTATTTCTATAAGTAGTACGCTTAGTTTATCACGTTAGAAGATTAAAAATCTATTTTGAATCAATCATTTTTTGCATGAAACGGGCAGGCGCCTGTAATCGGTACGCAATCATCTCCAATAAAAAACTGCTTCCATTCCCGATGTTCAACATCACCATAATGGCTTATATCCGGATGTTTTGGTATTTGATCCCACGCCTCTACCCTTTTCCGAACAGCTTCTCGAGAATTATGCCCTTTAGGCTCAGTCCCTTCTAAACCTTGAAAAATTTCTCGAGGTTGAAAACCGATAACCATACTTTGCCCTAAATCTCGTGTAATACGCTGCTTGTATGCAGGTGTATTGGCAAAAGCAAACATGGATTGACCATTAAAACAAAAGGACCATAAATGATGATTCGGATCACTCGGTGTATGAGTTGGCCATACACTTTCATCTTTATCGTTTAAGTATTGCAAGATATCCCAAAAATAGCGCCGGTAATAATCCAACGTTTGCTCCTGTTCTTCAGGCTCAATAAACACAAAAAGTCCACGCCGAATAAGCGGGCGTTTCGCCATTAATGATTGAAACGCTCGTAATGTACTCGGAAGTGACGTCCAATCAGCATGGGACAAAAAGGAATAGCGTAACTCTCCCTTACGTTCTCCTTTTTGTCCAAAGAAACATGGAAACGTTTGATCCGTCACAACATGACTATATTGTTCGTAACTTTTGTTTACCCAGGTAGGTACAGCATCCGAACGCATTTCTTCAGTCGTTAATAAGCGTGATGCTTTCATATAGAACCCCTCCTTTACCATTCCTTTTCATCTTATGAAGCCCTAACAGAATCTAGACACTTTTTTACAAATAAAGCATGTCTAAAATCGTCTACGCCCACATTATTATAAGAATAAAGCATGTCTGTTGTGTAAGGAGAGTGTTATTGGATGCCCGCTTTTCTCTCGGCGTTTATTCTAGGATTATCGTTGGCTGTTCCTGTTGGCCCGATCTGTTTAGCTATTCTCAAAAAAGGCGTTTCTCACGGTTTTCTTCCTGCCTTATTTATCGGTATTGGCGCCATTCTTGCTGATCTTCTTTTTATGATCCTGATTTATTTTGGTATGGCGCAGTTTATTTTTATACCTTCTGTACAAGTCATTCTTTATGTATTTGGATCTGGTCTTTTAATGTACCTTGGAATTGAATCAATTAATAAGCGAAAGACTGCTCTTCAACGTTCAAGCAGCCTTTCTTCATCTATTTTGGCTTCCTTTTGGACAGGGTTATCCATTGCTTTGTTCAACCCTATTAATTTAATGTTTTGGTTTGGCATTTTTGGTTCCACTCTAGTCGAGTTCATGACTGAGCAATCAGGGTCAGTTATGGTTTACATCGTTTTTTTATTTACTGGCATACTTGTATGGAACATTAGCCTCTCGTTTCTCGCTTCTTTTTTTGGACAGTTCCTTAGTCAGTCGCTATTACCAATCTTAAATGTTATTGCTGGCTTATGCTTGTTACTTTTTGGCTTTCACTTCGCTTTAAAGCTTGCAGAGGTTCTATTCTAGTCACTTTTTCTTCAACAACTGGTGAAATTTTGAGAGGAAGATAAATATGAACAATTGTTCCTGCGCCAGCTTTTGTTTTTATTTCCATGCGCCCCCCGTGAAGTTCAGCAATTTTGTGGCAAATCATTAAACCTAAACCAGTCCCTTTTTCTTTCGATGAAAAAAACGGCTGTCCTAATAAATAAAGACGATTTGGTGAAATACCTACGCCTTTATCAATAATTTGAACACAAAGTTGACTTTGCTCCGACGTCACTCGTATTTCAATAGTTGATGTTTTTTCACTAGCATCAACAGCATTTTCAACTAAATTTAAAAACAGTAGATCTAATTCTTCCTTATAGCCGTTAAAGTAAAAATTTTCTGAGCATGAAAAAGCGACTGGGTTATCTTGGGTTAACGCTTTTATCTCGTCTTTTTTCATAAACGCTTGTACATAATCATTGATTTCAATGGTTTCGCTTTGTTTCATTCCTTTTTGCTGTGCAAGAAAAACATAATCATTAATAATCTTCTCCATTTGCTCAAGCTCTTTATTAATAACGGTCAGCTGACTTTCAGGTACTATTTTCATTTCCTTATATAGTTGCATAAATCCTTTGATTGTGGTCAGTGGATTTCTAATTTCATGTGCCATACTCGCCGATAAACGAGACGCCACTTTCATTGCTTCTTCTCGTTTCTTTGATAAACGATGTGATTGTTTTAATACTGAAATATATAGCTTTTTTCCCTCGATATGAACAGGGAGGATCGCACACATTGTATAAAGTAGATTGCCTTTGCCGTTTATCAATTTAACTGGCCGAAATAAAATTTCCTCTTGTTGATTACGAATGGATTCCTTAATAAGTTTTAGTTCCCTTGTTTGGATATGATGGCGTAAAGGTCTACCAGTTAGAATATGCTCTTCTCCCTCTACTCCTAAATAAAGGTGAGCTGCTTTGTTTGCATAATGAATGGTCATCTCATCATGCAATAGATAGCATTCATTTGATAGCTCTAGTATATTAATCAGTTCATTGCGCGCAATTAATTGCTCTACACGTTGTTTTGCTTGAATAACATCAAATAAAATATAGCCATAATACGTAATAATTCGAACTTCATATTCTGTATACTGGTAATAAAATGTAATCACTTGCTTTTTCACATGTTTATTCATTAACTCTCGTGGAACAAAACTCCAGATCGAATCTTGTATATCTAAAAATTCACGACCAACAGCACTTCCATCGATGATTTTCCCATTCTCGTCTGTAAGCCATCTTAATTTCTTCTTATAGTCCGTTGTCACTAAACTTAGTCGGATGTCTTCAGTCTTGTTACCCGCCTCAAATGTATAGAGCATATAATCTTGGTCTAGTACCGCGTGCTTAATCGTTAAATGGATAGGAGAATGAGTTGTTTCTAGAACCCATTGTTCCATTGATTGATAACTTAAAATGGTTGACAACGGGATATTACCATTGTGATTATGAAGTTGAGCTAATGAATTAAAAGCTCCATTTCGCATAATGATTGTATCTTCATAAATAACACATTGCGGAGCGTTCGATTGATTCAGTAATTCTTTAATCATCGCTTTCATAGTACCGTCGATGCGTGTTTTTACCTCATCGACATAAAACCCCCTCTTCCTTCTTGACATATTCCAACAATTGATTCTTTTTTTCTTTTTAAAATCCTCCTAAATAACAAATTTTACAAACAGAACTTGTTGACAAAAAGAGAAAAAGAACGACAAAAGACCGTTCTTTTCGCTACAGTTCTTTATTATTTTTGTTTTCACCTTCTTTTTTGGTCTTATTCTGTGGAAGGTAAAGACTTATTGTTTAAGCCGTTTGTTTATTGAACTAAGAGTAGGTATGGTACACTAACACTATCTAAAGAAATGGGAGTGAGGACATGAGTCAGTTAGAGAAAGCAACGTTTGCTGGCGGCTGTTTTTGGTGTATGGTCAAACCATTTGATCAATATGAAGGTGTGGAGTCTGTTATTTCTGGTTATACTGGCGGTCATACAGAAAATCCCACTTACAAAGAAGTTTGTAGCGAAACGACTGGACATTTTGAAGCTGTTCAAATAACCTTTGATCCTGCTCTAATTTCGTACGAGACCATTCTTTCTTTGTTTTGGCAACAAATTGATCCAACAGATCCAGGTGGACAATTCCACGATCGCGGCGACTCATATCGAACAGCGATTTTTTATCATAGCGAAGAGCAAAAAATGATGGCTGAACAATCAAAGCAAGACTTAAGTACCAGTGGAAAATTTTCAAAACCCATTGCAACACTCATACTACCAGCCAAACCATTCTACCCTGCTGAAGAGTATCACCAAGATTACTATCAGAAGAATGCATTTCATTACCAACTTTATCGAAAAGGTTCTGGAAGAGCAGACTTTATTGACCGACATTGGAAAGGAGAATCATCATGACAAACCATTCAAACGAAGAGTTAAAAAAGAAGCTAACGCCTATGCAATATCACGTTACACAAGAGAATGGAACAGAGCCACCGTTTAAAAATGACTTTTATGATCACGAAGAAGATGGCATTTATGTTGATATTGTCTCTGGTAAGCCATTATTTTCTTCAAATGATAAATACGACGCAGGGTGCGGATGGCCAAGCTTTACAAAACCAATTGAAGAAGAAGAGATTCTGGAAAAAGAAGACCGAAGCCATTTTATGGTACGGACTGAGGTTCGTAGTAAAGAGGCTGATTCTCACCTTGGTCATGTTTTTCCAGATGGCCCTGGTCCTAATGGGCTTCGTTATTGTATCAATTCAGCGGCACTTCGGTTTATTCCGAAGGATCGACTAGATGATGAAGGCTACAGTCTTTACAAAAAATTATTTTCATAAAACGAGATACTTCTCTTACTACACGTATTGAGAACGTGGACGCGTACATGTCCTGAGATAACATTGGACATGTATGGTTGTTCACGTTTTTTTGGTCGTTCGTTCCTTTTTTTTTCAATTAGACTTCCTTCCCCACAGTTTCAAAACAGTGGTATTTTCAATCAGCCCTACCAATCTTTTTAGATGTTTTCGTTAAGTTTCTTGTCGTTTTTTGGTATGATGGATATGGGTTATGAATTTTGGATAAAGGAATGGTGAAAATGAAAACGCGTACAGAAAGAGATACAATTGGAGAAATTCAAGTTCCTGCTGATAAATACTGGGGTGCACAAACACAAAGAAGTTTGGAAAACTTTAAAATTGGTACGGAAAAAATCCCGTTTGAAGTTGTCCGTGCTTTCGCAGAATTAAAAAAAGCAGCGGCAATTGTAAACGGTAAGTTAAAAGGACTACACCCGCAAAAGGTTGAAGCCATTACATATGCTGCTGATCAAATTATCGCTGGTGGGTTAGAGGATCATTTCCCCCTTGTTGTTTGGCAAACAGGAAGCGGTACGCAGTCAAACATGAATATGAATGAAGTCATTGCTTATTTAGCAAACACGTATTTAACTGAGCAAGGCTACAACGATGTGACCGTTCACCCAAATGATGATGTGAACCATTCTCAAAGTTCTAACGATACATTTCCGACTGCGATGCATGTCGCAACAGTTATTTTCGCAGAAACTGAATTAATCCCAGCATTAAAACAATTTAAACAAACCCTTGAAGCAAAAGAAAACGAATTCTCCGATATCGTTAAGATTGGCCGTACCCACTTACAAGATGCGACACCTTTAACGTTTGGTCAAGAAATTAGCGGGTGGAAACATATGCTGACGACTTGCTCAACGATGATTGAACAGTCTCTTGATCATGTTCGCGCACTTACAATCGGTGGAACAGCAGTTGGTACGGGCTTAAACGCACCAATAGGCTTTAGTGAAGAGGTTTCCGCACAGCTAAGCGAACAGATAGGCTACGCTTTTAAAGCGTCTGAAAACCATTTCCACGGACTAACAAGCCATGATGAACTTGTCTATTTCCATGGAGCACTTAAAGCACTCGCAGCTGACGCTTTTAAAATTGCAAATGATATCCGTCTTTTAGCAAGCGGCCCACGTTGCGGTATTGGTGAAGTCATTATTCCTGCAAATGAGCCAGGTAGTTCCATTATGCCAGGTAAAGTCAATCCAACTCAAAGTGAAGCATTAACAATGGTTGCAGCACAAGTACTTGGAAACGATGCCGCTATTGGTTTTGCAGCAAGCCAAGGACATTTTCAATTAAATGTCTTTAAACCCGTTATTATTTACAATGTTCTCCAATCCATGCGACTGTTATCAGACGGCTTAACTAATTTCCATGATAAGTGTCTTATTGGACTAGAAGCAGATAAAGCAAAAATGGATCAACTCCTAAATGAATCCCTTATGCTCGTTACTGCATTAAATCCCCATATTGGTTATGAAAATGCTGCGAAAATCGCGAAGAAAGCTCATGCTGAGAATACGACATTAAAAGAAGCGGCTATAAGTAGCGGCTTATTAACTGAAGAGCAGTTTAACGAATATGTGGTACCAGGAAATATGATTTCTCCTAAATAATGAGTAGACGCTCCCTCTTAATAGGGGGCGTTTTTCCTATTAATGATCCCATACGGCTTTATATCGAGTAGCTTCGAATAAATCGTCTAACGACACATTGAAAAATTGCGCAATTTTTTCCGAGATTAATGCATTGACTTGTCTTTTGCCTGATTCTATTTGCGATAAGTATCCGGCAGAGATTCCTACTTGTTTTGATACTTCTTCTAAGCTAAAGCCTTTTTGAATGCGCAACATTCTTAGTCGACTCTCACCCATTCTCTTTCCCTCGCTTTCTATAGTCACATCACTTCATCGTACGTATAACGCACAATATATTTATTCGTTTTCAAACGCTTCACTTCTACAAGAGGCCCTATTTCATAGCCATTCTCCCAATTGTCTTCTAATTTCGCTTGTATGCACTTTGCTTGAAATTTTGATCGGAATACCTCTCGATAATAAATCCAATGAGGTCTTTTAGATTTCATACGGACTCCTCCATTAACCACTCATGATGGATATTGGTAAAAATAGTTTATCCTTAATCATTCATTTTATCATAGAACTGCCAAAAAAACGGGGACTCCCTCACTTTCACAAAAATATGGTAAACTAATGTATGAGAAGACCTTAGAAAGGAAGTTATTCATGGCGAACATCGAAGGCAGTATAACAGAAGCAACCATTGAAAGTGAACAATTACAATGCACCATTTCATTATCTGTTTATCTACCAGCAAATTATACACCATTAAAATCTTATCGGTTAATGATTTGTCAAGACGGACAAGATTTCTTTCGCTTTGGACGTGTGCATCGACAGGTGGATTCATTAATAGACGAGTTAGATATTGAAGAGCTTATCGTTGTTGGTGTTCCATATCCAAGTGTAGAAACGAGACGTACTTGGTATCACCCGAATAACGAGACCCATGTAGCCTATACACGATTTCTAGCATGCGAACTACTTCCTTATATAGAAAAAAACTACAGTGTTGAACCATTGGCAGAAGCTCGAATGTTAGCGGGTGATTCATTGGCAGCAACGATTTCCTTGCTAACTGCTTTAGAATATCCTACATTATTTAAGAAGGTTCTATTATTCTCCCCTTATGTTAATCAAGTGGTTGAGGATAAGGTAAAACAATTCGAGAAACCTGACATCTTATCCATTTATCATATTATTGGCAAAAAAGAAGATGTTGTTAAGACGACAGATGGAAAAAAAGAAGATTTCTTAACGCCTAACAGACAAATGAAAGAAGTATTGACAAACACATCTTTTGATTACACGTACGAGGAGTTTGATGGTGATCATACGTGGACGTATTGGCAAAACTATCTTGCCACTGGATTAAAAACGTTGTTTCCATTATAAAGGAGGTATGAGTATGCTTAATTACGGAATTGTTCTTTTTCCATCAAAACCTTTTCAAGACACGGCTAACGGATTAAGGCGGCGGTATGATGCACATTACGCGAACATCCCACCTCATATTACGTTAAAAGAAAGTTTCTCAATAAGCAATGAGGAATTACCAGAAATGATTCATGTATTACGAGACATTGCTCGTCAATGTCCACCAATTGATATTCATGTGTACAAGGTAGATACGTTCTTCCCACAATCAACGACCATTTTTTACAAGTTAAAAGAAAACAAACAGCTTTCTTGGTTAAACGAGAAGCTTTACCAAGAACCGTTCCCGACTGATCGCGCGCACTCAGTCTTTATCCCGCACATTACGATTGCACAAAAGCTACAGCAAGCAGAGCATGATGATATTGTAGGTCAACTGAAAATGATTGACGTGTCTCATCAAGAAACCATTGATCGTATTCAACTTCTCTACCAACTTGATAACGAATCGTGGACTGTTTATGAAACATTTCTGTTGCAAGGTCAGTCTACATGATCGAACATCTTGATGTACAGGTTGCCACTAGTGACTTACTACAAGCACAGTGCTTTGAGATTCGAACAGACGTGTTTATTAAGGAGCAAGGGGTGGCCGCGCATTTAGAAAGAGACGAGCATGATCAAACGGCGACCCACCTTTTACTTACAGCAAATCAGCAAGCCATTGGTGCTGCTCGTATTCGAATTGTAGGCAAGGCAGGCAAAATTGAGCGAGTGTGTATTTTAGAACCTTATCGAAATAAAGGATATGGGGCAACATTGATGAAGAAAATAGAAGAAGCAGGTTATGAAGAAGGCGTCGATGAATTAGTGCTAAATGCTCAAGAACCTGCTCTTGCTTTCTATTTACGGCTAGGCTACGTAAAGACGTCGGAGCGATTTTTTGAAGCGGGTATTCCCCATTTCTCAATGAAGAAAGGAAGATGATTTATTGGTCATCTTCCTTCTTCATCTTTACTGCGACTGACTTGATTTTACTTTGTAATGTAGATGTTTGGTCACGACGATCATCAATTCGAATATTTGTCGCAACTCGGTCGATTCCCTGTTCAAAAGGAACTTCATGAATTTTTTTAACTACATCTAGTAAAGTAGATACATCCCCTTCAATTAACGTACTCATAGGTGTTAATTGGTACGTAATATCATGAGTTTTCGTCATGTCTTCTAACACTTCTTGAATCGTAGCCACATAGCTACTGACACTAGGAGTTTCCGTTCCAATTGGAATAATGGTGACATCGACTATTGCCATGATTCATTCCCCCTCCTCTTCGATTCTTTTCTTATATAGTGATTTAGAAAATGCGACTTTTCCTAGTTGCATATAGCTTTCAATTGCACATTCGAGATGCTGTTGGGTTGGCGTTTTGGTCGTAACTCGTTCTTGTAACCAATAAGAAAGAGGCAGCACAACGGCTACAACCCCTTTAAAGATAGAGTGACGATTAAATCTAAAATAGAATCCTACAAACAATAAAGAAATATAGGAGCTAACCATTAAGCTTGTCATTACTGAAAAAAAGCCCGCACCAAGCAGAGTACATATAATGACACTAAGAAAGTAAGCAACAACAAGACCAGTTGAACATCCACGGTTAAGGACAGACGCTTGCGCCACTTTTTTCAGCTCTTGATGATTGACTTTTCCTCTTGCGCTGAATACTTTATGCTCTGCCGCATGGTATTGTTTTAAACCCCTTGGAAAAAAGAAATGTGTACCAAATAACAAGTAAAAAAAGCTATAGAAGGGGAATCCTTGCCACGATATCGGCAGTAGCTTAGGTACAACAATAAAAAGAATAACTAGCCCACATATCGCTTTAAACCAGAAAGAACTTGACCGCCACACGAGAAGTGTTGCATAACCAAGTGTCTTTGCATTTAGCGGCTTACTCCATGAACGAAGTACGCCTTCTCGATCATGAAAACTACAAGCAAGTGTTTGATTGGTCATGAAAAATACACCTTTTTCAAACGACATCCCACTAATTCTCAAGTAAGTCCTCCAATAAATACGTCTTTACCCAATGCTGTACATTTTTTGCTTGTCCGAATTGGGGATCTGCAAACGTTGCGTCCTCAAGTACTAAGTCTTCATGGTTTGTCCAAGTATGTAACAATGTCACCTGAACATCTTCAATCTCCACTTCTGATGGTAGTGCTTGGATAAGCTGACCTCTTGTGCCGACACTTTGATGCTCTTGCATTTCTGTTGGGAATGAAAAAATAACCCCATTCTCAACGACGAAACCGTCATAAGTTTGTTCTGGTTCCACTGGAAGGGTGACTTGCCCTGGCTCGACATAGGATTCTGTTTCAAACGATAACCCGATATAATCTGTGCCATAAATGCCTTCTGTTGGTAGTTGTGGCCATATCCATTCGATTGTTGTGATTTGCTGATGGATGGATGCGGTAAATGCTATTTCTTGTTGCAGCTCCTCGTTACTCAGCGTATCGTCTTGTGATAAATAAATAAAACCACCTACCGCGATAAATACCATTAAAATAGCCGGTAGAATAAATACAATCCAGTGCCTTTTCACTATTCTTACTCCTTATCTGCTTTGCTTGTAAGCGGCGTGATTCGTAGGCCCGTTCCCTTTTCCGATCGGTAAACCATAGCGGATCGCTTCTGTTATAAAAGCTTTTGCTAGCTTTACTGCTTCAAACGGGATCGACCCTTTAGCAAGTTCAGCTGCAATAGCCGAAGCAAATGTACAACCTGTTCCATGGGTATTTGTACGTTGCATTCGCTCCTCAGTTAACAATTCTAATCTTGTCCCATCGTAAAATACATCCACTGCGTCTCCGTTAAAGTGACCGCCTTTTAAAACAACAATAGTAGGACCAAACTGATACAATTGTACCGCGAGTTTCTTAAGATCTGCAACGGTTACTGGTTCATGAGTTTCAGTCAATCGTAGCGCCTCTGGAATATTTGGTGTAAAGATGGTTGTTCGCGGGAGTAACGTTTCTTTTAATGCTTTAACACCTGCTTCATTTAATAAGTCCGACCCACTCGTAGAAGCTATGACCGGATCAACAACAACTCTTTTAATGGAATAGGTGTCTATAGCATCACAAACAACTTGAATGTGACCTTCACTAACAAGCATACCTGTTTTCAAGACATCGGTTCCAATATCACTAAGCACTGCTTTAAGCTGCGCCTTTAAAAACTCCGTACTAACAGGAAAAACCTCTTGTACACCCATTGTATTTTGCGCAGTTAGCGCCGTAATAGCTGTGGTAGAAAAGACGCCTAACTCTTGACTTGTCTTAATATCTGCTTGAATACCAGCCCCTCCACCAGAATCAGATCCAGCGACGGACAGTATCTTTGGAATTGTCATGTTTTCCTCCTATGAAAATCGTTCAGGATGAAACGCTTGAAGTGGAAATGAAACCACCTCGCCTAAAAGATCTTCCGCTACGACCTTGGCAGTTATGGCACTTAATAAAATCCCGTTTCGGTAATGTCCACATGCTATATACACAGAGGGATGATTGGTTAAGCGTCCTATAAACGGGAACCCGTCTTGAGTGGCAGGACGCAAGCCTGCCCACTCATGAAAAGGGGTTACTTCTTCAAGGGCTGGCACCATTTTTTTGTTCCAACGCTTTAAGCGATCGATTCCTTTTGCTGTAACTGTTGTTTCAAATCCGGCTATGTCTTCAGAAGCTCCGTTAACAATTGTACCATTTGCTTTTGGCACGAGGTAGCCTTGACTAGTATAAATTATATGACTTACTAACGGTTTCTCTGGTAAATAGGCACAAATTTGGCCTCGAATAGGGTAGACTGGCAATTGCAGACCGAGGGCTTCTCCTTGTTTCATCGCCCACGCTCCTGTTGCAATAACGACTTGATCTGCTTCCCATTCCATCGTATCGGTCTTCAGACGAACAGTCGAACCTTCTACAATCTCTACTTCACCTATTTGCTCATAAATCTCTACGTTTAAATTCCTACACGCTGCAATTAATGCCTTAACAAAGTCAGGTGCATAAATATGTGCTTCGTTCGGGTAATAAATAGCCCCTTTTATGTCTTTTGATAGATGGGGTTCACGTTCTAATACTTGTTCTTGCGATAAAATGCGCATGTCTTCATTGTATTCACTTTGCCAAGATATCCTTGACGATAAAGGTAACAAATCGGCTTCATGATATACACAGTGAAGTGTTCCAGATGAAGAAAATTCAAACTCTACTCCAGATGTTTCTCGAACAAACGCTTGCCATTCCGGGTACATTCTAAGACTAGCCAAGCTAAAATCAAAAAACACATCTTGATCTTCACCAATTTCAGAAAAAGGTGCTAGCATACCTGCTGCTGCACCTGAAGCTTGTCCACCACACTTATTTTTTTCTAAAATGGTTACCTGTACATCTCTAGTTGCAAGCCTTAAGGCAATCGATAAGCCGATAATACCTCCGCCAACAATCACGACTTTCTGCATAATAAAACCTCACTCGTTCATCTAATAACTTGTTGGGCTACTTGCACTTGCATATGGTTTTTTTGCCATTCTACCCGCCTCATACGCGAGTTCACCAGCTTCAATCGCTAAGCGCATGGACATTGCCATTTTTACAGGGTCTTTTGCTTTTGCAACTGGTGTATTCATTAAAATTCCATCCACACCAAGTTCCATCGCTCTTGTCACATCGCTAGCTGTGCCAAGACCAGCGTCCACAATAATCGGTACTTTCGCATCTTCTACAATTAAACCGAGATTGTATTCGTTCAATATACCTAAGCCTGTTCCAATTGGTGCTGCACCTGGCATAACCGCATGTGCACCTGCTTCCTCTAGTCGTTTACAGAGAATAGGATCATCCGATGTATACGGTAGAACCGTAAATCCTTCTGATACAAGAACCTCGGTTGCTTTTAACGTTTCAATTGGATCAGGTAACAATGTTTTTTCAGAAGCACTAATCTCAATTTTGATCCAATCGCTTAAACCAGATGCTTTTGCGAGCCGGGCAATTCGAATAGCTTCCTCTGCAGTGGAAGCACCGGACGTATTAGGTAAATAGTGAAAAGCTTCACCGTGTAAATGTTGCAATATGGAATCTTCCATTGGTGCTTCCAAGTTAACACGTCTCAACGCAAAAGTTAGTACCTCAGCCCCTGATGCTTTTATGGCTTCGTTTTGCACAAACGGATTTGGGTAACGACCTGTTCCTAGAAAAAAACGTGATTGGAGCGTCTTTCCATTAATCGTTAATGCTTCTTTTTTCATTTTCAACCTCCTCCAACAAAATGAACTAATTCAACAGGCTTTTGTTCGTCGAGCTCGGTTTCACTCCATTGCTCTCTTGGAATGATGTCCCCAGCTAATTCCACAACGACAAGCTGTCCATTTACATTTAACTCCGTCATCAAATCAAGCAATGTCTTACTTTCTACAGCACGTTCTTTTCCATTTATTAATAGTTTCATGCTTTCGCCTCATTAATCGCTTCTGTCATCCGCATGGCAGCTGCCTGAACATCGTCAGCTGCCACTACCTCTGTAATCACACAAACCGCATCCGCTCCTGCTTCAATCACTTCGCGAACATTATGAGTTTTAATTCCGCCAATTGCCACAAACGGAATAGAAATAGTAGCTTTAATTTCTTTAATATATGAGGTTGTAACCGGATCGACAACATCTTCTTTACTATTGGTTTTAAAAATGGGACCGACACCAATATAATCCGCACCACCTTGCTCCGCCTCTAACGCTTCTTCAATCTTATGGGTGGAAACACCAATGATTTTATCGTCGCCAACTAGCTTGCGAACATGAGCGAGAGGCATATCATCTTGTCCGACATGAACGCCATCTGCATCAACCGCCATAGCAATATCGATATAATCATTTACAATAAACGGAACTTCATATGACTGACAAAGTTCTTTAAGTTGCTTAGCTTTTTCAAACACTTCTTTTCTGCTGCTTGTTTTATCGCGAAGTTGAATGAAATCAGCACCTCCCTTTATCGCATCCTCCATTACCGTCACAAGCTCTTTGCCCTTATGAAATGCTTCTCCTGTTATCACGTATAATTGAAAGTCTTTCATCTTTACTACACTCCCTTTCGCAAAAAAAACCGTAACCAAAAGGGTTACGGTTTACACGCTACATTGTTTACTCTGTGTATGCCGACTTCCCTCCGCTGGTGTAATCCAGATCAGGTTAAAGAGTAAAAGAAATACGTTCTTATTCTCAGCCCAACTTCATCGGGCACCCCTAGCCTTTGCTATTTAGTTTAGTATGACATAAGTGATTTTATTTTTAAAGTGGTAAGAATCGAGATCCAGCGATACCAGGCTTGGTCATTTCTTTTGGATCAAGGATCTCATTTAATTCCTCTTCAGATAAGATGCCTCGCTCCAAGCAAATCTCTCGAACGGGGCGCTCTGTTTCTAATGCCTCTTTCGCGATTCTTGTAGCCACTTCATACCCAACATGCGGATTTATGGCAGTCACAATCCCTACACTATTTTCCACAAGCTCTTTACACCGTTCAATATTGGCTGTAATGCCAGAAATCGCGTATTCACGGAACACTCGCATCCCATTTTCAAGAATGGTAAGGGATTGTAATAAATTAAATACCAGTACTGGCTCCATCACATTTAACTCTAACTGACCAGCTTCAGACGCAAGACTAATTGTGTGATCGTTTCCGATTACTTGGAAAGACAGCTGATTAATGACTTCGCACATAACCGGATTCACTTTACCTGGCATGATAGAAGAACCAGGCTGTCGTGCTGGTAAATTAATTTCGTTTAACCCTGTACGAGGCCCTGAACTCATTAAGCGTAAATCATTTGCTATTTTAGATAAATTAATCGCTAATATTTTTAAGGAGCTAGATAGCTCTGTATAAGCATCTGTATTTTGAGTCGCGTCAACAAGATCTTCTGCCGTTTTGAATGGTAAATTTGTGACGGTAGCTAGATGAGTAGATACTTTTTCAATGTACTCAGGCTTAGCATTTAATCCAGTACCAACAGCAGTAGCACCCATATTCACTTCATGCAAGTGATCAGCAGATCGACTAATTCGCTTTAAATCGCGCACCAATACTTTTCGATAGGAACCGAATTCTTGTCCTAATCGAATTGGTACAGCGTCTTGTAAATGGGTGCGCCCCATTTTAAGAACGTCATCAAATTCGTCTGCTTTCCCTTGCATTTCCGCAATCAGATTTCTTAATTCATCTGTTAAGCCTTGAGTCATATGCAGAGCAGCGATGTGAATGGCAGTCGGAAACGCGTCGTTTGTCGATTGAGCCATGTTAACATGTGTATTCGGACTAACTTTTAAATAATCGCCTTTTTCCCCGCCTAGAATCTCAATAGCTCGATTGGCAATAACTTCATTTGCATTCATGTTAAAGGAAGTTCCTGCACCACCTTGGATGGAATCAACAATAAACTGTTCGTTTAATTGCCCATTAATGACATCATCACTCGCTTTAATAATCGCATCAGCAATATGTGGACGCAGAACCCCTACATCACGATTCGCCATTGCTGCTGCTTTCTTTACATAGCCGAACGCACGAATAAGTTCCGGGTGCGGCGGATAGCCTGTAATAGGAAAATTGTCTTTTGCTCGCAACGATTGAATGCCATAATACGCATCCCTTGGTACTTGTTTATCTCCTAGTAAGTCTCGCTCAATACGGTAATCCACCATCTGATGTTAACCTCAACTTTCAATTCTTAATTGCTTTTATTTCTTATTTGTTTGCTTTAACAGCTTGTATCGCTAACCACACGGCACCATAAATACCTGCATCATTTCCTAAATGAGCCAGCTTTATTTCCGCTTGCTCCACTACTCGTGGCAGAGCATACTGGTCAAATACAACACGGAGAGGAGCTAAAAGATCTTCTCCAGCTTTTGAAACGCCTCCACCAATAACAATCTTGGCAGGATTTAACGTATTTGCTAAATTAGCGATGGCATAGCCTAAGTGATCAATCGCTTCCATAATCACTTCTGCCGCTACTAGATCTCCAGCTTTCGCTGATTCAAAAATTTCTTTTGTTGTTAAGATTAAAGAATCACTCTGAGATAGAGTTGATGCTCTTCCTGCTTCAAGTTTTTCTTTCGCTAAACGGACCATACCTGTGGCAGAAGACACGGTTTCCAAACACCCTGTTTTTCCACAGTTACAAAGAGATCCTCCTTCTTTAACAGAAGTAATATGACCGATTTCTCCACCCATACCACCTACGCCATGGAGAATTTTGCCTCGCGTAATAATTCCACCACCAACACCTGTTCCTAGCGTAACAAACAATTGTTCATTAGCGCCATCGCCAGCACCTTGCCATTTTTCTCCAAGAGCTGCTAAGTTCGCATCATTATCCACTCTTACAACAACGCCTAAAGCTTTTTCTAATTCG
This sequence comes from Shouchella oshimensis, assembly GCF_002019765.1. Classification (GTDB taxonomy): domain Bacteria; phylum Bacillota; class Bacilli; order Bacillales; family Bacillaceae_D; genus Shouchella; species Shouchella oshimensis. Next base: position 2,517,284 of record NZ_KV917380.1, read on the forward strand.
TCTTTTAACGGGTAATCACGCCAGCCAATATTAACAGCATGATAGATAAAGCCAGTTTCCATCTCGATAAAACCAGGTGCTCCTACTCCTGCACCCATTAACGTCTGATGAACCTCTAAATTTGCTTTAACCGTCTCCGAAATGTCGTTAACAATGTTCATTCCATTATTAGTTGTGTCAGTAGGAATTTCCCATTTTTTCAATAAATCGCCTTCATTTGTAATAAACGCAAGCTTAACGGACGTTCCCCCTATGTCAATTCCTGCAAAAAGCTCATTCCCCATTAGAATCCCCCATTTCCCAGTTTTGCTTTCTCTTGTTTTAAAATCAACAGTGCGCTTTGATACAATTGGCTAGAAATCATTCCATATTGATATAAATCTTTTATTTCCTTTTGCATAAGCTGCAAATCCATTCCGCGGTCTCTTGTATAAATAAAAGAACCATATTGCTTTAATAAGTCTCTAATGTCTACGATCGTTTCCATCTATACACCTCACATCCCATTATAACAGCTTTATAACTGTAACTAAAAGGAATGAAGCAAGTGGAATAACGGCAGCGACGTATGCGTTTTTTACCCACATCAACATAGAATTATACAGCAAAATGCCGATAAAAACCGCTAACGTGAAGAAAAAAGTCATTGTAATCGTAAAAAAAGTTCCATAACCGAGCGTTCCCCACTGTAAACCCATAAAGAAAAACAAACTGGCCAAAATCCAGGCGATTGGTTTATAAAAAAGTTGATAGCCAAAAGCAGGATGGTATGAACGTATCATGGCGATAATAAACAAAAAGGAACAAATCACAATCACAATATCAAAAAAACGAAAGCCGAACCAGGAAAAACTAACGAGGGCGACAAACATGCCAATATAGCTAAAGAATAAAAAGTAAAAGCTTAGGACAATGAGTACAACAATGGGCGGAAGTCCACGCATAAACGTTGATAGCCCTCCTAACGTCAGCCCAATTGCTAAAACAAAAAATACAATGACAAACCAAATCCACATCTCATCAACCCCTGTGCTAATTTCTCGTTTCTACCATCCTATGTTTTTATTTGAGATTTCAGGACAGGTTTGCGATGATAGAGGAGATTGATTAGGAAAGAGGTGGCATCAATATGGCAAGAGATGTAAATGAAGTACTAGAGCATGCTATTCGAGGTGGTTTGGAGACAAAGCCTGCAGAAAGACGTATTTTCTTAACAACCATCGCTGAGCGTCTTCATCTCGCTTTAACCATAAATCAAGTTCGTTCTAACGTAATTTATTCAGAAGTAGAGCGTGTCCTAAAAGCAAAGCCAAACATACAAATGTTTATAAACGGGCAATTAGCCTATTCCGATTACAACGAGTATGTAAAGCTTGCGATGATAAACAACATCCCCTATACAGTTGTTTCTGCAACAACAGACACTCCGTTTGGCCTTGTGATTGCAAATCAGAATATGCCTGTCGAAACAAGTCATCCGTATATAGAAGATGATATACACAAGCAAGATATTGAACGTTATTAAAAAAAAGGTAGACCTGCTACCTATCCGGATCTTGCGGATGGTTGATAGCAGGTCTACGATTTTTTAGAGGCATTGGAATTCGGAAGAAGACATCTCGCAACGCTTTCATGTTAAAAGGAATAAACGGCCACATATATGGAACACGAAGCCCTCGTAGTCGCACTAAAGCGATAAACCATATGGTCGCACTACTAACGAAGCCAACTGGTCCAAACGCTGCAGTTGCAATTAAAAATAACAGTCGCATAAAGCGATTTGCCAACGAAAGTTCATAACTTGGTGTTGCAAATGTTCCTACTGCAGCAATAGCTAAGTATAAAATAACCTCAGGTGAAAACATGCCTACTTGAATCGCAATATCACCAATTAGAAGCGCCGCCACTAACCCTAGTGCTTCGGCTACCGCATTAGGTGTATGAATGGATGCCATTCTTAGCATCTCTATCCCAGCTTCGGCTATCAAAAATTGAATAAAAAGAGGGATACTGCCCTCTTCTTGCGTTCCGATAAAAGAAAACGCTTCTGGAACCAACTCTTGATGAGTTGCTAACATGTACCAGATAGGTAATAAGAAGAGTGAGATGAACACTGCAGAAAAGCGCACAATCCGAAGTAACGCTCCTATTACAGGTTTTTGTCGGTATTCCTCTGCATGTTGAAGCAAATTCCAAAATGTTGTTGGCGTAATCATCGCACTTGGAGAGCCATCAACTAGCAAGATGACGTGACCTTCATATAAATGTGTTGCACATACATCGGGTCGCTCACTGTATCGTACAAGTGGGTATGGATTTCCACCTTCTTTAAATACATACTCTTCAATCGTCTTATCGGCCATAGGCAATCCGTCGGTATCAATTGCTTTAATGGATTCTCGAATCTGATGGACATAATCCGGATCGGCAATATCCGCAATGTAAAGCAAAGCGGTATCCGTTTTAGAACGACGCCCAATTTGCTGATATTCTACACGGAATGTTCGATCTCGAATACGTCTCCGAATCAAAGCTGCGCTCATAACTAATGTTTCTACTAAACCATCTCTTGAGCCACGAACAACCTTTTCCGTATCCGGCTCCTCGGGACCGCGAACAGGATATTCTCTAGTATCAATAATAATGCAGTAAGCAAGACCTTCTACAAGAAGGATCGCAGGCCCGGATAAGACTTGATCTATAGCAGTATCAAGATCTTCTTCTTGTTCAATTTCTGCATAGGGAATCCGACTTTTTATGAGAGCGTCGTAGGATTCGTCTACTTCTTCCTCCGTTGTATGTGAAAGTTCACGTTGAATTTGTGTGAGTGCACTATCTTTCCCGAATCCATCCACAAGAAAAAGCGCCATTTTTCGGTTTGCGTGAACCATTTCCAAACAGATAATATCAAAGTTCTTATCAACAGCCAGTTCTTCTTTTACATAAACGAGCTTATCTCCATAAGATGAATGACTTGTTACTCCTTTATCTTCACTACTCATCTTGAACCCCCTATTCTCTTCAGATAGGTTGCTCGTTCATGTCAAAATCTATGTAAGATGGGAATCGAAAAGAAAGGCAGTCTTGTCATACATCATGCCAGATTGTCATGCCTACGAAGAAGAGGCGAGTTGTTCATTAATCTGTTGTTCAATCTCATAATAATAATCCATATCTGGAATTTGACTGTCTTCTCCATATTGGATTGCTTGCTGGATTGTTTCTTTCGCTTGCTCATAGTTTTCTTGTTCAATATGAATAAGCGTTAAATTAAACCAAGCTTCTGGAAATGCTTGCTGCTCTTGAAGCGCTTTTTCCAAATGTTCTTTTGCCTCCTGAACCCGTTCTTGCTGAATATCAAGATACGCTTGCATAAACAAAAGTTGAGGCTGCCGACCATCTATTTCTAACCCATTCGTAATAAACACTTGCGCCTCTTCATATTGCCCTGCTTCAAGCAAACGTTGACCTTCTAATACCGCTAATTCAGGCGAAGCATTCGCTTGTTGTTGTCCGAAATAAACAAGCGTCAGAGAAGCGATAACATATAGTATGAGGGCACTCATAGAAAGGTAGAAAGGCGTTTTCTTTTTTTCTTTCGGCATCTTCACTAAAGCGGCCATAAGAAAACCTCCTATTAGACCACCTATGTGCGCCCCATTATCAATTCCCGGAACGATAAAGCCTAGCACAAGATTAAATCCGAGAAGCAATAAAATATTTTTTCCTAACGTGCGAAAAAACAATGTTGGGTGCTTTTTGCCAAAATAGAGAAGTGCCCCAAAACAGCCAAAAAGCGCACCTGATGCACCAGCGGAGACGTAATCATTAAAGGCAAAGCTAACAATGGAGCCAAACAAACCCGCCGCAAAATAAATGATTAAAAACCGGAATGAACCAAAAAGCTGCTCTACTGCTGTCCCAAGAAAAAACAGCGCCATTGCGTTAAAAGCTAAGTGCATTAATCCGATATGTAAGAACATAGAGGTGACCAATCGCCACCACTCTCCTTCTACAATCAATGGATTATATTTAGCACCATAATCAATGAGCACTTGGATATTGGTACTTCCACCATTGGTCTCTAAAAGAAAAAACATCACGACAAAAGAGAGCAGTAGGGCATAAATAAAACGCGGTTTACCAAATTGGAGCATTTTTTCTTCATTTTGGCGGCGTGTGCTGTTGATTTGTTTTACCTGTCCCCGAATTCGTTCAATGGCTTGCATCATGTCTTCCTCTGATGACAATATGCGTAATGGAGGAACACCATCATTTGCTAATTCCTGATCTAGCACCGTTTGGTACTCCTCCACGCTTGAATGCAACGCAAGGTTACGAATTGTTCCTTTGCTCCCTTTGACCTCAAACGGCGTAAGGGCATCCTCCCAAGAGTCAATTGGAGGCTGACTCATTACATAAATATTTTCACCTTGCATCTTCCATATACCAAGCTGCTTATAAATAGATTCAAATTGTTGTTTTGCATGGGATATATCACGCTTTAAACGATTGGACCAATCCACTTCTGAATAGACAAGACGTATAATTCTTCTCGGTTTTACAGAATCGTCTTCCAACCAAGCTTGTGTATCATGAAGAGCAAGCAAACGAAACTGTTTATGTAGCACATAATGTTCGATTAATTGCCAATATAGATAACGGTGGGCTATTTCGTTCACCTTTATCCCCTCCTTCCTGACTGTCATTATAGCAAATTCTTACAGAATAAGAATCTTTCTTGCTTACAAAAAAAGCTCTGATTCAATTGTCAGAGCTTCTCCGTCGTGTGTGGAAAAGAGAATAATGAGCCCATCAACTTTTGACGGACAAATGGGATTCGAAGTGCAAACCGAATGAGCACTCTTCTTAATCCTGGTTGTCTCATCATTCCATTTACGATTTTATAACGATATTTATAAATGCTTATTCCAATGACAAGAATGGAAAGAATGGAACAGGCTTGTTTCATATCAACACCTCCATATATTAATATAGGATGTGACGGACAAACTTATTTCATCCTTAAAGAGTACTATGAATTAGTTTCCAATGTACTTACTATAAATCGTCTTCGCACGTGTATGATCGTCCACTCCTTGAATGAGAACACGTCCGTCTGGAAATACAACGATCGTTTCCGTTTCATTGATAGCGGCACGTATAAGGAAAGGTGTTACTTTTACTTGTGCAACTGCTTCTAACTGCTTCGCCATGTGATTAAGATCAAAAGGGGCAGATGCAGTAATTTGGATCGATTCACGCCCACAAAGGGTTGTTTGAGAATGAGAACGTTCATTTAAAGCAGGAAACTCTGCTTTTTCGCACGTTGGGCAATTAGGTCGATTTTGAGAAAACCTGATCGATTGATGTGTGTTCGCCCAAATATCAAATGACTCTAACGTTGATCGTTGTTTTTCACCTGCTCCTACCAAATATTTCATCGCTTCAATCACTTGTAGTGACGCCACTATATCAATGATTGGCGCAAGAACACCAACGGTATCACAAGTCTCTCCTGCTGTACCACCACTTTCAATAAAACAGCGAAGACATGGCGTTTCATCTGGAATAAAGAATGCACCCATGCCTCTCGTACGAACAGCCCCACCATAGCTAAAAGGAACCTTCCATTTAAAACATGCATCATTTAAAAGAAAGCGCGTCTCAAAATTATCCGTCCCGTCTAACACTACATCAATACCATCCATAAGCCGTTCTATCGATTCCACCGATACATCTTCTACAAATGCTTCAATTTGAATGTCAGAATTCACTTTTTCAAGTGCACGTTTTGCTGCAATTGCCTTAGGTACAAGTTGATGTGCGTCCTCTTCAGTAAAGAGCATTTGTCGCTGCAAATTACTCATTTCAACAAAATCACGGTCTACTAAACGAAGAGAGCCAACCCCTGCTCTTGCTAAATGATTAGCAATAACTGTACCAAGCGCACCAAGACCGACTATGAGTACGCTACTATGTAGTAATTTCGTTTGTCCCTCTTCACCAATACCATTAAATAATACTTGTCGTGAATAGCGTTCCATGACCTACCGTTCTCCTTTAAAAAAAGATAACCGCACCAATGACACCCATTAGTGCACCTGCTCCTGTACAGCATAAGTTAACGACATCGTTCGTGACAACCGATAACCCTTTTATCCGTACCGTTTTTACACAATGGTACGTTTTTTCTGTCTCTAAACCACAAGACGGGCAACGATATAGGCCTTGTACCGTCGAGCCTAGTACACTGTCTAATACATTTCCTAAAAAACCAATTAGTGTAAAGAAAAACAACCAAAGATAGCTAACGCTTGTCTCATTCCACCAGATGACGATAGCTGTACCTGCTAACAAAAAGCTACCAGCAAACGCAGCTGCCATCCCTAAGCTTGTGATGCCTCCAGATACGCCCTTTTCGACCTTTTTTCCTGAGAATAAATCAAACGGCTTGTCTTGGCTAAGTTTGCCAATCTCTGATGCCCACGTATCAGCCATGGCTGTTGCTAGACACCCTACAAAACCAGCTATAAAAAGAGTAGCCAGCGAAGGAAAAATCACTAAACAGAGTGAACAAATGGCTGCGTAACCTCCATTGGCTATCACTTGAAATGCATCACGCTTGCCATGCTTTTCAACGACTTCATGATCAACATGTGCCCCTTTTAATTTGCCCAATATAATAGAACTTCCAAAGAAAACTGCAAATAAGAGTAAACCAGCAGGGCCTACACCAATAACCGTTACTGTACCGACTACAAAAGCGGCAACCGCCCCAGAAATCGTTAGCTTCTGTAACATAAATAATGACACACATACTAATAAAATAAAGCTAAGCCATCCGATTAACATGTCGATTTCTCACTAAGAACGAGGTCGATCCTCATGTCATGAGCTTCAACAGGAATGGATTCAATGAGTTGCTCTTTAAAACATAACGATACCGTCTCTCCTTTAAAGAAAGGTAGATACCGATCGTAAAAACCGCCACCCATCCCGAGCCGTGATCCGTCTTTTGAAAAAGCAAGCCCTGGTACAATAAGCAAATCTAGCTCTTTTGGGCTTACATAAAAACGTGGGTTTTCTTTTGGCTCATACAAATTGTAGGGGCGGAGCTCAATCTGGTCTAAGTCTTGAATAACGTAGAAATGCATTTCGCGTGCTTTCATATTAGTACGTGGTAATGCCACTTTCTTTCCTTGCTCGCGAGCATACTCCATTATTGACAATGTCGCCACTTCTGGGAAACGCGCGTACGTTAATCCGATTGTGCCAGCTTGTTTCCATTCTTCTGTTTGATAAAGCTGGTTTGCCAGCCCTTGTGATCGTTCTAAATACTCTGTCTTATTCATTTGTTCGAGCTGTTTTTGCAAACGTTGTCGTAATTGTTGTTTCAACACCTCAGCTCCTCACTAAAAAAGTCAATAAAAAGAAGCAGCGGTAAACCGTCTGCTTACTTTGTTTCACGATGAAGTGTATGGCGCTTTAAACGCGGATTATATTTCTTAAGTTCAATACGCTCTGGGTTTGTGCGCTTGTTTTTTGTTGTAATATAATTACGGTCACCGTTTTCAGTACAAGCTAAAGTAACTTGAACACGCATGTGCTATCCCTCCAAACTCTCTCTTACATACCTACATAGAATAGCAAAAGCTAACCGTAAAATCAAGACTTAATTAACGAACGTTATCAAACAGTCTGTTGCGCTAAATAGTTCGATCGTTTTAAATGAACCATATTTTCACTACTCATTTGTATTAGAGATGCGTTAACCGTTTCGTTAGACTGTATTAAACAAGTGCATACCATAAGACTTTCGGTTTTCGTTGCAGAAAACGGCGCAAAAAACAATTTGCCTAACGGGTCATTCCAAATTTGGTTCACTAAGCCAACACCATACTGAATAGATTGAGCCTTTGGCATTTGTATAGAAAATAAAGAATATTTCTCATCTGAATAATGAATAAGTGCTTTCTCTGCTGGCGAATAAAACGAAAGCCCTTCTTGTGTGTACGTGACTTGCTGGGCTAATAATTTGACATTAGTGTCGGAAGCTCCTTCATTTTTCATCGAAATCATTCGTTTAACACCGAGTTCATCTTCTAATGACTCATCACGGATCGTTAATTTTATATTTAAGCCTTTATGGTATGCCTGACTTACAATAACTGTGTTTGTACTAGAAAAAGCCGCATTGACAATCCAGCCTTCTTCGCCAATCCACGTTGTTTTCCCATCATACCAGAGGCCAATTTTAGATAAATGCTGAGAATGCAGAGTAGACCGTAAGCGCAAATGGATATCAACCGTAAAAACCGGCTTTGTCCCAATAGCATAAAAAATGTTTGATATATGATTGTTTGTATTCATATTTTCACTCCTTCTAGTAAAATGTTGGTTCTTTTTACTTTCCATCGATTCTCTGTCTATTAAGCATACTGGCTTCTCGCCATTTCCACAATGAGTGCAAATTGTATGTTTTTGTAATCGTTCTTTTTATCGTTACATCAACTGTTCTCACCTCCTAATCGCTTAAAAACAACTTGGTCGATAGAGATTATGACTAAAGCTGTCAAAAAATGACGCATGAATTGATAAATTTTCATTAAGCTGATGAAACGTACGTAATTTCATGTATAATGGAGATTGCGAAAACAATCCATAGGAGGGAACAACACATGGAATGGATGTTAGCGCTCTTGCTAGGAACAGCTATTGTTCTGCTCATTGTTTCTTTTGTTAAAGAGGACAAAGGTTCAAAAATAGAAGATCAAATCGAACATTTATCAATTTCCTTTATGCAAGAGCTTCATCAAGTGAAGAATCAATTGAGAGATATTGAATTAGATGCGGAGATTGCAGCCAAAGATGCACAGCAGCAAAATCGCTCCAATTCACATCAACAGCTATTAAGAGAGATTCTAGATTTGCACAAGCGTGGCTATTCTGTAGAGGGTATTGCGTTGGAAACGTCCCTTGAACCACATGAAGTCGATCGTCTCTTATCCCCTTACCTCGACGGACAAGTAGAAGAAAGGACGAAAGTTGCCAATGACGCGTAAAACTATTCGTAGCTTTGCTGGTGGATTATTGATTGCTTCTGGTGTCTTGGGGATCACATACTTTATTGGAAACGATCAAGAGGCTGCTTCTAGTTCGGATTTTACAGAAGAAGAAATGGTCGCTCACTTACAGGAAAATGGTTACGCCGTTGAGACACAGGCTGCTTGGGATGAGTTAGAGGCACAACTTGCTGAAGCGCAAAACACTGATGCTGAAGAAGAACCCTCTGATAACAATGAAGGAGAAATTGCGTATAGAACAATTCTTCACGTTGTACCAGGAATGACAAGTATTGACGTAGGTGAAATGTTAGAAGAAGCTGGTATTGTAGATAGTGCCTATGATTTTTATGAAGAAGTTGACAATCGTGGGTTATCCAATGACTTACGTCCGCAAGTTACAGGAGAGTTAACGAGTGAGATGAGCTTAAGCGAAGTTGTAGATGAATTTTTCTAAGCTTACAACTTCTATTCGACAGATAGCATATATATCCTTTAAAAAAATACAAAAATCTACATGTTCTACGAATCATTTATCGGAAGTTCGGCGATAGCCGAGCTTTTTCTATTTAAGCTTCTCGATTGATTATTATAATATTGACATTACCATATTAAACCATTATTATTACAATATATAACAAGGAGGTTACATATAATATGAAAAAAATTATTATTTCAAGTTTTCTTACTGCACTATTCCTTTTAATTAGTTTTTCTATTACGGAAAAAGCAGATGCCGCTTACCATCCGTGGCAGAAATTTAAAGAGTTTGGAAGTACATGTGAAGTTAGAGCATGGACGGACTACTTGTCTTATGGAAGAACAGCAACTACAGTAGATTTCTTTTTAGAACAAAGGGGTAACTGCGGAACATTAAGTTATTCTGCCGGTGTAGAGGGGAGCTACTGGAACGCTATTTCATCTTTAGAAACAGGGAGCTTTGCAAACCGTACTCCTGTTAAAAAATCTAGAATTTTTAGCGGTGTCACCGGAGTTACAGAAAAAGGAACGTTAGTTGCGAGATTAACAAAGGGAAAAATTTATGCCGATTATAATAAGGGCAATGTGCTTACATTTAGATATTAATTCTTAATAAAGCTTTATATTTAAAAGACTTATCTAACTAACTTAAAAAAAAGATCTTTAGGCTATTATCAAGCATTCTTCACTCGTGTGATGATAACCTGTTTTTTTCTAATGAAAATTGCACACAAAAAAACACCTTCAAATTTTATTTTGTTAAGGTGTTTTTTTGTGTTTTATTGTATAAAGATAAAATTATTTTGTTTGAAATTCAGTCATGCTTAATAACTTTTATTGCTCTTCAAACAAATCGACTTCTTCGACAACAGAATCCACTTCTTCTGGACCGTTCCGTTCATCTTGCAAGTCGTAGTAAGCTTCGGTTAAATCTGTTGCGATTTTTTCAGAGATTTTATTACCGGATGTTCCTGAAGGAGGAACATTCGTATCTGGCGTCATAATTGCAAACGCAATTTCCGGATCATCGTAAGGAGCGTAACCAACAAAGCTTAAATTGTTCGTCGGTCTACCATTTAAGAATGACTGAGCTGTACCGGTTTTTGCAGCGATATTTAAATTATTTGATACACCACTCGCTGTACCATTTGCATTCGTTACAACGGCTCGGAATGAATCTTGTACTGCTGCAATATCGCTTTGGCTCATATCAACGGTATTTAACACTTCTGGGGTATTTGTGCGAACAACAGCACCATCACCATCACCATTCGGGTTCGCTTCTACAATTTCTGTAACGAGGCGAGGACGCATCCGTACGCCATCGTTGGCAATTGTGCTAACATACTGCGCAAGCTGAAGGGTCGTATACGTATCGTACTGGCCAATCATAAAATCAAGTAAATTACCTGATTCCTGAACACCTTCCGAAGCAAAGCCTGTCGCTTCATTTGGCAGGTCTATGCCTGTTTCTCCTCCAAGACCAAATTGATGAAAATAATACTTCACTTGATCCAAAACTTCATTTGCTTTAGTGTGACTGAAGATACTTGCGCGAGGACTATAATTAAAATCTGCCATCCGCATGGCAATTTCAAACATATAGACGTTGGACGAGCGTGCCATTGCTTCACGAAGGGCAACATGGCCTATAGATGTACTTAACGAAGCTTTTCTTGTACCATCGCTAAATTCAAGTCGTCTGTCATGAATAACCGTGCTTGGAGTGATAACACCTTCTTCTAGACCAGCTAGTACAGAGGCACCTTTTACAACTGAACCTGGCATATAGGCGTTTTGAAAGACGCCTGTTGGGTTGCTAAATCCTTCCTCCCCACGTTCTTTCTGGAAGCCACTCATCGCTAAAATATCCCCAGTTTTTGGGTCCATTACAACTGCATAAGAAGACGCATCCTGTACAAAGATTCCTTGGTTTTGAAGAACGCGGCTTTCCACAATGTCATCAAGGATTTGCTGATATTCCATATCAATGCTTAACACAAGGTCATTGCCTCGGCTTCCTGGCGTTTCTTCAATAAGCTGTTCCATTGGGCCACTGCCTTCACGGGTATTCGTTCGAACGACTTCCGCTTTTTGGCCGCGTAGTACATCCTCATACTGTTTTTCCAAAAAACTATTACCTACTAAGTCTGAGCGCATATAGCCTCTTGCTAAATAATCATCAACGGATTCTGTTTGGATTGATCCTACTCTTCCATAGATATTTTTTAGCGTATCACCATACACGTATTCTCGAACAGAATCCCGCTGAATATTAATGTTCGGTAAACGGTCTAAATGCTCAGCAAGCTTAGGCGCTTCTTCATCCGTTAGTCCTTGCTTAATTCGCTGTGGGGAGCCGTTTGTCCCTCTTAGCATATGAGAAAAAATAGCAATAACTTGCTCTTCTTCCTCTGAATAATTCGCAATCATCTCATCGGAAATAGCGTCAATCATACGCTGATACTCCGTTGTTTCATCTTCGTCGCTGTAATCAATATCTTCAATGAGAGCTCTACGTTCTTGAGGTTCCAATTTTGTGTAATAATATTCTCTTTTATCACGGTCACGTAAATTTTCGGTGTCTACCGTAATAAATTTAGCCACTTCTTCGGCAATTTCAATCATATCTCCACCGCTTTGATTTCCTGGGTTCGTATATGTAACCGATAGTTCTAAGCTATTTTCTACGACAGGATACCCATAGCGATCTGTAAAGATCCCTCGTGGTGCATCAATAAGAGCTGTTTGGTTTGATACATGCTTTAACTCTTCTTCATATTCCTCACCGTTTACAATTTGCACAAGACCAAGCCGCAAAATTAATGCAGAAAAAAGTAAAAACACAGCAAGAAATAAAATATTTAATCGCAATGAGACGTGATGCTTCTTATTGCTTTTCGATTCGCCCATTAGACAACCTCCCTGACTCTATTACAGGTAAAAAGACACCCGTACTCCGGATGCCTTTAATTAAAGTAGTCATACCCGCTTGTGCCGTTGCAAGTGAATGCTTTATGAACCTACATCGGTAGGTGGGTGTTCGCAGTTAAAGGTTCGCTGTCTAGTACTTGCTAGCTTAGCGTTGCTTTACTCATTTAAAACTCCCTTTTAACATTCAAGGTTCAAAGCATAAAAAAGCTTACGAACACGGCAGGTAATACACTTGTTATTATAAAATAGAACAAGAATCCTGTCAAAGCATGTAGAGATTTTACACAGTTTTATCAGGACTACTCTGCCCTTCTGATTCATTCACATTTGGCATTACATCCGAATGAGCATCCGGGGGCTGAATGCGTTTAACAAAAAAATAAATCCATAAATGCCCTGACCCTACAATTAACAGTACATATGGAATGGCGTGTTCTTCAGGAAAAATGGAGATGATTGCAATAAAGAAGAGAATCGATGCAATTCGACCAATATTTAAAAACCATTCCCTGACAATAATATATTCCACTCGTAACTCAGCTGCTCTACTCGCTTTGCCAATAACATCGTATGTTAACGATACATAAGGAATGAGTAAAAGCGGATACGCCACCGATATAATAATTCCGTAAAGAATCAATTTAGGAAACGTTAGATGAAACAAAAGTAGAAAAATCGCTCCATATAACAACAATCCACCGACAAGAATGGCTCGCTTTCGATACGCCACTTTAAGTAAACGCGCAGTTAAATAATAAAATATAAATTGGGTACCTGAAGTCACTAGTCCATACGTCCCCAAAGCAAGTTCGTTATTCGTTACAACAAAGACCCAAACAACGATGACAAACACAAACGTCCCCTCACGTAGCCCTTGGGTAACATGCGCCCATGTCACTTTCCTCCAATCTTTATTTCGTTTACGCTCGTTTAACACATGCCTAATATTAAAATTACCCTTGGCGTGGCGTTTTCCTAGCCATATGGTTAAAATCACCGCTAGTAAAAACAAAGTTAGGGATAACGCAAATATAAAGAAGTATCCTTGATAGCCTGTTCGTTTCGTAATAATAAAACCTGCTGTTAAAGGACCTGTCATTCCTGCAAAAGAGGTTAATAACCCTAAGAAGCCATTAAAAAAATCTCTTGTTTCTGGCTCTGTTACCTCAAACGTTAGTACATTAAAGGCAAGCCAGTAGAAACCGGTACCGAGACCAATGAGAGAGCCGAGTAATAGCAAATGTTGAGCCGCATTTTCTCCTACAACTAATACGGCGATATAAAATAAAGACATCAAACTGATTCCAATACGAAGCACATAAACGCGATCAATATGCTTCGATAACTTTCCAGCCATTAAAAACGCAAGCGGTTGAAAAATAACAGACATTAAATTGTAGAGGGCAAGATCTATAAATTGACCTGATTGCTTCCATAAGAAAACATTGACAAACGTATTCGATAAAGCCACGCTCAACGCATAAAGTCCGCCAATGGATAATAATAATTTTAAATCTTTTGATGCAACGACGTGCCCAAAAATACTGTCCATCCACTTTTTTGGCATGACCTCACCACCTTACCAGTAGTGTGTCTGTTTCATTTTGGGCTATGCATAGATTTTTGTAATAAAAAAAGAGGCTAGGACAAAAGTAGGTAGACAGACCAAAATGACGAACATTCCTGAAAATAGGAACGTTCGTCGTTTGTTTTATATGAACATTAGCGGAATGAGAATCCGAAGACTCCTGGGGGTTCAACACGTGTCTGAAGACTCTGAAGTGGCGGTTTTCCACGAATGAGGCTGAGGCCGTGTCCCCGGAAAGCGAAGGATTCTCCTGTAGCGGTGCTACTCAGCATAGTTTAGACTATTCGTCTTTTCAAATACTACTTTTCGTTATGTCCCAGCCTCTTAATGGTTTATTCCTCGCGTTTTGCTGTTGTATATTCATCAAGCGTATCACCATGAGCTGAGTGGTTTTTAAATTGACTTAATCTCCCTGTACGCTTTTCACCGTGATTCTTATTCTCTTTAAACTGGTTGTTTTTCTTTTTATCATGGTTACTCAATACAATCCCCCCATTCTTTTAACTAGTATGCCACCGTAAAGGAAAAAACTATGCAAAAAAGACTACAAGGAAATTCCCTTGTAGTCTTAACCATACTTTCTTATTTTGCTGCTTCGTAGCGCTTAGCCACTTCATCCCAGTTTACCACATTCCAGAATGCTGAAATGTAATCAGGACGGCGATTTTGGTAATTTAAGTAGTATGCATGCTCCCATACATCTAATCCTAAAATAGGTGTTTTCCCTTCAGTAAGAGGAGAATCTTGATTTGGTGTGCTTGTGATTTCTAAATTGCCATTGTTTACAACAAGCCATGCCCAACCAGAACCAAAACGACCTTTTGCTGCATCAGCAAATTTTGTTTTGAATTCGTCAAGGCTACCAAATGTAGAATCGATATCATTTGCTAACGCACCTGTTGGAGCACCGCCACCATTTGGGCTTAATAACTGCCAGAATAATGCATGGTTAGCATGTCCACCGCCGTTGTTGCGTACTGCTGTACGGATGTTTTCTGGTACAGAATCTAAGTTTGCAACAAGATCCTCGATGTCTTTGCTTGCAAGATCTTCGTGACCTTCTAGAGCAGCGTTTAAGTTTGTAACATAGGTGTTGTGGTGTTTACCGTGATGAATCGTCATCGTCTGTTCATCAATGTGTGGTTCTAGCGCATTTGCTGCATAAGGTAATTCTGGTAATTTGTAAGCCATGTTAAAGCTCTCCCTTCAATACTAAACTGATTTTACTTCTCAATTAGATTACCACTAAAAAAAACAAACGGCAACGAATATGCTCACATCTGTTTTACTGATTACTATTCCCTTGAGAAAGAGGATTAAACATGAAAAAACCTTGTTGCAATTGATTGCAACAAGGTTACGGAACGGAGGAAGAGGGATTCGAACCCCCGCGGGCTTTAACACCCCTGTCGGTTTTCAAGACCGATCCCTTCAGCCGGACTTGGGTATTCCTCCAAGTGGTGGACCCTGTAGGACTCGAACCTACGACCAATCGGTTATGAGCCGAGTGCTCTAACCAACTGAGCTAAGGGTCCACTTATCTAAAACTATGATGGGGCGACCGATGGGAATCGAACCCACGAATGCCGGAACCACAATCCGGTGCGTTAACCACTTCGCCACGATCGCCAAAATATTATGTAAGAGTTGGTAGCGGCGGAGGGGATCGAACCCCCGACCTCACGGGTATGAACCGTACGCTCTAGCCAGCTGAGCTACACCGCCAAATGGCTCCACAGGCAGGATTCGAACCTGCGACCGATCGGTTAACAGCCGATAGCTCTACCACTGAGCTACTGTGGAATAATCATCATTTGTCCAATCTGTTAAGGACAAGAGTTATATTATCATGTATTTTTGCATAGTGCAATACTTTTTTCAAAAAAGATCGGACAAACGTCCGACCTTTTTTGAATTTATTGCTCATCAATGACTGCTTCGGCAATATTTACAGAATGGTCACCAATTCGCTCAAGGTTAGAAACAATGTCAACGAAAATAATTCCAGCAGCTCCAGAGCATTCCCCATCATTCATTCGTTTAATGTGTTGCTTTCGAAGCTTTCTTTCCATTTTATCAATTAACTCTTCGTGCTTCAAGACATCGTTTGCTTTATCCAAATCATCTCTTTCTAATGATTCCATCGCTTCTTCTAACGTTGAATAGGTCAATTCGAACATCTCATTCAAGTCTTTCAAGGCAATGTCGGATAAGCTTACTTTATTTGCTTTTTGATAGTCTTTTAGCTCGACAATGTTTTCCATATGATCACCAATACGCTCAATATCCCTTACAGCGTTGAATAAGGTGGAGTGCAAGTTTGAATCAGATGCTGACAAAGAGCGTGAAGATACTTTTATAAGGTAATCGGTAATCTCTTTATCCAGGTTATTAATTGCCAGTTCATATTGAAGAGCAAGGTCAGCATCTTTCTTCTCCCCTGTCTCCATATACTTTATAGCCTGTTTTAAAGCTTTTTTCGAGTAGTCAGCCATGTGAATGACTTCTTGTTTAGCTTGTCCAAGCGCAATAGCTGGTGAGCTTCCAATAAAGATCGGATCAAGATGCTTTGGCTTATAATCTAGATCAAGTTCCTGACCTGGCACAAGCTTCGTTACAATATAAGCAAGTACACCAATTAACGGAAATTGAACAATAACATTCGCTACGTTGTACACCCCGTGTGCAGCTGCAATCTGTAGCGTGTTACTTAAACTAAATTGATTTCCTAAAAAGTCTATAAACATTACATAAAAAGGAAAAACAGACATAATTAAAATGGCACCAATTAAATTAAAGACAACGTGGGTTAATGCAGCACGCCGAGCTGATACCGTTGCACCAATGGCGACTAAAACAGCGGTTAAAGTCGTTCCAATATTATCGCCAATTAAAACAGGTAAGGCCGCCGCTAAATCCATGGCACCTTGTTCATACAATTGCTGGACGAGCCCAATTGCTGCAGTTGAGCTTTGTAAAGCAACCGCGAGAATAACACCAACGACAACCCCTAGTAGCGGATTATCACTCATACGTGCCGTAAAATCAACAAATGGCTCCCAGCCTGCCAACGGACGTAAACTTTGTCCCATTAAGTTTAAACCGTAGAACAATCCTCCGAAACCAAAGATAACTTGACCAATAGCGGTGATTCTTTTCTTTTTAAAAAAGAAAAGCAAGAATGCACCAATCGCCATAATCGGTAATGCATATTCTTTAATAGGCAAACCAATAATAAACGCCGTTGTTGTCGTACCAATATTCGCACCCATAATAACACCAATTGCTTGGCGCAACGTCATAAATCCGGCGTTTACAAGCCCGATTGTCAAAACCGTTGTCGCTGTACTGCTCTGAAGCAATATGGTTACAACAATACCTGAAAGTAGACCCATAAAAGGATTGGTTGTGTATTTATCTAATAACCCTCTTAATCCGTCTCCTGCTGTTTTTTGCAACCCATCTCCCATATATTTTACGGAAAATAGGAAGATTCCGATCCCCCCTAGGAACGTAAACAGCAATACTTGAAACTCACTCACTCATCTCATCCCTTCATAAAAAACTCATTTTTAGGTTTTCGACAAACCTCAACAATGATGTTCCGCATCTATTATTAAACGATCATAAAGAATTTGTAAATATGCATTTAAATATCTTTACACTTTTTTTACAAAACAAATAAATTACAGTCCTACTCATCAGTCGTTTCCTTCAAGATAGGATTTAATACCTAGCTATTCCTATCCAACAAAAAAACCAGCTTGTTTACACAAGCTGGTTTTAGCTATTTTCCTCTGTCGTTACATTTTCTTGTTGCCCATTTTCTGCACGTCTTATTAAAATCCTTGTACCGTCAACAGAAATAACATCGACTTCTGTCCCTGCTTCAATCCATGTACTTCCACTTGTAGCACTATAAGGTTCACCTTCTATTTCCACGGTACCTGTTGGTCGAAAAGCTGTTAACGCTTTCCCTTTTTTCCCGACTAAATTTTTATAGCTTTCATTAATGGAATTGTATCCAGCCTCTGATGAAAGAGATTCTTTAAGAGTCATTTTCGACCACATATTTCGATGCGGGAAAATTTTTAAGAAAAGTAAAGAAGCAACAGCACCAATAACAGTCCCCATACCGACTAAAATACTATAAATCAGATCTGGAGCAGGCGTTGCCAGACCAACAATCATAAATAGAATTCCAATTGCGGCAATGGTTCCATCAGACGTGACATTCCCATCAAAAATAATGAGTGCTAGGCCAATAAGGTAGAAAATAATAACCCAAGTGCTGGCATCACCATTCAAATGATGCAAGAAGTACACACTAATTAACCCAAGACCAAGTAGACCAAATAATCCCTTTGCCCGGACAAGTAATTCTCCAATTAAAAATAGTGTTCCAAGGGTAACAACAAGGAATCCAACTGTTGCTGAATCTAACCAGTCAATCAAGTCAGTAACCTCCATTCATAGAAATTTACTACTACTCTCCCCTTTTTACGTATCATCGCTCTAAAACGTTTCAAAAAATAAAAAAGAGGGGGCTTCCCCCCTATTATGAACTAAAAAAGCTGCGAATGGAATTGAAAAAGCTTTTAATTCCCTCAATCATTCGATCAAAAAATGAGCGAGCTTCTTCACTTTCTAAAAAACCACTTAAATTGTCACGTACTTTATCAAGCTGATTCGAAACGGTATCCCAATCAATATTCAAATCTTTCATTTTCATAAACAGTGCTGACAGTTCATTTACTTGGGAGTCGGTTAACGTAACATTAATTTCTTCTGCTAGCTGAATGATAGTCGTACGCATCTCTTCTTCAGATTCAATGGACGTTGTTGCAATTTTTTCTTTCACTAATGTGATAAGTTCAGCGGCTTCTTCTTCACCAATCGCATCTCCAAGTTCTGCTGTACGAACCATTTCTTCATTCGCAACATTCTTCTGTTCTTCTGGGATTACTTGATCCGTTGCGGACTCATAGGCTTTAATTAAACCTGTTAAAGCAGCAGTTCCCGAAACATTAAATGGGGCTGTTACGTAAACCTCTGCGTCTTTTATTCCGGCTGTAATAAGCGCGTTTGCATACATTTCATTTGTCACCCATGTAATTCGGTCAGATGTTACATGAATACCAGTATCTGGTTCACTTAATGTTATTTTTGAAGATGAAAAGGCTTTACTTCCAATTGTTTGCGCACTAATATAGTCACCTAAATATTTATGCTCTTCTTCATTTGTAACATAAAGTGTTGGCACATCCGAGTCTACTTCCATTCTCTCCAACATCTCATTTTTTTGAGACTCACTCAAATCTTGTCCTAATGTAACAAAAACATCCCCTGGTACAGCATCTGCCTTAGCCACATTCCCCAGTGGGTGCATAAGCAATGATAGTGTCAGAAAAATACTGAATACTTTTAAAAATGGCTTCAAATAAAACTCCACCTTCCTAACGTTCCTACGTAAAACGTTACCCGTTTCCTCTTTTTTAGAAAAGCGACAAAAGACCTAGTTTGTTGTTTAATCCTGTGTATGATTTCTCTTAACTATGTATAAATTAAGTAAACTTACGTGAATGTTGTGAAGCAGGAATATGCCTTTTTTATCTTGAATACATAAAGTGGAGTCATACCAAATAGAGTGCCCATTCTTTAATAAAAGAAGGAGTGTGACTGGTGAAACGCCTTTTGTACATTGCCATTGGGATCATCGTTATTCTTGGTATTCAAAACGATTTAACAGGTTCAACTTTATCAGCACAACTTCCAACCGATGAGAAAGCAAGTATGAACAGTGAACAAGAAAATCCTCCTCCCCTTCCTTTTCAAGAGGTCATTATTGAAAGCGGGCAAACGGTTTTATCTATTGTTGAACATTTACATGACGGACAAGTCAATCACTCAATTGAAGACATATTGGCAGATTTCAGCTTACTAAATGATGGAACGAATCCAAATGCGATCCAAATCGGGAAAACGTATCGGTTTCCCCTTTATCAGAATCCGTAAGTGAATTTCCTTGCCAGAACGCACAAGTGATTGATAAAATAAGCATGAGTCTCCATTGACTGGAGAAAAAGACGGGCAAAGAGCCTCTCAAAGGAGCGATATGGTCTATGACCGAAAGAGTTCATCGAAAACATACTCGTCCCGTTAAAGTGGGAAATTTAACAATTGGCGGTAATGATGAAGTAATCATTCAAAGCATGACAACAACAAAGACACATGATGTTGATGCTACCGTTGCAGAAATTGAACGATTAGAAGAAGCAGGTTGTCAAGTCGTTCGAGTAGCTTGCCCTGATATGCGTGCTGCTGAAGCGATTGCGGAAATTAAAAAACGGATTAACATTCCTTTAGTTGTAGACATTCACTTCAATTATAAATTTGCTTTAAAAGCTATTGAAGGTGGTGCGGATAAAATTCGTATCAACCCAGGCAATATTGGAAAACGAGAGAATGTAGAAGCTGTTGTAAAAGCAGCAAAAGAAAAAGGAATTCCGATTCGAATTGGTGTCAATGCAGGCTCACTTGAAAGACACTTACTAGAAAAGTATGGTTATCCAACTGCGGACGCAATGGTTGAAAGCGCCCTTCACCATATTAAAATTCTAGAAGATCTTGATTTTCACGACATCATCGTTTCCATGAAAGCGTCAGATGTTCATTTAGCTGTTGAAGCCTATGACAAGGCAAGTCAAGCATTTGATTATCCGCTCCACTTAGGTATAACCGAGTCTGGAACACTATTTGCCGGTACGGTTAAGAGTGCTGCGGGAATTGGCGTTCTTCTAAACATGGGTATTGGTAACACACTTCGAATTTCATTGTCAGCAGATCCTGTAGAAGAGGTTAAAGTTGCCCGTGAATTACTTAAATCATTTGGGTTAGCTGCTAATGCTGCTACGTTAATTTCGTGCCCTACCTGTGGACGAATTGAGATCGACCTTATTAGCATTGCCAATGAAGTCGAAGAATACATTTCAAGCATTAAAGCGCCAATTAAAGTAGCAGTACTTGGTTGTGCGGTTAACGGCCCTGGTGAAGCGAGAGAAGCTGACATTGGTATTGCAGGTGCCAGAGGCGAAGGTTTATTGTTTATGAAAGGTGAAATTGTTCGTAAGGTACCTGAAGAGACAATGGTTGAGGAACTAAAGAAAGAAATTGATAAATTAGCTGAAGAACACTATGCAAAACAACGTGAAGCTCAGCCGAATTAATTAAAAAACCGACTCTCAACCAGAGTCGGTTTTATCTTTTATAAGAGCGGAGTAAAGATAAGGGTTGAAAGAACGGATATGGCTCCTATAGCAATCGCCCAAACTCCTAATGTTTTTCGCCCTTTTACAATCGCAATAATGCCTGATATAATCCCTATTGGGCCTAAAAGAAGTGGGACTAAGAATAAAGACGTGATAGCAAATACAATGCCCATTGTCCCAATACCTTTTCCAGAACTATTCTCGAAGTCGTCTTGGCTATCCTCTAGTGAATCAGCTGCAAATTCAGAGGCATACTCTTCATCATAGTTTTGTTTATCTTTTGCATCATAAAGGTATTCAGATCCTTTTTCACCATCATGGCCATCAACGTGGGTATTTACGAAAGTTAATGAAGGATCATCTTTATCCACTAATGTTAACGGTTGTTTGTTTTCTTTCTTTTGATCACTCATATGACATCCCCTTCCATACGAATAGTATTTCTCGTATTAGAAGCAATCATTCTTATTATTTATATTGAGGTGTATAGCATGCAAAGGCGTTTAGGGTTCGATATTGACGGAACCATCACAGATCCTGCAACTTTTATTCCATATATTAACCAAGACTTCCATAAGAATTTTACATTAGACGATATTTCTGATTATGATCTTTCAAAATTATTAAAGATTGACGAAAGCAAATTTTGGGAATGGATGCTTGTTAATGAACCCACTATTTATCGGGATGCACCGTTAATTAAACAAGTTGACCACATTTTAAAGCGTTGGCACGTAGACCATGAATTAATCTTTATTACAGCAAGAAAAAAACAATACGAGGCGATTACCGTTGATTGGTTAAAGCAACATGATATCCCCTATCAACATGTTGAATTAATTGGCCATCACAATAAGCTTGCTGCAGTAAAAGAGCAAGGGGTTGAGCTGTTCTTTGAAGACAAACATGATAATGCCGTTATGATTGCCGAAGAATGTGGCATTCCCGTCATTTTGTTCGATACCCCTTACAATCGATTACCGATACCTGATGACGTGATTCGTGTTTCAAATTGGCAAGAAGCCGAGAGCTGGGTCGAAAATTGGTTAAAAGAAAAAAGGCTTTAGGTGCTCCCTAAAGCCTTTTTGGTTATTATTTTGGTTCAAACGTGTGGCAACATGTCTCTTCGCTTTTCCGCACTTTTCCAAGCTGGTCTAAAACAAATTCCTTACTCGCTTCCATTGAAAATGTTGATTCTAGTTTGTCGGTTTGAACTAGGATTTCCTCTGCCCCACAACGATTTTCCTCTTTCCAATGGCGACAATTAGATACATTACACATTACAATTGGTGTCATGCATTCCCCTCCTTATCAGTAGGGTTCTCTTTTTCCTAGCTATTCATAACGCTTAAATGATGGGAATAAAAAAAACAGAGATGACGACGTCACCTCTGTTTTGTCTTATTGTCGACAAGCTTGACACATTCCGTAAATTTCAAATTTATGACCAGTTACTTGAAAATCAGGGAATCGTTTAAACAATTCTTCATCCATAGGGCAATTATGAAAATGCTCTGTTTTTCCACAGTCTAAACAAATTAAGTGATGATGATGCTCAGACGTTCGACAACTGAAGCGGAACCGTTTTTCACCATCAAGCTCTGTAGTTTCCAACAATTCAAGATCAGCAAACAACGATAAGTTTCTGTATATGGTATCAAAACTTAAAGACGGATATTGATCCTGCATGCTTTCAAGCACGTCTTTAGCTGTCATATACCTTGAATCCTCCGCAAATAAGCGAAGCATATCTTCACGTTTTCCTGTATATTTGTATCCTTGTTCTTTTAAGCGATTAAGTGCATGGGATACATCCATTCAATCAACCCTCTTCTTTGACTTCTGCTTACCAGTGTACCGAATTTCAGCTCGATTGGCTAGTGGAATGTGTTCTTTTTTTAAGAGGAAATCGTCCGATTGTTTTACGATTTCGACCAAATAAAATCGACAGCAGCAAAATAAGAACAGCAAGTAATACAATGACACCGCCTGGTGCTAAGTTTAATTGAAACGCGAGCATAAGTCCACCAATAACAGCCACTTCACCAAAGAGTACCGCGTAGAAAAACAATTGCTTAAACCCTTTAGCGAAGCGCATAGCACTTGCAACTGGTAGCGTCATTAAAGCTGATACAAGCAAAATGCCTACTACCCTCATAGAAGCGGCAATAACAAGAGCCACCATGACCATAAAGATTAAATGAACCAGACGTCGATTAATTCCAGATACCTTTGCTTGCTCCTCATCAAAAGATAAGAAAAACAATTCTTTATAAAACGTCACTAAAATAGCTAATACAATGACTGTAATAACTGTAATTGTAATAAAATCACTTCGATTTACAGCAATAACTGACCCGAATAAATAATTTAACAAATCGGTATTAAACCCATTTGCCATTGAAATAAAAACGACTCCTAAACCAATTCCTGCTGACATAATAATCGGTATCGCAATTTCTTTATAGTGAATATAGACTTGACGGAGCTTTTCCATAAACAAAGATCCACTGACAGAGAAAGCCATACCCATATAAAGCGGGTTGACACCCTGCATAAAAGGAATGTAGCTGCCAAGTAATAAACTAAATGCAATTCCAGATAGCGTAATATGTGAAAGGGCGTCTGCAATGAGAGACATTCGTCTAACAACTAAAAAGACTCCTAGTAAAGGAGCAAGTAACCCAATCATTACGCCAGTGAAAAGAGCATATTGTAAAAAGTCATAAGTTAAAAACGCATTAAGCATGATGCACTCCTTCATGGCTATGAGTTAGCAAATGAACATCATGTCCATAAAAGTCCAACTTATTTTTTTTCGCAGCAAACTCCTCTGTTTTTCCATGAAAGTGAATCGTACGGTTCAAACATGCCACTTTGTTAACGTGATCGGTCATTGCTCCGATATCATGTGAAATTAACAGAAGCGTTTTGCCTAGATCACGATTTAAGGTGTGTAGTAATTCATAAAAAGAAGCAACGCTTTTTGCGTCAATCCCTACCGTCGGCTCATCTAGAATTAATAAATCAGGTTCACTGACTAGTGCTCGGGCGATAAAGACTCGTTGCTGTTGACCGCCAGATAGTTCACCAATGTTTTCATATAGGTAATCCATCATATCCACTTGCTCAATGGCACGATATACCATTTCTTTATGCTTTTTTTTCATAAAGCGAAACAAACCGATTTTTCCAAATAGCCCCATTGATACAACTTCATACACCGTTGCTGGAAAGCCACTACTAAAGCTGTTGGCTTTTTGAGAGACGTATCCAATCCGATCCCATTGCTGAAACGAATCAATCGGTTCGTCAAATACCCTTACTGCTCCATCGTTTGGTTGTAATAGACCGAGCATCATTTTTATTAATGTTGATTTGCCAGAGCCATTTGGACCAACCAACCCTAAAAAATCACCTTGTTTTATTGTTAACGATACATCGCTTAAAACAGGACGACGTCCATATGCGAATGTAATATGATCTAACGTTACGTAATTTTCGCGAATCATTTCTATCCCCCTCATTCAGAATGATTCCGATTTATCTCCACACTATTATACTCTTTTTTTTTATTTTGTCCAGTCATGAGTTGTTTTTTTAAACAAAAGAAAAACGGCTGCAAAAAGCGCCGTTTTTATAAAGAGTCGTGGGTTCTAGCTTGCTGCTGAATCGTTACTGCATAGTCACTTTTTGCATGTCCATTTTCAGCAAGATACGTCTGTAAGCCGCCCATTCCTCTGTGATAAGCTGTAAGTGCCTTATCCCAATCCTCATATTGATCATATAAAAACTGTAAATATTGTACAGATAGATGGATAGCATAGTAAGGATTAAATAAATACTCCTGTTCGTACTTAAGCTCCGCCATGTCCGCAATCCATGGAGCGGTGTTTGTCATAAATTGCGCCATTCCATATGCATGTCCATACTTCGTTTCTGGCCCTACAGCTTTTTCATCAAAAGTCGTCCCACTTTCTACTTTCAGCAGCTCATAGACAAGAAATGGGTCTACGTCTTTTTGATCTGCGATTAACCCTAAGTAGAGACCCCACGATTGCTCAAAGTGACCATCACTATCTTGATACAAAGCATCACTAACTTGCTTTGCTTTTTTCCATGTATCACCGTTGCCTTCCACATTAAAGGATGTGTCTAGCCCGTCGGTTTTAAAGAAAGCCGTTGCTTTCTCGATTTTCTGATATTCGGCTAAATAGGCATCCCGTTCAAGCTTCTCTGCATGAGCGAGCATTTGCCCATTAGTTACCCTGTTTGCATATAGAAATAGGCCTATTAGTAAACCTAGTATACTCAATAAAATAAGCTTTTTTTGATTACGCTTCATACAAACGTCCTCCTCCTTCAGCTCCAAAGTAGGATAGACGATCTTCTTACATTCGTCAACAACTAACATCTTCCAATGCTCAAACTGAAAACAAAAAGCCTTCTAAAAGGCTAAAAAGAAATGAACTCGTTTCGTCACGCTACACAAGAAGCGGAAATGTAAGGATGACTTTTGTACCAACGTCTCGTTCGCTTAGTATTTGAAATTTCCCTCCGTGATCTTCAACAATCTTCTTACACAACGGAATACCCACTCCTGTGCCTTTTTCTTTCGTAGTGAAGAATGGTTTTCCTAACTGTTCAAGTACGTCTTTAGGCATTCCTTTTCCATTATCTATAAGTTCAATATGTACATATTCGCCTATTTCTTTACTTGAAACTTTTAAATACTTGTATGACGCTCCTTCATCAAATGCTTCAATTGCATTACGTAACAAATTTAACATAACTTGCTTAAACATTGATTCATTAATATGGCATATTGAAAAAGATTTATCAAAGTCCACTTGTAATTCCACACTATGCAGTAAACATTCCGCTTTCATTAATTCAACTAGAGATTCGATTAAGTTAGAGGGGGATTGCCATTTGCGATTTGTTTTTTTCCTTGAAACAGATAAAAAATCTTCAATAATAATATTCATTCGGTTTAGCTCTGAAATGATCGTATTGTAATATTTTTGGAAATCACAGGTTAAATGCGATAGTTGCAAAAACCCTTTTATAACGGAAAGAGGATTTCTTAGTTCGTGAGCAACGCCAGCGGCAATGTGCGAGACAGCTTGCATTTGATGTTGGAACGTTAGTAATTCCTCATATTTAGTTTGTAATGATAAATCTTCAAGCATAATAAAATAATAGACATGATTATCTTCCACTTCTGGAATGAATGTAACATTAAGTACATTTCCACCATTCTCATATACACTCTTCGTAATTTGTACATACTTCGTACTAAGTGCCATTTGATCCTGGAAGAACTCTGCAATGCTATGTGTAATGGCGAGCTCACTAATTGAAGAGTGTTGAAGTTCGTCTGCTTTTATATCTGTTAAATAACTAAACATTTCATTCCAAGAAAGTACATTTAAAGCTTGGTCCACTTTTAGATACGGCAAGTTTAACTCCTCAATAAGTGTAAACATCGTTTGGTTATGATACTCATGCTTTCCGTTTATCTCTTTGTGCAACATATCAGTACTCCTATTAGGGGCATTTTTTAATAAAAAATTTTGAATCATCGTACTCACGCCCCCCCTTGTCATTAATCAGAATAACAACTCATCATACTTTTTTCCGAATCTCCGTATAATTAACTCTTATTCGTGAAAAGGCGCACTATTTCCTTTTTTTGTTCTGTTTTTTCTTTTAAATCATATAGTAAAAGTGACTTTCTATTTAAGGAGCGGTGCCAACATGAACTTCATCATGCAACAGCTCATCAATCAGAAAATTAATTCGATTAGTAAAGAGGAATTTCTTCAGCTTGCCGAGAAGCAAGGATACCCTTTAACAAGCCAACAAGCAGATAGCGTTTTACGCATACTCAGGCAACAAACGATAAACGTTGGCAATAAAAAACAAGTGGAAGCCATTATTAATCAACTGACGAATGAAACCGATTCCTATGTTTCGACTACAGTGTCACAATTGTTCCAAAAATATAGTCATATGTTATAAAAAGTTGATCTTGCCATTATTTTACCATTAGATAATAAAAAGAGCACCCTAGTTTTTAAAAACTAGCGGTGCTCTTTTTATTTATTTTTCTATTGGCTCTGTATGTTCTCTTCGAAGTAACGCAATTTCATGTTTATATGGAGGTTTACGATCTTTTTTATCTGCTCCAATAAATGGCGTTTCTAAGATTTTTGGCACGTGTTTAAATTGATCGTGATGAACAATGTAATCTAAAGCCTTTAAGCCAATAAATCCATGCCCGATGTTTTCGTGACGATCCTTTTGAGCATGTCTTTCATTTTTTGAATCATTAACATGAACGACTTTTATTCGATCTGCACCAATAATATGGTCAAATGATTCGAGCACCCCATCAAAATCATTCACAATATCGTAGCCAGCGTCATGAGTATGACACGTATCAAAACATACAGAGAGCCGTTCATTATGAGTCACACCATCAATAATTTTGGCAAGTTCTTCAAATGAACGACCACATTCAGATCCTTTACCAGCCATCGTTTCAAGCGCAATTTGAACATCTCTCTTTTCCGTAAGTACTTCATTTAATCCTTCAATAATTTTCGCGATACCAGCTTCTGGCCCTGCTCCTATATGAGCTCCAGGGTGAAGAACAATTTGCTTTGCGCCTAAAGCTTCCGTTCGCTCTATTTCAGAACGAAGAAAATCAACGCCTAATTGAAATGTTTCTGGCTTTTGGGTATTGGCAATATTGATGATATAAGGGGCATGAACAACGATATCACGAATCCCGTGTTCCTGCATATGTTGTTTCCCTGCATCAATATTTAAGTCTTCAATCGCTTTACGACGTGTATTTTGTGGTGCACCTGTATAAATCATGAAGGTACTTGCACCATATGCTGCTGCTTCTTCACTTGATTGAAGCAACATCTTTTTTCCACTCATTGATACATGTGATCCAATTAATAAAGACATCGTTCAACCTCTCCTTTACTTACTTTTACGGGAACGTAATTTGTTATCTCTCTTATTGCGCTTCTCTTGAGCAACACGTGCTTTTCTTTTATAAGCAGGCTTTACCTTTTTTGGTTTTGCTTTAGCTTTTCCACCTGTTCGCTCTTGTGGCTTTGTTGCCGTTTTATCTGCTTTTTTCTTTTCCCCAGACTGAGGTTTCTGTTGTGAAAAGCCGCCACTACCAATTGGACCTTTTACTTGTTGCCATTCCCCGTCTTTAAACTCGACAAATGTAAAGGATATGCCTTTACTTGATAGCTTACCACACGCGTATTCATCTGTTTTTTCAAATAGCGATAAGGCTATACCATCTGCACCAGCTCTAGCTGTACGTCCAACACGATGTACATAAAAATCTAAATCCGCTGGAAATTCAAAGTTAATAACATGAGTGACACCCTTGATATCCATCCCTCGAGCAGCTAAATCTGAAGCCACAAGGAACTGAACACTTGCATCATCAACTTTTTTCATTACCTTCCGTCGCTCTCTCGATGCAAGGCCTCCGTGCAAACGCTCAACATTTAACGATTCTTTTGCCAATTCATCCGCCACAAAATCCGCTTGCTCTTTTGTGTTCACAAAAATAATTGCTAAATATGGATTAATGTGCTTCACAACATCTTTAAGAACAGTCATTTTATCTTTATGTCGCACTGGAACAAGCTGATGTTTAACTGCTTTTGCAGCTAATGCTTCAGGCTGTACATGAACGTGACGTGGTTGGGACATATATTTCTTTAAAAATGGCTGAAGTTTTTCCGGTATAGTGGCCGAGAAAACCAACATTTGTAGCTCTTCCGCCATTTTACCAGCTACTTTGTCTACATCCTCAATAAAGCCCATGTCGAGCATTTGATCCGCCTCATCTACAATGAGAGTAGTGGCTGTATGTGCTAATAGCGCATTTTGCTGGATTAAATCATTAATTCTTCCTGGTGTACCAACAACAAGATGTGGTTGTTTTGACTTCAAACGATCCATCTGCTTTTGGCGATCTGTACCCCCAACATATAACTGTGCTTGAATCTCCCCTTCAAAGGGCTTTAGTAGCTTTACCACTTCATTATAAAGCTGGTTAGCTAATTCTCTTGTTGGAGCAGTCACAATAGCTTGTAAATGTGTTTCCGTAACCGTTATTTGTTCAATAAGCGGTAACAGAAACGCAAACGTTTTTCCTGTACCTGTTTGAGACTGGCCGATAACATCCTTTTTGTTTAAAATTGCTGGGATCAACCGTTCTTGTATTTCCGTTGGTTTAGATATGTTGGCATCAACAAGTGCTTGTTGTAATTTATCCGTTATTCCGAGTCTTGAAAAATTTTCTGCATTCATAATCATTTCCTCTTTTCCAGTTCCTTCGTGCAATAGTTCATTTTATCATAATTTCATACTAAGTCCAAGGCTTAAATATGCACCGATCACCTATCTTTGCATAGGCTATTATTATTAGATTTTATTAGGAGCGAATGTTATGCAGCCTTATTACGGACCACCCGCTAGTTCTATTCCAATGCAACCGTTATCGAGCGGCTCAAGTCGGTTATTAGGAACCGCTTCGAGTTTTATGCAGCCTACTGCTTCCATGGCTTCAGCACCTATTCAGCATCTAGCAGGAGCAACACGAGGAGGAGGTATTTTAGCTCGTTTACTGGGAGGAGGGCGCTTGACTAGTTTAGGAACATCCGCCGCTTCTGGAGGTCTTAATTTCGCCACCATCCTTGAGAATACGCAACGAGTAATGGGTATTACTCAACAAGTTGCGCCTATGGTTCAGCAATACGGTCCTTTTATTAAAAATGTACCGACTCTCTGGAGAATGATGCGTACCATGCGACAAACGCCAATGAATGAAACGCCTAATGAAATAACGGAAGAAAGGGCCTCTACTGTGCAACATGTTCCAGAACCTGCCGCTACCACTAATGTAGCTCAACCTAGTCCATCACCTGTTGCGAGTAATCCGAGACCTCCACGCCGGCAAAGACCAGAAACACAAGGCGCGTCCCTACCAAAACTTTATATATAAATTGATTTTTAGTTGTTGACAAGCCTCCTATAACGATAGTATAATTTGATATTTGCCTTCAAATGTGTTATACTGATCTTTATAAATCGATTGGAGGAATGTCCATGTTTAAAGTCGGAGACAACGTTGTTTACCCTTATCATGGGGCCGGAAAGATCCAAGATATTGAAGAAAAGAATGTTCTAGGAGAAACACAATCATACTATATTCTGCATTTCCCGCTTGTTGACGTTACCCTCATGCTTCAAGAATCTCGTATCGATCAATCCGGGCTTAGAAAGGTCATCTCCTCCTCTGAAGTTAATCAAGTAGCGGATGCTTTAAAAACGGGCCCTGAGACACCTTTATCTTCCAGTCAATTTTCTAGAGATACAGAGAATTTACTTAAGACTGGAAGTATTATTGATGCTGCTCACCTCGTTTCTTCTTTATCAAAGAAGCAAACCGAACGATCGAACGGTCTTCATATTCAAGATCGACACCACCTCCAAAAAGCGAGACAAATGGTTGCAAGCGAGTTGGCTGTTGTTCAAGAATACTCCGAAGAGCAAGCCTATGAATTTATTGACACAAATTTATTAGAAGAAGCAAATTAATAACGCGTCTTGATTGTCACCTGCGCAGAACTCCTTTACAATAGAAGATGAATTCAAAACACGGCTTTCACTAAACGAAGGCCTGTTTTTAATAGGAGGCCATTAATTTCTATGGACGTATTAAAAATTTCACCAAGAGGCTATTGTTATGGCGTTGTTGACGCGATGGTTATGGCACGTCAAGCTGCACAAAATTTGGACTTGCCGAGACCTCTTTATATACTAGGGCAGATTGTTCACAATCAACATGTTACAGATGCATTTGAAGAGGATGGTATCATCTCTCTTGACGGCCCCAATCGTCTTGAAATCCTCAAGGAAGTCACACACGGGACCGTTATTTTTACTGCACACGGCGTCTCTCCAGAAGTTCGCCGTTTAGCAAAAGAAAAAGGGCTAACCTGTATTGATGCTACTTGCCCTGATGTTACTCGCACTCATGATTTAATTCGGGATAAAGCAGCTGAAGGGCATCAATTTATTTATATAGGAAAGCAAGGTCACCCGGAACCAGAAGGTGCGATTGGTGTTGCTCCTGGCGCTGTACACTTAGTTGAAACAATGGAAGACCTTGAGTCATTAACGTTAGATGACCGTGATATTATTATTACGAACCAAACCACGATGAGTCAGTGGGATGTATCTGATATCATGAAGCGTGCAATGGTTCTTTATCCAAAAGCTGAAGTTCATAATGAGATTTGTTTAGCAACTCAAGTTCGTCAAGAGGCTGTCGCAGAGCAAGCTTCCCAGTGCGATGTTGTGATCGTGGTAGGCGATCCAAAAAGTAACAATTCAAATCGTTTAGCTCAAGTATCACAACAAATTGCTGGCACGCCGGCTTATCGGATTGGTGACCTCTCTCAGCTAGAATTAGACTGGATTAAAGACGCAACTAAAGTTGGCGTCACTTCCGGGGCTTCTACACCAACGCCGATTACAAAGGAAGTTATTACGTTTATTGAAAACTATGATCCAAATAATGAATCGACTTGGGATACAACGAAAAAAGTTCCGATTGAAAAAATCTTACCAAAAGTTCGTGTTAAAAAATAATACTAACAAGAACCCCTCTTACGGCTTGTAAGAGGGGTTTGCTTGTTTACATAAATTGAAAGGGATCCGTGCTATCCGTTGATGGAAAAACGGAAATAGCATACCCCATTGCTTTCATTCGCTTATTCAATTCTTCAGTAACGCCTATTTTCATAATTGATTCAATATGATGACCAGCGTCAATAATCGTTAGGCCGTCCATTTTTGCATCTTGAGCCACATGATAGTAAAGGTCTCCAGTTACAAATACGTCTGCTCCTTTGTGTAGCGCTTGATTCACATACTTGTTCCCATCGCCGCCAAGTACAGCAACTTTTTTTATTTTTTTATCTAAGTTACCAACTACACGAACACCATCCAAACCAAGTGCCTCTTTTACCACCTTCACATAGTCACGCAATGATTGTGGCTGCTCTAAATTACCAATACGTCCAAGTCCACGAACGAGCGAAGGCTCCTCTAATGGAATAAGGTCGTAAGCTGGTTCTTCATATGGATGAGCAGCGAGAAACGCGTTAAGGACTGACTGTAGGCTGTTTTTCGGCACAATCGTTTCAATTCGTTCCTCTTCTACCACTTCCTGTTTATTCAACTCACCAATATAGGGATTTGCATGATCTGTCGGTCGAAACGTTCCTTCCCCTACAACAGAAAACGCACAATGGCTATACTCTCCAATCAAACCTGCCCCTGCTTCACCTAGCGCTTGTCGTATACTCTCTGCGTGATCTCGAGGAACAAATCCAACAAACTTCCACATGTTCTCTTTATATGTTGGCACAAGCACATCAGCAGAATGAATCTTTAATTTTTCGGCTAATAAGTCATTCACTCCACCTTCTGTAACATCCAAATTAGTGTGTGCCGCATATATCGTAATTTCATGCTTGATTGCCTTTGCAACAATTCGCCCCATTGCTGTATCCACATTTATTTGTTTAAGGGGTCTAAACAATAATGGATGATGTGCGATAATAAGATCAACGTTTTTATCAATCGCTTCATCTATTGTCTCCTCTAAAACATCCAACGCAATCATTACAGTATGAATCGGTTTGTTTAGAGTTCCCACCATGAGACCATTACGATCTCCTTCAACTGCGTACGTTCGTGGAGAAAACTGTTCAAATTCTTTAATTACATCCTGAGCCGTAACTGCTTTTGTCATCATAAGGCCTCCTCAACCATTTTAATTTTTCGGTTTAAGTCAGCTTGTTTCTCTTCAAGCTCTACTGATTTATTCCCTAACTGTACTTGCTTTAATACACGTTTCCAGCTTGTTTTTTCGTGCTCCCATTTTTTCTTAAAAACAGACGTCTGGTGCTGCATTAGTATAGGACCAAGCCATAACTCTGTTTCTGTATATGCCACTTTAGCTTCAGAAGGTTCAGCAACAATAACTTCATAGATCTTTTCGTCTTCTTCAAGAATATCTTCTGCTACAATTCGATAGTGATGATCCATGATCCACTGACGCACCGCATGAGAGGCAACATTTGGCTGAAGCACCAATCGCTTCACCCCCATGAGTTTGTCTTTTCCTTCATCTAAAATCGAAGCAATGAGTGGCCCACCCATTCCAGCAATCGTTAGTACATCAATCTCCTCACCTTGATGCAAGACATTTAATCCACTGCCTTTTCGTACATCAATCTGATCCTCCAATTGAGACAACCTTACTTGTTTCAATGCCGATTGATAAGGACCCTCATTAATTTCACCTGCAATCGCCTTTAACGAATCATCTTTTAAACAAAGATAGCAAGGCAAATAAGCATGATCGGAACCAATATCCGCTACTATGTGAAAACCTGCTGCATAAGACGCAACACGTTCTAGCCTATGTGAAAGTTGATTTGTGTTCATTTGTTGTGTCTCCTTCCAAAAGAAAAAAGCAGGGTTATCCCCCCGCTCTCCTACTCTGACATCGACAATAAATACTCAGCTACCGCATCAATTTCTTCAGGCTGTAACTGACCACCGAATGCCGGCATATTTCCTTGACCGTTTGTTACAATGTCAACGATTTCATCATGAGACAATTGTCCCTCTAAATTGTTAATCGCTGGCGCACTAGCAGTACCACCTAAATCATTTGCATGACATGTTATACATGAACTTTCAACAATACCTTGTCCATATTCAACCGGATCCCCAATGTCAACAGGCTCTTCTTCTTCTTCATCCATGCTAGCACGTTGATCAACACCAATTGCAGACATTGCAACGATAAGTACGATTCCTAATAATGCTATAAAAGCAAACGGAATTAACGGACGTCCCTTCATATAGGTGCTCTCCTTTCTCGTTAGAACTAACCATTAGATATGTATAAAAAAGCACGAATCTACTATAGTTTACTTCAAATCGCCCATTATGAAAAGGCTTCAATTTACATTTCCCCAAAATAGCACAAAAAATTCAAATTGATTTATAAGAAAATTCACAACAACAATTTGCATTCCGTTTTAAGAAGAAGTAAAATAGAAACAAGGAAGGCACACGAAATCAGTCTATGCTGAATCCGTGTGCACCTCATTAATCAAGAAAGTCTTTTAATCGTTTGCTTCTGCTTG
This sequence comes from Shouchella oshimensis, assembly GCF_002019765.1. Taxonomy (GTDB): domain Bacteria; phylum Bacillota; class Bacilli; order Bacillales; family Bacillaceae_D; genus Shouchella; species Shouchella oshimensis. Next base: position 2,551,899 of record NZ_KV917380.1, read on the forward strand.
GATGACGTAATTTGCGCAGTGCTTTTGCTTCAATTTGTCTGATACGCTCGCGCGTAACACCGAAGACTTTACCTACTTCTTCAAGAGTACGGGTTCGACCATCATCAAGTCCAAAACGAAGTCTAAGAACATTTTCTTCTCGATCAGTTAGTGTATCTAACACATCTTCTAGCTGTTCTTTTAATAACTCATAGGCCGCAGCGTCTGAAGGTGCAAGAGCTTCTTGGTCTTCAATAAAGTCACCTAAATGAGAATCGTCTTCTTCACCAATTGGTGTTTCAAGAGAAACTGGCTCTTGAGCAATCTTTAAGATTTCCCGCACTTTATCAGGCGTTAGCTCCATCTCTTTTCCAACCTCTTCAGGGGTTGGCTCACGACCAAAGTCTTGTAAAAGTTGACGTTGAACACGAATGAGTTTATTAATGGTTTCTACCATATGAACAGGGATACGAATGGTTCTCGCTTGGTCAGCAATGGCACGAGTAATTGCTTGACGAATCCACCAAGTTGCATAGGTACTAAACTTAAACCCTTTATCGTAATCAAACTTTTCAACAGCTTTAATTAAGCCCATGTTTCCTTCTTGAATCAAATCAAGGAACAACATTCCTCTACCAACATAGCGCTTAGCAATGGACACAACAAGACGCAAGTTCGCTTCTGCTAAACGTTTTTTCGCTTCTTCATCACCTTGCTCAATACGTTTCGCTAAGTCGATCTCTTCTTCTGCAGATAAAAGCGGTACACGACCAATTTCTTTAAGATACATACGAACTGGATCGTTTATTTTTATTCCTGGAGGGACACTTAAATCGTTTAAATCAAATTCTTCTTCATTCTTTTCAACTTGCTGCATAGATGGGACTTCATCATCGGCTTCATTCACAAGCTCTACCCCTTGCTCACCAAGGTACTCATAGAACTCATCCATTTGATCCGCGTCCTGTTCAAACGAAGCCATTTTCTCTGTAATTTCGGCATACGTTAAGGTCCCACGCTTTTTACCTAATTCTACTAATTGTTCTTTTACTTGATCGATGGATAGATCACCTTCTGTCACTGGACGTAACGGTTTATCAGCCACTCGATCCCCTCCTTCCAAAATTAACGACGAGTTACTTACCTAGCAATTCTCTTTTTTTGCGTATGAGCTCCATTTGTTTCTGCGCAGCAAGAACTGGATCTTGCTCTAAGCGAGCTGCTTGCTGTTGTTCTTTAATTTGTAATAGTTTAGGGTATTGTTCAATTTTCTTAATATAATCGTCTAACTCTGCATCTGTACACTCTACTTTAACATCTTGCATAAGCAGATAAGCGGCTAGTTTTGCAAGCTTTTGATCTTCTAGACTCTCTATAAATTCCTTTATTCCCTTTTCTGGATGTTGCGAAACAAAGGAGATTAAGTAGGCATACAGCGCCTGGTGTTCATCTATATTAAAGCCATCTTGCAAACGCTCTGTTACTCGCCAAATCATCTCTTCGTCTTGTAGCATATACCCAAGAAGCATTCGTTCTGCTTTAATGTGGGCAGCTATTGGACGAGCTGTTTGAAATGTATGATGGGCTTTAACCGTGTCTCCATACCGTTCTGCCTGTTGTTGCTGACGGACCGGCGCAGCCTTTCTTTCTTTACGCATCATCTCATGATGAAGAACTTGGAATGAAAGATTAAATTCCTTAGATAGCTGCTTTAAATAATGTTCTTGCTCAATCGATTCTAATTGTGCAATAGCTTCAAGCATGTCTTCAATATACTTAAGCCGTTCTCCTTCATTTTGAAGGTTTTTTGTTTGTTTCGCATCGTACATTTTAAAAGCCATTACGGATAAAAGCTCTTTTTCCAAATAAGCTTTTAAGGCTTCTTCGCCAAATTCCTTCACATAGTCATCTGGATCATAGCCATCTGGCAATAAGCAGACTTGAATCTGGCAACCAACATTTTCGAGCACAGGAATGGTCTTTCGAATGGCTTCACGGCCCGCTCTATCACCGTCATAGCAAAGAATAATCTCTTCAGCATTACGCCGAAGTAGCTTTGCATGATCTTGACTTAAAGCTGTACCCAATGTTGCCACAGCATTTTCAATTCCCGATTTCCAGGCAGCCATTACATCCAATGCACCTTCAAACAAATAGGCTTTATTTTTTTTGCGAATAATTGGCCGTGCTTCAAACATATGAAACAGGGTTTTTGCTTTTTGATAAATCGGTGTCTCTGGACTATTTAAATACTTTGGTTGTCCTTCACCAACAATCCTTCCTCCAAAACCAACAATGTCACCATTATTATCCGATATAGGAAAAATTAAACGATTGCGGAATAAATCATAGTAACCACTTGATTTTCGCTTTGCTACTAGACCAGCTTCCTCCATTATTGTTAAATCAAACTCATTTTGCTCAAGCACCTTCGCTAATGTCTCCCACTCATCCAGGGCATACCCTATTTTGAAATGGTCAATTTGAGCTTCAGTAAAATAACGCTCCTGAGCATAAACGCGCCCTGGAGAACCTTCTTCCGTGAACATAAAAATACTGTGATACGTTGAAGCGGCTAACTGGTGAGCTTTCTTCATTGCATCAACTTTTGACGTATCTTCATAAACCTGATACTCGTTCGATTCAACGACTTGAGGTAAAGAAATTTTCGCCTTTCCTGCTAAGTGAGCTACGGTCTTTGCAAAAGACCATCCCTCCAAGTCCTGTAGGAAGGTAAAAACGTTCCCACCGGCACCACAGCCAAAACAATGATAAACCTGCTTTTCTTCAGAAACTGAAAAAGAAGGGGTTTTCTCATCATGAAAAGGACATAGACCACCATACTGTCTACCGTTTTTCTTTAATTGTACATAGTCGCCGATAACATCAACTATATCGCTTGCGTTCCTTATCTCGGCTAATTTCTCTTCAGGAATTTTCACAGACATACAGCTCTCACCTATTCCTTCAATTACCAGTGCTAAGAACTTGTTCAAGTGCATGCACAAATTGCTCTCGGTCTGTGGCAGTAAACTTCCGCGGGCCTTTTGTTTTTCTTCCCGCTCTTCTAGCCTTTTGTGCTGCATAGCGAGACTGTAACATGCTCGCCATCTCTTCTTCCATGTATACATGGCCACGAGGCGATAAGACAGTCACACCTTTAATAAGCAATAAAGAAGCAAGTGCGTGATCTTGAGAGATACATACGTCACCACGAGAAACAGCTTGCAGTAAGTACAGGTCTGCTGCTTCTTTATCCACATCAACTTGTACGGTTTTCACATGCTCAGGCAAGACCATATTATGTGCATATGAAAACACAAAGACCAATTCTTTTTCGTATTGACCACAAAGTTTAATGATTTCTTCTTTTACAGGACAAGAATCTGCATCAACGTACACCGTTGAACTCATACAGTATCATTCAACATGTAAGGTTTGATCTCCTTCTTATTTGACGAAAAAAACAAGAAACTGTCGAAACCCATTGCTCTTTCATCTTCTTTACTATCATTACCAAAAAAACGAGAAAAAGTCTTGACTTTTTAAATTTATTTGATCTACACCCTATTTATACATACAATCTGCAAAATTAGAGTCCCAATTGGCAATTATACTTCAAAACATAGCGTTTGAACAGTAAACAGTTTCCAATCAATGTTTTTGGAACATATTAGAAATCAAATTCGCTGTTTCTTCTACTGCTTTATTCGAAACATCAATTACAGGGCAGTTTACTCGTTCCATAACTTCTTGCGCATATGCCAGCTCTTGTTTAATGCGATTAATGTTCGCATAATTTGCTTCTGATTTTAATCCAAGAGCTTTTAAACGTTCTGTACGAATGCTATTAAGCTTTTCTGGACTAATGCGTAAGCCTATGCATTTTTTATTTGAGATTTTAAATAGCTCTTCAGGGGGTTCAACTTCTGGAACTAAGGGAACGTTCGCTACCTTCAAACGCTTATGAGCTAAATATTGAGATAATGGTGTTTTCGATGTTCTTGACACACCAATAAGCACAACATCCGCTAAAATAATTCCTCTAGGATCTCGTCCGTCATCGTATTTAACCGCAAATTCAATGGCTTCGACTTTTCTAAAATAATCTTCATCTAAACGATAAATTAAGCCCGGCTCATAGCGAGGTTGTTCATTCGTCAGTTGATTTATCTTCCCTAATACCGGTCCAATGATGTCAACTGTTTCAACTTTGGCTTCTTTTGCCGCCTCAAGCAAGTAATTTTTAATTTCTGGGACAACGAGTGTGAAGGCAATAAGTGCTTTCGCTTTTTTAGCGATTTGAACCACTTCTTGAATTGTTCCTTTATCCTCTACATAAGGAATACGACGAATGTCAACATTCGATCCGTTGAATTGGCTTACCGCTGCTTTCACAACCAGCTCAGCCGTTTCTCCAACTGAATCCGATACAATGTATACAATTAAGCGTTCTGTTTGCGTCATTAAGAACAGCCCTCCTTATGTTCCTTCATTCTTAGCAAGATCCACTAATAAAGAAGTCATGTTCGTCTTTGTTATACGCCCAACTACTTCATATCCTGAACCTACGTCCACTTTTTTCACAATCGGTAAACCGTCAATCTGTCTTGAAATGAGCTTATGAGCAACTTCAATAATTGAGTCTTCTTTTTCGCACATCGTAATATTAGGCATTCTCGTCATAATAATACTAACTGGCGTTGTTTCAATTGCTTGCCCACCCATACTAGCTCGTAATAAGTCTTTTCGAGATACAACGCCTACGAGGGTCGTCTGTTTATCAACAATAAACAATGTGCCACAGTCTTCTAAAAACATGGTACAGATGGCTTCATATACAGAGGTGGATTGCTCAACAATTACAGGCCTTGATTGATAATGATGAACTTTTATCTTTTGAATCTCATCCGACAAAGCAGGTGAATCCGTCTTACCAGTATAAAAATAACCAACCCTCGGTCTGGCGTCGAGAAAACCAGACATTGTTAATATAGCTAAATCAGGGCGGAGGGTTGCCCTAGTTAAAGACAAGCGCTCCGCTATATGTTCACCCGTAATCGGTCCATTTTCTTTGACAATATCAATAATGTGTTGCTGTCTAATTGAAAGTTCGATTTGAACTCACCTCTCTAACCTGAACACTAGTTACGAAGAAAAGACAATTTGTTGGAAATCAGCAAAGGATTCAATGGAACGTGCTAACCTTTTTAATAACGCTAGTCGATTGGATCGAACGTCTGGGTCTTCAACCATAACCATCGTTTGCTCAAAAAATGAGTGAATCGCATCTTGACACGTCTCTAAGATGTTGTATGCAGAAATAGCATCATGTTGCTTCCATGCTTCTACTAAACTCATCTCCACTTCAACCGTTGCTGCTAATAGCTTTGTCTCCGATTCATTCTCAAACAACGATTCATCAATTGTTGTATCTGTTTCTGCCTTTTGGGCTAAATTGGTTACCCGACTTAACGCTTCAACGGCTTTTTTAAATGCAGGCTCATTAAGCTGTTCGTTAACAGCTTCTGCTTTAGCAAACATGGAATACACATCTACAATTGGAGCCGCTAATACAGCTTCTACAACATCGTATCGATAGCCTGAATCCATCATAAGATGCTTAAAACGACTTAAAAAGAATTGAATGGCTTCTTCTTTAGTAGATTCGACACCAGCCGTCATAAATCCTTTATTATTTAATGTGTTCACCCAATGTTCAATGATTACGTCAAGAGAAAGAGCGGATTTAGTTTCTAATAAAATTTGGACTACACCGTTTGCTTGCCTTCTTAGCGCATAAGGATCTTGAGAACCTGTTGGAATTAATCCAATTGCAAAACAAGATAATACGGTATCTAGCTTTTCTGCTAGAGATAGCATAGACCCCACTGCAGTTTGCGGGAGATGATCATTTGAAAATCGCGGTAAATATTGTTCATAAATCGCTCTCGCCACTTGAACAGGTTCATTCGACTTCAACGCGTAATCCTGCCCCATCTGTCCTTGTAACTCAGGAAATTCACCAACCATATTTGTTACAAGGTCAAATTTTGCAATTGTTGCAGCACGTTCCACTAATGATACTTCTTCAGCAGGTAATCGCTCTTCTCTTGCTAACCATACCGCAAGCTCTTTTGTACGATTCACCTTTTCCGCAATCGTTCCAATCGATTCATGGAACACCACGGTTTCGAGTTTTTTATTCCACTCTTCTATAGAGAGCTTTTGGTCTTCTTCATAAAAGAATGCAGCGTCAGCAAACCGTCCCCGAAGTACCTTTTCATTCCCTTTTGATACATTTTCAATATGCTCTTCATTCCCGTTTCTTACGGTTACAAAGAACGGAAGTAATGTGCCTTCGGTTGATTCAACAGGGAAATAACGCTGATGTTCTCTCATAGTCGTAATTAAGACTTCTTTAGGCAATTGAAGGTATTTCTCTTCAAAACTACCACTTAAAGCAGTCGGATATTCAACCAAATTGTTTACTTCTTCAAGAAGATCTTCATTTACAGGAATAATCCAATCTTTTGTTGCTTCCATATCCTTTAGTTGAGAACGGATCGCTTGCTTCCTTTTATCCGCATCAACAATGACATAGTTCTCCAGTAAGCGCGCTTCATAACTTTCAGGAGTTGCTATCGTGATTTCTTTATCCCCTAAGAAACGATGACCTCTTGTTATTTGACTAGTTTTCACTTGCGCAATGGAAAACGGAATCACATGCTGACCGTACATAGCAATTAACCAACGTATCGGTCGGGCATAGCGTAAGTCAAAGGTATGCCATTTCATACGCTTTGGAAAATTTAAGCTCATAATGACTTTCTCTAAGCTTGGTAAAATGTCGACAGTTTGCACGCCTTCTGAAAAAGAGGTGGCAAAAACATATTCAACACCTTTATGGGCTTCAATAGTAAGAGCGTCTGGTTCCACACTTTGTGATCGTGCAAAACCTAAAGCTGCTTTTGTCCAGTCACCATTGTCATCTATTGCAATTTTCTTTGCTGGTCCTTTTGCTTTACTAGATGCATCTTCTTGTTTTGAAGCAAGGTCATGGATGATAATGGCTAATCTTCTCGGCGTTGAAAAAGCTTGTGTGCGGCTATACGGAAGCTTTTTCTCTTTTAACCACTGCTGCACATGCTGTTCTAGTTGTTTCACTGCATCTGTTACAAATCTGGCTGGAAGTTCTTCTAATCCTATTTCAAGGAGAAATGGTTTACTATCCATTAGTTTGCCTCCTTCTTTTTCAACATGGGGAATCCAAGTTTTTCGCGTTCCTCGTAATAATGCTTAGCTGCCTTTCGAGCGAGAGTACGTACACGACCAATGTAGCCTGTTCGTTCCGTTACGGATATCGCTCCACGAGCATCAAGCAAATTAAATACGTGAGAACACTTTAAAATATAATCATAAGCCGGGAAAACAAGGTTACGATCGAGCACACGGGTTGCTTCTTTTTCGTACGTATTGAATAACTGGAAGAGCATCTCACTATCGGAAACTTCAAATGTATATGTAGAATGTTCAAATTCAGGCTGGAGAAAAATATCACCATACGTGAATCCTTCAACCCACTCTAAGTCAAATACATTTTCTTTTTCCTGAATGTACGTAGCTAGCCGCTCAATCCCGTAAGTGATTTCAGCAGAAACAGGAGATGCTTCCATGCCACCAACTTGCTGGAAATACGTAAACTGTGTTATTTCCATTCCATCTAACCACACTTCCCATCCAAGACCAGCACAGCCTAATGTTGGGTTTTCCCAGTTGTCTTCAACAAAGCGAATGTCGTGTTCAAGGGGGTTAATACCAAGTGCTTTAAGACTTTCCAGATATAATTCTTGAATATTGTTTGGTGAAGGTTTCATAATCACTTGAAATTGGTGATGTTGATATAAGCGGTTCGGGTTCTCTCCATAACGTCCATCTGCTGGACGCCTTGATGGCTCCACATAAGCTACATTCCATGGCTCTGGGCCAATTGTTCGTAGCAATGTATGCGGACTCATTGTACCCGCACCTTTTTCAGTATCATAGGCATTCATAATTATACAGCCTTGCTTTGCCCAATAGGACTGCAATGTTAAGATCATCGTTTGAATGTTCATGTTTACCCTCCTTAATAAAAACAAAAAACCCTCAATCCTTATGCCTACTATGGCATAGGGACGAGAGTTACCCGCGGTTCCACCCTACTTATTAAACACAAAAAGTGCTTAATCACTTTACAGTTTACATGCTTAAAGAGTGCCTCATACGCTTTTGATTCTTCAGCTTACACCATCCTGAAGTCGCTATTAATCGCAAAATAAGCAGTATTTCTTCTCTCATCATAGCATATCGTCATATTTTTCTATAATACCTTTAATCCTTTTTTTCGTCAAGCTTAAAATGATTGCCATCTACTTTTTTTAGTTGGTCAATAAAGCGTTGCGATTTCAGCGTCACACCAACATACTCTTGATAGTACGATGAAATGATCTGATGAAGTCGTTCTTTTGTTTCTCTCTTAATCGAAATGGAACCTAATTTCGTCAAATCAACATAGAATAAGGTGCGAATGAGCTTAACCATTGATAACGTAACAGGGTATGCTCGCTCATCTCGGTGGACACAACCGCTGCACAAAAAGCCAGCAAAAGGAATAGAAAAAGCAATAGGGTCGCGCTCAACCGATTTACAGCTTGCACAGCCGTCTAAATTAGGCTTCGCCCCAGCGACAGTTAACATTTTTAAATCAACGATTCTTGCGATTATTTCTGGATCTTGACCAGTATCAATTTGCTTTAAAGCGAGTAACAATAAATCAAATAAAAATACATATGGTCGTCGTTCTTCGGTCAATTTCTCGATTAATTCTGTTATATAAGCGGCATGAGCAGCCTTAAATAAATCGTAGTGAAGCTGTTTAAAGGATAAGATAATTTCGCCTTGGCTTATCGTTGGTAAGCCACTCCCTTTAAAGTAAACGAATGAGCCATATACGAATGGTTGCATTACAGCTGCATAACGGCTATTAGGCTTCTTTGCTCCTTTTGCCATCACTGATAGTTTACCACTATCTTTCGTTAATACTGTTGCAATTTTATTTGATTCACCATAGTCAATTGTCTTTAAAATAATTCCTTCTTGTTTAATTAACATGTTCATTCCTTACAGCAAGTCACTGCTTTTTAAGAAAGAGTTGAATCGGTCTGGTCGTCGGCAGCCATTACCTCTACCTCTTCACCAACTGTTTCCCTTTCCAATTCCTTATGGAGTAAATAAGTCTCAATGTTTCCTGTCTGTGAAAAAACTTTCCAAGATAGAACAAGCACTGTTTCACAACTCCTCTCAATCGTTCTTATGAAGTATGATGACCTAAATTTACTATACTCATTCGATGGAAATATTGTTAATTAGCAGAGCTTGACTTTTTATTTTTGTTCGTTTTTCATCTTACTTCATCATAGCTTTTTGCATATAAAAAAACAATGGTCCAACGTCTTGTTTGGACCATTGCTTCTCTTTAATAATCGTCTTCGTTAAAGCCGTAATCTTTAAGCTGTGATGGGCGATTTCGCCAGTCTTTTTGTACTTTTACCCATAACTCTAAAAACACACTTGAACCAAGTAATGCTTCTATATCCACTCTTGCTTTTTGACCAATTTCCTTTAGCATAGAACCGTGTTTACCAATAATAATCCCTTTTTGAGAGGATCGCTCCACAATAATGGTGGCTCCAACATAAACTTTTCCATTATCCCGTCGTTTCATTTGTTCAATGACAACGGCTAAAGAGTGGGGTATCTCTTCCTTTGTTACATGTAACGCTTTTTCACGAACAAGCTCGGCAACAATAAATCGTTCTGGGTGATCTGTTATTTGATCGCTTGGGTAATATTGCGGCCCTTCGTCTAAGTGTACCTTAATTTGATCCATCATTGTTCCGACATTTTCACCTTCTAAAGCAGATATCGGCACAACTTCTTCAAATTCATAGCGTTCTCGATAGGATGCAATGATTTCTAATAACGCTTCTTTACTTACTTTGTCGATTTTATTAACGATTAGAAAAACCGGTGTTTTTGTATCCTTTAAGCGATCAATTATAAATTGTTCTCCAGGACCAAATTTAGCATCTGCGTCAATCACATACAAAATGAGATCAACTTCACGAAGAGTATTTGTAGCCACTTTCATCATAAAGTCGCCTAAGCGATGTTTCGGCTTGTGAATACCAGGCGTATCAATGAAAACGATTTGTGCGTCATTTGTCGTGTAAACACCTTGAACTTTATTTCTTGTTGTTTGAGGCTTGTCCGACATAATGGCAATTTTTTGCCCAATTATTCTGTTTAACAATGTTGATTTCCCTACATTCGGTCTCCCAATTATGGAGACAAATCCTGACTTAAACGTTTCCTCTTGATTCATTCATATCCTCCGCTTTAAAAAATCCTGGTAGTAACGCTTCTACTGTTGTTTCTTTCCAGTCGCCGTTTATATTACTTAAATAAACCGGCATTCCTGGCTCACATAACTCTGCTAATACTTGTCTACATGCACCACAGGGCGAAACCGGATTTGGTGTATCCGCCGCCACAGCAAGCGCTTTAAATGGTAGGTGATTTGGCTTATACGCTCTAAATAGTGCTGTACGTTCAGCACAGTTTGCCAAGCTATATGCCGCATTTTCAATGTTTGCTCCTTTTACAACCGAGCCATCTGCTAGAAGGAGGGCAGCGCCTACTTTAAATGAGGAATAAGGTACGTAAGCCTCTTCCCTTGCTTCAATAGCGAGCTGGATGAATGCTGCTTTTTCCATAGAAATCCTCCTTTTTCGTTATAAAATGTTTATAAAATAAGGCACAAATATAATAGCCCCAATAATGATGGCAATGATACAAAAAATGAACACGCTAGCAGCACCGATATCTTTTGCTCGCTTTGCTAGTGGATGAAAGTCTTCCGTCACTAAATCAACCGTCCGTTCGATTGCCGTATTAAGTGTTTCAGCTGTTAACACGCCTCCCATTACAAGTAGGAGCAACACCCATTCAGTCGCTGAGACGGAAAAAAACCAGGCAAGCCCACAAATAGCCATTGTACTAGCTAAATGAATTTGCATGTTCTGTTCGTGTCTAATTACATAGCCAAGACCTGAAATGGCATAGTTAAATGAACGCAATAAACGTTTTAACCCTCTACGGTTTCGATCTTCCAAGGCCATAGGATTCTAAAATCTCCTCTTGTTTAGTAAACATTTCCCTTTCTTCTTCCTTTGATTGATGATCATAACCTAGCAGGTGAAGAAAGCCATGAACAACAAGAAAAGCAAGTTCACGTTCAAATGAATGATTATATTCTTCAGCCTGTCGATGAATGTGAGCAGTGGATACAATAATATCTCCTAATAGATTCGGAATTCCTTCTACCTCTTCGTAATCCGGCTCTCCATCGTTTAAAGCAAACGATAACACATCTGTGGAGCGATCGATGCCACGATGTTCTAAATTTAACTCATGGATCGCATCCTCCTCTACAAATGTAACCGATAGCTCTGCAGCTGTATGAATAGCTTCTTCTTTACCAGCATAAGAAAGGACGTCGTGAACAAGCTTCAGTTGCTCTTCTGTCAATGTCTCTGTCTCATCAATAATGTCTATCTCAATCATTTAATACTCCTTTTTAATCATCATCATCAGGATATTCTATTCGCTGATGAAACGTTCCATTTAACGTTTCACACATCGACAGCTTAATTTGGTTTAATTCTTTTAGTGTTAAATCTGACTCATCGAATTGACCGTCTTCAAGCTTATCTTTAATAATTTTATCGACCAACTGCTCGACTTTATCAGGTGTTGGTTTTTGCATTGATCGCACAGCAGCCTCAACACTATCTGCAATGGAAATAATAGATGTTACTTTTGTTTGTGGCTTTGGACCAGGATATCGAAACTGGCTTTCAGGTACATGTTGTTTTTCATCATCTTGCTTTGCCTTATAGTAGAAAAATTTAAGCAGGCTTGTGCCATGATGTTGTTCTGCGATATCAATAATTTCCCGCGGCATTTTATGTTGCCGGAGCAAATCAGCGCCATCGTATGGATGTGAAATAATAATGGTTTTACTTAATTGGGGTGAGATCTTATCGTGAGGATTATCCCCTTTTAATTGATTCTCGATAAAAAATCTCGGACGTCTTGTTTTTCCTAAATCATGATAGTAAGCCCCTACTCTTGCTAGCAACCCATTTTCACCTAACGTTTCACAAGCTGCTTCTGCCAAATTCCCGACAACAACGCTATGATGATATGTTCCAGGTGCTTCTGTTAATATCTTTCGGAGTAGCGGATGGTTTGGGCTTGAAAGTTCAATTAACCTTGCTGTTGACAATATTCCAAAGCCTGTTTCGATAAACGGGAGTAACCCTATTGTCAGAACGGAAGCAACAAAAGCTGCTAAAAACGCTGCTAAGAAATAAAAACTTAGTTCAACCCAATTCAAATAAATACTTTTCATTAATAAAATGGATAGTACCGTTAAGCTGTTCGCACAGAGTACAAAAAAGCCAGCTTTTAAAATTCGTGTTGCTTTGTTTGATTGTTTCAAGAAATAGATGCCTGTAAGAGAACCAACTAAAATATAAAAGCCATACATAAACGCAAAGGTACTAGAGGAATCGTGATTGTAAAAAACGCTCCCAATAATAGCGAAAAGAAAACTGGTTACGATGGCAATCTTAGGGTGTAGCAACAAAGTTAGTAACATTGCCCCTGCCGCCGCCGGAACCGCAAAACCAATTCCAGGCAGAGAGATAAGAGACTCTAAGTAACTATATAGCTTCATCAGCACTAAAATAACGACGAACACAATTGAAAACATTAATAAATGTGAGTTGTTTGTTGCGACCGTCGTATGGGAATCATTTAAAAAATAAACCAGCATTCCGATTAAAATGAAGACAAACAACGCTAGTCCAATATAAGGGAAAACAACTGTAGCTTCATCCAGTAAACCAACCAATCGAAGCTGTTCATACATTTCATATGTGACAAGATCGCCTGCTTTTACAATCAATTCACCTTCACGTATGAGCACAGGGTCAATTGAATCAGCCGCTTCTTGCCTTAACCGCTGTGTTGTTTCAGCATCATAGGTTACATTAAACACAATTGCTAAATCAACTACATTGCTTATGGCTTCACGAACATCCGGCGAGAGACTTGTTACTTCCGCTATTTGATTTTCAGCGTTTTGCTTTGCTTCCTGTAAATCGCCTACCTTTATTGGTTCACTCATTGTTTCATGAACGGTATTGACAGCTGCCTCTTGAGCAGCTTGAAATTGGTAGTCAGACGTCGCCAACAACACTTCAAGAGCTTCATCACTCAAATCTGCATTTGTTGAAGAAGACAAGTCTGAGCGAACATTTTCAATTTGATCTGAAATGGAAGGAGCTTCTTCCTCTTCATCAGCTTCCTGCTCTCGTTCAAGACGAATAACCGTAAAGATATCGTTTACTTGCTGAACTCGATCTTCTTCATATTGACGGTTGTGCTTCATTTGGCTTTCGACAGCCCCTACCGCTTCCGTTCGCCTTTGCTCCGTTGCCACTCGATTTTCAACCGTCATTGGTGCGCGAATGTCTTGTTCAGCTGGTTCAGACAAATTCACTTCTAATTGCTCCGGTATAATATTGTCAAGCATCATACCGTACATAATTAAGCCAAGTATTGTATAAATAACTGTACGTATGTACGGTTGTTGCTTTATTTTCCGCCACCATTTTTTTGGAGCAGATACTTTAGGCTTATCTTCTTCCACATACAGTCACCTCACTCGGCTTTGCACATTATTGATCGTTCAACCGCTCGTCATGTTCATATGCTTGAAGTATACGTTGGACGAGCACATGTCTTACTACATCAGATGCTTGAAGATAGACCATGCCAATCCCTTTTACGGATCTTAACTTGTGAAGCGCAACTTGTAATCCCGACTTCTTACCCTTTGGCAAATCGATTTGGGTAATATCTCCATTTATAACCATCTTTGATCCAAACCCTAGTCTAGTTATAAACATTTTAATTTGTTCTTCTGTCGTATTCTGCGCTTCATCTAAAATGACAAATGAATCATCTAACGTTCGACCTCGCATATAGGCTAATGGTGCAACTTCAATTGTGCCTCGCTCCATTAATCTCGTTGTATGCTCGACACCTAAAACATCATGCAGCGCATCGTAAATTGGACGTAAATAAGGGTCCACTTTTTCTTTTAAGTCACCTGGAAGAAATCCTAAGCTTTCACCGGCTTCAACAGCTGGACGGGTTAACACAATCCGGTTGACTTTCCCTTCTTTCAAAGCAGATACAGCTGAAACAACTGCTAGGTATGTTTTTCCCGTGCCGGCAGGGCCTACTCCAAATACCATATCATGTTTGCGAATCATGGAAATGTAGTGTCGCTGACCTAATGTTTTAGCTCGAATGATTTTCCCTTTGACCGTAGTCGCTATATTTTCATCGTATAATTCGTTTAATTCGGCTAGCTTTCCTTCTTTTTCTAGCTGAATCGCATAAAAGACGTCGCGTTCGGATAACTGAGCATATTGCTCGACGACGCCAATTAACGTCTCAATTATTTTTGCTGCGCGTTCAATTTGAAGCTTATCGCCAGTGATGAGGATATCTTCGCCTCTCGTCACTAATTCAATGGATAATTCTTCTTCAATTCGTTTTAAATGCAAATCATTCGGCCCATATAGTGCTTGTGCTATTTGAGCATCTCTTAAGTTAAGTTGAATCAATGATGTTTCTGACAATCGCCTCAGTCTCCTTGAATAATTGGTTTTTCTTGCGTAATCTCTTCAAGAACTTGGTAATGAATCTTTAATGAAACTGTATCATTTTCAACCGCTTCATGCAAAACTTGTTCACCTATTATGTCTGCACCTTCTGGCAAATCTTGTTCCAAGTCCAAACGTGCTTGCTCTTTCAACACGTCAAATGCTTCTTCTTTTTCATACGTTCGCTCAAAGTGTTGGGTTTCACGATGCTCATCAACAATAAGTTGGACCGGTAAACGATAGCCGAAAATCGTATACTGACTTTCTTTTCTATACGTTTCCATTGACTCGTAATCCGGCGCGGTAATATTCCAAAATGGGATAGACACATCGCCAACTTTTAACTGATATTTGTTTTTCTGCTCGCCCGTTAACGACGAGTATATTTGGGTGATTGGCATGCTTACAGTTGAAGTATACCATATTTCACCGACGACAGAGGCCTTAGCTGGAATTGTTTGCTCAGCCCCTTCTACACCAATAAAACCTGATACTAGCAAGTCCCCTTTTTCAACAACATCATTCGTTCGTTTTACCGCTGTCCCATCTTCAACAAACATTGATCGAATGACCGCTTTTTTCGATGCTACTAAGTGTCTAGGGCTTATTATTTCAGGATCTGATTGTCGCACTTGTTCAACAACCTCGAATTGATAGTTCGTCCCTTTTTTTTGCACACCAACCCAGGTTGCTTCATCTATTCGATCTGTCACATACGCTTGAATTTCATTTGGCTTTGGTAAACTGAAACTAAATTCACCTCGTTTAACACCTAATTCTGCAATGGCTTCTTCTAATTTTTTTTCAACTTGAGGAGAAGCACCATCTATCGAATACCCCCACACCATATTCGAGAGAAGAAAAAATGCAATAAAAAACGCAGCAATCCCCGTAACAAATCCCGCCCTTACTTTCATTTGTTTTATAAAAAAAGGAAGGCCTTGTCGCTCTTTAAAACGTAACGTTAAATCTGTTTTCCTTAAAAAGTGTCTTAATTGATGAATATTGCTTAACTGGACTTTAAACTGAATCTTCTCTGTTTCCATTACAGAAACGTCCCAAATGTGCATACCCTGTTTAAGACAGCGGTTCAATAGTTGCTCTGGATAAGGGCCGCTAATTTCTACCGTTACCACGCCACCTATCAAATTTACAAATCCATTTCGCATCGTGTTTCGCTCCTTATAAACAGTATTTACTTTTCTTCTTCATTAATAAACATCACTTTGTCTATTCTTCCTTCAAGCAGTAATTCTTCCGGCAAAATCGTCTTTAATACAAATTGATCCCCTGTCACAAGGAGCTGTCCCTCTTTTAACAATAAGCGAAGTTCTTTATTCGAAAATTGTAAAACCCCTCGATGGTTCTCAATATATATATGTAGCTGTCCTATCATTGTAATTCTCGGTAAATCCATTGTGACGTCAGCCGGAAGCTGCATTTGTTCGGTTACCCATTTTTTTATACGGTTTGTCATACGACTCATTAAGCAGCCCCCCTCCTAAAGATTGTATGAATGGCTCTGCTTACTTAGCACAAAAATGACTGGAACCCTACATTTTTGCTGGCCTTTTCAACATTTACGCAACAAAAAAAACGTAGCAATCACTAAAGTGATTGCTACGTTTTACTATAAGGTTTCAAGGTTAAAACGATCGACCTTTTGAACCACGCTGTCTACTTTTCGGTGGTCCAAGCACCTCAGACCATACAACAGCTTCCATCATTTTTTTTCCGGAAACATTCTTGAAATCCATATCTAATTTTCCCTCTGAGTTCGCCTGCTCACTTTCAGCCATTACCGCAACAACAGGTGCCGATTGGTTTTTTAACTCTTTGACCTTACGGCGTGCTTCACGATGACGCTCATAGAGTTCATTCTGCCGCTTCGCTGTGTCACGCTGTTGAGCTTCGCTTTGTCTTGATGGCTCGTTGATTGGCTCATAAGCTTGTTCAGGAGGTGCTGATTCACTCGGGAAATAATCCTCCCAACGGACTTCCTCTTGCCTTTGTTCAGCCGGTTGCTGCCTACGCTGCGGTTCAGCTGATTGTCGTTGGGGAGTTTGACGCTCCTCTTGTTGTTGGGTTGACTGCCCTAGTTTTGATAGAGAGCTGACTAAAACACCAACAATGATAATTAAGATAAGAGGATTCGCCAAGATAAATTGCACTAAATCTGACATCCATTATCCCCTCCTTCTTAATGGGTACACCAAATTGCCTTATGAGGGTTTTTCTTAATTATTTTTGTTTCTTGGATCGTTTTCAGGGAACATGTCACTGTCACCTTTTGATGATTTACTAATTGAATCTCTCATATCTGTGTCGGCTAATACGTTCTGGTAGTTCATATAATCCATTACACCCATGTGTCCTTTGCGCAACGCTTCAGAAAGCGCCATTGGAACTTCTGCTTCCGCTTCCACAACTTTCGCACGCATTTCTTCAACACGAGCTCTCATTTCTTGTTCTTGTGCTACAGCCATTGCACGACGCTCTTCAGCTTTCGCTTGAGCAATCTTTTTGTCTGCTTCGGCTTGATCGGTTTGTAGCTCTGCACCAATATTTTTACCAATATCGATGTCGGCAATGTCAATCGAAAGGATTTCAAAAGCAGTACCTGAATCCAATCCTTTTGTTAATACCGTTTGAGAAATCATATCTGGATTTTCAAGAACTTTCTTGTGATCTTGTTGAGAACCGATTGTCGAAACAATCCCCTCACCAACACGAGCGATAATTGTATCTTCACCCGCACCACCAACAAGTCGATCAATGTTCGCACGTACTGTAATTCTAGCTTTTGCTTTCACTTCAATCCCATCCATTGCTACACCGGCAATAAACGGTGTTTCAATGACTTTAGGATTTACACTCATTTGAACTGCTTCTAAAACGTCACGACCAGCAAGGTCAATTGCTGCCGCTCTTTCAAATGAGAGCTCGATATTCGCTCGCTGTGCTGCAATTAATGCATTAACTACTCGGTCAACGTTACCACCTGCTAAGTAATGCCCCTCTAATCTTGAAGAATCAAGGTCAATTCCTGCTTTAACCGCTTTAATTAGTGGGTTTACAACGCGAGCTGGCACAACTCGTCTAAGCCTCATTCCTACTAACTCAAAAATGCCAATTTTTACGCCAGCTGCAATAGCCGAGATCCATAAAGCTACTGGTACAAACGTAAATAAAATCGCCAGTAGAATAACAGCTGCTGCAACAATTATGAGCGTAATGATAATTCCATCATCCATTTCTCATTTCCTCCCTTATTCTAGTTTAATCGTTTTGCTCAATTTCTCTAACTACTACCCGTGAACCAGATGTATAGACAACCTTGAGCATACTCCCTCGTCCAATATAGCTTCCTTCAGACACAACGTCAAGGCGTCTGTCGTTAATTAACGCAATTCCCGCTGGTCTTAAGTCGCTTAATGCTTTACCTGTTTGACCTATTAGGCCTTGATCAGTTTCAGTTGAGAGATACCCTTCTTCGCTTGTTGTTTGAGCCTGAAGTACAAGCTTTTTCCATGGTCCCCGATTGCCAAAAAACACAAATAGAATAATGGCTGCTGCAATCGTCACAACAAGGGTTATGGCTACTGAAATGACCATTACTGTAGTCGAAAAAGAAGCCATAAAGAGTCCACCAATTATCAATCCGATTCCCAGTATGCCAAAAATACCGAAACCAGGTGCCACCATCTCAACACCTAATAAGACAATGCCAACAACAACTAATATTAACGACTCCCAACCAGCAAAACCTGCTACCATATGACCAAAGAAAAATAAAAGCAGTGCAGAAATACCCATAAATCCAGGAACGCCAAATCCCGGCGAGTATAGCTCCATAATTAAACCAAGACTTCCTATTGATAAAAGAATAGGAATAACAATAGGATTTGTGACAAACCGAGCAATTTGCTCCGCGATGCTCACTTCTGAATGAACAATGTTGACTTCATCAGACTGATACCCTAAGAAGTTAATCACACCGTCTACATTTCTTTCAATCGCGTCTGCATATCCGACTTCTAATGCCTGTTCTGCGTTTAATGTTAAATACCCAGAGGGAAATCCTTCAACATCAAAATCAGCATTTGACATTGCTTCCGCATAGGCAGGGTCTCTTCCCCCATCCGGTCCATTTTCTTCGGCAGCCGTTTTCATTCTGCTAATCCATAAGGACTGAACCTTCTCTTCAGCAGCATTCCCACTGCCATCAATAACACCTGCAGATCCCATTTGACCATTTGGTACCATGACAATTTGATCTGCATTTAACGCAATGTAGGCACCTGCAGAAATCGCTTCACTATTAATAAATGCGGTTACAGGAATAGTCGTATTGTTCATGATATTAGCGATGTTTCCAGCTGCATCCACTGCGCCACCTGGTGTATGAATATCGAGTATGATGTGATCAGCATTTTCTTCAGCAGCCTCTTTAAACGACCGCTCTAAAAATGCTTCGAGTCCCCGCTCAACGGTTTGTTCAACAGGAATGACATAAACCATTGCATCATTTGTATCATCCGCTTTAACAATCATTTGCAACGGTAGTAATAGAAAAACGAGCAAATACGAAACAAATGCAACCTTCAACCATTTGTTCACGTTTTTTTCATCCCCCCTATCTCTCTTATTCTCTTTACGAACGAAGAGAACGAAAAGTTTCGTCCTTCCTTAAAGTTTATCAGATGTGCTTTTCAAAACCAAACAGAACGCTAAAAAACCTCTGTTAGAAACAGAGGTTTATCAAGAATGTTTAAGTTAACCGCTTTGCAACAAGACGATTGACTGAACCACCATCGGCCTTCCCCTTTATCTTAGGCATCAATGCGCTCATCACTTTACCCATATCGGCTTTTGATGTTGCGCCTACTTCAGATATCGTTTCTTGAACGATGGCTTCCAATTCTTCTTCTGATAATTGTTTAGGCATATATCGTTGGAGCAAAGCAAGTTCTTCTTCTTGCTTCAACGCTAAATCTTCACGATTCGCTTGTTTAAATTCATGGAGGGATTCTTTACGCTGCTTTACTTCACGATTAAGCACAGTAAGGCTTTCATCTTCAGTAAGCTCACGCCCGAGCTTAATTTGCTCATTTTGTAACGAGGACTTCACCATACGAATAACGGAAAGCGTCTCTCTTTCCTTCTTTTTCATCGCAGTCTTCAGGTCCAGGTTTAACCTCTCAAGAAGAGTCAAGTGAAATCATCCTCTCCTAATCAGAACTAGAATTTACGTTTTCTAGCTGCTTCTGATTTCTTTTTACGCTTCACACTTGGCTTTTCGAAGTGTTTACGTTTTTTTACCTCAGCTAACGTTCCTTCTTTAGAGAGCGATCTCTTAAAGCGACGAAGTGCAGCATCAATCGATTCGTTTTTGCGAACACGAGTTTCTGCCATTCTATTTCCCTCCCTCCGAAAACAACCAAACTCAATACGTGTTTATGACACGTCTGCAGTAATTATAATACAGTCAAGGATTATGGTCAACTATAAGATCTCAATATCCATATCTACCTAAAGAAAAAAGACATGCTTCTTCTTTTTTGACCATATAGTTGGAAGGACGAGGTGATGATCAGCATGGTTAAGGAGTTTCTTTCCTTATTAATTGTCTTTATTGCTTTATTTTTATTTGGCATTTATATTTTAAGATCTGGTCTTTTGCAAGTAGGAACTTCAACTGTAAAAGCGATCTTAATAAAAACAACCAACTCTCCATTAAAAGGACTCATCGTTGGTATTCTTATAACGATGCTTTTTCAAAGTAGTTCAGTTGTCACTGTTTTATTAGTTGGACTTGTTGCGGCTGGCTTCATTCAATTTAGGCATTCCATTGGTGTTATACTTGGTGCTAACATTGGTTCGTGTTTTACATTAGAGTTAATCGCCTTCAATGTAACCGATTTGGCTGTTCCACTTCTCGTTATCGGTTTTCTCTGTCTGCTTTTGTCACATTCCTCTTTTTATGTTATTGGTTGCGTGTTATTTGGAATTGGTTGTATCTTCTTATCTATGAATGGACTAGAGGGTCTTGCAGAACCTTTACGCACACTTCCACTTACAGAACACTTCTTTATGTGGACAAACGATCATTATGTAGCAGGGATTTCCGTTGGTGCTATCATGACAACGATTATCCAATCAAGTACAGCGACAATTGGCATTGCGATGAGTTTTATTGAAGGGATGAGCTTGACGAGTGAATCTGGTGTAGCCATTATGCTTGGCGCAAATATTGGCACGTGCTTCACAGCTTACATCGCTAGTATTGGAGCAGGAAAGACAGCTCGACTCGTTGCCCATGCCCACATTTGGCTTAATTTGTTAGGCGCCATCCTTTTTTATCCATTTATTGATTTTTTGGCTCATTTTTCTTCGTTATTAAGTGATAGTTTAAGTGTACAACTGGCTCATGCAAGTACAATCTATAATATCATTTGTTCCTTACTGGTTCTCCCATTTGCAAATCGGTTTGCACGTTTTGTTCAATTTTTTGCACGATCGAAAAAAGACCTTTAAAATAAAACCGTACCCAACTAAAGCTTTCAGGAGGAGATAAAAGTGCGTAAAAAAGAATTAGGACATTCAGGGATCCATGTGTTTCCAATCGGATTAGGCGCTAATGCAGTTGGTGGGCATAATTTATATCCTAATCTTGATGAAGAGAAAGGTAAAGCGTTAGTACGTGATGGAATTAAAAATGGCGTTGATTTTATTGATACTGCCTTTATCTACGGTGAGGGTCGTTCGGAAGAGCTAATTGGAGAAGTCCTGCAAGAGTTCAAGCGAGAAGATGTTATTCTTGCCACCAAAGCGGCGCATCGAAAAGATGGAGATCAATATGTCTTTGATAACTCTCCAGCCTTTCTTAAAGCGTCAGTCGATGATGCGTTGAAACGACTAAACGTGAACTACATTGACCTATTTTACATTCACTTTCCAGATAAAGAGACGCCTAAAAGAGATGCCGTTGCCGCACTCCAAGAAATGAAAGAAGCTGGGAAAATTCGTTCTATCGGTGTGTCTAATTTTTCAATTGAACAATTGAAAGACGCGAATCGAGATGGGTACGTTGATGTTTATCAAGGTGAATACAATTTGTTAAATCGTGAAGCAGAAAAAGAGCTCTTTCCATATATGCTTGAGCATACCATCTCTTTTATCCCATACTTTCCTCTCGTATCTGGACTTCTAGCTGGAAAATACACAGAAGACACCGTCTTTCCTGAGGGTGATTTACGAAATCAACAAGGTCACTTCCAAGGAACCACGTTCAAACGAAACATCGAAAGAGTAAATCAACTAAAACCAATTGCTCAAAAGCATCATGTTGACGTTGCACACATCGTACTCGCTTGGTATTTAGCTAGACCAGAGATAGATATTATCATTCCAGGTGCTAAGCGCGCGGAACAACTGTTAGACAATGCTAAAAGCGTCGAAGTTACGTTGACTGAAGAGGATAAACGCTTTATTGACACATTGTTCTAAAAAGAAAAGAGGCTGGGACATAACGAAAAGTAGTAGTTGAAAAGACGAATAGTCTAAACTATGCTGAGTAGCACCGCTACAGGAGAATCCTTCGCTTTCCGGGGACACGGCCTCAGCCTCCTCCGTGGAAAACAGCCACTCCAGAGTCTTCAGACACGTGCTGATCCCCCAGGAGTCTTCGGGTTCTCCTTCCGTTCATTTTCATATAAAATAAACGACGAACGTTCCTAATTTCAGGAATGTTCGTCATTTTGGTCTGTCTATCTACTTTTGTCCCAACCTCTTTAATTAATAATTTGATTCGCTTTCTAATCCTTTTGCAATGGCAACTCCAGAACTTGCTCCAATTCGAGTAGCTCCTGCTTCAACCATCGCTTGTACATCTTCAAAACTTCTAACTCCACCAGACGCTTTTACGCCTACTTGTGAACCTACTGTGGAACGCATTAAACGAATATCCTCAACTGTAGCACCACCAGTAGAGAAACCAGTAGATGTTTTCACGAAATCAGCACCCGCTTGAACAGCTAAACGACAAGCTCTCTCTTTTTCTTCATTTGTAAGGAGGCTCGTTTCAATGATAACTTTCGTCAACGCTTTATTTTTCGCTGCGTCTACTACTGCCTTTATATCCGCTTGAACCGTTTCGTCATCTTGATCCTTTAATGCGGCAATATTGATCACCATATCAACTTCTGTTGCACCATTCTCAATGGCATCTTTCGTTTCTGCCGCTTTGATGACAGTTGTATTTTGCCCTAGAGGGAAGCCAATAACCGTACACACTTTCACTTCTGGCTCTTCAGCTAAAACTTGGGCTGCTGTCTTAACCCAATAAGGCTGGATACAGACAGAAGCAAACTTATATTGCTTTGCCTCTTCGCATAAATGTAAGATTTGTTGTTTTGTTGCATCTGCTTTTAAAAGCGTGTGGTCAATGAGGTGGGCGACTGATTCAGCCATTTCACTCATCCTTTCATCTGTTGTAATCTCTTGTTCATCATAACACGAAAAAGAGCGCAACACGAGTGGCAGGCTGATTCCCGCTGTGGGTTATGCTTTTATCGCTTCAAGCAAAATGGACTGACCCATAAAGGAGTGCACACCTGTATGATCTTCTTTTATAAATAGGGCAGCTTTAACGCTAGCAGGTAACTGACTCATCCACTGAGAGAGTTCTTGCTTTTGAGTAGTTGTAAATTGAACTCGATCTGTCCAATCTTGAAAAAGGAATGGTTTTTCAAACGTATGCATGCGTTTAACCGTGAAGCCTGCCTTTTCAACCATTTGCAGCCATTCGGATTTTTTATAGGCGCGTATATGACTGGCATCACGTTTCTTTTCAAGTTGATTATAAGCACTATCGACACCATCATCTTCTAATGCTACGTTATCCAGAAGGAAAAAACGCCCCTCTTTGGAGAGAATACGATAGGTTTCATCTAAAAATTTGGGTACATTCATAAAGTGATGAGCCGCTATGCGGTTAACTGCTAAATCAAAACGTTCATCTTCAAAAGGTAAATTTTCCGCAGCGGCCTCTACGTACTGAACATGATCAATCCCTGCATCACTTAAATGCTTTTTGGCAACTGACAACATTTCTGGAGTTAGATCAACAGCGACGATATCTTTTGTATACGCTGCTAATTTTTTGGCAACATGCCCACCACCAGTTGCAATATCAATTATAGATTGGGCATCACCCTCTTTTACTAAATGTTCTAATACAGCCAGATCTTTTCCTTTTGCATGAAGGTTGCTTGTAACATACGCTTCTGCATATGCACCAAATTGTTCTTTTGAACTCTTTTCCATCCCAATCAGTCCTCCTTTTGATTACATTTAGTATAAGTGAATAGCTTTATTATGGATAAGACTGTTTTCTTATCATCATCTATAAGGAGAGCAAATGGATTGGTACGAAAGAATACTTTTTGTAATTCAAAAAGGATGAACCCATTTGTCTTCTTTAGGGTTCATCCTTTTAGTGAAACATTGCTATAGCTTTTTAAACAAGCTCTTTATGATCATCCATCACACGGACAAATTCACCTTTGTTGAATGGATAGCCTGCTTCTGTAAGCTTTACTCGTACAATTTTACCAATCATTGACTCATCGCAAACAAGCTTTACTTTTAGGTAATTATCTGTATAACCGACAAATAGACCACTTTCAGGATTTTCTTTATCCCGTTCCTCTGGTATAACTTCTAAGACTTCATTTTCAAATGAAGATGCATATTCTTTTGCTAATTGGTTTGATAGCTCAATTAAACGATGAACTCTTTCGTTTTTCACTTCTTCGTCTACTTGGTCAGTCATTCGCGCAGCTGGGGTCCCCGTTCGCATTGAATAAGGAAATACATGAAGCTCACTGAATTTATGCTCCGCAATAAAATCATAGGTTTCTTGAAATTCTTCATTCGTTTCTCCAGGAAAACCAACAATCACATCAGACGTAATCGCTAAGCGTGGCAAAACGGCTTTTAGCTTTGTAATTCTTTCCGCAAATGCAGCCATTGTATATTTACGGCGCATTCTCTTTAAAACAGTATCAGAGCCAGATTGAAGTGGGATATGCATGTGGCGAACAACTTTTGTTGATTTGCCGATGACAGCAATGACTTCATCAGTTAATTGACTCGCTTCAATGGAAGATATTCGAATTCGTTTTAAGCCGCTAACTGTTTCTAAATCTTCTAGCAAACGGGCAAGACTATAGTCTTTTAAATCTTCGCCGTATCCACCTGTATGGATCCCTGTTAAAACAATTTCTTTGTAGCCTGCTTCCACAAGCTGTGTCGCTTGACGTACAACTTCTTCAGGATCACGAGAACGCATTAACCCTCGTGCCCACGGAATAATGCAGAATGTGCAGAAATTATTACAGCCTTCTTGAATCTTTAACGATGCTCTTGTACGATCTGTAAATGAAGGAACGTCTAGTTCTTCATAGACTCTTGTTTTCATAATGTTGCCGACGCCGTTAATAGGCTGACGTTCTTTTTTGAACTGTTCAATATAGGTAAGCATCTTTGGTCGATCTTGGGTACCTACAACAACGTCAACACCTGGAATCGCCATAATCTCAGCTGGAGATGTTTGCGCGTAACAGCCTGTTACACAAATAACAGCATCGGGATTTTTACGAATGGCTCGGCGAATGACTTGTCTACTCTTTTTATCCCCTGTATTGGTTACAGTACATGTATTGATAACATATACATCTGCTGTTTCTTCGTAATCTACTTTTTCATATCCTTCTTGCTTAAACAGCTGCCAGATAGCCTCTGTTTCGTAATGATTCACTTTACAACCTAGTGTATGAAACGCAACGGTTGACATTTAGTTCACCTCATAATTCTACTTGATAAGAGAGTGCGGCTAGCATATATAAACTTGCCGTTTCCGTTCTAAGAATTCTTGGACCTAAGCTACAAGGAATGGCTCCAGCTTGTGTTAATTGATCCACTTCTTGTCTTGCCATTCCCCCTTCTGGGCCGACAATGATTAATACACGCATTCCAGATGCTACTTTCTCTAGTTGCTCCTTTAATACGCTTTTTCCACCTTTTTTTGCCTCATCTTCATCACAAACTAAACAGAGATCGTAGGTATGTAAATTAGTTACTAACGATTGTCTGTTTAAAGGGCTTAATATGGTAGGAACAGAAGAACGATGGGACTGCTCTGCCGCCTCTTTAGCGATTTTTTCAAATCGGACAAGTTTTTTTTGCATTTTTTTCTCATCCCATTTTACAATAGACCGTTCTGCAATAAAAGGAACGATTGCGTGTACGCCTAATTCTGTGGCTTTTTGAATAATGTATTCAAACTTGTCCCCTTTTGGCAATCCTTGAGCAAGCGTAACGTATACAGGTAAATCGGTTTGTTTCGTTTCTTCGGAAAGAATGTCTCCACTCACTCTATCTTCAGAAAGCGCTGTTATCGTCGCTACAACAGCTCGACCAGTCTCATTTACACATATGATGGCATCTCCTACCGCCATTCGCATTACTTTTCGAATATGAGCGGCATCTTCACCTGTTACCGTAACCTGTATTTCGCTCATTTGTTTATTTGCGATAAAATAACGCTGCATACGTCACCTCACTCATTGACTTTCTTAGCTATAATGGCAACCCAGCCTTCTTGACGTTGAACGGCGGTAATCGTAAAGCCCGACGCTTCAATTTTATCTTTAACTAGCTGTTCTTTACGTTCAATAATACCTGAAGTAATAAAAGTTCCACCTGGCTTCACAACTCGATAAGCGTCATCTGTGAAGGTGACAATCACCTCTGCTAAAATGTTTGCGACAACAACATGAGCGCTATTCGCTTCGATTCCATTTAGTAAATTATTTTGCGCGATTTGAATCTTATTCTCTGCATCATTAAGCTTGAAATTTTCCCGTGCGCTCGTTACTGCAACATCATCTAAATCATAGGCATGTATCCTTTCTGCCCCTAATTTCCAGGCAGCGAGAGCGAGGACGCCTGATCCTGTTCCAACATCTATGACCGCATCACCTTTCTTTACAGACTCTTCTAATGCTTGTAAAGAAAGTACTGTCGTTGGATGAGTCCCTGTTCCAAACGCCATGCCAGGGTCAAGTTCAATAATAAGCTCATGGTCTTTTTTATGATAGTCTTCCCAAGTAGGAACGATGACAATCTGATCCGTTACTTTAACCGGGTGGTAATATTTCTTCCATGCGTTTGCCCAATCATCATCATTTACTTCTACATAGCCTGTTGTTCCAGGCGCAATCGGAATATCAAAAGCTACTAACCCTTTTATTCGGTCCTCCACTTCCGCAATTGTCCGTTCAAATGCATCATTCATTGGGAAATAAGCTTTCACCATCACGCCTTCTGTTGGATAATCGTCTGGAGAAAGCTCATAAACTTCACCAAACTTGACGCTCCATTCCGTAACCAAATCTTTCGGATCTTCTATCGCTACCCCAGCTGCGCCCTCTTCGTGAAGAATGTTTGAAACGGGTTCTACCGCTTCTTGCGTCGTATGAACACGAAATTCTGCCCATTTCATCTATTTATCCACCTTTTCAATTTCACTCGTAAAAGAAGTGAAGAAAAGGATTCCTTCTCTTCACTACCTTTTTTACTCGCCTTTAAATGCGCGGCGTAATTTATCAAAAAACCCATCATTTTGCTCTTCCGGGCGACCGCCACTCATACCTGCGAATTCTCTCATCAATTCTTTCTCATTTTCGTTTAACGTTTTTGGTGTTACCACTCGTACTTGTACGTGCTGATCCCCTTGGCCACGACCGTGAACATTCGGTACACCTTTACCTTTTAGTCTAAAATTCGTTCCTGTTTGTGTGCCAGCTGGAATTTTTAGCTTTATTTTCCCCGTTAACGTTGGTACTTCAATTTCGTCCCCTAATGCAACTTGTGGAAACGTTAGTGGAACTTCACAATAAATATCTTCACCATCACGCTCAAAGAATTCGTGTTCTTTCACTTGGAATACTACATACAAGTCCCCTGCAGGACCTCCATTTGTTCCAGCTTCTCCTTGACCAGAAACACGAAGCTGCTGTCCGTTATCAATTCCAGCAGGTACTTTGACGCTAATTTTCTTACGTTTTCGTACCTTTCCTTTACCATGGCAGGTATTACATTTATCTTTAATCATCTTTCCAGTACCTTCACAATGATTACAAACACGGCGATTTACCACACGGCCAAACGGTGTATTTTGCTCCACATTTAGCTGACCAGAACCTTTACAGTGCGAGCATGTTTCCGGCTTTGTTCCCGGCTTTGCACCGGAGCCATCACACGTTTCACAGTTCTCTTCTCGAGGAATTTCGATTTCTGTTTCTTTCCCAAAAACAGCTTCTTTAAATTCGAGTGTCATTGTGTATTGAAGATCATTCCCTTGTCTAGGGGCATTCGGATTTCTTCTTCCGCCACCTTGACCTCCGAAAAACATGTCAAAAATATCGCTAAAGCCACCAAAATCACCAGCTCCAGCCCCACCAAAACCTTGGTTTGGATCTGTATGACCGAACTGATCGTAGTGCGCTTTCTTTTGCGGATCACTTAATGTATCATATGCTTCTTTAACTTCTTTAAATTTCGCTTCTGCACCCTCTTCTTTATTCACATCAGGGTGGTATTGGCGAGCTAATTTTCGGTATGCTTTTTTCACTTCGTCTTCAGAAGCATTTTGGCTAACACCTAACACTTCATAAAAATCTCGTTTACTCACGGTTTTCCTCCCGACTACAAAGCATTCTCGCTGCTTTACCTATTCTCACATAACGTTCATCTTATCATCAGTCAAGTCTTTCGCGCAACTGGCATAAAAGACTTCTTAAAAAAAAGTCAAAGCCCTTGAAACTGACTTTGACTTTTCTCATTACACTTATTTCTTTTCGTCGTCGTTTACTTCTTCATATTCAGCATCGACAACATTATCATCCTGCTGGCTAGCGTTTTCGCCTTCAGCGCCTTGTTGTGCCTGTGCCGCTTGTGCTGCTTGCTCATACATTTTCGTAGTTAAAGCTGTGACGATTTCTTGAAGCTCGTCTTTAGCGGTTTTGATTTCTTCTTCATTATCACTTTCAAGTGCTGCTTTTAACTTATCTTTAGCAGCTTCCGCTTTTTCTTTTTCCCCTTGATCCACATTATCGCCAAGATCCGTTAATGTTTTTTCAGTTGAGAATACAAGCTGGTCTGCTTCATTGCGAAGTTCGACTTGCTCACGACGCTTCTTATCCGCTTCTGCATTTTCTTCTGCATCTTGAACCATTTTTTCGATGTCTTCATCTGATAGACCTGATGAAGATGTAATGGTAATAGATTGCTCTTTATTTGTACCAAGATCTTTCGCTTTTACATTTACGATACCGTTCGCATCAATATCAAAGCTCACTTCGATTTGTGGAACACCACGCGGTGCCGGTGGGATATCGTTTAACTGGAAACGACCAAGGGTTTTATTATCTGCAGCCATTTCACGTTCACCTTGAAGCACATGGATATCTACAGAAGGCTGGTTATCAGCAGCTGTTGAAAATGTTTGTGATTTAGATGTAGGGATGGTTGTATTACGCTCGATTAATTTCGTAAACACACCGCCCATTGTTTCAATACCTAGAGATAATGGTGTAACGTCAAGTAGAACGACGTCTTTTACATCACCTGTTAAAACACCTGCTTGAATTGCAGCACCAAGTGCAACCACTTCATCAGGATTTACTCCTTTGTGAGAGTCTTTACCTGTTAAACGTTTAATTGCTTCTTGTACAGCGGGAATACGAGTAGAACCACCAACAAGAACGACTTTGTCAATTTCAGAAGCTGAAAGACCAGCATCAGAAAGGGCACGGCGGGTCGGTGCTAGTGTACGTTCTACAAGATCACTTGAGATCTCATCAAACTTCGCACGGGTTAAGTTCATCTCTAAATGCTTTGGACCAGTAGAGTCTGCTGTAATAAACGGTAACGAAATTTGAGTTTGGGTTACGCCAGAAAGATCTTTCTTTGCTTTTTCTGCCGCATCTTTTAAACGTTGCATAGCCATTTTATCTTGTGATAAGTCAATGCCATTTTCTTTTTTGAATTCTGCTACAAGATGATCCATGATCACATCATCAAAGTCATCTCCACCTAACTTGTTATCACCAGAAGTTGCTTTAACTTCAAAGAAACCATCGCCTAGTTCAAGAATAGATACGTCAAATGTACCACCACCAAGGTCGTAAACAAGAATCGTTTGATCCTCTTCTTTTTCTAAACCGTATGCAAGTGCTGCAGCAGTCGGCTCATTGACAATACGATCTACTTCTAAACCTGCAATTTTACCAGCATCTTTTGTCGCTTGACGCTGAGAATCGTTGAAGTAAGCTGGAACCGTAATAACGGCTTTCGTTACTTTCTCACCTAAATAGGCTTCAGCATCTGATTTAAGCTTCTGTAAAATGATCGCAGAAAGTTCTTGTGGAGAGTAGCTCTTACCCTCTACTTCTACTTTGTAATCAGTACCCATATGACGCTTAATGGAGATCACTGTGTTCGGATTTGTAATCGCTTGGCGTTTCGCAACTTCTCCTACTAGACGCTCTCCATCTTTAAAAGCCACAACAGATGGTGTCGTGCGGTTACCTTCTGGATTCGGGATAACCGTTGCTTCGCCACCTTCCATTACTGCTACACATGAGTTCGTTGTACCTAAGTCAATTCCAATAATTTTACTCATATTTTTTCCTCCTAAGCCTATGAATTCACTTTAACCATTGAATGGCGAATGACACGATCTTTTAATTGATATCCTTTTTGTAGTTCAGCAACAATTTGATTACGTTCGTAACCCTCTTCTTCTACTTGCATCACTGCTTGGTGCAAATGAGGATCAAATGTTTCTCCCTCTGTCGGAATGACCGTTACACCTTCATTTTGAAGCGCGTCTTCAATTTGTCGGTATACCATTTCCATTCCTTGAAGAAGTTGTTTTGCTTCATCACTTTGCGGCTCTACAGCAAGGGCACGCTCAAAGTTATCGAGAGCTGGTAATAACTTCTCAATTAACGTTTGAGATTTATATTTAAGTTGAGCTTCACGCTCTTCTTTTGTTCTTCTTCTGAAGTTATCATAATCAGCTTTCGTTCGAGCGAGTCGATCATTTGCTTCTTTTAATTCTACTTCAAGAGGATGAACAACTTCAGCTTCTTGTTCTTCTTGAACATTCTCACTCTGTTCATCCATATGTTCTTCAGAATGATTGTCTTCTACTACTTCTTCAGTGCCATGTTCTTGT
The DNA here is from genome assembly GCF_002019765.1 of Shouchella oshimensis. Lineage (GTDB taxonomy): Bacteria > Bacillota > Bacilli > Bacillales > Bacillaceae_D > Shouchella > Shouchella oshimensis. Next base: position 2,583,033 of record NZ_KV917380.1, read on the forward strand.
TTTTCTTCAGCTTCATTTTTGTTTTGCTCTGGCATCTTGTTCACCTCCTGCTAAAATCAATACTCATGTACATCTCTTGCTACCCTTCGTCAGGATATCAAAAAATGTTCACAAGACGCAATCATTGTTGCTCTTGCGTTTTTATGTATGTTAAGTAGCAGCTTATACCACTACTTAGACATGACGTTTAATGATCCGTTAGTAGCTTTGACATATTCTTTGATAATGAATCGACTACTTTTAACATGCGGCGATATTCCATGCGTGTCGGACCAATGACACCTAATGTGCCGACGTGCTGCCCATTTATCGCAAAGGATGCCGTGACGATACTACATTCATCAAGTGCCTTTAGCTGATTTTCATTTCCAATTGAAACATTTAATCCATTCACATGCTGTGTTTTCAACCAATCATAAAGCAATGTTTCTTCTTCAAGCGCTCGGTAAACCATTCTCATCTTTTCAATATCTTGAAACTCTGGCTGCTCCATTAAATTCGAGCGGCCCGAAAAGATCAGTTTTTCTGTAATAGCTGGTGAAAGTGTTGGTTCAAGCATACCTAATACTTGCTTATAATTTCTTACATGGGCTTTAAAAAGATGATTTAGTTCATGATGAATTTTCTGTTGCAACTGTGAGAATGCCACACCACGTAACCGCTCATTTAAGAGATTGACTGTTCGTTCTAAGTCTTCTGTCGTGACATGTTCATCTAATAGCACAATATGGTTTTCAATATGACCTGTTTCACTGATTAAAATAACGATGGCTTTCATTCCCTCAAGCGGAACGATTTGAATCTTTTGCAATCGCTCATTAGACAGCTCAGATCCTAAAACAATCGACACATAGCTTGTCATTTCTGATAAAATTCGTGCCGACTCTTGGAACACTTCTTCAATCGCTTGTATTTTCGCTGAGGCAATTGTGGACAGCCTCGAACGTTCAGCTACTGTTAATCGATGCGGAGATAGTAAATGGTCTACATAGTAACGATAGCCCTTTTGAGAAGGAACTCGTCCGGCAGAGCTATGCGGCTTATCAAGAAAACCAAGCTCTTCCAAGTCGGCCATTTCATTCCGTATCGTTGCTGAGCTGAATTGGACATCAGCACGCTTAGAGATGCTTCTAGAACCAACTGGCTCAGCGGAACGTACATAGTCGTCAACGATTGCATGCAAGATCAAGAGTTGTCTTTCAGTTAACATTCCTAGCACCTCCCTGTTAGCACTCTATGCTGTTGAGTGCTAATGCTATAGTTACACTATCAAAAGGCACCTCTTTTGTCAATTAAAAAACACGTTTTAACTATGAATAAAGCGTCTCATCAAGTGAAGCCACAAATAATTCAAATGCTTCATTCGCTAGCAATAACCCTTCTTCTGTTAACGCAAGCGCCGTTTCTCCATCTTTAAGCAGGCCTTTCTTTACACCTGAAGCAATCTCATATTTAAACAATTGATCCAAGTCAAACCCATAGCGCTCTTTAAAGTCTGCCTTTTTAATACCGGCTCGTTTTCTTAAACCAAGAAAGACAGCTTCCTCTAAATACTCTGCCGTTGAAACATCATGTCTGCGGTAGTGGGCAATGCCATTTTGATTGATAGCATCTATATATTTTTGAATTGGATTAATGTTTTGGTAGCGCACGCGTCCTTCGTAACCAGATGCACCAGCACCGAACCCTGCATATGACAAGTTGTTCCAGTAGACTAGATTGTGTTGGCTCTCATAGCCAGGCTTACCAAAATTGCTCAGCTCATACTGATAAAGACCGTGAGCTTTTGTCATTTCCGTTAATAGATCATACATCGCAACGTCATCTTCTTCTGGAGGCAAAGATAACGTCCCCTTCTTTTTACGGTTGTAAAACACCGTTTGTTTCTCGACTTTTAACATGTAAGCAGAAATGTGCTCTACATCTAGTTCAAGTGCTTTTTCTAGAGACTCTTTAAAATCTGCAACCGATTGATTCGGAAGCCCCAACATTAAATCAACAGAAAGATTAGTAAATCCACTTTCTCGTGCTTTTTGAATTGCCTCATGAACCCCTTCTGGAGAATGAGTTCGTCCGATTTCCGTTAAAATCGGTTGTGAAAATGTTTGAACGCCTAAGCTTAATCGGTTTACACCGAAACGTTTCATAACGTTAAGCCGGTCTGCTGTAGCACTATCGGGATTGACTTCGACAGACCATTCAATAAGCGCGCTTAAATTCAACTCTTTGTGCAGCGCTTGACATAACGTTTCTAGTTGTTTAGCCGTAAGTGCAGTTGGCGTTCCTCCACCAATATAAATCGTGCGAATCGGACGCTGTTCTCTAGCTTGTGGTGATAGCTGCACTTCTTTTATAAGTGCGTCAACATATGCATCGACAGGCTGGTTTTCTAGAAAGACTTTATTAAAATCACAGTAGTGACAAATATGTTCACAAAACGGAATATGGATATAAATCGAATCCCCCATACCTTTACCTCCTAATAAGAAAAAAGCCAACTGAAATAGCCGGCTTTTTCATTCTTAATCCTCGTCCATTCGTAATACTGCCATAAACGCTTCTTGAGGAACTTCAACGTTCCCGACAGCCTTCATACGTTTCTTTCCTTCTTTTTGCTTCTCTAGAAGCTTACGTTTACGGGAAATATCTCCACCGTAACATTTTGAAAGAACGTTTTTACGCATGGCTTTTATCGTCGAACGAGCAATGACTTTTGTGCCAATACTTGCTTGAACAGGAACTTCAAATTGCTGTCGTGGAATTAATTTTTTTAATTTCTCAACAATGATTTTTCCACGTTCATAAGCAGAATCGCGATGAACAATAACAGATAGTGCATCGACTTTTTCACCATTTAACAAAATATCCATTTTCACAAGCTTAGATGCTCGATAGCCGACAAGCTCATAGTCAAAGGATGCATAGCCTTTTGTATTAGACTTAAGCTGATCAAAAAAGTCATACACAATTTCTGAAAGTGGGATTTCATAAATGATCTGTACGCGTACTTCATCCAAGTACTGCATGTCCATAAACACACCGCGCTTATCTTGACAGAGTTCCATTACAGCGCCAACGTAATCATTTGGGACCATAATCGTTGCTTTTACATAAGGCTCTTCAACATGATCCACTTTTTGTGCGTCAGGCATGTTAGCTGGGTTATCAATTTTAACCGTTTCCTGATCCGTTAACGTTACATTATAAATAACAGATGGAGCTGTTGTAATTAGAGAGATACCAAACTCTCGTTCAATTCTTTCTTGTATAATCTCCATGTGTAGTAAGCCAAGAAATCCACAACGAAAGCCAAAGCCTAATGCTTGAGATGTTTCTGCCTCATATTGCAACGAGGAATCGTTTAGTTCCAAACGTTCTAGCGCTTCGCGAAGATCATTGTATTCTCCCGTATCGATTGGGTAAAGGCCGCAGTATACCATTGGGTTCATTCTACGATAACCTGGTAATGGCTCGTCAGCCGGTGTAACTGCACTTGTAATCGTGTCCCCTACACGGGAATCCCCTACATTTTTTATAGCTGCTGTTAAAAACCCAACATCTCCTACAGACAGTTCATCGCATTTTATCGCTTTCGGTGTAAACACACCTACTTCGTTGACTTCAAACTCTTTGCCTGTTTGCATCATGCGAATTTTTTGCCCTGGCTTAACCGTGCCTTCCACAATTCGAATGTAGGCAATAACACCTCGATATGGATCATAAAGAGAATCAAAAATAAGTGCTTTTAATGGAGCACTTGGATCTCCAGTCGGTGCCGGTACCTTTTCTACTACTTGCTCGAGAATTTCTTCAATACCGATTCCGTTTTTTGCAGATGCGAGCACAGCATCAGAAGCATCTAGCCCAATAACATCTTGAACTTCTTGCTTAACACGTTCCGGTTCTGCACTTGGCAAGTCGATTTTATTAATAACAGGAAGAATTTCTAAATCATTATCCAACGCTAAATACACATTGGCCAATGTTTGAGCTTCAATTCCTTGCGCGCTATCAACAATTAACAGAGCACCTTCACAAGCAGCTAAACTTCGTGAGACTTCATATGTAAAATCGACATGTCCTGGTGTATCAATTAAATGAAAGATATACTCTTCTCCGTCTTTCGCTTTATATTTCAACTGAACCGCATTTAGTTTAATTGTAATGCCACGTTCTCTTTCAAGATCCATTGCATCAAGCGTCTGGTCTTTCATTTCTCGGTCTGTTAATGCGCCGGTTCGTTCCAATATTCGATCAGCCAGCGTTGATTTACCGTGGTCAATGTGAGCAATAATCGAGAAATTACGAATTCTGGATTGACGCTCTAAATTTTGATCCTTTTTCATTCGTTTGCCTTCACCCCTAAAAAACCTGCATTTACACTATCCCTTATTATAACAAGGTTAAGGCACACCAGCAATAAAAGCTTTTGATTGATCTACCTATCGTCTTTATTAACGCTTCCTTGTACAATAGAAGCCACTTTCTCCAACCCTGACCGTGTTGCACCTTCTGTTTGGTCTGCTAACGTCGAACCTAAGTCTGAGAATAAATTTGATAATCCTTTTTCTTCTCGATCCGTTGTCAAAGGTTTCTTTTCAACCACTACTTCTTGCGCTGGAGACACTGGCTGAAGCTGGTTCTCTTCTTCCTTTTCTATTAATTCTATGTTTAATGGCTTTGGTTCATTTAACCCTGCATACTCACTCATTAACTGCACACCCATCATCAAGCCAAATAAAATACTAAAAAATAATAAGAAAAATCGACGTTTCGCAGTTTTCATGTCGCTCATCCTCTCTAGCCCGATTCAAACAGCCTGTCCATTTGTATACTGTATGCGAGAAGAATAGGATCAGAACAAATCCTTTTCATTTGGCAAATTAAAAACCTGTTTAAAGAGGCAGCTTGGTTACTTTTAAAAAAGGAGCTATACTCAAAATCATTGAGACAGCTCCTCTCACGTCTTATTTTGTGTACGCTCCGACATTTTCTTGGTTCACTTTTCCATGTAGAGCTGCATTCAATCCCCCAGCAACCACGTGAGCCATATCTTCTATAAAAACGTCTATTTCTTTAGGTGTGACCATCAAATTATGCCCGAGAGGAGCAAGTACTTCTTGAATAAGTCTGCGCTTCTCTTCCATTTCCAATCCTCCTACCATACCTAAAATAGCTTTTCGACCAGTTTCATCGGGTAGGTCTTCATCTGTTAGTGTCCGCTTCTCTCCAAACGTCATACCAGCAGGTGCTAATCGTCTTGATGGCTTATCTCCTTCACGCATTTCTTTGCCCATATGCTTAAGAACAAAATCAATGGCATCAGAAGTAATGGTCACTGCATCAACAACAGTCGGTATGCCGATGGCGATAACTGGAATACCAAGTGTTTCTTGATTCATTGCTTTTCGATTATTTCCTACACCGCTACCTGGGTGTATGCCTGTATCCGCTATTTGAATCGTTGTGTTGACCCGTTCAATGGATCGTGAAGCGAGTGCATCAATGACGATTAAAAAGTCTGGTTTTGTTTTTTCAATAACACCAAAGACAACATCACTTGTCTCAATACCAGTTACACCCATAACGCCTGGGGTAATGGCACTAACTGAGCGATATCCATCTTGAACTTCTTCTGGTGCAAGTTTAAATAAATGCTTTGTGACTAGAATCTCTTCTACCGCAAGGGGTCCCAGAGCATCAGGTGTCACATTCCAATTTCCCAGTCCAACAATTAAGCATGTAGCGTCTTCGTGAATTGAGGAGCGTTTTAAGAAAGCAGAGAACTCGTTCGCAAACACTCGTTCAAGGTCTGCCTGTAATTCGGTATCTTTTTGCCTTATACCTTGAGCTTCAAAGGTTAAATAGTTCCCAGCTTGTTTCCCTAAGCGTTCTGCACCCTTTGCACCAATTTTCACTTTTGTTACTTTCACATTCGCTATTGTTTCTTCTACTACTAGCACATCATCAACTTTAGTCGGCTCTTTCACATTTTGATTAACTTGTTCCTCCACAACCATTTCATGTGCTTCAAGTGCAAGATCTGTACGAATCGCATACGGTTCCATGTTTAAATTTCCCATTTTATCGCTTCTCCTTCGTCAATGTCATGCCTTTAATATGACCGAGTCAAAAAGAAAACATTCAGAAGATAGAAGACTTCAACACTTTGTATTGCATTCGTGGAGTATGTTTGATAAAATGCAGAGTGTTGTACTGCTGAAACAGTGATCTAGAGAGGCCTTCGCATAGGCCATTTTATGACGGAGGTGAAATAAATGCCAAACATCAAATCTGCTATTAAACGTGTTAAAACAAACGATAAACGTCGCGTGCAAAACGCAGCGCAAAAATCTGCTTTACGTTCTGCAGTTAAGAACTTTGAAACTGCTGCTTCTAACGGTAATGCAGAAGAAGCAAAAACTGCTTTTGCTGAAGCAACGAAGAAGATTGATAAAGCCGCAACAAAAGGACTTATCCATAAAAACGCTGCAGCTCGTCAAAAATCTCGTCTTGCAAAAAAATTAAACAGCTTGTCTGCATAAGACTTACTGTTTATAAAACAATAAAAACGACTCACCAATTGGTGAGTCGTTTTTATTATGGTCACATACTCAATGAAATAAGAAGTAGTTCAACTGCTCGCTCCTTTACATCTCTACCTGTTTTTATAGCGTAATCTGTATCTGCACACGCGATTAACGCTCGACGTAAGTAAGGTTTTGAATAACGCTTCGTTTGCTGAAGAGCAAGCTGAACAACATATGGGTGCAACTTTAATTGACTAGCTATTTCTTTTTGTCCATAGCCTTTTTCTTGTCTAATCTTCACATAAAGTAAATTACGGAATTGTCTCGTTAACAAGGCGAGAATCGCGAGTGGCTCTTCTTTTTGACGCAATAATTTATGATAGACAAGCAACGCACGCTCGGTTTTCCCTAATGCAACACTCTCAACCACGGAAAAGATGCTCTCCTCTACTGTTTCTGCGACTAGCTCTTTCACATCTTGCTCCACTATATGTTTTCTATCTGCTGTATAAAGCATGCATTTCTCCAATTCCTTCTCCAGCAACATTAAATTGGAGCCCACTCTTGAAAACAGAAGTTGTGATGCCCGCTGATCAATATGAAACCCATTTTCATTTAGAGAATTTGCAATCCACTGCTTCACTTGCTCTTCATTTAACGGGTTAGACTCTACCGTTGTAACTTCTTTTTTTAATCGTTTCGTTAGCTTTTTCCGCTCATCAATTTTCTCATACGGGGCTATAATAAGAAGAACCGTCGAATCGGCTGGCGATGCTAAATACTCTTCTAACGCTTGTACATCATGCTCAACTTTTGCTTTCACTTTTTGACTAGATACTAAATGAAAATCATTCACAACAACGAGTTTATGGGTTGAAAAAAAAGGTATTGTTGCTGCTTCCTCGACAATTTCTTGAATAGGTGTGTCCATTAATTGAAAGCGAATATCGTTCATTGATTCATCTTCTTCAGTAAACAATAACTGATGAACTTTATCAACAAACTCATTTATTAAAAACGTTTCAACGCCATAAAGAAAATAGACTCTTTGTAGCGTATCACGCTTTAACTGTTTTATTGTTGTTAAAATCGTCATATGTATAACTCCAATCTCATGCTCATCCACTCTAGTTTAGTCACTTTTTAGCAAATGAGCAAGGGAGAGATATCCTCTCCCCCCTATCTATAATGAACGCTTCTAACGAAGACCCTAGGACTTCCCGTTAAAAGCGGGCGACCTTTATTTCTTACTTTCACCATATGCAATGAATGATTGTTCGGTGCTGATATCCGCTTTATTTTGTAAAACGTTGGGCTAACCACGATCGTACCTTTTCATTTACTTTAAAATCACGTATACTTACTTCGTAGAGGAGGTGCAAGAAATGAATAAATTTGAAAAAGACGTACAAGACAAAGCAAATGACATTGTCCCTTCTGTTGTTGGTTTTGTTGCCTCTTTTGGATTTTTTGCATTAATTTTTGTCATCGCTAATATTGTGGACGTGGCCACACACTAACCACCCACAGAAAAAACAGCTCCTTTTATTTGACTAAAAAGAAAACGTTTCCGCATGGATGGTTCCATTGAACCTTCGTACATAAGAAACCTGCTTAGTCTGTCTATTCGGGAGCTGTTTTTTCATTTGCGTGCGGCACACTTTTATGAATGGAGATGCCATCGCTTCTAATAGAAAGTTCGACTGATCCGTGGATATTTGTTTGATAGACATGAATATCTCGTGTATGCAGTCGCTCTAGTACTTCTGGATGGGGATGACCAAATCGATTGTTCACTCCTGCTGATACGAGTGCGATGTTAGGTTTAAGCTGATCAAGTAACGATTCTTGAGTTGATGTCCGACTACCATGATGACCAGCTTTTAAGATGTCTACTTTTAAATTAGGAAAGTCCTTAAGTAAATGATTCTCACCCTCTTCTTCTAAATCGCCGGTAAATAAAATAGATTGTTTGTGAAAGGAACCATAAAGCACTATGGACTGATCATTTCCACTCCATATTCGATCACTCGATGGATGAAGAACATAAAATTGATTCGAAATCATATCCCCCGCTTTAACTAAAACCATTTTTTCGTCATCTACTTGTTCAAATAATTCGACTTCAATTTCTTTTTCGAGTTCTCCTTCTGGATAATATACGTATTCAACATGTACATTCTCCAAAATCCCTTTAGCCCCACCTATATGATCAAAATCACCGTGAGTTAAAATGAGACCTGTTAGTGATTTAATCCCTTTTGCCTTTAAATAAGGCACAACAATGTCCTTTCCTGTGTCAAAAGTTTTTTTCCTCTGTTCCCAATCCTCTGTGGCAAACGTCATAACGCCACCAGTATCAATAAGATAGACTTCTTTTCGATTTGGTGTTTCAATGAGAAAACTATCTCCTTGCCCTACGTCAAGCATAGTAATAACTGCGTTTCCATTGAATTTTGGTAACTGGGCTGGCACCGTTAAAGCAACGCAAAATAAACCGATCGCAACCCACGTCCAGTAAGACTGCTTTTCCCATAGAAGTGCAATGGCTACTAGAAAGCCATATAGTACCATCATTTGAACTATCGTTGGCCGACCTATCACCCACATATATACATTATTGCCTAGCTCAACGACCCATTTGTGTATCCATACCATTAAGGTTTCTGATGCCATTACAAGGGGATCAATTGGAATGATAGGAAGCTCACTTATAAATACGAGAAAAAAACTGTAAGGGAGTAAAACGATGGAAATAAATGGAATGTAGACAAGATTAATCAGTAAACTAAGGGGTGACCATTGAAAGAAATGATAGGCGATTAAAGGCAACCCGACTAATTGGGCAATTGTTGTCACACAAAAAAGTCGCTTTCCATAAGAATGGTACCGGTCCATAATTGGCTTTTGCATGAGAAGGAGTGTAAATGAAACAAGGAAGGATAGTTGAAAACCTAATTGAAATAGCGCATACGGTTGGACGAGCAAATAAAGAAGGAAAATGGCTGAAAATCCATAAAAAGGATGAATAGGTACACGAAGAAGCACGAGGAAAAAGTAAATCATCGTCATAATTGCTGCTCGGATTACAGGGGGTGATGCACCAGTAAGAATAATAAAAACAGGAAGAAACGCAAGCAAACTAATAAAAACAACTTCTCTTGGAATACCAATTCGTATTAAAAGATAAAAAATTGACCCTGTCAGTATGCCCACATGCAGACCCGATATAGCCAGTAAATGAATAACACCGAGCTTCGAATAAGCCTCTATGACATCAGGAGCTAGATAGCGACGCTCTCCAAATGTTAAAGCAAGTACAATGCCACTCAATGACGGTGGTAGTTGCTCCTGTAGCCGTTGTGTTGCGTTATGTCTATACTTTTGCACTTTTGTAACAAAAGACTGCAAATCAATTGATTTGCATGAAATGGTAGCCAGCTGGGTAACGCGAAATAGCATATGTATATGCTGATAATACAAATACTGACGATAGTCAAATCCATAGCGATTTCTTGCAACTGTGGGTTGCGTTAGATCCCCCTTAGCTTGACAGATGTTCCCTACACTCATGTCTGGACGATAGAGCTCTACCTCTTCCTTAGCGTAGCCCATTAGCAACAAGGTTTCTCCGTCAGTTGTTTTAATCGTTGTTGTTAACTGACTGCCGTTTATATAGGGCGCTTCTTTCACATAAAAAGTAAGGGATGTCGGTCCTGGTTTTAAAGAGGAAGCATTACGGTCGTCAATAAAAGATGTCGAGCAAAGGTACAGGCTAAAAGGTAAAAGAAAAAAGAGAGGAGCTGCTCTTTCCCCTTTACTAAACGAATAAGAGGAAAGAACAAGAGCGATGAGTAAAAAAATTAAAGCGAGAGTAGATTCTAGTTGAACAACAAATAAAATAGCGGAGATAGCAGATAAAAAGGAGATAAATGCTTTATTCACTTGCTTTTGAAAAATACAATGTTTTTGTTTTTGTAACAAATTCTTCTAACCGATCACTTGATATCCCAAGCTCTTCTACTTCTTGTAGTAATTCAGTTGTTAATGAGAGCTTATCGTGAAACAGTGTATCAAATACAGTTGGATCTAGCTCTACTTCTATACACTCAATTCCTGCTTCTGCAAACAATTGCTCTGCATAAGGCTGGTTTTTGTAATCATTGGCATAATGCACTTTGGAAATACCTGCTTGTATTAATGACTTTGCGCAATGCACACACGGAAAGTGGGTAATATAAATTTCCGCACCTTTTGTTGGCACACCAAACTTAGCACACTGTAATAATGCATTTACTTCTGCGTGAACGGTTCTTATGCAATGTCCGTCAACGACATAACACCCTTGATCTAAGCAGTGATCAGACCCTGTTACAGAGCCATTATAGCCACCTGCAATAATACGCTTTTCTCTAACAATTGTCGCGCCTACTTTCAGTCTCGGGCACGTACTTCGTAATGAAAGCAATTGGCTTTGTGACATAAAATATAAATCCCACGAAATTCGTTCCATGTTTGTACTCCTTTTCTCTTACATATATAAGAGTGTAAAATGAATAAAAGAAAGCGTCAAATGGTGTATTAGTTCACTTCTATAAAATCTTTTAAAGAATCAAAAGATTTTTCACCTATTCCACTGACATTTTTCAAATCGTCAATGGTTTGATAGGGGCCGTGTTCTTCTCGATGGGAAACAATTGACGCAGCTTTTGCAGGACCAATCCCAGTTAGCCCTTGTAGTTCTTCAATCGTTGCTGTATTTAAATTGACTTTTTCAGACTCTCCCTCCCCTTCTTCTTTCCAATGCTGTTCTATCTCAACAGGTGCCTCTCCCATTTCCGGAACGTAAATTACTTGCTCATCTAGAAGTTTAAGAGCTAGATTAACATGAATTTCTTCAGCATCCTCTGTAAAACCTCCAGCTCTCTTTATAGCATCGTCAATTCGATCTCCTTCAGTAAACGTATAAACCCCAGGTAGCTTCACAGCACCTTTCACATCAACCATTAACACAAGCGGCACGTCATCTATTAATTCATCCTCTAAGTCCATTGTTTTAAAGGGGTCTGTCTCAAAAGCATCTTCGCCGTTCGCTATTGTATCGCTTCGATTAAAAAGAAAGAAGATAAGCATCATAACGACTCCAACAATGATCACAATCGGTAGATACTGTTGTTTTACATAATGCAACAGGCTCTTCACCTTTTAACCCTCCTCTACTAATTTGTATGAATGTTAACCAAGCATGGGCGCATAACATGAGTAAAGCTACGTCTTAAAGGAGGTAATTCGGATGAAGATTGGCTTTATTGGAACAGGAAGTATGGGCAGTATGCTCATTGATACGTTACTTGAAGCGAAGACAATAAAAGAAGAAGACATTGTTATTACGAATCGGACAATTGAAAAAGCAATAAAGATAAAAGAAACCTACCCAGCTATTCATATTGCTTCTAATATTGAAGAGTTAACTCGACAGTGTAAATGGATTTTCGTTTGTGTAAAACCAAAGGATATTCCGGGTTTAACACCAACAGTCGCTCCTTATTTAGTAAGTGAACATGTAGTAATCTCTATAACGAGCCCAGTATCCATTCACCATTTAGAAGAGCTTTTCCCTTGTAAAGTAGCCCGTATTATCCCGAGCATTTTAAACCGAGCTCAGTCCGGTTCTACCCTTGTTAGTTTTAGTTCTCGTTGCACGAGTGCTGATGAAGAAGCGATCATTTCCTTTGTCTCATCCATATCGCGACCTTTGTTTATTGATGAGGATGTTACCCGAGTTTCTTCTGATATTGTAAGTTGTGGGCCTGCATTTTTTGCATTTATGGCGCAGCGATTTATTGAAGGAGCTGTATCAGAGACGCCATTAGGTGAAAAAGAAGCAACAGAATTAACGACATCCATGTTAATTGGTTTAGGGAAATTGTTACAAGAGGGGTATTACACACTTCCAACATTACAAGAACGAGTATGTGTTCCAGGAGGTATTACAGGGGTCGGCATTGCTCATTTAGATCAATTATTAGGAGAGGGATTTGGATCATTGTTTCGTTTAACTGAAGAAAAATATGCAACGGAGAAGAAAAAGCTAGCGCAGGAATTTCAGTTAAAATAAGTTAGGTTTTCCTAACTTATTTTAACTTTTTCGCTATTAATTGCTCATTTCCTGCTTTTTCTGGGCAGAAAAGAAAATTCTTTCTGTTTGATCATGAAGCTCGAACTGATTAAAATCACCTGTTATACGAATATCTGTAAAACCCGCTTCTTTCAACCACTTTGTATACGTAGCTACGTCAAACGTTCGCTCTTTATGAAGCTCTTCGACGCGCTCATATAGACCATTCTCCGTCTCAATAAAAAATGTAAGTTCATGCTCTACACTTAGTGGTTCTTCCCCAGCAAATGAGTGCCACATATAGGCAATACCATCTTGTTCGTCTGCAAATGTAGCCTGATAAAACTGCTGTATTTTAAAAGGGGAATGAACATCAAAAAGTAAAATGCCGTTTTTGTGTAAGGCATTGTAACAACGTGAAAAAACACGCTTTACATCTTCTTCTTTTTCAAGATAGTTTAACGAATCACAAAAAATGGTTATTGCATCATAATTTTCAGGAAGAGAAAATTGACTCATATCCTCTTGAAAAAGTTGCGGCTGAATGTGAGCAGCTTGTAATTTTTGATGTGCTATCGCTAGCATATCCTCCGAGATGTCTAGCCCAGTTGTAACGAAACCAGCTTGATGCATACGGAGCATAAGCTCACCTGTTCCACAGCCAACATCAAGCACTTTTGATATTTGAACCTTTCTTTCTTTAAAAACGTTTTCCATATAAATTAACCACTGGTCATACTCTACGTGAGCCATTAAATGATCATAGATGTGCGCGAAATGTATATAAGGTTTCATGCAATCAATCTTCCGTTCATTTTACTTTATGGGTAAATCCATCTTTTTGCTCAATAAGCTTTTGTTTCATAAGCTTCCCAAGAGCTCGTTTAAACGCTGCTTTACTCATTCCTACCGCACGCTCAATATCTTCTGGTGCTGATTTGTCCGTTAAGGGCATCGCTTGATTACGTCGACTCTCTAGATACATTAACACTTTTTTCGCATCAATGTCTTGCTGATCGGTTCGCTTTAAACGCTGAGTAATATTAATGCGTCCATCTTCGCGTACAAAGTGGACACGTCCTTTAATCAGTTGTCCAAGCCTCGGTATGCCATCGGCTTCATCTTGATGTAAGAAAGCAATTGGACCGTCTTCTACATAAATGGCTGCGCCTTCGTCTAAAAAGTGGTACACAATACCTGACACTTCACGATTGAGCCAAGACTGATCCGCCGGTACGGCTTTATCGGTTATTGGTGCACCTTTAACGAGTCGTCCCATGAGACGCCCTTTTTTATCCCATGTAAGGGAGCAGCATAAACGGTCTCCTTTTTCTGGCCATTCGCTTCGATCTTGTGGAAATTCATCCATAGAGATAAATAAATCTCGTGAAATGCCGTTATAAACAAACACACCATGTGTGGGCCGCACCTGCACGACCTCTAACCAGTCAATCTCGTCATCTTTAATGATAGGTGTCTTCATGGTTGCACTTAAACGATTTTGGTGATCGTGATATAAGAAAACGTTCAAAGAATCATCAATCGCTATCGCTTCTGTCACATCATTTTTATGCAGCAACACATCTTCATTTCCGTCTGAGAGGAAATAGCCAAAAGAAGCCTCTCTTACTACGGTAAGAGTTGCGGACTCTCCAGGTCTCATCATTGGCTAATAACCTCTTGCAATGGGACAGACGGCGCGTCACCCCATAGCTTTTCTAAATTATAATAGACACGTTCCTCTTTGTGGAAAATATGGACGACCACATCTCCTATATCCAGCAAGACCCAACGCGCTTGATCATAACCTTCTAGTCGTTTAATTTCTAAGCCCTCTTCTTGAAATACTTTTTTCAATTCATGAGCAATGGCTTGTACTTGTTTTTCTGAATTACCGTGACAAATCACAAAGTAATCTGCAATGGGAGAGATTCCCTTCATGTTAAGAGCCGTGATGTTATGCCCTCGTTTATCGTCTATTGTATGAACAGCTAATTTTAAAAATGAATTCAATCTTTGTGTTCCCCTTTCAATGTGTAGTAATTATATGCTTCAACAGTATATGGGTGAATAGGTGACCTTTTTGAGAGTAAATACTGAATTGTATTTGTTAAACTAAAAAGACAAGCAGTATCAAGACTAACGGTTGCGTACTTCCGAGCTTGGTCTACGCCAACAAATGAACGATTCGGTTCAATATAATCGGCTACAAAAACAACTTGCTCCAACGGACTCATAGCCGCCCTACCTGTTGTATGAGAGCGGATGGCTTGAAGAACCTCGTTATCTTTTATACCAAGTTCTTTTTCCACATACATTGCACCATATGGAGCGTGAAGAAGCTCACTTCCACACGCCGCCCAATGGTTTTCTCCTACAGTAGCTAATCCTTGCTTCATTTCATCGGTATCAAAGTATTTACAAAGATCATGAACAATGGCTGCTAACTCTGCTTTTTTTTCGTCAACATAATAATGCTTTGCCAGGCGAATGGCTGTATCACGTACACCAACTGTATGTTTAAAACGTTTCTCTGGTAAATGACGACGAACGATGTTCCATGCTTCTGTTAGTGTTACCGTCATATAATGATTGCTCCTCTATAAATTTCCTAACTAACTCAGGCACAAAATAGCGTATTGGCATTTTAGCCCTAACCCGTTCGCGAATAAACGATGACGAAATATCGATTTGTGGAAACGGGATGCGTATGACTTCTGTGGCATCATCAATATGCGAACCTGGTCGGTCAAACGCCGCAAATGTCACCATATTCTTTAGCTCGCTAATGTTATACCAATGATCTAATTGTTCCACCATATCAGCACCAATAAGAAAATAAAAGTGGGCTTGCGGATATAACTCTCGTAACTCACGCACAGTAACATACGTATACGATTTCCCTTTACGTTCTATTTCTAAATCAAGCACTTTAAATGCAGGATGCCCGTTTACAGCAGCTTTCGTTAATGCCAGTCGGTCTGCACCGGATGTTAATTCTGTTCGAACTTTATGAGGTGGGCTTGAAACAGGAATAAACCACACTTCGTCTAGGCCTAACTGAAGTTGTGCTTCTTGAGCAATTAATAAATGCCCATGGTGCGGAGGATCAAACGTTCCACCAAACAACCCAATTCTTCGCATCCGCTTACCTCCACGTTTAATTTGGTAATTGCAGCTTAGGATTGTTTACCGATTTTTTGTATAGAATGATCGTACTACCAATCACTTGAACGACGTGCGCTTCTGTACCTTCCACCATTTCTGCTGTGATCGTTTCTTTATCTTCCATACAGTTTTGTAAAATCGATACTTTAATAAGCTCTCTTACTTCAAGTGCTTCATTTATTTGCGTAATCATATTTTCATTTACACCCGCTTTTCCAACCTGAAAAATCGGCTGGATGGGATGAGATTTGCTTCTCAAAAATCGTTTCTGCTTATTTGTTAACATGAGCTTCCTCCATTAATTCCTTACTTCTCTTACCAGTGTTTCTTCCATCAACTTGCGATTTGGTTTCTTTCCAGTCCAAATTTCAATAGCCAAAGCTGCTTGATTTACGAGCATACCTACGCCGTTCAGTGTAGCGTTGCCTCGATTTTTTGCCTCTTTTAATAAGATCGTTTCTAGCGGATTATAAATAAGATCACAAACAAGGGTTGAGCTCGCCAATCGGTCAAGCTTTATAGGCGATTTATTTGTAAAGGACGACATCCCTACAGAAGTCGTATTAATCACAATATCAAATTGATTCAATATCATTTCCGCTGCTTCAATCGTAAGGTGAGTTACGTCAAACGGGTACATTCCTGCCAACTCTTCTGCTTTACTTATTGTTCGGTTCACGATGGTTAACACGGCTCCATCTTTACCAAGTGTATGCACAATCGCTCTTGCCGCTCCACCAGCACCAATGACAAGTATGCGTTGTTGCCTAACAGTTTTTATGTGCAATCGTTCTAGTAACGACTCTTTAAAGCCCTGAGCATCAGTATTGTAGCCGATCACTTGATTGCCTACTTTTTTTATCGTATTAACCGCACCAATGGCATTTGCGTCTTCATCAATAGCGTCTAAAAATGGCATTACTGTCACTTTATGAGGGATGGTCACGTTTAAGCCATCAATCTCCCCTGTTCGTACTAACTCAATGACGCCTTCAACTTGCTCAGTCGCCGTTTCCAAGAGATCATAGTGCCCATGGAGTTGCAAGTCATGATAAGCAGCTGCATGAATACTTGGGCTTAGGCTGTGACTTAGTGGCTGTCCAATTAACGCAAATTTCTTCACTTAAACCCCTCCTAAACCCGGTTACGCTAAAATCGATGTACGGTGAGAAATGGCAACCTCTTTTGGCGCATGTGCATTTACAGTTACCCCTGCACCTTTAATCGTAATCCAACCAAGACCAGAAAAAACAATATCCACTGAGCCATCCTTTAATTTAAATGTTTGGCTTTTGAAATCAAACACAGCTTGTTCATCTTCAGAGGTTGGTGGCTGAAGAAGCTCCCCAATATGATTTTGATAAAGCTGATCCGCTTTTTCCAATTTTGTTCTATGAATCGTTAAGCGATTGGATACATAAACAATAAAGGATGTTGGCTCACCTTTAATAAAGTCTAACCTTGCTAAACCACCTATAAAAAGGGTTTGACCAGAATTTAATTGATAGACCATAGGTTTAATTTCTTTTGTTGGGGTCACAAGCTTTAAGCTCTTATCACTCAAATAATGAGAAAGTTGATGACGATTAATAATTCCCGGCGTATCATAAAGCGATTGCTGTTCATCTAGTGGAATTTGAATCATATTCAACGTTGTGCCTGGAAAATGTGAAGTTGTAATGAGCGGGTCCTTTTCATCACCATGTCGTTTTAAAAGCTGGTTGATAAAGGAAGACTTCCCAACGTTTGCACTTCCAACAATGTAAACATCTTTACCTTTTCTCATTTCCTCAATAATAGAAATGGTTTCATCTAATCCTTCCCCAGTGACGGTACTAATAATTGTACTGTTGGCAGGCTTTAAACCTTGTTGACTCGCTTCACGCATGAGCCAGTGCTGGAGTTTATTCCGGTTTAACGATTTAGGCAACAAATCAATTTTGTTTGCTACAAGAAGTAGCGTATTATTTCCTATTAGTCGCTTTATGCTCGATATCCAGCTACCATATAAGTCAACAACATCAACAATCTTTACAATTAATGCGTCTTTATGACTTAACGTATGAATTAAGTCTAGAAATTCTTGGTCTGAAATACCACTCGGCTGAATTTCATTATAGTGCGTTAACCGAAAACACCTCTTGCATACAACATGTTCTCTTGTTAGGGCAGAAGCTGGAGCATAGCCAATTTTTTTCGGTTCACTTGTTTGTATTTGGACACCACACCCTGAACAAAAGTAGTGTTCTTCATTCTTACTCATCCCTTTTCGTATCCTCCCATTTCACTAGCCCTCGTTTTTTCAATTTCCTTAAGACAAAGCGTTCCATTTTTCGATTTGCTTTCGTCATCCAATCATCTGTTTGTGTAACGGGCACAACTAAAATAGTGTGTATACCAGCTCGGTTTCCTCCAAGGACATCAGTAAATATTTGATCTCCTATTACTACCGTCTCTTCTGGCTTTACTTGCATACGCTCACATGCTTGTCGAAATGCTTTCCTTCTTGGTTTTTTAGCACTATGAATAAAAACTCGCTTCTCAGGATCACAGAATGCACGAACTCGTTTCTCATTATTATTGGAGACGATGGTTACTTTTAAGCCATACTCATCTAAATGTTTAAACCAATCTTGTACTTCAGGCGTTGCCTCCGCACGATGCCATTCAACAAGTGTATTGTCTAAGTCTGTTATCACAGCTTTTATTCCTTTAGTTTTTAAACTTGTAAAATCAATCTCATATATACTCTTCACATATTGATCAGGCATTAGGCGATCAAACACATGTGCACCTCATTTCTTTCAATCAAAAAACTTGTAGTCAAACATCAACTATACCTGCTACACTCATATATTTCAAATAAAACCTTGACCTTTGTCGAGGCATTCTGGAAATCGGTAAAATTTTTCGACAAAAACCCACAAATAGCAAACCTGTGGATAACGTTATACACGTTATAAACATTAGTACATTAGCGTTGTCCAACCTTAACCCACAATTAACCCACAAGTTATACACGGTCGAATGTGGATAAAACGAACGGTTGTTCTACAACAAGGAACGTGGTAGGATACAAGAAATCAAACAATTACGGTCGTATGTATGTTTGTACAGGAGGTGAACCTGCTCAAAAGCAGGCAGTGAAAATGGAACAGTTGTCAGATGAGCTTTTAATTGAAACCTATCGAAAAGCACTTGATTTAAATTTAAACCAAGATTTCATTGACTTAATTTACAAGGAATTGTACAAGCGTTCACTCCATGATCGGGTAAAATTAACTTCTTAAGTATTTGACATCCCTACGACCAGTCTTAAAAATAGCTACACAAAAAGGAAGCATCTACCTCGCTTCCTCTTTTTCTAACGGAGCCTTTTCTGGAACAAGTTTAATATATTGACGAGGTGCAAATAGCTCATCGTTTTGTTGGAGCAATTGTAAACCTTCTCGATCCGTCACAGTCTTTGAATAAAGATCGTTTTCTTCACATACATACCAACTTATACTAAACATGCTAATTAATATAGCCGCTGATACATAAACTTTAGTTCGCGTGCGAATAATAAAACGCCTCCTTTGTTATAAAGGTGGCGTTTTTTATCACATCTTATACATTTTTTTCATTATTTTTGTTGTGTCTCATCCTATTTAATACGAAATTCACGTTTGCAAAAAGTCAAGTAAAAAAATGTGCAACTTTAATTTTTTTACGCTATAATGGCGGAGATTCATGTTAGTAAATAAAGGAGGTTAAGCATGTCAAGCCTGCATCTTGCGATCTTGCTGCCATTTATTGCAGCCATTGTCATTCCATTTATCTATCCGCTAACAAAACGTTTACACACTGGCTGGATTACCATTCTCGTACCAGCAGCATTATTTTTGTATTTCGTTTTTCGATTAGGAGATACAGCTAATGGCGGTTACATAGTAGAGGAAATGGCTTGGGTTCCATCTTTAGACATTAACTTCGATGCATATCTAGATGGGCTAGGCCTATTGTTTGCCTTGTTAATTACAGGTATTGGCGTTTTAGTTGTTCTTTACTCGATATTTTACCTTGATAAAACAAAAGAACAGCTTGCGAATTTCTACGTTTACCTTTTAATGTTTATGGGTGCGATGCTCGGTATCGTGTTATCCGATAACCTTATCGTACTGTATATTTTCTGGGAAATAACGAGTTTGTCGTCTGCATTACTTATCAGCTATTGGTTCACAAACAAAGGATCCATTTTTGGTGCTAGAAAGTCCATGCTTGTCACTGTTTTCGGTGGATTTGCAATGATGGCTGGTTTTATTCTTCTTTATTTAGAAACCGGCACCTTTAGTATTCAAGCACTAATCGATCAACGTGATCTTATTATGGCTAGTCCATACTTTATCCCAGCAATGATTTTAGTCTTATTAGGAGCATTTACAAAGTCAGCTCAATTTCCATTTCACTTTTGGTTACCAGATGCAATGGAAGCACCTACCCCTGTCAGTGCTTATCTTCATTCAGCTACGATGGTAAAAGCAGGAATTTACTTAGTTGCAAGAATGACACCTATTTTTGCGGGTGCAGCTGAATGGTTTTGGATCATCGTTGTTACTGGTCTTATGACACTTATTTGGGGATCTGTTTCGGCAGTTCGACAAAAAGACCTAAAAGGGATTCTTGCGTTTTCAACCATTAGCCAATTAGGCTTACTCATGGTTTTACTTGGGCTCGGCTCAGCAGCCTTCACTGGTGAAACGATTGATGAAAATCTTGTTTATTCAGCAGCAATTATGACTGCGATTATTCACTTATTTAATCATGCCACCTTTAAAGGTAGTTTATTTATGGCGGTTGGTATCATTGACCATGAAACCGGCACAAGACATATTCAAAAATTAGGTGGTCTAATGGCCATTATGCCTGTGACATTTACTATCTCCTTAATTGGACTTGCCTCTATGGCTGGAATTCCCCCTTTTAACGGTTTTATTAGTAAAGAAATGTTCTTTACAGAGCTTCTACACATTTCGTCAATGAATGTCGCTGGTGTCGAAACTTGGGGCGTTGTCGTACTAGCAGTTGCCTGGATTGCCAGCGTATTTACGTTTTTATATTGTGCCATTTTGTTCTTTAAAACGTTTTTTGGTACTTTTAATAAAGAAAATTTCTCGAAAGAAGTGCATGAAGCTCCGCTTGGCATGCTGATTAGTCCTGTTATTTTAGTAGGACTCGTTATCATTTTAGGATTATTTCCTAACTTACTCGTCCCTACAGTCATTGAACCTGCAGTTGCAAGTATCCTGCCTCATTTGCCTGCTGAAGAACTAACCATTAACTTGAGCTTATGGCACGGATTAAATACAGAATTACTTATGTCGTTAGGTGTCATTGGATTCGGAACAACACTCTACATGACCTACCCAAAATGGAAAAACCTTTGGCTTATGCAACATGACCGCGACCCTTTCAATTCAGTTTATGACAAAAGTCTCAATGGGTTATCTACCAGCTCTGAATGGATAACGAATGTTCAAATGACAGGTCGATTAAAAGATTATTTCACATACATGCTTTTATTTATAGTCAGTTTGTTAACATACAGCTTCATTCGTTCTGATAGCTTTACTCTCTCATTTGCACAAACAGAAGAAGCACCGTTGTTTTTGTACGGAATCGTCTTCTTAACAATTCTAAGTACAATTGCCCTTTTATTTATGAAAGAGCGCATACCACTCATTATTACTGTAGGCGTTGTTGGCTTCTTAATAGCCTTACTTTTCGCAGTCTTTAGTGCACAAGATTTAGCAATCACTCAACTATTAATCGAAACCGTTACTGTTGTACTCTTGCTATTAGCATTCAGACATTTACCCGAGATGGTACAAGAAACAGGTTCAAGAGTAAGAAAATCTCTACACATTGCTCTTTCAGTTAGTGTGGGGCTGTTGGTTTTCTTAATTGGAACAGCATCGTTTGCCCTTCGAAATGATGCAAATTTCACTCCTATCTCAGAATTCTTTATCGAGAATTCGTATTCGTTAGCTGGTGGAAAGAACATGGTTAATGTGATTTTAGTTGACTTTCGTGGACTCGATACGATTTTAGAAGTTCTTGTCCTTGCAATCGTTGCTTTAGCAATCTTGATGATGGTCAAACTTCGATTTAAAGGAGGCGAAGACGTGTGAAGTATTCAAAATCCCATGACGTCATGCAACGGGTTCTCATTACGATTACGATTTACTTTCTCGTTGCTTTTTCCTTTTACCTGTTCTTCGCAGGCCACAATAATCCAGGTGGTGGCTTTATAGGTGGGCTAATGACTGCAAGTGCGTTTATATTGATCTACCTTATTTTTGATCGAAATGTGGCGAACCGGATTATTCGTTTTTCATTCCCTGGTATTTTAGCAACCGGTTTGTTCGTATCCCTTTTTGTTGGTCTCATTGGTCCGGTTTTCGGTGATGAACTGTTTACTCAGTATTTCGATTACTTCCACTTACCATTCTTTGGCGAAGTTGAGTTAACAACAGCTGTCCCGTTTGATTTTGGTATTTATCTAGTTGTTGTTGGGATGGCGATGGCAGCTACAGTAACAATTGCGGAGGATGAATCATAATGGAAATCTTAATGTTTATTGCCATAGGCGTTCTTTTTGCAGTTGGGACTTACTTTATTCTGTGCAGAAGTTTATTAAAAGTTATTATTGGCATTTTGCTTATCTCACATGGTGCACACATGTTGCTTCTAACAATGGCAGGCTTGAGACAAGGGGTACCTCCTCTCGTTGATCTTTCCGGTAGCGAGGCAACAGACCCTTTGCCACAAGCCATGATCTTAACAGCAATTGTCATTAGCTTTGGAATTACAGCATTCCTTGTTGTTCTCGCCTACCGAACCTATCGTGTTAACAAAACAGAAGACTTGGATAAGTTAAGGGGTTCTGACGATGAATAATATAATCATGTTGCCAATTATTATCCCATTTTTTATGGGAACGTTGTTAATTTTATTTGCAAAAAAACATCTCACTCAGCGAATTCTTAGCTCATTAACAGCAGTTGGATTAATGACCGTTTCAATTTATATTGCTTGGCTTGTTTATAAAGAAGGTCCTCTTTCAATTGGGCTTGGAGGATGGGAAGCTCCTTTTGGAATTGCCATTGTTGCCGATAACCTGGCGGCATTTATGGTTGTTTTAACTAGTATCGTTAGTGCCACCTGTCTCTTTTTCGCTTTTACGACCATTGATAAAAGGCGGGAACGCTATTACTTTTATCCATTGTTTTTTTATTTAGTAACTGGTGTAAACGGCGCTTTTTTAACTGGGGATTTGTTTAACCTCTTTGTCTTTTTTGAAGTGATGTTGCTTGCATCCTATGCCTTAATGGTTACAGGAAGTACAAAATTCCAGCTTAGAGAAACTTTTAAATACGCTGTTATTAACGCATTCTCTTCCATGTTATTCCTAGTAGCCATCGCATACATTTACGGTATTTTAGGAACGGTTAACTTCGCCCACATGGCAGAACGAGTTGCTGAAGTAGAACAAACAGGGATCTTACAAGTTGTAGCCATTTTACTTTTTCTTGTATTTGCTACAAAAGGTGCCTTGTTCCCACTGTATTTTTGGCTCCCACATTCTTATGTCGGTCCTCCAACAGCAGTTACCGCTTTATTCGGTGGTTTACTAACCAAAGTGGGCGTTTACTGCATCATTCGTATGTATACTCTCGTATTTACATTTGACATTAGCTTCACCCACCAGACGATAATGCTTGTACTTGGTGGTTTAACGATGCTACTCGGTGTTCTTGGTGCAGTTGCACAATTTAATTATAAGCGTATTTTATCTTTTCACATCATTAGCCAGATTGGCTACATGATCATGGGTATTGGCTTGAATACTGCACTTGCCTTAGCTGGAGCTATTTATTTCCTTGCTCATAACATGATTGTTAAGACCGGTTTAATTCTAATGTCTGGCGCAACTGAGAAAATTACTGGGACAACTGACTTAAAAAAGATGGGCGGATTACTCAAGACGCATCCAGCATTAGCATGGTCATTTCTGATTCTCGGCTTGTCTATCGCTGGAATTCCACCATTGAGTGGTTTCTTTGGAAAATTCCCATTAATTGTTGCTGCAGCCGAGGAATCAAGCTACTTCTTAGTTTTTCTTTCTCTATTTGTTGGGATGCTCACCTTGTTTTCAATGATTAAAATCTTTATGAACGTATATTGGGGAGCGCCTCAACATACGAAAGAGCAAGCAAAGTTTTCTATTACACCAACACTATTAGCGGCATCACCCTTAGTTGTTTTAACAATTATTCTCGGTCTGTTCGCGGAACCATTTTTCGCTTATACAGAAGTCATTGCGGAAGATCTTCTTAATCCATCCGTTTATATTCAATCTGTTCTGAAGGAGTAGGTACATTATGGCTTTTCAATTATTAATTAACATCGTTCTTGCCATTGTTTGGATGCTGTTTCAGAATAGCTTCACCCTTGTTGATTTCGTGGTCGGCTTTACGATTGGATTTTTCGTTGTCTTAGTACTGATCAGGTTTAAAGGCTATGAATTTTACTTTTCCCGTGTGTGGTCTCTCATAAAGCTCATTCTCGTTTTTATAAAGGAGCTTGCTATAGCAAATGTAGTCGTATTGAAGACCGCTTTAAGTCCTAAAATGGACGTAGCACCGGGTATTGTGGCGGTCCCAACCCGACTCGAAACAGAAACAGAAAAAACAATGTTCGCAGTGATGATGACATTAACACCAGGGACATTATCCATTGAATTCTCACTTGATTCAAATGTGATATTCGTACACGCATTAGATGCTAGAAACCGAGATGAGATTATTAATACAGTGCAAAACACGTTTGAACGAGGCATTTTGGAGGTGACACGGAGATAATGTTCGACACAATTCTAACTTGGCTTTTGCTTATAAAGTGTGTTGGCGCTTTACTATGCATCATCCGTGTATTGATCGGCCCTACACATTCTGACCGAATTGCTGCACTTGATACGTTGGGACTAATGTTAATTGGCTTTGTTGGTATTCTCATGATTCTTCAAGATACGATGGCTTATACTGAAGTTATTCTCGTAGTGGCGATTTTAGCCTTTATTGGCTCTGTAGCACTTGCAAAATATTTAGAGAGGGGGAATCTATTTGACCGCGATTGAATGGATGATTGTTGTCTTTTTATCTGTCGGAACCCTTTTTAGTATAGCTGCCGGTATCGGTTTAGTTCGCTTTCCAGATGTGTATTCTCGACTTCATGCAACAGGAAAAAATGCGACGGCAAGCGTTATTTTGATTATGACAGCAACCTTTATATACTTTCTTTATGAACATCAGCTTTTTATAGGAAAGATCCTCCTTACCATTTTGTTTGTCTTTTTAACAACTCCTGTTGCCGCATTATTGATTTCGAGATCAGCCTATCGAATTGGTATACCTATGTCGAAGGATTCTGTTCGAGACGAAATGAAGCCTTATTACGATAATGAAAAGTCATCACCAGCAAAGAATGAATAAAAATAACCCCCTTGGTATGTCACTTGATGTCCAAAGGGGGTTTTTCTATGTGCAATAGACCAATTCTCTCGCCCACTTTTACTTTATTGCTACTTAGTTCTAAAGTGAATGTGTCCTTTTTAAACAACAAAATAACAGTAGAACCGAACGAAAAATAACCAACTTCCTCCCCTTTTGTCCATTGGGGATCTAATTTAGTTCGAACAATTGTATTGATGTTCATCGCACCAACCTCAATCATAGCAGTTGTTACGTTTTCAGCTTGTAAATAATTTACTGTTCGATAATTGTGAGATAGTGGTTTTACACCGTATTTTAAGCCCGTTTCATTTACTGGATAGGAACGATCTCCTAAGCTTACAGTCTCTGTACAAACGCAATTAAAAGGACTATGAATTCGATGATAATCCCGTGGGCTTAAGTATAAGATGACGTACATACCACCATTATAGTCAGAAGCTTTTTCCTTTGATTGCAGCATCTCTCCAATCTTATACGTCTGACCCTTCACAACAAAGCTTGTCTCTTCGTTAATGGTACCTGTTTCTTCACAACGACCATCCACTGGCGACACAACACTTTTATCCGATTGATCAATTGGACGTTTAGCCATTTTTATTTGCCGGGTAAAAAAAGAATGCAGACTCTTATGCTCCGCATATGGTCGCACAGCTTCTTCAACATTAATCTTATAAGTCTTAATAAAAAGCGGAATAAAGGGTTTACTTAACCTTGACATCGTAAACCGTTTGATTAGTGCAGAACTCCATTTATGATTGGTTAATTCAACGCTCACCTGAAAAATTTTCCTTTTCATCTCATCACCTTTAATACATTATTTCCTCATTGCTAATCATTTTATGGTATACTTTGGTATTATAGCACGTAAATAAACTCGAAAAGAGGTGAAATGTACGTGTTTTTATTAAATCAACTCGTCTCTACCCGTAAGAAAATTAAAGGGCAACTCGCTAACGCGTTAACGCTTATTAATTTAGGACTTGGGATTACTGCAATTATGTTTATTTTACAAGGAAGTATTTGGTATGGCTTCTTATTTATAGCTCTCGCTGCTTTATTTGATCGATTTGATGGCATGGTCGCTAGAAAATTGAAAATTGAATCTGAATTAGGGAAGCAATTAGACTCTTTAAGTGACCTTGTCTCATTTGGTGTCGCTCCTGCTCTTCTTGTTCAACAGGCTACTTTAATGCCCCTAAGCTTTGTCGGTGGACTTGCTGTTGTTCTATTTATTTTATGTGGCGCATTGCGCTTAGCCCGCTTTAATATTACTGACTCGCCGAATGAATTTATTGGTTTACCAATCACAGCAGCTGGATGTATAGTAGCTTTTTCAACATTGTTTACGGAACAGTTGCCAGCTACGTTTTACGTTATATTCATGATATGTCTTTCTGGATTAATGATTAGTAACATTCGTGTAAGGAAAGTATAACAACCGCTTCTGCGTAATTTTACTGAAATTGATTCATAAGTCTACTTTTCTATCTTATAACCTTAAAATTACTGCTTTTAACTTGACAGTAGCAGGATTCATGAGTAAATTAAGGGCAGGCAGTAACGTCTGCCCGCTTATAAAGCGGATATAAAGCATACATATTATTCTAGCGTAACAGAATAATAGGTTATTCTATGTAAAGAAAAGGAGTTTTTACAGATGAACAAAACAGATCTGATTAATGCAGTTTCCGAACAAGCAGAAATCTCTAAAAAGGATGCATCAAAAGCAGTAGACGCTGTATTTGAAGGCATCACAGATTCATTAGTAAACGGAGGCAAAGTGCAACTTGTTGGCTTTGGTAGCTTTGAAGTGAGAGAGCGTTCTGCAAGAAAAGGACGTAACCCACAAACTGGAGAAGAAATTGAAATTCCAGCAACTAAAAACCCTGCGTTTAAGCCAGGTAAACAACTTAAAGACGCAGTTAACTCATAAGAACGATTTAACTGTCCAATACTAAATTCCACTAGGGGTGCTTGAATGCTGAGAAAAGGGAAACCTTTAACTCTTCAACCTGATCTAGTTAACACTAGCGTAGGGAAGTGGATAAGCAATGCACAATTGCTCAAAACGGCCGCCTCATTGCGGTCGTTTTTTTATTTGAAAGGAGGAGGTTAAAAATGACTCCGATAAAACATGCCTTAACGATTGCTGGAACAGACCCTACTGGTGGCGCAGGTATACAGGCGGATTTAAAGACGTTTCAGGAACTACATGTTTATGGAATGTCTGTCCTCACATCAATCGTAGCGCAAAATACAATGGGTGTGAAAGATATACACCATCTTCCAATTGACTTTATTGAACTACAGTTACAATCGGTTATTGAAGATATTTATCCACATGCAATAAAGACCGGCATGATTGCACAAAAAGAGATGATGGCTCTTTTAGCAACGAAACTCGGTTCGCTTCAAAATGTTCCATACATTTGTGACCCCGTCATGATGGCTAAAAATGGCGACCCTCTATTAGAAAAAGACGTACGCTCGTTTTTACGTGACACGCTAGTGCCTTTAGCAACCATTGTCACACCAAATATAGCGGAAGCTGAAGATCTTATAGACATGAAGATTGATACACTAGAGGATATGAAAAAAGCTGCTGAGCGTATCATACACGAATTAGGTGCTAAGTACGTAGTTATTAAAGGTGGCAGCTTAAATGGAGAAGCAACGGATGTATTTTACGGCAAAAGTCAAGAATTCCATATTTTAGATGCACCAAGAACTGACACAAAACATACTCACGGGACAGGCTGTACATTCTCTGCAGCGATTACGTCTGAACTGGCAAAAGGCGTACCTATTTTCGAAGCAGTAAAGAAAGCCAAACAATTTACAGCTGCAGCTATAGCTCATTCTTTAAACATTGGCCATGGATACGGACCGACAAATCACTGGGCCTATCGTTTAAACGCCTCTTCTAATTAGAACGAATGAAATGATATGTAAAGCCTACCTTATTTGGTAGGCTTTCGTTAGTTAGGCAATGCGAATGATACTTAGTGCAGCTCCCTGACCTGCAACAAGAACGGCAGCTCCTAATAAACCAAACAACTCTATCTCAACTACATCACCAGCCGCTAAAGTAGTAATAACATTACCTGAAATGTTCGTAACAGTAACACCAGGAGATACTTCAGAAGAATCTAAAGGTACACCGTTCACTGTAAGACGCAACCCTAATAATAATGCAGCAGTTAGATTAACGTTGTACGAGATGCTGTAGGTCCCGGCAGTAGCAACCGCAAATCCATCATCCTCTGCTGTTAAACCTGAAACAATTTGGTTATCGGGAACTGGAACTGTTGTACCACCTAATACTACGGCAATGGTCGTTCCACCGTTGGTACCAAATGCATAAGTCGTTGTCAGCCCTTCACCTGTTGGACCAGCTGGCCCAGTAGGACCTGTTACACCAATACTTGGCAGAATTAATTCAAAGTCTGCTGATGTGCCTGGTGTGCCTGTTGGGGCATCCACTAACACCTGATAAATCGATCCGTCAAACGACACTAACTCTCCTGCTGTTAACGCTGGAGCCGTTGCTGGATCAAATACTGTCACTCCATCTAAACCAACACCGGTTGGACCAATTGGACCGGTTGGACCCGTTACCCCGTCTAGTCCCGTTGCACCAGTTGGGCCTGTAATTCCATCTAATCCTGTTGCACCAGTTGGACCCGTCAATCCATCTAATCCTGTTGCACCAGTTGGACCCGTCAATCCATCTAATCCTGTTGCACCAGTTGGACCCGTCAATCCATCTAGCCCTGTTGCCCCGGTTGGACCTGTAATTCCATCTAGCCCTGTTGCTCCGGTTGGGCCGGTTATGCCAATACCCGGAAGCACTAACTCAAAGTCTGCTGATGTGCCTGGTGTACCTGTTGGGGCATCTACTAACACTAAATAAATTGATCCGTCAAACGATACTAACTCTCCTGCTGTTAACGCCGGAGCCGTTGCTGGATCAAATACCGTTACTCCATCTAATCCAAGACCCGTTGGGCCTGTCGGGCCAGTTGGTCCCGTTGCTCCATCTAATCCTGTTGGTCCTGTTGCTCCATCTAATCCTGTCGGTCCCGTTGCTCCATCTAATCCTGTCGGTCCCGTTGCTCCATCTAATCCTGTTGGTCCCGTTGCTCCATCTAATCCTGTTGGTCCTGTTGCTCCATCTAATCCTGTTGGTCCCGTTGCTCCATCTAATCCTGTTGGTCCTGTTGCTCCATCTAATCCCGTCGGTCCCGTTGCTCCATCTAATCCCGTCGGTCCCGTTGCTCCATCTAATCCTGTTGGTCCCGTTGCTCCATCTAATCCTGTTGGACCTGTTGCTCCATCTAATCCCGTCGGTCCCGTTGCTCCATCTAATCCCGTCGGTCCCGTTGCTCCATCTAATCCCGTCGGTCCCGTTGCTCCATCTAATCCTGTTGGACCTGTTGCTCCATCTAATCCCGTCGGTCCCGTTGCTCCATCTAATCCCGTCGGTCCCGTTGCTCCATCTAATCCCGTCGGTCCCGTTGCTCCATCTAATCCTGTTGGGCCGGTTGGACCGGCTGGACCAGTTATTCCCGTTATTCCAGTCCCACCATCGCCAATCACAAGTTCATATTCAGGAGAGGTTCCAGGATCCCCAACTGGTGCATCAACTAAAACTCGGTAAACACTTCCATTGAAAGAGACAAAATCTCCAGCAACTAAACTAGGACGAATACCTTCACTGAATGGAATGATACTGTCTAGCCCTAGTCCAGTTGGTCCTGTTGGCCCCGTTGGTCCTGTTATACCAGTTCCACCACCTGCTGGTCCTGTCGGTCCCGTTGGTCCTGTTGGTCCTGCGACTCCATCTAGGAAGCCTCCACCGTTTCTAGGAGTTCTCGAAAAACGTTGAACGTTATTACAATTAAAAAAATCCATTTTTTAGCTCCTCCTACTTTTATTGCTGCTAGAAAAACAGCTATATAATTCTATGTCTAAACGAACCATAGTGTTTGTGTAGAAACCATGGTTCTAGAAAATAGGTGTCACCTATTTTCTATCAATCGTATGAAAATTGACCGTTCATTCGGTTTTTTTAATTTCTAATAAGTCTTTGAAAAAATTCTTGTTGCGTTCTACTTAGTTGAATCGATTTCAAAAATCGTACAATAATAAGGGATAGATAACCATAATCACCAATCGTTTATTCTGAACGTACTAAAATTAGACATTGTAGCTATAGATCTTTATAATCTGCTTATGCCCATTAATACATATTTACGTTAGGAGAACTTTCATTGAAAAAACAGACCGCCGGTAAACTGACAAACGTATTTTATTGGACACTAGGCATTTTAATTGTTTTTGTGGCAATTGGCATCCTCTTTCCTAGCCAGCTTGAAGCAGTCACTGCGACTGTACGTCAATTTATAGCTACTTTCTTTGGCTGGTACTACTTAATTGTTGTCACTATATTCTTGTTGGTTTGCCTATTTTTTATTGTTAGCCCGTTTGGAAGGCTTCGCCTCGGAAAAGAAGAAGATCGTCCAGAGTACAGCTACTTAACGTGGTTCGCCTTTTTATTTAGTGCCGGACTCGGTGTTGGCTTACTGTTTTTCGGAGCCGCTGAACCTATAGCTCACTATGCCATTGATGCTCCTACCGCAGATGAAGCTACTGGTCAAGCAGCCCTAGAGTCGCTTAAATACGTTTTCTTACACTGGGGTTTTCATGGTTGGGCAATATATGCCATTGTCGCTATTTGCCTCGCTTACTTTAATTTTCGCAAGGATATGCCTGGCTTAATTAGTGCCACTCTTTCACCACTTATTGATCCAAGAGGCTTCTGGGGACAGACAATTGATGTCATTGCTATTGTAGCGACACTATCAGGTATTGCGACTACACTCGGTTTTGGTGCAGCACAAATGAATGGCGGAATATCTTTTTTAACAAATATACCGAATAGCTTTGGCCTACAGCTTGCGATTATTGTCATCGTTACTATTTTATTTTTAATTTCTGCCAGTACAGGAATTGATAAAGGCATTCGCGTGTTAAGCCGCATGAATATGGTTTTGGTCATGCTTATGTTATTATTTTTTATGATCTTTGGTGCATCGTTATATTCTTTAAACCTTTTTACAAATACACTGGGTCAATACATTCAGTCTTTACCTGAATTAAGTTTTACCATTGCGCCGAATAGTTCTGAACATCGTGAATGGATTAATGCGTGGACGTTATTTTACTGGGCTTGGTGGATGGCTTGGTCTCCTTATGTCGGAACATTTATTGCCCGTGTTTCAAGAGGTAGAACACTAAGAGAGTTTGTGATTGGCGTGTTGCTTGTACCATCTCTACTTGGCTTTGTTTGGTTTTCTTTCTTAGGTGGCACAGCGATATCCTTTGAATCTCAAGGGTTAACCACGATCTCCAATTTGGCTGATGAAGAGGCCTTGTTCGGTGTATTAGGTGCCATGCCATTTAGTACGGTTACATCGTATATTACCATTTTCTTAATTGCCGTTTTCTTTATAACATCCGCTGATTCGGCTACTCATGTGCTAGGAAGCCAATCAACGAATGGATCATTAAATCCCCCTACAAAAATAAAAATTCTATGGGGCGTTCTCATGTCAGCCACTGCTGCTGTACTTCTCTATAGTGGTGGGTTGCAAGGGTTACAAAATACGATGATTGTCGTTGCATTTCCCTTTTCAATCATTATGCTATTAATGGTTATTTCTCTATTTAAAGCATTACGACATGAACACTTGAAGAAAGAAGTTAAAGAACGACGCTTGCTAAGAGAAATTGCAGAGCTTCGTCAATTCAAAACTAAGACGGAACGGGCAGAAAGAAAACGATTAAAGCAAGAAGAACAAAAACAGAAAAAAATAGATAAATCAAAGAAAAAGAAGGTCACTAAAAAGCCCAAAGAAGAAGAATAAAAAATCCGTCGTCTATAACAGACAACGGATTTTTTATCTAGTAGAAGCTATGTATTTTCCTAAATGGATAATCATTGCCCCCATTCGTTCTTTAGCAGGATACACGACTTTCGTTACTCCAGATTCATATAAAGCCTCTGCTGTTACCTTTCCGACCGCCGTCGCAATGACATCCTCATCAAAACTAGCTATGACTTCTTCTACAAGCCCTCGATCCTCAGCACAGGAAAAAAGCGCTTTTACTTGTAATGCAGATGTAAAACAAACCGCTTGATACTTTTTATTAATCACTAACTCATGTAACAATTTGTCCGCTACACTCTCTTCTGGAGGGAGATGGTGGTAAGGTAGCCACGTTGTTAATGTCGCTTGTTTATCCGAAAAAAAATGATCTATTTCTGGTGATGGAATTCCATAAAGTTGGACAACAACATTCTTTTTTTGAAACGAAAAAACACTTAATTTAGTAAGTAAATCTTTAGTTGTACCATCCTCTGATGTCACTTCATAGGACACACCTTCTTTCTTTAATGCAGCAATTGCTTTGTAGCCTCGAACTGCAATTCTTGCGTTATTTAATTTTTGAACAAACGCTTTTTTTACTCCCATCTCCTCAGCGTGACGCATAAAGGTATGGATGCCAATTCCAGTAGTAAAAACAAACCAGTCAACATCGTCATTTAAGCCATTGCGAATCATCGCTCTTACAATTGTTTTGTCCTCAATCACTGTGCCTTGCATGGAACGCACGCTACTTGTTCCACCTTGCTTTCTAATTAATTCTTGCATCTCATCTGTTTTCCGTGACGCCGTTAACGCGAGATGATAATTCGTTAGTAATGTCATCTTTTTCTCCACCTTCTACTGAACTCACTCCAACAACTATTTGTTTTAACCTATCAGACTTGCAATGGTTTCGCAATGATAAGCGTTACATAGAATTATCGTGTATTTTTTTTGTACAGACACGTACATGCTTACGATTGCATAGGTATATGGTGGAGGTGAACAAATGTCAGGATTACTCGCAGCCGTTTCATACTTAATGAGGGAAGTTATTGTGTTTGTTTCCTATGTTAAAAATAATGCTTTCCCACAACCTTTAAGCAAAGAGGATGAAAAAAAGTACTTACAACTTGCCGCTCAAGGTGATCAAGAAGCGCGAAACTTATTAATTGAGCATAACTTACGTCTCGTCGCTCATATTGTCAAAAAGTTTGAAAACACACGTGAAGACGCAGAGGATTTGATTTCAATTGGCACAATCGGCTTAATTAAAGCCATTGAAAGCTATTCAGATGGTAAAGGAACAAAATTAGCCACCTATGCAGCTCGATGTATTGAGAATGAGATTCTAATGTCATTACTATTACATAAAGACCTTTAAAGAAGTTGAATGGAAACTTCCCCGTCTTTCGATAAGATAATTTCTCTCACTAACATACGCAAAATTTCTTTTTTATCTTCCTCAGAAATAGTATCTTCTTTCAACCATCGCTTTCTAACCTCATCTAACATTAAAAACGAACTGGACACTTCCTTTTGATTATTCACTTTACCTTCAAGCTCAATAAGTTGATTCTTTAACCGTTCCTCTTTACTTTTTAACTCAACAATAGAGTCTCTAATTTCTTCTGTATCCATATCTTCAAGCGCAAACAACTGCAGCAGTTTCTTTCTTCCGCTTTTCGCTTTATCGATTTGCTCTTTTAAATCATCAATTTGGTCAATTTCAAATTTAGAGAACGTGTCACCACTTTCTGGTTTGTAATCTTCCAACCTCTCAGGATTATTTAAGAGTTCTTCTATCTTATCCCATATGGTTGTTTCTAACTTATCTGCCCTTACGTGATGCTTACAACCTTCATTTTTTGCTCCTGAGCTATTTTTTACATCTGTATAATACCTGAGTTTCGTACCCCAATTGTTTCTGTATATGCCTGTCATTGTATTCCCACAATCGGCACACCTTACAATCCCACTTAGGAGATACGTCCTTGCACTAGTGCTCTTTGACCACCGCCTACGGGCTTGTTTAAGCAGTTCTTGAGCATAATCAAATTGTTCTTGATCGATTATTTGAGGTATTGCTGTTTCGATCCATTCGGACTGATCTCTAATGGTCATTCTTATTTTGTTATCGGCTTTATATTTATTGGCAAGCATACCTTCAGTATTAAACTTATTTTGATAGTACGTGCCAGTGTACATTTCATTTAATAGTATCTGCCTTACCACTTGTCTATGCCAAACACCTACACCTTTTTTTGTAGGTATTTCTTTGGCCGTGAGGAATTTTGCTATTCCATTCATCCCTTGGATATCTTTAGTTGGTTTTGTAAACATGTCAAAGATAAACCTTATGATATTTGCCTCTTTTTCATTTACGACATACATGCCGTTCTCTTTATCATAATCGTATCCATAAGCATGACTATTCTTTATCACTTTTCCTTCAATGGCCTTACGCTTTCGACCACTCGTCATACGTTCATTTATTTTAGCTTTCTCAAACTCTGAAATCGCCCCCCTTAAGCTATAAAAAAGTTGCCCTTCTGGAGTGGAGGCAAATTCACCATTTACATATATCATTTCTACATCTTTTTTTCGAAACTCATCATCTATAATTAAAGCATTCATTAATTTCCTAGAGAGTCGATCAGGGTCATAACAAACGACTTTCGTTATGAGACCTTCCCTAACATCTTTTCTTAGTCTTTCTAAATCTGGTCTTTCCAAAAATTCACCGGAAAATCCCTCATCAACGTATTGAATTACATCATTCGTTCCTGCTTTGTCCTTGCACATCTGTATCTGATTGCGGACACTGTACCCTTTCTTCCCTTGCTCTTCCGTCGATACCCTCACGTATATCGCTATCACGCTCTAGTTCCTCCTTATATCGCTTTATAAGGTAATCATAGCAAAGATGTATGTTCTTGTCCGTATACTTACCAGTAACTACCTTGACTCGCACTGTCATCACTCCTCATTTGAGCGTATGACAGTTACGATTGTCCGAATTACTTATTTAACTAATACGGGATTTACTCCCATTAAATTGTATTTATGTAGAAAAGCTAGCGATTTCACCTTTCTCCACACCAAAAATTCCGACTCGTTCATTTTTGGGGTTAATTCCGAATCAATAATAGAGCCGTTTTTCTTCACGCAAACCATACCTTCTTTATCTTTATCCGACCAAAATGCAATCACCTCAAACTTCATGCTGACACCCCTTTAAACAATGATAAAGCAAACATACATTTATATAGGAAGAAACTCACTTTCCCATCTATATGTCTGTAGGGCGATATCTCCTCTTTTAAAGGCATTTTAATGGGTAGACATCCCTTTAATAATTATATTAACACGGAACATATGTTCTTAATAGTGCTAAACTCGCTTTCAAAAAATTGAATTTAAAGTAGAATATCTTAAGAATGCTAGTTTCTTCTCTTTAAAAAAAAGCGCCGAATGTGGACGCTTCTTTTTTATGCCAATGCGCCACCTATAAGCATCATAAGGGCAATGGGATATGGTAAGTACACTGGCGACTCTTTTTATATGGCGCTTGTTGTCTGGAAAGTCACTAATGAATTGAATTTTTAGATAATACAATCTACTTCAATTTATCTTTTCTTTTACATTTGAAGTTTTATATCTCGAAGATTCTTCACTCCAACCTAAAAATCCTGTTATACAATTTCTTAGTCCGAAAGTAAAATGTTTTAGTTCATGTTGGAACTCGTTGTTAGTATCCAATAATTCTTGCTCGAATCGTGTATAGTTAACAATTTCTTCATTATGCATCTGATACACTTTATCGATTGCCTGATTTAATGTCAAATTATTTTCCACTTGTATTCTTAATACTAGATTATGAGCATCTCCATCTTCCAGTTCTTTATTTAGAGAAACAAGGTCATTTGCCCAGTTTACAATTTTATTAGCGGATTCAACTGTATTATAGAATTTTTCGTCTCTAATTTTGTTAGGTACATAGTTTTGATTTGATTTTTCTGCCAAATCAAACATCAAATTATTCACAGTGAATTGACGCTCAATTCTATATTCTTGTAATGAAGGAGAAGAATTGTTCTCACGGTAGCCAACTTCCCAAATCATTGTATAAAAGCACTTAGTCGCATCAAAGATAAATCTTTCTCTCCAAGTAGCAATAGTTACTTTTTTTAACCTTCTCCACCAATCTGACCATGCGCTTAGTAAGGTATCATTACTGTTAGTATACCCCCTTTGAAAGATTGATAGAAGCTCTTCAATGTAAAGTTTAAACTCCATCTCGTTTTTCACTTTGTCGCTATAATCATCTAGCATACTGAATAATAAACTAAAATCAGAAGTCAATACAATATCTTCTAAATCACCAGTTGGATGTACTCGTGCTGCTAAATAACCCACTTTTTGCTTATCATAATTCTTTAATCTAAGAGGATCTAAAATTTTTTGGCTAACTGACCAGTTATATGTAATTAAATTTGCCTCTTTTGCATGTTTGCTAATTGCACCTGGAAAGGGATACTTAATTTCTGGTATTACTACAGCGCGCTTCATTCAACCATCTCCTATAAAATATAGTTTATAAACTAAATTAATAGTTTTTTTATATCTATTAAAAGCGTATCATAAGCGATTTTTAATTGATATACATGCTAGGTTGGGAAAGAAAACTTGCATCAACTCTAGTTTTTTAACAGTATGTTGATACATCAATACTTCTTTTAGTTAACAAGTAATCTATTTTCCCTGATTTTAAACCTATTTCCCAAGTAGGAAATTCATTAATCTTATATAAAAATGATTATAAAAAAAACAAAGTTAAAATACCTTGATTCCATGAAATCCTTTAATAAGCGTTTTTGAGACACATTGACTAGTTGAACCCCAACTTTTTATATTAATTTAATCTCCTACTTATAACCTATATCTTTAATCGGTGAATCCTAATAGTAATTATTTTAATAAGACATAACGACTATAATGATGATCAAGTTTCTCGATTAAATCTAACTTAGAACCTTAATTGGTTCTTTTTTCTTGTTGTACACGAACGTTCATTCGCATATAATAAAGCAACTAAGAAAGGATGATTGAAATGGAACTACCAGAAACTTCTTTTGACGGTTGGGATTCACTTACAGTCGATGAACGGCCAGAGGTAAGTATTCGATCATACATTATTAATCGACTAACGAGAGAGTACCTACACAACATATATGACCGCTCACCTGATTTACACCAGCAGATACTTAAACTAATTGCAGATGACCAATTTGCTAAGCGGCACTACTTTAAACAAGAAAACATAAAAGTCGAAGATCAACCAAGCCAAGTAGATAATCTGTATTTAAATTGGCAGTACTGGTGTAAAGGACGCACAGGCATGGTAGGTGGAACGAGATCAACGCTAAAAAAAGACATAAAAAGAAATTTGTTATTTTACATGGGCAAACTAGGTGAGTAAATGTCCTTTTGAAGAAGCATTGGAGCAGCGTTTAGAGGATCTAGATGAGGATCGACTGTGGGAAGAAATTTTAGCGGGTATAAGCGATGAGGATAAGCGCTTGAGTGTTACTAAGTCGTTGTAGCTTATGTGACGGAAATGACAAATGTCGTTGCGTATGGAGACCGAGTGTTGTAGGTCTCTTTTTTGTTGCTTAGTGAAGGCAAAACCATAGTTGTAGAGTGCGTAATTAACAACTTGATTGTAGTTACCATAGTGACTACTGGCGTTAGGATACCGATCAATAATGGCATCGTGAATGGACCATAGATAAGCAAATGCTTCAAATTCTCTTCTCATAGATAACCTCCTAAATGATCATTCTCCCCTCTGGGGTACCGTTAGGAAAATGCGGATTGACAACGCTAAGGAATTTCCATTATTAAAAAGCCCATATTCTCTGCAAATTAAAATAGAGAATTTGGACTTTCCATTATGTTATGAAATATTTTTGACGATTTATTATAAAAAGATTTCCGATAATCGAGAAGTAATAAACCCTTCTATAAAAGCTGCCATGAACAATAATGGAATTACAGCGAATATGTAACTTCTTAAAGATTGCTTTAATAATTTCCATATTGGTTCAGAATCTTTCCTTTTACGAAAAAATACTTTCGTCAATATATTTTTATTTATAAAGTTTCCTATTACTACACAATAAACAAGTGCTGTAAGCTCAAAGATGGCATGGGGTAAAAAACTATAAATAAATGCGTTTATCACATTTTGTCCCATTGCAGATAGTCCGCCAAACACCACACCAATAACACTAAATTGTAAAAATGTAAAAAAGGAGGATAATCGATAAAAAGGTATTAGTCCTAATAATATTGTAATTGTACCTACTTTAAGATTGTTCCAAAAAATGAGAAGAACGGTTTGTATATTTGATAGTTCACTTATTTCTTTGCCAGACATTTCAGCCATATTGTTAGCTATACTTTCAGCAATCACTTCTGTTTGTTTTATGAAAAAATCGGCCATAGAAAAAGACAATAAGAAACAAACGATAGTAATAATAATTGAAAGTACAAATGTCCATAGGAAACTTTTTTGGTAATCTTCTTTGTAACTCTCAAACTCTCTCAAATAGACTTTTTTCATTTTTAATCCTCGGTTTCTTCCTGATTATTTAAATAGTCTCGAATTATCCATCTTAAAATCAAGCTAATTAAGATCAAGAAACCAATAAACTTCGGATATGCGATTGAAATTATAGAGTTTTGAATTAGCAACGTGCCAATAAGTAAAACGAGAATGGTAAACCAAAAAGTAAGATTTCCTGCAAATAAGGCATTACCCCGTGTACGTTGGTCATGCTGAAGATTCACCTTAGTCCAATTACCTTTTCTATTAATATCTAGACCAAATATTATCAATTGAATTGTTGCTAAAATAGCAATGATTAATGTTAATTTAGAATACGAAATGAAGAAATAACTAATAAACAAAAACAGTGGAATACACATACGCAAAATAAAATTTGTTCGATACGATACATTCATTTTATTCTTCTCCTTCAATCCAAAATAATTTTTCAAGCTGACATTCTAAAACAGTTGCTAATTTAATAGCAGTACCAATAGATGGTTCGTAACGCTGTTTTTCAATCGCTATAATCGTTTGTCTTGTAACAGAGATACTTTCAGCTAATTGGTCCTGTGTTAAGCCCTTTTCTTTCCTAAATTCTTTAACTGAATTTCGTACCCCATGCTTCATGAATTACATCCTTTCTAAAATGTAACGTATACATTACATACTAATGATATGATTTTCTAAATGTAATGTCAACATTACATTTTAAACTATTTAAATTTCGATAATTGTTTTACTAGCTCGAAATAATCCATCCTATTAGTGAACTAAAAAGTTAGCCTCTATAAAAACTTCTTTAACCGATCTTTAAATTTCCCTTCTTTCTTAGCCAACTCAATCCCTTCACGCTGCCGCACACGGATCTAATAAAACGAATACAAACGAGGAATGGAATTAGGAAAGCTACTTGATGAGCGAAGACAACAACTAAATGAACAAAAATAAAAGCCGCCTAATTGGTGGCTTTATCTTTAAAGAGTTTGGTGAATCAATCTAAGGGGTATTAAATGGCTAATTAAATATGGTTATTCATAAGGAGTGTCTAAAGTGACAGTCATAAAAATCATGAGTACTTTTTCTTTTGCTTTGTTTTTAGGTGCACTTACCACTGGAATACGAATGGGTTTAGGGGCTTCTATTGTAAATGCGGGTGATAGATGGGGCTTTGTAATCGTGGAATTTGTTTTGCTGTCACTTGTTTCATCAGTAGTGTTTTACTTAGTTTTTAATCTAATAAAGAAACTCTTATTAAAGACCTCTCATTAAAATGATTGATAAGAAAAGAGACTACCCTTAACGGTAGTCTCTAATTAGCAGTATGTTTATTTAAGTTACATTAGCTTACACAGCAAACTGTACTGTCCTCTGTGTTTAGATCTTGTTTTGTATAGAAGTACTCCCATTCATTCCCATCAGGATCAGTTACCCAAAACTTGTCTTGAATGGCATAACAACAATTTGTATTCATTTCTTCTCTTGCGAAAAAACCTTCTTTTTCTAATCGTTCCTTATGCATTAACACTTCCTCTTTTGAATTAACTTGAACACCTAAATGATTAATAATATTGCCTTGTACTTCATCTACTTGCGTTAACGTCAGGTTAAGATTAGGTTCCGTGGTCAAAAACTTCACGTAACCATCTTTTTCTTTAGCAGGGGTGATACTGAGAAACCTTCGATAAAACTCCTTGCTTTCTTCTAAGTTTTTTACATTTAAACCAATGTGTACATTCATCATCTTCACGCTCTCTTTCATCAACTTTTTTTGATTAATTATATATAAATTAAAACCGCTACTTAGACGGTTTTAAAATACAACATAGTTGCTCTGAGAGGATAGAATCCACATGTTCACTATTAATGCGGTAATAGCTCCATGTGCCTCTTGTTTCTTTCAGTAAAATTTTTGCGTCGGTCATTATTTTTAAGTGGTACGATAGTTTAGATTGAGGCATGCTTAATTCCTCTGTTAAATCACAAACGCACATCTCTCCTTGAACACTTAATAAATTTAATAAATGTAACCTTTTCGTATCAGCTAAAGCTTTGAATTGTTTTTCGTATGTCGTTAGTTGATCTGGCGTTAACCTACTTGTGATTGCATTCATAAAAGTCACCTTCCTTAAATCAACTTTTATTGATTAATAAAAAGATAACACACTTAAACAGTTAAATCAATTATTTTTGATTAATTAATTTTTCTTGTGATCTTTGGATAAATCATCCACGCACATCCTTTGTATTAGGATGTTTATATGATAAAAATTAATTCAAAAAAATCACAGAAAAACATTTTTAATGTCTGAAAAGTCTTGACTCATTATACTATCGATAGTATAATATAAGTAAGGAGGTGAGGTAGTGGATGTAGAAAAGGTCATTATTCTTCTCGGAGTTGTCGCAACGGCTTTCAAAGCTGTAACAAGCGGATTGAAAGACCTAGACGAGATCAAGAAGGATAAGAAAAAGCGACGCACTCCCGCAAAGAAGAAACGTCGCCAGTGATAACCAGAGGGGTTAGTGCCCCTCTACTATCAAAGTATATCACATCCACTAATTTCTATGCTGAAAAGACTCGGTTACTTTAATATCTTCATGCTAATACTGCTCGGTTTTTTGATTTACCCGTGGGTTAATTTTGATAATCCTGACGCTTACGATATTGCGATAATGGTCTTCTTTGCAATAATTGTTGTAATACACATTGTTAGGATGATTTTATTCTTTAAGTATCCAAGGAGGGATCGAGATGAGTAAACAGACAGAGGCTAATAAGAAATGGCAAGAGCAGAATCGAGAGCGCGCCCGTTACTTGCGGAACCGCTCCACTGCTCGCAACTTTGTAAAGAAACAAGCGACTGAGGAAGATATAGTCGAACTACAAAACCTGCTCAATGACCGCAAAAAAGAATTGTGAATCGAAGGGATTAGATGTATAAATTTACTAAGAGCCTATTTAAATAGGCTCTTAGACATAAACATAATTCAACTAAATTGTGCTTCCAACTAACTCTTATAGACAGCTTAGTAGTCCATTTGTGCATGAGTAGTCATCTCACTAAAATTGCTACTTTCTTCTAAAGAAAAACTGAGCCCTGGACCGCCAAAAGATAGATCTACAGAATAATTAAGGTTTACTTCAACATCAGCATGAGCATAATTTCCATAGGCATTAACTAAGGTTGGAGTGACGTCTGAATTAGTTGTTATTTCGTAATATTGATAACCTGAAACCTCTAATGCATTAGCACCACCCGGATCGTTAAATAAATTCATTTTTAATGCATAACCTTGAGATTGGTGAATCCAATTAGAGCTGCTTGAATTATATTCTTGGTTTTGTGTAAGTAACTCGCCCGTGTTGTTGTTATAACCTGTATACAATTGTTGACCATAACCTGAACCGCTTACTGGTGAGAATGTACTGTCAATACTAGTTGAGAGAACATCCATACTTCTAGTGACTGGCATTTGATCCCACTCAAATTCACTCCTCAAACGAGTATCATCTGTGAATGTCTGAATGCTTGTAGTAAGAGTTCTATAAGCTGTAGATGTGGTGTCGGTATTAAACGATTCAGGGGCATTTAATCGCTCGTAATACTCATCGGCTGTTAATTCTTTTTGGGATGGTGAATTATGAAAGTCTTGTCTTGTTGCAAGGTTGTCACCTACTGTGTCATATGTCATCTCAATATACTTTGTAGAAGAGGTTTCAGAGACCAATTCTTTATCCTTGTTATCATCAAATAACTCTTGAGACATATTTTGTATTTGTAACTCAGAAAATCCTATCTCTTTCAAATTATTAAACTCTTCTTCAGATATTAAAACACCTTCGTTATTTTCAAACTCAGAAGCTTGAACAGTACCACTGTAAAGTAAAAACGACACAGCTATTAATGGTGTTACAGAAAAAAGTTTCTTCATAATTGTAATTCCTCCCAGTTTTTTATTATAATTTGTTAATCAGACCTTTGGAGGTGCTTAAAATTAACATTATAGTTTTCATTATTTCAACGTTAGTTTTCTTGCTTTTACTTTATATAGTCATTGAAAAAGCAGTGCAAAGAGGAATTGATGCCTCAAATCTTAGTGATAAAATCAACGAATATGTAAATGAAAAACAAGAAAATAAGAAAAAATAAAAAACTATATAGTCCCTAGCTACCCTTCACATAATCTATTAAACTACTTTTTTGGAATAAATTATAATTTATTCTAAAATTATGTGATTAAGTTGACACAAAACTATATTTATTTTTTCTAAGATTTAAGGGCCTACTTGATAGGCTCTTTTTCTTTATAAAATAAATCTTTCAAGTTAAGTTTAATTGTTTATGTACTTGCTCAATTAAATATAATTCCCCTAATTACATATGAGTTTCCCTGCCGCCCCAAGCAGGTTCATGTAATTAACCCTATGACTTTATCGTAAGTAAAGCCCCTTTGAGACCTCGCTGAGAAGCGGGGTTTTTGATTTGCCCTAATTACCCATTCAATTTATTAAGAGAAAAAAGTTATTGTCTGTTTTTGTCGAATTAATACAACTATTGGCATATGTCTTATACAATTGTTTTGATGAAAATTTTATGGGGGTAACAATGATGGATACAAACAATTACTTTATCACTAGTAACGCTAATATTTTGGACAATGAGGAACAGCTAAGAAGTATTCAACTAAAAGCATATACTGACTTATGCGAACATTTTCTAATTAACCAGTCAAAAGAACACGCCGTTGCAGTTCTTCCAACTGGATCAGGTAAGACAGGTTTAATGGCAATTGCTCCTTTTGGTGTATCGAAAGGAAGGGTTTTGATAATTACTCCTCAATTGGTAATAAAAGATCATGTGTTAGAATCATTAGACCCTTCATCACCAGATAATTTCTGGTTAAAGAGAGGAGTTTTCAATGATGCGAGGTCCCTCCCTGTAGTTACCGAATACGATAAAGAAACCAACGAAGAAGAATTAATAAACAGCAACATTGTTATATTAAACATACACAAAGTAAGTCAAGGAAAAAACTCATTAATTAACAAAGTCGATAGTGATTTCTTCGATATGATTATTATTGATGAAGCTCATCATTCCCCAGCAAAAAGTTGGACCGATGCTTTAAACTACTTTTCCGATGCTAAAGTACTCAAAGT
Organism: Shouchella oshimensis; assembly: GCF_002019765.1. Lineage (GTDB taxonomy): Bacteria > Bacillota > Bacilli > Bacillales > Bacillaceae_D > Shouchella > Shouchella oshimensis. Next base: position 2,627,112 of record NZ_KV917380.1, read on the forward strand.
CACTGGAACTCCTTTCCGATCTGACAGAAAAGAAATAGAAGGAAAAATGGTTGTAAATGTACGTCTGGGTTACGCTATGAGAGAAGGTATTGTTAAAACATTAAAAAATTTTGTTCTTAAACCAGAAACAGTTTATCTTACAATTGATGGTGACGAATCAAAAACATACACCATTAAAGAACTAAGAGAGGAAGGAATTAAGGATGAGGACTTTATTAGAAGAAGTGTAGCTTTATCTAATGGTTGCAATAAACAAATAGTTGACTCAAGCATTTCAGAATTAAAGAAGCGAACGTTTAACAGTGAGATTCCTCACAAAATTATAGCTGTTTGTTGCAGTATTTTTCACTCTGGAAAGGTTGAACAACTTTATAATGATGCAGGTATGCGAACAGTAGTAATTCATAGTAAACTCTCCAAAAAGGACAAACAAGAAGCGTTAAGAAAAGTTGAATCTCATCAAGCTGATGTAGTCATACATGTAGCCATGCTTGGCGAGGGCTACGATCATCCTTTTCTTTCAGTAGCCGCTATTTTTAGACCATACAAAAGTCTTGCTCCCTACTCTCAATTTATCGGTAGAATACTTCGTAAAGTTGAAAACCCTGTTAGACCTATTGATGACATTGGATCTGTTGTCGCTCATAGAGATCTTGGTCTTGATAGTCTTTGGAGTGAATACCAAAAAGAGCATGAGTACTCTTCTATAATTGATAAAGTAAAAGAAAACGATCGAGAAGAAGAGAGATTACTTAGAAAAATCAAGACACAACCTAAAGATAATCAAATTGGTGAAGTTTTAACAGAAGGAACTTTATTGACGGATGAAGAATTTTATGAACAGACCCTTGCAGCCAAAGATTATGAAAATTACCTTGAAGATATAAGGATTAAGGCTGAACAGCTCAAGGCGATTTTCCCTCATAAATCTGACGCTTCCTTAAAAGAGATGGCAGAGCAAGAATATAGTCCTGTTGCTTTTAATCCACTATTGAAAAATCCGAAAAAATATAGAGAGACATTAAGAAAACAATTTTCTGATGATGTTCAATTTAATATACCAGCAGAACTATTGGTTGAATTTCAACTAAATAAAGAGGATAATTGCTTAAAAGACCTCAAAGTTAATAAGCGTTTTAAAGCAACTATCAATAAACCGAAACTTGACAACGCAGGCATTATATCAGTTTATTTAAATGATGTTTTGTATGCCAAATTTGGTTCAAGAGGCCAATGGAAGCTATCTGATTATATGCACGCCCAAGAAGAACTTGGAAGAATAGTTAAGCACTTGAAATTTTTGATAGAAAATCTTAAGGAGGAATATAAATGATTGAAACTTTGCGTAAAATTTTGTGGGAAACAACTTACCTGAATCCTGTTACACCTAACGAGTTATTCTCGCTTAAGAATGATGAGGGTTATCTTGATGTTCTAAAAAAAACAACAATGCGTGGTTTTGAAATTGTTGTTAATTTTTACGACGACGATGATTTTGTGACAACTTATTATACTTTTGATGAAGATGAGAAGGTTCAACTTATTCAAATGGATGAATTTGGAGAAATAACTGTAATTTTCGATAGGCAACAACAAATAAAACATGTCTTGAGGAAAATTAATGAGTGTAAAGTTAGCTCATAATTAGCCTCTTTAATTTAGATAAGCCCCGAGTCGGGGCTTTTTTGTTTATGCCAACTTACTCTCCCTCATCTGCGATTGCGATACCCCTAAAATAAATTAAACCCTTACTCCAAAGAGTAAAGGTCTTTTTGCACATGCCTCACCTTTAACAGGATTGCATGCGCGTCGCACGCGAACGCACACCCTACATGTTATTAGGTGAGTATATCATAATTACGCTAACTGGTTAACTCTCGCTCTCACCTGATTATACTGCGCCTGTGAGATGCCTAATGACTTCCTACGCGCCTCAGACCATTTCCATGCTTACCTGCTATCACCTCTCTAGCCATCTGGTCAATGGATTTAGCAGGACTCTTTGTTCCGCCACCTGCACGACGGTTAACCTCAGCGCGCACTTTTTCATATTCAGCCTGTGAAATACCTAGCGAACGTCTACGGTTATCATGACCATTGCCATGTTGATTGTTGATGACTTCCGTAGCCATTTGAGCAATGCTCTTTTTAGGCTTGGCCGGTGCTGGCTTTGATGATCCTAGACCTGATTTCCGGTTAACTTCCGCGCGAACCTTCTCATACTCGGCTGCACTGATACCTAATGATTTACGACGGTTATCGTGCCCGTTACCATGCTTTTGAGCGATTACTTCGTCCGCCATTTGGGATATGGACTTTTTGCCAATCGACGGCTTAGAAGGTTTACTTGCAGGTTTCTCAACCGCTCCTTTAATCCGATTACGAACAGCATCCATGCTAATTCCCGGGCAAGTCGTAGAAGCATTTGGCATTTCTCTATGACCTTTCACATTATCGACACTGATGTTAAGACGATCCATATTGTAAGCCACACGCTCGTCCCATGCTTTTTCTTGCGCCTCTGTAAACGATCCATTACCTACTACACAAATATGGTAGCAATAGTTATTTGCTCCACCTACACCGTTTGTAATCTCGTTTGGATCATAACAAAGCTGGACAGTGCCATCACGGAGAATAATTTCATGATAACCACCCGTTCCCCATCCTCGCGTACCGTTCCAATAACGCCAGAACGTCAAGATATTCCCTGTTGTGGTTCCTGAGTGGTGTCTTACGATATGGGTTACAGCCGATAGTTTTCTTGTTCCATTTGTTCTTTGAGTTTGACTACGGATATCATCAATTTTTGTCATCTTATTTATCTCCCTTCGCTAGTCCGGCTTTAACTAACTCTTGCTTTTGTCTTTTGCCTCTCCATGTCACATAGTTGTTTCTAAACCATGTCCACACAGCAACAGCTGCAGTAATACCCCATGCAATCATTTCACCCCATAGCTCCTCACTACCGGGTACAGGGTTTAAGCCTGCTGATACCAAAAACTGATTGATTAACGCTAAAAACAAGACAGTTGTCCGTACCTTTGTTCCTTTATCCATTCAAATCATCTCCTCATTAAAAATCCCCCGTTGAGTCTCACAACGAGGGTTAAAACGGTGACCAGCTACCTTTGCTTAAAAGCCAAAATAAAAAGCCTATAAAGGCTGTGTTTCCAAGCAACGACAATATTAATTTATACATGTTTCGATTACGTTCATGCCGATCTTTGCGAGTGTCCTGTAGGTCGGCAACTGCTTTTTCGTGCTCCTTCAAAGCGATATCCTGCTCTTCTAGCTTTCCATCCACATATTTCTCTCTCTTGCCTGTCTGTTCCACCATACCGTCAATGGCTTTTGTAAGCCCCCCTAGAGCATTTGATACCTCAAGCATTGCTATTTGGTTCTCATGGGATTGCCGGATAAACATGGTGTTGAAATCATCAAGGCGTTTGTTTATTTTTGAATCCTCTTTTCGGACAAATTCTCTAATCTCCGCGCTGATTTTCTCATTTTCCACCAGTCGTCTCCTCCCATCCATGCAATAGATAAACAAAAAATCGCGCTTATAACATGTATAAACGTCAGTATTGATACGCTAGACGCATCCCACGTGGCTAAGGCCAGTAGCAAATAGATAAATGCTGCTAACAATCCACCAACTACTAGCCAAATATAGCGGTGCCATTTAATCGTCATAGCCAGAAACAAAAGTAAGGCTCCTGCTAAACTTAAAATAGCCCAACCCCACTGAGGGATTAGACCATTCATTAACCGATATGTTTCTGATGCGAGAAAGCGTTCATTTGATACGATTACTAACCAGATGCCCCTAGCTGTTAAAGTTAGCGCGAAGTACAAAATTAAAGCGTCTAGGTTTTTCAAGTCATTCCTCATGACTCACCTCCTTAGTTAATAACAATAGATTAGTTTATTTTGGCATAACCAAAATCTTTTATTGATGACACTCGACAATTACCCGATATAAGATAAGGGGGTGGTTTGAAGTGAATTTTAATATTACAGAATTTAAGATAGAATTAAAAATGGAAGATCAAAAACCCATTTTATCAATTAGTGATTATACTCTAAAATCACTTACGAAATTACATCGGGACTTAATATCAGACCAAAATGAAGTTAAAAATTTTTTCATTAAGGATCAAGTATCACTTGAAGCATGTATTGCTCACATTAAAGCAAAACTAGAGGATTACTCACCTTCCTCACCGGCAATTTTTCCTTTTATAGCTATATTCATTGGTCTATTTGCCATAGCGTTTGGGTTTATTGATATCTCAAATTTAACGGAAGAAGGCGTTAATAATGTATTTAATGGTTTAATAAATTCCGCAATCTCAATCTCAATATTGTATTTACTCATTATCATTTATGATTTTGTTAAAACTTTAATTAGGAAAAAATTAAATTATATATTAAGTATGCTAGAGTCATTTCGTGCATAAGATTAAGCTCTTCGTTTATTCACCACCTATACCTCGGTAGGTGGTCGGGGACCGTGTGCGCGGTCCCTATTAATCTTCTGGCGGTACTTCTAATTTATCTAACCGCTCCTCTATGCTCTGAACTCTTTCAAGCAAAGGGTTGATAATGTTGTACACTTCCTCGATTTGATCATCAGTAAAGCCTTTTTGCCTTAAAATTTCAGCATCTGTATAATCCCTAGCTTGATTCAATGCCCATGCAGCACTCTCTTCGCTTCCAAACTCTAATTTCTGTCTGTCTGCTTCTGAAAAATGCCTAAAGTTATCATTCATATGAGTGGTTAAGCTTTGACTGTTTCCGCTAACTGCTTGTTGAGCAGCCTTTGCTACTTCATTAGCGTTGATTGACTCTTGTCTAGCGACCGCAACAGATGCATTCAACACATCGATGCGTTTGTTATTCTGTTCAAGACCATTGATTTTGTCTGTGATGTCACGACGAAAAGAGCCCAGTTCGACAACGGGACTTCTGTTTTCATATGGGTAACGCTCGACGGAAATGATCTTCGCTTGAATATCGAGCTGCATCTTTTCATGTATGGCCCAAATATAGTCCCCTAATTGAAAGTCATGTAGCTTAAGACCATTCTCCACTAACTCCTCGTATTCCACTTCTAAGTGATAGTGCGGCAGTCCACTTGCTTTACGTGCCGCCTCTGCATCGATACCAGCTTGAGTGGTAAAGCGGTCATCCTGAAAGAATGCTTTATACAAGCGTTTCTTCCCAGTTTCATGATCGGTATAGCGCCCACTGTGTTCAGACTCGTATATCGTCTTAACGATCGGTTGGTCAGTCTCCTCGTTCATCCGCCCCCAACCCTCGATGTAAGTAATGATGTCAGATCCGTCTTGATGCTCACGAATCGATTTAAGGTTGTGACCATGGCGGAATTGACCATCGGTATAGCGCGCAATTTCAACAGCTATGGTTAGATGTCTACCGTTTATACGGTAATGCACACCGAAACGATCCATAATCTGTTGCATCATTTCTAGCGCCGAAGCACGGCCGAAGTTTTCAAAGTCTTCACTAGGCAGATCTGCACCAACAAAGGTATATGCGACACCTGTGTTTGCTAAAGCAAGATCAAGCGCACTCCTGATGCGTAAGGCACCGGTTGTTTCGGTTGTTTGATACTCAGCCTTTAAGATATCAAATATCTCATGACGCGCCTCTATGGACTTTACAACGGTGGTTCCAAGCGGATCATGATCATAGGGATCAATGACATAGCGCTCGTTCTCGAATATGATTGCTTCTTTTGGTAAGAGGAGATCAAACAGGTGAGCGTTTCTCTCGTCCTTTTGGATGCTGAATGAGAAAAATTTCTCGCCATCGTCGGTCTCTCTTGCTACCTCTGCAAAGGTGCCTGTGAGTGGTTCAAACACACCGGACATAGTTTGGATAATAATTGGATCAGTTTTTTTCATGGGACCTCCTTTCAAAGATAGAGCATTCCTTAATAGGAATGCTAAAGTTTAGAAAAATCTTTAAATCATACACTATATATTTCACCAGCGGAGCTGTTGTCTAGAAAGTTTCGAGCTTGATCTTTAGAATAGATATCCCCATTTAATAATTTTACTACTTCGTTGTTTGTCAGAAGTCTTAATCTATGATGTTTTTGATCAACTTCACGTGTGATCTTAAACAATTTATTTGCTTGTAATTTCTTTTCTTGATCATTCAGTTTAACAGGTATATAGAAATAATTATCAAACGTATCTCTGAAAGATTTGTTATTAATTTCATTATTCCTGTTGTCCCTTTTATTAAAATTACTAATTTCCCTGATAATTGATAATATGTTTGTCCTCATCAACCTTGGTGTATCTGAGCCTTTGTATAACCTCTTAAACCTTCTATAAAGTGAATAATCTGCTCTGTTCTTTAAGAATTTTTCTACATCTGGAGGGAGTCCTAGCTCTCTGTAGTCGCACTCTAATATATTGAGCGCACGATCAATTATATATTCGCCTTGAGAACCGAAAACCTTATCTGTAATCCATGATTCGTTTGCGTAAGAATGTCTAAAACCTAACTCTTGTAATCTTGGGTAAAGATAATAGTGATGAGCCATATTCTCAATCATCGTAGCGCAGTAGTCTAGACTTTCCGGAATCTCTATATCTGGATATCTAAGAATGCGCGGAAATCCTTTTAAAAAAAGTTCTGCATGTATAAGTTCGTGAACAAATAAAGCATTTAATTCAACATTGTTAAAAGGGACTTCAATAGATATAATTTTTTGCGCGTAATCAACATAGTGAGAAGCCAGTGCAATATCAATTTTATGACTACAATCTGACACTTCGACAATAAAGTTTCGCTCTTTTGCTTTTTTCTTTATTTCTTGAAAAAAAGAAATTTTCTCTAGTTCAAATAAAACGTCATTTGCCAACATTATCCCCCTCTTTCATCTTCCATTATACGACAAAAGAAGGGGGAATCCTTCAACAATATAAAACGACATCTACCAGACAGTAGCGTCCTATTGTCTATTAAAATGATCAAAACAAGAATCGCAAAAGTACACATCTTCAAACATTTCTCGTCCTTCGTTGTCAAAATTCATAATGTACTCGCATTTATCACATTTAGCTACAGAATGATTGTAATGACATAATAGACATTCACCTTGCTCACCACCTAAGAGTTCGTTGGCCGCCACCGTAAATTCTCCACAATCATCACAAGGGAATTCTAAAACCGCGTCCGGACCTCCATCTTTTATTCTTTCATATTCCATAGAGTAAATCTCTCTCAAAATATCTTGCTTTCTAGCTTGTTCAATTCTATTTGTAACCACATCATGATAATTGTGACCTTCGATAAGCTCTAAGTAAAATTCATAATCTGCAGAGATTAGTAGATCCTCTATTGTAATATCCAACTCTTCATCAATAAACCTAGCTATAAAATGCAATAAGAAAATCACATTCTCGTCACTATCTTCACCATAGGCAAACTCTGTGTGTATTGCTGAATCCCTCAAGATTTTCAAAATTTTATATGCGGATTCTTCTTCTTCAGTCAATTTAGAACTCAAATCTTCTTCTAACATTTTAAATGCAGTTCCAACGTGAATTGTTGCTCGGTAACTTGAATCATTGCTTTTATTTTTTTGCTTAGCATAAATAGCATCTTCGTCTTTCATTCTAAGTCGTTCTAAAACGAATAAGTCTATGCTGTTAATAAGATTTACTATTGCTTGTTTAATGTCTGTAATCTCATTACCACTATTAACATACTCATATAAATGATGTATACCATGTTGAAATGAATCTGTCGCATTGTCTAAAATTGATAATTTGTCCATGTTTTCGCCTCCTTTTTTAAAGATATCAGAAAGCGACTTCTAATAAAAATACATGTCGTAGGTCTAAATACTCAATATCGCTATATAATTTCTGAAACCAATATAGCTTCAGCAAATTCATCTAATCCCAAAATGTAATTATAAGACTGTTGAAACGATTGTGGCGCATTAAAACGCATGTCAGTCGGGAACGTAAAAAAGCGATTCCCTAAGAAATTCCGTTTTGACGAATCCTCGTATATTTCTAGCGTGCAATTGGTTGAAGAATGGGTTGCGGTTATCCGGGAAACCTCATGAAACGCATTGCTAAACTCAAGTTCTTTACCAAACTCTGTAATTGTTACATCCATTAAAAATGGCATGATAGCTCCTCCTATTGTTTGACTTCTAATGAAATAAACGCATTTTCTCCTAATTCTTGTGGATCTGCTGCTATACCGTCCTTATCTGCAAACCAATAAACACACTCATGCGTCCCTGTGGAGTGCAAAATAGGAATTAGTAAACGACTTGGAACAGATCCGTAATAAATTTTTCCTCTTGTATAAGCAGTACCAATTGGCGTAGGGCTGTCTTCGTCCCTAAACACATTGGCATGTTTATACCTTATTGTGAATAGCTTTGTCTCCTTGTCCCATGACATACTCTCAATGCCATGTGTGACACTCCTATAACTATTCGCACTTAGTCTGACTGCGCCCCACTCATCTCTCCCTGCGTCATAACCAACGATACCCATTGCGATAACTTGGGATTCAAGCATCTTTCCGTCATAATTAGACGATTCAACAGTAACAAAAGGTTCGTGAAACTCTGCTTCGCCACCTAATGTAGGACTATTAAAGAATCCAAATTTAAGTGCCAACACTTTAATCGCTGGATGGTCAGGCGTGACCCTTAATGTATATAAACGTAGATCTTCACTATCGTCTATCTCTACATAATCCCAGTTTGGATTCGTATTTAATATTCGGTTAGTGTTAATATCAAAGAATTCGAACCATACTCTCGGTGCACCGCTGTATTTTCTTGCGAGTACATGTACTCGGTAAACTGAGCCATGGGTGATGGAAGGGAAGTAATACGTCATACATTTTTGTCCAACTACTTGACCTTTTGAAATTCTGATTTTCGTTTTATCAGCGTCTAGATAGACTAAAGAACCGATTTGAGCGCCATCCGATCGCATCGAATCAAAAGATCCGCTTTTAATCAAATTACCCATAAGAACGCACCTCCACTAAATGGGACAAAGAATTCACAGCATCAGATAGAACCATGCTTAGTCCGTTCGAAATGATATGATTCTCAACCGTTTGAGGTGCGTTTTCGATTGAACCACCAGCCAAGATATCATTTGCTTGTAAGATCTTCACCGTTTCAATATTATTATTTAATTGTCCCGGAGAAATAAAAGACAACACGCCTTTATTCCTTTTTAAACAATTAAGTCTTTCTTCAATATTCGTTGAATCTGTTCCAAGAAAACCTACATTCATTTGTTTTTCAACCTGTCTAAATTGATCCATATCGGATATTGACCTGCATAGAACAACGACACGATCTTGCATGTTCGCTTTAAAAATAGCTTGTTGAACGGCTTTGTTGTATCGTTCGTTCATTGTACCTTTTGGATCTATTAAGACCATACGAATGTTGAAGGTTCGGCAGGCTTTTAAATATGCTTCTAGACTAGGAACATGAACTTTAGCTGCATTAGGATTCGTCTTAATGCCTGCATCTAATAACTTAATTTGGTTATAAGTCATATCAGCAACCATTCCACTACCAGTTGTGGTTCGGTTAACAGAAAAATCGTGCATCAACACTGGCACCCCGTCAGAAGTTAATTGAACATCAATCTCTACACCTTTAACGAAATTCCGCAACCTACTAAGCGAGAAGATAGTGTTCTCAGGTGTTCCAATGGTGCACCCTCTATGTGCGATTAAATGGAACATGCCACGACCATGAAGAGGTAAAACTGTCTGTTGATCGTTTAACCTTTCCCCAAGAGTGCTATAATTTGCACCTCTTCTATCCGTCTTAGCCCTATTAATTTCCTCACCTGCTTGTGCCAACTGTCCGGTAACTGCTCTATAGTCACCATCTAATCGATCAGGATACCAATCATACGTTTCACCGGTAACGGTATTTACTTTAGCTGCTCCGACCTCTTCAATCGGCGTTCCAGTTTCAGTTGCTTTTTTTAGCTGTTCTTTCGTCATTTCAGATTGCCACTTGGAATCATTGGCGGTGTTTACCGCCTTTTGTGATCGCTCACGCGCTTCTTTTGACTCCTTATGCAATCCTGTTATATCTTCAAGTGTTTGATAAAGCCGTGGGCCTACCTGATCGTTAATACCTGACATGTAATCCCTCCTAGAAATACAAAAAGCGGAGGTCGAATTCAATCGTAAAAGCTCCGCTTGTTCCCGTTATTTCAAATATGTTTTCTCCTACCGCTAACGTCATGACATTACGGTTTGTTTGTCCAAAAATCGAAGATCCGTTTTTACGCGAAAAAACACCATCTAAGACAATGGTGTCATTTTTATTGCTTGTTCCGTTGTACCGCCATACTTCGCCAGTTGTCCGATTCGTAATCGTGAGGTTGTTGCTTGCGCCTTTGTAATAAATGCGTAGGTAATCATGACGTCCATCCACATCTGTGTCACCCAGGTTCCATACGCTAAATCGTCGTTGCGTAAATTCGTACGAGAGAGGCACACCAAGCGGTATATTCTGCCCGAATGCCCATACATCCTCACGAAAGGTAAAGTCGTTTCTAAGCGTACCTAGAGACTCAGCATAGGGGCTTTTCGATATGAACGGTACCTCAAATTCCCCAACAGGTCCCGCAATCCGATTAACAGAAAAAGAAGCAGCGCATTTCACACGCCACCTCTTTCGTGATTCTTCGCTTGTATAAACAATAAATTCCTCTCGGCTATCGAAAATTCGAAACACCTGCGAGCGTAGCATTGCATAATGATAGTTATTAACGCCGGTTAAGTAAAAGCGAGCGTACAGCGTACGCCCTTCGTATGTTGTGCCTAGATCGGCATAACCATCTACACCCGGTCTTGTAGAGGTTTCTGTTACCGGGGAGGGAGAGTCTATGATGAAATCAGAGCATATCAACCCTAGTTCCTCATCCAGCACATATTTTGTGCCATCTAGCCTTTCTACTGTAACAATCATCGCCTTCCCCCTCCCTTCATAATGCTTTTATTCATAGCCATATCTGCTTGCAGTTGGTTGATTGGCTTAACGATAGACCTCGCTAATGATCTGCTATCCACGTTTAAGACAAGCTCATCAGGCATCCCTTCAAAGCCTTGTCCAACTAACTGATTAAGCTGTTGCAGCAAGCTAACCACTTTGCTGTCATTGTCTGTGAAGCCAAGGTTATCACCCGTCTCTTTCCAGATTGCTTTTTGTCTTACGCGTTTCGCTGGATCGTGAGAGATAACCGACTCTGCCCATCCACCTTCTGCAATCCAAGCTAACTGAGCCATGTCTACAATACCGCCATCCGCAAAGCCAGAAGGGTTGAGCGGTCTGCCATTTCGTCGCACTTCGTAGTGTACGTGTGGCCCTGTGCTGTCACCAGTTGAACCTACAAGACCAATCGTTTGCCCCGGTCTGACGATATCACCAACAGATACGAGGTTACGGCTGTTGTGGGCATATCGATATTCTAAGCCGCCACCTGACTGTACATAGATGACGTTTCCGTATCCTGTACCCCATCCGCTTTTTGTGACTCGACCAGCGGATTGTGAAGGCATTGGCGTACCACTTGGCGCCGCCCAGTCATCACCATTGTGCGGTTGTATTCTACCCGTGATAGGATGACGCCTAGCCGGGTTAAAGGAAGATGACTTTCTAAATGGAGACGGCCAACCCGGACCATTGCCTCCGCCACCTGCGCTAAAGTCAGGCAGTAAGCCTTTCACATAATCAATGACCTTATTCTTGGCATAACCAAAAGCCCCTTTTGACATCTCACCCATGCCACCAGGGAAGCTAGGAGCGACAACGCCCATAGTATCTAATACTTTATTCATGAGGTTCTTAGCACCTCCTGCCATCCAGTCCCATACGTCCATTGCTTTGTCTTTTAGGGCACCAACACCGTTTTTCACAGCGCCTACAGCACGTCCACCCATGTCCTTTGTCCAATCAATCGCACCGGATACAAATTTACCAACGCCATTGTTGTAATGAGGCAGGGAACCTAAGAAGCTTTTCGTATCGGGACCACTCATGACAGCGGTACCTCTTGGCATGTTGACTAAGGTATCTGAGTCAGGAGACATCGCCAGCCGTCCATTTGGAAACTGAATCAATTCCTCCATACCGCCATCACCGACCATCGCAAGACCGCCAGGGTGCCCACCTGTACCTTTAGCATATTGCGGAATTTCGCTGTTGTTTAGCTGACGTCCTCTATTGCCTCCACCTGACGCACTCGCATAGTTCGGCTTCCATTCTGGCAATCTAGTGCTTACTCCGATCTTATCAAGCACCCAGTTCACGCCACGAATAACGCCGTTAACACCTATTGATAAACCATCCAACATGTTGTTACTAACTTTCTTTATACCATCCATAACTTTGCTGGCCATCGATCCTATACCGTCACCAATTCGCTTAGGAAGCCCTTTTGCTAAATTGACCATATCAGTGAACTTATTCTTGATGTTCGTCCACATGTCATTCAAAATACCTGACACTCGATCTTTCGCAGTATTAAAACCATCGCGAATCCCATTCCGTATGTCTGTGACACGACTACTAATACCGTCGTAAATCCGCTTCCAGATGCCTTTAATGAATGAAAATACGGTATTGAATATTGAAGATATGATATTTTTCGCGTTATTAAATGTCGTTCTAATACGGTTGTATATGTTAATAACAGCATTTCTAATCGTATTAAAGACCAGTTGCCATATGTTTTTAAGAAACGCAAATACGGAATTGAAGATGGATTTAGTGTTATTGAATATATTGATCCAACCTTGTTTGACTGTATTGAAAATCTTCAATACTAAACCTCTTAAAAAGTTAAAGACGTTATTAAACAATGACGTAATAAAGTTTCGAACTGCGTTAAAAATTGACTTTGTGGTGTTGAAAATGTTCGTCCAGCCTTGTTTAAAAGTGTTAAAAACCGATTTAACGGTATTAACAACAAACGAAGCAATTGTATTCCACACCGCTTTAATAAAACGCCATACCGCATTAAAAACAGTAGATGTTATGGCTTTTATGGCATTGAACGACGTTTTCACGTTCAATAACACCATATCGAGAGCACCTTTAAGAATGGATCTAATTATTGTCCACGCGCCACTCAATATAGTCTTGATTGAATCCCATAGCCCTTTCCAATTACCTGTAAAAAGAGCAACAAAGAAATCAATGATACCAATGATTATTTTAAGAGCACCTTCGATCACACCAACGATAATAGGAAAAATAATTTGAACAACCTTAAGGATGTATTCGATTGCCGGTACCAACACTTTATTAATGACCCATACAACTACATTTAAGGCTTTTTCAATCATCTTTGCTGCAACCAAAATAGCGACTCTTATAATTGGAAATACCTTCTGTACTATTGATAAGAGTGCAGGTAAAACAGATTGAATGATTGAGAGAACCACTTTAATTAACACTGTCAAAACAGTTACTACTGTTGTAATTACTTTCTCAACAACTGCTAATATCACAGGGAAAAGCTTCTGAACTACGCTTAGTAAAGTCGGAATTATAATTGTCGCGATTATCTTTATCACTTGTCCGACTGTCTCAATAATACTAGAGATAATCGGAATAACTTTTAGAACAAAACTAAAGATCTGTGTAAAAATCTTTTTTACGGCATCAAGAAACAACGGCAATACAAGCGATACAATTGTCATGATTGCTTTGATAACAGTCTGTTGGATCTCTAACCATGTAGAGAAGAGTTGTTTTATAATTGGAATGACTAATGGAATTAAGGTACTTACTGTCGTAGAAACAATCTCAACTACTTCGCTAAAGACATCGCCTATACTTTTGAATGAGTTTCCTAACTCCTCAAAAACTGGTTTTAATGATCCGAAACTGTCTTGGATCGTATCTTTTGTTTTATTCAACTCAGGCATTAACTCAGATAAAACATCATTGAAAGCATTTCTAAAAGCATCGAAAATCGGCTTCAATGCTGTCATAACCGATGAAATTGTGTCTCTTATTCCGTTCCAAGCTGACTGTATGCCCTCTCTGAAACCCTCATTCGTTTGATACAAACGATAGAAAGTAGAGATTAAACTAACAATAATCCCAATTATGATTCCAACAGGTCCAGTCAGACCTAACAGCCTTGTTCCAAATCCCGCAATAGCTGGAGCGACCATTGATAGTGCTCCACCCACGCTACTAAAACCCGCTTTTAATGAATCTGTGAATCCACTAAATATCGATGAAACACGGTCTCTCATGCCTTCACCGAAAACATTCGCAAATCCTTGACCTACGCCTCTGAAAAACCCTTTAACGCTCTCAAAACCGTTACTCAACCCTACAAGGAAGCTGTCTTTAAACCATTCAGCCGAGGCTTTACCAAAATCTGAAAAGAACGTAAGTATTGCTGTGCCTGCTGTCCCGAGCCAATCTCCAACGGCAGACGCCGCGACCTTAATACTTTCAAAAACGCGATCAACTGCAGCTCGGAATGTTTCAGAACGTTGGTATGCAGTATAGAAAATAGCTGCTAAAGATGCCAATAAAACAGCAATAATCACATATGGGTTTTTAAGCATTGTTAAGTTCAGCGCTCGCATTCCGGCTGTCATCCCAACTAAAACACCACGAACTCCTTTTCCACTTTTAGAAAATGCTAACCAATAAGCGCGATTCGCTTTTAGAAGCGCTGTATTAATGGCGATTGCGGCACTATTGGCTTTTTTTGCAACAGTTAGAGCTACGAAAGCCACTCTACTTGCGACTAAATATGTTATTAAACCAGCTAGTAGTGGTGCAAATAATTTCGTATCTGCCATGGCACTAGTTAACGGTCCTATAACTTCTTTCAGCGCAATTGCCAAAGCCGAAAAAGCCGCCACTAATGTCATGCCGACTATGCTAGCTATTGGTTTTAAAGCCTGTCCAACATCTTTTAACACCTTCAAAAAATCACCAGACAAAAATGTACCTATGTCTTGAAAAGTGTCGTTGAGTGGTTTTGCTGCGGGTTTCATCATGCGAAATGAATCCATAATTAAATTAGTCATATTACCAAATGAATTTCCAAACCAACTCATAAATGATTGCAAACCCGGTTTAATCGGTTCCATTAAATTTGCCATATTGGAAGATATGGACGATTTCATTGAATCAACAGAACCAACCCATGTGTCTTTCATTCGTTCCATTAAGCCACCCATGCTTGCGGTAGCTCCAGCAACGCCATCGGTACCATTCTGCATGCCCTCAACTAGATCATCTATCGCTTCTACTGAAGACATGGAGCCAGATGAAATTTCTTTTTTCATTTCATCTACGCTTTTATTCGTTTGATTTGCCAATATCTTAAGAGCAGGAACCCCAGCAGACGCTAACCTGTTTATTTGATCCATACTGAGCGTACCGGAAACTTGCATATCACCAAATGCGCTTGCAATCTGATTAAGACCTTCTGCTCCTTTACCTGAACCTGCAGCCGCATCACCGATTGCTTGCATTGTAGGGATAACTTTATTCTCGTCCATACCAAAAGCAACTAAGTTTCTAGCCGTTTCTGCTAAATCAGGAAATGCAAAAGGTGTGGTTCTAGCGAAATCTAGTACATCATCTAAAAATGCACTTGCATCCTCTGCGTTGCCCATCATTACTTCTAAAGATACGTTTGCATTCTCAATTGCTGAAAGACGTTTCATTCCAGTTCCAGCCATAGAGCCAGCACTTAACAATCCTAATACCGCTGCATATCCCTTTACAACGTTAGTAGCTTCTCTAAAAGGGGTTATTATAGAATTTCGAACAACGTTTGCGACTGTAGAACCTGTTCTAGCTGCATTAGTTGAAACACTAACCAATCCATTGTTAAAGTCAGTAAGTTGTTTTCTTGCGCCACCCAATACATTAGATAGCCCTCTCCTAAACCTACCGACTGCACTTGTAGCCTGATCCGTACTCTTAACAGCTTGTCCCATCCCTTGCGTAACTTGCTGTTGCATCCCGCTAAACTGTCTTGAAAGTAATCCTGTTCCGATACCTACATTGGTTAATCGGTTTTCTAAAGCAAGAGACGCACCACTGACTGATCGTAAGCCTGACTGTGCATTAGAAGAAAAGCTTTGCATACTTTGCGTCATTCGCCTTTGAGCGTTTCCGAATTGCCTTGACATCTCGCCTGTGCCTACACCTACATCCGCTAAACGGTTATTAAGTGATAGAGCGGCTCCGCTTATACTTTGAATACCTCTGGTTGTATTAGTGGAAAAGCGCTGAAATTCCCGTGATGCAACACCTGATGTTCTTGTTGTTTCATCTAAACCCTTTTTAACAGCCGGTATTGATTTTGCGGTACCGTCAATGGATTTCTTGAGAGTGTCCGTTGCCCGCACTACTCTAGGAATATTTCTCGATGTGATTCGAGTTAAGTTACTAACTCCACTCGCTACTCTTCCAGTAGAATCAGAGACGTCTGTCATCCGATTCCCTAATTTAAGAGTCTGCCCTTCGGCATTTTTCATCCCTCTTGCTAGACGGTTTATACGACCAGTCATTTTAACTGTTGTACCATCTGCGCGTTTTATCTGTCTTTCAAATGTCCTAATGGACTTATTTGTTCCTGCCATCGATTTATCTGCACCGACGGTACTTTTTGCAAATGCTTTTATGTCTGAGTCAACCTTTTTCATAGCCGCTCTAATCCCTTTAGCTTGAGCGGTAAACATCATACGCATTTCTCTTACTGTTGTAGCCATCAACTTCCCCCTTTCTCCTTGAAGAAGGCATAATAAAAAGCCTCCCAATTGGGAAGCTTCTCTATTTAACTAACGCAACAACTTTAGGGTACTCTTTTTTGTCACATCTGAAATACAAAGTGTATTCAACGACACCATCTTTTACAGTCATTACAGCTAAAGAGTCATCTTTTTTCCTTCCACCTATTGCCGCACCGACAATTGCTCCTGCACCAGCTGTTAAAACACCACCAACGATTGCGCCGGCTGCTGCCTTTCCCGCTGAACGCTTCCCCTTCTCATCCCAACTAAGAGAGGTTATTTCAACTCTGGTATTTCCAAATACTATATTATTTTCTTTTTTACTAGGTGACAAAGTAATTTTCCCTGGTGGTATTTCAGGGTGCCCGCCAAGATAATCTAACTTAACTTTTTTCTCTTCGTATTCGGACTGGTCTTTTAACTGTTCCCGAATGCTTTTACCAGGATCGGGCGTCCACATATCTTCGATAGCTTCTTTTGTGTAACCGCCTTTTTCCATTAGCTTCTCATCAATTTTCTTGATTTTTTCTTCAATCTTCCTTGTTTTCTCTTCGTCCTTTTGCTGCTTTAAAAGCTTCTTTTCTGCTTTTTTCTCTTCCTTTGCTATCCTAGTAGCTTCTTTTTTCGCAATCTTTTCTTCGCTTTTCTTAAACATCACGATCACCTCTACCTAGTCTATTAGTAGTAGTATACGTGATTCATTATATAAAAGGATTCATTCGACAAAATAAGACACCCTTAATCTAGAGCCATTCGTTTCAAGCGCTCCTCGTCCCACTCGTAAACCTTCGCAGTATCTTGCTTTTTCTTTGGCTCAAGGCTTTTCACAAAGTCGCGTTGCGCATTCGCTTCTTTGCGATCCTGCGGTTGTCTAGCGTTAATTCGAGACACATGGTCCATGTATAGAGCCAACTTCTTCTCTTCCACCTTTGCCTCGTCCTCTTCGAGCGCCATGTCCATAAACTTCAATAACTCAACAGCCTTGCCGTTAACAATTTCAGATCGACCACCAAGCTTATGCGCAAGTTTGATGATGAAGGCTTCGCTTATGCTGGCGCCTTCGACTTCTCTCCCGCTACCTTCTTGCCCAACTGGATAAACGTAAGTTTGGCCTTGGTTCCAGCTAAAGACTTTTTTGCGCGCTTCCACAGCTTCTCGATATCATTTTCTTCTATAACGGCATCGTAAATATCCAATGCATCAATTGCTTTTTGTTGTACTAAGATTTTATATTCCACGCCTGATAGGATGGATAATAGTTTAAATGCTTGTTCAGGTAGATAAACGGCCAACGTATCAAATGAACCTGTTAACTTCGCAATGAAAGCCATATCTGCTTCTTCGCCCTCTTCCTCAGCGTTAAACAGTTCCCCGAATAACTCTTTTAATTGACTGTCTTGTTCTACTTTAGTGAAGATATCCTTAACCACTTTCATTAATTCTTGAAACTGAAACAAGTTTAAATCCTCTACTGAATGTTGTTCTTTTTGTACTACACCATTGTCATCTTTGTATATTACTGTAACTTTTGTCGCCATTATATGCCTCCTAATAGTTGAGGGGCAGAAGCCCCTATTTTATTATTCCTCTTCTTCAATTGGCTCGTCTAAGTCCCCGTCCGGCTCATCCGGTTCCGGCTGGGGGACATTAGGGAGTAGCGTTTGGATCAACTGGACCAACGTAAAAGAAATTCCCTTTCTTGTTTGCATCCATTCCATCGCGCGGGTACATCGAGAATGTCAATGTGATATTCCCTTGCTCATTACCAAACGCCCGACTCCAATCACCCGTTGATGCCATCTTGTAAATGGTGATATCAACTTCTTCATCTTCACGACCGCGTGGGTGTATACGAATCGGCTTCGCTTTTTCTCGCATAGATGAACCGATCTTTGCATCAGTGATACCCACCTTTTCACCTGATTCATTTTCTACCGAATCTGTGTAACTCATAGCCGCTTCTAGAATCTTCAAGCTCTCTTCAAACGCTACAATCGTTAATTCACCTGTATAACCAACAATTCGTTGATCGACGGGTGTATTACCGAAATCCGCAGCCACAATATCCTCTAATTCAGGCGTAAGCGTTAACTCCCCACCCTCTGCTTGGATAAGTGTTTTACCATCAAAATTTAAAGCGTCTGAACCTTCACCAACTGTAATGTCAGCCATACCAAATACCGCTTTACTCGGATCCATTATATTGCCTCCTCTAGTTTAATTAGCTCTACGTCAAAATTAATTGACCACGTATTTATGTTATCCACCACACCCATGTCAATGGGATCTTGGATAGCGGACATCAAAAAAACGAGGTAGCGTTCGCGCCACACCTCGTCTTTCACCTCTTGTTCAATTTGTATTTCAAAACGACCATCTTGCCCTCGCATATGGAAAAGGTCAAAGGTCTTTTGCGCTGCATATTCCGCATACTCCCAATCAGATGAACGAATCCATACCATGAAGTTAGGGAGGCGCATACGCGTTTCAGTCTTTGCAGGAGAACGACCGCCTTCATAGTAAACCGTCCCCGTATGATCAGAAGCAGTATATTGCCCGATCGTCCATTTTAGGTGACTCAATTCACGTTTTAGTTCATCCATCATCCATAGCTGAATCATTTGCGCCCCCTATCGATCGTCCGTCTTAAAATTCGATCACCTGTCTGTTGAAAGTCCCTTTCTGTCACTCTAACAGCTCGCTCCATATATAGCCTACCCGGTCGTTCTCCACGAAAAGCAGGCTTATTATGTGTTCGTCTACCCTTACCGCTCACATAATATTTATCGCCCGGCAACTTGTCGTGTACACCCATTCTAGGAGGTTCATAATGTCTTCTTAAAGCGTACTTCGAAGAAGAACCACCTTCAAATTCAAACCCTTGTCCCTTTTTCTTCGGTGGATCAAAAGAGATAGAGTCCTCTAAATCCCCTTCATCATGATGTACAAGTGCTTTAGTTCCCTCTTCCAGCAACGAACTGTACTTGCCTAGCTCTTGAATGGCTGCGCGCTCAAACCTCTTAGGCATTGCCTTAAACTCTTTTTCAAGCTCTTTCAACCCTCGCCATTGAACGTTCATAAAATCGCGCCTAGCCACCGTACACCGTCCTGAAATAGACCTTCGATCCGCTAAGGTTCGTTGACTCTTCCCAGTTAACAACCTGAGCCTTGCGCTCCTGGCCGAATGTGTCTGTATACGAAATGGTTGAGTCGAAACCGAATTCAACATCAGGCGGTAAGTCAAATTCAATACTCGTTTTCTCTTCCACACCCTGACGGTTACGCACGACCCTAACTTTGTTTGTGACACGCGCTTTTGCCGGCGTTTCTTTAGGTGCTATAGGGCGACCGCGATTGTCCGTGATAGGATTGCCATTTTCGTCTAACTGCGTTGTCATGACGACTACATCGTCTCTCATAGGAGGTTTCATTGTAGCCGCCCCACTCTACCTTTAGACTTAAGCAATGATCTTACTTCAGGAGCAATCTCGCTACCACCTATTGAAGCTGTAACGCGATTAGTAGAAAAAGAGGATACCCCTTGTCTTCGCAACTTAGCGTATTCCTCTTCTTCCCCTTCAAGCATGTACAAGAGTTGTAAGGCTACAGCGCGTTCAGACAGAAGTGAAGCACGGTAGTGCGCTTTAAGTACCTCCTGCGCATTGAACACATGCTTTACCTTGTCATCAGAGGATAACTCATCATATAAGGCTGTAAAGGGCATTTGAGCGAGATAAGCGTTTATAGCCTCATAATCCATTCCAATCACCTACTTCTTTTTCTGCCCTTTTTCCTTTTGTTTCTCTTGAGCCTCATGTCCTTCGGAGTCCCCTTGCTCGGCTTCGGCATCAGAATCCTCCTTCTTTTCATCATCCTTCTGCTTAATCTCTTCTTTCACAGGTCCGATGATTTTAACATAATGGATTGATTCAAGGTACTTCGCTGACTTTGTATCAATATCCAGCTTTTCGCCTTTCTTTTTTCCATCAACAATGGCATCTAATACTTCAACTGTATGTTTAGACATGTGTTACCTCCTTATGGTGTAAATACATCCAAGTGTTTAACTAAGAATGGGTTTTCGAGTACAGGGAACCCGGCACCAACTGTTTCAACTACAGACATTACAGGTTTTTTCTTATCTTCTGCTGTTAGCAAAATACCCGGTTGAAAGTTGTTCTCTAGTGTCGGGCCAAGAAGGTATTTACCTGCTCCGCTTGATGCCATAACAATCCGGTTAACCGGTAGGAATTCATTCGAAAGAGTGTCCGAAGTTTCGTTATCCTTATACGTTATAGCGCGGTCTAGCACTACCTCGATTGAAGGCAAACCAAATTCCTGTAGCACGTTATTTAAATTTGCTTGAGACGCACGATTAGAACCCTCTGATCGACCAGCCTCTGCAATAATTTGCTCGTTCTTTAGCATCATTTGCAGAACCTGACGCGACATCAACATGGTTTCAGGAAGACGACGATTCAAATCGGAATATGCTTGAACTTGCTCTTCTAAGAAGCCTAAGATATCAAAGTCAGGTGAACTAAAGTCATTCCCACCTGTAAGAGCTACTTTGTTTTCAGCAGGAATACCAAAGTCAAAGTCAAATTTGATCTTGTTACGGTTAGTGGATAGCTCCCCTTTACAAAGCGCCTCAGCTTTCGCCAATTGGATAAGGCGGCGCGTTGCATCAACAATATCTACAGCACGAACCGTAATGCGGTCAATTGCATCTTGATAGCGAGCATTATTTTGCGCCTCATGAAGCGCCTCGATCTCGCTATACGTTACGATGTCTTGTAGACCAAACTGGGCAATCTCACCCATGTAAGAAGCAATTTCATTACGATCAACGGTCGGTGGTTCTGAACCTTTCCCGATGTAACCGGCTAGGAAATTATTTGTCTTGATGATGTCACCAGCAAAGTTACGCGAGAACACGTTCTCTGTTGGCAAAAAGCGATCAGCAAATGAAATAGGAGCATCTTGCTCCGACTCATCGACCAACGCACGAAGCGCTGGCTGTTGGAATTCTTCTAAGTGTGTAATACCTGGCATTTTGTTTCCTCCTCGTTTTTAAACATAAAAAATACGCCTTGTTTGGCGTTTAGATGTGATTTATATAGCGAATAAGCGGTCTTGTAAGTTCTTTGAATTTCTCTGTTACCGTATCAGGAAGCTTTGCTTCATAAACTGATGCTTTGATAAGTACCTCACCAATGATGACGTCATGTTTACCATCAACGTTTACATCAACATTTAATAACGCAAAATCATCATAACCCTCTGGCGCCTCTCCGCCTTCACCATCTGCATAAACCTCATATTTACCAGTATCAAGGTTCCGACAAACTGGCGTGCCAACAGGTAAGTATTTCGCTCCTGTATGCTCTGCATCGAGCGTAATACCGTGTTCAGTCCACTGCAAATCTCGCGAAGCGAGGATATTGATACCGCCTTTAAATTCAGTACGGCCGTGTTTTAACGTATAAGACATGTGTTATTCCCCTTTCCGATTTTTGTTTCGTCTTGCTTGGATACGAGCGTAAGAACTTTTACCAACCTCGTAACCATCTGGCTTTTTCGTTCTACTATTATTCTTTTGTTTCACTCCTGGTCCATAACCAGATTTAGAAGATTCCTCTTCCTCCTCTTTTTCAGTGAAGTACTCTGGAAACTCTTCTGCTAGGTCTTCGAATAGCTCCTCTAAGTTCGTTGGTTCGCCATCATCATCTAATTCGATCTCATCAATACTGATAAGCTTAGCTGCGAGTTTAGCGTTGAACTTATTTTCCATAGCGTATTCTTTGACCGCTGCCCTCTTCTCTTTACGCTCAGCGCGGGCGAGACGCTTTCCGTACTCGTCCAACTTGGAATCTGATTTATTATCATCTTCTTCGTCGTCCGTACTTTTCTTGCCTGCAGCTTCTTGTTTAAGGCGCTCATATTCTTCAAGGTCAACGTCCTTGTATTTTTTCAAACGCTTCCCGAGTTTCCCCTTCATATCTGCCTCGTATTGTTTTTTAAACTCTGGATTCTTCAGTAATTCAACGAGGTCAGGAGTATCGTCTCCTTGATCGTCGTCTGAATCATCATCGTTATTATCCTCAGCAAACATTTGAAGGTTCATATCTAAACGTGGCGCTTTTTTCTCAAACAATGGTTTAGCAAACATAATCGTTCTCCTTTCATCTGCGCTTCTGGTGCGCGATCCCATTATTTACTCGTACATGGTTAATGTTGCGTTGTGTCGCAGCACGGTTTGACACGACAAATAAGCCACTATCCACTAGAGGCTTTTGCGTTTCGTTTGATTGCTCGCATTTCTGCTTTCTTATCTCGAAAATTAAGCGAGTTGACTTTCTTCATACGTCTAAAGGCGCCTAATGTCTTAGGGGCATCATCACCTAGCAACATGACCATTTCAGCGTATTGTTTTTTTTCTGCATTGCGCTGTACGCGTTGTTTCTGTTCTCGCTCATACGCTCTCTTTTGAGCAGGAGAGCGAACATCCTTTACAGGATCAAACGCCTTCCACCGCTCTTGTTCTTCTCGTATTTCTTGAGGTGTCTTGTATTCCATCACGTAAGGCCTGCAAGTACAACGGCAGTTCGGATGAAACGGCGGTAGCTTGATATTGTTGTCATTGATTGACGCAAACCCTTCATGCTCACCTGTTAAGCTCACGACTAAGTTTTGATACCGAGCGCATACCTGACACGTTTGCCCCTGACCGCTTATCTTGACGGTTGTCACTCCGTTTTCAGTGTAGCGATTGACAGCTCCTTTCGTGTTAGCATCCCTTAGTTTCGTTCGAACCACTGTACTAGCGTAGAAGTCGATTGGTAACAATTTTCCATCAATGGTGCGGTGTCCGACAATGCCATGTTCTTTAAGCCTCTGACTGATACGAGCGGATATCACACGGTTATGATCACCTTGAATGGAACCTCGCGCCATATCATCTTTAAACGTCTGTCTGACCTGATTAATATCTGCGGTCACGTAACTCTTTGCGACTTCGAGCGAAGCTCGTATGTCTTCCAATCCACTGTTTGTGATCTCAAATAACGCCTCTCGGTGTAACTTGCGCTGTAGAATGGGACGAATAACCGCTTGGTCACTCTTCGCAATGACAGCGACCGCCAACCCCTCTTCTCGTAGCAACGCATTACCTGTAATCAAACCAGACGTGTACGCTTCTAAGATTTCGTTAGGCAAGACTTCTTCAATGGCGATACCTAAACTATCGAGTGTGTCAGAGATCGAACGTATAAGCTCCTGCGCGCCTCTGTCGGTCGATAAACCTTCTACACTACCGACGTTACGATAGATGTCCTCTAATGCTTCTGAGAAGTAGCGTAGGAGTTGGTCAATGTTCATTCTTCATCGCTCGTCAACGGCTGGTCGCGGTTATCAAGGTAACTCGCTAAGGTGCCACCACCGAATGTATTAGGCGTTTCAGATGCCATTTCTAGGCGCTCTAGCTCTTGCTGTATCCATTCTTCTGATGCCAGAGGGTTACAGTTCCTTACGGTCGTTTCAAGGCTTTGTGTGCCTTTCTCGTAAGCCATCGCGTTCTCTTCTAGTAATTCCTTGCGGCTAATTGGGATCATAGAGCGAATTGCAATGTCCGGTTCCTCAATCATAACTGCGCTGTCCTCTTCCGCCATGAGCCACAAGATGTTTTCATAGAGCTGTTGAAGGAAGTAGATGTACTCGCTTTGAATCTGCTCCGCTTTTAGAATAGATGTTAAAAGATCGTAGAATTTCGCTACACCACTTTGAGCGGATGCGGTACCAGTTGACTCACCTAAGTAGTAATCAATTGCCTTCGAGCTTGTACGCGTTTCTGACAGAACCATCTGCATAAGGTTGCGCACAGTCTCAATGTCACCGATCTTACTCGTATCAATTTGAATGATCTCAAGCGCTTTTCCGTTATCATCAAACGTTGTTATCTCTAAATCGCGATGATCAATCTTCTTCTCCGGGTTATCCTCTCCATAGCGTTGAGCCGCTAACTCTTCCAATCTGCTGAATACCTCTTCGCTCACTGCAATACGAGGTTTACCATTACGCTCAAAGGTTATGGCCGAGCGCGTCAATGTCCAGTTGATCTCATCCTGCTTCCCCTCTATGCCTTTAAGACAACTACGACCTAGCGGGTTACGGAATGTCTTTTCGTTTGCCCAATACACAACAAATGGACGGTTACGCCCTTTATATACCTTCTTGAGATCCTTCATACCAAGTAGCTGTTTCGATTCCTCTTCATCGACCGGGATAAACTCAGTGCTGTTGTCCTCACCCATAAAGAGTAGATGTTCGGTGTGTAGTCCGTCTTTCTCCACTCGTTCACGGTAAACGTGTAAAAAGCGGTCGTCATCGATCTTGCGGTCATAAACGAGATCAACGCCTAAATCGTCATCGTGCGGGAAATAAACGTCACGCTGTTTCATTTCCATACGCGGGCCCAGTTCATCGATCCATACACAACCAACTAAGCCACCATCTACCTGATGCTGCACAATGTTCGTCCAGTGCTCGGTGCGCAGCTTGCTGTTCTTTTCAATCTGTTCAATGATCTCTTGTTGCGCGTCCAGTATTTCAGCGTTTAACGAGTTGTCATCTGGTCCCTCTATCATGCTGTCCGTTTCGTCGTCCAGCTCTTCGATCTGTTCTTGTCGTCTTAGAAGCGAGGATGTAACAGAACCAATCGAGCGAGCAACGAGTACCGCAGGTATCTCCGGTATCAACTTACTCACATTCGCTATGATATAAGGCGTCTGTATTTGTTGTGCTACATGATTCCCCTCTGCTATTGCGTCTGTGATCTCGCCTTGTTGCACCAGTCGTTTAGCGCGAGGGAACAGTTCAATATGATTCCCTTCGTAAAGGTCCCGATACCGCTCAATACTGCCATGCGTCTCTTCTATGATGCTCTTGTCAAACTTGTCCCACGTTCGTAATGCCATGTGTCACCTCCTACCAAGGGTTTGTTGAACTTAACCCTGCTTTCTTTGCAAATATAATGGTGTTCACAAAATAACGATCACCGTCCATGTGATGATCGTTTTGTTTGATTGGTTTATCTTCGCCACGTTTAGCCGCTTTCTGATCCCACGTATAGGAGCTGAACTCCTTAAATGTTTCAATGCAACAATCGTTGTAGAGAATGAGCATACGATTCAGCGCGCTTGCTACGTTCTGAATCCCGTTTGCTACATCGTTCTTTGCATCTTGCACCCTAAAGCTATCTCTTTTAAGCTGAGCCTTAAAGCTAGCAGCAGATGGATCGACAATCACAGAGGATATGCGATAACCGCTTGTAAACTCTTTTAGATCACGGCTATACTCAACGTCTGTCTTCTGTTTGCCTTTCTCGCGACCATCGTAGTGATATTCTTTCACCTTATACCACGTGTTCTTTTCCTTGCCCCACAATCCAAATGTCGTAGGGTTCTGCGTTCCGTAGTCAATCGATACATAAAACTGCGAATAGCGCCGTTCCTCTGTAGGTACGACGTGATCATCTTTATTAAACATGTCATAGATAACGCCCTCAGCGAGTACCCATAGACCTAAGATATAGCGCTTATAGAATATGCCCGTGTACATCCGCTTGTATCGCTCTTTAATCGCTTTTGAGAGCGAAAGGTTATCATCCATCGTAAAGTGTAAATGTAGCAGTCTTTTTTCGTGCTTAAGATCAAGAAACTTCGTTTTGAACCAGTGATGCGGTCCAGCAGGGTTGCAGTTATACCACATCTTCGACCCATCCACCGAACAACGCGCGGTTGCTTGGTTAACAAATGATTCAGGCATAAGCGCGACCTCATCAAAGAACATACCCGCAAGGGTAATACCTTGGATTAAGTCCTGACTACTTTCGTCCTTACCACCAAAGATATAGAAGTAATTCGTCTTGCCTCTGAATGAAATGGACAAATAGTTGTCTGCGCGGTGATCCTTAACGCGATAGCCCCTTGACTTGAGCATTCGCTTTAACGGCGTGATAACGTTCCGTCTAAGCGCTCCTATCGTCTTACCGGACATACCTAAGTTTTCCTCATTGAATGTCTCCATTGCCCACATAATGTAGGAGAGAGACATCACAACCGTCTTACCCGCTCGGACTGAACCATCACATATGATGCCATCGTTATCTTTAAAAGGCGATGCTTCATGCCACCAGGTTAATACCTTGAATTGCTTCGTGCTGAACGGCTTAAATTTAAACAGCGCAGGTTTAAGCTTCTTCATCGTTCCACACCTGCTCACTAGCGCCCTTTATCGCATCCATAAAGCCGTCATCTTCGTACTCTTCTTCATCATTAGAGAGGAGACTGACTTCCGCTTTTGTTTTGTTAACGTTAAGCTGCAACTGTTCTAACTTGAGTCTGCGAGTATCATCTTCGTGCGCCATGTCGTTAAACTGTTTAATGGATGAGCGCAATTCTGCTATCGCCCTTGATTGCGCGCTCAAAAAGTTCGCTTGCTTATCCCACGCATATTGATTGTCGTATTGAAGTTCTTCTGCAAAAGCAACCTTTACCAAGTTACCTTCTGAATCAACTTTCAAGCCACCCTTTACTTTCGTGAGCGCTTTTGTAGAATCATTAGCATCATTCACCCACATAATCTTTTGAGAACGCAAAATTGCAGCGTATTGTATTTGTATCTGATCCCATAAGAGATCAACAGGGTTTGCATCTTCAAGCATGCCGATGATCTCCAATGTTTCTTTTGGCATATAACGAGAAAAAAGCCCGTGCTTTAGCGCGGCGCTGTTCCGTTCGGTAAATTGATTTTGTGGGTTAGGGTTGCCACTCCTCTTTTTCTTGGACTGCTTAGATTCCTTAGGGGTTGCATCCCTAATTCGATTGGTTGCAACCTTAGTTGCATCCTCCCCCTTGGTTGCATCCCTTTCCCAACCCTCACGACTCTTCCTACTCTTGAGCGTCCCTAGCTTCGCTCCATGCTTTTCAGCTAATGCTTTTAAGGTGATGGTGGTTGTCTCGTATTCTTCTCTTATCTCTTCCCAGTTCATCTACATACACCCCTGCCCCCTTATATTTAATAATAAAAAAGCTGCCTAGATGGCAGCATGTCCAGTTTTTACTATCTGTTAATTCTTAGATCTTGGACCATTTTAACGTATACACCATGAGCATCTTTATATGATTCATATTGGGTTTGCAACCACGATGAGTTCGTATCTTTCTCTCTAATCAATTCGGTTAGGTTTCTTTCAAAAGATTGGTAAGCCTCAATTAGCTGATCGTATTCACCACGCTCCAGAACATCATTATTTCTATATAATTCAAATATAGCTAAAAATGTTTGATGCGCCATCTGATAAAACCCTAACGATATAACATACCTGTTGTCACCTTCGTAATTTTCCAATGACTTCATGGCATCACTCGAATGTGAATATAGCATGTACGTTAGTTCTTCTAATTTAAAAACTTGTTGCAACCAATCTCTTCTTTCTTCTTCAGTCATGCTATCACCTCCCTTCTTTTTCCATAATAACTCAAAAAAAGAGGAGTGACTCAAAGCTTTTTTAAATTAATTTCAAAATTTTTGCCGTTTTTTTAACAAACAAAAAGAGAACTGCCTCGTAAGGTAGTCTTCTTTTTATGAGTTCGTCTACATATTATTAAATGCACTCGATTCTTTAAATTCATTAAAAACACCATTTACTTTACTTTCTAATTCATCATCGTTAAGATTTGCAGCAACTTCCCCAACAAAAAGCATCGCTAATAAATCGATTCTTTTAAAAACTATTTCACTTTGTTCTAAATCACCTTTTAAATTGAAAATAAACTTTCCATGTTCAAACTCGCCGTAATTTATAAAAGTTGCTGGATTGTAATGTAAGAATGAATTTAATACGGTGTAATTTTTATAATATAAATCCTCTCTTTTCACCTTTTTCGATAAATCCTCAACGTTGTTCAAGAATTTGTATTTATTTGCTAATCTAAAATTGAAATTTGTATTACTTAAAAATTCTTTGCCTTCATCTCCTATTACACTCGCTTTTTTTAGCTTTTTTGCTAAGAGGAATCTAGCCAACTCAGCTATCTGTTCATAACCTTCTTTTACCTTTTCTTTATCCTCTTCTTGCAATACATAACATAAATGAAAATAAGATTCTATGAGATTCCGAAAAAGCGGCAAAGCTTCTACATAGTTAACGTCATTACTTTGATTATTTCTTATTAAACATATTGCATAATATGTCTTCTTGCACCTAGCAAATAGAGTATAAAGATATTTCGACGCAATTGGATCAAAATCATTATACGCATCAGATTCTTCTATAAAACTTATCATTTTTCTAATTGTTCTTTCCAATATTAACCCTCCCTGCCACAAGATTCGACAAAAGAAGGAAGATACCTGCATCTTTCTATCTATTTCTTTATACACCCTGCCCCATATGTACAAAACATTCTCGTCTTCTCCTCTGTCTTGTATATCTTCTGGGCAAATACGCATTTTACGCAATCTTTATTGGGATCAATCTTCTTCATGTTTATTCTCCTTAAGAGCGAATATAAAAAGACGTCCATTAGGACGCCTCATAGCTCAAATTTGAATCGTTCTTTGCTCGCTTTAGCCATGTGAATTAATTCGTTTTTGATGGGATAAAGTTTATAAGTTAATGAGATATCTTCCTCGGCTACTTCATCTAACATCTTGATCACTTTTTCAATATCCAAATGGATCGATTCTCCATTCGCATTACCCAATTCACCTACCGCCTTTTTCGCTTCTCTTACCCTGCGTTCAATGGACTTGATGTTCTTTAACACTTCGCTTGTATCTAAGTTTACTTTGATCGTGACTTCGCTTATTTCAGCCATGCCTATCAGCTCCATTCATAATATAAAAAGCGCATACGGCTATTAAGCTCGTACACGCTTTTTCTAATTTAACTTATCTAGGGTAAGAAAGGTGATTTGATGTGTATTGACCTACATGTCTACCATTTTTTCTGAATTCGACCCACAACGGACCAGCTGTTGGGCGGACATCAATCGTGTGTAACCTCGCTTTTTTTATAGGTGTGCGGAAAGAGAATGATCCAGTTTCGGTCGAACTAACCGCGTTTAAACCATTGTACCGTATATTTGCATTAGCTATATAGCTTAGAGTGCCACAGTTCCCTCTAGATTCAAGATAGAAGTCAACCGAAGTAGCTCTTGTTGAATAACTTAGATAGTCAGTCCATGCTCTTACTTCACATGTACTACCTGCCTGAGGGAGCTTTTTCCACGGATGCATTGCGGCTTCAGCAATATCACTTTTAGCGAAACCCAAAGATAAAAATAACAATAAGGACAGAAATAATACTTTTTTCTTCATTTTCTTAACCTCCTAATAATTATGAAACACAAGATCAATAATAACATAATTATCCATAAAAAACCATATTTTATTATTTTAAATGTGGAGGTTGGTCTTATACATTTTTTTACGTAGAACAATCGGTCGAGGAGGTTGTTTGTCCGCCATACGGTACGTGATATTATAGAGTGCTCCCCTTATCGAAGAGCGCTTTTAACGCATCGAGGTAAGTCCTCTCAACTATAGTTGGCGCATGTATGACACTTGCATGACAAACTACGAAACTTTTTCAAATATTTTTTTCTTGGCACGCTCAACGAACTTTTGTACACTCGCTCTTGTCACTCCGATTTCCTTTGCTATCTCTGCATAAGTCATTCCATAGCTCATATGGAGCACATAACATTGTCTTTCGCGATTACTCAGCAACCACAGGATATCTACCATTGCTCGTTTGTCCTTGTCATCTATCGGTCTTTCACGGCCATTATCTAAATCCATTGACGGGAATAGGTTCATGTCAAGCAACGCTGTTCTCTGATATACAGATTGTCTTTCTACCCCTCTGCGGTTCCCCGGTCTTCTTCCTCTCTTTAGCCATTCAACAGAGTAATTCAAGTCCGATATCATCCCTCCGACAACATCAAACTCGTTCTTTTCTTCTGTATCTCCTTTATCTAAGGCTTGTCTATATACCTCTAGCTCTTTTTTCGTCACTGTACAGTCGTTAACAATGTTGCTTACCCATGTATCGGTCATAATTACCCTCCCTAATTCCCTTGTTTATTCTTTATCTGAAACGCAAAACGTCTTAATTTCGTTGTAACGGTGTTGCTGTGGTGGCAATCGTCACAATAGATCTGCGGTGCTCTTGTAATGTACTGGCTTAAGACGTATTCACTTAGTCTTTTTGGTCGTCCACACTTCTCGCAAAACATTAGTACCTGCAATGGATCAGCTCCCCATATCGTTCTGCCACCTCAATATGCTTTGTAACAGGCTCGCCTCTGTCCGTAGGTTATTCATGGCATCAAGACCAGCCTTATACGTCTCTTTTGCAATGTCACGCTCTAATCTCAAGCTAGCTATTTTCTCGTTCCCTTTAGCTAGTGCGAATATCGTTTTGCTCGAGTTATCTAGCCTTTGCTGCACCTCTCGCATTGAATGGATGACGCTTTGTAAATCACTCATATAAAGCTGCTAAGGTTTTATACCGATCATCCTGCTCCATCCACCAAAGAACATCCCAAGCCTCTAATAAAATTCGGTATGATTCCGGTAATGAAATTGGATTAGTTGATGCATACCCTTCAGCAAGAAGCCTTAACTGTTTAATATAGCGGTTGTCTATTTTTCTTATCGAAAGATCATACTCAAAACTATTCATTTCCTCACCCACCCCTTTTTATTGTTCTTTTGCCAAACAACCAGCTCTCTACCCATCACACTCTCAAACATCTTCTTAACGAGTGGAAAGCGTTCATTTGCGTATCCTTTTACGTCAATTACTTCCTCTTTCCCATCTTTATAAGTCACTTTAAAGTCTGCTGTATACTTCCATGGTTGGCGCATCCTCTTACCTGTACCGCTACACAACGTACATTTGTTCA
The DNA here is from genome assembly GCF_002019765.1 of Shouchella oshimensis. GTDB lineage: Bacteria > Bacillota > Bacilli > Bacillales > Bacillaceae_D > Shouchella > Shouchella oshimensis. The sequence goes on from NZ_KV917380.1 coordinate 2,658,923, forward strand.
ATCTGAGCGTTTTTTTGTTCTCTACCCTGCCATTACCCTCGCATCTATAACAAGGCACTGAGAAGGCGCTCAGGAGTGTGTATTGCGGTTGTAATTCTATCGCTTTAACGTTCTTATCCGACCTTAGCAAGAGATAAAACTCACCCTCTGCCTTACTATCAAAATCATTTCCGTAATAGCTTGTCTTTTTGCTTTTGATCTTTGCCATTGCTCCGCTCCTCTCTCCCCATTAGAGCAAGAGCAATGGAACAAGATACAATCACTGCTGCTAGCAATATAAATAAACTAATAAGTATCTTTGGTATATAGATCACCTTGCTCGCTCCTCTCCGCACTCTTTACACGTCTGTGTCCATTTGCCTTTATAAACCTTTAGCTTGTATTTACCTGCGCCGCATTTGCATCGCCCATGCCTCATTCTGACCTCCGGCTCAGGAGCAGGACCTTCTCTCTGCTCCCTTACCGCATCAGACCAACGTGGTTTCGGCATTAATAGCCGTTTGCTTGCCGTTCATGGTTGATTTTGTTCTTTTGTAGATAAGCTGCTTCTACTTCTTCCCACGAAAAGCGAAGTGTTGTACCTAGCCCAAAGAAATCTTTCAACAATGCTTCATAAGCATTTCTGTATTTTTGACTTTCATACCCGCCCGCAAAATCCATAGCATCTATGTCGTTAACTCTTGCAAATACGGTTAAAAACTGTTGTCTAGGTATTGAGTGCAACACTTTGAAAGGCATTTCATACTCTATCTGGAACTTATACTTTTCCATTAATGAATTACCGATACTTAACAAAAAGTGCAGACAGTCTACGTATTCTTCAAGAAGTGGATTCCATTCACGCACAGGCATTTCGTATAAGTCTTCAAATTTGTACGTTCTTGGTTCCTGATCCTCGCTCCAGAACTTAAACCCTCTCCACTCGTTGGCGCACTCTCCTAGCTCTACGAGTAACGCTAGGATGCGATCAGCCAGCAAATCTTGACCGTGTAAGCCTTTCTTTTCGATGATTGCTTGGTCTAACTCTGCTTGGATCTTGAATAGCCGCTGTAGGTTCATTCGTCTTCCTCCTCAAATTCAGATAAGAATTGAATCATTTCTATGACTTCGTTTTTACCGTAGGTTTCCGCCCATTCGTACAACTTATCTAGTACTTTATGAGAAGGCGCTTGACCATCATAGAAAGAAATGACTGCGGTATGTTCAGGAATATTACCAACACCATGAACCTCCATATGTGCCTCGCCAGCGCCTAATTCTGTTACCTGCTTTTTCAAAGATTCAATTACCTCGTATTCTTTACTCATTCAACACACCTCTATTTTCCTTAAAATGGTAAATCATCATCAGAGATATCAAGCGAACCGTCATTCGCAAACGGATCGTTGTTGTAGTTACCGCTATTGTTATTCGTGTTATTGCCTCCACCTTGGCTATTGCGCGACTCCAAGAATGTGATTTGTTCTGCCGCTACCTCTGTTTTAAAGTGCCTTTGCCCGTCTTTCTCCCAACTGGATGTTTGAACCCTACCGCTCACGCCAACCAAAGACCCTTTTCTCATGTGATTCGCAACTGATTCTGCTGTCTTCTTAAAACAAATTATCTGTATAAAATCACTTTTCTCTCTGTCGTAAGATCGGGTAACTGCTAGTGTGAATCGACCAACTGCAACCCCTTGTGGTGAGTACCTCAAGTCCACATCTTTAGTTAATCTCCCTGTAAGTGCTACCGAATTAATCATCTATACTCGCTCCTCTTGATTTAGCAACTCATAAAAGCCCGGTGCTTTTAGGTTGTTTATTACGTGCAATTTTTCGTATATCTTAATTTTTATTTCTTGTTCAAGGTCTTCGCGATAGCATGGAGCTGTATTGCAGAGACTATTTATAATTAGCGGTCTGAACTCCCTTAAAATCTCCTCATACTCAAGCTCCATATGTACCTACGCTCCCTTTTTCAACTTCTCTATTGCGCTCTTAATGTTATAAGAGACTCTTTGCTCCGAATATCCCAACAAACGGGCAATTTCTTTGTTTTTTAAGTTTTTAACGAACTTATAAATCAATAGCTGTTTCTGAATGTCTTTTAACGATTGAAAGGTCCTGTGAATTCTTTCATCCGTAAACAATTCGTTTGGTTCAACCTCTGTTTCGACTTCAACCCTACTCGGTAATAAGTTATGATAGTTGACCTCTTCATCATCTATTGACTGCCTAACGACTTTCGATCTTATTCGCTTATCGAAATCAATGGAGTAGCCTTTTATTAGACGCTTGATGTAACTTATCTGCTTCACTCTTAGCGCATATTGCTTGAATGCTTCTTCAAGCGCTCGGATATTCTCTGGTGTTGGATTCTTTTCAGCAACCTCATACAACCGTCTTGCGCTTTTCTTTTCCAAGAAACTCTTAATCAGAGCATTCGTCACTTTTTCATTTCCTTTTCCAAAAGGTCAACTGTTTCTAGCTCTCCTTCTCGTTCTGATCCAACTTTCTTAATGCAAGATGGACCATAACCCATTTCTCTACTTCGCTTATCCTTTAATTCTCTGCCACAACGTCTGCACTCAATATATTGATCAGTCATTGATACCCTCCCAATCGGACAGAGGCTTTCTCACCCTGCCCGGTATTTTGTCTTTCGCTACATTCCGTTCCGTCTCGCCTTCTGCATACACTTGGATGACTAACAACTTTTCCTCGCCTTCACGGTGATAAGCCACCCACCTCATAAGTGCCTCCTCTATACAGGAATTAATTGACCGTATTTCTGTTCGATTTTGTCCAACCACTCACCAATCCATTTGGATAGCTCGCTTTCGTATTGTCTAAAGTAATAGCTGTATTCGGCTGCATAAACCTCTGCGAGCGGACGTCTTGAGTAGTGAAAATAAGGTATCGACTTGATTCGCTTGCCCCCATTTAAAACGACGTTGCGAAGCATCGTGTCAAAGTAACAGGCTTTTAAAAACGATAACGGCTCCTCATGTATGATCTCTGCCCAATCCATGCCAATCTCAGGTTTATCGCAGTTAAAGGGGCAAAAGTAACAACGTGATCGCTTCTCTGGTAACTGGTTGTCTTGCAGGAACTTAATGCTATCCTGTGTTGTTAACCCCTGTTCTACAAGAGGATAAGCTAGGTAGATATATTTAAATTGCGGTGACTGTTGTAAGCTAATGCGATTAATCTCGTCGTATGAAAAACCAATGTCGATTACAAATGCAATGTTGTCTGGCATTTTTTGTTTTGTTGTGCGATTTAACCGCCCTAACACCGCTCTGCGTACAGCTTGCTTTACTGGGACGATCTTAAAGTCCACAGTGCATTGCCTCGGCATAATCCCTGCCTTTACTTCTTGACCATCCTCATTAATCGTGTTGCAATAAACCGGCATCTGAAAGCGCTGATAGTCCGTTAGGATATAACGGTGCAGCATTTCTTCTAGACCGCCCTCCATGCTGTTGTGAGTGGCGATAATAAACGGTGTACGATTGTTAAATTGCTTTTGACGATCCTGCCACCATGCAACTTGCTCATGTATAAATTGCGGTTCCGCTCCCGTATCCGCAAAAACGATAAAGTCGTAATGGATCTTACCTTGCAGGTGATCTTCTAGTAGGTGAGCAGATTGGGTACCTCCACCAAATGACAAGACTCTGTAGATGTTTTGTTTACCGTTATTACGCAAATCATTTATAAGATCGTCTTTTGATTTAAAGACGCCGTTGATATACTTTTTGTGCTGCGTGTAGTCGTTCGGCTGTTCAAATAGTTTAAGTTGATCCATCGGGATCTCCTCTCTCACAGAGCCTTTAGGTCCTCATCATCCATGTAGTAATACGGTCCGTACATAAATTCAAACTCGCTTTGCCAATGCTTTAGCCTCTCTTGACTCAGCTCAGCGTGTATTTGCATGTGACAGGTATTACAGAGCAACAGACCATTTGTAAATACTCCTCGGCCAATTCCGCTGCCTTTTGGCTTAACGTGATGGATGTGCTCTCCTAATCTCCCGCACTCTTGGCAAGTGTTTTGGAAATGCTCTTTAATCTGCTGCCGTATAGTCTCTGAGAACTTCCCTCTGTTCACCCTCTGCCTTGTCCGCCTCTTATGCTTTGGTTTAGCGACTGCCCTCACTGGTTGTTGCGATAGGTCTTGCATCGTTACACCTCCACTATTGATTAATCAATCTGTTTTCGCGCTTCCAGTTCTGCAACTGACGCAATGAACAACCGTTGTGTTTTGCTACCGCAGGATCCGTTAAACCCTTTCGTTTAAGCAACTGGTATTCGTCCACTTTTAGAGTACAAACGACTTTAGGAAGTCTACCTCGTTGTATTTCCAATGAAGAGATTCCTTCATCGATTCGTTTGTTTGCCGTTATTGATAACAGATCATTCCCAATATTCCGAAGTCTGTTGAAGTACTCACAGCCCTCACAATTGGAATGACTCTCCAAATTGTTATATGGACAACTGTTGCAGTGGTTAAATGTGATTTCCGTTTGTTCTCGCAACAGGTCTATTCTTTTCTTCACTGGAAAAACGCTCGCTCTCTCGCTTTTAACTCGCCTCGATCAACTAAGTCAGCCGCTAACACCAGTACCTCTTCCCAACGTCGATTGAAGCGTTTAGCGATGAACATAAGCCCCCTGTTCTCTTTCCAGAGACGTTTAAATTCTGCTTTCTCCCAACTGGACCATAGATAGTTGAACTGGATACCTGCCACATAAGCGCCCTCTTTTAAGCTAATCTTTTGCTCTGCCCACGTTCTATTAGGCAAGTGCTGCTCGTTCTTCTTCACGTAACCTCGCCTCCAATTCAGCTATTTGCCGCATTCGTTTAGGTCGTGTCACATTTTGATAATGCTGATATTTGTAATCTGACTCGCTACAGGTGCAGGGGGTTATTAACCATCCCCCTGGTATGTTTTTACCTACTGTACATTTACACATGGTTTATGCCCCCTCTGCTTTGACTGATAAGGTTGTTTTTATATACTCTCTTGTTTGCTTGATATCTTTTACTAATTGCTCTAACGTTTCGGCATCAGAACTAGCAATCAAGATGTTTAATATCTTTTGGAAGGCTTGCTCTGGCTTACTGTAATAGCCAAGTATTTTATATAGCGGCGCTCCTGATTTCTTGTCGAACTTGCCTGAGTATTCTTTGAGATAATATTGCGTTTCGTCACTTTCTAGGTAAAGGTTTCCTTCAATTTGTACTTTCATGGTTTATGCCTCCAAGTCTTTCGCAAAGTTTATTAAACGCTCTTTCGCAAGCTCTTTTCGATAGCTCGTTGCTTTATTTTCAATCGTGATACACATTTCACTTAGCCGATCCACTGAACGTCCACCGATCTTCTCATGCAGTTCAGATGGCTTGAGGTTGCTTGTGTAGAAGATTGGGCGCTTTTTTCGATAACGGTGGTCTATGATGCCAAAGAACGTTTCTTCTACCCACTCAGTCACCTTTTCAGCCCCTATATCGTCCAAAACTAGCAAGTCGCATGTTACCAATGCCCTTATCACTTCGTCGTATTTAAAGTTGCTCTTATCGCCAAACGTGCTCTTGAGCTTGTCCAACATATCTTTTGTCGTTTGGAAAACAACCGTATGCCCTTTACTGTTTAATTCATTTGCCACTGCTGCAGCTATATGACTTTTACCGTTGCCGTAGCTACCCCAGATTCCTAAAGATGTACCGCCGAACTCTTCAAACTCATTCACGTATTTCCGCGCCGCTTTAAATGGCTTTTCCGTTCCTGATCGATGAATGAAGCTTTCAAACGTTGAGTTGGCGAATTTCTCACCCATCGTCGAGATATTAAACAAACGCTTAGTTGTTTTATCCTGTACAAATCGCTCTCTCTTAATCTCTTCTTCTTTCATTTTTCGAGTCACACATTCGCAAACCGGTTGGACAATCTTTTTTCTGTTCATGATCTCTATTTCAATCTGGCGGATAAACTCCCCGCAATGGGGACATTCAGCCCCGCCGTCTTTAGAGGGAAAGTTCGTCGTATTCTGCTCCATCACTTGGCTTATTGCCCTTGCTGTTGCCTGAATCAACCTTAACGCCTCCTTTTCTAGACCAAGACTTTATTGTGAAGTAGTGGCTTTTGTATCTTCTTCCTGTACTGCCTATATAGTCGTTAAGCCTAATCATTAGTTCTCTTGTTATATCTTTTCCAAGGTCATCAACGAGTTTGTTAAGTTCGGATTCCGTAAGTTTGACGAAGTCAAAATAGAGATTTTTCTTTTCTTCTTCTTTTTGTTCTTCTTTTTCTTCTTCTTCTTTTTCTTCTTCTTGTTGAATTTTTTCCGACGTATCGTGGTACGTATCGTGGAAAGCCTTACTATACGTATCGTAGATGGTTTTTAGCTTCTGATTTTCAATTGAATCACTCACATACTCGATTAACGTTTTATCTTTGACCTGAGAAAGCTCTTTTTTGACGCAATCCTCAACTGGCTTCCCTCCACGATTAAGGTTATATTTCCCCCAGTTTTTTATAGCGATCTCTTTCGTTAGATCGTTGTATTTAATTAACTTGTGATGGTTGATAAAGCGATCAAATAGAGACTTGATACTCTCTGGTGAATAACCAATCTCGAAAGCCGCAACCTTTTTCATAAGCTCATAGATGCCTGTTTGAGTTGTATGTTTGTTTGTAAGCAGATATAGGAAGAACAGCTTGTCCTCTGGTGTAAGTTCCTCAGTCACTTTAGGATCATCCCAAAATTTCGTTTGTACCTTTCTGAATTTAGCCATTTGTAACTCCCCTTAAAAAATAGTTGCTATTTGCTAAAAAGTTGTACTAACAGCAAGCCTTTTATGGTATACTGTTAGTACCTAATATTTGTTCGTGTTATTTCTAAGTCACTGTTCTCAGCAGTGGCTTTTTTGTTTGTCCAAAACTTCTAAAAGCTTAATTTGACCTTTTCCAGTCACCATCGTAGTTAGTGATTGAACATCACCTTCTGTTCGTTGTACTAGCGTAGGAACTGATACGAACCACCCACTATCAACGTATTGTTGCTTAGGATTATTCTTTTCTCTTCCTGTCTTAATCAAATATCCATTATCCCTTAACCACTTAAACATCTTATTACGTCCAAAACTGATACCTTTTTCTTCAAACACCATCTTGCAAAAAGCTCCGACATTCAAGTGGGCATCACTAGTAGAGACAGCCTTTCCAAAAGTCGTATATGGCTTGTCCATTTCAATTTGCAACTGCAAGTTATTTACTCGCTTATCTGCGATTTGCAACGCTCTAGCCATCACTTGTTCAGGGCTATTCCACGCTTTCTCTAATTGCAAGAAATACTTACGGGCTTTCTTGCCTATGTCAGTCCTTTGCAACATTAAAATCTCTTTTGCCATATCTATACGTACCTTATGATCAGAAACTGTATGTTCTCGTCCGTGCGATGTTACTTTTTTTTGAGTAACATCAAAATAATCCACATTTTTAACAAACCCGTAATCTGCCATTCTTGTAAACCAATCAAGATATTTTGTCTTCACTTGCAGAAATTCGTGCAATTCTCTTCCTGATACAAATAAATCTCCAGACTCTTCATCATGAGTAGTGTTTATCAGTAACTCCTGCACAAAATCACTCCTTTTTGTAAATTAATAATTGATTGCAAGCAATAACACTCTCGTCGGTATAGGTTGGCTCTCCAAAATTGGCGAGTGAGAATTACCTGCCACATTTGCTCGTTTCGTATTAGCTCCGAAGCTGCAATCCCATTGAGAACAGCTTCATCGCTACAACTTGTCCACTTAACCACCTCCTCGGAAGTGATCTTATAATCAATCTAGGGAAATGAGCTCAGCCATTTCACAATTAAGAGCTTCGCAAACTTTCTCCGCGACAGGTATGTTAATTCTCGATACCTGATTCAACTTCCAACTGTGTAGTGTTGGTCTACTAACTCCCGATATTGAACTTAGTTCACTAATGGACTTGATTTCTGCTTTGGACATCATTTCTTCCAAGTTGAAACGAGCCATTCTTTCACCTCCTGTTGTAGATAATTATATTTCACTTTACCATTATTGTAAATCTTCAATTACAATATAGTAAAATAAGACTATCATTTTAGGTAAATCACTTGCATAAAAAGCTCTTTTGGTTTAACATATTTGTAAATCTAGATAACATATTTGGAAGGGAGGATTACAATGCGAAAAGTGCAATTCCATCTTCACGTTCTTATGGGCAAGAACAGAATCAAAAGCATAAACGATCTTGCAAAGAAGACTGGCATTAGTCGTCCTACTCTTACGAAGATCTACGACAACAACACAACAAGAGTAGATTTTGAAACAATACAAACCTTATGTGACTTTTTTGACTGCAAGCTCTCCGACCTTATGAGCATGGAAGGAGATACGGAAAATTAAATGTTTAGGTCCAGTTGCGAAATTAATCTAACTGGAAGGGAGGGGCGCGCACGGTAATGTGATCAGCTCCTTTTTATTTTGATCTTATGTATGTTCGTGATGAGTTTAGTACGTATGTTCGATTTTAGATCAACAAAAATCCATGTTTTGGTACGCTCTCCAAGGGTAATGAATTAGAAGCATTCATTAGACCTTAACTTCTAGATGTAGCTATAGAAATGGGGGTAATTAAAATGAAAGATGCATTAATAAAAACCTCAGTCACTACTTTTATCACAGTTGCAGGTATTTTAATTATATTGCTCACCTTTAATGGGACATCTGTATTTAATAACCCTGTATTAATGTCAGCTCTAGCGTTTGTCGTCCTGATGAACTTTGCTATTACAATCTTTAGGAGCCGTTCAACTTAGACTGATTAAACTTATTGGAGGTCTACTTATGAATAGCAATAATGATAAGAAACCGTCCCGTAACAAGAAGGATATATTCCTTTGGATACTTGGAGGATTTTTAGGCACTCTCATAGCTATATTAATATTTTGATACTCTAGTTAACCAAATTCAGGAGGAATTCGATGGATCGTTTTAACAAATGGACTTATGCACTTACAATGGCTCTCTTATGTGGCGGCGTTTACTTTGCAATGGGTTATTTTGTTAACGATGAAGCAAAATGGTTAAATACGCTTATCCTATCCTCCGGACTATTCGTAACATGGGTATTTCTTTTCCCTAGATTCTTTAAAAATGTTGAGGATAAAAGGTGATACTCCCCACAGAGGGGAGCGTTAAATAAAACCTTTTCCATAACAATTCTTACAAAATTCAGGTGAGTTAACTGATCCTTTATACATCCCCTTATAGACAAGCGCTAGGACAAATCCTCTTCCTTTGCATTTCTTACATTTACGCATCCCTCTTCCTCCTATACAGTAGTAGCCTTAATCCCAATAATCAGCTATCACATTACCGTTCTTATCAAAGTATCTAGTGCGCCACTTCGGATGACAGTTGCCAGAATACTTTTCGCCATCGAATCGGACGTTTATGTTTAAACTTCGATTACCAGCTGTAACAACGCCCATCTTTCCATCAACTTCAACTCTCATACCACGTTTCAAGAAAGGCATAAATCGCTTCTCTTTAACGTTTTTTAGACTTATAGCAGCCATTCCGTTTCCCCTCCTATAGCTTCTCGCAAAATACATGAGCCACGAACGTGTCATTATCAAACATTACAGTTCCTATAAAATCCATATAACTTGCTGTATCAAGTAATGGATCCCCTGTCGTACCGATTACGACTGTATAGTCATCCATTTCCTTTACTTTTGGATCGACTATAGCCCATAAAACTAATTGATCTTTCTGATTGGCAACTGATAAAACTTTTGCCCCTTCTGGCAATTCCAAATTTTGTGTAAGAACCAATTTCAAGTTGTATTTAAATATTGATTTCAAGCGTTTCCCCTCCTATATAGGCACCCTATTCATTAATATCGATCCAAGCGCTTCCGCCTTCTTCTACAACATCAACAATGTGTATCTCGCAATCGTTCGCTTTGTCAAAGACCTTTATACTCTTGTCCTGTGGCATATCTAACAATTTTTCAATTAACTCTTTGACTATCATTTCTAAGCCCTCCTATATAGGCAGTATCAATTTGGGTCGTTACCAAGATATTTCGTTATTTGACCATCAGACTTTGGTTTTATTGGCTCTTCGTAATTTTGGCGAATTTCTAGAGCGTCTTCTGCACGAATCCAAAAATCCCGACCAAACGGATCATAATCTTCTAATAATAACTCTGCCGAACCATTAGATTCTTTTCTAATTTCTCTAATTTCAAACCACGCTTCTTCATCAATAAATGAATCTGGATTACGGTTAAATTTTGCGTATGACATGATTTCTTATCCTCCTAGTGGCAGTAGCCAATTTTTATGAAACTTCTTCTCTTCACCAGCGTATAAATTAGTGAGGTGATTAAAATGAGAACAAACTTATACTATCTGGCAGGCACATTGTTTTTGTTACTTGGTGGAATTATGTTTTTATCCAGCTCCACATCATTTCTACAATTCATCTATCTCATTGCTGGGATTTGCTTCATGGCTACTGCAATGACACGGCAAAAGAAAGAAGGAAAAGGAAGAAGGTAGCCTAATTGTTTAGTAACTCCGGGTGTTGGTGGATGTTTCCTGCAACTATATGACCCCTTGCATGTATCGGAAACAGCCTTGTCTCCAACCACTCCTCACCTTCGTACTTTTGAATAAACTTGTATTCTCGTTCGAAACAGCCGTTTTCAAATACAACTCGGTAGTACTTTTTCTCGCGATTAGACGGCTGTAAAACATCCCCCTCATAGATCTCCGTACCGTTCTTGTCTTTGAGTCCGGTGTATTGCATGATTGTTATTGGCTGACCTTCATTAAGCCATCGAAAGCAATCGCCTGTTACCCTCTCTTGCACCATAGTTTTTAATTTCTCGCTTTCGTACCAACCGCGAAACTTTATCTCTCGCATAGTAAATCCTCCTTATCACTGTTTGGTCATACTGTCTGATTAATTAATTACTCCCAAATCAAATTTGTGTTATATTAGACATAAGATTTGGAATAGAATATATTTAATGATTCCTTGAAAGGAGATCATCAATTGGAAAACACAAATGCTTTAACAAAGAAAGGAACTATCATAAAATACATAGCGTTAATTATTGGCATCGCATGTTTGTTATTAACTTTCATCACTCCTACAAGGGTAGTAATGATTGGTTCCATTTACGGTGATTACATTGTCTTTGCACTTACAGCAATTGGTGTGCTACTCTCAATTTACTCAATAAGAATTTCAGAAAAGAAACTGATACCGATTTTGTCTTTAATTTTGTCCTTATCTTTCCCTATAATGTTCGTACTTTGGTTAATCTTACTTTTTACTGGGACAATCGATTTTGCACCGTGATTCAAGGCTGTTTTTAAAGCCTTATTTTTTTGAAAACGTGCTAATGATAACCTCTCAGTTTATGGACTTCGTTTGGTCATACTGTGCGCTACAGAATTTATGTTATGATTAATAGAAATTACTCTGCAAGGTTGTGTTTGTATGACATTAAAAAATACGAGACTCTTGTTACAAGTTATAATTCTTTTTGTATCTTATTTCCTCTTACTTTTTCTAGGCACGGTATTTAACACCGACCATTTAGTAGCTTTTTCTTTCAATAGTGGAAGTTTTACCATAAATTTTTTAGGTGTCTTGCTATTGTTAATTACTTCTAATCTTATTTACTATTTAATAGTAAAAATTAAAAAGAGATTTAATTAATAAAGCTGTGCTTAGGCATACGCTTTTTTATTTACCCCACAGTTTATGGATACTAAGCTCAAAATTTAAATGAAACCAAAATCCGTACTTCTCGTAACTTATACCGAGGTGAATATTATGAAAAAGTTCTACTACTTATCTTCTGCAAGTTTTTTTATGCTTGGAATTATCAAGCTACTCTTAGAACCAAACCCGCTTTTTTATATCCCTTCTTTTGGATTAGCAGTTTGCTTCTTAATTTCAGGACTGCTTGATCCTAAGAAAACAAAAAACACTAATTAATATTCAGCGGCGCTATTGCGATCGCTTTTTTTGTTTGGTGGCAGGATCTGCATTGTGTGGTCATACTAAGCGGCTAGTACCCTAACCGCTGTATATAATAGACAAATGATTCTGACTCGATAAAACCCGCGTTAGAACATGTGTACATCCGTTAGAGAGAGGGCGGCTCGATACAATTGGTTAATGCGATCACGATCGGGCGACTCCCTTAATGCTTCGTTTCTGACAAGCTTTAAAGATGTCTGCAGCTTGTTGATTTTCTGTTCCTGCTTGCTAAGTTTCTCGGACATGCCATAGACATAGACAAGGAGATCGGCTAGCTCTTCGAATGCGTGAGCTGATACTTCACGCTGGTTAAAGTGGTCAGGGTTAAAGGGAGCACCGTACTTCTTGATCCCCTTTTCATACTGTTGTTGCTGTACCATTCCAAAGTTGCTTATAGTTTTTCGGATGAACTTGTCATTTTCGTTCATATGCTTAACCACCCAATAGCTAAAATCGCTCCTAGCCCTATGCAAATGATCCTATCTACCAACAACTGAGCGTTTGTGATTTGCTTCGACTTATCGCTCATTTGATCACCTCAAGACTAAACTTGTCAGGGCGTGGCGTTACCTCTACACCCGGTATCTGTTCACCGTTCTCGTCGATCAGTACGTTTCCTACAACCTTCCCTGCCTTTTTAACAGCAGTCCAGTCAGTTGATTCCTTCACCTTGACCATTTCATTCGCCTTGGCATATTTAAAGAGCATGTCCTCATCTTTCGTAAATTCAGGCTGTTGTTTAACCATTTTCAGCTTCACGTTTGGTAGTTCGATGGATTTCTTTTTCAGCCCACCTTCCAATTGCTCTCGAAGGAAAAACTCTAATCGATGCGTGTAAAATTGCTCGGATTCCGGATAAGGTCTTTTAGCCTCTTCTGCCCACTCTTTCAAGCGATTCTCCTTGTTTTTGAGAGCTTCCAATTGACTGTCGATCATATCTTGAATATCTTGTTGCTTACCTTTGTGGTACATGATGCGAGAGTCAGCTACCAATGCATCCTCCATATTTGATACGGTAAAGTCCTCAGCCTGCTCACCATCGTTTACAATTGCTTCAACCTGCTTCTGTAATTCAGTCATATTTAGTTCCTCCATTGGCTCTAATTTGTGTTATAATCGGCGTAACAGTTTTTGAGTAGGACGCTTTGTAGTGGGAGCGTCCTATTTTTGTTCCTCATTGGTTTCTACCGCTTTTTTCTGTGCTTGCGTATACCAATTCTCTAATTGTTTTATAACTTGTTCTGCTTGCCCCTTAGTCAATTGGCTTAAATCAGTTATGTTCATTTTTCCAAAGACCGTAGCTAAATCAGTACCGCGTAATTCCGCCAATTCCATTGCTGTGCTTTTGATATTCTCGATTAACTGTTCACCTGGCTTTTCTTCATCCACCATCGGTAAATCTTCTCCTGCATAGATGTATAACCCTAAGCCATGTAACGCTATTGCTTTAACTAAACAACGTTGAATGCTCGTATTGATATCGAAAGCAGTAGGCTTCTCTATCGGCTTGTTGAAGTTGTTTAATACTGGGTGTATCTGAGACATCGGAATGCCATTACTTGTGACTTCTACCTCTACAAAATATCCTAGCTCTGTCTTCATAAAAGGCTTATCATCGAAACGTTTAACTTCCCACTTTGCATTAGGATCATGTCGTCTGAGTTGATCCACTGCCCATGCCCATGATAGATAGCTGAACTTCCCTTTCTTCTCAACATGCTTTGATACATCAATTTCTGCTAACTTTTGAAAATGATTGTCCATGTTACAACCTCCTCTTTAAAATTTAGTTACTAACAAATCTCCTTGAATGCTTAATGTGCGAAATCCATGCTTGTGTAGCTCTAATGCGATAACGCCTTTCAGACGGTCAAAGTCTCTAAAAAATGAGCGATCAATGAGCGTGTGCGGCGAGCCATCTAAGTAATCATCTTGAACAAGTGCTATGCAACGGCGTTTGATTTCTGATGTAGTTTCCATTAGTTAAGCCTCCTTTTTGTTTGGTTTGTTTAATTCTTCTTGGTATCTTTTAACTAAATAGTCGTAACAACGATTTACATTCGCTTTAAAATGTGGACCATACAACACAGTGACCTTCATAATTATGCCCCTCCCTTATATTACTTCCGTGTACCCAATACACACATTCGATAAAAAAAATAAATCATCGAATTTTTTATCTTTGAACACTGATAACGATCCAGTTATAAAATCCTCACCGGGGTAACAAAAATTTGAATGCGTTACAGGTAGCTTAGCTCTCCACAATCTACTTCGAGAAATCTTCATCTTTCTTGCTAGCTCACTATTATTGAGACCCATTTCTTTTTGAGCTCTTTCGAAAGCTTCAATATCTAGAACAATCTTCAAATTCAAACCTCCTCTCCTTACGTTTCGTCTCTACACGTTTAGTCTACTACACACGTGTACTGTACGCAACAGTTAATTTTCGATTTCTCTATGTTTTTGTTTAAAGTACGACACAATACTGCTAAAATAAGCTTATAACATTGATAGAGGTGTTTATTATGGAAGCTAAAAAACTCGGTACATACATTGCCAAGCTCCGAAAAGAAAGTGGATTTAAAAGCCAACGTCAATTAGCAGAAGCAAGTGGTTTATCTAATGGAACCATTGCGCGTATTGAAAACGGAACACAAAAACCATCTATGGAAACTTTGTCTACTTTGTCTAAGCATTTAAAAGTGGAATTAATTGATTTATATACAAATGCAGGTTATTTACTCGAAGCTAACGATCTGCGAGATAATAGCGACAAGAAGAAAGTTTACTTTGATGATGAATACGGAGAAATTACCGAAGAGGAAAGACAGGAACTTGCTAAGCACCTTAAATATTTAAGATGGCAAGCAGAACAAAATAAAAATTAAAGACCACCTTATAGGTAGTCTCATGTTAAATATTTCCGTTTACTTTGTGACATCAAAACGGAGATTCTCATGCATTTGCGAGCATTAAAAAAAGTAAAGAAAGACGTATCTCTTCATGATCCCATTGGAACGGACAAAGAAGGCAATGAAATTTCTCTTATCGATATTTTACAAGAGGATGCAGACGATATCGTTGACATTTTGCAAGCGGAAATGGAAAAAAAGCAAATTTATGAATACATTCATGTGTTAGATGAGCGAGAAAAAGAGGTGGTCATTGGTCGCTTTGGTTTAAATATGGAGGAGGAGCGTACCCAAAGAGAAATTGCGAAAGAATTAAAAATCTCTAGAAGCTATGTTTCCCGGATTGAGAAACGAGCACTAATGAAGTTATTTCATGAATTTTATAAGCACAGCCGTGGCAAGGGGAATTAACCTCCTTGCTTTTTTATTTTTTGATAAAACTCGAGACAAAACGCTACAGTACTCTTTACATATATGTATAAGCACAGCCTGTTTCTCAAGGGGGTTTGTCTCTTTAGAGTGGAAGCAAATGCTCCCCAGTAAAAATAGCCCTGATTAAAGAATGAGCGTACAGTTCATCATTATTGTAAAAAAATTGTGCTCGGTGTTGATAGATCGTAAGGGGACCCATTCGCAAGCCCCCTAACATTGTTCCTGAAACCTCTTTTTTAATATCTCACTGATTTATAAAAAAGTGTATCAGGTTTTAGCCCAATACACTTTTAGTTAGAAAAAGTAAAGGGGATAGAAGTACGGAAAAAATCCTATACCGCCAAATCTACCAAAGGGGAAAAACCGTGGGCGATACCGACGAAATCTCCAACCGCCATATTGACGACCTTCTTCATGATGGGTGTCTTCGCCCACTAACAGCATAACGCCATCCTCGCGAATTTCTGTTAAAATTCCGTCTACGGATTGACCATCAGACATCTTTAATTCGACATGGTGATCTTTCATTTGTTGGCATTGATCTTTTAATGCTCCTTGAAAATGCTGAGTATTTGCTTGAGCATATGACTGTTGATTCGAATGCATATGAGAGTGTCCATTGTTCGTTTGTTGTACGTGATGCATCTGCTGATACTCATTTGTTTGATGAGGTACAAATCCATTGGAAACTTCGTATGAATTTCTATTCAATTGATCGGTATCATATTGCGTCGTGTTTGTTTGATATGGATACTGGAAATACCCATTGTAAAAAGTATTCATTTCTTTCACTCCTTTTTCTAGAACTAGTGTATTCACCTAGACCTTGTCAGGTACGTTGCCTATGAACTTTTTTATCCAACTTTTTTAAGTTGCATCTAAACGTTGCTATGTCATAGTAGAGTATAAGAGTTGTTAAGAAATAGACTTAGTTTAAAGTGTTAATATGTTGTTACAAAAACACATAATGGAGAGGGTAGTTTATGAAAACCAAGTTAATTATCTTAAGGGGCAATTCAGGGAGTGGAAAAACTACAACTGCAAAATGCCTTCAGAATCATTTAGGGCAAGGAACTCTTTTGGTTTCTCAAGATGTTGTTCGTCGTGATATGTTAAAGGTTCACGATAGAGACGGAAATCCATCAATTGATTTAATATACAGGATTGCAGAATACGGAAAAGGTAAGTGTGAATTTGTAATTGTAGAAGGAATTTTTAATAAAATTCGATATGGTGAGATGCTTAAAAACTTAATCCAATACTATAATCAAGAGGCATATATATATTATTTCGATTTATCTTTTGAAGAAACAGTCGAACGTCACAACACTCGTACTAAAAAGGCGGAATTTGGCGAAGAATCTTTACGTGCCTGGTGGACTGCCAAGGACTACCTTGAAGTGCAGGGAGAAATGCTATTTACTAACGACATGTCGCAAAAAGAAGTACTAGAGCAGATTTTGAATCAAATTCAAAAGTGATTATACATGAGACATAAGATTTGGTCGTGAAGCTTTAAAGAATACGAAACTGGCTAATAACGTTGCGGGATTTTTCCATTTTAATGTCACAAAGTAAGCAGGAATATTAACAGAGTTGTTAATTTTCTATTTGTTCTGCTTGCAAAGAAACTTTCACTACGATACATATTTAGAAGGAAACGAATCCCTCGATTTACCGGAGTAAAATGAGTATACTAGTAAGTGTACGAGTACGGAAGGGAGTTCTACTATGAAGTTTATTAATAACAACAATCTTACAGATCCTCGGATCAATTTAGCAATTGAAGAATGGGCATTAAAAAACCTTGACCCTAATGAATCTTACCTCTTATTTTATATTAACGAACCGTCCATTATTATTGGTAAAAATCAAAATACATTTGAAGAAATTAACCTCGATTATGTGAAAGACAACAACCTTCATGTGGTCCGTCGCCTTTCAGGAGGTGGCGCGGTTTATCACGATTTAGGAAATTTAAATTTTAGCTTCATTACAAAGGATGACGGAGATTCTTTTCATAATTTCAAAAAATTTACGGAGCCCGTTGTACAAGCATTAAAACAGCTTGGCGTCCAGGCTGAATTAAGTGGTAGAAATGACATTCAAGTTGGAGAAAGAAAGATCTCTGGTAATGCCCAGTTTACAACAAAAGGAAGAATGTTTTCTCACGGTACATTAATGTTGCAATCTGAAATTGAAAACGTCGTTTCTGCGCTTCGTGTGAAGGATGATAAGATAAAATCAAAAGGAATTAAATCTATCCGAAGTCGAGTGGCAAATATTTCTGAGTTTCTTAAACAGCCGATGACGATGGAAGAGTTTAAGTCTATGCTTTTACAATACATTTTCAATGGGCAGGAAGACATTCCAGAGCATGTGATAACTGAAGAGGAATGGAAAGAAATTAACGCATTATCTTCTGAGCGTTATCAAAGTTGGGATTGGAATTATGGGAAATCTCCAGCCTTTGATATTCAGCGGTCAAAACGATTTCCAATTGGAACCATTGACTTACGCTTAAATGTTAAAAAAGGCGTTATAAGTGACTGTAAGATTTTTGGTGATTTTTTTGGGGTAGCTGATGTGAGTGGGCTTGAGGAACAACTCGTTGGCAAGCGCTACGATGCTAATGAGCTAGCTCAGGTACTTGATTCGACGGATTTAAAAGCATATTTTGGATCTATTAGTAAAGAAGAGTTTCTTTCTCTTATTTATTAAGCAAAAAAAAGTGGCGACCACATAATAGGGTCGCCCAATTGGGGAGAGAGACAAGAAAGAACAATTAGAAAGCAAGGGTTATATCCTTTCCTTATGTATTACTATAATGGATGATCCAAACGATTTCATTGAGATTGTAACAAGATCTAACAGTATTTTTCAGTTGGAGGGTATTGTGAATTTAGAAGAAATTAAACAGAAGCTTTCAACACCTCAAAAGAAAAACCATGTGCGTGATGCTGCCGTACTTTTGCCCCTTGTTTCCATAAAAGATGAACTTCATATTTTATTCCAAGTACGAGCATTAACGTTACATGCTCAACCTGGTGAGACTTGTTTTCCTGGAGGTCGAATTGATCGAGATGATCAAGATGCGCAAGCCGCTGCTTTAAGAGAATTCCATGAAGAGTTTGGTATAAAACAAGAGAAAGTAACGATTCTTTCTTCTCTAAATAAAATCGAATCTCCTCGGCGTGGCCTCATTCATCCTTTCGTTGCGCATATTGATTCACTAGATGAGATTAAACCGAACACAGCTGAAGTAGAAGATTGGTTTACCGTTCCAGTAGCCGTACTACTCTCTACACCGCCTGAAATTGGCTATGTAGATGTTATCATTAAGCCTGGAAAAGATTTTCCTATCGATCGTATTGCCAATGCCGTCGCTTATCAAGACAAGCGCTATAGTACACCAGAATCTTTTTATGTGTATAAAGAGCATATTATATGGGGGTTAACTGCTCGTATCTTACAAGAATTTCTAGAGCATATAAAATCATAAAACAAGGGCTTCCGCCTTTATAAAAAAGCTGTCCGTCAAGTCTGCTACAGGACTTTTGGGACAGCTTTTTTTATTCTTTATTATTTAATCGTTGTAAACGCATATTTGCTAGCCAAGAGAATACAAAACAGCCACTGGAAAAAACAAGACAGGCGCCTACAATAACAGCTAATGCCAACGTTGTTTCAATTCGATAGGGTTCTGGAAGCCATAAACCCACAGTTAAAAAGAAACCAATACCTAAAAACACAAGACAAAAAGCATGATAGTCTTTTTTTGCATATACTAGTTTATCTCTTTGATCCACTCCGCTTCCCCCTTTCCCTCATCATAACAGATGACGTGCTTAAAAGAAGCGAAGACTCTTTCCTCAACTGGAAAAAAACGTTACGCCAATGACTCAATCATTAGCATGACTTGTTTCGCTGAATTGACAGCTGATTTTTCTAAAAAGGTGTCATAAGACATTTTCGCATCTTGCCCAGCAACGTCAGATAATGCACGTATAATGACAAAAGGTGTTCCGTATTGATGACAGACTTGTGCAATCGCAGCAGCTTCCATTTCTGCACAAAATGCAGTTGGAAAACGCACTTTGACAGCGTTCACTCGCTCTTCATCGTCCATAAACGAATCTCCTGTTACAACTAAACCTTCCTCAACGTGAAAGCCAACCTTGGTTGCAGCGTCCTTTGCTGCTTCAATTAGAGTTGGTTCAGGTAAATATGCTGAAACCATACCTGGTACTTGACCATACTCATATCCAAATACAGTTGCGTCTACATCGTGATGACGCACTTCTGTTGAGATAACCAAATCCCCTACAGCCATCGTTTGGTTTAAACCGCCTGCTACACCTGTATTAATAACATATGTTGGTTGATAGCGATCGTTTAAAATAGACGTTGCTAAAGCCGCGTTTACTTTACCAATTCCGCATTTTGTTAAAATAACATTTGTACCGTTTAAAATACCGTCTGTAAACTCACAATTTGCAATAACTGTTACCGTTACATCCGTCATTTGCTTTCTTAAATAATTAACCTCTTCTTCCATTGCGCCGATGATGCCTATTTTCATTTAATTCATCCTTTCCCTAGCAAAATGCTTCCTCAACTAGTATACACATTGCTTTCACTTGTTTCACTAAAAAAGTCTATTCTTTAAGCATTGGATAGTCCGTTTTCTTTACTTCAATACGATTTTTCCTTTCGAGCAAAGAAAAGCCTCTCCATACAGTGTGAATGGAAAGGCTTTGGTTCTTTAATTCGGATTTGTTTCCGATTGATTCACTGATTCAATTTGCCAGCCAAGTTCTGGGGATTCTACCCACTGTAAACGAACTTGATAATACAGCCCCGTGCCTTTATCTAATAGCGTCACAATGGCACTCGTAGTCGATCCACCGTTTCCAATCCAAATGGTATCACTCGTACTACTCGATAGACCAGTTGCATTATATGCTGCTTGTTCCATCTCATTCCAATTTTGACCACCGAAGTTATTTGGAGCAGGGTTCGTTTGCTCTGTTGGTAACACATCCCCTACTTCAGCTTGTCCGCCATCTTCTTCTTCGTTGGCATCGTCCTCTTCAGTCGCTTCTTCCTCATCTATACCGTCTTCTTCATTTGAAGCATCTTCTTCATTTGCCTCGTCTTCTGTTTCCTCATTATCACTAGACTCATCCGATTCATCTGAATCAGGGTCTATAATTTGTCTGCTCTCTTCTGTAGCAGTTTGGTCTTGATTCACCATATTTACGACTAATGTACCTCCAAAAAAGAGAATTAGAATGACAACAATGGTAATCGCGATGTTAAGGATTTGGTTTTTTCGTTTATCTTTACGGCTTTCATAACGTTGGCCCATAGTGTAAATTCCCTCCTATCTCTCTACTCCATTATAGCTCGTTCTAATTAAACCGCAACAGGTATCACTTAGCAAGCGAAAAAAGTCTCCTTCAGTTAAACAGAAAAAGGAGACTTTTTTACTATTAGCGAATCTCTAAAATTTCTACTTCCATTTCACCAGCTGGCGTATTGACAGTTACTTTATCTTTAACCGTTTTCCCTAATAAGCTTTGTGCCATTGGGGAGTCATTTGAAATCTTCCCATCAAGTGGGTCTGATTCAGCTGAACCAACAATGGTGTACTCTTCTTCATCCCCATCAGGTAATTCAATTAGACGTACTGTTTTACCAAGTGATACGACATTACTTGCTGTTTTTTCTTTTTCAATCATGACAGCATTACGAATCATTTTTTCAAGTTGTGCAATTCGACCTTCTACAAACGCCTGGTCTTCCTTTGCAGAGTCGTACTCGGAGTTCTCTGATAAATCGCCAAAACTTCTAGCTATTTTGATACGCTCGACTACTTCTTTACGTCGAGTCGTAATTAAATGTTGCAATTCATCTTCTAATTTCTTTTTTCCTTCTTCTGTCATATAATGTTTTTTCTCTTCAGCCATTCTTTCATTCACTCCTCAATGTTAGTAAAGAATCTATATCATTAGATGTTTGAATCCTGCTTTTGTTGGATAACCGTTCTGATCTTTGTTGCCATTAAATCAATCGCAACTTTATTTTCTCCACCTTCAGGAATAATTACGTCAGCATAACGCTTCGTTGGTTCGATAAATTGTAAATGCATCGGACGAACCACATTGGTATATTGCTCGATAACAGATTCAATCGTACGCCCTCTTTCTTTTGTATCCCTTAAAAGTCGCCTCATAATACGAATGTCAGCATCCGTGTCAACAAATACTTTAATGTCCATCATACTGCGTAAGCGCTCATCTTCTAGAATTAAAATACCTTCTAAAATAATGACGTCTTTCGGTTTGATTTCCAGTACTTCCTTTGCACGTGTATGCTGCGCATAGTCATACGCAGGTTTGTAAATAGGCGTGCGATCAACAAGCTGTCTCAGGTGAGCATAAAGCAACTCATTGTCAAATGCAAGCGGATGATCGTAATTTGTTTTTAATCGGTCTTCAAACGCAAGATGATCTTGATTCTTATAGTAAGCATCTTGTTCAATCAAAACAATAGAAGATTGGTTAAATTGATTAAAAATTTCTTTTGCAACGGTTGTTTTGCCAGAACCAGTGCCACCAGCTACCCCTATAATAACAGGTCTATTTTGATTTATTGTCATAATCTTCCCTCTTTATTCTCGTACTACAAGCTATACCGTCTCCGATTGGAATAATGGATGTGTAAAACTCTGTGTGTTGACTAAGCCATTCATTATAGTGCTTTATTTTTGCAACCAGCTTTTGAATTCGCTTAGGCTCCATAGATAAATCTTGTTTAGCTACAAGCCCTCTAAATAAAATATTATCACTTAAGATAACACCATTATCTGATAAAAGCGGTTCAAACTGTTCAAAGAATGCTTGATATTTTCCTTTAGCGGCATCAATAAAAATACTGTCAAAAGGAAGATAGGGTGTAAGCAAATGAACGGCATCTTCTGCATCAGCCAGATAAGGAATAATTCGGTCCGATAGTCCCGCCTGTTCAATATGAGCTACAGCTTGTTCGTAGCGGTGCTCATCCCGCTCAATGGTAATAATGGTTGTTGAAGGAAGCGCTTCCGCTAATCGTATAGCAGAATAACCAATCGCTGTCCCTACTTCTAAAATTCGCTTTGGTTGCTGTGCTTGCAAAATAGAAACCATTGCGTTTAATGACAGTTCATCCATAATCGGCACGTTTTCTTTGCGGGCCAATGCTTCCATTTCAAGAACCAGTTTGCTTTTTGCACGGTTTAAAGATGCAATATATGAGATCATTTCTTCATTTATCATGTACGTTCGAACATCCTTTTACGAAAAAAGCATGGGAGCACGTTGCTCCCTATGCTTACTTTATTCAGTATCCTCTGCTGCCTCTTGCCATTCATGACGATACGCATCTCTTGCCTCTAAATGAGCATCATACTCTTCATTATAAATAATCTCGCCATTATAACGGGCATAAAAGTAAAGATAATTTGTTTCATTTGGATCAGCTGCTGCAACGAGCGCTTCCTCTCGTACAGTAGAAATTGGACCTGGCGGTAAACCTGTATGCTGATACGTATTATAAGGTGAATCTACCTCTAAATCATCATAAGTGGTCATATAAATATGTTCCCCTTGCGCATAGGCAACCGTAGGATCTACTTGTAGCATCATACCTTCATTTAAACGATTATGCAAGACTCCAGCAATCGTAAAACGATCTTCTCTTTCTCTCGCTTCACGTTCTACAATGGAACCAATGGTCAAAAGTTCATGAAAGGTATAGTCACTGGCATTAATAATTCCTTGTCTTTCATTATAAACAAGTTGCATCTGATCAAGCATTGAACGTACAACCGCTTCAATATCAGGCTGTTCCTCATCAAACTGATAGCTAGCAGGAAAGAGATAGCCCTCAAGCGGGTGATGAATGTCTTCATCTAAAATTTCTTCCGTTAGCATATCGTATTCTTCAATAAGTGTTTGAACAAATTCTTCATCATCAATAAACGAAAAGATATCGTCTTGACTGTCTCCTGTAAATTCACTTAAACGCTCTGTAATGGTGTTTAGCGTTAATCCTTCTGGAATGACAATCGTCGTCGCCGCTTCTGCCATAACAAGACCATCTTTTAATTCTTCAATAATTTCATCAGTATCCATTGATGTATTGAGTGAATAGGTTCCTGCTTGGAAACCCGATTCGTTTTTATACCTTGTGTAATAGCGAAAGAACGTTGCATTTCTAATAACACCTTCATCTTCTAAGATTTGAGCAATTTGTGAAGTAGAGGTGTTTACAGGAATGTGAACTTCAACGTCCTGTCCATCATCACTTGCATCGACAGGCTTTAATGCATTAACAAAGTACGTATAACCGCCAATGATAACAGCAAGTACAACGACAAAAAAAGCCGACAGACTGATGAAGACAATCTTTCGAACTGTCTTTGCCTGAGATGCACGCTCTTGATAAACATCATTAGCTTTATATTTCTTTTCTTTTGACATTAATTGCCTCCTCACTCGTCCAATTATACAATAGTTTTCTGCTTTCTTGTATAGGGGAATTGGACGATGTGCAGCATACACATACGGATGAACCCGTGCAACGCCTGCACGGGTTATGTGCTATTTACTCGTCTTCTTCCTCAGAAAAAGTATTCAACATTTCTTCAATCATTTCCCACTCTTCATCTGTTTCAACTGGGAAGAAGGCAATATCATTATCTTCATCTTCACGATCTTCGTAACGAAAAGCAAATACTTCTACTTCCTCATCGTCATCCTCTTCTTCACCAACTGGAACTAGAACCATATACGATTTGTTTGTTTCATCAACTGTAAAGCGGAATAATTCATCAAATAAATGCTCCGTACCTTCTTCATCTGGAATAACAAAACGTTCTTTTTCTTCTTGTGCCATGTAAAAAACCTACCTTTTTTCTATTTAGTGTATGAACGTCGATCAAGATAACCTTGCAAAATCAAGCGGGCCGCCATTTGGTCAATCACTTTTTTTCGTTTCTTTCGACTAACATCTGCATCAACCAACACACGTTCAGCAGCCATCGTTGTTAAACGCTCGTCCCAAAGTTCGGTATGAATGGATACATATTCAGATAACTGTGCGACGAACTGTTCACTTCTCTGCCCACTTGCTCCAATAGTTCCATCCATATTTTTAGGATATCCAACAACAACCGTTTGAACAGCATGTTCTTCTATTAAAGAAACAATTTGTTTAAAATCCTCTGCTTCATTCGATTCATTTCTTCTAATCGTTTTCAAACCTTGAGCAGTCCATCCAAACGCGTCACTTATGGCAATGCCAATTGTTTTCGTCCCTACATCTAGTCCGAGTATCTTCATTTAATCGTTTTTCCCTGCTCCTTTAAATACGATTTAACCAATGTTTCAATTAGTTCATCTCGTTCAAGTTTGCGAATGAGTGTACGTGCATCTTTATGTCTTGGTATATAGGCCGGATCGCCAGACAAGAGGTAGCCTACAATTTGATTAATCGGATTATACCCTTTTTCCTCAAGTGCATCATAAACAGATAAGAGCACTTCACGAACATCTTTATCAAAGGAATCATCATTAAAGTTAAACTGCATCGTATTATCCATTGAACTCAATTGCTCTCACCTCTTTTATTTAGTAATAGAAGGTTTGCTCAAAGTATCGTCTTCATTGTACAACAGATTGGTTCAATTAGGAAATTAAATTGACATGTTCCTTTACATAGTTTAACGCATCTTGAAGTTTCGATGGATCCTTACCACCCGCTTGAGCCATATCAGGACGGCCACCACCACCGCCGCCAGTGCGGCTTGCTACTTCTTTAATTAATTTCCCAGCGTGAAGCCCTTCGCTAATTGCTGCCTTCGTAACACCTGCAACAAGTGATACTTTATCCCCTGTTTTTGCTCCTAATACAATAACAGCTTTACGATCTTCTTGTTTTAAAGAATCGACCATTGCACGTAAAGAATCCATATCCTTTGCTTGTACGACTTCTGCCAATACTGAGATACCATTAATCTCTTCTGCTTTATCAAGTAATTGCCCTGCTTCTTTTTGAGCAAGTCGAGCAGTTAACGAGTCATTTTCACGATTTAATTCACGTAAATCTTGTTGTAATGCTTCAATTCTTGCAGGAACATCTCTTAGTTGCTTCACTTTCAAACGCTCTTGCGCGTCTGTTAACAGTGATAATTGGTCGTTAACAAAATCATAAGCTCCTTTTGATGTTACAGCTTCAATCCGTCGAACGCCTGCGCCAATTCCAGATTCACTGACGAGCTTAAACAAACCAATTTCAGCAGAATTGCGAACGTGGCAACCTCCGCATAGCTCTAAGCTATAATCACCAATTTGAACAAGTCGTACTTCATCACCATATTTTTCACCGAAAAGCGCCATTGCACCTTTTTCTTTCGCGGTTGCAAGAGACTCAGTCGTGATCGTGACAGGCAACGCCTGCCATACTTTTTCGTTTACAAGCTGTTCAATTTGCGCAAGCTCATTTGGCGTCACTTGACCGAAATGAGAAAAATCAAATCGTAGTCGTTCTCCGTTTACAAGAGATCCTGCTTGATTAACGTGCTCTCCAAGAACATCTTTTAAAGCTTGGTGAAGCAAATGAGTGGCCGTATGATTTTTCACAATGTCTAAGCGTTCTCTAACTTCAATACGTGCTTGCACTTTATCACCTTGTTGAAGAGTGCCTGATTCCATTTCAACTGTATGCAAATGCTGGCCATTTGGTGCTTTTTTAACGTCTAGTACGCGACCTTGTCCTTTATCTGTATAGAGAACACCTTGGTCCGCTACTTGACCACCGCTTTCAGCGTAAAAAGGAGTTTCGTCTAAAATAATTGAAATCGTATCCCCTGATTGAGCCATATCGATGGTTTCTTTGTCTTTGATGATGACGTTAATTGTAGAGGTCGTTTCCGTATGTTCGTAGCCTACAAATACACTTGGTGTTTTCAAGTCACCAAATACATCTTCCTGAACACCCATTGATGCGGTTTCCTGTCTAGCGGCACGTGCACGGTTACGCTGAGCTTCCATCTCCTGCTCAAATTCTTCTCGGTGAATGCGAAGCCCCTCTTCTTCCACATATTCTTCGGTTAAATCAACTGGAAATCCGTAGGTGTCGTACAAGCGGAACACGTCTTTACCGTTGATCATCTGTTCATTATTTTCTTTAGCCTTTTTCATGATCTCACTTAAAATTGCTAGTCCCTCATGAAGTGTTTCGTGAAAACGTTCTTCTTCTGTGCGAATCACACGTTGAATAAACGCTTTCTTTTCATTTACTTCGGGATAAAAATCTTCCATAATCGTGCCAACTACTGGTACGAGTGTATACATAAAGGGTTTTTCAATCCCAATTGCTTTAGCAAAGCGTACTGCACGTCTAAGTAAACGTCTTAATACATAGCCTCTTCCTTCATTTGAAGGCAATGCGCCATCCCCAATCGCAAAAGCAACTGTTCGAATATGATCCACAACCACTTTATAAGCTGTGTCTACGGTTTCATTACCACTATTATATGATGCGTTTGCTAATTTCTCGGTCTCTTTAATAATGGGCAAAAATAAATCTGTATCAAAATTTGTTCGTGCATCTTGAATAACAGATACCATTCGCTCAAGTCCCATGCCGGTATCAATGTTTTTCTTCGGTAAAGGTGTATAGGTGCCATCTGCATTGTGATTAAATTGTGAGAAAACCAAATTCCAAATTTCTAAATAGCGCTCATTTTCTCCTCCTGGGTACAACTCTGGATCTTTCGGATCATTGCCATAGCTTGGTCCACGATCATAAAATATTTCCGAGTTTGGTCCACTTGGCCCCTCACCAATATCCCAAAAATTCCCTTCCAAACGAATGATTCGCTCTTCAGGTACACCCACTTTGTCCATCCATAATTTATACGCTTCATGATCTTCAGGATGAACCGTAACCGATAGTTTTTCTTTATCAAAGCCAATCCACTTCTCACTTGTAAGGAATTCCCAACTCCAAATGATGGCTTCTTCTTTAAAATAATCACCAATCGAAAAATTTCCAAGCATTTCAAAGAAGGTGTGGTGACGAGCCGTTTTTCCAACAATTTCAATATCATTCGTTCGAATCGATTTTTGAGCGTTTACGATACGTGGGTTTTCAGGAATTATACGACCATCAAAATATTTTTTCAATGTAGCTACCCCACTGTTAATCCACAATAAACTAGGATCTTCAAACGGGACTAACGATGCACTCGGCTCTACAGAGTGACCTTTTTCTTTAAAGAAATCAATAAACATTTGTCGGACTTGTGCTGAAGTTAATTTCTTCATTTTTGGACTCATCTCCTTTATGTATAAAAACAAATAAAAAAACCCCTTCCCTATAAAGGGACGAGATTGTTTTCACGCGGTACCACCCTTAATTATAACAAGAATTCTCTTATTATCACTTAAGCCCTTTAACGCAGGTGACGGCGATATACTCGCTACTCCAGAATAGCATTCCGCATTTCTTCGTTAATGCTTTTTTCAGCCAAGAAAGCATCTCTCTTTAAACGGGCTAATGCGTACTCGTTCTTTCACTGTAATTATTCCACTATGCATGTACGTAACTTGATTCACGAAGATTATAGCGCGCAAGACTTCAAAAGTCAATTAAACTCCACTTCGCCTTTCATATACGTCCGAATATGAAGTAATGTGACTTTTGCGATAGCTGTTACAGGGACAGCAACAAGTAATCCGACAATCCCTCCGACTTCTACTCCGATTAGTAATGCTAAAATGATTAAAATTGGATGAAGGTGAACGGTTTTCCCTACAATTAAGGGGGATAACACGTTTCCTTCTATTTGCTGAGTGACAAAGATACTTATAGCCGTGAAGAGCGCTAATGATGGAGACACAAGTAATGCGGAGCCAACGGCTGGTATTGCTCCAATAAAAGCACCGAAATAAGGAATGAAGTTTGTTGCTCCAATAAAAATACCAAGTAAAAACGCATAGGGCACCCCTAAAACAAGAAGGGCAATCGTTGATAACCCGCCAACACAAAGGGCAACGAGTAATTGTCCACGCAAATACGATCCAAACGTTTTGTCCACGTCTTTTAAATAAAGACGTGTCATGGTTCGCCATTTTCTAGGTGTTACATAAAAACCGACTCGCTGTAATAGAGTAAAATCTTTTAATAAATAAAAGACAAGAAAAGGAACAACAATCCATAATACGCTCGATTGTATTATTGTTAAAATAAAGGATTCTACCTGATCTAAACCTTTTTCTGTAAATTGTTCTATTTTCCCGGACCAGTCTCCTACATGCTCTCTTAAGGGATCTGGTAAACCCTCCGTTTTTTCTTGATAAGTAAGAAGCATTGCTTTTAGAGAACCAATATGATGCGGCACTACCTCCATCGCCTCTTGTACTTGTCTTACAACGATTGGTATTCCTAAAAATAGAAGAGCCACTATGACTAGGATAAATAAAAGGAATAGCAAAGCCGTTGCCACACTCCGATTCATGCCAAAATGGACTGCTTTCTCAATTAATGGATGCAGTAAATAAGCAATTAATATAGATACAAGAATCGGCCAAATTAGTGGCTGAACAATGGTGAAAAGTGGCTTAATATATGTAAGCACGTAGAGAACAAGTAAAAAAAACACGAACATAATAAGCCATTTTGACCACTTTAATACGTCAGCAACTAGTAAGTCTCGCTTCAATTGGTTCACTCCTCTCTTCCACTTAGAATGCGCAACTTTAAAGTAAATTAACAAAAAAAGAACATGGCATTCGATCCATGTTCTTAATAAGCACTGTTATGCGTGAAACATTTTTTTCACTTTCTTCTTTGTTTTCTTCCACGTTTTTCCGTTCATTAATTTCTTATCCGCTTCCATGATCGGTTCAAAGAAATTGTATACTTTCTTTTTTGCCTTCTTATCGTTCATTGAATACCAAGCAGCTCCAAGACCAATCACCATTAATGGCGCAATGGATTTACGCAAGATCGATTCACCTCGATTCTTTATAAATCTATTTGTCTTTCCTCTTCTGCAAATAAATCATCGAGGGAACTCAAAGACCCATCTTCCTCTACTTGATGGAGCATTAATGTTCCTTTAACCAGGCTCATTTCAATGAAACAGTGCCAACAGTAATATTGATTTGTGCCAATTTTACCAATATCTTTTAAATGGCAATTCGGACATCGCATTATAGGTGCCTCCTCTACAGAGACAAGATCGCTCGTTCCTTACAAAGAAGTAAGTCATGACCTTTCACAACTTTTCGACCTTCTTTAATATCCGACAACCAGCCATCTGTCACTTCATACCCTATGATGGTGCCCACTTCCATTGAAAAATATACATCTTCTGCTAAACCAAGCATATCGCCTTCTGAGGATAAGACAGGCTTCCCCTTAAACTTTTTGCGGCTTGTACAAATAGGATCATACTGCTTATGCGTATCAGCAACATTTTCCACTTTTGTGTCTTCATCAATCATAACGGCTTGTTCTCCGAGATGTTGAATCGCTTCAAAAGGAAGAAAACCATGGTGATGGAGCAAAGCGTGGTTTCGCTTAATTATGAACCCTGCTATTCGACCATCACACATACAGCCGTCACAAATTTGTCCAATTTCTTTGCCAGTTGCCATTGAAACAATTGGTAAACCAATCATTCTCTGCATCGTTCGCAAAAGCTGCACCACCTCTCCGAACAGTTATAATGTATGTACCTTCTCCCTCCTTATCCCCGGAGATGGTTACCAGCTACATCATTCGCTCTTGAAGTCGGTCTTTTAATAATGATTGTCTGCCGTCATTCTTTTTTTGAATCGCTTGTTCAAATGTTTTTATGTCTCCGCATAAAAGTAAAAATTGCTTTGCCCTTGTTATGCCTGTATATAATAAATTCCGTCGTAGCATGCGTTGATAATTTCCAACAACTGGCATGACTACAATAGGAAATTCACTACCTTGGGCTTTATGAATAGAGGAACAGTAGGCATGAGTTAGTTGAGTAAAATCTTTTTTGTCGTACGTTACTTCTAAGCCATCAAACGACACAACGAGTTGATCTTTTTTCTCCGTTGTTTCTTTGGCATAAAGGATAGCTACAATTTCTCCTCTATCTCCATTAAAGACATTTTCTTCTGCATTGTTCACAAGTTGAAGTACCATGTCACCTTTACGAAAAATGACATCACCGAAAGGAATTTCACGCCGCCCTTCTTTAGCCGGATTGAAGAGTGTTTGCAACATAGTATTTAATTCAATAATGCCTGCTCCACCACGATAAATCGGAGCTAATACTTGAATTTCCCTCGGACTATAGCCTTTTGTACGTGCATTTTCACATATTTGCCAGACCGCTTGCTTCACTTGATTGGTTTGACAAGAGAAAAAGCGTAAATCAGGTTTTTTTGCCGTTATATCTGTTGGCAAATAACCATCTTTCATGGAATGAGCTAACTCAATAATGGATGAACCTTCTGCCTGTCGATAAATTTCATTTAATTGAACGGTAGGTATCACTTCCGAGTCGAGCAAATCTTTAAGCACCTGCCCGGGTCCAACCGATGGCAATTGATTTTCATCACCAACAAGAACGACTTGCATTCCTTTCGGAATCGCTTTGAACAACTGGTTAGCGACCCAAGCATCCACCATCGACATTTCATCTACAATTAACAGTTCTCCTTCGAGCTGATCATGATCTCCTTTATCAAAACCTGTGGCGCTGCCTTTCCAGCCAAGCAAGCTATGAATTGTACCAGCAGACAGTTCGGTGGCTTCAGCCATTCGTTTCGCTGCACGTCCTGTAGGCGCAGCAAGCTTAATTGGCAAAGACCGGTTTTCTTTTTCGCTCGTTCCTCGACCATCAAGATTGATGCCTTGTAAACGTGCATAAGATTCTACAATTCCTTTTATAACGGTTGTTTTGCCTGTACCCGGACCTCCAGTCAAAAGCATAATAGGCGAATGAAGCGCTGTTTCTATTGCTTCTTTTTGTAAATGCGAATACGTTACATTGTGATTCTCTTCTAACTCACCGAGGGTTTTTTCCATATCTGCTTGCGTAAATTCAGATTGAAGCTCATAAGACTTTATACGCATAATGTTTTGAGCGATTCCTCGCTCCGCATAAAAAAGAGATTTCATGTAAATACGGTCATGCTCTGTTACAACCAGACCTTCTTCATTCATTTCTTTAATGATTTGTTGAACATTTTCATTACTTACAGGCTTATTTGGTGTATGTAGCAATAGCACAACCTCTTGAATAAACGACTCCGTATTAAGAAAAAGATGCCCATCTTGGATACTTAATTCATTAATTAAGTATAAGATACCCGCACGCACTCGTTCCGGATGATCCCCAGTTAAGCCAATGGCTGCCCCAAGCTGATCGGCGCGGCGAAAACCAACTCCTTCTACGTCTTTTATTAATAAATATGGATTCGTACGAATAATATCAAGTGCTTGAAGTTTATACGCGCGATACACATTCATTGATAGCTCTGTCCCAAAGCCATATTGAGATAACTGAATAATAACTTGTTCGGCTCCTTGATGTTCTAATAAACGTTGATGAAGCATCATAGCATTCTCTTTTTTCAACTTTGGCACTCGATCAAGAACATTCTGATCTTCAATAATAAGCGAAATTGCGCGTTCACCTAGTTCATTGACAATCGTTTCGGCTGTTTTCGTTCCAATACCAGGAAAACGATCACTTGAAAGAAATTTAATAATACCATTTTTCGTTTTAGGCATTTCCCTTTTAAATGTCTCAACTTTATATTGTGTACCAAACTTTGGGTGTTCGGTAACTTGTCCAAAAAACGAATACGTTTCGTCCATCTCAAGCTCTGGGAGGTGACCGACTATTGTTGTTTTCTTCGCTTCAATTTGTTCATTCGTTTTATCAATTTTAACAGTAGCAACCGTATAATCATTTTCAGCATTACGGAATAGCACGTGTGTCACTTTTCCTTTAATGTATCTTCCTGTTTCTTCCACATCCATAAGTATACACTCACCCTTTGTTCAATGCATCTTCTACAACACGTTTCGCATTTCCAGCAAGTAAATGGTCCTCTTGATTCGTTAAAGCTAAGTCAAAACATTTCAGTGCTTCCTCTACCCTTTCTGAAGATAAATGAATGACACCAAGGTTATAATACGCATCCGCATGAGTTGAGTCTTGTTTTAATACCTCAATAAACAGCGCTTCTGCTTCCCCTAGTTGATCTTGTTGTGCAAGACAAAGACCATATTGAAAGGCAATTTCCGGATCATCTGCTTGTAATTCATGGGCACGGCTTAAATTAGCCTGTGCATGAGCAAGGGAACCTAGCTGATAATGGGACATGCCAAGCATATAAAATAAGTCAGCATCAGCTAACCCTTTTTGTTGAGCTATAAGAAAACGCTTGATCGCTTCTTGGAAATGTTCGTCTTCATACGCAAGCACACCAAGGCTATAATAAGCAGTGGTCGCATCCTTATCTAGTTCAATCGCACGCTCATTAAAGACAACTGCCCGTTCACGGTCCCCAAGCACCCGTAAGAGGTTAGCCATATTTATATAGCCTTCTGGCTCTTTTGGGTGTTCTTCAATATAGTCAGTAAACACTTTTGCTGCCTCTTCATAATTAGCTTCCTTCATATATGCAATACCTGTTGATAAATCCATTTATACGTACCCCCTTGAAAAAAGGAAAACGCCATTAGACGTTTTCCCGTATAACCTCATCAATTGTTCCTCCACCAAGGCAACGTTCTTGATCATATAGCACGACTGCCTGTCCTGGTGTAATTGCTCGTTGTTTCTCATGAAACTGAATATCAGCCTGACCGTTTTCTCGTGGAATAACCGTGACCCATTGATCCTCTTGACGATAGCGAAACTTCGCTTTACATGTAAATTCACCGTTTGGCTCACTCATAATCCAGTTCATTCCTTCTGCTTTTAATCCAGAGGAATACAATCCTTGATGATGGAAGCCTTGTCCAACAATTAACACATTTCGTTCTAGATCTTTATCAATGACAAACCAAGGTTCACCAGCGCCACCAATTCCTAAACCTTGTCTTTGCCCTAAAGTATAATACATCAATCCATCATGCTCGCCTTTTACTTCACCATCAACAGTTTGCATCTCACCAGGTTGAGCAGGAATAAATGTTTGTAAAAATTCTTTAAAGTCTCGCTCGCCAATAAAACAAATACCTGTACTATCTTTCTTTTTCGCTGTTGCTAAGTCTGCTTCTTCTGCTTTCTTTCGCACATCGGCTTTCACCATATGCCCAAGCGGGAACATCACTTTAGATAATTGCTTCTGACTTAGCGCATTCAAAAAATAGGTCTGATCTTTATTCGCATCAGCACCTTTTACTAACTGATACTCTCCATCTTTATAATTAATTTGTGCATAGTGTCCGGTTGCTACATAGTCGGCTCCAAGAGCAATGGCGTGATTCAAAAATGCTTTAAATTTAATTTCTTTATTACACATAACGTCTGGATTTGGTGTACGCCCAGATTTGTATTCATCTAAAAAGTACGTAAACACTTTGTCCCAATACTCTTTTTCAAAATTAACCGCGTAATAAGGAATATCAAGCTGTTGAGCAACACGCTCCACATCCTCATAATCTTCTGTTGCTGAGCAAAAGCCCGAATCATTTGTATCATCCCAGTTTTTCATGAAGATCCCAATGACGTCATACCCTTGCTCTTTTAATACAAGTGCTGTAACAGAAGAATCGACGCCACCAGACATACCGACGACAACCCGAGTCTCTTCTGGTTTTTTCATACAATTTCCCTCGCTTATTTAATCTATTCGATAAAATTATCTCGACTTTGCTCTGCCTTGACAATTGTCGCTATTTTATTAAATGCTTCTATCGTTTCGCTCTCTTCATTTGTTAGTCCAAAGCTAAACCGAATTGCTTCCATTACTTTATGATTATCATGTCCGTACATGGCTTCTATCACATGGGATGGAACGAGTGTACCAGCCGTGCAAGCAGAACCTCCAGACGCAACAATACCTGCTATGTCAAGTTTCATTAATAATGTTTCAGTTTTAACGTTACGAAAACTTATATTAAGAATATGGGCTAAACGATTTTTTGATCCGTTCAGTACATACTCTACACCATGAGCGTCCATTATTTCTATAAATGCGGCTTGGAAATAATTGTACTTCTGCTGATTAACAGCTTGTTGCTCTTTTGCGAGCTCAATCGCTTTCGCAAAGCCAACAATGCCCGGTACATTTTCTGTACCAGCACGACGTTTCCGCTCTTGTTCACCACCATAGGTCGTTGCATCAAGCGTCACTGCTTTTGATACATATAAACAACCTACACCTTTTGGACCGTTCACCTTATGACTTGCAAGGGAGAGCATATCAACACCTAACAACTTATGATCAAGCGTTCTTAATCCTGCAGCCTGAACCGCATCTGTATGAAAAACAGCTTGGTGAGAGTGAAGAATGGCTCCAATTTCTTCTATTGGCTGCACTGTTCCGACCTCATTATTACCGTACATAACTGATACTAAAATCGTATCTTCTGTTAATGCCGCTTTTATATCGTTAGCTGATACTTGCCCCGTTGTATCCACGTCAACATAGGTAATCGTAAATCCTTCTCTTTCAAGTTGCTTCATCGTGTGTAATACTGCATGATGTTCGATTTTAGACGTAATCAAATGCGTCCCCTTCGTACGATTCGCCCTTGCATAACCAAGTAATGCAAGGTTGTTCGCCTCTGTACCACCACTTGTAAAAATGATTTCATCTGCACTAGCAGAAATATGCGAGGCTATACGATGACGAGCATCCATTACAGCTTGTTTTGCACGGCGCCCAAAACGATGACTACTGGATGGGTTACCGAACACATCTGTATAATAAGGAATCATCGCCTCAACCACTTCTGGGTGAACCGAGGAGGTAGCAGCATGATCAAAATAATATTCGTTCATTCCATCACCTTTTTAAATATAAAACATGTAGTAATCTTGCTCGCCATCTTCTTTGAAGTTCGCTAAATCTGAAAGCGTCGTTGTATCAAGCACATCTTTAACAGCATCTCTTATTTTAATCCAAAGATCACGTTTAGCCGGCTCTTCATCATCTAACACTTCAACAGGGCTAATCGGCCCTTCCAATACACGGATAATGTCACCAGCTGTAATCTCTTCTGGCTGCTTTGCCAACTTATAGCCACCATAAGCACCACGCACACTTTTTACAAGCGTCGCGTTTCGAAGCGGGGCAATTAGTTGCTCTAAATAATGTTCAGATAGATTGTACTCCTGCGCAATGGACTTTAATGAGATGGGACCTTCCCCTTCTTTTTTTGCCAGTGCCATCATAATGGTCAACCCGTAACGACCTTTTGTCGATATTTTCATAATGAGTAGCTCCTTTAAATCGTTTCCTATTCAATTCATTTACGTATTCGCCCACAATATTTCTCCATAAAACATTATAGCATGATTTCTTATCTGATTAATAGGTTGAGCGCTTTTCGATTTGCCCTTGAAAATAAAGATAAGCTACACTGTATACATGAATCAGTGAGTCAGGGGGATACGTATGAAACAAAAACCACTTGCATTTCGCATGAGGCCAACTTCGATTGATGATGTTATCGGGCAAGAACGCTTGTTAGGTGAAGGAAAATTATTACGACGAATGGTAGAGGCAGATCAACTTTCATCTATGGTCTTATATGGTCCTCCCGGCACTGGCAAAACATCTATAGCAAGTGCCATTGCCGGTACAAGCGGTCATCATTACCGCCTTTTAAATGCAACTGTACACAACAAAAAAGATATGGAGACCGTTGTTGCTGAGGCAAAAATGTACGGGTCCATCATTCTTATATTAGACGAGGTTCATCGACTTGATAAAGCAAAACAAGATTTTTTATTGCCGCATTTAGAAAGTGGCTTAATACTGCTAATTGGAGCGACAACAGCTAACCCTTATCATTCTATTAATCCTGCCATTCGAAGCCGATGTCATATATTTGAACTTGAGCAATTAGATCCACCAGAAATTGAACAAGCTCTTCACCGAGCTTTAAACGATAAAGAACACGGCCTTGGTCAGGAGAAAATCGACATTGACGCTAAGGCCATTACTCATTTAGCTCTTGCTTGCGGTGGTGATGTACGAGCCGGCTTAAATGCCCTTGAACTGGCGGTACTTTCGACTCCAAAAGATGAAAATGGTATTCGATCTATTCAGCTCGAAACGGCAGAACAAAGCATTCAAAAGAAAAGCATTCAGCACGACAAAGACGGTGATGGGCACTATGATGTTTTGTCTGCTTTTCAAAAATCCATTCGTGGGAGCGATGTTGATGCAAGTTTACATTATCTTGCTCGATTATTGGAAGCAGGAGATTTAGTTAGCATTCATCGCCGACTTCTTGTCATTGCATATGAAGATATCGGACTGGCAAACCCTCAAGCTGGTTCACGCACCTTAACGGCAATTGAAGCAGCAGAACGTGTGGGGCTACCAGAAGCACGTATTCCGCTGGCGAATGCTGTGATTGAACTAGCTCTATCACCTAAAAGTAATCGTGCCTATAAAGGGATTGATGCAGCTATTGCAGCGCTTCGTGAAGGGGGAAACGCAACAATTCCACTGCATTTAAAAGATACGCATTATCAAGGCGCTAAAAATCTAGGTAGAGGGGTCGAGTACAAGTACCCGCATGATTTTGAAGGGAGCTGGGTAAAGCAACAATATTTACCTGATGCTTTTAAAAAACACCGCTATTACGAGCCAAATCACGACAATAAATTTGAACATGCGCTTGCCGCACTTTATGAAAAACGGCAATAAACAACTTCTGAATCTGCTAGAATTCTTTTCTCTCTCCTTTATTACTAGCCTAGTATAAAAAAAGAAAACTCTGGTTAAAGTAATAGCAAGACATAATTGCTTAGGAGTTGAGATAATGAAAATAAGACAAGATGCGTGGTCACACGAGGATGACGTATTATTAGCGGATACAGTACTCTCCCATATAAAAGATGGTAGCACTCAATTAAAAGCTTTTGATGAAGTAGGTGATGCGCTAAATCGAACATCTGCTGCTTGCGGGTTCCGATGGAATGCGGTTATACGACAAAAGCACTTACGTACCATCGAAGAAGCAAAACGAGAAAGAAAGATGCGAAAGCGTATGATCGCTTCACCTTTTTCAACAAACTATCAAAAACATGACGCGAGACCGTTTGAAACGATGCAACCAACTACGCCATTTCATGAGCCTGAACCATCAATGGAATCCATCATTGCTCAACTAAAGAAAGTCGACCTAGGGGCATCTACTTCATTAAAAGAAGAGAACCAAACGTTACGACAGAAACTACAAGCCGCACAAGCACATATTGGAGAATTAGAAAAGCAACTATCAAGAAATAAGCAAGAGCATAGTATGATTGAAGAAGATTATCAATCACTTATTTCCATTATGAACCGTGCAAGAAGAATGGCTATTTTAGAGGAAGACTTAGATGATCAAGTTGCATTTCGAATGGAAACAAACGGAAATCTAGAAAAAATCGATTAAACAAAAAAAGCCTTAGCAGGGCTTTTTTTGTTTGTTAGTTTTGTCGGTTAATCGTTATTCCCTCTAACAAATTTGTAATAACATGTCCAGCCATAATTAATCCTGACACAGATGGGACGAAAGCATTTGATGATGGAGGAAGCTTCGCTTTACGAATAGTACCTTGCTCAGCACTTTCTGGCACAATCTCTTGACGAATATCTTCACGAATCTGAATAGGCTTTTCATCTGAGAAAACGACTTCTACTCCTTTTTTAATCCCTTCTTTTCGTAAACGTGTGCGAATGACTTTAGCGATAGGATCATAACTTGTTTTTGAAATGTCTTCAATACGTAGTCGAGTTGGATCAAGTTTGTTGGCAACACCCATACTTGAAATGAACGGGATTTTACGCTTCCGACATTCTTTTATTAAATGGATCTTATAGGAAATGGTATCACTTGCATCAATAACATAGTCTAATTCGTGAGAAAAGAAATCCTCATATGTTTCTTCTGTGTAGAACATTTTTAATGCAACTACGTCACAACCTGGATTAATATCTTGAATTCGTTTAGCCATTAAATCAACCTTTGGCTGACCAACCGTTGATAATAATGCATGAATTTGTCGATTAACGTTCGTAATATCAACATCATCTTTATCAACAAGTACAATTTTACCAACGCCTGAACGCGCAAGAGCTTCAGCGGAAAACGAACCTACCCCACCTACTCCAAGTACTGCTACTGTACTACCTTTCAATCGATCTAACCCATCGTGGCCAATGGCCAGTTCATTTCTTGAAAACTGGTGTAACACGTTCATCAAACTCCTTTATGATTCCCTTATGCTGTTGTGATTTTATCATATTCTAAAAGAAAAGCACATACAAAAAAGCATTCCCAAAATGGAAATGCTTTTTTCGTGATCCCGATCATGCCGTAGGTAGTTAATGCTTTGAACCTGCCAGGCAGGTGGGTGCTCTGTACCGTTTCTTTTACGTCCTCAGCTTCCGAGGCATGTAAGCAAAACTGTAACGACGAGCTCCCTTTTTTAAGGTGTTGGCTCAAAGAATAAAACCCGTACGAACATTTCAGGAATCATTTAATTAACGTTATCATAACAATTTAAATGACTTTACGCAACCTTTTTCAAAAAATTGTGACTAAAGACATATACGGTAGACTGTTATAGATATGTACCCCGTTTCCAAAAGGATGAAACCACCGCATATTAAGTGAGTTTTCACAAAAAATATGGTACATTCTTCTTTAAAGGGGGCATCACTATGACCGCAATTGTAAAGCAACGTTGTATTGAAGTCACACAAGAAATCGGACTGCTTGAAAAAAGAATTGTCGAAAGTTCTTTTGAGCTATCCTTGTTCAGTGATCGTATTGAAACAGAGTCCGACCGGTTTCCACTTGACAGCGTATTTGATATCTCATATCGCTTCCCTAGTGATTCACCTGATTCGCTTGGCTTTTTGTATTTACATACAAGTCGAGGTGTTTCAACATATAAAATTAAAACGTCACCAGAGCAACTCATTCAAGAATTTAAAAAACTAGTCCCAGAAACGAAATATCGATTATGATTCATTTTGAACAGTTTCTTTTAACTGTTCCATTTCTGTTAAGAGCGGAAATGTATGAAATGGCGTAGCAAAAGGGAGCGGGGTCACGACAAAGACTTTCCCTCCTTTTACTTCATGCTCTCTCCAGACCGTCGTTTTGTCTAAATACGGTTGGATTTTACTTTCATGATTTTCCTTACAAAACCACACTTCCTGTGTCGTTACATTGTCAGCAATTCCCTCTTCAAGCTTCGTTAAGCGATTTGTAAATCTAGGTATGACATGTTTCTGCTGTTCGTGGAAAACAAAATCTTCAACTACACTATTTGCTGTTGTTTCCTTTCCTGCTCCTGGTCCCGCAAAGATAAGACGCTCCATATCCTTACCTTCAAGTGTTACTGCATTTAACACACCACGAATGGGCGCTAACGAATGTTCTTGATCGATTAAAGCCGGTTTAACAAACCCTTTTAAAGACGTGGCATCTGATTCTAATTTAGCAATCAATTTAAACGATAAATTCAATTCTTTAGCCGCTTGAATATGCCATTGATCAATATGACTTATCCCAACTCGGTCAATATCATCTGGACAAACCCACTGATCATAGCATTGTCGAGCTAACAAACAAAGCTTATATACAGCATCCCAGCCCTCAACATCAGATGTTGGATCTTCTTCTGCATACCCTAGTTTTTGCGCCTCTTCAAGTGCAGCTTCATATGTGCTACCCTCGCTCATTTTCGTTAAGATATAGTTACTTGTCCCGTTCAGAATTCCGGCAATTGATTGTACATTCGTTGTTAATAACACACTTTTGAAAACATTCACAATAGGTATGGCCCCACATACAGCCGCATCCCATCCATAATAAGCTTGATTTTCAAAAGCCAGTTGTTCTAATTCTTCACCGTGTAATGCGACTAGTTTTTTATTTGCAGATATAACAGATGTGCCTTGTTTGAGAAGTGCCTTTGTATATGTTCTTGTCAGTTCTGTTCCATTAATTGCTTCAAACACAATGTCGTATTTATCTGCATTATAAAATGCATCCCATGATGAAGTAAATAATGATGAGTTAACATCCTTATACTTCTCTACATTTTTAACTAGAATGCGAACGATTTCGAATTTTTCTCCGATAATGGATTCTATTTGCTCTCTTGAGCCAATTAACCTTTCATATACACCACTTCCAACTGTTCCATACCCTATTAAGCCTATCTTCATCTCCAACACCCTTTCTCTCTAATACAAAAGCTCCTTTTCTTAGATAAGAAAAGGAGCTTTTCGTCTCCACTTATCTCTCAGAACTAAGTCTGCTGAATGTAGCACCTTAACCTCACACAAGGTTGGTTGCCGGGCTTCGTCGGGTCAGTTCCCTCCACCACTCTCGATAAGATATAACAAGAATTCTATATGATATTATCCGTCATTATAGATGGAAGGGTTGCGTCTGTCAACCGCGCTTCCCTAGAACAGATAAATTTAAATCAATTAATTGCTCTAAACTAACAGCCCCTGGCGCACTTGTCATTAGATCACTTGCACTCGCTGTTTTTGGAAATGCAATAACCTCTCTTAAGTTCGTCTTTTGAGCTAGTAACATGACGATGCGGTCTAAGCCTAATGCAATACCACCGTGAGGAGGCGTACCGTATTCAAAAGCTTCAAGTAAAAAGCCGAATTCTTCATAAGCTTGTTCTTTTGTAAAGCCAAGGGTTTCAAACATCTTTTCTTGAAGTTCACGCTCATATATCCGCTGTGAACCTCCACCTAGTTCATATCCATTTAATACGAGATCGTATGCTTCTGCTCGTACATCATCTGGATTTGATTGAAGTAAATGTAAATCTTCTTTTTTTGGTCTAGTGAAAGGATGGTGTAAAGCGACGTATCGTCTTGCTTGCTCATCGTATTCTACGAGTGGAAAATCAACAACCCAAAGAAAATTAAATTTAGATGAGTCGATAAGATCAAATTCTTTTCCAAATTTCAACCGAAGAGCTCCGAGAGAATCGAATACAACTTGCTTTTTATCTGCACCAAAGAACAACAAGTCTCCTGGAGTGGCGTGCATATGCTCAAGTAATGTTTCAGACTGCTCACTGTTAAAAAACTTGGCAATTGGTCCTTTAAGGCCATCTTCTTCTACCTTTAGCCATGCCAGTCCTTTTGCTCCAAAAGGCTTGACGAAGTCTGTTAAAGCATCAATCTCTTTACGAGAAAGCTTGCTTGCCCCGCCAACAAGATTCAATCCTTTGATAATGCCTTTTGATTCTATTGCCTGTTTGAACACTTTAAACTCAGTATCTTGAAGGACCGTTGTAAGATCCACAAGCTCCATACCAAAGCGAGTATCTGGTTTATCCGACCCGTAGCGATTCATGGCATCTTCATATGTCATTCGTTCAAAAGAACCTTCTAATTCTAACCCATGGGTATCAAGCATTAACTTCTTCATAAGCTTCTCTGTCATAGCCAGAACATCCTCTGTTTCTAGGAAGCTTGCTTCAATGTCGATTTGGGTGAATTCAGGTTGACGATCAGCACGTAAATCTTCATCTCTAAAACAACGAACAATTTGAAAGTATTTTTCAAAACCAGACACCATTAATAGTTGCTTAAAAATCTGTGGTGATTGTGGTAAAGCATAAAATTCACCGTGATGAACACGACTCGGAACTAAATAGTCTCTGGCACCTTCTGGTGTACTTTTCGTTAACATTGGCGTTTCAATTTCTAAAAAGCCATCACCATCTAAAAAGTCACGTACTGTTTTTGTAATTCGATGTCTAAGTTTAAACGCCTCCTGCATATCTGGACGACGTAAATCTAAATAACGGTATTTCAAACGCACATCTTCAGAAGCATCTGTATTTGCTTCAATTTGAAACGGAAGTGGCTTTGAAGCGTTTAATAATTCACACTCATGAACATGAATTTCAATTTCTCCAGTTGCAATTTTTGCATTCACAGCTTTTTCATCACGTTCAACAACGATACCTTTGATAGAAATCATGTATTCATTTCGAACTCGATCAGCCTGATGTAAGGCTTGCTCATTTATGTCAGGGCTACAAACTACTTGCACAAGACCGGAGCGATCTCGTATATCTAAGAAAATAACCTGTCCTAAATCTCTTCTACGCTGTACCCAACCTACAAGCTTTACTTCTTCACCAGCCTGCTGCTTAGTAATTTCTCCACAATGATGTGTTCGTTTACTCACGCTTCTAATCCTCCTTTAATGCTTTCCCCAAGTTCCGTTACAATTGCTTCGTAAGCAACGGTTTTTTGTTCGCCAGAACCCATATGGCGAATAACGGCTTGTTCGTTTGCTAGCTCATCTTCACCAATAATAATTGTGCACGTTGCCCCGTTTCGATCTGCGGCTTTAAACTGTGCTTTCATTTTTTTGTCCATATAGTCTTTATCTACACGAAAGCCTTGTTTTCTTAATTCATTTAGCAAGACTGCCCCTCGCTGATTTGCTTCATCGCCTAAAGCCACAATATATGCATCTAACTTAGGGCGTTCAGGTAACGTAACACCTTCTGCTTTCATTGCAAGAATAAACCGTTCAATGCTGAATGCGAACCCAATTCCAGGTGTTTCTGGTCCGCCGAATTCTTGTACAAGACCATTGTAACGACCGCCTCCACACAAGGTTGTAATAGCACCAAATCCAGGTGCTGTGCTCATTAATTCAAACGCGGTATGATTGTAATAATCTAAACCTCTAACCAGAGTAGCATCTACTTCATAGGCTATATCTAGCTGATCAAGCGTTTGTTTTACCTGTTCGAAATAATGACGTGATTCATCATTTAGAAAATCTAAGATCGCTGGTGCTGTTTTCATTAACGGATGATCTCTGTCTTTCTTACAATCGAGAATACGTAATGGGTTTTTCGTTAGACGCGATTGACAGTCTGAACAAAATTCTTCAATTGAGGGTTCAAAATGATGAATAAGTGCTTGACGGTGAGAGTCACGACTGTCTTTATCGCCTAATGAATTAATCACAAGCTTTAAATTGACTAACCCAAGTCGATTGCAAATTTCAATTAGTAAAGCTAATACTTCCGCATCCAAGTGTGGGTTTGCACTACCTAATGCTTCGACCCCAAACTGCACAAATTGACGCATTCTCCCAGCTTGCGGCCGCTCGTAACGAAACATCGGCCCTGTATAGAACAGCTTTGTTAAAGCATTCGCTTCTCCATATAACTTGTTCTCTACATAGGATCGTACAACAGATGCTGTACCTTCTGGG
Organism: Shouchella oshimensis; assembly: GCF_002019765.1. Taxonomy (GTDB): domain Bacteria; phylum Bacillota; class Bacilli; order Bacillales; family Bacillaceae_D; genus Shouchella; species Shouchella oshimensis. Next base: position 2,702,865 of record NZ_KV917380.1, read on the forward strand.
CGAAGCGTTAAGCTTCGATCGCCGCGATCCTTAAACGTGTACATTTCTTTCTGCACAATATCCGTTGTATCTCCTACTCCACGGGTAAATACTTCTGTGTGCTCGAATATTGGTGTACGAATTTCCTCAAAATGATACCCTTGACACACTTCTCTAGCTATTTTTTCAATATGTTGCCAAACGACAGCATCTTCAGGCAAAATATCTTGCGTTCCTCTTGGCAAACGAATAGACATATACTTTCTCTCCTTTTTAAAAAACAAAAAAAACTCTCATCCCAGATGATTACTCATCTGGGACGAGAGTTGAACCCGTGGTGCCACCCAAATTTGAGACTGCGTCTCCTCTTAATCTGTTAACGCCAGCTACGTTTTTCCCTACTAGTGTTTCAGGAAAAAATCCTCAAAGGTGTTCATTCATATCGGTAGATGGAGCTACTTCCAGCCTATGGCAACTCTCTCTAAGCATCTAGAATCCGCTATTACTATTCCTCGTCAATGGTTCATTTTGCCGTTTTTAATTAGTTGCTTATAACTATACGAAATGAAAGCACGCTCGTCAATAGCTAATTTCTCATCAGAGCTTTCTTCATAAAAATAATTTCATTTGGGGTTACGCCACATTCTAACCTAGCATAAGCAGTATTGGCTTCATGCTGTTGGATTTGATCCATTGAGTCCTGAATGGCTTTTCGCACTTCTTGCTTTCCATGGACACGCATTGACAACCGCTCCTAATCATGACTTCTCTATAGGATAGCCATTGCCTGACGTTTTAAAACCCCTAATTCGAAAAAAAGAACTATTTTTTACTCGCCTCATAAATTTGTTCAATAATTGATGTTACTTGCTGTGCCTCGTTCGGCTTAACAAGTGACTCTTCACGACCAAGACAAGCATTGACAAAGTTACGAGCTTGAGCGATTCCCTCATTGCTCTCTCCAGCAATCCAGTCAGCGTTCATCGTCGACATCATGCCTGAAGACGCTTTATTCATTGCTAACGGAAACACATTCAAACCGCCTGTAGTGCCAGAAATACTGATGGTTTCCTTATCACTAGGAACATTGGCTGCCCAGGAGGTTTCGAAAAGCATGGTAGCACCATTTTTAAATGTAATGTATGCTGTAGCATGATCTTCTACATCAATTTTTGTTGCATCATAAGCGCCCCACTCATTTACCTGATCTTCATGACGGCTAACAAGTTCATACGTTTGCCCGTGTACACTTTCAATTTCCGGGTAGTCTACGAGCCATAGCGCCAAGTCTAAAAGGTGACAACCATAGTCCATTAAACAACCGCCGCCTTGAAGGTCTTTATTAATAAACACACCCCAGCCAGGTACTTTTCTACGCCTCATCCCTTCTACTCGAATAACAAGTGGATCACCGATTTCTCCGGTTTGAATGAGTTTCTTTGCAGCAAGTGCTTCTTTTTTAAAACGATAGTGGTACCCAATTTGTAAAACGTTCTTACCTTCACTTGCCGCTTTCTCCATTTCAACGGCTTCGGCATTTGTAATAGCCATTGGTTTCTCACAAAATACGTGCTTACCGGCTTGAAGCGCTTGAAGAACAGATTGATGATGAAATTTATTTGGTGTACAAATGACTACCGCATCGACTTGGGCAAAAAGCTCGCTTTCAGAATTAGCAATGAATGGAATAGCAAATGATGCAGCTACTTCTGTTGCTCTCACTTGATTAACATCATAAACACCATATACTTCAACGTCTTCTATTGTCTGTAAAGCTGGAATGTGACGATTTGTCGCAATCCCACCTACACCTATAATACCAACTTTCATCTGATCACTCCGACTGCCCTGGTACAGGTTCTAATGGCTGGGCATTTCCATAAGTAGGATAGGCTCTTTTTGTTGGTGTCGCCCATTTAACTGCGTTTTTAATCACTGTTTGCACGTTTTGATCTTTGTAAGTTGGAAACGTTTCGTGTCCCGGTCGGAAATAGAAAATTTTCCCATTACCCCGATGGAATGTGCATCCACTTCTAAAAACTTCTCCTCCTTGAAACCAGCTCATAAAGACAATTTCATCAGGATTAGGAATATCAAAGTGTTCGCCGTACATTTCTTCTTTTTCCAATTCAAAGTACTCATCAATGCCATCAGCAATCGGGTGGCTTGGGCTCACAACCCACAGCCGCTCTTTCTCATCTGCTTCACGCCATTTTAGATCGCAGCTCGTTCCCATTAATGTTTTAAAAATCTTTGAAAAGTGACCAGAATGGAGAATAATTAACCCCATACCTTCTAAAACTCGTTTTTGAACCCGGGCCACAATCTCATCTTTTACTTCATGGTGCGCAATATGTCCCCACCAAATTAAGACATCTGTCTTATTCAGAACCGCTTCTGTTAGTCCATGCTCTTCTTCATCTAAGGTAGCTGTCTTAACAGTATGTTCTTCATTTAAAAACGATGCAATCGCTCCATGGATGCCTTCAGGATATACGCTTGCTACCTTCTCGCTTCGTTGTTCATGACGATATTCATTCCAAATTGTGACGTTTGTCATCGATTTAACCCCTTTTCGTTATGTTGAATGTCGAATTTGTATTGGTGCTTCTAAAAAAGTCACAGACTCGTATTGTTCATTTTGGTTTGCTAGTAAGGTTAACAGCATCTCCATTGCTTGCTTGCCCATCTCAAAAGTAGGCTGATGAATGGTTGTGAGTTGCGGTTCTAACAGTGTCGCAGTGGGCTGGTTATCAAAGCCTACAACCGCTAAATCTTCTGGAATACGCACCTTTTTAACTTTAGCTTCCGCAATAATGCCAGCTGCAATTTCATCACTGCCGGTAATAATGGCATTTGGTCGATTCGATAAACCCAATATTGTGCGAAGAATGTCTCGACCGTCATCAACAGAGTGACCGGAAAAACGCCAGCTCGATTGAATGACTTTTCCTTCGCTCTTCATTGTTTGAACAAATCCCTCATACCGATCCTCTGCTAGTGGAGAGCGCACTCCTTCTGGTAAGTGATTCACGTCATAGACATTGCAGTATGCAATTGAATCGTAGCCTTTGTGTAGCAAATGTTTCGTAATAGTGGTCATCGCCTTTTTCTGATCAATGGTTATAACCGGCGCCCCATGTAAATCTCTTGGGTATTCATTACACAAAACAATGGGACCATATTGTAAATACGGATAAATCGTCTCCCAATCATTTACAATCGAAGCTAAAATAACACCGTCCACTTGCTTTGTCCGAAGGAGCTCAAGGAAATGAAGCTCTTGGTCTGCTCTTCCTCGCGTGTTACAAAGAATCATCCGATACGAGTGCATGGTGGCTACTTCACCCATCGCATCTACTACTGCACTAAAAAACGGGTTGACAATTCGGGAAACAAGAACGGCAATTGTTTTGGTCTCCGTACCTCTTAATCGTTGAGCAGAAGAGTTAGGTGTATAACCTAATTCTTTAATCGCTTCTTGAACTGCTTTACGTTTTTTTTCGTCAACGTAAGGGTGATGATTCAATACTCTTGATACGGTTGACCTGGATACACCTGCTTTTGTCGCCACGTCTTTAATAGTTGACATAATAAAAACGCCCTTTTTATGAAATCGATTTCATATTGTACACTTTCATTTTACCGAAAATCACTTGAAAGTCAACCAAAAAATAAACCGGTTTCATTTAAGGGAATACACAAGTAAAAACCTCATCCCTAGAATGAGGTTTTGTACACTTATGACGTCTCTTTGCTGTCCAAAATAATCGTTACCGGTCCATCATTGAGTAAGCTAACGTCCATGTGCTCACCAAAACGGCCTGTTTCTACTCGTAATCCTATATCACGTAATTGATCATTAAATGCCTCATACATCGCTAGAGCATGCTCCGGCTTTGCAGCTGCCATAAAATTAGGGCGCCGGCCTTTTTTTGTTTCCCCGTATAAGGTAAATTGGGATATTGACAAAATTGAACCCTCTATATCACGAACAGACAAATTCATTTTCCCTTCGCTATCACTAAAAATCCTTAAATTAGCGATTTTATCAACAAGATAACGACTATCCTTTTGTTCATCTTCATGAGTCACACCTACAAGCAAAAGAAGACCATGGTCAATGGAGCCCACCACGTCTTCTTCTACCTTTACGGAGGCATGTTTGACGCGCTGTAAAACAATTCGCATGTCTCATCCACCTCTGATTTTATTAATGTGTTACTCTTCGTACCGAATAAATATCCTTTAATTGTTTTATTCGATCAACAATTTTCTGTAAATGTTGCTTATCTGTAATAGAAATACTCATTTCAACTGTGGCAATCTTATGCTTGTGATCAGACCTTCCAGAAACTGAATTAATTTGTGTACGCGTTTCTGTCATCGTGTGTAAAACTTCATTTAAGAAACCATTTCGGTCAAAAGCCGTGATCTCAATATCAACATTGTACGATTTAGAAGAATGACGATTCCCTTCCCATTCAACATCTAGTAATCGCGAACTTGATTGTTCTTCACTCACTACGTTTGGACAATCTGTTCGATGAATGGACACACCACGACCTTTTGTAATATAGCCGACTATATCATCACCAGGTACAGGCGTACAGCATCTAGCAAGGCGAATCAGCAAATTATCGACACCTTTTACATAAACGCCAATTGAATTTGATTTTTTCTTAGTCGTAAATGATTGAATATCATTTAAAGCTTCATCTAATGATTGGTTATCTTGTTCTTGTTCTTTTGCTTTACGCTGCTTTTCCGTCATCCGGTTCACAATTTGCTTTGGACTAATGCCCCCATAGCCAATTGCTGCATACATATCTTCATCGCCTGCAAAACTGAATTTTGTCGTGGCTTCAAGTAAATTTTCTTGAGTAAGAATTTCTTTCGGATCAAAATCAAGAGCCTTAATTTCTTTCTCGATTAATTCTTTTCCTTTTGCCACATTTTCTTCTCGTTTTTCTTTCTTAAACCACTGCTTAATTTTATTTTTCGCATGAGACGATTTTGTGAGCTTTAACCAATCTTGACTAGGTCCATATGAGTGTTTAGACGTCATCACTTCAACGATATCGCCTGTTTTTAACTCATGATCAAGGGGTACCATTTTGCTATTTACTTTTGCCCCAATACAACGGTTGCCGATTTCACTATGAATGCGGTACGCAAAATCAAGTGGCACTGAACCTCTTGGAAGCTCAATAACATCCCCTTTTGGTGTAAAGACAAACACCATGTCTGAAAAAAGGTCCATTTTCATGGATTCCATGAATTCCTGTGCATCGTTTGTATCCGTTTGTGATTCAATGACATCTCTCAGCCAGCTAAGCTTGTCTTCGAACGAATAGCGCTTGCTTGATAATGTTTTTCCTTCCTTATAAGCCCAATGCGCGGCAACACCATATTCTGCAACACGATGCATATCTTCTGTCCGAATTTGGACTTCAAGAGGATCACCGTTCGGTCCTACAACAGTTGTATGGAGCGATTGATACATATTCGCTTTCGGCATCGCAATATAATCTTTAAACCGACCTGGCATTGGACGCCAGCACGTATGAATAACCCCTAATACTGCGTAACAGTCTTTTATATTTTTAACAATAATTCGAACTGCCAACAAATCGTATATTTCGTTAAATTGTTTCTTCTGTATGACCATTTTCCGATAAATACTGTAAATATGCTTTGGTCGCCCAGAGAGTTCTGCTGTAACATGCACATCTTCTAGCTGTTCATTAATTGTATCAATTACGTCAGAAAGGTAATCCTCTCGCTCTGCACGCTTACGCTTCATCAGATTTACAATTCGATAATATTGCTGCGGATCTAAATAACGCAAAGCCGTATCTTCTAGCTCCCACTTAATAGTAGAAATCCCTAGGCGATGCGCTAATGGAGCAAAAATTTCCAATGTCTCGTTAGACGTAACTCGTTGTTTATGTGGCGGCATAAATTTAAGTGTACGCATATTGTGTAAACGATCGGCAAGCTTAATAAGCAACACACGAATATCTTTTGCCATAGCCATTAGCATTTTTCGGTGATTCTCAGCTTGCTGCTCTTCTTTCGATTTGTACTTAAACTTCTTTAGCTTCGTCACGCCATCAACAAGCATAGCTACTTCTTTATTAAAATGTTGTTGCAAATCTTCCACTGTTGCATCTGTATCTTCAACAACGTCATGTAAAAACGCCGCTGCAATCGTATTCGGATCAAGCTCTAGACCTACAATAATACCTGCTACTTGCACAGGATGGAGGATATAGGGCTCACCAGACTTGCGATACTGTCCGCTATGAGCTTCTTCAGCAAACGTATAAGCTTTTGTTAAGAATTCAATATCATCTGGCTGCAAATAGGCGCTTGCTTTTTCGAGCACCTGATCAATCGTCATGGAATCACCTTACTCATTCGACAAGTTTTCTTTCTATTATCCTTTACTCGTTCATTCTTGTAAAGAGGGTACGCTTTTTCGTTTAAAAAAACGACTGTTTCGAGAACAGTCGTTTTTCCTCTTTTTTTATTCGTACGTTGTAAGTGAGAAGATATCATATTGCTCAAGCTTCTTACGCCCGTCAATATAAGCTAGTTCAATAAGGAATGCCAGGCCGACCACTTCTCCACCGAGCTGCTCAACAAGTTTAGTCGTTGCTTCAATCGTACCACCTGTTGCAAGAAGATCATCGGTAATGACCACACGCTGCCCTGGTTGAATGCTATCCTTATGAATGGTTAAGCAATCTTTTCCGTATTCAAGACCATAATCGCACTCAATAACCTCTCTTGGTAGTTTTCCTTTTTTCCTTACTGGAACAAAACCAAGCTCTAGCTCTGTTGCAATGGGACAACCAACAACGAATCCTCTTGCTTCTGGTCCAACAATAACGTCAGCTTGTTGTTTTTTTGCATACGCAGTAAGCTCCATTATTGCCTTCTTATAAGCTGGTCCGTTTTGCATTAACGTTGTGATATCCTTAAATCGAATGCCCTCTTGTGGCCAATCCTCTACAATTGTAATATGTTTTTTATAATCCATGTGTGATCGTCTCCTTCTTCTGTGAATCCTTGCTTCCAATTCGTTCTGAAAATAACTCTCTAAGTTGCCCATAAGAAGCATAAACGAGTTCATTTTCAAGCCATGTTTGTTCTTGTTTCGCTTGATACGTTTTTGAATCACTTAAGTCTTTTTTGGCTGGTGCCTCGACGATAGTCAAATACTGATCATCCATTTGAATAAAACCTAAATCATTAAATACTTCGTTCATAAATGAAGTGGTTTCAGAGGACCATCCTTTATATACTTCCAGCTTTTTAAGGTCAGCTACCTTAAATGACTGTCGTTTCTTTAAAAATGCGTAATACCATTTAAACTGGTCCCGATTTGGATTCGTTTTAAAAAACGATTCTTCTTCTTCGGAAAAAACAACATAGATTCGACTAGGTGGACTCCCCTCTTCAAATAAACGATAAAGTTCTTCCCGATGTGATGGAACATCTAGTAGGATAATATAGTTATTCGCAAAAGACGGCAGTGGATCACTTGAGCGATAGACGACAATGCCACGTTCTTGACATGCTTCAAAGGTTTTTTCCTGAAAAGCAATGACAATGGACTTCTCAGAAGGTAGATCTACTAAACGTGTGCCTACTCGATTCAATTGTAAACTCCGCCAATCAAATAGCTGCCATTGCTTTACAGCAAGATCATCTACTATTAACTGCGGCTTGATCCGACCGTTCCACTCATTAATGGAGAGCGTCCCAACTGCAGACACGCTTGCTTGCGGCGTAATATGTTCAAATAAATCACCTTTACGAAACGCGATCCCATCCAGCGTCTTCGCTTCACCAGCAAACTGAAATTTCAAATGACTTGAATCACTGCCAATTCGTTTTATATCAGCAAGCTTTACATCATCAATTAATACTCTTGGCTTTGCATTCTCTACACCGAACGGAGATAACTCTTCTATTTCTTTTAACACCTCAATGGTGACATCATCAACTGCTACCGTTAAATCAATTGTCGTTATTGGCGTAAACGCTTCTGGCGCAAGGCCGTTCTTCGCTTGCTCAATCAGTCGTTCACGCAACATACCAACGTGTTCGCTTTGTAACGTCATGCCTGCCGCCATTGGATGCCCACCAAAGTGAGGAAGAATGTCTCGACTTTTCGATAGTTCTGCAAACATATCAAACCCTTCAATGCTTCGAGCAGATCCTTTAGCTAAACCTGTTTCTGGGTCAATCGTTAGTACAATGGTTGGGCGATAAAATTTCTCCACTAATCGAGATGCCACAATTCCGATAACACCTGCATTCCAACCTTCTTTTGCCACAACAAGTGCTTCTGGAATTCCGTCCATTTCCTGAACAACAGCTATTGCATCTTTCGATATATCGTTAACAACTTTTTGGCGTTCTTTATTTAAACGATCAATTTCCGAGGCTAACTCATTCGCTTCTTCTCGATTTTCAGCAAGTAGCAGTTCAACTGCTGGAATGGCTGAATCCAATCGACCAGCGGCATTTAACCTTGGTCCAATCGCAAAGCCAATATGATCGGCTTCCACTTCTCCAGCAGTCATTCCACATGCATCTTTTAACGCTTGAATGCCTATTTTATCTGAAGTTTGAAATGCACGAAGGCCCTTTTTCGCAAGCAAACGATTTTCTCCGACCAAAGGTACAAGGTCGGCAATCGTTCCAATAACGGCATAGTCAAGCAACTCGTTTGGAACACGCCCTAATAGTCCATGCGCCACTTTAAATGCGACACCCACACCTGCTAATTCCTTAAAAGGATACGAGCAGCCAGGTTGTTTCGGATTAATCGTTGTATAACTATTTGGAAGTGTTGGCGGTGGCTCGTGATGATCAGTAACAATAAAATCTAATCCAATTTCTTTGGCATAATCGGCTTGTGTTACAGCAGAAATTCCTGTATCCACTGTAATGACAAGAGAGTAGCCTTCATCTTTTGCCCACTGAAGGGCTGGATTATTCGGTCCGTATCCTTCAGTAAAGCGGTTTGGAATATAATAGTCACAATCCGCTCCAATCATCTTTAGAGCGGTAACGAGAACAGCAGTTGAACTTACACCATCCGCATCATAATCTCCGAATACTAGAATTTGTTCATTTTTCTCAACGGCAGATTGGATTCGATCAACAGCTTCCGCCATTCCCTTTAATAGAAATGGATCAAGAAACGCTGGTTCATCTTTCATTAGAAATTCACTTGCCGTTTCAGGATCAGTAAAGCCTCTATTAACCAATAGCCTCGCGGCGACTTGGGAGAGATTTAATTCATTTACTAAGTTCGTTACTTTCGTTGTTTCTTGCTCTAAAATGCGCCACCTTGCGTTTGGTTGCAACATACGTAAAACACCCCTCGACCCTCCTATTATACAGGAGTTAACGAGGGGTATCAATGATCGAAAATTAGTCTTTTGTATGATCTTTTTCCTTACGCAAACGACTTTTTGTCTCAGTAGATTCATTCTCTAAAGGTGCTGTCGTCTGTTCTTTTAATCGTTTAATCTCTAATTTCTGCTGATGTAGCTTAAGACCGGAAAGGGCAAAGGCAACAATAGCACCGAGTAAAACGGAAAAAAGAATAATAAGAATGAGCGGCCAATCTGTTTGCACAAAAAGCAAATTAACCGGTACACTTTCCACATTTAATACCGAAAAGACGGCAATTAAGATGGCTGCAATGACGCCAATGATAAAATACGTTTGCCCTTTCATTCCGTTCACCGACCTATTCTTTTATACATAATCTTCTTCTACTTTTTTTGGTTTGTTTTTTAGTTTGACCAATCGCTTCCATTCCCATACAAGCCACATTTGTGCACATAGGAACATGGAAGAGTACGTACCTGCTGCTAGTCCAACCACAAGGGCTAACGCGAATGAACGAATGGCTTCTCCACCAAAAAGAAAAAGTGCAACCGCTGCAAACATAACAGTAAGTACCGTGTTAATAGAGCGTGTCACAACCTGCAGCAAACTCTTGTTCACGATTTGCGCTAGCTGTTGAAAACTCTCAATGTCTTTTTCTTTCTTCACATTTTCCCTCATTCGATCAAATGTTACAATAGTGTCATTTATGGAATACCCGACAACCGTTAAAATGGCAGCAATAAAGGGTACATTAATTTCCACTTGTAACAAGCTGAACAACGCAATAACGATAAACGCATCATGTAAAAGCCCGATAATAGCAGAAACACCATAAAGGAATTGAAATCGAACTGCTATATAAAGAACAATACCGACTGAAGCGATGAGAACAGAAATAATGGCATTGCGCGCTAACTCTTCTCCAACTAGTGGTGAGACGGTGCTTATATTAGGCGAACTACCATATGTCTCATTGAAATAAGACTGAATAACAGCAATCTCCTGTTGTGAAAATTCATCAACGAACCGTGCCGTTGCATTTTGGCTTTGGTCTCCACCAAGAGTGATGTTCGGCACATATGAATTATCAATTTCAATGGCTTCGAAATCAGCCAAAATTTGTTCTTCGGTCAGTGTTTCATTTGTCTGAATCTCAACATTTGAACCACTTTCAAAATCAACACCTAAATTAAGGCCCATTGTGAGTAAAAGAATAATACCTATGACAATGGTCAATCCTGAACCAATAAAAAATTTATTTCGATGTCTTGTTAAATCAACGTTCCAGTTTTCCGGACTAAACCTCATCAATCTCACCTCGCTTAACTCCAAACCAACCTGGGCGTTTGTTTAAAAATTTACTATTGACCCACAAACCTAGCAATAAACGAGAGCCCCATACGGCAGTCAAGAAACTAACGAGGATGCTAATTATAAGCATAACGGCAAAACCTTGAACCGAACTTGTACCAAAATAGAACATAACGCCTGCAGCAATGAGGGTTGTAATATTCGCATCAAAAATTGTTGCAAATGAACGCCTTCCACCAACCCTAAAGGCAGACATAATCGATTTTCCTGTCTTAATTTCTTCTCGAACCCGTTCATACGTAATAATATTTGCATCAACAGCCATCCCAATCCCTAAGATTAAAGCTGCAATACCAGGTAAGGTTAACACTGCATTTAGCGCATTAAACACAACTAATACGAGGAATGTATAGACACTTAATGTAATAATCGCAATAATACCTGGAAAGCGATAATACAATGCCATATAAATAAAAATAAGCGCTACACCAATTAAGCCTGCATTAATGGTTTGTTTCATTGCCTGTTCACCAAGAGATGCACCAACAGACGTTGAATAAATTTCATTCAATTCAACAGGAAGCGCTCCTGCATTCAATATTTCAGCTAAAAAACGCGTCTCTTCTGTTGTGAATTGACCTTCTATCTGTACGTTACGAGTTTGGAGCGTTTGTCTAACAGAAGCTGCAGAAAGGAATTTCGGATCTGCCTTCATCGCTTCTTCCTCGTAACTATCACCTTCTTCAAAGTCAAGCCACATAACGAGTAGGTTCTCACCCTGTGGTTGTTGAGACAGTTCTCTTGTAATGGCTCCAAATTTGTCGGCATCTTCCAACGTAAGTGTTACAATTGGTTGATTTGTATCCCCATTAAGAGTAGCATTCGCACCATTTTGCGTTAAATCACTACCGTCTAAAAGAATGTTATCGTCCACATCACGAATGGTTAACTCGCCACCAGTTGATAGAATGTCACGAGCAGACTCTTGATCCTCTACCCCTGCTAGCTGAACCCGTATACGATTATCTCCTTCAATTTGAATCGTTGGTTCTGACACACCAATGGTATTAACGCGCTCATTTAAGGCCGTTGTAGTCGCCAATAAAGCCTGCTCGTCAATGACATCTCCTTCATGCATTGCCTCTACTTCATAGAGAACTTCAAACCCACCTTGTAAATCAAGACCTAAATTCACATCTTGAAGAACAGGTCGCGCCAAATAGCTGACACCTGCGGCCAGTATCGCCACAATGACAAAAAAGAGCGCAATTTGGCCTTTTTTAATTTTCATTCAATGAATCCTCCATTCTAGCTGTCTATCCCTTTTGTTTCAGTCGCTGCTTCAAACTCTTTAAACCAATCAATCGGTTCTTTATATGTATTTACAGTAAGCCAAGTCATATAATCTTGGGGTTTAATAGACAACAATTCATCGACAAACGCATAGAAAGGCATAAATGTTTTTCGCTTTTTCTGCTTATCAACGATATACAACCATAGATCAGCTGTTGATACACGATCATAGCCTAGCTCGTGGAATTCGTCTTTCTTAATTGACAGGATAGGCGCAACGTCTTCCTGCCATACTTCAAACTGCTGCTTTTCACCCATGCTTCACCCTCATCTCCTGAAAAAAAACTGTCATCATACATATACTAACAAAATTACTCAAATCCTGCTATCACTTTAAACGATATAAGAATCTGTTTTATAAGCTTGTCATGTCCTGTCCCTAACCGCATAAGCATAGTAATAGGAGACGTATAGAAAAGGCAGGATTCCAATGAGTAAACAATCATTCCTTAAAGGTACATTAATCTTAATAATTGCTGGCTTTTTTACCAAACTACTTGGATTCATTAATCGTATGGTCATGGCGCGTATTCTCGGTCCTGAAGGTGTTGGGCTCTATATGATGGCCATTCCGACGATGTTACTTCTTTTAACGTTAACACAAATGGGACTGCCTGTCGCAATTGCTAAACTTGTTGCAGAGGCTGAAGCACGAAATGAATCGTTCAGAATCAAAAAAATACTCGTTGTATCTCTTGGGATAACAGGCGTGCTCTCAATTGTCTTTACGGTTTCACTTTTGTTACTCGCTCCTATTATCGCCACAACCTTGCTAACGGATACTCGAGCCATTTATCCACTATATGCGATTATACCAATTGTTCCTATTATCGCCCTCTCCTCTGTTCTAAGAGGATACTTTCAAGGCTTACAGAATATGAAGCCAACTGCATACGGGCAAGTCATTGAACAAATTGTTCGAATTACATTAGTTGCTGTATTAAGCCTTGCTTTCTTACCTCTAGGTATTGAATACGCAGCCGCCGGAGCAATGCTTTCAGCCATATGTGGTGAACTAGCCTCTCTACTCTATATGGTTTATTTATTTAAAGCTAAAAAGCCCTTTCGGTTTCGTAAACAGTTCTTTTCGAGCATGAAAGGGGAAAAGAAAACATTCTCTGATTTACTCACAATCGCACTACCAACAACTGGTAGTCGTTTAATTGGTACAACCGCTTTATTTTTTGAACCAATTGTTGTTGCCCAAAGTTTAGCGCTGGCAGGAACGGCTACAATTATCGCGACCCAGCAATACGGTTTACTAGTTGGTTATGTAGTCCCTTTACTTACTTTGCCAACGTTTATTACGTACTCACTGTCTGTGTCTTTACTCCCGAACTTAAGTGAAGCCGTAGCTCAGCAAAAGCATATGCTTGTTCATCATCGGCTTGAGCAAGCTATAAGGATTAGCCTGCTGTCAGGTGGCATTTGTGTTGTTATTTTATATGTGTTTGCTAGTGAACTAATGACGATTATGTATCATGCTCCTGAAGCTGCTAGCCTACTAAAAATTATGGCTCCTTTTGCGCTATTTTTATATTTGCAAGGACCTTTGCAAGCAGCCCTTCAAGCATTAAACTATGCGAAAGTTTCTATGATGAACAGTTTAATCGGTGCCATTATTAAAACAAGTGCCATTTTTGCACTCGCCTCTAACCCGAGTTTTGGGATCATGGGTGCCGCATTAGCCATTGTTGTTGGCTTTGTTCTCGTGACATTGTTACACTTTGCTTCAATTGCCAAAACAACGGGTTTTTTCTTCCATATTATCCCTATTATAAAATTGACGTTACTCATTGTTGCAACCGGTCTTTTAGCTAACTTACTAAACGACACACTTTTTCTAACCTTCTCTTACACTGTACGAGCGATTCTCAACATTGGCCTAACAACAACCTTTTATCTTCTAGGTATGTTTAGTTTGCAGCTCATTACAAAAGCAGAACTTCAACTATTCACACGTAAAAGATAGTCCACAGTAAAAAAGTACTAAGAGGAGCCTTCCTTTCAGGCTCCTCTTAGTACTTTTTATCCTACCAGAAAAACAATCCAGCTAATGCAATTCCAGCAATGGCACCTAAGGCAATTGGATACCCGATACCATATCCCCATCCATAGCCATACCCGTAACCAAACCCTCGGTTTCCTAGAGGCTGTATATAGACGTTATTACGATCGACTTTTGTAATACGACCATAATGTCGCTTCCCACAACGCTCCGTAATATACACGCATTTACCCATATGATCTTGACACATTTTAAAGTTATCGCTCAACAGTAACCCTCCTCCCATAGTTATACAACCTATACTATGTAAGGAAAGAAGCGATTGTATCGTCACTTAACCACCGTTTTACACCCAATCTTTAATAAGGATCAATAAAAAAGCGGTCTTTTGCTCGAATGGAGCAGTACGAAATTTGTTTAATGTCATTGAACCCAAATGCCTTTATATGTTGCCGGAGCCACAATTCAGTGCGTTCCAACTCTGCTAATCCGTTTCGATACACTTTCCCATCCACTATTACCGGAATGGCGCGTTGGCTCTTTCCCTTATTATCTGTCAGCAGTTCTGGTCTACGCACCGGATAGTTTGGCCTATTGCCTATCTTTCGTATCTTTCTCATCACTAAGAGCGTTCCGTACAGGAGAGAACCCTTTATCACTTTTATGATCACAAACACGATTTGCGAAGCTTGCACACTCAAACTTAATAAACGACTTACCATTCCTATCCCCCCTATCTTGATGCTACTATGCCCTCTAAAGAAAGTTTTATGCTAGACAGCATGTTCTTGTTGTCCACACATATGTATGTATAGAGAAGAGAAGAAAATAAGAAAGCAGGTGATAGTGTGGTTCATCGGTTTTTTCCGGCTATCTTCATCGGACTAAGCTTTGCCCTTGGCATTGCCATCGTTTCGGCAGCGATTATTGCAACATTGTTATCACTCACATCATTAACTGAACAATCAATTGGTTGGCTTATGATTGCAATTGCCTTTCTCGCTCTATTTGTCGGAGGTTTTATTGCAGGCGGGAAAGCGAGAACAAAGGGATGGCTCGCTGGCTGTTTATGCGCTGTATTCTTTTGCTTACTGGCTACTGCTATTAGTTACTTAGGATACAATGAGGCGCTAACAGCCAAGCAAATGATTTTATTTGCTGCATATTGCGGGGTTGCTGCATTAGGAGGCGTTATTGGCGTTAATCTATCCCCTGACGAATCGTAAAAAAGCAAGGTGAGCGGATACGCTACACCTTGCTTTTTGTTATTAGTCGGATTGAACGACTTCACGGATCGCTGAACGATCATACGTTAACTTACGATTGTCATTGACTAAAAGAACAACAACCGTTTCGTCAATTGAGTCAATTACCCCATGTAAACCACCAATTGTGATGATTTTATCTCCACGCTGTAAAGCTGCATGCATTTCACGAACTTTCTTTTGCTGCTTTTGCTGTGGACGAATTAACAAGAAGTAAAACAAAACGATAATTCCGATAAACGGTAGCATCGTTAGTAATAAACTAGCGCCCTCATTCATTGAAAAACTCCTCCTTCCTTGACTAAAGAGTGATACCGTTTAAAAGTTTTTGGCATTCTCTTTATTAAATCCATAGCTCTCAAAAAATTCGTCACGAAAATCTTGAAGTCGATCTTCCATAATGGCTTGTCTGACTTTTTTCATCAGCTGCAATAAGAAGTACAAATTGTGATACGTTGTTAAACGGAAACCGAATGTTTCCTCGCACTTAATTAAGTGCCTAATGTAAGCGCGACTATAAGTACGGCAAACGTGGCAATCACAATTCTCATCAAGCGGACGAAAATCTCGGGCAAACTTCGCATTACGGACAACTAATCTTCCTTCACTTGTCATGCAAGTACCATTTCGTGCAATGCGGGTAGGTAAGACACAATCAAACATGTCAATTCCTCTTATCACCCCGTCAATAAGTGAATCAGGCGAACCAACACCCATTAAATAACGCGGTTTATCCGCTGGCATTAAAGGCGTTGTAAATTCAAGCACACGATTCATGACGTCTTTTGGTTCTCCCACAGACAGTCCACCTACAGCATAACCGGGAAAATCAAGTGATGTCAAATCTTTCGCGCTCTGTTTACGAAGTTCTTCATATTCGCCGCCTTGAATAATTCCGAATAACCCTTGAATGGATGATTTACCGGACTGATGGTGCTCTGTTAAGCATCGTTCTGCCCATCTACTCGTACGCTCGACTGATTGTCGCATATAGCTATAGTCGGCAGGATAGGGTGGGCATTCATCAAACGCCATCATAATATCCGAACCCAGAGAATGCTGAATTTGCATTGCTTTTTCTGGAGATAAGAAGAGCTTTTCACCACTTAAATGGTTGCGGAAATGAACGCCTTCTTCTTCAATTTTACGCAAATCACTTAAACTAAATACTTGAAAACCACCAGAATCTGTTAAGATCGGCTTATCCCAGTTCATAAATGTATGCAGGCCGCCTGCTTCTTCAATAATATCTTGTCCTGGTCGTAGCCAAAGATGATACGTATTGCTTAAAATAATTTGTGCATCCATCGCCTTTAAGTCTTCTGGGCTCATCGTTTTTACCGTTGCCATTGTTCCAACTGGCATGAACATCGGTGTTTCAAATGTACCATGCGGTGTGTGCACTCTTCCTAGTCTAGCCCCTGTTTGTTTACATGTTTTTATATGTTCGTACGTAATTGGTACAGTCAATTTCTAATTTCTCCTTTAACATGAGGACGAATAAACATTGCATCCCCAAAACTAAAAAACCGATAGTTATTTTTCACAGCGTGAGCATACGCACCTAATAAAAAGTCTTTTCCTGCCATCGCGCTTACTAGCATCACCAAAGTAGATTTTGGGAGATGAAAGTTTGTTACTAGACCATCTATTCCTTTAAACGTGTAGCCAGGATAAATAAAAATAGACGTCCAACCAGTTTCAGCTACAAATTTTCCATGCTTACCGGCAATGGTTTCGAGGGTTCTTGCAGAAGTGGTGCCTACTGCGATAATATGATTCCCTCTTTCTTTTGTCTCTTGCAATGTCTTCGCTGCCTCTTCTGTTAGCTCATAATATTCTTCATGCATCTTGTGATCAAGCACATCATCCGCACTTACTGGACGAAAGGTTCCTAACCCTACATGTAGCGTTAAATAAACGATTGAAACACCTTTTTGTTTAAGTGCATGGAGTAGATCCGTTGTAAAATGAAGGCCTGCCGTTGGTGCCGCAGCAGAACCTAACTGCTTCGCATAAACGGTTTGATAACGGTCCTGATCATCTAAACGTTCTTTAATATAAGGTGGAAGAGGCATTGTTCCAAGCTCGTCAAGTAATTCATAGAACAGTCCATCATAAGAAAACTCGACTATTCTTCCCCCATCTTCTTTTTCTTCTACACAAGTTGCTATGAGCTTGCCATCACCAAACGTAATAACGGTACCTACTTTAACACGTTTAGCTGGCTTCACCAATGTCTCCCAACAATCACCCGTCGTCTGTTTTAATAGTAAAAATTCAATTACTGCGCCTGTCTCTTTTTTTTCACCAATTAACCGAGCAGGCAATACTTTTGTATCATTTAATACTAAACAATCACCAGTAGAAACTTCGTTTACAAGCTGAGTAAACGAAGAATCATACAGTTGTGAGCGATCCCGATCAAGTACAAGAAGCCTTGATTGACTTCTCGCTTCAAGAGGCGTTTGTGCAATGAGTTCTTCAGGTAAATAAAAATCAAAATCGTTTACATTCAAGCCAATCACCTTTTTACTTATTCTCTAGTCAAAACTTCTACTAGCATACCGTTGAATGCGCAAAACCGCAAGCCTGTCATCTCCTGATAAAAGATAGTATAAGCGAGAGGACTATGCTAATAATGATACACGTAACAATTGGGAAGTAAATGGTTGTGTTTCCGCTTTTAAAAAGGAAGTCTCCTGGTAATTTACCTAGGGGGATAAATCGACCTGCCAATTCCCAAATGAGTCCTATTGCCAGTATAATGGCACCAACTATCATAAGAGTTCTACCCATCTTTACGGTACTCCAATCCAAAATGAGTATAGCTACTTTGGGTCGCCACTCGACCACGAGGGGTACGTTGGATAAACCCAATTTGAAGAAGATATGGTTCATAAACTTCTTCAATCGTATCGGACTCCTCGCCAATGGAAGCTGCAATCGTTTCAATTCCAACTGGCCCTCCATTAAAACGATGGATAATGCCTTTGATTAGCTTCTCATCAATATGATCAAGTCCTAGAGGATCAACTTGAAGTCGCTCAAGGGCGTGTTTTGCCAAATCTAAAGAAATCGAATCGTGCCCATCGACTTGTGCAAAATCTCTGACACGCTTTAATAATCGATTTGCAATTCGCGGTGTTCCTCTTGACCTTCTTGCAATCTCCACCTCTGCATCCTTTGTTAACTCCACGTCAAACACTTGAGCAGAGCGATGAATAATTTTCGCTAAATCATCCGGTTTGTAATAATCAAGTCTCGACAATACCCCAAAACGATCTCGCAACGGTGCTGAGATCATTCCCGCCTTTGTTGTCGCACCTACTAAAGTAAACGGCGGTAAGTCAAGACGGACAGACCTAGCTGTTGGACCTTTGCCAATGACAATATCAATACAAAAGTCTTCCATTGCTGGATAAAGTATTTCTTCTATTACACGGTTCAAACGATGGATTTCATCAATAAATAAGACGTCGCCAGGCTCAAGGGATGTGAGGATAGCGGCTAAATCACCTGCACGCTCAATAGCAGGACCTGCAGTTGTTTTTATTTGACCGCCCATTTCTTGAGCAATAATGGCAGCAAGAGTCGTTTTACCAAGACCTGGGGGTCCATATAGGAGTACATGGTCCAACGCTTCTTGTCTTAGCTTCGCAGCCTTCATAAAAATAGATAAATTGTCTTTTACTTCGTCTTGACCGATGTACTCCTTTAGTAAAGCCGGGCGAAGCTGTTGTTCCGTAATTTCTTCCGTTTCCGTTGATTCAGCCGAAACGACTCGCTCATCCATGCCTGTTTACCCCCTTCTATGTACGAAGCATAAGCGCAAGTGCACGCTTAATGTACTCATCGGTTTCAAGATCTTCCCCAAGTAGCTTTTTCTTCACTCTATTAAGTTCTTTATCAACATATCCCAGTGCTTTTAACGCTTCAAGAGCGTCAGCTAGCTGGTCATTCTCTTGTTTAGAAGTCGCTAAAGGTGTCTCTTGTAACAATGATGCGGTTGTAAAATCCTCTAGCTTCCCCTTTAAATCTAAAATGATTTGCCTTGCTGTTTTCTTTCCAATTCCCGGGAATCTCGTGAGCAACGCTTCATCCTCTCGCTCAATCGCTTCCACGATTTGATCTGTTTGACCAGCTGCTAAAACCGCCAAAGCTCCTTTTGGTCCAATACCTGATACACTTAATAATTTTTCAAATAAGCTACGTTCTTGTTTATGTTTAAACCCATATAAACGCTGAAAATCTTCACGCACATAGTGATAAGTCACGACCGTTAAAGCCTTATTTTTTTGCCCGGTAAACCTGTACGGATTCGCACATATAATTTGATAGCCGATACCATTTGTTGTTTCAATGACAAGATGAGAAGGTTCAACTTCTACTAACACACCTTTTATATAGTCAATCATCTTTTCTCCTCCAAAAAACCGAACATTTATTTCTATAGTAGCACACTCTTCGTTTCTTTTTAAGCCATAATAGTGGGTCAAGACGAAAGTGCCCACAGCTCAAAAAAGCTTATCGGTTTTCGACAAGCTCTTTATAAAAATGGTTGTATCTTAGTTCTATTTACTACCCCTTCTTGTCAACAATCGCATTTAATTCATCAACAGAAGATACTTTCATTCCTTTTGTAAGCGCGAGCTTTACGGAGGAAGCCAATGAATACTCGCTCAAATGGTCATAGGTTTGAATAATGTGCTTCGCTTCAGGTTGACCCGTATATAAAATTAAATGTTGATCATCAGACAAACCCAAATAGCCCTCTTGCTTAACCTCAGGTGATAGGTCAAGGAGTTCTTGCCTAAAATGAACAAACCCTTTTTTTTGATCCACCACTTGCCAATTACTATACTCATACCAAAAATCCTGTAATGAATTAATCGCTTCTTTTCTCGTTTCTTCTTGACTTATACCATCGGCAAAAACGGTTTCAAACAAGAGCTCTACTTCATTGTCAGCCTGTTCTTTCACTGCCTCAGGACGACTTATTTCCGTTGGTTCACCCTCATTCCAAATAATAAATGTACTATAAAAAAGAATAACAGAAAACGCCCCAAGTACGAAGGGTAGCCAATGCTTATGAATGATTTTTTTGTACATACGTATACGCGCTCCTTCTATGTGCAGATGCTACCCATTCTTTCCATGTTCACTTTCTTCTATTCTTTAAAAAGACACAGGATTTTCATATCTCCACCTTTAGTAAAAAGAAAACCATGCCATAATAGAGTGTAGAAAAAGGAGTGATCGCATGAAAAGAATTGTTTTACAAATACTGGGTTTATTTTTTGTTGTGGCGCTAGCAGCATGTGGCGGTAATGAGTCAGATGATGCGCAGAGTGAACAAGTGGAAACGGATGAAACCGTAACCATTAAAGCGCTTAACTGGCATTTTGATGAGGAAGAGTATATTGTTCCATCTGGTGAAACCACAATTGAACTGATTAACGAAAGTGGTAACCATGGAATTATTATTCGTGAAGTTAACAGCGGCGAAGATGTCGTTCTTAACAAGCAAGGCTCTACAGTCGCTACTTTAGCACCTGGAGAATATGAGATCATTTGTTCAATTCCTTGTGGGAGCGGTCATACAGATATGACGGCAACCTTAGTGGTTACATAAAAAAAGAAGGCAGCTGCCTTCTTTTTTTAACGACTTTTTTCAAATGGACGTTTTGCTGCACGACCTAAGTCTTTCATCATGTCTTGGAACGTATTTTCTACTTCTTTAAAAGCAGCGCCTGTCCGTAAACGGTCATCCATTTTACTCATCGAAGAGTAAGCATCCCTATCAGTAGTGACGGTGACATGCTTGCCTTCTCCCATAATACGTTGAACGTGTTTATGCATATCACGATCTACATGATGCTGGTTGCCTTTACTTTTATAACCAATGACAACATCATTGTCATGAACCATTACACGTGGATCTTGAACGCCATCCATTTTTTTCAGTTCACTTGTTAAGCTGCTGATATGCTTTCCATCATACTCTTTATGATAGTGTGCTTCCGTTGTTTTTTTGTGCATGGAAGAACGTTTGAACTGCATACCTCTACCGCTTATTGTGTCATGTTTGCGATTAAGAACCCCATTTTCGTCAACCATACCAGGTCGATCATTTCCAGTTATTCCGCGTCCATGAGCCATTTTGCGATTTTGGTTGTAGTAGGCTTTCGGATTATTTAAACGGTCATTCTTTTGTGAGAAACGATTGTTTTGATAATACTCTTTCCCACCAACACCATTTCCATAATACGGGTAATTCGCATTATAGTCATTTCCACCGTAATCATACCCCATTTGTGCTTCACTACCACGATACATATTCCCTTGTGTTTGATTTCCACCGTTACAAGCTGTAAGACCAGTCGTAATAACTGCTGCACATAAGAAAGAAGCTACTGTTTTTTTCATATTTGAAATCCCCCTTTCAGTGATATTGTCCACCAAAAGAGGGATTTTAATCTGTTAGTTGTTGGGTTTTAATTAATCTTCATGCGTGTCTTTTTCATCATAATTATTCACTTGTTCTTTCGGTCCATAAGGAGCGTACGATGCTTGCATTCCATGCATTGTCTCCCATTGGGGCGCCTGATTATGTGCAGACGCTTCTCGATATCCATACTCATTTTGTGTGTGCCCGTATTGCTCTATTTGAGGAGCATATGAGTCCATTTGTGGATAGAACCAACTTTGATTTGCACTGTTCCACTGACCATCTTTTTTTACAAACGTAGGAGATGGTTGTTGATTTCCCATCCCTTGTTGCATTGGGGCGTGGTGGTTTCCTCCCATCCCTTGTTGCATTGGGGCGTGGTGGTTTCCTCCCATCCCTTGTTGCATTGAGGCGTGGTGGTTTCCTCCCATCCCTTGTTGCATTGGGGCTTGATGGTTTCCTCCCATTCCTTGTTGCATTGGGGCATGGTGGTTTCCTCCCATCCCTTGTTGCATTGGGGCTTGATGGTTTCCTCCCATTCCTTGTTGCATTGGGGCATGGTGGTTTCCTCCCATCCCTTGTTGCATTGAGGCGTGGTGGTTTCCTCCCATCCCTTGTTGCATTGGCGCATGGTGGTTTCCTCCCATTCCTTGTTGCATTGAGGCGTGGTGGTTTCCTCCCATTCCTTGTTGCATGGGCGCATGGTGGTTTCCTCCCATCCCTTGTTGCATTGGGGCGTGGTGGTTTCCTCCCATCCCTTGTTGCATTGGGGCGTGGTGGTTTCCTCCCATCCCTTGTTGCATTGGGGCGTGGTGGTTTCCTCCCATCCCTTGTTGCATGGGCGCGTGGTGGTTTCCTCCCATCCCTTGTTGCATTGGGGCATGGTGGTTTCCATTGGTCGAATTCATCATTGATTCAACAGGTGAAGATTCATTTGTTGTAGACCACTGATTCATTAAAGACGGAGAATTTCCAGTCATTTCTTGCATGTAATGAGTTTCATTCATCGATTGCGGACTGATTGACTGATTTGTTGCACTGACTTGCTGATTTGGGACATGTGGAGGTGTCTTAGGGTATGTTCCACATGACGAACAAGCTTGCTTTGGTGGCAAAGGCTTCGGTTCAGAGCTATATGATGCACTCTTTGGTGGCTGCGCCAATGTTTTCAAAGCACTTATAGAATCTAATTCGGTCGTGTTTGTAGCTGGTTTTTTTAATGGTTCAAGTTTTTCTTTTTTATTTAATAACGGTTTTTTTGGTTCTTTATTTGGTTCTTTAACAGATGTTTCTTTTCGAACAGCAACTGTTGGAGAAGGGATTTTCACCTTCATTCCTGGCATTAATACATCTGGATTCGTTATCGTCGAATTTGCTTGTTTAATTTGATTTAATGATAAATCATACTTATCCGCCAGTTTTCCTACAGTGTCCCCTTTTTGTACAATATGAATTCTCATTGGGTCGTCCCCCCTGTTATAGGCATTCGTACACACTATGCGCACTGATTCCATAATGTTCCTCTTTAAAAATGATTATGAGAATAGTTTCAAGCATATGACGAGGACAACTTAATTTATTTTACTGATAAAAGCATGCGATCTAAAGCCATTTTGGCATAATCGGTAATGGTTTTTGGTACGTTAATTTCAAATTGATAAACACCCTCACGTAGTAAATCAAGCGTCCAACACAAATGCTCAGGGTCAATTCGATTCATAGTTAAGCAAGGGCACATATAAGGGTTCAAAGACTCAATCTGTTTGTCAGGATGTTGTCTCGCTAACCGATTAACCAAATTCATTTCTGTACCAACTGCCCATTTTGTTCCTGATTCAGCTTCTTGGATCACCTGAATAATGTGACTGGTACTACCTGCATCATCAGCGGCTTGAACAACTTCATAGCTACATTCTGGATGCACAATAATGTTCATATCAGGAAATTGCGCTCGTTTTTCATTTATTTGGGAAACAGTAAATTTTTCATGAACCGAGCAATGACCTTTCCATAAAATGATTCTAATTTCGTCTAAGTTGATACCATCCGCTCGTTCTAACTCATTTTTATGCGGACACCAAACAGCCATTTGTTCAAGTGGAATCCCAAGTTCAGCAGCTGTATTCCGACCAAGATGTTGATCGGGCAAAAACAAGAGTCGTTCTTTTTGATGCAACGCCCAGCTAACCATTTCTTTCGCATTAGACGAAGTCAAGCATGCTCCACCATGTTCGCCACAAAAAGCCTTGATAGCCGCAGTTGAATTGACATAGGTTAGGGGAACAAGGGTATTTCCGTACATCTCTGTTAAGCTTTTCCAAGCTCTTTTCGTTTGTGCATGCGTTGCCATATCTGCCATAGAACAGCCAGCTGCAAGGTCAGGTAAAAGAACAGTTTGACTTGGACTCGTTAACATGTCTGCGGTTTCCGCCATGAAATGAACACCACAGAACACAATAAAGGCAGCATCACTTTTTGCACATAATTGAGCAAGCTGTAAGGAATCACCTGTCACATCAGCAAACTGAATCACGTCTTCTCGTTGATAGTGATGCCCCGGTATGAGTAATTCGTTACCAAAAAAGGCTTTAGCTTGATGGATCCGGCTTACTTTCTCTTCTGTTGACATCGTACGGTAATGCTCTGGAAGAATCGTTGGTTTTACTAGTTCCACTTTCCGTCATCCTCTCTTAAGTAACATGCTTAAATCAAGTGCTTTAACTGAATGGGTAATAAACCCTAAAGATAGAAAGTCTACTCCTGTGCCTGCATAAAGGTGTATCGTAGACAGATCAATCCCTCCAGAAGCTTCAGTTCGGATGGAAGGTGGCACAAGTTTTTGGTACGTGCGTATCTCGTCCGGTGAAGCATTATCAAACATAATGACATCTGCAGCCGCCGCCACAGCCTCTTTTACTTCCTCGGCATTTGTTGTTTCTACTTCAATTTTCATCATCGGTCCCGCTATCGCTTTTACACGACGAACAGCCTTTGAAATGGAACCACATGCTGCAATATGATTTTCCTTTAACATAACAGCATCATGTAAGCCATTACGGTGATTGTAACCACCACCAGCGCGACAGGCTGCTTTATCAAACATTCTAAGACCTGGTGCCGTTTTTCTTGTATCACACAAGCGGATTGAAGGGTCATTTAAACGCTCTTTTGCTAAATGAACCGTTGAAGCAATGCCACACATACGTTGCAATACATTTAATAAAACACGCTCCCCTTGAAGGAGTGTATACACATTTCCTTCTAACGTTGCAAGAACATCCCCTTTTTCAATAAACTGTCCTTCTGTTTTAGAACTAGTGATATTAATCTCATGATCAAAAAGCGTAAAATACGTATGCAGCACTTGTTCTCCTGAAAATACACCTGCATCTTTAGCCACTATTTCAGCAGTTACGCTCCCCGCGGATTTAGAAAAAATACTTTCAGATGTTTCGTCCCTATCGCCAATATCTTCTAAAATGAACTGCTTTAGCGCTTCTCTTACTTTAATGGTGTTCACAGAAACCTCCTTGGTTTACTACTGACATTTTCCCACTGCAAAAACGAATGGTTCGCTCTTTCCAAAAAGAGGATGTAGCGAAAAAGTCACTTCGTTGGTGAGTTCCTCTTGTTTCTTCCCTCGTTAGCGCCGCCCGGGTAATGAAGGTCGCTACTTCAAACATACCCTTATCTTCAGTAGACTGCTTACAGGATGCAGGCTGCCTTCGATAGACATCAAACCACTCTAGCATCTCGTGCAATTCTTGTTGAGAGCGCTTTATTCCTACTTGATGCATCATCCGCTGTTGTAGTTCCTCCCGCTTAGGTAATAAATGTTCTTGAGGGTCTATACGCACTAAGGAAGAGGTATCATCTAATTGAACGATAGGTGCTTTTTTAGATTCCGATACTAGATGATCTGCACATGCTGTTGCAAAATAAATGGCTTCCAGTAAAGAATTGCTTGCAAGTCGGTTTGCACCATGAGCACCAGAACAAGCAACTTCCCCAATCGCATATAATTGTTCAACTGCCGTCCTTCCGACTTGATCGACTTCCACTCCTCCACAAATAAAATGGGCTCCTGGTGCAACAGGAATTGGTTTCATTGCCGGATCGATTCCCTCTCGTATACATGCTTGATAAAGAAATGGGAACCGAGTTGAAAAATAATCGAGATGCCTCACATCTAAATAAATGGCTTCACCTTGCAACATTGCTTCATGCAGCACAGCTGAAACAAGATCTCTTCCTTCTAAATCGCCTTGTGGGTATCGACCTAACAGACGCTCTTGTTTACCATTTACTAAATAGCCTCCTTCGCCGCGAACAGCTTCACTCATTAAGATTGAATGTTTCCCCTTTAATATCGTTGGATGAAATTGTATGTACTCTAAATCTTTTAATACTGCACCTGCTTGATAAGCGAGAAACATTCCTTCTCCTGTAGCCGTTGGTGAATTTGAATTTACTTCGAACAGTTGGCCAACTCCGCCTGTCGCCATTACAACAAAATCAGCTTGCCACTCTCCTTCTAACGTGCAGATTCCCGTAACGACACTCCCTTTTTTAATTAATCCCGTTACCTCTGCATGTTCATATACCGTTACGCGAGGAGCGACACGTTCCCATAACGTTTCTACAATGGTCTTACCTGTTTGATCTTTCACATGAACGATTCGACTTTTTTGATGTGCTCCCTCACGTCCAAGGGCATAATAGCCATCCTGCTTATCAAACGAAACACCCATCTCTTCAAGCTCATGAATGAGGTAACTTGCCTTTTCCGTAATCGATTTGACTAGCCATTCGTCGTTTACTCCTTTCCCGGCATGTAACGTGTCTTGAAAATGATAAATGGGATGGTCCTCCTTATCTAGGGCTGCTGCTATACCTCCTTGGGCAGAGGCTGAGTTGCTTTCTATATAAGCAGACTTTGTGAAAATAATCACATTCAATTGGTCAGCAAGCTTATGAGCTGCAACCAAACTAGCGATTCCAGATCCTATAATAATAACTGTTTTCAAATGAACCTCCTGTCTGTGTAAATATACACTTGTCTTGTCACCTATATTTACATAGAATAAAAGAAAACACAACTACAATTTTTAAGGAGCGATTATGCATTATTTTGACTATAGTTCTACAACACCAATGTCGGAAAGGGCGCTTAAAGCTTACCAAGAATGTGCAATAAAGCAGTTTGCTAACCCTATGAGCCCTCATACACTTGGCGTTCACGCTGAATGGCATTTGCTTCATTATCGAGAACGAATTGCAAAGCAATTAAACGTGGAGCACAATGCCATTTACTTTACAGGATCTGGGTCTGAAGCGAATTTTTTAGCCATTGTTTCATTAGTTCGTTCATTGGGTCATAAAGGAAAGCACATACTTACAACAAAGACAGAGCATCCATCCATATTATCGACTTTTTTGTACTTACAAACACAAGGATATGACGTTGATTATGTGGACGTTCTGCCGACTGGTGAGGTGTCAATCCCATCCTTACTAGCAACTATTCGCGAAGACACTGTGTTTTGTTCAGTTGCAATTGCCGCAAGTGAAATAGGCACCATACAGAATGTACACATCCTTAGTGAGATTTTACGAAGTCATGATATACTATTTCATAGTGATTGTGTTCAAGGTTTAGGAAAGATCGACATCGACCTTTCATTAGTCGATGCAGCCAGTTTTTCTGCTCATAAGTTGTACGCTCCAAAAGGTTTAGGTATCATTTATTTAGCACCTGAGCATTATTTCAAACCTTTTCTACATGCTGTTACTCATGAGTATGGAATGAGACCAGGTACTGTGGATTTGCCGGCTATTGCTGCTTTTACAGTTGAACTTGAACACGCATTTTCTATTAGGAAGACACTCTCAGATCGGCACATTCGTTGGCAGCGTTTCATTCTTTCACAACTAGCTCAAGACGTTTCAATTGTTGGCACTACGGTTCCTAAGCGTTTACCTTTTCATCTAGGATTGATGGTACACGGATGGAGCGGCCAACAATTTATGCTTGAATGTAGTCGTGCTGGATTATGTATTGGAATTGGTTCAGCTTGTCAAGTTGGACAAACCAAGCCCTCTAAAGCTTTACTCGCTCTTGGATACACAGCTGAGTATGTTCAACAATACATTCGTGTTACGTTCGGAGAGCCAACAACATCAGAAGATATCTCTTTCTTAATTCAGACGTTTAAGACAATATTAACAAGGTGATTACAATGAAAAACCAACCAAAAAAATTAGTATCCTCAGAAAGACGTTCTGCCATTCTTCAGTGGTTGCTTGAAGAAGGACAGCCGATAACAGGAAGTGATTTAGCTAGACGTTCAGGCGTTAGTCGTCAAGTTATTGTCCAAGACATGTCGCTGTTAAAAGCAAAAGGTGAGCCCATTTTCTCTACAGCTCAAGGCTATTTGTATTTACAACAGCAAAAAGAACAGCGAATTCAGCGCCTTATCGCTGTTCAACACCCTCCAGAAGACACAATGGACGAGCTGTATACATTTGTCGATAGTGGTTTAACCGTAATAGACGTTATCATTGAACATCCTATTTATGGTGAAATTACAGGAACATTACGCTTATCCAATCGTCAAGATGTGAATGCCTTCTGCGATCGTTTGCAGCAAGAAGGTGCTTATTTATTATCTCAACTAACGAACGGCATTCACCTGCATTCTGTTGAAGCAGATACTGAGCAACAAATCGAGCGAGCACTTCAACATCTTAGGGAGAAAGGCTATTTAGTAGAGGAATAAGACGTTAGGCTAACTTCACTGGACAAAAAAACGCTGATCCTCGATCAGATTTCTTCTCATCTAATCGAGGTTCAGCGTTTTTTATTTTTCTACCCTAGTGAGTTGATCACTATACGTGTAATAACTCCCAAGTACATCAACTTTACAGCCTAATGCGTTTAATTCAGCAATTGCTCCAGGTAATAGCACATCGTCCATTAACTGTTGAACATCAATAATAAAGAAATAATTACCTAATCCTGTTTTCGTTGGACGGGATTCAATTTTAGATAAATTAAGTTTCCGCCACGCAAAAGCAGATAACACTTGATGAAGCGCTCCTGTGAAATCAGATGGAAGTGTGATCATTAGTGTCGTTACTTCACCTACATGGGGTTCTTTCGTTACGAATTGTTCCTGTTGATGACCAGATGATACAACTAAAAATCGCGTTTGATTTTCACGGTAATCATGAATGTCTTCTGCAACAATAGAAAGACCATATAAGTTAGCTGCTTCACGGTTTGCTATCACACAGACGTCATCGTCCTGGTGCTTCGCAAGCCAAGCGGCTGCCTGTGCTGTAGAATCAGCATGCTCCACTTTGACATCCGGAAAGTGCTCCTGTATAAAACGATGACATTGAGCCAATGCTTGCGGGTGAGAAATAATTTTTTTTGGAGCAACAGAGGCGAACTCTTTTCTAGATGCAGATAATAAGTGATGTGCAATACCAATTGAAACCGCCCCAACAATAGGCATTGGTTTTTGATGAATTAAGTAATCAAGAGTGACGTTAACCGTGCCCTCGATCGCGTTTTCAATTGGTACAACTGCGTAATCTGTTCCCTTATTAAAAGCTAAATCAATTGTTCTCGGTATGGTTTTCAACGGGATTCTTTCATCTTGAGGAAAAAGAAACTTCGCTGCCATTTCTGTAAATGTTCCTCTTGGTCCAAGAAAGCCGATTTTCTTCATTTACTCTCCACTCCCTCTTTATCTATGAGCCAGAGCCAACCATTTCTACTCGCTCGACTGCTTCAAGTGATTTCATTTTTGCAAATAAATCATGGAGCCCAATTTGAATTGGGGCGGTATCCACGGATAAGGTAATGCTCGCTCGACCTTGAAGTGGAATCGTTTGATTGATTGTTAATATATTCGCTCCGGTACTGGCAACAATTTGAAGTAATTCTGATAACGTCCCGGATCGATCTTCTAAATTAATCATTAACGTAATAATACGTTCTTTATTCACAGAATGAAAAGGGAAGATACCATCCTTATATTTATAGAATGCACTTCGACTGATGCCCACAAGCTGAACGGCTTCATTAATTTTCGCTGCTTTTCCAGTTGCAAGTAATGCCTTTGCTTCTAATGTTCGTTGCATTGCATCGGTTAACATATCTTCTCTTACTAGAAAAAACTGATTTTCACTCACCCTTCGTATCCCCCCAATCGTATTCATTCGTCTAGCCTATTCAATAAACTCAAATTCAAATTTCATAATTCGAACCATGTCACCGTCTTTAGCGCCTTTTTCACGTAAAGCCGCATCAACACCCATTCGTCTTAGCTTTCGAGCAAATCGTCGGACTGATTCGTCCCTTGCGAAATCCGTCATCTTAAATACACGCTCAAGCTCAGCACCACTCACTTCATAGACACCGTCATCTGCACGTGTAATGATGAATGGATCAACCGGTGTTTCATGACGATATACTACTCGTGCTTCTTCATCTGTCTCTTTATCATGTAACGGAAACTCTGGCGCATGCTCTAATTCATCCGCTATCGCCAAAAGAAGCTCTCTTACACCCTCTCGCGTAATCGCAGACATCGGATGAATATGAACATCTTCATCCATTTCTTGTTTAAATCTCTCTAGATTCTCAGCTGCATCTGGCATGTCCATTTTGTTGGCTACAATGATTTGCGGCCGCTCTGTTAAACGATAATTATACTGTTCAAGTTCTGCTGTAATCTTTTTATAGTCGTCAACGGGATCGCGTCCTTCCATCGCCGACATATCAATTAAGTGAACGATAACACGTGTACGTTCAATATGACGCAAGAATTGGTGTCCAAGACCTACCCCCTCATGGGCGCCTTCAATTAATCCAGGTAAATCAGCCATAACAAAACTACGATTATCCTGTGTGTCAACAACACCTAAATTCGGTGTAATCGTTGTAAAATGGTAATCAGCAATTTTCGGCTTTGCTGCTGAGACAATTGAAAGCAACGTTGACTTCCCAACAGATGGAAAACCAACTAGTCCAACATCAGCTAATACTTTAAGTTCAAGAACTAAATTTCGTTCAATTCCTGGCTCCCCATTTTCAGCATGGTCTGGGGCTGGGTTTGCTGGTGTAGCAAATCGAACGTTTCCACGTCCACCTCGACCACCCTTTGCCACAATAGCTGATTGGCCATGTTCTGTTAAATCAGCAATAAGTGCTCCGGTCGTTTCATCGGTTACTGTGGTTCCAGGTGGGACTGAAACCACTAAATCTTTGGCGTTTTTCCCATGCATGTTTTTTGACATCCCATGTTCTCCACGTTTTGCTTTAAAATGACGGTTGTAACGAAAATCCATCAAGGTACGCAATCCCTCATCTACTTGTAACACGACATTGGCGCCACGGCCACCATCTCCACCAGCTGGACCACCATCAGGGACATATTTTTCACGACGATAAGCAACCATACCGTTTCCTCCGTCGCCACCTTTTGCATATACCTTAACTTTATCTATAAACATTTAGATTCCACCTCTATATAACCCACGGTGCTTTCATAAGCTACTCGTAGCGTTGTAATTGCGTTCGTTTGTTCCTTAATTACTGTATCTCATCTAATGATACTGGGCTATTATCCATTGTCTCCCTATAACATTTGATCAAAACTGATTAATCAAACTAGAAGAATTAAAAAAGTGAAGAAAATATGCAATTGCCTCGTATCATTTTCTATGATCGTGACATAAGCTAAAAAGAATGCCTTAGCGAACAAATCAAATGCTTGTTCCGTTTGCTAAACAGAATGGTTTTCCATTTCTTTCAGCGTTCGTAAGGGATTCGTATATTACTTTTGCATTTAAATGGTTATAAAGGCTTGTGGTAAGTCCAAGCTACTCAACCGTCACTTGCAGTTTGACAGACCGTATGATTGATAATCGTTCTAACCTGTTCGAGGTTCCTCAATGCACGATTTCCCTAAATCCGCTGCATCACGTTCACCCAATCGTTACAGATTAAAGCAAAAACTTGATTATCTCTTTACTGTGTCTTTCGTCGTCAACACTCCTTTTAATAAGGAAATCCAGCACATCTTTCCTATTATAGCACAAACAAATTCAGACAAACAGGGATGAAATCTACACACGTCACCAAAAAAAAATTCACTTTTTTCCCAAAAAAATATTTACAAATTTGTGAACATCCGTTATGATTTACAATAGTTAATGAAAAGGAGATGAGCAAAATGTTAATGACAATGAAAAAAATACATTCAATTTCATATGTTTCGTTTTGTTCACACACCATTCGTTAATGCACATTCTTTTAAATATGGCTTAGCATACAGTGAACAGGTAAACGAAGGGCTTTTATTGCCTTTTAAGAGAACCTGTATTTTTTATGCCTATTTACTGGAAAATTTTAGAAAAGGAGTGTCTATGATGACAATTATGCAATGCCAACTGCAAGCACATTTATTAATGATGATCGATGAGGTGCCAGGCTTTACCTAAAGTAGCACCTCCTACGAAAGGAGGTCAGTAACACAATGACTTTTTCAATTTTGTTCTTTTCTATTCATATTAAAAAACGAACGTATTCAAAAAAAGAGCTAGAGACCATTGTCTATAATAATAAAGCAATGGAACGATTAGATGAAATACGCACAACGTATTACATGCATTAAAAAAAGTGACGTGATATTGCCATCACGTCACTTTTACTGTATCAGCTATTTTTTTCGCTATTTCATTTCCTTGTTTCACACAGTCAGGAACCCCTACACCTTCAAATGCAGCACCGGCAACATGTAAGCCAGAATGTGTTGCAGTTAAATCATGTACAAGTCGTTGTACCCGTTCAACATGACCAACCTTATATTGTGGCATCGCTTCATACCACCTTGTGATTTGTACGTGCTCAGGGTCAGCTTCACAATTCATAATACCTTTTAAATCTGCTAAAACAGCATTTGTTATCGATTCGTCATTTTCATAAACAATCTCAGGCTGATTAGGTTTCCCTACATAGGCACGCATTAGCGTTTTACCTGGCTTTCCTGTATGTGGCCATTTTACATCTGTCCACGTGCAAGCTGTTATTGTCTCATCCCCGTCTCGAGCAACCACAAAACCGGTTCCTTCATAAGGATTATGAATGGCATAGTCTGGAAAGGTTAAAGCAACGGTCGCACAACTTGTAGCTGTCAGAGCTTGCAATTGTTGTTCGATCTTTTTATCTGGTATTAATTGACTCGCTTTTTGTGGTGGCGTCGTGATGAGTACAGAGTGATATGGTCCTTTTCGCTCACCGTTTGTTAAACAGACTAAATAACGATTGTCGCCTTCCTTCACAATTTCTTCCACTTGTGTGTTGAAGAAAACACGATCTTCTTTAAGGTTTTTAACAACTGCCTCAAAGACCGACTGTAGACCCGTTTTAACGGTTAAAAACATACCTTGTTTTTTTACGTTTTCTTCAGGCTGTTGCTTTTTTTCAAGTGCTTTGAGCAGACTACCTTCTTCCTCCATCTTTAAGAAATGAGGGAAAGTCGCTTTCATACTTAACTCGTAAATATTTCCACCATAAATTCCACCTAACAAAGGTTCAATTAATGAAGAAACCATTTCTTTTCCTAATCGATGTTCAAAGAAATCGCCTAACGAGATATCCCCATTCACTCTAGGAGCCATTGGCTTATCATATTCCTTTAAAAGTTCTTTCTTGCCGTCAGTAGAAAGTAAATCCGTTTTCATGAATTCATCTAAATCAGTAGGAATACCTAAAACCGTTCGCTTTGGATTCGGATATAGCACACCATCTTTTAAAATGTATGCTTGTCCTACTTCGTTACGAACCAGCTCATCATACAAACCCACTCTCTTAATTAAGTCAGTCATGGCTACTTTACGCTCTAAATAAGAATCTGCACCACCTTCAATGATAAACCCGTCATCCATCATTGTTACAACCTTACCACCAGCACGATCTTGTTGCTCAAACACATGGTACTCTAAGGATGTATGATCTTCTAACCATAGTGCAGCAGCTAATCCAGTAGCTCCTGCACCGATTATTGCTACTTGGTTATCACTCATACGTATCTACAGCAGCGAACTGCTTTTCAATGGCATCTGCCATCGCTTCTAAAAATAGCGGATGATCATTTGGCATTGGTGGTCTTAAATAGGTAGCACCAATTTCATCGGTTACAACTTTACATTCGTAATCATTGTCATATAAAACTTCTAGGTGTTCTGCTACAAAACCAACTGGACAATACATAAAAGCTTTATAGCCTTTGTCAGCGTATAATGCTCTTGTCAAATCTTGCACATCAGGACCAAGCCAAGGATCAGGTGTATTCCCTTCGCTCTGCCAACCGATTTCATAATGCATGACATCAGCCTTCTCAGCTAGCAACTGTGCCGTCTCTTTTAATTGCGCTGGATACGGATCACCTGCCGCAATAATCTTCTCAGGTAAGCTGTGTGCAGAAAAAATTACGCAAAGATCGTCTTTTGACGAAACCTTCTTCATTTCATTTTGAATCATTTCCGACCAATAGGCTAAAAATTTTGGCTCAGTGTACCAGCTTTCTACTGATTTAATCGTAAGCCCGCCTAATCGATCGGCTTCTGTTTTTGCACGTCCATTATACGACTTTACGCTAAACGTGGAAAAATGTGGTGCAAGTACAATGGATACAGCCTCATCCAAGCCATCTTCATGCATTTGCTGAACCGCATCTTCTATAAATGGTGAGATATGCTTTAACCCTAGATAGGGAATAAATTCATATTGCTCAAACCGTTTATTAAGCACTTCGGCAAGTCCATCTGCTTGTTGTTCGGTAATACGAGCTAACGGACTAATTCCACCAATTGCCTCATACCGATCTGTTAAGTCTTGTAACGCTTCTTGGGAAGGCGGGCGTCCATATCGAATATGCGTGTAGTAGGGTTCAATCTCTTCTTTTTTTCGAGGGGTACCATACGCCATCACAAGTAACCCAATTTTTTTCTTCATTTCCTTACCCCTTTCGCTTCACTTCAGCTGAGTATTCATGAATAAAGGTCGTTAACCGTCTTAATGTATCTGGTGATACTTCTGGGAAAACCCCTTGGCCCAAGTTAAAAATAAAGTGATTACTCTTTAGTCCCTGGTCTAAAATGGCCTTTGTCTCTTGCTCAATAACATCCCACGGTGCAAGTAAAATGGACGGATCTAAATTCCCTTGAACCGTTTTTTGAATTCCTATCGCCCTCGCTTCATCAACTGTTGTTCTCCAGTCAAGCCCAATAACATCAGCCGGCATATCTTTCCACGTCTTCATTAAATGAGGCGTGCCCACTCCATGTAAAATAAGTGGAATCCCTTCCGAACGAACTTCTGTCAAGATTCGATCCATTACTGGTTGAATAAACCGTTTATAATCACTCACACTCAAAGCTCCGACCCACGAATCAAACAACTGTATAGCTTGGGAGCCAGCCGTGACTTGTGCACGAACATACGCAATCGTCATCGTCCCAAGCTTATCCATTAACATGTGCCATGCTTTAGAGTTAGAGTGCATGAACGCTTTTGTTTTATGATAATTTTTTGACGGACCGCCTTCAATCATGTAACTCGCCAATGTGAATGGAGCTCCAGCAAAACTAATGAGTGGTACATGGAGCTGACCACGTAGAATCTTAATCGTTTCCAATACATGAGCAACATCTTTTTCAGGTTCCAGCTCGCCTAATTGCTCAACATCTTTTTCTGACGTAATAGGGTTATAAATGACCGGACCAATTCCTGACTTAATTTCTACATCAACACCAATAAAAGGGAGCGGTGTCATTATATCTTTATATAAAATAGCAGCGTCATTGTTATATTGATCAACCGGTAGCTTCGTTACATATGCACAAAGTTCAGGATCGTGTGTAATGTCAAACAAGCTACGTGTTTCCTTAATTTTACGATATTCAGGTTGAGAACGTCCTGCTTGTCTCATGTACCACACAGGTACATGGTCATGAGCCTCTCCCCTACATGCTTTCAAAAATGTGTCGTTAAACGCCATACTCACTATTATCCACCTCTCCAAACGAACAAATCTCACAAAGTCTATCTTACTTCAAACAAAACAGAAAATCGACGTTTCTGCTTATTTATCGTTCTTTTTATCTCTTTAACTATAATAACCTACTGAACCGTTGTACACACACTATGATAAATTGTCATGATTTTGATGGATTTTGTCAAAAATTTTGATGTAAGCGCGTTCTAGTTTAACCACACGTCTTAGTATCTCCAAGTTAAGAAATATTCAAAAGTGATTTTCCTTCTTTTGAACCTACGCGATACCTCTATTTTATCCACTTTTACGTCTCTATTTTAAAAAAAGAACCTAAAAAAACGTAGCGTCAACGCACTACGTTTCAAAACAATTAAGGATTAAGAGAAAAGGAAAACTCAAAACTCGGTTTTACAATCTCACTCTCAGAACCTTCCACTTCTGTTACAGGATCATACGCAACGATTTGATAACTTGGAATAGAAAATGGATTGTAACGTCCTTCTGAGTAACGAGGTTCTGTTAAGTTCGTAGCTACTCTTTTTCGTTCATCGTCGTGAACTTCATAAACATTAAATTCCATTCGATCATCTTCAAATGCCTCCCACTCTAATTGGACACTTAGAAAGCCATTTCCTCCAAGAGAATAACTCGCTTCAAAATTGGTTATCTCTTCCATCGCAATAGGTGGCTCTAGATCTTTTACTCCTTCTGGCTTTACAAACGCTGTCCCTTGATTTGATGCAGGCAGTTTATTAACCATCGCTTGGAATAAACGTGTCGGGTGTTGACTCCCACCTGTAAAATATTGTTCATCGGTTGTTGTATCATATCCCATCCACACACTTCCAACGACTTCAGGCGTGTAACCGACGAACCAAGCATCTCGAACAGCTCCAGCTACATTAGGATAGCCCTGAGTTCCGGTTTTTCCAGCGATAGGCGACGTTGTTTGCACACCAGTGGCGCCAGTACCTTCTTTCATTACTTGTTCCAGCATTCGCGTCATCGACCAGGCCGTTTGCTCAGACATAACCTCTGTTTCAACTAAATTAGCTCCTCCTACTCGCTTGCCGTTAGAATCATAAATATCTTTTATAAAGTGAGGTTCAATCAACTGACCTTCATGAGCAAAAGAGCGATAAGATTTGGTCATTTCGTATGGAGTTACGCCTTCATACAGACCACCTAACGCCAGTGATAATTGTCGATCTGGCACTTGTAAACCAAATTTCTTTAATTGGCGAACCGAATCACTGAGTCCCATCTCGTTTAATAACCAAACGGCTGGTGCGTTAGCCGATTGAACGAGAGAATCATATAAAGTCATTTCCCCACTATATACTCCTGAGGCATTTCGAGGCGTATAACCATCTTCTGTTTCATCCTCATAAAGGAGCAATTCATCCTTTAACGTTGAATAAGGGTGATACATGCCGCTTTCTAAAGCCGGTGCGTATACAGCAAGGGGTTTAAATGTTGATGCCGGGGATCGGTTAACATTCAGTCGATTTAACCCTCTTCGAACATAATCTTTTCCACCTTGTGCCGCTAGCACTCCGCCGGTGTTCACATCCATGAACATCATGGTTCCTTGAGCATCTTTACTTCCTTCAGGGTAAAAACGTTCATCATGTAATGCTTGATATGTTTCATGCTGAAATGCCAAATTAATTGGACTGACAATTCGATACCCACCTGTAAGTAATTCATTATTACTCATGTTGTAGCGTTCGCTAGCTTCATCCATCACCATATCAATGTACGTAAACAAAGCTTCATCTAACACATATTCTTGATGATCCGTTTCTACCGGGGCATCCTGATAAGAGGAAGCTTCTTCGTTTGATAAGTACCCCTGTTGCGCCATAACTGTTAGCACTAGGTCACGGCGTTCTTTATTTCGATCAGCTTCATTTAATGGCGAGAACGTACTAGGCGCATTAACTACAGCCACTAAGGAAGCACCTTCATAAACGGTTAACTCTTTTGCAGGTTTATTAAAGTATAATTGGGAGGCCGCTTCGATCCCGTAAGCACCGTGACCAAAATAGATTTGATTTAAGTACATCTCTAAAATTTCTTCTTTACTGTACCGTCTCTCCAAATTCATTGCTATTAGTACTTCATTCGTCTTACGGAGCCATGCTTTTTCATTGGATAAAAACAAGTTTTTTGCAAGTTGCTGAGTAATCGTACTACCCCCTTCAACTTTTGCTCCTGCTAAAATATCTCGATAAAGCGCCCGACCAATCGCTCTAAAATCGATGCCTTGGTGCTCATAAAAGCGTGAATCTTCCATTGCAACAAATCCCTGTTGTACGTACTCAGGGATTTCTATAATGCTAACAAACTCTCGATTTTCCATATATAAATTCGTAATTACATTGCCTTCTGTATCAACGAGCACGCTGGATCGATTCATCATTAATTTCTCTTCATCTAGCTGATATGAACCAGCTAACATGAAGATTACGAATATAATGAAAGACAGTGCTATCATACCAACGACCGCACTCGCAACCAAACTCCATTTTTTTAGCAGATCAATGACCCCCCTATAGGTCTTATAACACATTGAAAACAAACTACCATCCAGTCTATCGTACTTATCATATAAAAAAAAGACAGGATTCGGTGGGATTTTCGCTTAATTTACAAGGTATTTAGGGGTTCTTTGACATTTATCACGTAATGTTCAAAATTGCACACGAAACGTATTCGCTTTCATTTGTTTAAACATGTTACACTTGGAAAGGTCATAGACTAGTACAACATGAACTATTTTTTGTTTTAAGGGGCTGAGCTAAATGGAAGTAACCTTTAGCATTGCGTTTTTCGCAGGCTTAGTTTCTTTCTTTTCACCGTGCATCTTTCCTTTAATGCCTGCTTATTTATCTCAACTAACAGGCACTACTGTCACAAATGGAGCGATTGCTGCACCTAGAAGAATAATCTTGTCCAGAAGTTTTGGTTTTATCGCTGGTTTCACACTTGTCTTTATGCTGTTCGGTTTAGCTAGCACGATGCTTGGGCAGCTTTTTGTTAGCAATCAAGCATTACTAGAGCGTCTTGGCGGAATTGTTATTATTTTATTCGGTCTACAAATGACTGGACTGATTTCTATTCGTGCTCTGTTTTCAGACAAGAGATTAGAGCCGTCCTCTAATACTGCGGCAAGTTTTTCAAAATCGCTATTGTTCGGCTTTCTATTTGCAGCAGGTTGGACTCCTTGTATTGGGCTTGTATTAGCAAGTATTCTCACTTTAGCAAGTACATCTACTACTATATGGAACGGAGTTTTTTTACTCTTTATTTATTCTGTTGGACTCGGTATTCCGTTTTTACTTATTGCCATGCTCTGGGCGCGTTCATTGCACAAAATGAGACGTTTAAATCGTTACTTGCCAATCATTCAAAAAATAAGTGGCGTTATGATGATTATATTAGGCGTTCTTCTATTCACTGGCTATTTTTCAACACTTGCGGCAATGATGGCCCAATATACGCCTAGCTGGATGAAATAACCAGGTTCCCCTTTCAGTATGAGTAGCGCGGCTTCGCTGTGCTGCTCCTTTTGGCGTTACGTAACCGTATTCACTAAGCAACTACTTTTTACATCTAATCTGGATCTCATTGACCATTAAACAACTTCATCCTCTCTAAACAGACTATTACGACCGGAATTCAAACAGGTTATTTAAACGAAAAAAGGATCGTAACCATCTGCGGAACGACCCTTTGCACTCATTCTTCTACTCATTTTCCAGCGTTACCCGTTTAAATTCTGCAAGCCAACGCATTCGACAGAGCTGAATGGTGTTCTCTTCAAGTTTTGTGAATAAATAGTAGTTTGCTGTTCCTCCAAATACCGCGCCCACAACTGGAAGGAGTTGCAAGGTCTTCGGAATATCAATAGTATCTCGATATTGAAGTTGCAATTGTTCCCAATTTGTTTCATTAATTGTCCCATGCTCAATATAGGCCTCAACCTCTTTTAATACATCTAATCGATGTGTTCGATTCCCATAGCTAAACTGAAACAATAGCAAAATAAAAAAACGATCTTGCAGTGTTTCGGTTGAAAACCCATAAAGATGAGCAACCTCAAACAAAGCCTTTAACTTTAGGGATAAAAAAAGAGGGAAATCCATTGCTCCTGCAACAAATCCCCCTGCTCCCGTTCCAATCCCTTCCGCTAACGCCATACGACGATACCGTCGAAACAGATCCACCGCTTTTTGATCAGCTTCTTCAAGGGAAAAAGAACGTATTTCTTTCACAATCAATTGATTAGACTTGTCAATGCCGTACATAATTGTTTCCGCTGTTCTCTTCACACATTGTGTAGCAACAGTATGATAGAGTTTAGGCATCTTATCTTGAATCGTTTCTTGCAAATATCCAACCTTTTTCTTCAAATGTGACTCTGGTCGTTGTTGCTGCCGTTTCCAAATTGCAAGCTCTTCCTCTATACCCTTCACATTCATTACGAGAGCCCCCTTCGCTACATCTTATTAGCGGACTCTGCGATACTTTCCTTTTTTTCGATGAACGAGTGTTTGACTTCCATATAAACCGAGTAACGCACTGGCAACTAAAACAAGCACGCCATATAAAAGATCACTCGTCACTACTGCAACGACTCCGTATACAATGGCAAGCAAGAAGAGCAACCGGGCAGTTATATACGTTAATGCTTGCTTCTTTTCTTCAGGCTTTATTGGATATAGGTCAATCCAAATACTAGCAGAGTGGTGGAATGAGAGAGTTGATAACTGCATCATTGTAATATGAGTAAACAACAATGCCATTGCTAATTTCATCCAGCCTAATGGAAGCACATAAATGAAGAGTCCCCCCACAATAGTTAGTCGAAGATACGTACCTAGATAGTCATTCGCTCGAACAAAAGTCCGCGCATATAAGTAGTGGTACACCGCATCTTTTTTTCCACCTAACAATTGAACAGCCCATTGTAAGTAAGTACGCTCACGCACTTTATTACGTAGCTGTGGTACATCCGTAAAAGCATTTGCAATTCGGTAAAAGAACATAACCATCTGATTTTCCACTTCAATTAATCGTTCCCATTTTAAGCTATGCTTTTTTTCAAGCGGTTGCCAATACCCTTTGTACAGGATCGCCATAAGCACAACAATTGCTACGATTAACCACACAGGTGCTTGTGCAAATAGTAAATAGGCAGCCACAGCATTAATCAGCATGCGAAGAGCCATATTTGAATATCGCTCTCCTTTTGCCACGAGACGTTGCTCCTGCCAAACACATAAGAGATTCCATATTTTTATTAACAAAAGAAACAGTAGCGCTAGCCAAAACGTAGCCCCCGTACCAATACGCTCTGTGAACATTGGACCAACCGCCATAAATAATAAGACGATGTAGCTGGCTTGCCACATACTTGAGTATCTTAATGCTTGATTGAAATAAACCGACATTTTTGTTTCGTAAGGTAATAAGAAAACAACATCGGCTGGTTTAACAAAAGTCCGAATAGAACCCGCAGTTAAGCGCCACGTAAACAGAACAGTTAATAACGGTACTAGCGGGAAGTCCACAGGCATTTGCTCTACGAATTGCTGATAATATACGGTAAGAAAGATAAACAAGAAATAAACCGAAATAACAAAACCACTGTTTAAGATTAATTTCAGATATCCTCTCGCCTCAGACCAGTATTGATGACGTCTAGATTCCCAAAGCTCTTGTGCCTGTCTCATTCCTGAACGTCCTTCGTCATTTCTATATAAATATCGTCTAGAGTCGCATCGCTTTTCCCGATGGCTAGCCTCATCTCATCAAGGGTCCCTGTTAGCACCACTTTTCCCTGATGTAAAATAACAAAGCGATCACAGTAACGCTCAGCCGTTGCCAAAATATGGGTGGACATTAATATGCCTGCACCTTTTTTCTTCATTTCCGAAATCCAGTTTAAAAAAGACTGTATTCCTACTGGGTCTAGTCCAACAATGGGTTCGTCTACTACGTATAGCTCTGGTTCCGCCAGAAAAGCACTCATAATCATTACTTTTTGACGCATTCCTTTTGAAAAATGATTAGGGTACCACTTTTTCATCTTTGTCATATTAAATTCTTTTAAGAGTGTTTCTGCACGCTGTTCAAAGTCTGATTTATCAATTCCATAGGCAACACTTGTTAACTCTAAATGCTCCCATAATGTCAATTCATCATACAAAAGTGGTGTTTCTGGAATATAGGCGAATGATCTTCGATACTGATCTGCATTATCAGCAAAACGCAATCCGTTAATTTTCACTTCACCAGATTGTGGGTCCATTAACCCTAATACATGCTTAATGGTAGTACTCTTCCCAGCACCATTTAACCCAATTAAACCGACGATTTCTTGCTTCTGAACACCAAATGAAACGTTATGTAAAACAGGCTTTTTTGGTGTATATCCACCTGATAATTCATTAATCTCTAACATATTAGCCATTTATGTCATCACTCCCCCTTGTAGTTTAGCAAAAAAAAAGTAGAAAAGCACTTTCAGAACTCTTTCACTCTATTCACCATCATGCTTTTAAAATCCTTTCACCATCTTGATTGCTTCTTTTCATAAATATGCGTACAATTTTAGCTAAGATTGATTCAAAGGAGGATTCTCTATGTCAGACTGCATTTTCTGTGCTATAAGAGATGGACAGCTACCAGCCACAAAATTGTACGAGGATGAGCATGTTTTAGCATTTTATAACATCCAACAAATAACAAAAGGGCACACACTGGTCATTCCGAAACAGCATCATGAAGCAATTTTCGACCTTCCCCCGGAAACAGCTTCACACCTATTTTCAGTTGTTCCGAAACTCGCTACAGCTTTAAAAGAGAGTTATTCGTGTAAAGGGTTGAATATCGTTAATAATAACGGACGAATTGCAGGTCAAACTGTGTTTCACTACCACCTTCACCTTGTGCCTCGATATGGAGAAGAAGGGATTTACAGCAATATTTGGAATAAAGAAGCTAGCCCCGATCATTTAAACGGGTTAGAACCTTATACAGAACGTTTCAAAGCCACACTAAACAGTTCTATTTAAGAAAAAGTCACTTTGCAGTGACTTTTTTTGCATTATTATTCTCAAATAAAAATAATTTGCGATTTTATCGCCCAAAAAGTCAAAATTATGATATCATTTCTAAAAACACACGTTAAAGGGATAAAGGGAGTCAAAAAAATGAAAAATGTTCATAACTTTAGCGCTGGTCCTGCTGCTTTACCTCGCCAAGCACTCGAAAAAGCACAATCAAGTTTACTTAATTATGAAGAATCGCAAGTCTCTATCATGGAGATGAGTCACCGATCTAAAACCTATGAAAACGTTCACTTTCAAGCAATTTCTCGACTAAAATCGTTAATGAAATTAGATGAAGATACTCATATTCTTTTTTTTCAAGGTGGAGCAAATCTTCAATTTTCGATGGTTCCAATGAATTTTCTAAATAATCAATCCAGTTATGTGTTGACAGGTGTTTGGTCAGAAAAAGCTGCCAATGAAGCGAAACGATTTGGGACTATTGACGTACAAACACATGCGAAAGAAAATGGGTATTCAACCATCCCATCGCCGGATGACCTTTCTTATGATGACCGAAATTCCTATTTACATATAACATCAAACAACACAATTTATGGAACTCAATGGAAAAAATTCCCTTATTCAAAACTACCGTTAGTTTGTGACATGTCCAGTGATATTTTATCAAGAGACATTGATTATAATGCATTTGATCTTATTTACGCAGGTGCTCAAAAGAATCTTGGTCCTGCTGGTGTGACCATCGTTGCAGTTAAAGATTCATTTCTTAAAAACGCTCATTCCGACGTAGCACCAATGCTTTCCTATCAAACCTTTTCTAAAAGTCAGTCCATGTATAACACACCACCTGTCTTTTCGATCTACATGTTGAACTTAGTATTAGAATGGATTGAAAGCGAAGGTGGTGTTTCATCAATTGAAGCTCGAAATGAAAAGAAAGCTTCTCTACTCTACGATGCCATTGATCGCAGTGAAGGCTTTTATCGAGGTCACGCCGAAAAAGAAGCTCGCTCTACAATGAACGTGACCTTTAATTTACAACATGACGATTTGGAGAAACTGTTTTTACAAGAAGCTGAAGAAGCTGGACTTATCGGATTACCTGGACATCGTTTAGTTGGTGGTATCCGGGCAAGTATTTACAACGCAGTTCCACTAGAATCTTGCGAAGTACTTGCTGCTTTCATGGATTCCTTTAAAAGAAAACATACGTAACATACAAAAGTCATCCTATACAAATAGAATATAGATGGAGGAATGGTTATGGAGCCAATGGCAAAGCACTCAATGTTATATAGTTACAAGCTAGCTGTATTAAGTAAAGCGATGTGGAAATCCGTCGAGAAAGATTGGCAAAACTGGATTAAGCCGTTTAACTTAAACTTGAATGAGCATCATATTTTGTGGATTGCTGATCAGTTCAATGGCGCTTCCATTTCTGACATTGCCTCATACGGTGCCATGCATGTGTCAACTGCCTTTAACTTTTCCAAAAAGCTAGAAAAGCGAGGGTTATTAACATTCTCGAAAAAACAAGAAGATAAGAGAAATACGTACGTTTGCCTAACAGAAGAAGGAAAGATCCTGTTACACGAGACGTTACGTGTCTTTAACGAACAAACCTTCAATGTCTACCAAGGCTCTTTGCCAATTAAAGAGATTTACGGAAGGTTCCCGGAATTCTCAGAATTAGTGTCGATTGTACGCCACTTATATGATGATGATTTTATTCGACAGTTTCATGATGATTCCTTTATCTCTTCTAAGCCATCATCAAAGCAAAGAAGTTATTTATAATATCGTTACTTACTAAAGGTAAGGGCATGTAAAAAGGGCGCACATTCGTTTGTGCCTTTTTTTATTTTACCGTTCTATCCACCTATTCCGTTCACATAATCACTCGCCTTTTTCATGGTGGTAATGAGTGGTGTTTCAAAAATAGGATGTTTGACAACATTTACACGCCAATTTGGAAAATAAGTTCTGTTATAAACAAACGAAAGAGGCTGGGACATAACTAAAAATAGTATTTGAAAAGACGAA
Organism: Shouchella oshimensis; assembly: GCF_002019765.1. GTDB lineage: Bacteria > Bacillota > Bacilli > Bacillales > Bacillaceae_D > Shouchella > Shouchella oshimensis. The sequence continues at coordinate 2,747,852 of NZ_KV917380.1, forward strand.
TAGTTTAAACTATGCTGAGTAGCACCGCTACAGGAGAATCCTTCGCTTTCCGAGGACACGGCCTCAGCCTCCTCCGTGGAAAACCGCCACTCCAGAGTCTTCAGACACGTGCTGAACCCCCAGGAGTCTTCGGATTCCCCTTCCGCTCATTTTCATATAAAACAAACGACGAACGTTCCTATTTTCAGGAATGTTCGTCATTTTGGTCTGTCTATCTACTTTTGTCCCAGCCTCTTTAAAAACATTATTGTATAAGAGATATGTCTAAGACATCTTCACTTAAATTGACGTCATTAAAGCGTAAGCCAAAAGGCTCTAACTCTTCAATCATTCGTAAATCAATTACTACATGTTCTTCACTTGGATAGAGATAAATCCATTCTGGCAATTCAGCTATTTGATTAAACATGCGAAGCGCTGTTTCTGGTGAGATCGATAAAAATCCTGCTGACAGATTGTCTGCTTCTAGTAATAAGCTGCCATCTTCTTGTACGGTCGGCTCGAAACGCATGGCTACATCAATTGAAGACAGAACAGCATCTACTTCACCTTCTAAATAAACACCATCCTCAGCCAAGTAGAAGTAGAATGGTATATCTTCTTCTAATAAATTGTCCAATAAAAGATTTGACTGATCTAGCGTCATTTGAAAGCTCAATAATTCTTCGTTCTCACTATTTGTAGTTGGACGCTCCCTTGGATCAGAATCAACGTTCCCGAAGAGCCGTATTGCTGCAATTAGCAATATAGAAAGAATGATCATTAAAATTGTAAGAACAATAAAAAAGCCTGTTTTATAAAAACGGTTGGTTTGTTGTCTCCTATTCATTCTCGCCACTCCTATGTATAAATGTTTTCTACTGCCTTTATACCCTTTTCTACACTCTTTCAACAATAGTTCCACCTATTTTTTGATAATTTTTGTTCTAACTAGAGAAAGCGCTCATGAATCTATCCATGAGCGCTAGACGTTACTAGCAAATCCAAGAAGCCCCGATAATCACTAATAAAATGAATAAAACTACGATTAATGCAAACCCACTGTTGTATCCTCCGCCTGCGTAACTCATGTACATTTCCTCCTTTGAAAATTTCACATTTTTTTTGATAGAAAGCACATTAAGCATGTTGATGTGAAGCATGAAAAGCGCTTCAAAACACGCTTAACCCTTGCCACCCGAAGGTTTTAGAGCTTTCTTTGTGCTTTGTTACCTTATCCTATGCAAAAAGTAAATATGGGTACTAGGCGAATGACCTAATTTCCCAATAATACAGCAATTGTTGTAGGTTTTTATTTATGATATAGTAGGTTTTGTGCAAGAAAAAACTGGGTAATTTATCTGGTTGACCTTGTGTACGAGTTATGCTGATGATAATAGATCTCTTCAAGGAGTGTTACAAATGAAAAAGTACTTACTCGCTGGGTTCGGTGCTGTTGCGCTTACAACTTTAGCAGCATGTAATAATGATGAAGGAAACGGATCTACCATTGCTACAATCGAGGGTGGAGAAACCATTACACAAGAAGCGCTATTTGAAGATTTAAAAAACAATCAACAAGCAGCAGGCGCTTTGCAAAACGCCTTTTTTACAGACTTAACTGAACAGCTATTGGCGCTTGCTGGTGAAGATATGGATTTTTCTGAAGAGCAAATTAACGCAATGGTTGCAACACTTCAAGATGAATTTGGTGTTAACTCAGAAGAAGAGCTCGTTGACATCGTAGTTGAAAGACTTGGATTAGAAGACCGTGACGATATGATTGATAATTTAATCATTCCAGAACTAACTTTAATTGAACTTCAAGCCCAAGACTTAGACTACACGGATGAAGACATTGCTGCTTATTTTGAAGACAATCGTGAGCAATATGAGCAAGTGGAAGCTCGTCATATTCTCGTTGAGGAAGAAGACGTTGCCAATGACATTATCGAACAATTAAATGATGGCAGTGATTTCGCTGATCTTGCTGAAGAATACGGCACAGATGGCACAGCAACTAACGGCGGCGATCTCGGATTCTTTACACGCGCTGAGATGGACGAAGCGTTTGCAGAAGCTGCCTTTGATTTAGAAGTTGGAGAGGTAACGAGTGAACCTGTTGAATCTGCATTCGGATTCCATGTAATTGAAAAGACAGACGAGGCACTCGAATATGACACAATGCCTGACTCAGCTCAAATGGCTGTTAAACGCGCTTATATTGAAGAAAACGGCCGTGACTTCTTTGCGGTAGTTGTGGACTTGCTTGAGCAATATGACGTAACTGTAGAAGACGAGTTCTTCCAAGGTGTTATTGATCAAGTCCAAGCGAGCACAAACCAACCTGAGACAGAGGAAGAACAGCCAGCTGAAGATGATGCAACAGATTCTGATGAAGATACAACTGATGAAGACACAACCGATGAAGACACAACTGATGAAGAGAACGAATAAATAAAACAAGTGGAGTCTGTTGAACGTATCCCAGTCGGATACGATTAGCAGACTTTTTTAGTGTAACGCATAACTAAATAAAAGACCTCCAGATTTGTTTAATATAATGCCCTACCTCTTTAGGTCTTACATCTATCGAGGGTAATTGATTTAAAGGTATCCACATTGGTTCGTACGTGCCTCGTTTTCTCTCTTTACCTCTATACTCGTTCCCCTTCCCTATAGCAATATCACCTTCGAGAATAGAAGCAAGAAAAAAATACTGTGTACCATGATAAAAAATAGTTATGAGCAATCGTTCTATACGAATGTCGACATTGAGTTCCTCTAGTGCTTCTCGAATGGTTGCTTCCTCTAACGTTTCACCCTTTTCTACTCCTCCACCAGGAAAGACATAGTAGGTATGGTTGCTATAAACTCTTTTAACTAACGCGACACTTTGATTTTTAATAAGTACAGCCGACCCTCTACTTCTCATACAACACTCCTTTAAAAATGGTTGCAAAAAACAGTATAGTAAGTCCTATCCTTCTGAAACGCTTTATTGGATCCGTGATATCATCTCCCTTTGGCTAGCCCCTTTACCTACCCTTCATGAATAGATTATTGCGCTACAATAACTGCCAGTTGTCCCTTTGTTTTTGGCTTGGCATTCAACATCAATCTGGCAAACCATTACGCAAACGGTAATCGAGGTACAGTATCCCCTTCCTTTTTTCCTTTAAACGATGGCTGATCGTTAAAGCAGTGGTTGCTCTCTTCTTTCTTACGTTTTCAGTACAAACAAAATGCCTTCAGGATGAGATCGTTCTATCCTGAAGGCCATTCTTTTATAATCAAAATATAAGAGTTAAAGCTCTTGCTGTTCTTTTAATTTCTTCGCTTCTTGAATACGTTCCATATAGACATTTCCTTCTTGCTCAATAAAATCCTCATCGATTTCTTTTTCTTCTTTCAGTGCTCGAATCCACTGATAGCCACTAAAGAGAATACCGAGGATTAGTAAATACGTCCACCAAGGACTGGCAAGAACGAATTGACCAACAGATGTTTGTGTTAACAGAAAGGCTACAACTAATACCACTACAGCTCCAAGTGCAAGAAATTGGCTTGTCTCTTTTGATTTCATTAGAATTATTCACCCTTTCTACTTTCTAGTAAGCGTTCCTATCTAATGATATGGTTGAACAAGCCTAAGTAGAACTTCTTTTATAAATCGAGTGGTTTTTTATGAAAGCTCGGTTTATAAAAGCTTCGATTTTCTAATGCCATAATTCGTTCAGAAAATTCTCCTGGTTCTACTCGCTCTAGCGCACGATCCATCATATTAATTTTTGCATCAACGTTATCAATCATATGTAACACCTCTGCCTCACGAATATATGGTGGTTTAGGGCTTCCCCATTCCCCTTTTCCATGATGACTGAGCATAAGATGCTGAAGTATCAATAGCTCTTCACCCTCAATTTTCAATTCTTGTGCCGCTTCGTGAATTTCCATTGCACCAATGGAAATATGTCCAAGCAGCTTTCCTTCAAGGGTGTAGGTTGTATCAATGGCACCAGAGAGTTCTTTCACTTTACCAATATCATGGAGAATGACGCCTGCATAAAGTAGATCTGTATCTAAATTTTCATACTGTGCGGCGATATTTTTGGCAAGACGGAGCATAGAAACAACGTGAAAAGCTAAACCACCCATAAATTCATGATGATTTTTTGTCGCTGCTGGGGATTCTACAAACGCGGTTTGATGCTTCTTCACAATATAACGAGTTATACGCTGGATATTTGGGTTTTGGATATCAAAAATAAATTGGTTAACTTCATCAAGCATGTCTTCAGCTGACAATGGAGCTGATCGCACAAAATCGTTAATCTCAACACCGTCCATTGGACTAGTAGGACGAATGCTAGCAATTTTCAATTGAGTCCGTCCTCTATAATCAATGACATCTCCTTGTATATGTACAATTGTTCTATTTACAAATGTGCCTTCATCTTCTGGCGAGACACCCCATAATTTCGCTTCAATTTCACCTGTATGATCCCCTAAAATTAAGGTTAAGAACGGCTTAGAATTACTCGCTATTTGTTTCGTTGCCGTTTTTATTAACAAGTACCGATTAACCGCTTCCCCTACTTGATGGTGTTTTATTCCTTTTTCCATAACGGTCACCTCTTTTACATTATAATCTTCCATTAGTATAGCATACACCACTCTCTTCGTAGGAACGCTTCTACTTAAAGAATAAAAAAAAGCTTGATCCTGCCACACAGTGACGATGACAAGATCAACCCTTTACGAACGTTTCTTTTCTTTTTTCTTCTGTTTCACATCTTGTGCTTGATAAGGTTTTGGCAATCCAATCGTAAATCGAACGCCTTCCTCCATATTGTCTACCTTCGCAAATCCGTGATGCAATTCGGCAATTTGTTTAACAATAGCTAAACCCAAACCGAATTTCCCTTTATTTCCTTTGTAAAAAGGACTAAACAATTTGCTTAGATCTGCATCAATAGGGTCTCCCTCATTTTCAACAATTACGTAAGAATAGCGCTCATCTTCTTCCGCACGAATCGTTAATTGACGTTTAGCATAGCGCAATCCATTCTCGACTAGATTTTCTAGGAGCACTTCACATTGTTCAATATCCGCCTTTAGTATTTTATCTGCACCTTGTACATCAATGGTTACATCATCTCTTTGATAACGGAATCGCTCTTCAATCTGATACGCCAGTTTTCCAAACGGAAATTCTTCTACTTTAAGTTGATCTTTTTGCATTTGGTCAAGCTTTGTATAATAAAGCATGTCAATGACACGACGCTCCATCCGGTTCGCTTCTTCTGTAATGACATCCATTGTCTTTCCAAGATCTTCCTTTGGTAGAATGCCATCTTTTACTGATTGGGCATAGCTTTTAATGACCATAATCGGTGTTTTCAATTCATGTGAAGCATGCTGAATAAACGTTTTTTGCGCACGATCATAGCTATTTAAATTTTGCCGCATTCGTTCAAATTGATACGAAAGACGCTCAAAATCTTCGTCCCCTTGCCACTTTAACGGCTCTTGCCAGTTTCGATTGGCAATTTGTTCAAGATGATTTTCTAAAATGGCTAACGGTTGTCGCAAATAATGCTTTAACCAAATAGCAGGAAGTAAGCTTAGTGCACTTGTGAGCAATAATAAATAAAGCAGTCGCTCCCAAAGGTTCTGAACCATTTCATCACGATATGTGTCCCACATATAGGTGATAAGATATAAATCAGACCCTTCAATTGGACTAACTAAATCGTTCACCGTATAGAAAAGAGTTTGTCCACCAAACGTCGTTTCATATCGACCTGTTTGGGTATTTTGCTCAACTGCATTTTGGCGCATCTCTTCATGAACCGGTGGGTCAGGCACAACATCAATTGGTGTATTATAGATGGCATACGTCGATCCGGTAATTTCAATTAAAAACGAAACCGTCGCTCGTTGCTCCTGCCTAGATTGGTAAAACCCTGGCTGCTGGCTCAGGAACGTCTCCCAGTTTGCATCTTCCTGCATTAATTGGTCCCTTACACTATTATCAATAATTTGGTAGGTTTCTTCTGTCAGCGCCCCACGGATTGAAATGGGGTAAACAATAATGATGGAGAGTGCAACAAGCACAATTAACGAAACGAATGCAAGCCATATTCGTCTCGTTAAGTTAATTTTTATCATGAGGATAAGATCCGGTATCCGTATCCATAAAGCGTTTCTAAATGAATACGCGGCATTTTCTTACGAACTCGACGGACAACATCGTCAACAGCTCTCTCTGATCCAAAGTAATTATCGCCCCAAACATGCTCGATAATTTTTTCTCTTGAGAAGGCTTTACCAATTTCAGCTGATAACAATAACATTAGATCCATTTCTTTTGTTGTTAAATCAACCGCTTCGTTATTCTCTTCGGTGTCAATGATCGTACGTCCTATAGGATCAATGGTATATGCGTTTAGTTCGACTTTTTGTACATCTGATGTACTTGACCCATAGACCCGATTTAAAATTTTCTTTACACGAATAATGAGCTCTTGTGGCAAGAATGGTTTTGACAAATAATCATCACTCCCCATCTCAAGACCTAACACACGATCTAAGTCTTGATCTCTTGCAGAAATAAAGATAACTGGCGTATCTTCTTCATTTTTTATTGCTTTTAACACTTGATACCCATCTGTGCCAGGAAGCATAATATCTAACACCCACAAGTGAGGCTTGTTCGACACTGCATCAACTGCAGCATCGCCATTATCAAAAACCGTAACGTTCCAACCTTCTTTTTGCATATATGCTTTTAAAACTTCTGATAAGTTCTCTTCATCTTCAACTAAGTAAATATCATACTTCTCCATTTTCAGCATCCTCTCTATGTTTCACTTGTAATTCATTTTACATAATTTTAACGGTAAACGCCATTTAAGTATGTAAATTACGTAATCTCACGTATTTATTTGACTATTACTCCGCGATTATGTAATAAAAGGACAACTCGTGTGAGTTGCCCTATAGTAAAGAAATCGCTGCTAGCGCTGTTAAAGGCAGTACCCATCTTCTCCACCCGTATGGACGAAATCCTCCATAGGCATACGGAGGTGGATAGCCATAGCCGTACCCATAGCGATGAGGCTCGTTGGCAGAATGAAAGCCTTCAAGTTGAGTGATTTGCATTGGATATTCATTCTGATCAACTGGATAAAGTACATAGACATTTTCTTGATCCACATATTCGATAACCGATTCGAACTCCTCACCATTCGCTAAAGAAACTTTAACAGGGTAGTTTGTATAGCGTTGACATAGCGACATCATTTCTTCGTTCCTCATGTTGTATTCCCCCTTTTTCTTTACTCTATTCATTAAGCTGAAAATAGGTGAATACACACTTTATTCATGATACACTTAATGAAAACGCTATCAGGAGGTTGCTATGACGTATTTTTTAACGGCCTACAACAAAGACAGTACTGTAGTTTTAAATGAGCGTATTGAAGCAGAATCTGAAGAATCCGCAATTCAAGAAGCAAAAGCAAAGCTACAAGAAGCAAACGCACAAACCTTAACCCATCGTTTGACTCACAACGGCAAGATGATCTTGTTTTCACGTTAATAGAAGCCCTAGCGAATGAGACGCTAGGGCTTTAGGTTTACTCTTTTAATTGCATATTTAACTGCTTACGGAACACTTCATGTACCATGTATGCTAGCCCACCTTGATTCATCGTGCGTGTCACCCAATTCGCTTTTTCTTTTACCGAGTCTGTTGCGTCGCCCATCGCTACACCTAGACCTGCCATTGAAATCATCTCTATGTCTTCCTCACCAACTCCTACAACAATAACCTGATCTAAAGAGAGCTGATTTCGCTTCACAAGCCATTGTAGCGCTCGCTCCTTTTCAGCACCAGCTCCAACCAAAAAGCATTCGCCTCTATTCGTTTTCACAAGGTTTAATTCAGGAATCTCTTGTTTAACAATCTCACAAATATAGTCTAAGTCTTTTTGTTCATCACATTTTAAGCTCACGTTTAACGGTCCTTTTCCTTCTTTCAAAACATGTTCATACAAGGAGTCCACATAGGTTAACGGGTATAAAATTTGCTCGCCAGGAGCATTGAATGACATTCTTGCTAAAAGCGTTTGTTTATGTTGTGGACGAATAGACGCGCAATAATCTCCATATTGGAGCTTTACCTCACAATCAAATCGTTCCATCACGTGACATAAGTCTAGTGTCGTTTCAAGACTCAACGGTCGATTATACCATTCATTTTGATCTGTATCAGATATAAAGGACCCTCCGTGAGCAATAATGGTTGCGTCGCATTTTAAATTTCGGGCAATTTTTTTTGCATACGAAAAGGAGTGATTCGTTACCAGGACAACGGAAACCTGCTTTTTTTCTAAGTATGCCATCGCCATTTTTGTCTTTTTCGTTGCCTTCGCATCCCCTTCTAAAAACAGTTTATCAATGTTCATGACTAACAAATTATAGGTTTTCAAACGTGTTCCTCCTTCATGAAGTTCATGTTGTAAAGCTGGACCTATCCTTGTTTAAGTTTTATGCATTTTTAGATGAAGTAGAACAAGGATCCATTAAAAAAAGCTTGCCACTTTTAACAAGTGGCAAGCTTTTGTTTATTACTGTTCTTGAGAAGGATCGCCGTAGATCTTCTCCAATGGCTCAGTAATGATCTTGTTTAATTCTGTAATAATCACACTAAGTTGTTGTTCTGCTTCCATTAGCTTTGAAATCAACTCATGCTGCTGAACAAGTTCAAATTGCTGCTGCGCTTGTTGCGCTTCTTCTTCAGAAATTTGGATCCCTTGCATTTGCTTTTGTTGAAGGTCTAACTGAAGCTTACGAAAGTTTTCCAGCATTTTTTTTGCAATTTCATCTGCTTCGATTTGTGCATGTAGCTCATGAAGCGCCTTAAACTCCTCACTTTGTTCAAGTGCGTCTTTTAATTCATGTGCCTTATCATATGTCATACTCATGTTTATCACTCCCTACCCACCGACTATAACACGTCAGTCGACAGAATTCACGTCATACGACCATTCCTAATAAAAAAAATGAACAATTAAAGCTTGAATAAGACCAACGGTACCTCCAATTACGCCTCCTAATAGGGTAATGAGCCGCAGTTCCTTTTTTGTAATCTTCATAATAAGCTCTTCTAAATTCGCCATAGAAAACGATGCTACTTGCTGTTCGATCACTTCATTTAAGCGCAGGCTCTTCATAATAGATGTTAAATGCACCTCAATATAGCCTGTTGTTACACGGACAAGTTGCGGAGCCCATTTATCGACAATATGATCAATATAGGGGGTTGTCCATGTTTGAAGCGGTGCATCGTACCAATTTAATAGCGGGATAGTCTTTTCTAAGCCGACCGTTGCTTTATCAATGACAATGTCAATGTACTTCTCTGCTTCAAAAGAGGATACTGGTTTATCAAGTAATTGCTCCCATTCACGAGCAAGTAAACCGTGAAGCATTTCTGTTGTTTTTTCATCATCTAAAAATTTAACAATTTCGGGATAGACCATCTCCACAACTTTTTCACTGGAAAGAAACATAGAAACCATTCCACCAAACTTGCCTTTAGAAGACAAAAAGTTAGCTGCCATAGCAGCCATTTTCTCTTGCCCTTCTGCACTCTCTACGTATGCTCTCGCTTTTGACACCATCGTTTCTGAAAGACCTGGCAAATAGCTAACGATGGAAGCCTGAATTTCCTGTGGAACCAATTGTTTAGCAGCTGTACCTTTGTTCTCGTGCACATATCGCATCAGCCGTTCTTTTAACCATGTTTGTGATTTAATAACAAGCTGCTCTTTACCATTGTCAATAGATAGAATCGGTTTAAGCATTGACTCAATTGTATTGTCACTTGTTAACCACTGTTTGACTCGTCCACTTACCCAATCCGTAAGTTCTTTTGAAAATAACTCACTCGATAACTTCTTGCTTAACCCTTCGGCTGTTAACAAATGATTAGCTACTAAATTTCCCATCTGCGTTGCAAGCTCTCGCTGTCTTCTCGGTAATAGTCCCGGTGTTAACGGCAGTTGCCACTTCCCTATATAGTACGCTCGATGTGGTCGAAACAACATTCTAATCGCTAGTGCGTTCGTCGCAGCACCGACAATTGCACCTACTACAGCGAGAAGAAAAACTAACAAAATCCATTGCACATTAAACGCTTACTGCTTTTTAGCAGCAAACTGCCTCCTTCAGAAAAAGAATTTAAATACGTTGTTCTTAGTATAGCTTATTTTTGTTCCCACAGAAAACGAACACTATGATAGACTAAAAATGTAACCCTTTACAACTTGATAAAGGAGGGATTTTCATGCTTGTTCATTTTCAATTTAAACCTTTATATCAACGCGCTCAAAAGCAAAGTTGGGCTTTTTCTTTTTACTTTAAAGGGCAGTTCGTGTCTGGTACTTATCATTTTGACGGCTCCATTACATGGACGGATTCGCAAGTTGACGAGCAAGTAAGGAACGAGCAATTAAAACAAGCTGTCCATGATTTAATGCTTTATCACGTCTATGAAGAAGAACATCAACCGAAGCATAAAATTTAATCCATTTGCCATTCTATTAAGAGGAGGGATGGTCAAATGAAGGAACGAAAAGATTTGGATAGTCGTAAAGAGTACGAACTAGATATTGACCGCTACGTTAACGAAGGTTTACATGGCGGGCGTGTTGATCCACATTCTGGCGGAAAGATTGAAGAAGACATGCCGATTACAAAGGAAAAACAGGATTAAAAAGCTCAATCTTGAGCTTTTTTTTTGTTATACTACACACAAGCGACCAACAGAAAGGTATGTACTCGAATGAATGACATTATAAACCAAACATTTTCACATGCATTTTGGCAGCCTACTGATCACGTAATAGACCGTATTGCTTTTCAAAATAAACAACATGTTTTTTATTTTCACCGGTTAAAGATTACAGAACGTGAACGAACGCTCTTATCCTTACTACTAACGGAATTAGATGACACACCGCGTCCAGCTACAATGGAGGAACAAGAATGGTCAAATTATTTATACGCTGTTGGTAAAGAACCACAACATGCTGAAACGTTCATCGCTTTACACTTTTTTATTGAACGACCTATCGATGATCCTGACTCGTTTCGAGAAGCGCTTTTATCATTTTTTCCAATTTCTACACTCATGATTTGGGAAAGCCATACAAACGGCTTGCTCTTATTTCCAGCCAATTATCGTGAATATGATTTAGATGCTTTAACGGAATTAATTGAATCCGATTTCTATACAGTACTTTATACGTTTTTAGGCACTCCTATTCAATTGACCCCATCTAAATCAAGGCTGTTATTTGAGAAAAAGCTGTTTTTAAAACAAATGGATACGAAACGTTCAACTCATATTTTCAGTGCCGCTGAATCCAGTTTAGCTGAATTGAAGCAACAATTACATAACGACGAATTTAAACAATTGCGAAGTCACTTCCTTTCAGATGAGCTACTTCGTGATGAAGAACTGTTACATACAATACATGTCTTCTTCCAAAATAATTTAAATACATCACAAACAGCTAAAGCACTTCATTTACATCGAAATAGTCTTCAATACCGTCTTGATAAATTCAATGCTCAAACGGGCCTTGATTTGCGGGTATTTTCTCATGCAGCGCTAACGTATTTGTTTATGCACCAGCCAATTTAGTCCATGTACAGTTTGCACAAAGTCATATTGTCATTCTTTGTGCAAGCTGTACATAGCTTTCATCTTATGAAAGGGTTTACAATAAAGATAGTTAAAAACGAGGGGGAAGAAAAATGGCTTCAATTCAATTAAATAACGTCTACAAAGTATACGATGGTGATGTAACGGCTGTTTCTGATTTTAATCTTGACATCGAAGACAAAGAGTTTATCGTATTCGTCGGTCCATCAGGTTGTGGTAAATCAACTACACTTCGAATGATCGCTGGACTTGAAGAAATATCAAAAGGCGATTTGATTATTGGTGATAAGCGCATGAATGACGTAGCGCCAAAAGATCGCGATATTGCCATGGTATTCCAAAACTATGCATTGTATCCACACATGAATGTTTACGACAACATGGCATTCGGTTTGAAATTAAGAAAGTTTAAAAAAGAAGAAATCAAAAAACGGGTAGATAACGCAGCAAAAATTTTAGGATTAGAAGAAATGCTAGATCGTAAGCCAAAAGCAATGTCAGGTGGTCAGCGTCAACGTGTTGCACTAGGTCGTGCCATTGTACGTGACCCACAAGTATTCTTGATGGATGAACCACTTTCAAACTTAGATGCAAAACTCCGTGTACAAATGCGTGCAGAAATTACAAAACTTCATAAACGTTTACAGACAACAACGATTTATGTAACTCACGACCAAACAGAAGCGATGACAATGGCGACTCGGATCGTTATTATGAAAGACGGTCTTATTCAACAAATTGGAACACCTAAAGATGTGTATGATAATCCAGAGAACGTATTTGTTGGTGGCTTTATTGGGTCCCCTTCTATGAACTTCTTAAGCGGAAAATTAGATGGAAAAGATTTTGTGATTAATAACCAGCGTATTGAAGTTCCCGAAGGAAAACTTTCTGTTTTACGTGAACAAGGGTTTACAGATAAAGAACTTATTCTTGGTATTCGCCCTGAAGATATTCACGATGAACCTATTTTCATCTCTTCATCAGAAGGAACTAAAATTGATGCGTTAATTGATGTGGCTGAATTAACTGGTGCTGAAACCGTCCTTTATTCTTCAATTGAAGGCCAGGAATTTGTAGCACGTGTTGATTCTAGAACGACTGCACAAAGTGGAGATACAATTGAACTTGCATTAAACATGAATAAAGCCCATTTCTTTAATCCAGATAACGAACAACGTATTCGCTAATAAAAAAAGAGACGAGGTAATCGTCTCTTTTCTTGTTCCATTGTATTTAATTATTTTTGGTAACCGCCACTCATTTGTTGTTCAGCCATTTTAACTAAACGTTTAGTGATTTCCCCACCAACTGAACCGTTAGCACGTGCAGTTGTATCAGGACCAAGGTTAACACCAAATTCTGAAGCGATTTCGTACTTCATTTGGTCAATTGCTTGTTGTACACCAGGTACAACTAGGTTGTTTGAACTTCTGTTATCTGCCATTATGTTTCACCTCCCTGTGTAACTATAGAATGTCACGGTGTCTCGTTTTCTATGTATGCTTAGTTAAAAAATTTTTTAAGGAAATAAAAGGAAATAAATTTTGATTAAAAAAGACAGTTACACAGGGTCATAATGACAAATAAAAAGACTTAATTTCTTAAGTCTTTTTATTCGTTCGTGCTCTATACAGGGTAAACAGGGTGTTTGCGGTCTGTAAAAACTACTTCTTTGGTTTCATATAAAGCGAACCTTCGTGTTAACTCTTCTCGCAAATCGTTTCCATTAACGACTCCATCAATGACTAATTCTGAAGCAAGTCGATACACATCAATATTTTCTTTGTATTCTTCTCTTTTTTCTGCAATAAATGCGGCTCTATCTTCCGGAGCTAATGCCGCAATTTTATTTGCATATACTGCATTTACTGCTGCTTCTGGTCCCATAACAGCAATTTGTGCTTGCGGTAGAGCTAAACAACAGTCTGGATCAAATGCAGGTCCTGCCATCGCATAAAGACCAGCACCATAAGCTTTACGAACAACTACAGAGATCTTCGGAACGGTTGCCTCGGCCATTGCTGAAATCATTTTTGCACCGTGACGAATAATACCTGCACGTTCTACTTTTGTCCCAATCATAAAACCAGGAATATCAGCTAGAAACAGCAATGGGATATGGTACGCATCGCATAAAGTAATAAATCTTGCTGCCTTATCTGCAGAATCGTGAAATAATACGCCACCTTTTGCTTTAGGCTGATTCGCTATAATGCCAATTGTTCTCCCGTTTAAACGAGCAAATCCCGTAATTAGTTCAGGTGCAAATAGCTTTTTAATTTCAAAGAAACTGTTATCGTCTACTAGCCGATCTAATAGATCGTACATATTAAAAGGCGCATTTTGATTTTCTGGAATGATTTCTTCAATTGACTTAGGTAAATCTTTAGGCGGAATGGCTTCTGATACAGCTACTCGATCTTTATAACTTTGCGGGACATAACCAATGTATTCTCTTGCTAAATCGATCGCTTCTAACTCATCTTTTGCAAGCATATCGCCACAGCCAGACACACGGCAATGCATAGACGCACCACCCATTTCCTCAAGAGAAACATCTTCACCAATAACCATCTGAGCCATTCGAGGCGAGCCAAGATACATGGAAGCATTCCCATCAACCATAATGACAACATCACAAAAGGCTGGAATATAGGCGCCACCAGCGGCAGATGGTCCAAAAAGAATACACACTTGTGGAATTTTCCCAGATAGTTTTACCTGATTATGAAAGATTCTGCCTGCTCCTCTTCGACCTGGAAACATGTCAACTTGATCGGTAATACGCGCTCCAGCTGAATCAACTAAATAAAGCATTGGTACTGCTAATTTCTCAGCCATCTCTTGAATGCGGATAATTTTTTCAACTGTTCGTGCACCCCATGAGCCTGCTTTTACCGTCGAGTCATTTGCCATAACACAAACGGTTTTACCGTTAATTTTACCGGTTCCGCAAACAACTCCATCAGCAGGTAATCCTTCTGCTTCTGAATTCGCAAACATACCGTCTTCGGTTTCTAGGCCATCATCCAATAAAAGCGCTAGTCGCTGTCGAACAAAACGCTTTCCTTTCGCTTCATTTTGCTGATGGTATTTTTCTTGTCCGCCTTGGTGAATCGTCTCTACTTTTTCCTTGTATCGCTCTTCAATACTCATCGCTCTCACCTCTAACACCCTTGATAGCGGGGTTTTCTTTTTTCTTTAAACGCATTTAATCCTTCCATTCGATCTTCTGTATTAATCGTTTGCTGATACGCATTGTTTTCGACCTTTAATCCATCCTCCATTGCGCAGTCTAGACCTCTGTCTATCGCTTGTTTTGCAGCGCGAATCGCAACAGGTCCATTTTGTGCGATAACGGTCGCCAGTTCGACTGCTTTTTCATACACTTGAGAAGAAGGAACAGCATATTCACATAGCCCGATATATTCAGCCTCTTTACCACTGATACGTTTAGCTGTATAAATTAACTCTTTTGCTTTACCGACACCAACAATACGTGGTAAACGCTGTGTTCCTCCTGCACCTGGAATGATCGCTAGTGAGGTTTCCGTTAAACCGTACTGCGCTTTCTCTGAAAATACTCTCAAATCTGCCGCAAGAGCCAATTCCAAGCCACCTCCTAAAGCTAGACCATTTGCGGCAACAATAACGGGCTGAGGAAGTGTGGATATTCCTTGAATGGTGTTCCCAATTAACTTAACGGCTTCACGAACATCTTCTTCCGTCATAGCCATACGTTCTTTTAAATCTGCTCCGGCGCAAAACGCTTTTTCTCCAGCCGAACGAATAATGATGACCCTTGCTTGAGAATCTTCTCGTAATGCCTCTACGTGAACATGTAGCTCTTTTAACAGCTGCGTTGATAAGGCATTTGCAGCGTTTGGTCGATCGAGAGTTAACGTAACAACCTCTTTTCCTTCTTTTTTCAAAAATTGGTTAGTCAAGTTCAATTAAATGATCTCCTTCGTTAACAAACTCTCCTTCTGGTTTAAGAATAGCTTTTACCGTCCCTGCCACCTCTGATTCAATGGGAATCTCCATTTTCATTGATTCTAGAATCGCTACTTCTTGTCCTTGTTCGACTTGATCACCAACTGACACAACTACTTTCCACACATTACCAGCCATAGATGCTTGTATATAACTCATTGGTTAACCTCCTGAATTCGTTTTATTAGTTCGTCTCTATACGTATCCATAAAAGCAGTTGTTGCTCCCCCTTGTTGGAAAACAGGGTGATGGACAATAGCCTTTAATGCCGGAATATTTGTTTTAATACCAGTCACTGTGTAATGATTTAGTGCGTTTTCAAGCTTTGCTATCGCATCATCACGATTCGTTCCATGAACAATAAGCTTTGCAATCATCGGATCATAAAAATGACTAATGACGCTCCCTGCTTTTATTGGACACTCGTGACGAATGTGCGGCGCTTCGGGCAATTCAATTTTTTCCACAGTACCAGGCGACGGAAAAAAGCGAATCGGGTCTTCTGCATAAATTCTAGCTTCAATGGCATGACCTGTTGGCGTTAATTCTTCTTGCTTCCACGGCAACGTATCACCAGATGCAATTCGAATTTGCCATTCTACTAAATCAAGCTTATAAATCTCTTCTGTTACTGGGTGCTCTACTTGAAGTCTCGTGTTCATTTCTAAAAAATAGAACATTCCGTCTTCATCTACTAAACACTCTATGGTCCCTGCATTTTGATAGTGAATGGCTTGTGCTGCTTTTAATGCCATATTAATCATTTCTTGTCGACCTACATCTTTTAAAAAAGGCGACGGTGCTTCCTCAATTATCTTCTGATGTCTTCTTTGAACAGAACATTCTCGCTCACCAAAAACAAGTGTACGCCCTTTTCCATCTGCTAATACTTGTAACTCGATATGTCTTGGGTTTTCTATATACTTTTCGATATAGAGGGCTCCATCTCCAAAAAATAGTGCAGCTTGTTTCTTATTTTTTTCAAACGCTTTTTGGCAATCATCGTCACTACGGCAAATTGTAATTCCAATTCCGCCTCCACCTGATGCTGCCTTTAACATAACCGGATAACCAATGTTATTTGCTTCAAACAATGTATCTTCAATTGTCTCCACTGCATCTGTTCCAGGGATAACGGGCACCCCTGCTTCCATCATCGTTTTTCGAGCTTGAAGCTTATCCCCCATGAGGGAAATGATCGATGCATCCGGTCCAATGAAACGAAACCCGTGTAATTGGCATTTCTCAGCGAAAGCGGCTTGTTCTGATAAAAGTCCATAGCCAGGATGGATAGCGTCTACATTTGCTTCTTTCGCAATAAGTAAGATACGATCTTGATTTAAATAACTTTCTTTCACGTTGGATTCTCCAACCATGTACGCTTCATCAGCTAATACCGTATGCTCAGCATCTCGATCTGCTTCCGAATAAATGGCTACGGTGCGAATCTTCATTTTTTTACATGTCCGAATGATACGAGAAGCAATTTCACCACGATTTGCAATGAGAATGGACTGAATCATAAAATCGACCCCTTTCCTTATCTTCCTAAACCTAGATGTCTAGCAATAACAAGCCGCTGAATTTCTGATGTCCCTTCACCAATTTCTAGTAACTTCGCGTCTCTTAGCATTCGCTCTACCTCATATTCACGCATATAGCCGTAGCCACCATGAATTTGCAGTGCTTGATTACATGTACGGGTAGCCATTTCAGAAGCAAATAGCTTCGCATATGCGGCTTCTTTTCCAAATGCTTTCCCGCTATCTTTTAACTGTGCAGCTTTATGCACCATGTTTCTTGCCAGTTCAATTTCCATTGCCATATCCGCAAGTTTAAACTGAATTGCTTGAAAGGAGCTAATTGCTTTACCAAACTGCTTTCTTTCTTTTGAGTACGCTAATGCACGATCAAAAGCTGCTTGTGCAATACCTACTGCAAGAGCCGCTATGGAAATTCGTCCTCCATCCAACGTATATAAAAATTGACTAAATCCTTTGTCTGGATCACCTAATAAATTTTCTTTTGGTACACGAACATCTTCTAAAACAAGTTCACACGTATTCGAAGCCCGAACACCCATCTTGTCGTAGTTAGATGAAATTTTAAAGCCTGGTGTATCCGTAGGAACTATAAATGCTGAAATGATCTTTTTGCCGTTTTCTTTTTGACCAACAACAGCCGTAACAATGACGGTTCGAGCATATTCAGCATTGGTAATCCAACACTTTTCACCATTAATAACGTATTCATTTCCTTCTAAACGGGCTTTTGTTTGTGTTCCACCTGCATCGGATCCTGCATTTGGCTCAGTTAGCCCAAAAGCACCAAGCGATTGTCCTTTTGCAAGAGGTGTAAGGTGCTCGCGTTTTTGTTCTTCCGTGCCGTAATAGTAGATTGGACTTGCACCAAGTGACACTGCCGCTGCATAACTTAACCCTGTTCCACCACACGCGTAGCCAATTTCTTCAACGGCTAATGCATAAGAGACCGTGTCGCCTCCAGAGCCACCATATTCTTCAGGAAATGGAATACCTAAAACACCTAATTCTCCTAATTTTTTAAAGATGTCCTGTGCAAATCTTGACTCTTGATCAAGCTGAACAGCTAATGGAGCAATTTCCTTTCGTGCAAACTGGCGTACCATATCCCGAATCATAAGTTGATCTTTTGTCAAAGTCATTATGTGTTCTCCTCTTTTCCCTTAATATGAGCGGTCGTTCAGAATCAGACCAAAAAAGATAACTTCAAAATGTAAGCGCTATCAAAATCGTAACGTACTCTTATATGGAAGTCAAATCATTTCTCTCTACTTTATGGCTATTCAGTCTATTCATGCCACCTTTTTAAATTTCCATTATTTTGTGGTCGTATGTTTTAATAAAAATCGAAACCTATATGTATACACAACCGTAAATATGAAGAAGAAGGAAGAAGGAGGAACAGTATGATCTTAATTATTCTTATTGGTATAGTTGTTATCATTGGACTTTTGTGGGCTGGAAGTTATAATTCCCTCGTTAAACATCGAAACTGGGTGGAGGAATCTTGGGCTCAAATTGATGTACAGCTAAAACGACGCTATGATTTAATTCCAAATTTAGTTGAAACCGTAAAAGGCTACGCTAAACATGAAAAAGAAACATTAGCTTTAGTCATAGAAAAACGTAATACCATTGCCGAACCAAATGCAAGTCGGAATGAGCGAGTGAAAGAAGATGCACAACTAAACGGTCTTTTGCGTCAGTTATTTGCCTTAAGTGAATCCTATCCTGATCTAAAAGCAAATCAACAATTTTTACATCTACAAGAAGAGTTAAGTGGAACAGAAAATAAAATTGCTTATGCAAGACAAGCTTATAACTCAATGGTGATGCGCTACAATACAAAGATTGAATCATTTCCACAAAACATCATTGCTTCTGCTCATTCCTTTACGAGGAATGATATGCTTGACATCCCTGACGAAGAGAAAGAACCTGTTCGAATTACGTTTTAAGGAGGTTTAGGCGCTTGTTCTATACGCAAATTGCTCGTAATAAACGAAATACCGTCTTTCTTGTTTGTTTGTTCATCATCATTGTTCTTGGGATTGGGTCAGCTGTCACGTATGTGAGAGCCGGTGATTATATTAGTGGGGCCATTTTTGCTGGTGTAATTGCTACCGTTTATACGATCTTCATGATTACAACAAGTACAAATGTGGTGATGCGCATGAACCATGCTAGAGAAATCACTTCATCAACAGACCAAGCTTTTTTATGGCACACTGTAGAAGGCCTATCCATTGCAGCAAGAATCCCTATGCCTCGTATTTATATCATCGACGATCCAAGTCCTAATGCATTTGCAACAGGAATATCGCCTAAATCAGGTGCTGTAGCAGTAACAACAGGTTTGATGAACCGTTTAAATCGAGAAGAAATTGAAGGTGTTCTAGCTCACGAAGTCGCACATATACGAAATTATGACATTCGTCTTTCTACTATAGCCGTCGCCCTTGTTTCTGCTATAGCTATTCTTAGCGATATTGGTATGCGGTTCTTTATTTTTTCTGGTGGTCGAAACAATAACAATAAACATCCGCTCATTATGATTATTGCTCTCCTTCTCGTTTTACTAGCACCTATCATAGCAGTTGTTATGCAGCTCGCGATTTCACGGAACAGAGAATATTTAGCAGATGCTAGTGCAGTGGAACTAACGAGAAATCCAGAAGCACTTGCCACAGCATTAGAACGAATTACCGATACACACACACCCGTTGAAGAAGCATCAAGTTCAACAGCTTCACTTTACTTTGCAGATCCACTAAAGAAAAAAGCAGCTTCCTTATTTTCTACACACCCACCAGCTGACGAACGCGTACGTAGACTTAGACAAATGTAAAAAAAAGTCGCTAAATTAGCGACTTTTTAATTGGGCTCGTTCCATATCTACTTGTTGAAGCATTTCAACTAAAATCTTCATACCCGTTTCAATTTGATCTTCTGTGGCGTGGGTGAAATTAAGTCTTAACGTGTTCGCTTTTGGATTCTCTGCATAGAAGGGTGCTCCTGGAACATAAGCCATTCCTCTTTCAACAGCTCTTGGAAGAAGCGCTTCTGCATTCACTTGTTCTTGAAGTTCAAGCCATAAAAACATTCCACCTTTAGGCTCAACAAAATGTAGTAATCCGTCACTCCTTGCTTGCTGCAAATGGTAGACCATCGCATCTTTACGAGTACGGTACACTTCGCTTATCTTCTGAATGTGACCATCAAGATCGAAATTTTGGCACAATTCATAAAGAGCTTGGTGTGCTAAGGAATTTGAGTGTAGGTCATTAGCTTGCTTAGCTTGTGCCATCATTCGAATAATTTGATAAGGTCCCACAATCCACCCAGTACGTAAAGCAGGAACCGCCGTCTTGGAGAAGGTACTAGTATAAAGAACGTGAGAGCCATTATCAAGAGCAGCGATAGGCGTATATGAATCATTTGTAAACTGAATATCACCGTATGGATCGTCTTCAAAAACAAGTACATGTTGCTTTTTTATAAGGCGAACTAACTCTTTCCTTCTTGCTAATGTCCAAACACGACCTGATGGATTGGAAAAAGTCGGGACAACATAAACCATCTTCGGATTATATTGTTTTATTTTCTCTTTCAAGTCGCTCATGACCATACCATCTTCATCACACTGGACTGACACAATTTGTGCTTCATACGATTGGAACACTTGAAGGGCAGCTAGATAAGTAGGCTCTTCTGTTAAAATAACGTCTCCTGGACTGATCATAACCCGTGCGAGCAAGTCGATAGCTTGTTGTGAACCCGTTGTAACGAGTACATCATCTGCTGAATAGCCTTTTATCCCTTTAACAGCCATTCGTTGTAAGATCACTTCCCGCAATGGGCGATAGCCTTCTGTCTCTCCATATTGAAACGCTTTATTCCCTTTTTCAAAAGCACTGGAAAATGCGTCCTTTATAGCTTGTGTGGGAAACAGACCATCGTCTGGAAGTCCTCCAGCAAATGAAATGACATCTCCTTGATTAACAATTTTCAAAATATCCCTTACTACTGACGATTGCAAATGTCGAACTCGTTTTGCGAATGCGTATTTCATCTCTACTCCCTCAATTCCATTCTTTTTTTATATAAAAGAGTGCTTTTATTCTACCTCATTTAACTAAAAAGTCAATTAATTTAAACGGAAAAACCTTTCTTCAATGTAGTTTACATAAAAAAAGGTCATAGGAACAACTTTTAGCATTCCTAGGACCCTCCTATTTACTCTTTAATAGCGGTGTACTGTGATTTCACTAATTGATAGTAAAGGCCTTTTTCTGTCATTAATTTGCTATGTGTGCCCTGTTCCATCACATGACCTTGCTCAAGCACAATAATATTATCAGAATCCCGTATCGTCGATAAACGGTGGGCAATCATTATGGCGGTTCGCCCAGCAAGAAGCGTCTTTAACCCATCTTGAATTTTCAATTCCGTTTCTGTATCAATACTAGCAGTTGCCTCGTCAAGAATGAGGATTTTAGGATCTGCAAGCAGTGCCCGAGCAAAAGAAAGTAACTGCCTCTCACCTACTGACAGGACGCTTCCTTGCTCTTCTACTTCTGTAGCATAGCCATTTTCTAATTTACTAATAAACGTATCTGCACCGATTGCTTTAGCTGCATGCATGACCTCATCATCACTTGCATGAGGATTACCAAAGCGAATATTTTCCATAATTGTGCCTGCAAAAATAAACGTATCTTGTAACACATAGCTAACATGGCTACGAAGATCACCTACTTTAATATCTTTAAGGTTCACATCATCTAACAGCACTTCACCTTTGGACGGGTCATAAAAACGGCTCATTAAGTTAACTATCGTTGATTTACCTGAGCCTGTGTGACCTACTAACGCTACAGTTGTCCCGGCTTCAAAGGTTAAATTGATTCCTTTTAACGCCATTCGCTTGTCATCATATGAAAACTCAACGTCTTTGAAGACCATTTTTCCTTTTACATCGGTTAACGGTTTTGCGTCTTTCTTGCTTTTAACATTTGGTTCTTCATCTAAAAACTCAAAGATTCTTTCACTTGAAGCCATTCCAACAAGTAGCTGATTATACACTTGACCGAGTCTTGAGATTGGTTCCCAAAACATGCCAATATAAAAAGCAAAAGATACAAAAACGCCTAACGTCAATCCGCTACCGTCACTTTGAATAAGAAACGCTCCGTACCATATAAGAATGGCGCCACCGATGGCACTAGCCATCTCTACAAATGGGCGAAACATCGCATTTTGCTTCGTTGCCTCACGCCAGCTTTCATAATTCTGAGTGTTTACATCATCAAAGAAGTCCATGTTCTCATGTTCTTGGGCATAGGCTTGCGTAACCCGAATCCCTTGAATGCTTTCATTCAAGTGAGAATTTAATCGGGACTGGCGTAAACGAACCGTTTGCCAAGCCCGACGAATTTTTCTTCTTAACTTTGTTGAGATAAAGAACATAATCGGCAAGATAATTAAAATTACAACAGCAAGTTCTGGACTCAAGTAAAACAAAATTGCTACAATTCCAAGGAGCATAACGATGTCCATTAACAAGTTAATGACACCGTTTGTAAATAAATCTTGCAGCGAGTTGACATCATTAATGACTCGAACGAGAATGGATCCAGCTGATCGCTTATCAAAAAAGCGATGGGATAAATGCTGAATATGATCAAACAGTTTTTTTCGAATATCAAAGATGACAAATTGCCCTAGCTGGTTCATCCAACGTATCCTAAAGTAATTGGCAACATATGAAACAGCATAAAGACCAAGCACAATCGCTGCGTATACGAGCATATCCTGTGTTGTCGCTACACCTTGCTCTAGCTGTCCTACTGCAAAGACCCCAATGAAAATAGGTATTGCTAAGCGAACAGCAGTAGCAAACAGCATCATTAGTATCGTTTTCGGTAACAGCGTTTTCGCATACGGCTTTAAGAAATTAAACAACCGCACCATTTGTTTCCAGTTAAACGGTTTTTCAATAATTTGTTCAACAGGATAATGAAAACGCGTTTTTTTCCTCACTTCTTCCATCATTCATCACTTCCTTAAGCCTGTTGAAGTACATAATGTTGATCTTGGTTTTGAATATCGTAAATTCTACGGTAAATTCCGTGTTCTTGAAGTAGCTCCTCATGTGTACCGCGTTCCGTAATTTCTCCTTCATCAAGCACAAAAATCTGATCACAATGTTTCACGGAAGAGATTCGATGCGCAATGATGAACGTTGTTCGTCCAGTCATAATCTCTCTCATTGCTTTTTGAATCTTTCCTTCAGTCTGCATATCTACTGCACTTGTAGAATCATCTAAAATTAAAATACTTGGATTCATAATCATTGCTCGGGCAATGGCAATTCGTTGCTTTTGACCGCCTGATAACCCTAGACCTCTTTCTCCTAAGACAGTATCATACCCTTCAGGTAGTTGTTCAATAAATTCATGGGCATCAGCTCGTTTTGCAGCCGTGATAATGTCTTCCATTGAAGCATCAGGATTTCCGTAAGCGAGATTATCCCGAATGGAAGAAGAGAAAAGAAAAGTTTGTTGCAAGACAATTCCTACGTTTTGACGTAATTCCTTCACGTCATATTCTTCAATGGGCTTTCCGTCAATAAGTAACTCTCCAGACGTTTTTTCATAAAACCGCATTAGTAGTTGAATAATACTCGATTTTCCTGAACCGGTTGAACCAACCAAACCAATGGTTGAACCTTGGGGCACATTAAACGTTAAATCCGTAAGGGCATTTTTTGCTTTATTATGATAGCGCAGACTAACCTTTTCAAAGCGAACTTCTCCTTTTAATTTCGCATAAGGCTTTGTTTTTTCTGGTCCGTTGAAACGCTCTTTTTCATCTAAAATTTCTAGCAATCGCTCTCCAGAAGCTTTTGACTGAGAAAATTGGTTAATAACAAATCCTAGGTTCATAATTGGTCCAATAATAAACCAGACGAGACTAAAAAATGCCGTTAACTCACCTGCTGTCAGCTGTTGTTGAACTGCTAAATACCCTCCAAAACCTAAAAGGAGAACAGCAGAGACGTTGCCGATAAACTCCATAAGCGGAAAATATGTACTCCACACATTTGAAATGGCAATGTTTTTCGTTCGATAATCTTCATTTGTATCACTAAACCGGTCTTTTTCTGACGTCTCTTGTGATAGCGCTTTAACAGTATGCATGCCGCTAACATTCTCTTGTACTTTTGTGTTTAACCGTGCAAGGGAACGGCGGACTTTACGAAAGCCCGGGTGAACTCGTTGATCAAATTTGTAAACAGCAACTGCTAAAAATGGAAGTGTAACCATTGTTACTAAGGTAAGGGGAACGGAATAGTAAAACATAACAACCATAGCAAATCCAACAAGTAAGACGAAGTTAACTAATTGGGCAAAACCAAATGAAAGGAAAAAGCGGAATGCTTCTACATCTGCTGTTAGCCGTGACATTAAGTCACCTGTTTTAGCATTATCATAGTAGCGAAAAGGAAGATATTGCAATTTTTTGTATAAATCTTTTCGTAGTCTATAAACTGATCGAACGCCGAAAAGATCGCCAAAATACTGATTGACATATGTCGCTACACCTTTAATAGCCATAATTCCTATTAAGCCAATGGCCAGGTAAGGAATGATTCCATACTCTCCACCTGTAATCCCTACATCAATGGCAATTTGTAAAAATACTGGATAAATAACGGTAATGGCCGTAACAAATACCAATGCAATTAAGGACCAAATAAAATACCGCTTATCAGGTAAATAATACTTCGCTAAACGTCTAAACGTTTCCATAACAAATCACCTCTTTACACCTTAATCCTTAGACTAACGAAATACATTTTTAGTCACAAAATTTATCTTACTCTGAAAACATTAAGGCGTCAATCAATTTAACACTTTTTTTTGAAAATTTTTTACCAGTATTCAGGCTTATCTATTACGCTTTCTTTTTAACCATATATGGAAAAATATCACACTTATCGTTCTCTTAATGAAGAGGTCATTTACACGTTGAAACGCTACTAGTAGGGTGGCATTTTTTACTACAATAGGTTTTTAAAAAAAGAGAATAGAAAAGAAAAAAGCGCTTTTGACAGACGTATTCATTATTGAATCGTCGTCGAATACGCTTTTACACATTCACTACATATATTTTCGATGGATTTTGTTTCCATCATAAATAAAGGTAACCAACTTCCCATTTACATTCGTTTCTAAATGAACTGTTCTTCCCCATAATTGATAAAGATAAGGAACCACTTTCTCTAAATAGCTAACATCTAATTCAGTATCTTCAAAAGCATGCTTAATGTAAAGCTCACCGTTTTTTAAATAATCCCCATCGGTGACTACAAGGTAAGGGAAGCCACCGTTCACCCTTGACTGTGTTAACTGATCACGAACACCCTCCCATGCTTTTTCAGTAATTTTATAATCGCTACCTTGCTTTTGAAATAAGTATAAATCTTCTTCCTCAACAAATTCCTTTGTCAAATAGTTTCTTAAGAAAGACGTGTCTGATTCAATTTCTCTTACTTCAAAAATCTTCTCTCTGCCACTACCTTTTTTAATACCTTGTAGTCGAACCATTTCTTCGCTTGGATGGTCGTAGCGACGCTCAATATCTTCAAAAAGTTTAATGCCTAGATAGTATGGATTAATCGATGTTTGTGATGGCTGTACGACACCTGCATTTAACTTAGCAAACTCAATAACTTCATCACTTGTCAGATCCATTTCTCTTAATATTTTTGCGTGCCAATAAGAAGCCCAGCCTTCGTTCATAATCTTCGTTTCAAGCTGTGGCCAAAAATAAAGCATTTCCTCCCTCATCATCGTTAAAATATCTCGCTGCCACGACTCTAAATGGCGACTATTTTCTTCAATAAATAGCAGGATATCTTTTTCTGGATGCTGTGGAAATGTTTTTTTAAGCGGTTTTATTTGCTTTTCTTCTTTTTCATCTAACGCCCACAAATCATCATAATCAGTGGCTTTTTTTGAGTTAGCTAGTTCGCTCTCTTTCTTCTGTGGCTTTACAAGTGTTGGGTCCACATGTTCTTGAATCGCAAGTACTGCATCAAGAAAATCTTCCACAGCTCCTTTTCCATGCTCGTGCTCATATTTCGCAATTCGTTCGGCTGTCGCACTCATACTTTCAACCATATCTTTTCTAGTGTTAGAAAAACGGATATTGTTTTTAAAAAAATCGCAGTGTGCCAGTACATGGGCGACAATCAACTTGTTTTGAATTAATGTGTTGCTATCGAGTAAGAAAGCATAACAAGGGTCCGAATTAATTACGAGTTCATAAATCTTGCTCAAGCCAAGATCGTATTGTAACTTCATTCGGTGATACTGTTTGCCATAGGACCAGTGACTATAGCGAGTTGGCATTCCATAAGCACCGAATGTATAAATAATATCTGCTGGACAGATTTCATATCTCATTTCATAAAAATCTAACCCAAAACCCGTGGCAATTTCCGTTATTTCAGCAATTGATCGCTCTAAATCACTCCAATTAGTTGACACAATCGTCCCCCCTCTTTCCAATCATTCTATGAGGTACGAACTTAGAAAATGAAACAAAAAAGCACTTTGCAGTTGCAAAGTGCTTGATACGCTTTCTGTCCTTTAAGCGGTATATTGGTGGATATAAGCCATAACAGCATCTTTTAGCTGTTGGAGTTTTTGCTCGCTCTCCTCTAATGACTCACCTTTTACGCCAAAATAAAATTTGACTTTTGGCTCAGTACCTGAAGGTCGTACGCAGAACCAAGCATCTTGCTCAAGGAAGTATTTCAAGACATTTGACGACGGAAGATCAATGGGTGTTGTTTTTTGATTTTCAGGAGAAAGACTGAGTCCCGTCTCGTAATCTTCTATCTTGTTAATAGACAAGCCTGCCATACTTTCAGGAGGATTCTCACGCAAGCTTGTCATAATGCCTGCAATTTTTTCGACACCTTCTTTGCCTTTTAGCGTTAACGATTCAAGTCCTTCTTTATAGAAACCGTACTTCTCAAACACTTGTTGAAGTGCTTCATATACAGTTAAACCTTTTTGTTTGTAATGAAGCGCTAGCTCTGCAGCAAAAAGACACGCCTGGACAGCATCTTTATCACGTACAAAATCCCCGATTAAATAGCCATAGCTTTCTTCATATCCAAAGAGAAACTGGTAGTCACCTGTCCGTTCATATTCTCCGATTTTTTCGCCAATAAATTTAAAACCTGTTAATGTATCTAAAGACGTTAGTTGATAGCGCTCAGCAATCGCCCGTCCAATTTCAGATGTTACAATCGTCTTTAAAACAATCCCATTATTCGGAAGCGTTCCTTCTGCTTCTTTTATAGAAAGTAGGTAATCAAGCATCAATGCGCCAGTTTGGTTACCGGTAAGCACAATATAATCGCCTGTATCATTTTTCACAGCAAGTCCGACTCGATCGGCATCAGGGTCTGTAGCAAGCAATATATCAGCACCTTCTGCTTCGCCATAACGAATCGCTTCTTTGAACGCCGCATGTTCTTCTGGATTAGGAGACGAAACGGTTGAAAAGTTAGGATCTGGTAGCTCTTGTTCCTTTACAACAGTAACTTGGCTAAAGCCAACATCTTCTAAAACTCGTCTAACAGGAATATTTGCTGTACCGTGTAATGGTGTAAAAACCAATTTCAGTTGATCTCCTGCTTCTTTAATTAACTCTTTTTGAAGCAAGATGCTTTTTAATTCCTCGTTATAAGCATCATCAACGTCTGCAGAGATGATTTCATATAGTTGAGTAGCCTTTAATTGATTTTCATCGCCTACTGCAATACCTAGTTCATCTTCTATTTCATTTACGCAATCCACGAGCTCATCTGCTAAAGCTGGAGGGAATTGCCCACCATCTGAGCCATACACTTTAAAACCATTGTACTCAGGCGGGTTATGTGACGCCGTGATGACAATACCTGCTTCAGCTTGTAAGTGACGAACTGCAAAGGATAATTCAGGTGTTGGTCGTAAGTCATGAAAGACGTAAGCTTTAATTCCTTGAGCTCCCAATGTTAATGCGGCTTCGTGAGCAAATTTAGCAGATTTATGGCGGGAATCAAATGCAATAACGACCCCTCTCGCTTTAGCACCCTCTCCACGTTTGGCAATAAACGATGCTAAGCCTCTTGCCGCTTTTCTTACCGTATACGTATTCATTCGATTTGGACCTGGTCCAATAATCCCTCTCATTCCACCTGTGCCAAATGCAAGTGTTGTATAAAAAGCGTCTTCTAACGCCTTTTCATCTTGTACTAATTCCGTTAATTCCTCTCGTACATCTGGTTCTAACGCTGAATGGTCGTTCCACTTCTTAGCTAATTCTTTATAATTCATTGTATTCCTCCAAAAAAATGCATCCTTTCACACTACATAACATTACCATAGGCTTGTGTGATTTCACTCTCTAGCTTCTCTCTAAATCTTATCTCTTGCTCCTCTGTCCAATTTAAACGATCGCGCATATAACGAAAAATCGGTTCCTTGACTGCCAATGTTAACGCCTTATCCATATACAAATAACCTGTGCGTTGTAAAAGGAAATCAACAGGACTAAGAATGGATTCTTCTTCAATACAATACAGTAGCTCAGCAAAAATTGCCGGACTCAAACCGAACATTTTAGCTTGCTTCCCAAATGTCCGAAGTCTTACGTAAAGTTGTCCTATATTAGAACCATATCGGTCAATAAGCTGGTTGGCTTCGTACTCTGTTAAGCCATATTGTAAACCCTCTTCTGTTCGTTTCTTTTTATAGAAAAGAAAGTCATCCAAGCCACCTACATATCCACCTGAAATGGTTACCGTATCAGTTTGACAGTTTCTTTTTTGATGTAGTTGTTTGCAAATCTGATCGACTACTTGTTCTGCAACAGAGCGGTAATACGTATGCTGACCACAAACAACAGATAAAAGACCTGAAGGCGATTCAATCCACTCCTGTCTCTTATACTCGTGATGCTTTTTTTTCTTGTCAATTGGATATGGACGCTTTACAATCCAGCTCGCTTCAATATCATCCTCTCCTAAAGGATGCTCACAAAAGGTTCGGTTTAACAAATCAAGCAGCTCTTGATTACTTGTCCGCTCACTCTGTTTTTTAACAGAATGTCCGACAATAATAGACTGACGGTAAGGCACCAAACTAACAAGCTGATGCTGCTCTGTTTCTATGTACATTGCATGATGAACTGGCAGACGGCTTCTCGGCACCGTAAAAAAATAATCCTCAACAGAATCGATGACAATGTTTGAGAGAGAACGATCTTGAACGCGAAGGGAATCGATCAAGGTACCACTTGCGTTAACAACGTGTTTTGCAGCTACTTTATGTACTTCATTTTTGTTCTGATCGACAACAAGGGCACCACTTATTTTATCATCTTCATAGAGAAAACTCTCTACCTTCATATAATTCAGCGCTATTAAACCTCTTTTTACTGATTCTTTTAACAAATCAATCGCTAATCTTGACTCATCTATAAGAAACTCTTTGTACAAAGAAGCGTGTTTTGCATGCTTTAGTAATAATGCAGGTTCCAGCTTTGCTAGTTCTTTCTTCGTGATGTGCTTACGCTTTTCTTTAAATGCCATTTCAGTTAGCCGATCGAGTAGCTTTGAGCGAAATGATTTTGTGAAAAGGCCTGTTTTATATGTTGGTAAAATTAACTCTGTTTGTTTAATAAGATGTGGAGCGTTCTCTTTTAAAATAAG
Organism: Shouchella oshimensis; assembly: GCF_002019765.1. GTDB lineage: Bacteria > Bacillota > Bacilli > Bacillales > Bacillaceae_D > Shouchella > Shouchella oshimensis. Next base: position 2,777,883 of record NZ_KV917380.1, read on the forward strand.
CCGCTGTTTAAATAAATCATTATACATTTTCATTTCTAAATGGTTCATATGCTGGATTTCAGAATGAAATAGATTAGACCAATTTTTTGAAGCACCTGAAGCAAAATCTTGCTGATCAACTAAAAGCGTCTTTAAGCCACGTATGCAGGCGTCTAATGCTATTCCCGCTCCTGTAACGCCGCCACCAATAACAAGTAAATCATACGTTGCTTCTTCCATTTTATCAATGGTTTCATCTCTATCTTCGTTAGAAAAAGTACGAATCATTTGCTCTCCCCATTCATAGCCTATTCCTCTTTAACACTATACCATTCATTTACCATTTAATCAGATTATAAAAGGAATTTCCTGTCGTATATCCATCTTTTCTTTAGACAGGGTCGTGCTTACCGCTACAATTTGAACGTTTGCTTGATTCGCTTCATTAATCGATTGGGCGAACGCAGGATCAATGATTGTCTCAACAGCCACAGACCGAATATCACTTCTTTGTGCAACAAATAAAATAGCTGTTTGATAACGTCCTTGCTCTGTAAGCTTTGTTAACTCTTGTACATGACGAGCACCTCTTGCTGTTGGTGCATCAGGAAAAAAACCTTCTCCTGTCCTTGCTAGCGTAACACTTTTCACCTCTAGCAACAGTTCTTCATCTTGATCGTTTTGTAAAAGAAAATCAAAACGAGAAGAACCAACCTTGCATTCTCTTTTTTTTATTGACCATTCACGTAAAGAAGGAATGCGTTTCTTTTTTATTGCCGCTTCTGCTAGCTTATTCGCGATCGTTGTCTGCAAAGATACGAAATGGCCTTCTTCTGTTTCGCATAAGACGGCAGTCCAGCTTGTTTTACGGCTGCTTTTATCTACGTACTCTACCCAAATCGTTGCCTGTTCAATAAGTAGTTCTTTTAATCTCCCTGGGTCTGGAAGGTGGGCCTCAATCTGTTCGCCTGTGTCTTCTCTTTTTACATGTAGAATAAAACGATTTGGTCGTTTGATAAATGTCGTTTTTACTAGTGTTGGAAAAACAACCAACGTACTCTCTCCTTTTTCCTTACAATTAGTTTACATCTACTATCATAGCAAGTTTTTCTTCAGATGAGAACGTATTTGCTCTTACTTCTCCTCTCCATTGACCAGAAACAAACAAGAAGATTTCTCCTTCATATAAGCCGTTTTCTTTATGATGGAACTGTACGTCCACTTCATGCTCATTTAACACATAATGCCCTACAACATTCGCTGTTGTAATAGGTTCGCCAAAATGATCTTCTACAAAAACTTGAAGATCAGCCGTTTCATTCTTTTGAACAGCTTGTGGAACATCTTTAATAACTAACGTCTGAACACCATCATACGACCGAATTGAATAAATGAAGAATACTGCGGCGGCAATTAAAATTAGTAAACTAATTTGTTTCAGAATCACAGGTGTAAAAGGTGAATTCACGAATCTCAACTCCTTTTTAACACCTAGTCTTGCCACTGCACAAAAACATAAACGAAGACGCCCATATCTTTTTTGGGCGTCTTCTCGCATTTTATTTATTGTTTGTATACGACGTGATAAATATCATCTCGACGATCACGCAGTTGATTAACACTTCCAGATCGACGGTTTCGTCTGAGAATCTCTAGATCGACATCTCCCACAACGACGGTTTCTACGTTCGGGCTACACTCCCCAACGATTCCATCACGTGGAAATTCAAAATCAGAAGGAGTGAAAATTCCAGACTGTGCATATTGGATATCCATGTTTGCCACATCAGAAAGGTTTCCAACTGTACCAGAGATGACCGTATAGACTTGGTTTTCTATCGCTCTAGCTTGAGAGCAGTATCGAACGCGCAAATATCCTTGGCGGTCATCTGTACAAAAAGGAGAGAAAATAATATTGGCTCCTTTATCAGTTGCAATTCTCCCAAGTTCAGGAAATTCAACGTCATAACAAATCTGTATTGCAATTTTCCCACAATCTGTATCGAATACTTTCACTTCATCTCCACCAGAAATCCCCCAGAATAACCGTTCGTTCGGTGTTACATGAAGTTTATATTGTTTTTCAATTGTTCCATCACGGCGGAAAAGATAGCTAATATTAAAGATCTTGCCTTCTTCTTCCACATAATGTGAACCACCAATAATGTTCACATTGTATTTAACTGCCAGATTTGTAAATAGCTCAATATAGTCTTCTGTAAATTCCGTTAAGCGCCTAATTGCTCGACTTGGACTTTTCTCCGGCAAGAATGACAGCAATTGCAATGTGAAAATTTCCGGGAATACAGCGAAATCTGACTTGTAGCTTGCTGCTACGTCTGTGTAATACTCACATTGAACAGCAAACTCTTCAAATGAAGAAATTTTCTTCATTTCATATTGAATGGTTGTAATACGAACAGGAAACGATGTTTTGAATCTTCTTTTAGGTGTGGACGGCTGATAGTCAATGTTATTCCATTCCATAAGCGTTGCATAGCGCATACTCGCCCGGTCGTCGTCTAAATAATTGGCATTCACTCGCTTCAATGAGAACCCATTTATGACCTGAAAGGTTAACACAGGATCATAGATATTATGCATCATTACTTCATCCACATATTGCCTTGGCGTAAAACGGTCTGCATACTTGTAGTAATTCGGAATTCGGCCACCAATAATAATACTCTTAAGATTCAATTCACGGCATAATTCTTTTCTCGCTTCGTACAACCGTCTCCCAATTTTCATCCGCCGGAAATCAGGATGAACCATTACCTCTATTCCATACAAATTAAATCCATCAGAATCATGGTTTGTAATATAGCCTTCATCGGTAATTTCGTCCCAAGTATGCTGATCATCGTACTCATCAAAATTAATAATTAAGCTAGAGCACGAGCCAATAATTTCTCCATCATACTCAACACAGAATTGACCTTCAGGGAATACAGAAATATGACTTTTTAATTCGTCGTATCGCCACGGCTCCATATTCTGAAAACATTGTTTTGACAGCTTAATAATCGCATCAAAATCTTTTTCTTCTATATTGCGAATGATCATCTTTTTTTCAAACTTTGACACATCAATTTCTTTCATGTTGTCTTCGTCCCTTCACGCTCTTCACTTCCATTCGTACCACTTCTCTTCCACACATTTACTCACTTACTGTGAAAGAACCTTTTTCCTCATGGTTGAAATACAAGGAAAAGTGATCTCCTTGCTTCAATTCTCCAACCCCTTTTGGTGTACCTGTAAAGAGTAAATCGCCTTTTCTTAGTCCAAATTCTCTTTTCACTTCTTCAAAAAGAGCACTTAAACTAAAAATCATCTGACTTGTATAGCCCTCTTGCACCAACTCTCCGTTCTTCTCGAGTTGAAAAGGAATCGTTTGGCAAGCTTCTTCACCTGTAAAAGCAAAAAACGGAGTTAACACAGCTGCATTTGGAAATCCTTTTGCGCGTAACCATGGGTGCCCTTTTTTCTTTAACGTATCTTGTACCTCACGCAATGTTAAATCCAATCCTAACGCAACTTCACTGACCACATCAACTAATTTATCTTCTTGGTTAACATCTCGGTCAATTTTTAATACGAGCTCAATTTCGTAATGGATGCTTCCTTTATTATGAGGAAATGCTAGTTGTTGACCGTCTGCTAGAGCTAACGAGCTTCTAGGTTTTGTAAATAAAAGGGGTTGCTTTGGAACATCGTTGCCTAATTCTTTTGCATGCTCTGCGTAATTACGACCTACACAATAAATGTCCCCAATACCTGTAAAGCGATTCATTTCATTCTCCCCTTTTTCACTTTGTAAAAAACCTTTTTCTTTAAGATAATGATCCATATGTGCACGTTTTCGAACACTTGTGTATTGAGCCATAAGTTCAGTCCACGTGCTCGATCGGTTTCCATTTGTACGCTCAAGGTAATAGCCTTCGATTTCCGCATCATATGTATCAATGAGTTCCTGTTGACTCGTGTTATACACTTCTTCGTGTACAACCGCTTGTTCTGGTAAACGAGGCTTCTGTGGTATGTCTTGACCAGGTGCACCTATTGCAAGCCCCATGACTGGAAAAACGTAGTCTGGTAAGCCAAGCAGCTCACTGACTTCCTTTGGTTGGTTACGAATTCCACCAATCATAACCCCGCCTAAATTGATGGACTCTGCCGCTAATAACATGTTTTGCGCCACAAGGGCAACATCTACAGCAGCAACAAGTAATTGTTCAGCGCCACCAACATCAAACGAAACTCCGTGCTTTTCACTGGCATATCGCTGTCTAGTGTAATCTGCACAAAGAACAAAGAAAACAGGGCATTCTTCCACCCATTTTTGACCACCAGTTAGCTCAGCCAAGGTTTGTTTTGTTTGCTTTGATTGTATAGAAAGAATGGAATAGGCTTGCACATGATTTGACGTAGATGCCCATCGAGCTGCATTTGTAATCATTTGTATTTGTTCTTTCGTAACGTTTTCCGATTGATAAGCACGAATTGAACGATGTGCACTCATTCCTTTTATTATTTCATTCATACCTGTCCACTCCTTTTTTTCTTTAGTCTCTCTTTTAGTCTACTTTAAATTAGTAAAAATACAAATAGAATGAATTCACTTTTCAATCTTTTGAGAACGTGGGATAATTAATGGGTTATGTCATTTATTTATATTGGAGGATTGATCGTTTAGCATGCGTACACCTTTACAGCAACAGGACCGAATTATGTCTCTTGATGTCATTCGAGGAATTGCATTACTGGGCATTTTAATCGCTAATAGCATTGTGTTTCAATTTGGTATGCTAGGTAGTATGACTCCCGTTAGTGGAATGTACGCTAATGGTGAATTAGACGAAGGCACTCATTTTTTTATTCGCTTATTCGTTGATGGAAGTTTTATTACCCTGTTCTCATTTCTATTTGGTTATGGAATGACGTTGCAGCGTGACCGCTTTAAAGAAAAACAACAGTCCTATAGCCCTGTTTTTTGGCGTCGAACCGTACTACTGTTACTATTTGGCTTATTACATATTCTTTTTATATGGCGGGGAGATATCCTTCTTACTTATTCGCTTACGGCCATGCTTCTATTCGCATTTATGCCGTTAAAAAAACGCGGATTACTCATTAGTGCTCTTATTTGGTTTGGAGTTTTGGGACTCACGGCTCTTATTCCTGATGTAGGTGAAACACCTGCTCCTTATTTTTACTCTGCTGAACAGGCTGTTCTTTCAGATGGTTCGTATCGTGATCATATCCAATTTCGGGCAACCCACGATCTTATAGGCATTAGCACAGGAGATAGCACGGTGGTTTTCGTCTTTGGGGAATTGTTTTATCAACTTTCTGCTGTATTAACCGTTATGCCAATGTTTTTATTCGGTGCATTTGTGGCTCGAAGTAAATGGCTTGAAGCCTTTCACTTATACCGAAAAAAAGCATTGTTCCTATTACCTGTAATAGGGTTAATAGGGATAGGGGCAAAGCTTCCAAACGCATTTGCGGAAGGATTGAATACCCAGTATCAAACCTTATCGATTTACATTGGTGCACCTTTTCTTGCTTTATTTTATGGAACGTGTATAGCGATTCTTGTATCGTATGGTTCAAAATGGTTTTTACCTTTTGCTAACGTTGGCAGAATGGCCTTTTCAAATTATATTCTGCAGTCTATTCTTTTTACATTGATATTCTATGGATATGGACTCGGACTTCATGGTCAACTAGGCGTTTTTTATGGTGTACTACTTTCTATTGGGGTTTATGCCCTACAGGTATTATTAAGTTCAATCTGGCTACGTTTTTTCCGAATTGGCCCTTTAGAGTGGGTGTGGCGAAGTGGAACTTATATGAAATGGCAGTCAATCACAAAAAAAGATACGGCAGCGAAGAAGTAATTCGCCCGTATCTTTTTTATGCTGATTCGTTAAAATACTGACCAGCCGCCTCTTGATCGACAATAACAGTCACATGTGGATGCTCTTTAAGAATTGAAGCAGGAAACGCTTCGTCTATCCCATCTTCTAATAGCATAGAAAAAGCATGTTGCTTGTCTTTTCCTGAAATTAATAATAGTATTTCTTTTGCTGCCATAATGCTTGCAATTCCCATTGTAATGGCTTGCTTAGGTACATCCTCTTTAGTATTGAAATAACGCGCATTTGCTTCTCTTGTTGCATCAGCTAACTCGATCATATGAGTCGTTTCTGAGAAATTTGTCCCTGGCTCATTGAAGCCAATATGACCGTTATTTCCAATACCGAGCAGTTGAATATCAATCCCTCCTGCTGCTTTTATACGTTGTTCATAATCTTGACACTCTGCCTCTATTGATGAAGCTTCTCCATTTGGAATAAAGGTGTGTGTTGATTTAATGTCAATATGATTAAACAGCATGTCATTCATATACTGATGATAGCTATTCGGATCTTCTTTTGAAAGTCCAACATATTCATCTAAATTAAACGTTCGAACTTGTTCAAATGAAACTTTTTCCTTCTTCGACTTGTTAATGAGTTTTTCATAAGTCCCCTTTGGCGTTCCACCTGTTGCTAGACCCATCGTTAAGGATGGCTTCTTTTTTATTTGTTCTAGTAAAAATGAAGCCCCCGCCTCACTTAGCGCATCATAATCTTTCACGTACACAATCTTCATAACGTACCTTCCTTTCTTATGAATAGTGACTGCCTTTGCAAAATGTAGAGACAACCTTGCCGTCTTCCCAAATAACGAGATCAGCATCTTTCCCAACTTCAATCGTGCCTTTTCGATCTAACACATTAATTTTCCTCGCTGGGTTATAGGTTGCCATTTGGATGGCTTCTTCAAACGTACACCCTGAGAAATTTATCATATTCGTTATTGCTTCATTCATCGATAAAATTGAGCCAGCTAAACTCCCATCTTCCAAGGTAGCTTGCCCATCTTTTACTTGGACGTCTTGGCCTCCTAGTTCATACATTCCATCAGATAGCCCCTTTGCCCGCATCGAATCCGTAATAAGAAGACAACGATTTGTACCCTTCACTTTCCAAGCTAATTGAATCATATGTGGATGAATATGGATGCCGTCAGCGATCAGTTCTACATCAAGTTCATCTCGGAGCAACGCTGTGCCGACTACCCCTGGTTCTCGGTGGTGCAATGGACGCATCCCGTTAAATAAATGTGTTGCTTGATTTAAACCATTGTCAATTGCTAGTGCAATCTCGTCATAGTGTGCATCTGAATGTCCGATAGAAGGATTAATAGCTTGCTTACGAAGGTACGTTGTTAATTCTAAGCCATCAGGTTTTTCCGGAGCATACGTAACTTGTTTGATTTTCCCTGGTGCAAGATCCGTCCATTTCTTCATTAATTCCACTGCTGGATCGACAATATATTGGGCTGGCTGAGCTCCTTTTCTTACTTCGTTTATAAAAGGTCCCTCTATATGCAACCCTACAATCTCCGCTCCACCTTGGTTTGGATGAACGGTCACTTGGTGAATGACCTCTTCAATAGAAGAAATCGATTGGGTGATGGTTGTTGCTAAAAACGACGTTGTTCCTTCCCTCGTTAAAGATTGTTTTAAATGTTGTAACCCTTCATCTGAATGATCCATAACATCAACACCATAACCGCCGTGAATATGCAAATCAACGAAGCCAGGCACAAGCCATTGATTATCCGACAACGATACCACCGTCGTATTTGTCTTTGTAAGGTGTGAAGCATCACCTATTCCAACATCGATAATTTTTCCAGCTTCAATTGCCACGAAAAACCCTTCACAATTAGTCTCATTTGGAATACCAGACACCATTTGCTTGCCTTTGATAAGTAGTTCAGCCACTTTTTTCACATCCTTTATACCTTCATTATATTATCTAGATAATTAGTTGTCTATACCAATTATCTTTAGTCAATTTATGCTATACTTTCATTATGAAAATTATGCTTTTGCGGAGGACCGACAATGATTGATAAACAATCTCCTATTCCGATTTATTACCAAATAGAAGAACTTATACACAAACAAATTGAAAATGGCCAATTAAATCCAGGTGATGTCCTACCTTCTGAGCGTGAATTTGCTGATCGTTATCAAATCAGCCGGATGACCGTTCGTCAAGGAATTAATAATCTCGTTCAAAAAAAACAACTTGTGCGAGAAAAAGGCCGAGGAACATTCGTTGCCCATCAAAACATTGAACAACCATTAACGAAAACAACGAGCTTTAGTGAAGACATGGTTAACCGAAATATGGTTCCTGAATCAAAGCTTCTATCCTTTACTCGAATAAAAGCAGATTCAGACGTAGCTACTCTTTTGCAAATTGCTAGTGGGACTGAGGTTTATTCAGTGTTTCGCGTTCGATTGGCGAACCAAATTCCGATAGCAACAGAACAAGCCTTTATTCCCATTGATATCGCCCCTCATTTAAGCGAAACCATTCTACATTCGTCTCTTTATGCTTACTTCGAGCATAAACTTGGCTATGAGATTGATCACTCTGAACAAACGATCCGTTCGGTATTAGCAAATAAAGAAGATGCTCATCTCCTTGAAATCGCTGAAGGAGATCCTCTGCTTGCTATTCGCAGACAAGCTGTTACCTCGTCAAATCGTGTATTAGAATTGGTGTATACACGTTATCGAGGTGACCGTTATTACTTTGTTACCCGTATGTCCCGTTAAATAACAAGATCTACCGTTGCGTATAACACATACACGACGGTAGATCCTTAATCGATTCAATTAAGAGCTGATATAGTCTCCTCCATTAATGTGGATTGCTTGTCCAGTCATATAGGACGAATCTTCTGAGGCAAGAAGCACATAAGCTCCAACTAATTCACTTGGTTGACCAGGCCTTCCCATTAATGTGTTTTGACCAAATTCAGCTACTTTTTCTTCATCAAATGATGCTGGAATAAGGGGTGTCCAAATTGGTCCAGGCGCTATGCTATTCACACGGATGTTTTTACTTGCTAGTGATTGCGCCATCGAACGTGTAAATGCTGTAATTGCTCCTTTTGTGCTCGTATAATCAATAAGGGAGATATTCCCTCGATAAGCGTTTATTGACGATGTATTAATGATTGCGCTCCCTTCTTGTAAATAGTCTAATGCCGCTTTTGTAAAATAAACATAGGAATAAAAATTCGTCGCAAAGGTACGCTTCAGTTGCTCATCACTTAATTCACGTAAATCGTTAACAGGGTGTTGCTCAGCAGCATTGTTTACCAAAATATCAAGCCCTCCCAACTCCGCTACACAGCGTTCAACAGAGGAAACACAAAAAGCTTCATCGGTAATGTCACCCGAAATGGTAATACAGCTAACACCATGGCTTTCCACTTTTTCTTTTGTAAATTCAGCATCTTCATGTTCGTCTAAGTAAACAATGGCAACGTGTGCCCCTTCTTTCGCATAACCTATCGCTACAGCTCTACCAATACCAGAATCTCCTCCAGTAATAAGCGCGACTTTGCCCTTCAATTTACCTGTTCCTTTATAATTCTCACTTTCATAAATAGGTAAAGGATTCATTTCTGATTCGATACCAGGTTGCTTGTTTTGTTTTTGCTTCGGTATACCGTTTGAAAGATCGTCGTAATGATTCATGTAGTACCCTCCTTGTGTTCTTTCTATCTTTTTTTCCTTAATCCGTAATTGATAAACATAGATTTAAGAAACCGAAGTTTTTTCTCGTTACAACGAAAAGCTCTTGGACAGTATTTGGAAAAGCAGGTATACTAAAAGGCAGATTCGAGGTGACAATAGTAGTGAAGAAAATTCAAGTTTCACGCAAATTGCTGTCGAAATACAAAACAATTAGACAGGCTCTTCTAGATGCAAATGATGGAGACACGATTGAGATTGAACCTGGTCTTTATAACGAGTCTCTACAATTATCTAAATCAGTGACCATTATTGGACTCTCTAATCAACCTGAAGACGTTCGTATTGCAGGTAGGTTTAAAGTAACCAAAAATGCTTCTGTTCACATTAAAAACCTTTCATTCTCTCAATCTGATAAAGGATTGTTAATTGAACAAGGTCACGCTTATGTTATTCATTGTCAGTTTCATGAACTTAAGAAATATGCCATTCAAATAAAAGAGCAAGGTCACTTATCATTAACAGATGCTACGATTCGTCATAACGGTATTGGAATACACAATAGAGGACGCGCACGAATTGAATATTGTGCACTTTACGAACAACACGGAAGTCAGGTGTACACTGGATCAAATGGCCGTCTTATTATGAAGCATTCTCACCTATATAACGGCGAAACAACAGCGTTTTACTTTGATCAGGAAAGCCGTTCTTATGTGGAGCATTGCCAACTATACGGGCATCACTCTTCCCAACGACAAATTAAAGCTCAAGGAAACAGTGAGGCTGTGCTAGAAAGCTGTCAAATATACGAAAGTCAGTCTGGAGCAGTGTATTTGCAAGATCACGCCAAACTAACGTTTCGTTCATCAAGATTCAGTGACAATGTCCCTGTACAAATTGAAGCACATGGCGGGGAATTGTTTTTAAAGAATTCAACTATTGAAAATGGACAAATTGGGATAAAGCTTGAGAACGGTAGTAAGGGCGAAATCGAACAATGTACGATAAAAGACCACACGCATGATCAGCTTATGGTTCAAGATGCATCTGCCTATCTCTTTCATTGTAAAGTGCATAATGGTGAGCGCTCGGCTATTAGCCAAACGGCAAATAGTTATGTATATATAGAAGCAACAGATCTATTTAACCATGCCATGCCGCAACTTGCTCTTAGCGAAAAAGCTCGCTTAAGCATGAAGCATAGCTCTGTATTTGAAGGTGCTCACTATGGGTTATGGTTAACAGAACGATCTAGTGCGACAATTGCTCACTGTCGTTTCTTTGATAACGAGTTGAACCAGCTCGTTGTAGCAGATTTTAGTGAAGCGACGCTTGATGATGTGGATGTATTTAACGGGCGACAAAGCGGTCTTTACATTATTGATGGTAGCCTCGTTCACTTAACAAATAGTAGCTTCTATCATCATCACGATGCCTATCCACAACTTTTTGTGTCTAATGGCTCACAGTTAAACATGAATGAATCGAAAGTAATTGACAGTTATGAAAGCGGCATTCGGTTTGAAAAGCAATCTTATGGCCTTATTGAACATTGTCAAATTAACGGGCATTACGAAGCTCAGATTGATATACGAAATAGTTCCCCAACTATACGAGAAACGTTTATTCAAGATGGTGGAACATGTGCCATTCGCCTCCTTCATGCAGGTGGTTTCATAGAAAACTGTTTCTTTACTGGGCATGAGCACAATATTGCCATCGGTGGTAGCTGTGAGACTGACATTATCGGACAGGAAGCAGATGCATTGCGCCAATACGAAGAAGCGTTAAGTCAGACCATTGATATGGATGCAGGTTTAAAGGGAGAAGAACTCCATAACGCGCTAAAGAAAGCACAGGAAACAGCGGACAGAGATGCAAGAACAGCAGAAATTGTAGGTTTAGTAGAACAATTAGAAGAAAGACTTGGAAAGAAGTAGTTGGCATTCGCTTGCACTGCTTCTTTTCATTTGTAGAAAGGAGACTGTTACGTTGGTTAAAGATTATGTATACATTATTATCGGCACATTTCTTTTCAGCATATCTATAACATTATATGCAATGCCCAATAACCTTGCTGAAGGCGGCATTGTCGGTTTATCTTTGCTTTTATATTTTGCTTATAATCTTTCCCCTGCACTTGTCACGTTTATTTTGAACGCGGTTCTTTTACTCATAGGGTTTAAATTATTACCACGACACATGGTGTATAAGTCTATTATTAATGTACCGCTATTATCCTTTTTCATTTTTTTAACAGAACGACTTGGCCAACCAATTGAGGACCCATTGCTTGCGGCAATTTTTGCTGGGGTTATTACGGGTATCGGTTTTGGCTTTATTTTTCGAGCTGGCTCTTCAACAGGCGGGACCTCCATTATTGCCCGAATGTTAAATCACCGTTTTGGGTGGGAATTAACAGGGACTAACTTCGTTCTTGATGCTGTTATTGTTGTTTGTGGTGTATTCGTTATTGGACCCATTTATACGATGTATACGATTGTCGCTCTTTATGTTGGTAAGAAAGTCACCGATTATGTTCTTGAAGGCTTTGACGCAAAAAAAGCAGTTAACATCATTTCACCTGAAGCACAACTGATTTCTGAAAAAGTGACGAAACAAATGTCATCGAGTGCCACGATTTTTAATGGTTATGGCGGGTATTCGAAAAAGGAACGTGAAGTCATTTACATTGTCGTTCGCTCTTATCGCTTGTTCTATTTAAAGAAGCTTGTTCATGAGATTGATCCAAACGCTTTTATTGTTGTTCATAATGTAAAAGATGTATCAGGCGGGACGTTTTTTGCTACACAGCATGACCACCCTCTTGATTCCACGACGATGCCAGATTTCAAAGAGGAGCGTCCTGAGTTTGGTAAATAGAAAGGTAGTTAAAGGAATGAGAGTACCTCTGACAACTATACGGAACAGCCTAAATGATTTCCCTATAGTTGTCAGAGCCTTTACACTTGCCGCCGCTACTGACACAAAAAAGCAGGCTTAATTTTAATTGCCTGCCTTTAATCGTTATCATTGTTTATTTGATCTGTCCCGTGCCTTTAACAGTGTATTTGTAAGTTGTCAGAGCGTGTAGTCCCATTGGTCCTCTGGCATGTAATTTCTGAGTGCTAATACCTATCTCGGCTCCAAAGCCAAATTCGAAGCCGTCTGTGAAACGAGTCGAAGCATTATGGTAAAGTACAGCAGCATCTACGGCTTGGAAAAAGAAATCTCTCTCTTTCTCATCCTCCGTCACAATTGCTTCTGAATGATTGGTGCCGTATTTTTCAATATGAGCTACCGCTTCTTCTATGCCATCTACACATCGAACAGCAAGGAATAAATCAAGATACTCTTTCTGCCAGTCTTCTTCTGTCGCTACACCAATTTGAGTATGAAGTGCTTGTGCGGTTTCGTCTCCCACAAGTTGAACTCCTTTTTGCCTTAACGTTTCTACTAATGTGTGCAAGTGTTGTTCTGCAAAAGATCTTTCAACAATTAATGTTTCGCAAGCATTGCAAACAGAAGGGCGCTGGGTTTTGGCATTTACAAGAATAGCTGTTGCTAAATCAACATTAGCTGCATTAGACAAATAAACATGGCAGTTTCCAACTCCTGTCTCAATTACTGGAATCGTTGCTTCATTGACGACTGTTTGTATCAGGGAGGCGCCACCACGAGGAATTAATACATCAATGTCTCCTTTTAATTTCATCAATCGATTCGCTTCCTCCCGAGAAGGATTTTCGATCAGTTGAATGATATCCGTATGAATAGACGTTTGACTCAATGCCTCTTTTAAAACCGAGACAATGGCTTTATTTGAATGCATGGCACTTCCACTTCCACGCAACACGACCCCGTTCCCTGTTTTAATGGCAAGTGCACACGCATCAACAGTGACATTAGGTCGAGCTTCGTAAATCATTCCGAATACACCGAACGGTACAGCTCGTTTTTCAATAAGCAATCCGTTAGGACGCTCTATCGTTTCTAGTACTTGGTTAATTGGGTCTGCTAACGCAACAAGTTGTCGCATTCCCTCTGCCATATCGTCAATTCGTTCCTCCGTTAATAATAGACGATCGATGAGAGGTTGAGCTGTTCCTTTGCGTTTCGCAGCTGTAACATCCTGAAGATTTTCGTCTAACAAATATTCTTTCTTTGCTTGTAGCGCTTCCGCCAATAAAAGCAATGCATCGTTTCGCTTCTCTAAAGTAGTTCGAGCAATGGTTGGTGCCGCTTTTTTTGCCTTTTTAGCAATCGATTCTACATTTTCCATCTTCATTCCCCTTTACATAGCCACCCAAAAATTTCGATGAATGACTGTTTTTTTTGATCGCGTTGTTACTCTAGCAATTTCTGCGCTATTTTTTCCTTTTAATAGGGTAAGTTCTTCGCAAGTAAAGTTCACTTTACCTTTTCCAATGATTTCATTGTTTTCCCTTCTCACGTCTACAACCTCACCTACCGTAAACGAACCGATCACTTTAACAACGCCAGCAGATAGTAGGCTTTTATGCTGTTTCAACAGAGCCTCGGCTGCCCCGTTATCAACGTATATGCTTCCTCTTGGCTTACTGTGGTACAAAATGTATTGCTTCGTCATTGACATAGACGTTTTCGCAAAAGAACCAATATACGTTCCATCTCCTTTGCCTACTAAAACATCAGCAAACTTTTCCTGCCCTGTACCAGTTCCTATAAAAACATTCGTGCCTAACTCAATTGCTGTCTTTGCTGCTGCAAGTTTTGAATACATTCCCCCAGTACCTACATCCGAAGTCGTTTGATCCATCGTCTTTAATAACGCATCTGGTACTTCAGATAGAAAAGAATACTTTTTAGCATTACGATTCGAAAAAGGATTTTCATCATACACGCCATTCACATCGGTAAACAAACACAGCATATCAGCGTGAATGATTCCGCTAACAAGGGCTGATAAGCGGTCATTATCCCCAAAAGTCAACTCTTCAACCGAGGTTGAATCGTTCTCATTAATGATTGGAATTGCTCCGCGTTTCATTAATTCGCCGAGGGTCTGTGAGATATTAGAAAAGCGGTGCTGATCAGCAAAGTCTGCCCGTGTAAGTAACAACTGTGCCGCAATGTAATCGTGCTGTTTAAACGCATCCATATACGCCTGCATAAGTAAACTTTGACCTACTGAAGCTGCTGCTTGTTTCTGTGCAATCCCTTTAGGCTTTCGCTTAAAACCTAAACTTGAAAAGCCAGCAGCTACAGCTCCCGATGTAACGAGGACAATACGGTAATCCTGCTTTAACAAATACACCATGGCTTCCACATGATTTTCTAATTGAATAGCGTCTAGTCTACCGTTTTCAGCAGTTAGACTACTGCTTCCAATTTTAATAACAATGGTTCCTTGCATACCTCTCTCCTCCTCCAAAAAAAAGAGCCCATCCATCCTTAGAAATAAGGACGGACGAGCTCCGCGGTACCACCTTAGTTAGCATACACTAGCATGCCCACTTTACATTGATAACGTCAATGAGACGATTGGTTTTGCCAACTGCTCCTGGAATAGGGTTCAACAAAAGTAGGGATGGTCGGTTCTTTCAGCCGCTGAAACCAACTCTCTGAACATGTTCTTTTGTTTACTTGTTCCAATCTACGCATTACGAACAAATGAAGTTAGAGGTGATTATACAGGAGTCCGTTTACAGAAGTCAATTGTTTTTTTAGACAAGATGGTTCGAAGAAGAACAAATAAAACGCTTCTTTCTTCTTTGTAGTCATCTTCATGTCCACTTGTCAATGTATTCTGACTAAAAGCTAGTTACTATGCTTGAATACCTTCCTCTTCTTTCTGAAAGAAATGCTTTAAAGCGTGGTAAACATCGCCTTTTTCTTTTAATATATAGTGCATAAAACGTGGGTCATCCACATTTTTGTAGGCACCCATCAAAGTGGAATTACGGGAATATTGATTGATTTCACCATATCCAAACAAATTCGAACGATCCATTAATTGCTTTACCAGTTTAAGGCAGCGAGCGTTATCTGAAGTTAAATTATCTCCATCTGAAAAATGAAACGGATAAATATTGTATGCAGATGGATTGTATTTTTCATCAATTAGCTCAAGTGCTTTTCGATAGGCTGACGAGCAGATGGTTCCTCCACTTTCACCTTTAGAGAAAAAATCTTCTTCATTTACAACTTTTGCTTCTGTATGATGGGCGATAAATTCAATTTCAACTTTCTCATATTTAGTCCGTAAAAAGCGAGTCATCCAAAAAAAGAAACTTCTGGCAACGTATTTCTCAAATCGTCCCATTGATCCACTAGTATCCATCATCGCAATCACTACTGCTTTGGATTCCGGTCGAATTGTCTCATTCCACGTTTTAAACCGTAAATCTTCATTGTAAATTGGCATAATGCCTGCTTTACCTGTTAGGGCATTTCGCTTAATTGCGGCAAGTATGGTACGCCGCTTATCTACGTTTCCCATTAGTCCTTTTTTGCGAATATCATTAAACTCAATATTCTCTATGACAATTTCTTGCTCTTCTTTCTTTTTCAAATGAGGCAATTCCATCTCAGCGAACATCATTTCTTCTAATTCTGCAATCGATACTTCTGCTTCATTGTAATCTTCACCAGCTTGATCGCCTGCACCTTGCCCTTTCCCTGCTCCCGCTTGTTTGTCACCGTTTGGATCACGGGCAACGACATCACCTACCTTACTGTCACCTTTTCCTTGCCCGACATGTTTATTCTTATCGTAATTGTAACGAATTTTATATTCATCAAGGGAACGTATTGGAATTCGAATGACATCTTTTCCATTAGATAAAACAATATTCTCCTCGCTGACTAAATCAGGCAAATTCTTTTTGATCGCGTCCTGAACCTTCTCTTGGTGACGACGTTGGTCCTGATATCCTTTACGATGGAGGGACCAGTTTTCCTCAGAGACAATGTACTGGTGCTTGTTGTTGTTTTCCATTCTTGCCCTCCTGCCATTCACTTTTTTGCACAAAAGAACCTCTACTTACATATCATAGATTGGGTTGATAACGTGCCTTAACTTATCCTATGTTTCACTTGCACAAGAGTTGCTAATAAATTGTGAGAGGACAAGCTAAAGCTGCGCTTATTTTTATTTATTCTAGGGCGAATATCTGGTTTATTTTAATAAAAAAAGCACTCTACTTAGAGTACTTTTTTCTCAAGTCATTATTCCATAAACCCAAATTCAGATAGAGGCCAGAATCGTAAGCCAACCTTGCCAATAATCTCATCTTCATGTACAGGTCCAAACGAACGACTGTCAGAGCTGTTTGGTCGATTATCCCCTACAACAAAAACATGATTGTCTGGTATAACGTCTTCATACTCGTAATCGTTTGTATATTGATTTGCAAACGATCCCTGTACTTCATCTAAGAATGGCTCATCAATTGGTTCATCGTTAATGAACAATTGGTCGTTTTCAAAACGAATCGTATCTCCCGGCAAGCCAACCACTCGTTTGATATAGCTATCCTGCTCAGTTGCATGAAAGACGATTAAATCGAAACGATCTGGTTCACTAAACTGATAAGCAAGACGGTTAACGATAAACCGTTCTCCATCGTGGGCGGTAGGTACCATTGATTCCCCTCGAACTTCAAAGCTTGTGACAATAAACGTTCGCACAACAAATGCGATAAGAAGCGCAATGACAATCGCTTTGATCCAACCCCAAGCCTCTGATTTCACTTTATTCTCAGCCAATGATGTTCCCCGCTTTCTACATTCACAACATCTATTCATAAATTACCACTAAATGAAAAAAAGAACAAGAAGGCCCACTTAAGACCCTCTTGCTTCATTATCGGTTTAAAAGAGACCCAACATACCTTAATAATTCGTTTGCTGATACTGAGTTGTAGCCATGTTCATCAATTAAACGAGCAATAACATCGTTCATCTTTTTCAACTGAGACTCATCTGGGGTTTTGACGGAAGTTGTTATTTTTACAATATCTTTCAAATCTGCGAATAGCTTCTTTTGAATGGCTTCACGCAGACGTTCGTGGGAATTGTATTCAAATCGTTTCCCTTTTCTTGCATATGCCGAAATACGGATTAATATTTCTTCTCGGAATGCTTTTTTTGCATTTTCTGAGATGCCAATTTGCTCCTCGATGGAACGCATAAGCTTTTCGTCAGGTGACATTTCATCGCCTGTAAGAGGATCTCTAAGCTTATTCTTGTTACAAAATGCCTCTACATTATCTAAGTAATTGTCCATCAATGTTTTCGCTGATTCTTCATACGAATAAACAAATGCTTTTTGCACTTCTTCCTTTGCAATTAAATCATATTCTTTTCGAGCAATTGTAATATAGTCTGTATAGCGCTCTTTATCTTCTTTTGAGATTGAAGCGTGCTGATCCAAACCTTCTTTAATCGAGCGTAATACATCCAAAGCTGAAATGGAGGTTAGCTGCTTACGAATAATAGCTGACGAGATACGATTAATGACATACCTTGGATCAATACCGCTCATGCCCTCATCATTAAATTCAGACTGTAGCTCTTTGACGTCTTGTTGATTAAACCCTTCAACCGCTTCCCCATCATAAAGCTTCATCTTTTTAACTAAATCAACGCCTGCTTTATGAGTTGTTTTTAAGCGTGTTAAGATCGTAAAAATCGATGCCACTTTTAAAGCATGTGGCGCAATATGAACATGAGAAAGATCACTATCTGCAATCATTTTCTTATAGATCCGTTCTTCTTCTGAGACTTTTAAATTGTACGGAATTTTCATCACAATAATACGAGAATGCAAAGCTTCATTCTTTTTATTCGATATGAAAGACTTGTATTCTGACTCATTCGTATGAGCCAGTATCAGTTCGTCAGCAGATATTAACGCAAATCTCCCTGCTTTAAAATTACCTTCTTGTGTTAACGACAATAGATGCCAAAGAAATTTTTCATCACACTTCAACATCTCTTGGAATTCCATCATACCGCGATTGGCTTTATTAAGTTCACCATCAAAGCGATATGCGCGAGGATCTGATTCCGAACCGTATTCAGCAATTGTTGAAAAATCAATACTCCCTGTTAAATCAGCAATGTCTTGTGATTTTGGATCAGACGGTGAAAAGGTTCCAATGCCTGTTCGCTTATCCTCTGAAAAGAATATTCGTTCTACGATAACATCTTCAATTCGTCCACTATACTCTTGCTCTAAGCGCATCATATTTAATGGTGACAAATTTCCTTCTACCTTAATGCCAAATTCATCTTGGAATTCTTCCCGCAAATGGAGCGGGATTAAATGAAGAGGGTCTTCATTCATTGGGCAGCCCTTAATAGCATAAACTGCCCCGTTTTCTGTCCGAGAATAATCTTCTAGGCCTCTTTTTAACATTGTGACCAGTGTTGATTTTCCGCCACTTACTGGTCCCATTAATAGTAGAATACGTTTGCGAACGTCTAAACGTTTAGCCGCCGAATGAAAGTACTCTTCTACTAACTTCTCCAACGAGTCTTCTAATCCATAAATAGAATCTTTAAAAAAGGAGTATTCCTTTTTTCCATCTTTCTCTTCCACACCAGCGTCTTTTATCATATTGTACACACGAGAGTGAGCAGTCTGTGCAACCCATGGTTTTTCTTTGATTAGATCCAAATATTCAGCAAAAGTGCCTTCCCAGCGTAAACGTTCTTCATGATCACGATACTGTTCAATTTTGTTTAAAATATTCAAGTCGTATACCTCCATTCTCGTGTAAGCGAGATTAATTAACCATATGCGTTACCGCACATGAACATGCTTCTTTTCTTGCAAGGTAGACTGTCCGCACCAGAAAAAGAATGGTATACTAACGTATACGCTAGATAGAAAGTGAGTATGGCAATGAAAACTTTTTTTGGCTGGTTTTTTATTAGTTTTTTTGCAATTGGCAGTGCATTCTTATTTCGATCTGCTTCTTCAGAAGTAAGCGCAGTTCAAACGATTGGTCAAGTTGTCGGTTCTCATATTGATGAGGAAATTCTATACTTATCTTCAAACAGTACGATTTATGCTGACAATGGACAGATTGTTGCAGAAATTCCCTCTGAAGGTGGTATTAATCGAAGTTATTTACCGTTTGAGCAGCTACCTGAAACAGTCGTTCACGCATTCGTTGCTACGGAAGATCGCCGTTTTTTTCAACATCTTGGCTTTGATGCGTCTGGAATGGCACGTGCCCTTATTACAAATGTAAGCAGTGGTGAGATTGATCAAGGCGCTAGTACGATTACGCAACAAATGGTAAGAAACATCTTTCTCGATCACTCTCAAACCTATCAACGCAAAATGAGTGAATTATTGTACGCACATGAACTCGAGCAGCGTTTCTCTAAAGAAGAAATATTAGAATTGTATTTAAACTCAATTTACTTCGGTAACCACGCATACGGAATAGAAGCGGCAAGTCAGCTTTATTTCAGTGAACATAGTGATCAACTTTCGTTAGCGCAAGTCGCTTTTCTAACAAGCATTCCTAACAATCCGACAGTATACAATCCTTTTACTTCAATGGAGAATACGAATAAGCGAAAAGAATGGGTATTACTGAAGATGAAAGAAGAGGGCTACATTAA
Source organism: Shouchella oshimensis (assembly GCF_002019765.1). Classification (GTDB taxonomy): domain Bacteria; phylum Bacillota; class Bacilli; order Bacillales; family Bacillaceae_D; genus Shouchella; species Shouchella oshimensis. Next base: position 2,798,101 of record NZ_KV917380.1, read on the forward strand.
CGAAGCTGAGTTTGATGATGCCATCTCTGAAACCATTGAACTTCATCGTTCGTCTTTACGAAACTTATATCCAGATTATACTGATTTCGTTAAAAAGGAATTTTTAGAATTAATACAGGCTACAGAGGGCTATGATGAAGAAGCCGCTCAGGAACGATTAAATGAACTTTTTAAAAAAGGCATTCGAATCGAAACGGCATTAGAGCCAAATCGACAACACGCACTCAAAGAAAGCTTCTATCAGGAACTACCTGCTGATGTAGAAGGCGCTAGTATTGTTGTTCGAAACGACGATCGGAGAATTGTAGCGATTAGTCATGGACGGGAATTTGAAAGTGGTCATTTTATGCTCGCAGTTGATTCGTATCGACCTCATGGGTCTGCTTTTAAGCCGCTGATTGATTTTGCTCCTTACTTTGAAAAAACAGGCACATCGATTGATCAAGTCGTCAACGCTAATCCTAGCGACAGTTGCACGCAACAAGAACGAGATAAACGCATACTTGGTTGTGTCGCCAATTATAATGATGTCCTTCCAGGTAGCGTCACACTGCGAGAAGCATTTAAGCACTCTTATAACATACCTGCTCAACAACTTCTTAATACGGTTGGCATTGAAGAAGCCATTGCGTATCTAGAACCATTTCAATTCAAGAAAATGCATGATGAGCAACGAGACATTTCTTTAGCTTTAGGTACTCTTGATGTGTCTGTTTATGAAATGGTACAAGCTTATCAGACCTTTGCTCACGATGGTTTTTTTACTCCAGCAAGAGCTATTACAGGAGTGTATGATGAACACTTAGACCCTTTGTATCAATGGCCGGATCAAGAAGAAAAGCAAGTATGGAGTAAAGAAACAAATGATAAAATCCGTACATTGATGAGCGAAGTTGTTCAATCAGGTACAGGACGAGATATTCGTCTTTCTACAAACGGTTATATTGGAGGAAAAACTGGAACAACGAATGACTATCGGGACCTCACGTTTTCAGGTATGACGGATGACTATACAGCAACCGTTTGGGTAGGGAGAGACACTGGATACGTTGAGGACTTATCACCGAAACGACCAGCAATGAATATATGGGAAGCGGCTGTCCGGTAAAACAAAAAAAAACCGGTTACCCGGTTTCCTTCGTCTTATCGTTTATGAGGGTTTTCCTCATAACCTCCAGAAAAAATGGCGATTAGAAAAACGACGCAGACGCTCATCATTAAAAACGTTCTCATAAAATGATCCTCCTTGCAAGGGGCGTAAACGCTCTCTTTTATTATAGCCAAGTTCATTCAGAATGAAAAGCCATTCTCTTACAAAAAACACGAAATCATGCTAAAAAAGGAGTCGAACAATTATGTATATCGTCATGAACGAACTACACGTAAGTCCAGAAAAAAAGAAAATGCTTCACCAACGATTTGGTAAAGCTTCTACGAACATGGCTAACGTAAAAGGTTGTTTAGAATTTATGTTCTTATCAAACGAACAAGATGACAAGAAAGAAATTGTCTTTACGAAGTGGGCTTCAAAAGAAGACTATCAAAACTGGCTTTCAAGTGAATCGTTTGCAAAGGCTCATAGAAATAGTGCTTCATCAGAAGAGCAAAAGCCGACTGCCAATGCCAATGAACTTCATACGTATGAACTTATTCACCATTTCCAAGGTGAATAAGACAAAGCGCTTGTCTTTACGTTCATGAGACAAGCGCTTCTATTAGCTATGACTTCCAACTATAGGAGATTATCATGAATCGATATTTAACCGGACATTTACCATTAATTAGTATCTTTTTCTTTAGCTTGTCGTTTGCACTCTATGGTCAACGCTTTGCATTAAGTTGGTTAGAACGAAATGGCATTCTAACTGGAATGGCAGACATTCTTTCCATTAATGAAGTTCGTATTGGACTTATAATCGTTTTATTACTAGTGTTTTTCATGATTTTTGCTGCTTTAAAGTTAATAGCCGATACGGTTACATCTCTTGCACTACTCTTTTTTTCAAAACAGGAAGACGACGACCTTTGGAAAAAGACGCAAGGTGGTCAATGGATCTACTTTGCAGGAAGTATCGCTGCACTTGTCCTAAATCCCTTTGTGATCGTTTTACTACTGCTTTTTGTCGCGTCATCTTTCGCTTATATCTTATTCATTGTCTACCGTATCGCAGAATCTTTAACCATCCCAGGGCTAATCGGCTTTATTTTTTTCCAGCTATTCTTTTGGTCAACCTTTTTATTTACCATTATTTTTGTTCTATTGCGTTTATACAATACGTTTATTGCTAGCTTACCGCTTTAATAGACACATCTATTTTAATGCTGGAAACCCTTGCTGCCTAAGTGCTTCATAAATAACAATGGCTGCTGTATTAGACAAATTAAGAGACCGGATCACATCGGTTTGTGGAATGCGAAAGCATCGTTCTTGTCGCTTCTCCACAAGCTCTTGTGGCAACCCTGTTGTTTCTTTACCGAATACAAAAAAATACTCTTCTTCTTTATTCCTATAATCAAAATCACTATAATTTCGTGTTCCTATTGTTTCAATAAAGAAAAACTCTCCTTGGTCGTACTTTTGAAACAATTCATCAATTGAGTCATAATAGTAAATCGTTACGTTCGGCCAGTAGTCGCAACCTGCCCGCTTCAACATCTTATCGTCTGTTGAGAATCCAAGAGGACGAATTAAATGTAACGTCGTGTTTGTGCCTGCACATGTGCGAGCAATATTCCCTGTATTGGCTGGTATTTCTGGTTGATATAGTACGATATGCAATCCCATTTTCGTGCACCTCTATTTATTTTTGCTTTTCACATAAAAAAATGTAGAACAGACGACACATACCACAATCCCTAGCAATAATACGCCATTTTCGTTAACGAAGACTGCTGCAAATGCCAGAACTAAGGCGACGCCCCACAAAGCTTGTGCATACTTTTTGTCATTCATTCGTTCTCACCCTTACATGAATATCTGCGTCCCTTCTATATTACACATGAATTCCTACTATGACAAACTTAGAAAAAAGCAGAAAAAATGATTTCTGCTTAAATGGAGATATGAAAAAATTTATATTGGATTCGATCTGTGTAGGCTGGAGAATTTTGATATGTCCAATACCGATAACGACTATTAACTGTTTGTGCATTGACTAAAGGTTCATTATTCATGTCTTTTGCAACAACAATTGCACAATGATTCCAAGTTCCATTTCCGTTAAAATCATAGCAAATCACATCACCTGGTATCAGTTCACGTGCCGACTTCTTTTCCTCCCCTCGTAAATGACTCGTTGCTCCACTTAAATACCATCTAAATGAATGGGCAACCGACCAGCTTAGACTCATCTTATGCTCATTCTCATACCACCAGCCTCTTTGTTTATTTGCTTTACTCGTCATTTGGGCACCACCAGCATAAAGACATTGAGACACAAAATTTGTACAATTATCTTCAAATCGAACAAAAGCCGGATTATAATCATTCCACCATTGCTCTGCATAACGGACAACGTTTCGCCGATTATACGTTGCACTATCTTCACGATAAATGTGGCCCATACACTTCTCTCCACGCTCCTGTAGTGACAAAGGATGCATCGTTACCATTTCATCTGCAACTAGCTTCGACCCTTCAAATTGTGCCCGTCTTCGCATCGTTCGCTCTTCCATAAACAGACTGTTTCCTTGTTTCAAGAGCCGATCTATAACCGCAATATAGTCAACCTGCGTTTGCTGTTCATATGCCATTACATTCAGTATATCTCCACTTATTTTGGCGCTCACGACTTCTGCACCTCGTTCAATCATTTCCAGCGCATCTTTTTCAAATGCAGCTTTTTCTTTTTCATCTAAACAAACCGCACGATGCCCATTTAAAAAGGCCTCGTTTAATTGTTTGACATTGTCGTGCAAGATCTTCACTAATTTTTTTTTCATAACAGTTAATTCCTTTCAAAAAGTGATTGAATAAAAATTTATAAGAATGTATAATTATGATTATCTTAGAGTGAAACGGAGCGAGCGACATTGATACGCAAAGCTGTAATGACTGACTGCCAAGCCATTCACCAATTAATTCGATCGTCTTTTCAAATATATAAGCATGATCCGGTCACCGCATCTGCCCTTCATGAAACAAGACTTTCCATTGCTTTACGGCTATCACAAGAAGAAGAAGCGTTCGTTTGCATGAAAGAGAATCGCATCGTCGGCTGTGTTTTTTTTCGACACAACGAAAAAACGTGCTCCTTTTTTCGATTGAGCGTTGATCCTTCCTATCAAGGGCAAGGCATTAGTAAGCTTTTACTTCAATGCGTAGAGAAAGAAGCATTGCATCGCCAATGTCTTGAAGTGACGTGTGAAACGAGAGAAGTGAATATTCCTTTTTACTGTAAACAAGGCTATGAAGAAGTATCCTTTAACAACCACTCTTCCTTATATGTATTTAAAAAAGCATTGAACATGTCAAAAAAAACATGGCAGTGTGCATAACTGCCATGTTTTTTCTATGAGATCTTCATATTTGTTTCTAGTGCAAGTAAACGTTCTTTCGTCGGCAATCCTCCGCCGTATCCTACCATTGCCCCATTAGAGCCGATAACACGATGACAAGGAATAACAATAGGAAGAGGGTTTTTATTATTCGCCCCACCGACAGCGCGTACAGCTTTTGGTGCTCCAATCATCTCCGCAATTTCTTTATAACTTTTTGTTTCACCATATCTAATTGTGCGCAAAGCCGACCACACTTTTTTTTGAAAAGGTGTCCCTATTAAATCAATTGGCACATGAAAATCATGACGCTCACCATTTAAATACTCCGTTAACTGCTCACAAACGAGTGATTCATCCTCTTCCAACTCATACCACTCCGGCTTTATCCCAAATCTCGTCAACCGAGCTGTTAAATTGACTTTATTCATTGCTCCGAATGCTACATGGGCTAACCCTTTTTCACTCATGACAACAGTCATTAGCCCGATAGGTGTAGTTAACTCTTTCACATAAAATTTTGTTAAAACGCGCATGTCACTCCTGCCTTTCTAGTTATTTCTTTTCTCTTATAAATGAGAGACCTTTTTCAATTTCACTTAGCACGTTCTCATCTTGCTCATTCTTTTTCGCATCTTCCAATGCTTTTTCCTCTTTTTCACTGTTGCTAATTTTTCCGATTGCCCACGCAGATGTGCCACGAATCACTGGCCTTGGATCGTTTCGCAACAACTCACACAATGTAGGAAGAGCCGATTCTTCCTTATAATGCGCAAGGGCAATAATGGCATTCCGCTGAATCGGTTTTTTTCCACGCCAGGAGCCCGCCATATGGCCGAATTCTGCTTTAAATGTCTTGTTGCTCATTGTTAACAACGGTAAAAGTAACGGCTTTACTTTCTCTGGGTCTGGTTTCATCTCTTCATGCTGATGATGATCCTTATGTTTATTATATGGGCAAACAAGCTGACAGGTGTCCCATCCATATAAATGATTTCCAATTTTCGATCGGTACTCCTCCGGCATAAATCCTTTTGTTTGGGTTTGATAAGAAAGACAGGCTTGTGCGTTTAACACGCCAGGCTCAACAAGCGCACCCGTTGGACATGCATCAATGCATTTTTGACAAGACCCACATAAATCTTCAATTGGCTCATCAGGAGGAAACGGAAGTGTCGTTAAAATATTTCCTAAATACACGTAGCTACCAAGCTCAGGGGTAATAATAAACGTATTTTTTGCACTCCAGCCAATACCCGCTCGTTCTGCTACTGCTCGGTCTGATAGTGCACCCGTGTCAACCATTCGAACAGTTTCCACAGTGCCACATTCCTCAAAAAGAAATTCTTCAATCTTTTTCAATCGATCATTTAACACATCGTGGTAATCAATTCCCCAAGATGAACGCGAAAAAAAGCCTCGTCTGCTCCCTTTCTCACTTTTAGGGGCATTAGGGAGTTTTGACGGATAGGCAACCGCAATGGATATAATGGTGCGAACTTCTTTTAAAGTTAAAGATGGGTCGACCCTTTCGTCAATATTTGGGTGTTCAAATCCTGACGCATAGCCTTGTTCTTGCTGTTGTATTAATCGGTCTTTTAAAGACAAAAAAGGATCGGCGGTTGTGATCCTTAGCTTATCTACACCTATTGATTGACTGTACATTACTAATTTTTGCTTTAGTCGTTCATAATCCATTGTACTCTTCCTTTTTAAACGAAACAGTTGATTTCTTCTAGCATACAGAAACATAATAAGAATGTAAAATGCTTAAGGCGGAGGAACAATTATGCAAATAGGAGTTATTCACTACACTAATATTCATATTAGTGATTCATCCACTATGTTAAAGGGAAGACTACAGTTTCATCAAGAGCTATTGCATTTCGACTTACTTGACAGTGATACCTTAACGGAAGATGAAATAAGGACGCATCACGGTCGGATTTTACAATCCATCCAAAAAGAAGACTATTTGCTACCAATTCATTCGGGAATTGATTTAACGCATTTTTTCATGCTGGAATATCAATTGCCCATTACGTTACATGATACAGGCTCTCTTTACCTACCTCTTCAAAAAAAAGGGAACGCTCTCTATGATCAAACAAAAGAAATTGCTTCACCCTTCTGTATGGATCAAACGACAAGTACAAGCGAAGCGACAGTTCATGCTATTCAGTGCTTCTTCTTTTCTCATGCGTCAACTACTCATACCTACAGCGAGTTGTTAGAAGCAGCAGGTACAATGTTTACACATGTACATGGCGGAACGTTTAAGATTGAGTTACTGTAGATCTCTGTTTAAAAATGGGGTGAACGGGTATAGTATTTGTACACAACGTTTGCAAGGAGGAAGAAATCATGGCACATGAAAAAATTCAAGCAGTCTTAAATAAGCAAGTAGCGAACTGGAGTGTTCTTTATGTAAAACTCCACAATTATCATTGGTACGTAAAAGGACCTCACTTTTTCACCCTACATGAGAAATTCGAAGAGCTTTATAATGAAGCAGGTGAAACCGTTGACGAACTAGCTGAGCGTTTATTAGCGATAAAAGGACAACCTGTTGCAACAATGGAAGAATATTTAAAACTAACGTCTATTGACGAGGCATCAAAGCAAATCAGCGCAGACGAAATGGTTGCTGACCTAGTAAGGGATTATGAGAAAATTGCGGACGAACTAAAAGCGGGTATCGACGTATGTGGCTCACTTGAAGACGATGCAACGGAAGATATGCTAATTGGGTTAAAGGAATCCATTGAGAAGCACGCATGGATGCTACGTGCCTATACAAAACAAACGTCAGATGTACGTTCATAAAAAAAGCTGCCTGTAGAAGGCAGCTTTTTACTTATGCATATCTGATGTAACGTATGCATGCAACAAATGATACGTCGCTTCGAGAGAGCGTTCATGAGTACGCTCCATTGAATGTGAACCTTCGATCCCTGGTCCAATGAGTCCATGAACAATATCATGCCCTGAGCGTATTGCTGCAGATGCATCAGATCCATAGTAAGGGTAGATGTCTAGCTTATATGGAATCTGGTTGAGTTGACATAACTGAACAAAGTGATTACGCAGTCCGTAATGATAGGGACCACTAGAATCCTTTACGCAAATGGATGCTGTATATTCGTCTGACTGCTGACCGTCTCCAATTGCCCCCATGTCAACAGCCACATATTCGACAACATTATCAGGAATGCCTGCATTTCCACCATATCCAATTTCTTCATTATTTGAAAAGAGAAAATGAGTAGTATAAGGAAGTGTTACCTGCCCCTCTTTCACTTCTTTTAGTAGCGTTAATAATAAACTTACACTTGCTTTGTCGTCTAAGTGTCTTGACTTAATAAACCCAGCAGACGTCCTTTCAAATCGTGGCGAAAAGCTAATCATATCACCAACATCCAATCCAAGTTGACGAAGGTCGTCCGCTGTATGTACCTGTTCATCCAATCGAACTTCCATTGTTTGCTGATTTCGTTCTATTGTTCGGGCTTCTTTATAGACATGGACAGACGACTGATGCACGACGACCGTACCTGTCACAGTCTCCCCATCGCTTTTATGAATGGTGACGTACTCTCCTTCAATGGATTGATAAGCAAATCCACCAATCAAATCGATTTTTAAGCGACCATTGGATTTTAATTCTTTTACGATTGCTCCTAATGTATCTAAATGTGCGGTTAGCATCCGTTGCTTTTGATCGTTTTCTCCTGCTATCGTTGCGACAATGGCGCCTTTACGTAGCTTCGTATAAGTAATCTTGTTCATCTCCAAAAACTGTTGTACAAACGCCATTGCTTGCTCCGTATAACCAGAAGGGCTTGGAATATGCACAAGCTGTTCAAGCAATTCAATCGCTTTTTCCTTTTTAAACTTCATTTCTTGCTACACTTCACTTTCTCTATCAGATCTTTCTATTCTACCGGTATGAGCCTAAACATTCAAATGCTCAAAGCTCAATTTTCTTCTTTAGAAAATAAGTCGTGATAAAAAGAAGAACAAAAAGCAACCCAGCGTCCATTAGCATCTGTTCATTACTCGTTAGCTCTACAAAAAAGAAAATTCCACTCTCTGGTTCAGTATGGCTTTCGATTTTAAACATTATATACGGATAGACAACGACAAATAAAATTCCATAAACCAATAATAGAACATACTTCATCCACGTTTTTATTCCTAAAAATAGATAAACAGGTAAAAGAATCATAAGAATGCCCAATACTGGTGCGATAAGAGTGATCCAAACTAATTGGAGTGGGTAATTTAGTAAAAGACGACTTTCCTCAAAAACGGTTTGTAAAATGTGACTTTCTGCAGCGAAATAGATAAACAACAGCATAAAAAGCGTTACAAAAATACTTTGCATAAATAACCATATGAGGTTTGCCGTTATTTTAGCAAGCAGCTTTAGTAACATTGACCCTGGAGCAAGATACCAGTGATGTTGGATACCTAAGCGCCACTCTCGCCAAACTGATTCAATAATAATGAAAAATGTCGCAAATACAAGGTAAAGAAATAACAATACGGTTACTGCCGTTATGCCCGTTACTTCAAACGGTTCAGCGACACGCATACGAATAATACTCGCAACGACGAGCATAATGGTAAATAGTATCGCAATAATGACATTAATAGGTACTAACAAGCGCGCATCTCTCTTTAGAAAAAAAACAAATTCCTTCATGCTCTTCCCACCCTTGCGAATAAATCACGGAGCGAGGCGCCATGTTCTTGTCGCCAACCTTCTAAATCGGTTATTGTTGTCACGTCATCATCCTTAATAAACATTGCACCGTCGGCAAGCATTTCAACATCCTCATACGCATGAGTAGCCATTACAATCGTTCGATTACCGTCCAAAAGAAAATCAGTTAAAATCCCCTGCATGGCCTCTTTTTTTGTTGTATCCAGATTCGCTAACAATTCATCGATAAATAAAAATGGTTTTTGTGTAGAGATTGCCACAATAAGTGCGAGTAAGTGGCGTTGACCTGTGGATAATGAACCCCACTTTACTTGTGTCGGCACGCTCACTTCATGACAATAATGTAGCGCTTGCTCTTGATTGAATTCAGGATACAATTTTTTTTGTTGAGTAAGGATCGTTGCTGCAGTTTGATAAGCTGGATAACCAACTCCTTCTGCTACATAGCTTGCATTCTGCGCACGTTCGATGCGACTACTCGCGTCTCCAAGACGAATTTCTCCTTTAGAAAATGGCGCTAAACCAGCACAAAGTTTCAGCATGGTGGATTTACCCGATCCATTCGATCCTAGCAACACAATAAAACGATTTTGATCAAACCGGAAGGATATATCTGTAAATACTTGTTTACGCCCATAGTTTTTGTGTACACCTTTTACTTCAAACGAATACATCATTTACACCTCCCTTATTGTTTTCGTAAGTGCCTCAATCATTGTTTCATCGGTATAACCTAATTTCCTCATATAGTGGACTAGTTCTGTTAATTGTTTTTTCGCTAACGCTTCTTTTAACGCTCGGATAATCGTATGATCTTCGGTTACAAACGTTCCCTGCCCTCGCTTTGAAAAAGTCACTTTATCTCGATCCATTTCTTGATACGCTCGTGATACTGTATTCGGGTTCACTTTTAACGTTTGTGCAGTCTCACGAACAGAAGGTAATTTTTCTCCAGGCATTAACTCTGAGCTACAAATTTGTTGATAAAAGGAATCCACAATTTGGGCGTAAATGGCTTTGTTCGGATCAAATTGAATAGACAAATGCCACAGCCCCCTTTCTAAAGCAATAAGCCAGGCGGAGTAATCGCCTGACTCTTTTATTAAAGCACATCTCTTTTTTTAAATACAAGATGAGCCGCAATAAGAATTACAACAATATGAGCGCCTAAAAACGCTAACGAACCCCACATACTTTCAAATGGTGGCTCTACAAACATTATTTCACTATCATAATAGTTACTAAAAAATTCAATATGGGAGACAATAAGCCATTTTGACCACTCATACTGGCTAATAAACAGTTGCAAAATACCGCTAAAGAACAACGGTGCAAACGTAATAATAATCGTTAACGCTGTACTTTTTGTTAAGACGGCAATTAATGTAGCTAGAGCCATGTAGAAGACAAGTGTCGGAAGCTGATAGATAGCCATCTCGAAAATCGTTTTAAATGTTTCACCTGTTGACATGCCCTCTGTGCTAAACACGATCAATCCAATGACAGTAGACAATAGCACAATAGCAACTAACATGAATATTGCGAGTAGAAGATTCCCAAACCATTTACCAAACAAAATCGCATGGCGAGATGTTGGCCGAATAAGTAATTGCTTAACCGTTCCACTTGAAAATTCACCTGCAATCGCTCCAGCAATCAGCACTACACCAAATAACATCACGAAAGTTGGAAAGACAGACACACTCACTTCAGCAAAATCGTCTGCTACCATTGGGCTTCCTAAATTCGATTGAGTAAATAGAAAGAGTGCAACGGCACCACCAATAAACAGAAGCATAATAAGAGCAAATAACCATACTTTGCGACCATACCAAGACTTTAACCATTCATTATAGATAATGCCCATTAAGATACACCTTCTTCCTGTTCTTCTGTTAGCGTAAAGTATGCATCCTCTAGACGATTTTGATAGGTCACACCAAACACTTTAATGTTTTCTTTTACTAATGCGTTAATGATTGTTGGGATATCCTCATAGGATTGTTTCTCAAGCTCCAGTGTATCTCCGTTCTGTTTAACAGCCCCAAATGGTGCTAATTGGTCAAGAGCTCTTTGTACAGGCTTCGCTTCTATTTTCACGGTTAATGTTTTTTCTATTGTTTGACTCTCGTTCATAGAAATTTCATCAACGACTTCGCCTTTTTTAATGACAATGGCTCGATCACATAACATTTCAATTTCATTCAGCTGATGGCTTGATACGAGTAAAGTTACACCATCTTCCTTTGCTAACCTTTGTAGATAGAAGCGCAAATCACGTATGCCTTTAGGATCTAAACCATTTGTTGGTTCATCTAAAATAAGAACCGATGGCTTATGTAAAAGAGACACCGCAATTCCTAATCGCTGTTTCATACCAAGAGAATAATTTTTCACTTTTTTCTTCATGGCATCTTGTAGTTCAACAAGAGCAACCACTTCTTGAATACGCTCTTTAGAGATGGTTTCATTGCTTAACCTAGCAAAATGCTCAAGATTTTGTTGCCCTGTTAAGTAACCATATAGATCTGGATCTTCTACAATCGCGCCAATTTTTGCTAAAGCCGCTTTTCGATCCGTTTGAATACTTTTCCCTTCAATGAGAACATCTCCTGAATTCGGCTTAATTAACGATACGATCATTCGAATCGTTGTTGTCTTACCAGATCCATTAGGTCCTAAGAAACCATAGATTTGTCCCCGCTGTAACTGAAAGCTCATGTCTTTAATGATATGAGCTTTCCCAAATGATTTGTTTAATCCTTTTACTTGCAAAGGATAGTCAGCCATATTTGTCCCCTCCACTCTCTGTATCGGTGTTCTACTTAAATAGTACACTAAGATAAATTATAATTCAATAGAAAATGAAAAAAACCTTGGTTATAACCAAGGCTATCTCTCTTACAACTTGAATGACACATACTTCGTTTCAAGATACTCTTCCATTCCTTGCTTCCCACCTTCGCGACCGATACCACTCTGTTTAAATCCGCCAAAGGGCGCTTGAGCAGCGGAAGGACCACCATCGTTTAATCCAACAATGCCATATTCCAATGCTTCTGAGACACGAAAGGCTTGATTAATATCTTTTGTAAACACATAGGCAGCTAAGCCATAAATAGACTCATTTGCTCGCTCAATTACTTCCTCTTCTTCTTTAAAAGTAGCGATTGGTGCTACTGGTCCAAATGTCTCTTCTACCATACAGGCCATATCGTCCGTTACATTCGTTAGTACAGTTGGTTCCATGAAAAGACCCTCCGTGTTCTTACCACCTGTAACGACCGTTGCTCCTTTTTCTTCCGCATCTGCAATATGAGACAATACTTTATCAACCGCATCTTGATCAATTAACGGACCTATATCTGTTTCTTCATTTAATCCATCGCCTACTGTTAGCTTCTGAACTGCATCTTTTATTTTAGCTGTAAATGTCTCTGCAATAGACTCTTCTACATATATTCGATTCGCACAGACGCACGTCTGTCCACCATTTCTAAATTTAGATGCGACTGTATCTTCAACAGCACGATCTAAGTCTGCATCTTTGAAGACGATAACAGGTGCATGACCACCTAATTCTAATGACACTTTTTTCATCGTCTCTGCTGCGTCTTTCATTAGCTTTTTACCCACTTCTGTTGAACCAGTAAACGTTAATTTACGGACACGTTTATCTTCCTGCCACACCTTAGAGATGTCACTAGAAGAACCTACAACGACATTGATAACACCGGCTGGGATGCCAGCTTTTTCTGCTAGTTCTGCTAGTTTCAAAGCAGTTAACGGAGTCTGTGATGCTGGCTTAATAACGGCTGTACAGCCTACTGCTAATGCCGGAGCAATTTTTCGTGTAATCATCGCCGCTGGAAAATTCCACGGTGTAATTGCTGCAACAACGCCAACTGGTTGTTTAATTACAAATAGTCGTTTATCACTTGTTGTTGCAGGAATGGTCTCGCCGTAATTTCTTTTTCCTTCTTCTGCATACCATTTAATGAACGAATTTGCGTAGCCAATTTCACCGCGCGCTTCTTTAATGGCTTTTCCTTGTTCTAGTGTCATCAACTTTGCCAGTTCTTCTGTTTGTTCATGAATATGATCGTGCCATAACTCCAATTTCTCACAACGCTCGTACGTTGACAGTGTTGACCATGATTTAAACGCATATGCAGCGGCATCTACAGCAAGTGCAGCTTCTTTTTCTCCTCCTTTTGGTACCTGATCCACCACATCACCGTTCGCTGGGTTTGTAATGTCAAGCTGCTTCAATTCTTCCCCGATCCAGTTACCGTTCACATACAGCTTCATTCTTTAACTCCCTTCTAACACTCTTTTTGGTGTTTGTTCCCTCCTATCGTTTTTTAAAACGTTTCGTATGAGGAAATTAAATTAACAGAAAGTATTGAACTTTTAAGTGAACGTCCTTATAATTAGAAGCATTCACTTATAATCAAGTTTTAAGAGGAGGTGTCAATTACGAAGGCAGAACGGTTTATCAATCAACTAGAGAACGCGCTTAAGCATCAATTTGACGTATACGGAAATGACAAGCTGGAAAGCCTTCCACTTCGGTTCAGTGCACATTATTACCGTCGTGATGACCGGTATATGTTCACAAAAAATGTAACCGTCTGGAGTGTTGAAAATAATCAGCACATCTTCTTATATGAGGCAAAAACATCCACGATTGAAGAATTCGAACAATTCAAACAAGAGTTAGATCAGTATATTCGTCAACATAAAAGCAAGCGCACAAGCCATATGTCATCCATTTATATTGGCCTATTCTTAACGGTCAACTCACCTGATCCTATAGTAGAGAGAAAAGCGAAAAAGACTAGAAAAGTTTCATTTATTCAATGGGGAAAATCAGGTTGGTACGAACGCTATCTAGCGGTTCTTTCCCTCCCTGATCAGAGAGTCACGATGAATAAGAAAGGCTACCCGTTTATTAAATCATTTATTGAGTCAATAACGGAGAATTAGAAGGTGGGGTTTTAGAATGAATTTTGTTACATTGATGCTACTTTGTGGTGGTGTGCTAATTGTTGCCTACTTCACATACGGGAAATACTTAGAGAGGCGACTCAAAATAGATAGTAGTAGGCAAACGCCTGCACATACACTTTATGATGGGAAGGAATACATTCCAACGAAGACACCAGTACTTATTGGTCATCACTTCACAACTATTGCTGGTGGCGGTCCTATTACTGGTCCAATAGCAGCGATTGTATTTGGCTGGTTACCTGCCGTTATTTGGATCATCATTGGAAGCATTTTTGTTGGTGGTACTCATGATTATGCATCATTACAAGCGTCTGTTCGTCACAAAGCGAAATCAATTGGTGAAGTCATTAAGGAGTATATGGGTCGACGAGGACAGCTAATGTTCCTATCCTTTGCGATTGCTACGTTAATTTTAATTGTAGGCGTATTTGTTATATTAGTTGCCAATACCTTTGTATCCTTTCCAGGTGCAGCAACAGCATCCCTTTCATTTATTGCAGTCGCGATGGTGTTTGGTGTACTAGTTAACCAGGTACGAATGAATCTTGTACTCGCCACTATCCTAGGGTCCATCGCGATGATCGGTTCCATTTGGTTTGGATTGAATTTCCCGCTTGAGCTAAGCGCGACGGCTTGGTCATTTATTTTAATTATTTATGCGTATCTAGCATCGGTATTACCTGTATGGTTGTTGCTTCAACCAAGAGATTACTTGAACTCATTTATGTTGTATTTCTTAATTGGTGGGGCATTTTTAGGACTTTTGATTGCGAGACCGACTATCCAAATGCCAGCCTTCACTGGTTTTTACAATAGTGAACTAGGCTTTCTTTTTCCTATTTTATTTATTACCATAGCTTGTGGTGCGATTTCTGGATTTCATTCATTAGTATCATCTGGAACGACTTCTAAGCAATTGGATAACGAAAAAAATGGACGCTTTATCACATACGGGTCGATGCTACTTGAAGCATTCGTTGCCATTATTGCAATCGGTTCTGTAGCTTACTTAACGATGGGCGAATTCTCAGCACTAATGGCGCAGTATAACGATCCAATTAGCGTTTTTTCATTAGGAATTGGTGAGTTCATGAATACGTGGGGACTGCCTGTTCAAGCAGGTATAACGTTTACAGCATTAGCTGCCTCTGCTTTTCTTATGACCACTCTTGACTCAGCCACACGCTTAATGAGGTACACTGTATCGGAGCTTGGTGAGAGCATCAATGTGAAACTGTTGTCGAACAAACATTTTGCTACGGTGGCTGGTCTAACTGGTGCAACGGCCCTCGCTTTAACAGGAACATGGCAAACCGTTTGGCCATTATTCGGAGCAGCCAATCAAATGCTTGGTGCGTTAGCACTCTTAGCAGTCACGATGTGGCTGGTCAAAACAAAATCAAAAGCATTGTTCGTGATCATTCCAATGGTATTCATGTTTATTGTTACAACAAGTGCTCTTCTTGTCATGCTTTACTCGAACTTTATGGCGCAAAACTACTTGCTATCGGTCATTTGCTTTATCCTTTTCGTCATGTGTGTCTTCCTTGGAATTGAAGGAGCGAGAAGCGCTAGCAATAGAGATAAACCAACTGATTCAACTAATTTAAATGCGTAGATCCGTGCAGGGTTCTAACTAAAGAGGCTGGGACATAACGAAAAGTAGGATTTGAAAAGACGAATAGTCTAAAATATGCTGAGTAGCACCGCTACAGGAGAATCCTTCGCTTTCCGGGGACACGGCCTCAGCCTCCTCCGTGGAAAACCGCCACTCCAGAGTCTTCAGACACGTGTTGATCCCCCAGGAGTCTTCGGATTCTCCTTCCGTTAATTTCCATATAAAACAAACGACGAACGTTCCTATTTTCAGGAATGTTCGTCATTTTGGTCTGTCTATCTACTTTTGTCCCAGCCTCTTTCAATAGGCTATTATTTAACGAGAAGCTCCTTACGTTTGTTCTTCGCTGCTTTTACCATCGCTTTAAGCGCCTCTACCGTTTCTGGTTCTTTTCTCGTTTTCAAACCACAGTCTGGATTCACCCAAAAGATTCGCTGATCCAGCACTTGAAGGGCTCGGTTAATACTTGTTTCCATTTCCTCCTCTGTCGGAACTCTTGGACTATGGATATCGTATACGCCTAAACCAATGCCTTTGCTATACGTGTAATCTTCAAACGCAGTAATTAATTCTCCGTGACTTCGAGACATTTCAATAGAGATGACATCTGCATCTAATCCATCAATCGCTTGAATAATATCTTGGAAATCCGAATAACACATATGGGTATGAATTTGTGTCTCAGGTTGAACAGACTTTACAGATAGCTGAAACGCCACTACTGATTGGTTTAAGTAATCTGTCCACTTGCTTCTTTTTAATGGCAATCCCTCTCTTAATGCTGGTTCATCTACTTGAATCACTGTAATGCCAGCACTTTCTAAGGCAAGCACTTCTTTTTCAAGTGCCAATGCTATTTGGTTCACCACATCGCCTGGTTGTAAGTCCGTACGTGGGAATGACCAATTGTAAATCGTTACAGGACCCGTTAGCATCCCTTTTACCGGTTTCTCTGTCAAGGATTGAGCGTAAAGGGTTTCTTTTACTGTCATCTCCTCTTGGAAGTAGACATCTCCGTAAATGATCGGTGGTTTCACACAACGTGAACCGTATGACTGCACCCATCCGTTTGATGTAAATTCAAATCCACCAAGCTTTTCACCGAAAAACTCAACCATATCAGTTCGTTCAAATTCTCCATGAACGAGTACGTCTAAATCAATATCCTCTTGAATGTCAATCCACCGCTTAATTTCTGCGTTAATAAACGCTTCATATGCTTCGTTTGAAATCTCTCCTCTTCTCCATTGTAGTCTTGTTTTACGCACTTCAGGGGATTGAGGAAAGCTACCAATTGTCGTTGTTGGCAAGTTAGGAAATTGGAACACTTCTTGCTGAAGCTCCATCCGTTTATTTGCCGGAACCTCGCGCTTTGAATCTTCTTTCTTACTTCGTTCTAACGCTTCGCGAACTTCTTTATTTGTACGACTTGCCGATTGATTTAACGCTTCAATTGCCTCTTTACCAGCTTGTAAACGTTCAGGTTCATTTTCCTTATTTACGACGCTTTTCACTTGATCTAATTCTGTTAATTTCTCTTCTGCAAAAGAAAGTGCTGCTTTTAAATCACTCTCAAGCTTTTGTTCATGCTTTAACGTAACTGGCACATGTAAAAGACTACATGATGGCTGAATAATTAATTGTTCCTCAGAAACCACTGTTAAAATTTCTTTCACAATAGAATGAGTCTCTGTTAGATCGGTACGCCAAATGTTTCGGCCATCAATTAAACCTGCAGCTAATGTCTTGTCTTTCGGAAAGTCAGTTCCTTTTAATTGCTCCAAACTATTACTGTAAACGAAATCTAATCCGAGACCAGCAACAGCTAGCTTTGTAGCACGATCTAACGCACCAATTCCTTCAAAATAAGTTTGGAGTAGTATCTTTGCATCGGGAGCAGACTTTGCGAACCAATCATAAGCTTCTTCAATAATGGACCATTCCTCGTCTGATACATCGCCAACTAAAATCGGCTCATCTACTTGAATCCATTCAACACCCGCGTTAGCAAGTTCGTTTAATACTGTAGTATAAAGTGGCAATAGACTTCTGACATGATCAACAAACGAACGATTGCCATACTGTTTTGACAGTTTCACAAACGTAACAGGGCCTAAAATAACAGGCTTTCCAACAATATGAAGCTCTTTCTTTGCTTCCTCAATGAGCGTTAACCAACGATTATGAACTAATTCTGGTTCACTACCATTTAGCTCTGGAACAATATAATGATAATTTGTATCAAACCATTTTGTCATTTCAGCAGCAACGGCGTTATCATTTCCTCGCGCAATCGCAAAATACGTATCTAAATCAACTTCTCCACCATCGTATGAAAAACGATCAGGTACTAATCCAAACGCTACCGCTGTATCTAACACATGATCGTAGTGAGTAAAATCGCCAACAGGAATCAAATCAAGTCCAGCATCTTTTTGCTTTTGTAAATTTTCAAGGCGCAACGCTTTTTGCTTCGTTATATAATCCTCTTTTGATATTTTTTGGTTCCAATAAGCTTCAAGATTTTTTTTCCACTCACGTTGTTCCCCAATTCTTGGAAAACCCAAACTTGAACTTCTCACACTACTCATTCTTTTGCCTCCTCAAAAAGTTGTACTCATCATAAAAAAATCCCTTTCAAGAGAAAGGGATAGGAAATCTACCAAAAAGTCACTAGTGACAAGACAGCTAGTTTTAAAGGCAACATTTCCACTCCTCTCTAGATCCGCGTAGAGCTAAGCAGAACGATTCGGCAGGCAATCTGACTTCGTACAATGTACGTCACAGTGGCGGGACCGTCTTGGATTTACACCAAGTTCCCCTTTTAAGCAGCGAAACGCTACACCGATTCGTTTTGATTATGAAATTGAAAAAAACCCTTTTCGAATGAAAAGGGTTTATGCGACATCACCGCATCCCCCTTATCTTCCAAAGTTTCCTTTGCTGGAATTAGCACCTTTTCCTAAAAGAAAGGTTGCTGAAGCTTCGTCGGGCCAGTCCCTCCACTTCTCAATATAAAGAGTGTTTTCTTATGTATGAGTATTCAATTAATTTAGCACACAAAAGCAAATCTGTCAAAAGGTAATTTTTCAGACCTTGTCCGTTTAGTACGATCAACTGTGTCCTTTCACTCCCTTGACGAAATAGCTTCTTATCCATTATCAAGGTGAGCAATCAAAAAATGTCAGTGGTAAACCCCTGTTTTTATCAATAAAATCTGTTAAACTAGTTAAGTTGACGTAAGGAGGAACATGTATGTTAAAAAGAAACGATCCTTGTCTATGTGGCAGTGGCAAGAAATATAAAAAATGTTGTATGCAAAAAAATGAATCGAAAGCAATCGTCACACAAGAGCTTCATCAATTAGAAACAGAAATGCTTTATACAGCTTTTACAAGATATCAAAAAGAGCTGACAAATTGGGTGCAAAGCTACCACCATGTGTACCCAGACGTAGAAGAGAACGTAACGGAAACGTTATCTAGTATGTTACTCGTTTGGCTCATATTCCATAGACCGATACAAGAGAACGGGCAGACCATTTATGATACTTTTCTGGAAACGAAAATTAGAAAAATCAAGCGCCCACAAACGGCAAACATTATTGAGACGTGGAAAGAAACGAAACCAGCTGTACTTGAAGTTTTAGCGTTAACCAATGAAACAGAATGCGAAAGCCGCAACTTATTTACTGGTGAGACTGTAACACACCTCATCCCTTCTGAGCATAATGAAACAGTAGAACCAGGCTCCACCATTATTGGATTCCCTGCTAAAGGTGAAATCAGTATGACGTTCATCGGTCCAGTTATAAGCAATCGTCCAGTGAAAACAGCCGAGATTAAGCAAAAAATTGACGCTTTCCAATCCAATGGAAGTGACGATCCGTTTACAGCGAAATGGCCGCAGCTACTTTCTTCTCTATTAGCAGAGAATGAAGCAGTTGTGAAAAGTGCAGATGACTTTCAATGGTCTTCTGAACAAGTCAAAGAAACGGCTACAATTTTATTAGAAGGATTAAAAAAAGACCAACACTCTCCAGAAATTGAGCAGTTGGCATTAGAGAAATGGTATGCTTTTACAACAGCGAAAAAAGTGACCATTCGTAAGCCAGAAGCTTTCGCAGCTGCAATGGAATACGCACTACAAGAATTCGCTCCACTTTCGGTAACGCAGAAGGCTCTGGCAGAGAAATACAATGTTAGTGCATCAACTATTTCTACCCGTTCCATTGAAATTACGAACGAATTACGGGCAACTGAATCTGTGTAAATGAAGAAGGTTTAAACCATGCGAAAACCGTCCCTTAGCATCATTATAGGTATTAGCTTACTTTTATCCCTTGTTTTTGGGTTTTTCTTTGCCGTTTACTACTTTGGCATAATCAGCCTGTTTTACTTACTTGGAATAGAATATGATTCACTTTGGGCTTTAGCTTGGTTTGTACTCTTTTTTGTTATTGGTAGCTTTATTATTGAGATGATAACAAAAGGAATGATCAACACGATTGTTCCTAAAATAAACGGCTACCCACTTCAGAAAACAGCAGAAATTACGATACAATTTCTTTTCGTGTTCCCGCTCATACATGTTTTAGAAAAAAATTTCACAACCATTACCATTCCTATTATCACTCAAGCTGCATTAGCTTTTCTCATCGTTACCATCGAAACATTACTTACTAATAAAGATTTTACTAAAAAAAACAAACCCAGTTGACGTTGTCAGCGGGTTTGTTTTTTGTTTATGAAGCTACTTTTTCTACTTTTTCACTTTCGTGAGAAACAGCCGTATTCTTTGCTTCACGATAACCTGTGTACAGAAAGAATAATGCGATGATCACATACCCTACCGTATAGTCAAATGCCGCGTTTAGCGCGAGAGAAGGGGCGTGCATAAAGCCAAAGAATGAGAGTAGTCCTCCAATAAGAGAGAATATACTTGCCTTATAAAAATCTTTATCAATCAAAAAGACCGTGATGGCTCCAAGAATAATGGCCGTAAACATCGCTCCTTGTCCGAGAGGGACAATTCCTTCTGATATACCAGCCACAACCTCTGGTGCACCGTTATTAAAGCGTGTCATCATATAATTAGCGATATATGGAAGCATCGCTAATGCAATCGCAGGATAGTAGCGACGAGCGTTATTAGCAAATGTACTCCCAATCATCGACATACCAACAAATACGAGAATTGGGGCAACAGCTGCCATTGGAATTAGTGCGGAAAACGCGCCAATTAACCCTGTAATTGAGGCTAAGGCAAAGATACTTGCATTTAGAATGCTATAACCACGTCCAGCTCCAAGCTGTTTCGCTCCAACTGTTGCAATATAAACGGTAGTTGGGAACATCCCACCAAAACAAGCACCTAACATCGCACCAATGCCATCTACTGCTTGGCATTCTCTCACATCATAAGAATCTCCAGCAGCTGACATGGCGTCCACGTTATTCATTGTTTCGATTGCATTATAAATCGTAATAGGAATTAAAATTCCTAGAAGACCGATAAGTGCACCAAATAGATAGGTCATCCCTTCAAAAGCCGCAAGTGTAGGTAAAAAAGGATAAAAACCAACATTGCTTAACGCTGTAGTTAAGTCACTACTCGTTTGATAACCAAGTACAAAAGCGAGTACAACCCCAACAATGATTGCTAATAAAGAAGCAGGAATATTAAATGGAAGACCTACTTTTGCAACAAAACCAACTAGAATCACTGCCATGGCAACAAGTCCAATAATTGGAATCTCAAAAACAGAGAACAACATCTCACCGGCAACAAACGTAAACGCTACCCCGGCCAAAGCGCCTAAAAGCGCTGGTCGGGGGGTATGCTTACGTACCCAGTTCCCAAAGAACGCAACAAGTGCTTCTACAAGTCCTGATAAGAAAGCAGCGGCAACTGCAATTTTCCAAGCCAGTTCGTGATCATTCGTTAACGCGAGTGCCGGTGCCGTTACCCCAAATAAAAAGACAAACATCACTGGCGTGGATACACCGTATGAGAGAGCTGTAACGTCACTCCGATTCTCTTTTTCTGCTAAACGCTTTGCCATATGCGCATAATATAGATTACCAACAATAACAGCAACCGCTACACCTGGAATAATCCTTCCAAACACAAGGTCCGTTGAAAAGCCCATTGCTAGTAAAGAGACAGTGATCACAACAAAATTAGCTAAATTATTTTGAAAGAGTGCAAAAAACGCATCTACATCTTGCCTCTTAAATAACGGGTAATGTACCTGGTTCACAAAACATCCCATCTTTCGTTAGTTGTTTACTAAAGCAGTTTCATCAATGAATGTTACTGTTGAACCAACTAGAGAAGCAATTCTTGCAAGTGATTCAATTCGCAAACCTCTTTCTTCAAGCTTTTTACGACCATCTTGAAATGATTTCTCAATAACAATCCCTACGCCTGCAACAGTTGCACCGGCTTGTTCAACGATACTCACTAAACCAGATGCCGCTTCCCCATTCGCTAAGAAATCATCAATCAACAGGACTCGGTCTCCTTTTTCAATCAACTCTTTTGAAACCGTCACTTCGGAATATTCTTGCTTGGTAAAGGAATAAACACGGCTAGAGTAAACATTTGCTTGATTCATCGTTAACGATTTTTTCTTACGAGCAAAAATGAGTGGTACCTGTAACTGATGCGCACACATAAAACTTGGTGCAATACCTGATGATTCAATTGTAATCACTTTTGTTACCTGATCATTCTCAAATAATCGTGCAAATTCCACTCCAATTTCTGACATTAATGTAGTATCAACTTGATGATTAAGAAATTGATCCACCTTTAAAACACCAGTCGATAAAACCGTTCCTCTTTCCAAAATTGCTTCCTTTAATTGTTTCATTTTTCATCCTCCTAAAAATAGAAAAAAGCCGAAAGATAAACGGACTTCTCCGAGTGATCTTTCGGCTTCTACATGATGTAAAAAGCGCGCAAAAATGGATCACTCGTAGTCAGACCGTTAAATGGCAGTCTGGTAGAGACTCGCGGACCTTATTACCGCTATTATACGAGTAAGCTATAATATTCGTATTTACAAGTTGCTAATGGATACATTATAAAGAAGAAACGCATAAATAGAAAGGGTTTTTTCGCAGAAAATGTTGCTAAAAAAAGAAAAACCGGTTACAAACACCGGTTTCGTTACTTCTTCCATTTAATAGCAGTCGGCTTTAAACAGCGACGACATTCAAAATCGACCGTTAACGTATGAATCGTTGACGTTGCTTGACAATGAGGACATGTTACCGTTTGAATACGAAGTAATGAAATACCCAGGCTAAGAATGGATACCATTAAAATTAAAAAAGCTTGTATCATGCTTCCCTCTTGTGTTGCAGCCATCATAATTCCTGCTACAACACCTGTTAAACCAATTAACGCCATTAACACTTTTCCTAAACGTAACAAGATTGGTAGTTTTTTTCGTTCAATAACAAGATCAGTATGTTCCAAGTCGTTCCCTTCTTTCAAAGAAATTAAAGCGATTTCTTCTCTTACTAGCATAGCACATCAGTAAGTTTTTCCAAACATCAATCTGTAAGCTTCTTTTATTGTGCATTTAAATAGCAACGTGTATAGTCATCATTGGACAGCTAAGTTGTCCGTGGATTTCAGGAGGTGAATCAACATACAAACACTTACATTTTGGCTTAAAGCCGCTCGAGCTCAAGTACTTCCTGTTATGATCTTACCAATTACAATGGGATCTGTTGCTGCTTATGCATGGGACGGAACCTTTCACCTGTTCTTTTTTCTCCTAACTTTAATTGGAGCTTTAGCAGCTCATTTGTTTTCAAATATGATTAATGATTTATGGGACTTCCGCAATGGTGTTGATACGCAAGCAGAAAAATCTGAAGAATCCATTTCGACTAATTCACGATTATTAGCGAATGGAAAAGTGGGCGAAGGTCCATTTGCATTTGTCACTTGGGCTTTGTTCGTAATTGCATTTGTGTCAGGACTACTTTTAGCCATTTTACGCGGTTGGGAATTACTGCTGTTTGCCATTGCTGGTGGACTCATCGCTTACTTCTATGTAGCACCGCCTTTAAAGTTTGGTTATAGAGGGAAAGGCTATAGTGAGATTGCCATCTTTCTTGCTTTTGGTGTGTTGCCGATAACTGGTAGTTATTTTGTGATGACCCGGTCATTGCCTATGGAAGCTTTCCTGCTTTCCATACCAATAGGGCTTTTCACAACACTTATTTTGTTTAACCATCATTTTCTTCATTGGCGTGCTGATCAAGAGGCTGGCAAGAAAACATTGGTTGTTTTATGGGGGGAAAAAGGTGGTCTGATTTTCTCAAAAAGTTTGGCTGCACTTGCCTTTCTCTCCATTTTATGTTTAAGCGTTATTCATGTTTTACCTTGGTACGCTATTGTTGCTTTAGTTGCTGCCATTCCGCTTGCTAGTGCATATAGGAAACTCGGACCAACCAACAAAAGCCCGGTTTATGGGCAATTAATGGGTGCGTCCTTAAAAGCAACTACTCGAACCGGTATCGTTATCGTAGTATCTCTATTGATTTACGGGATTATTTAAAGAAGGAGTGATAACTTATGAAAAAGGTTTTAGGCAATTTTGATTCGATTTTATCTAGTGAAGACATGTGGAAAATAGGTGGGTTTCCACTACCTGATGGTTCTTTCTGGAAATATCAAGAACCTGAAGCTGTGGTCATTGTTCGTAACGGGACACTTTATGTACGTGCGCCTCTATCCAACCATCATGACTCTATTCAGATTTTAGATAACGCGAAGCATATGTATTATTCAGCTGAACCTGTTGAAATTCCTGAAAATGGCTATATCGACATTGAAGTAGAGATTAAAGCGCGGACGAAAGATACAAAGCCTGGAGATCTATATGATGGCTACGTTTCATTTAATTTGCTTGATTTCACTACAGGCGCTGCTCTCGATTTCTTTGCAACGGACGATCAATACGCATCCGTTTATGGTGTTTTACCATTTCCTGGTGTGACGGTGCCTGACACAGGAAAAACTAAATACTTCTGCTTGTTTAAGGAAGCAACTGATCATTTTAAACCACATGAGTTTAATACATTTAGAATTCGATACGATCGAAAAAAAGACGAAGCTCTCTTTTACGTAAATGGGCAGGAAGTGAGACGGGAGACCACTATTCCAGTAAAATTAAACCAATTCACTATCGCACTCGGTATTATGACAGAAAAAGATCTTACGAACGAAGGTAGCGTATCTGTTCATGGGCAAACGGTCATTGGTGAGTATTCTCCGGTCACTATCACGTGCTCGACTGATGCAGAATAAAAAAAGTCTAGTGAGCTTTAGCTCGCTAGACTCTCATAACGACCTTACATATCGTCCTCTGTTTCATCAAACTCTAACCCACCGAACATTTCTTCAATATCGACACTGTTTTCAATGACTTCATCCGGTATATCAATTGACTCAATTTCATTGTACATGGAATAGGTTCCGGCAACGTCCATCGTAAAATTAGCCGTTTCCCCTTCTTCCTCCATTAACATATCAACACTCATAGCAACTGACTGTTGATAGAATGTATCTTTGTCTACAACAAGGCTATAAGTCATATTCTCAACTTCCATATTTTCGAACATCGTGTCTAACTCTTCTTGAGGGATAGCCGCTTCATTTTGACCACCCATTTCCATAAACCAATGGATAAACTGTTGGAAGTCTTCATTATCTCCTTCCATAGAAATAACATAAGAGTCCTCTTCCTCTGACATCTCAATATGCGTCATCATGTCTTTCAACATGTTAATTTGCTCTTGTGAATCGACTTGAAGCTCATCTTCTAACTCCATCTCATCACTAATATCCATCATTAACCAGCCTTCACCTAATGGGTTTTGCATATAAAAGATGCCGTCTTCAAAGTATTGATCCGTGCTAACATCCATCCCAAGCTCTGAAGCAGTCATCATAGTGTTCATTTTAAAACTTAGTGGTTCAGAAATAGCGTCCATTATTGAATCAACAGCAAATTCCATCGTTTCATCTGCTTCTTCCGCTGACATACGAATATCGTATGTCATACTCATTTCCGTTCTAAAACTATCTACGTTGTTCATCGCTTCTTCGGTATTTGTTAACACCTCTTCAACGGATAAGGATTCCCCTTGCTGAACCGCTTCATTTGAATTTGTTCCTGTTGAACTGTTTTCTTCTCCACCTGTTTCGTCACTACCGCAAGCTACAAGCATCAGTGTACTAGCAGGTGCAACGATCAACCATGTCATTTTTTTCAAGTTAATACCCTCCACAATAATAATCTTTGTCTAGTTACCCTTTAATCCGTTATGTTAAACGAATAAGGCAAATTGTTAAGTTCCTTCACAGTTACATAAACGTGAGGATAACGCAAACATCTTTGAATCTGTTTTACGTTTGTTACATTGTAGAAAACAAGTCGATAGCCGTTCCTCTTACATTTTCTCACCACTCGCTTTGAGAAAAAGAGATAGTTCATCGTTACAGATGAAATACGTTGATCTTCCATTCTTCTAAATAGTCTTTTCGTAGGCTTGCGCTGGATGTAGCCAACCGCTAGCATAGATGGCGCTATTTTTTTCAGTCGGTCAATACAATCGTGATCAAATGAAATCACCTGTACATCTGTTAAACTTCCAACTTCCACAAGATCTGCTAATACGCTTTCTTCAATCTTCTTTTCCATCTGCTTTGTTTTTTTCAGTTCAATGATTAATTGAGCTTTCCCTTTAAAATGGTTGAGCACTTCTTTTAGGGTTGGTATGGTTTCTGTCCCCATCACTTTCAATTCTCGTAATTCCGCAAGCGTAAATGTATGTACAAAACCGTTGCCGTTTGTAACTCGGTTTACTTTCTCATCATGTATAACAACTGGAACATTGTCCAAACTTAATTGGACATCCAATTCAATCATCCGACAACCACGTTTAAAGGCCTCTTGAAACGCGAGCATCGTGTTTTCAGGATAATGACTAGAAAACCCTCGGTGGGCAATAATTCGATTCATTTACTGTCCTCCCTAGCAGAATATAGCCTTATCTCTTCACAAATAATTATGATTGCGATATAATTCTTAAAGTTACACAAAACGTAATAATTACGGTTAGGAGCTCATAATGAAAAAAACATGTTTACGCTCTCTTGGATTAGTAGCACTAGTAATGGTAACGGCTTGTGGTAATAATCAAGGAGCGGATGAAGATAACGAGCTATTGCTCATAAAGACTTCGATTTTCCCCTATGAAGATTGGACAAAAGCCATTGGCGGCGATTTTGTAAACGTGGAAAACATCGTTCCGACTGGAGCGGATGCACACACCTATGAACCAACGCCACAAGAAATGATTGAAGTAGCAGAAGCAGACCTCTTTATTTACAATGGCGCAGAGTTGGAACCTTTTGCAGATAGCATCTTATCTGCGATTGAAAATCAATCTGTACACGTTTTAGAAGGAAGCGCCCAAACCCACTTAATTGAAAGCGATCATGACCATGAACATGACCACGATGAGCATACACACGTATCTCCTATTGTTGAAGAAGGAGACACAGAAATAAAGGGCCTTCAAGATCATTATCACAGCGGTGATTCAGTCACTTTATCAGTGGAAGACGACAGCGAATGGGTTTGGTACACCCGTACAGATAACGAAGGCTGGGAACAAGCATCAGAAGAGCCTTCCACTTCGTTCACCCTACCAGCAGATCAAGACAATTTGCAAGTAAAAGCGATCCAATATGATGAAGAAGATACGGTTATTTCAACAAGCGACACCGTTCTCATTCTAATTGATGATCATGATGACCATCATCATGGCGATCAGGACCCTCACGTATGGCTAGACCCTATTCGATCCATTGAAATTGCTCAAAGCATTCGCGATACGTTAACTGAGCTTTTACCAGAGCAAGAAGACTATTTTAATGAAAATTTTCAAACGCTAGAAGCTCAGTTTCACGAACTGGATGAAGCATTTGTAGATTTAGTAGAGACTTCACAAGGAGATCGTTTTATTGTATCCCACGCTGGTTATGGATATTGGCAGCAACGCTATGGTTTGAAACAAATTGGCATTGCCGGTATTTCACCAACAAGTGAACCATCACAAACAGAATTAATCCAAACCGTTGAAACCGCTCAAGAACTTGGGCTCCGTTACGTTTTCTTTGAACCGAACATTACACCACGAGTCGCAGAGATCGTTCAAGATCATTTAGAAGCAGAAGCTCTACTTATTCATCCCTTAGAAGCATTAACAGAAGAGGACAAAGAGAATAATGAAGACTATTTTTCTTTAATGTACCAAAATGTTAACGCGCTAGAAAAAGCGCTCAACTAGGGAGAGGAAGGCATCATTCTTTGGTGCCTTCTTTTTATTGGTTCATGTTAAGAAGGATTTTCCCTTGATGTTTTCGCATTTGAAAATGAAGATATGCCTTCTTCGCTTCAGTAAGAGGAAACACTTGATCGATCTCTATTTTTACTGTGCCATCTGCAAGAAGATCTACTACGTTACTCGCAGCTTTCTCTACTATATCAGGTTTAAACGCTCTCATGGTTCCAAAACTAAAACCTTTTATTGAACGACAGCTTTTATGTAAATCTTCGTTTGACACATAACTTTTCTTGCCGCTTGCATTTCCAAACTGAAGTAACGTCCCAAATTGAGCGAGCACCTGTAAACTATCCTCTGTTACAGCCCCTGCAATACTATCAAAGATAACCGATACACCCTTACCTTCTGTGATGGCCCGTGTTTCATCCTTA
Source organism: Shouchella oshimensis (assembly GCF_002019765.1). Lineage (GTDB taxonomy): Bacteria > Bacillota > Bacilli > Bacillales > Bacillaceae_D > Shouchella > Shouchella oshimensis. The sequence continues at coordinate 2,826,769 of NZ_KV917380.1, forward strand.
AATGATTGATAGGTACACACATGATTGGCCCCTGCACGATAAGCCACTTCTGCTTTAGCTAAAGACCCAACCGTACCAATAATCGTCTTAACTCCTGCACGCTTTGCTAGTTGAATAAGCGTTGTACCCACACCTCCAGATGCCGCATGCACAATAATGGAATCATCAGTCGATAGTGGTGCAATCTTCTGGGTTAGAAAGTAGCTTAAAAACATAACAATCGGTGATGCCGCAGCTTGCTCCCACGATAGTGTAGCTGGAATGTGGTAGACCAAATTTTCATTGGCAATGGCATACTCCGCATGACCGCTCGTTTTTGGAAACGCTAGAACGCGATCCCCGACACGTACCTTCGTTACACGTTCCCCAACTTGATCAACAACTCCAACAAGATCAATACCCAATTGACCTGGCTTACCTGAAGACACGACTTTTAGATCAGCAAAATTCAAACTCGACATGACTACATTGATGCTCACCTCAAAGCCTTTAGGTTCTGGTTTATTAATTTCTTCCACGACTATACCCTGCTCATTCATCCTTACAGTAAGCATGCTCCTCACTCCTTCCTCTTTATTATAGAAGAAGAACGCGGCTAGAGGTCATTCATAATTCAAATCGTTAGTAATCCAGTTTTTTTATCAGTTAAGGGGCAGAATGGTTTTTACTTTTTTGATGATGAACCATGTCTAGCACAATCATCAACGCAACACTTATCGTTTCATGCCTTGGATCACCCACATGCAAATGATACGTATCACCCCAGCTTAACCACTCTTTCTCAACCGTCATGATGGTTGTAGTCCCATCTTTAACCGCATAATGATGATCAAATAGACTTCCCTCGATCGTCCATCCAAGCGGTTCAATTTCATAGCGCGCACGAAAGAAACTCATCTTTTTAGAGACAACACATAATTCTTTTTCATCATTCGCAATCGAATAACGCGGCATAAGCGAAAAAACATGCTGCTTAATTTGAAGTACCGGCACACCTTCACTAGTCGTAATCGCCAGCTGATCCCCAATAGAGAAAAACTTACCATCTACTTTATAAACGGGCTTTTTTTCCCTATCGAACACTGTAAACTGATCCCGGAATGAAAAAACCCGCTGTTTAATGAAAAAATCCATCGAATCGCCTCCACTCACTTTATATACGGGATTAGGCAAAAAAAGATTCAAAAAAAAGAAACAGACAAGGCTCTAAGCCCTGTCTGCCTAAAATTGCTTTTTTATTGAAAATAGAACGTGATGATCATTGGCATAATTAAGCTTACTACCGTCAACACCGTTCCTATAAACCAACGTCTATCTACTTTACGTTCGTTTTGCGTTCGTAAGGTCTCTTCTCGAGTCTGTTTGATCTCCCCTAGTGCCTGCTTCGCTTTTCTGTATGCAATTTCTGCTTTTTCTTCAGCAGCATCAGCTTTTTCTCTCGTCATTGAAAGTTCCTTACGCACTTCTTCTAACACACTTGTTTGACTTTCCAACTGTTGCGTTACTTTTGCAAGTGCTATCTCAACTTCGGTTAATTTACGGAGGAGATCATATGCAGATGGCTCAGTCACCTTCGCCAATCCCTCCTTTTTTGGCAAAATAAAAAGCCCCTGACTTAATCTGTCTGTGACTCTTCTTTCGGTTCTAAACGCTTAATCAGTTTCTCTCGTGCCAAATCAGCTAAAGCAAGCAAACGGGGGTCTTGAACATATTCATCCATTGTGACGACTACCCGGCCATTTGCGTTAATATCCCCTGTAGGATCTGTTACATTAAAGCGAAGACGTACTTCGTCAACCTCTTCCTCAAAGTTATAGGTGAAATCAACACCTGATACACGCACATCTAATTTTTCTACCTGTCCCATTATTCATCATCTCCTTGTTTGTTTTGGTTCAGTTTTGCTTCCTCAAAAGCCTCAGCAATCATAAAGTGTGTTTCCGCCTCTTCATTAGATAGCTTTTTATCAAGATTCATAACAACATGTTCCAACGTTTCCAATGCTTGGTTCAAATTGGAATCAGCCATAACAAACTGTTCATTTAAAAGCTTTTCTTGCTGCGTTCGAAATTCAATTGCCGCGTTCTGGTCTTTTAATTGAAAACCACCAGCTTCCGTTCGAACTAACTCCCCATTTGTATCTACTTCTGCATGTGCTTTTAACAACTCAATTTCTTCAGACACCATTTCTTCATGTTGTTTTTTAAACTGATTCACAACACGCATCCTATGGATATTCTCAACACCCGTAAGCTCTATATCTAGTAGAAACTTCGCTACTTTATCCAATTCTTTCTTCATAAACTTAATCACAGCAACCGCTCCTTTAATTCATGTAATTCTCGTTTTAACAATTGATTTTCAATCTCTAAAAAAGACACTCGATCTACGGTGTCTTCTACTTTTTTATCGAGTTCTTGGATGGCATGTACTGAGTAGTAAACAATCCGATCATTCTCAACACCCATGCCATCCTTAGTGACAACATTAGGACTGTCTTCCGCAATAATACCAACTCTTCTTTTAGGAAAAGCCTCTGCTTCTAGATCTGACTTTAACAAGAAGGTCATTATATCTAGTTGTTTAACATGATCAAGTCCACTTTCATTGAACTTCTGAATATCATCTTTATACGTTCTAGAAGAACCTTGGTGAAAGTTAGAGGCACGAATTGGGCGATACCCGATATTGTTATTGTTGTACATTGAATTATTTGTAACACGAACTTCATTTGTTGAACAACCCAAATACAGGTCACGATTCCCACCTGTACCTAAATTCACACGAATAGAGTTGGCAATTACATCTTGTACTTGAATGGGGCGATAATTTACATTTCCGCCGTTATAACCTCTTCGATCAGTTACTCGAAGAGAGCCATCAACTTTCATATAGGCATTAGAGCTGGACTCCCTTGCTTCAAAATCACCAATAAAAGAATCCGCTTCAAAGACGCCTGAATTATAATCACCGTTACCATTCGTTGCCCATATTGTCGGTCTACCTGATTGAGTTTTCTTAAAGCGTAGTCCGGATGCATATGGCGTATTCGTCTGTGGGGAGCCATATGCAATCCAACCATCTGTATCGCTAGCGCTAGAGTTATTTTTCACATTAAAAACAAAATGATTATTTCCTGAACGGTTGCCATCTCTCGGTCGCAGAACAATCGTACCTCGATTTGCTATAACTTTCACATCACGATCTGCGTCAAGTATGACATCTCTTGTATTCGTTTTTAATGCAATATTTCCTCGATTACTAAATGCGGTAAGACCGCGGACATTATCAGCTCCCCACTCTCCTCCGTTATACATATGAGAAAAGAATTCTATTACACCAGATCCATGGTATTCCGTATTCGAATCTTCATCGTTAAACCCTTCAAGATAAGTTGAGATGCCAAAATCGGAATAATACAATCTCCTCTGCCTAGTTTCATTATGAGCCATAAAATAACCATCTTTTAATTGAAGGTTTACCCAAGATGAATTTGTATTTCCAAACCATGTTCTCGTGTAACGACCACGGGCCTGAAGTTCTCCACCTTCTATAGAAGTTCTTCTGTTTCCTTGATCAGAAATAATAGTGCTTCCTTGAATATTGGCACTACGAATACTTATTGAAGTAACCGTACCTGCGCTAATCTTATCCGCTGACAAACTAGCGATCTTAGCACTAGTAATTGTTCCATCTTGAATGTGTGCGTTTTGGATAATTGCATTTTGCAAATTCGCCCTTGTAATAGACGCATTAGCAAGTGCACCATTAGCGGCAGTAATACTATTTGCTGACATATGGTTGGCAGTAATAGAACCATTTACAAGTAACTGAGTATTGGTCATTCTTCGGACAACAATGTTGTCAGCATACATAATATTATCGGTTGATTCATTTCGGTTATTTGTGACCCAAATTCGTATATAAGCAGTTCCTGCTGGAACCGTGTATGTTCCTGAAAGTTTTCTCCATTGTGTTGTACCGCCAGTAGCCTGAGCGACTTGAGTCCAGCCTAAATGATTTTTTCCTGCATCATACCTGCGAAACCCAATTCCAGCATGTCTTCTTCCAGCTGAACTACTGTGAAAGCGTGATTCGAACTCAACGTAAAGACTATCTCCTGCCACCACTTTGATAAGGCGCTCTTGTTGGATATCAATGTTTCCAGTGCTGCCAGTCCTAGCGCCCATCGTTTGCGTTGAGCCATTATCAATACTCCAACTTCTCATGTCATAGACTGTTGCACCACCGCCGATCCAACCTGCTGGTGTTGAACCAATGACATCATCTTCAAAGTCACCATTATCTACTAAGTTAGTAAAATCACCAACTTGTAGCAAACGTGTGTCAATCTTAACCCTCTCAGGTGATAAATTAATGGCGGAAATGATGCCGTCTCTTTTAACCCGTAGATCAATTTGATCAGACATTACAGTTATACGACCCTCTGATGTGGACATGCGACCAGTTAGACTATCAACTTCTTCTTGCTTTGCCAATAGAGCAATAGCCCGTGATGTTTGTTCTATCGCCGTTTCAGCTTTAGATATTCTCCCTAGTGAAGTATCACCGGAAGACCCTATATATTGCTCCAGACCTGTCGGTGGTGCGCTTACCCAACCCTCACGGCTAAGAAGACTAAACTCATTCGATCTATTCTGCTTGAAAATATCAGTTGCTGTCATAGAGTATTGATTGTGTGTTTGTCGAATTCTTAAATAGACATCTACCACAGTTAAATTAGAGGCATTTGTTACTAATACACCTCTAAAGTCGTCTTCTCTCAACCTTGCCCCTTTTAAATCGAGTATAGATATGTCAAAGAATGGTTTATCACCCATTGCGTTTTGTTGCTTTAAGCGCAAATAGATTCTTGCGTGATCACCAGTCTGCCCCCCATGGTTACCCCCAGTAAATGTGACAATGCCATATGTCTGGTGATAGCGAGAGTTGATAGAAAGTCTAGCAATTCTAGTCCAACTCCCTGAATACGAGTCGGAACTATTTGTGGTGGGTACACCTTCCTGACCCACTTTACCTGTTAAATTGTTCGTTATTTCGGTGATCTGTGTTGCGAATTGACCATCTGTTATTTCTAACGCACCCACTCTGGAAGTAACGGAACCTAAGCCACTTTCAGTTGATGTAACTCGACCAGTGATGCCCTTTAATGTTGCATCTAAGGAGGTTTGACGTTGATTATAAGTAGAAGTGTCTACTTTATTATCTAGGTCTTTTCTAATTTCTTCTACAGACGTCGAAAACCCGTTTAAATCCTGTCTAAATTCACTCACTGTATTTGTCAATGTTCCAAGACCATTACTCGTTGATTCCACTTTTCCGGTAATTTCGTCCAGCTTAACATTAAGGGATGTTTGGCGTTGGTCGTAGATAGATGTGTCTACTTTACTATCTAAACCTTTGCTAACTTGCCCGATAGATGTAGAAAATCCTTCTAAGTCTTGTTTGAACTGTCCCACTGTATGTGTGAGTGTTCCTAGATCATTTGTTGTTTCTTCTACTTTTCCTGTGATTCCTTCTAGTGTAGAGTCAAGGGAGGTTTGTCTCTCAGCGTATGATTCCGCATCAATTAGATCTTCAAAAGCTGGTGACCACGCAGCTGTTCGCTTGCCTTCTGTTACCATCAATTCTGTTATTTCAACAGTACCTGATGCAATAAAATCTGCTCTTAGTTGAAGGCGTATCGTTGTTGTATTCGGGTTTACTTGTCTTGTCTGAGTAACCTCAATCTCTCTATTTTCATTTAAGTTTGTAATAGACTGGATTGTATGCCAAGCGTTTGGATTGTTTTCAAACCACTGTAATGTGAGCCTTGACGAACCCTCACTACTGCTCTTTATATCTTTAAGTTTTATTTTGCAAGAGATCGTCACTTCTTTTCTGAGAACACGATCGGATACATTATAAACTCTTACAATTTGGTTGTTGACATTTGTCCAATTAGATTGTACGAACGGCTTATATGTGCCAATAGCAAGGTTTGTGGTGGGACGTTTTTCACTTTGCAACTGGCGAATCGATGTAGTGAACCCTTCAGCATTTAAGCTTAACTCTGAGCTAATATCTCGTAAATCTGTTACTTCACCAGTCAATTGGTCCACTTGTCCGCTCGTTTCACCTACAAGGAAATCGATTCCCTCAAGAGACGCATTTATCGTTGTCATTTTTTGATTGTACGTTGTGTAGTCAACTTTATCTGTCAGTAATTCGTCGACCTCACCTTTTGACAGAGTGGCAGATAGGCGTCCATCCACTTTCTCAAACTCCGTTGTAACATGCTTCTCAATTGAGGTTAGTTCTTCACCCAATTGACCGATTTCTTCTTTCAGCTGCGTTTCCTTTTCCTCTAGGGCATCTTCACCATCTTTAATCGCTTGATGAATGCGACGAACTTCTTGATCAAATTGAGCACGGTCCATTCGTTTCTCAAGCTCTTCAGTAAGAATGGAATAAACGTCTGCAATTTCCTGATCGCTGTAGTCCTTTGCCCTTTGCTGAATAAGTTCTAATGCATCATTCGCAATCTGCTCAAACTGTATTCCATCCGTTCCAATGATGTCAGCTTCTTTATTTAACTCCCGTAATTTCATAGCCAATTCAGGACCAAAAAGAATATCATCCGTTACAACTCGAGCCGTTGAAGCTTCTACTTCTGCTGAATAATTTGAAGCGCGCCCATGGTAATTGACTGCACGGACTCGAAAGTAATACGTTTTATTTGTTTCTCCGATAAAATTAAACCCATTTAACGAACCTCGATAAACAAGCGTCTCTGGCGAAGGAAGAAAACCTTTTACTTCACTAGCAAATAATTCATAGGCTTGCACATAAAAAGCCTCGATGTTAAAAGCCCAGAATATCTGCACTGTCTGAAATCCACCTGTTGCCTCTACGTTTGCAGGGACATCTGGTAGTATATCGGGAAAACGATCGGGTGAGATCGGTTTGTTTCCTTGATTCCACTTTCCTCGGTTATCATTAATCTCGCGAATGACTTGGTCTAACCGATCGTCATAGCTATGAGCAGACAAAAATTGACCCATTTCAACTGTTGCAGATCGATTAACATCCATTAAATCATACTCAATTGCAATCACACGTGCCTGAATTTCAATTGGTCGAGTAAACATCCGATCAAAAGCTAGCGCCGTGTCGCCAAGACTTACTTTTTCATGTTCATAGCCACTCAGTTGTTCAAGTAATTGAACGGTGAGCTGATAATGAACTTCCGGCTGCTTTACACGTTGTAAATGTTCCCATGTCGCATGCAAAAGTGTTTCAGGATCTTCAATATCGCTATTTGTATAAACACCTTCACGATGTAACAGCTTTCCATCGTAAGGACGACCGTATCTAGTTAAGGCGTGTTCATCACCAATCCACTCTTGTCCTTTTGGCTTATTTGCCGGATCTCCATCTTTTATTTGCCATGTTACTTCGGAAAAGTCAGTTGTCTGATCATCTGATGATGCACCCTGTCCATAAAGAGCCGTTACAGGATAAGAAAGAACCGTTCGCTGAATTTCTTGAATATCGTGGTCAACTTCAAAACGCTTTCCTATATACTGCCCACGACGAGAAAGGATTTTGATTGTTCTCGATGTAATTTGATTACCAGAAAAAGTGATCGTATCTTTAAACTCTCCACCCCACAACCTTAAAATAGACCAGATGGCATCAACCGATGACTCAAAAGAAAGTGGGATAGATTGAACCCCTAAATCAATGTCGACTTGACCTCTCCACCGTGTACCACTCAGCACGTAATCAAGCACAACTGACGCATTAGCATTTTTAAAAGAGCGCTCTTTCACTAAGTGCTCCTTTAACTCCATAAATGCAGGTTCACATAAGGCATAGGTTTGGCGCTCAGTCCCACTAAAATGATCATCTACTTCTTTAATCACATATAGCCTAAGTTCTCCCTCTTTATCTCGAAAAACCACTTGGTTTTCTTCCTTAACAAACTGTGCCGAACTGCTCGCCGAATCCACAGTTAAACGTAATGGCTGATCAGGCAGTTGATTTAATTCCTCTCGAAAAAGAGCGGAAATTAAGCCATTATCCTCGCCAATGGTAGTAAGCAAAGAATCGTTTTGGTCTAATACATACATTTCCTTCATGTTTCACACCTCCTTTTTATTAAAAATAGATATTTTGATACCTAATGGTAGACGGGGCCGAAACAGAAAGGATATTTACACCTGGCCTTAACGGAAACCATCTACTTTCAAATGAAAGTAACGACATACGTGCGTCACGATTTAAATAAATGGCACGTTTACCTGCATCAATTTCAATGACATCATTTTCTAAAAATTGATGCTGTAAAATTAATTTTTCACCATGTTGGTTACGAATTTCAAACTGAGATGTTCTTGTTTCAATACGAGCATGTAATGTCCAAAACACCGGTACTTGCCCTACAACTTGAATATCTCTTTGCTCTTCCGTTATTGGAACAACAATCTCTCCTGCATATTGGTATGGCGTTGGACATAAAAATTGGATGATTCCTTTCGAGAAGTGCTCATACTCTTCAAGCTCTACAGATAAAAACCTAGCCAAATAAAATTGGCTAGGTGTATCGGAGAACACGAGTTTTTGTTCATCCTCACTATATAACCATGAAGACAATTCAAGCTTTAGCTCTTGCATGGTTTTATCACGATGATAGATGACAACAGGCACGTCTAGAATAATGGAGTCCATTTTCATACCAGTTACCCGCTCACCTGCTTCTACTCGCTCTGTCGTTGTATAAGAAATAGACGGTAGAACAGGTCGCTGCAGATGACTTAATACCGTAATATACTTTTTTCTGATCCCATTAAACGTAAATTGCATAGTAACGATTCACCTCCATCTTATGTGTAAAACCTATTTTTCCGCATTGATTTTCTCTCTTGAGCATTTGTAATATGTGGTTCAACGAGGGAACCAACAACAGTAGAATCCATTTGAACCGTCAGCTGCTTCTGTTCTCGTAACGTATCAACTACTTCTGTTAACAAGTTCTCGACCGAACGACCGTTGTTCTTTTTCTCAAAGAAACGCACCTGATTTGAATAAGAATGACTCATGTTTGGATGAACGGGTTCTAGCGGTGCCATGTGTGGAGGATCAATTTCAGAAGGTACAAGAGACGTCATTGCATTCATCGCACGATTCACTGACCCTAGATCACCTTCAATTCCAACCGCCAAACCTTGGGGAAGAAAACGACCAATCTCGTCTCTGAACAATTTTGATGGAGAATTAATTCCAAAAAATGATTTTAAACTTCCAACCACACTGTCCATAAACCCACTAATCTTTCCAATAATCCAATCTTTTACGTTATTCATCCCTCTCCAAAGTCCACGAATTAAATCAGATCCCACCGTTACAACACGTCTAACTGCTGTTGAAATACTACCAGCAAGTCGCGATACGAGTTGAGTTCCAAGCTGCATAATACGAGGGAACCCATTTACGATTGCTTGAAACACACTTGAAAGAATGGTTCCAATTGCACTAAGAACCATCGGCATGGCTGTTGTTAATCCGCCAATTAAAGATCCGATAAGAGAAATTCCGCTTTGTAAAATTAAAGGGAAGTTCGATGCGAGTGTACTAATAATAGATGTAATAATTTGAACGACAGATTGTAAGAGAGCCGGTACATGATCCATAATCCCTTTGATAAGACTTTCCAGTAACGTGATTCCAGCATTAATTATCAGTGGAAGCTGGTGAGTTAAGCTCTCAATAATTAAAGCAATAACATCTAATGCCGTTTCAATGATCATTGGCAAAATAGTGACAATCCCTTTGATTAAGCTCTCAAGTAACTGAATACCCATCTGAATAATAAGAGGTAGCTGCTGGGTAAGAGTTGTCAAAACCATTGTAATGATTTCTACAGCAGTTGCTACTAGCATTGGCAAAATGGAGATCACGCCATCAATGAGACTCATTAACATCTCAATCCCCATCGTTAAAAGTAATGGGAGTTGTTCAGCTAATGTTGTAATAAGAGTCTGAACAAGATTCAAGGCGGTATCAATGATCGTTGGAATCATTGTCATAATACCATCCACTAAACTCATCAATAGGTTTATGCCCATTTCAATCAGCAGTGGAAGTTGCTGTGTAATTGTCTCTATAAGAAGAGCGATCACGCCTAAAGCTACTTCTATGATCATTGGTAACAAAGATACAATACCGTCTATTAAGTTGGTTAGTAATTGAATACCTAATTCCAATATAAGAGGAAGCTGTTCAACGATTGTTGTGACAAACAGCGTCACAATTCCAATGACTGTTTCAAGAAGCATTGGTAAAAAGCTCATAATACCCTCAATTAAACTCATTAATAATTGAATGCCCAGTTCAATAATCATTGGTAACTGTTCAACGATAACCGTAATAAGTGTTTGCACCAAAAGCAGAACTGTTTCTATTAACATAGGAACGACGGTAATAATTCCTGTTATTAAGCTTGTTAAAATTTCAATTCCCGCTTGCAATAGTAAAGGAAGTTGTTCAACAAGAAGACTTACAAATGAAGTAACAATCTCAATCACTGTGTTCGCAATCATTGGCAAAAGTAGCATAATCCCTTCAACTAACGTACTCAACAGCTGCATTCCCATACCTAAAAGAATCGGGAGCTGTTCCATTAGAGTTGAAACTAGCATAGTAATGAGATTGACTGCCGTTTCTAATAAAGCGGGAACAAAAGAAACAATTCCTTCAATTAATTTCATCAATACCTGTATACCTAATTCAATTAATAATGGCAGTTGTGTTGTAATGGCTTCTACTAATTGAGTTACAACTTGTATCACCACTTCAACTAGTGTACCAATCATTGAAACCATTCCGTCTAGTAAACTTGTTAAGATTCCAATTCCTAATTCCAACATAAGTGGTAGATTCCTTGAAGCATTACTAATCAATAATGAAATGATTTGTACGCCTGCCTCCATCAACATTGGTAAGGCGGATGTAATGCCTTCAACGATATTGCTAACTACCTGTATAGCTGTTTCGGCCAAAGCAGGCAACATCGTTGTTAAACCTTCAACGAGTCTTTGCAAAAGCGCTGCTCCAGACTGCACTAGTTCTGGCAACCTTGCAACGATTCCAGTCATAAATCCATCAAAAATAGATGAGGCTACTGAAAAAACCTCGCTTCCGATGGACGAAATTTTTTCCCATACTGCTTGTAAACTTGAACCTAATGACCCATTTGCATTTTGTAAATACAAAAAACCAACTGCTAATGCTGCTATTAACCCAACAACAATACCGATTGGTGATATAAGGAACCCAAATACTGCAGCTAATGGTTTTATTTTCATTAGAGTGGCTGTTACATTTATTGCTGCTGCTTTTAGTGCAGTGAAACTGACAACCAATTGATTGATTAAAGTAATTGTTGTTGTAGTCGACTGCAGTACACTTGTCACCATTCGAGAAGCTTCTGCCGTCACTTCTGAAAAAGAAGCAGATAGTTTGTCCGAAAATGGAATGGATAACTTGCTAGCCTGGTCTAGGGCGTACGCAACGCTTGATACCTTCTGTTCAATATCATCAAGTGGACTTGAATCACCCCAGATGCCACCACCTAATTGATTAGCAGCTGTAAAAAGTTCTCCTACACTACTTGTCACTTCTCCACCACTCTTTTGGAGCGTTGCAGACGTTTGCTGGAATCCTTTTCCAATGTCTGAAATGGATTCAGTAAAAGACGTAATGGACCCATCAATGGATGTAATCTTATTAGTAAAATCAACAATTTCCGAATTCATAGACTGTATCACTTTATTTAACTCATTCAACTCTTTCCCTCCTTTCTCTAAATGTAAATTGTTGTAGCCAATGTTTAGCTTTCTCTGCTTTTTTGACTGATTCCTGAATAGAATGCTCCTCTTTCTTAGCTGAACTTGGGCGTTTATATAAATCAGCTACTTTAGGACGCTTGCTACGACTAGCTTGTTCATGCATTAACGCAATTTGTGCTTCTCGCTCCATTGCATCATGTATCGATTCTAATTCAGCATCCATTAACAAGACGAACTCTCTCGGAGTCAAAGCGTAAAAGATAGAGGGCTCTAACCGTAAATAACGCCAACAAGTAACGAGTTGGCGTTCTACATAAGTCAGTCCATTTAATTGTGTTAAGCTCTTAACATCTCCAATGCTTTCGCCGCTTCCGGATTGTCCGCTACTAGTTTCTTCGCTTGATTGCGAAAGAAAAAACTTTCCGTCACAACCTTATTACTAATTTTATAAATGTCATCAGAATCAAGCTGCTCATTCATCATCGCTTGTTCAATTTCAGCTTCAATATCTTTTAATGAGAAATCCTTGCCATGATGAAATAAGCCAGCGTGTACAATTTGTGGAAATGCCTCTAAATCACCCATCATCGCTTTTCCAATGATTCCCATTGGTCCGCCCTGAATCACACGGTTTAAATATTTCACACTTTCCATCGTTAACTTTAATTCATATTCTTTTCCTTGAAGTACAATTGTTGACATGATGCCATCGCCCCTTTTTTGAATTAATGAAGGTATCTATAAAAGATACCTTCAGCCGCTCGTTAGTACCTAAATACTATTCTTGATCTTCTTCAGCTGGTGCTTCTGTTTCCACCATATCTTCGTTTTTTAACTTCCCGTTCAGCTTAGCGCTTAATGTATATGTTGCGTGCTCTCCATTGCTGTAACTTTGCTCCCAAGATGTAATCATATATAGACCCGATTTTGCTGTTTTCTTTCGGCTATTCACACGATAAATTTCGATAAATTCCTTGTTATCAAGCTTTTCGTCCATATAGTCAATAAACGGGTCGCCTTCTGTTACAACACCTTCAAGCGACACTTCTACTGATTCTTTCCCATAATCACTGCCTGTTTTATCTTTTGTATCTAGTTCAATTTCATCAAACGAACGATTAAAAGAGCCGCCTGTTTGGTTAAAAGGACGTAATAATCCTTGACTATCCTTCACTGCAAAAATAAATTCTTCCCCTTTGTATTCCTTCGCGAAAAATTGTAAGTTAAATGGTAAACGTTGTTCTGTCATTGTTATCTCCCCTTTTTGTAATGTTTGTGTTTGTACGTTATTTCGATTCACTTGTATGCCTCCTCTCTTATTCTTTAAGGAATTTTCCTCTTCCTCACTTATAAGGCATGAACCTAAGTAAAAAACACGATCATACGTTCTTATTTTAACGAAAAAATTTTTAGCTTACATAAAACACTTGTTTTCCTTTTGTATGGCTATTGTCTTCACATACATAGGAGACCGATCGGCTGCCTGTAATAGGCGAACGCCTAAATTCAATCTGATGATATACTTTCTCCCGCTTATTTCTACGGGCGTGTTGATGATCCGTTAAGATCGGAAAACACTCTTGAGCCATTTTATGACTATTACGATTACTCAGCTCTTCATGTAAACAAAGAGAAGCCAGTTTCTCTAGCATATAACTAGGAGGCACTTTCTCATGTTGGACGTAATAAGCTTCAATCAACTTCTCAATCTCTTTAAACCGTCCCGGTCTAGACATCACCCCTGTCTTTGCGTGGATCTTTAAATCTTTCATACGATCTAGAAGGTGTTGTTCTGTCATTTTAAATGCCTCCTCTATACCCTAAATCATGATGAGTCCAGTAGTAAAAAATATCTGCAATTCTTTCTGTTGAACGTTTTAGTAACTCTCTGACGTTTTGTTGAGCGATCCCCATTTTCTCTGCCGTCTCGACTTGGGTGTAATCACACATATAAACATAGTATAGCGCGTCACGCTGACGCTTTGTTAAATCGGCTTGTTCTATAGCATCTTGTAGATCAATAAAGATGTCACAAGCTGCAAAATCATCGTGTAGTACCCTTGATTGAAGAGAATGGATATCTCTTAATAAATGTTGTACTTGTTTTGCAGATGACAGCATTCCATATTGTTCTTCTAATCGAATCGTAACCGCTTCTCGACTTATCTTTTTCATGTTTGTCTCTCCCTTTACCTATTGAAAAACTAGATAAAATGTCGGTATAGCTGTAACGATCCATAAAATATAGAATGCTATTTTGTTTTCAATTTTATTTACCAATGCACCTAATGTGATAAAAAAGAATAACGTAATTTGACAAATTAAAGCGAGTAAAAAAAACATATTGATCCCTCCATTACATCATTGTTCTTACAAAAAACCTTTGAACAACACTATAAAGAGAAGCCAATTAAAAAAAATCAAAAACCACCGCACATTTGTATGTGCAGTGGCTCATTAAATTAGAAATGTTTATCATTATATGTGTCTACCTCTGCTGGCGTAAGCAAACGTGTTGCTTTTCCAATCGTTCCTCCCCATAGTTCCCAGACAAAATTATGGTCTTCAACAGCTTGACTAAAATCCCCTTCGTGCCACCTTAATAAAATTTGCTCATAGCGGCTACCATGGGTAAACTCATCTGCTCTTACAGTAGCAATGTCAAGCAACCATTCAATTCGCTCTTCTGTCAGCTGGATTTTTCCCCACTTTTGCTCTGCTTCTACAAGTCCGTGGGACATGTAATGAATCGCCTCTTGCATCGCTCGCTCTGATAAATCTTTAGGAAATAAATCATGTAAATCTTCATCAATAGAAGCAGTAAGCACGAGTTCTTCTGTTTGAACGCCACTTTCACCTGAATGGTTATTCAAGTCGTTCCCAGTATCGCTGCCCTGTTGCTCCTCTGATGAGGCCATACGCTCAAGAGCATTTTGACCAAAATAAAATCCTCCAAAACCAATAAGTCCTATTACACCTACTATAGAAAGGAAAATGATAAATTTCTTCACCCAAAACAACCCCTTAAACAAGTCACCATTCTTTCTGACTACGTAATTATCCCTATCACATGCAGTCTATCATAGTTTTGTCTCATTGTAAGCAGATTGTTAATAATTTTTTGTAATCTTAAAATTTATGCTGCTTGTCATAGGAAGAACGTAAATTAGGTATACTCTATCTCTTGAAAAGCACGTCATAAAAGTGACATTCGTTCGGATGTATTTTTCTAAACGCACGATTCGTCGCGTACGATTTTTCAAGGGTAGTCGTGTGTATGACACAAAAAAATCAGCACCTAGACTATGCTAGAAATGCTGATTTACAGGTGTTTCAACCTACGTTTCACGATACCGGTGGTCGGGGTCGAACCGACACTCCAAAGGAACACGATTTTGAGTCGTGCGCGTCTGCCAATTCCGCCACACCGGCATAACAACTTATCGACAAGTAATAATATACCATCGTCAAAATGATTCGTCAACGTTTTTTTCTATTTTTAATAGTGATATTGCATTCAATTCCCTAAAAAGATGTAAATGTTTAAGTACACTTCACAAGGGTACTAATAAATACCAATTCATTCAACATTTCACATAGGAGGATAAGATGATAAATAAATTCACTATGTCATTTTTTATTTTACTACCTTTTATATGTTTAGCAGCTTGCAGTAATAATGTTCAAGATGATCTGGACTCTTATGTTAATTCTGATGAGTTGCAGCAGCTTTCTCAAAAAGAGTTAGAAATTATGTCTGAATTTGAAAAGCTTACGATTGGTGAAATCGAACCGGATGACGCCGCTGACTTTTTAGCTGAACATGTCATTTATCCGTATAGTGAATTTGTTTCTGATTTAGAAACGATTCGTCCAGCTACATCTGAAGTAAGTGACTTGCACGACCTTTATATCGCAGCAGCATCAATTCGATTGGAAGGCTATCATCTTTCAGAAGAGTTTATTGAAAGCCTCGGCTCTGTTACTATGACAATAGCAAATGACACGTTAAGGGAAGCGAGCTCCCTTATGCACCATTATAGAGAAGAATTAGCACTATTAGCGGAAGAACATGATGTCGTTGTTAAGTAATCAAGTATAAGAAAGAAGAAACTATTGAGCTTCTTCTTTCTTCATCCATTATTTTATGAAACAAAGCGCAATACCATAACCACAGTCAGCGTTATAAGCCTTTGTTAGCTTCATGACTTTTACATTCCCTTTTTCACTAGGTTGTCCTATTCCATTAAAGGCCATTAAATAATCACCTATTTGTACATCTTCATTTACGCGTACATATACTTGGCCCATCATGCCTACAATATTCCATTCGTCTCGTTCTTTGCGGTCCACATAAGGTTCATTGTAATCAAACAGAGGGTTCTCTAATGGTAATAGAACACTCTCTTCCCGATAGCTTGGCAATGTGTTCCCTTCTTCGTCTACATCGTATGTGCGAACACGCTGTGGTTCAAGTATTAAACCACCAAATTCGTTTGTTAAATAACGGTTCTTCCAGTGGAATGATGCTTCACCTAATACAACACCCGCCGTTTCCGTAATAACACCAATAATAATGTCATCCTTATTTGCTAGTTGTACTTTGTCCCCTTTTAATGTCACTAACATGCCTGTTTCAATTGGTTCTCCATCTACACTTTCAAAGTACTCAGCAAAATCTGTGAATGTACTTGAACCTGTAATTTGTCCAGAAGCTCTAATCGTTCCGTTCCTACTATTAAGCTCCCATTTGCGATTTGAACTGCTTGAATTCCCTGAAGCACCATATCCCCCTACTACTGAATAACTAGTGGGATTACTTGTTAGGTTACTCGCAAGCACCATTGAACCAAATCCTCCATTTGGCTGTCCTGCAATCGCCCCACTCGAACTTATTATGCTACTTCTAGGGCCACGTGCTCTAGAATTACCTGCACTTCCTACTACAACAGAGCCTTCGCCTTCTGCATGTGAATTAGATGAAGCGGCTACCATCGTTTTTGATTGAATGGCTGTAGGTGAAGCTGTACTTGCAAGTATAATCGATTGATCATGTCTTGGCTCTCCGGTGCTAGATGCCAACCTAGCGCCACCTGAAATAACTGTAATTGGATTAGTGTAACGAACGCCACCGCTGATTACAGCAGTTTCATACCCGCTTGCATTTACATGACTAATATTAATTGAATTTGTTGTTGATTCAACAGCATTCTTTCCACCATTTCTTGAGTGGATGGCATTAACACCATTAATCGTTACATGACTATGTCCGCTTCCTACGAAAATCCCATTGTTATCACCAGCGTCGTAAAGGTTGATATTGTTTAATGAAATATGGTTTCCTCGATTGCTTCCCCCATAAACAATGACACCATCACTTGCACGATGAAATCTGCTAATATTTACACCATTCAAAGCGACATTCCTAGCTTTATACTGAATCGCAACGACAGGACCATTTCGAAAATCATATGATTCATCACCAATTGCAGTAAAATTTGTAATGCTTACGTTCGTATATGCACTTATAACGAGTGCACGAGGGTCAATATTGTTTTGAAAGCCTTTTTTATTATTAGGATGCAACGCAACAAGGTTTGTAGCCGTTAAATGAAAAGCCGTCGTTGAATCTGGATCTTCACCCGTATGATGACCAATGTGTCGAAAATTATAGCTTCGAGCATCTTCTTTTGAAATATGGCCATTGATATGCACATTGCTAGCAGCGCTAGAATTATCATGTGCTTTTATTTCAATTCCACCATAGCAACCAGAAGTGTAATTATTGGTCAGCAGTATATGGCGGCTCCCATCGTCAATCTCTATTCCATTTTGATTTCCTCTTGTAGAAGGGTCGTACGCATAACAATTTGATAGAGTAATAAATTCACTATGGTGTGTTGTAAAGCCGTCATCAACCCAGTCAGTCGCTTTGCATGAATCAATCCATACGTATTGTGATGGCCCACTATCAACCGTCCCATCTCCACCATAATGGTAGTCTAATCCTGTCGAAGTAACATCAAATCCATGTAGGGTGCTATTATACGCGAAAACATTCGTAATCCAAGCGTATTTGACTCCGTGAAGCGTTAAACAACTAGAACGACTCCCTCCAGCAGGTTCTGCACCTCTTCGTCTATTTCCATCTAAGCTCAGATTTTTTACAACAATATACTCTCCACCATTATCTTTGTCTTTTACGGATACGGTCCATTCTTCGTTCGATGCCGTATCGGGTGTCTGTATAGTGGTGAGCTCCATACCTTGTCCTTCTAAAACGGTTCGATTTGGGAGCCGAACCGTTGCAAAATAGCGTTTAGGACCAAGAATCAATTTAACGTTTCCGTCCCCTAGCGCCTCTTCAAAATAGGGCGTTTGATCTTCCTCACTTGCACTCTCTGGTATGAAATCATCAATGTAAACGACCCGTGCATCTTCAATTTGCGCGATAGTATTGCTTAATTGATCAAAAGATTGCTCCATTTGCTTTTCCATTGCTTTCACCTCTTTTTTATGTAGCTACTAAACGGTAGCTCCTTATAGAGAGAGAAGCAGTATTGAAAAAAACAAAAAAACCAGCTTAAATTAAACTGGTTTTAAAAAAGCGCGCCCGAGAGGAGTCGAACCCCTAACCTTCTGATCCGTAGTCAGACGCTCTATCCAATTGAGCTACGGGCGCTTACTATGAGAAATGGTGCCGAGGGCCGGACTTGAACCGGCACGGTTGTCACCAACCGCAGGATTTTAAGTCCTGTGTGTCTGCCAATTCCACCACCCCGGCATGTATGTAAGGACCATCTCATAGTTATTAAGTTGTTGGAGGCGGTAACCGGATTTGAACCGATGATAAGGGTTTTGCAGACCCCTGCCTTACCACTTGGCTATACCGCCTTAGGATAAACAAAGAGCGGAAGACGAGATTCGAACTCGCGACCCCCACCTTGGCAAGGTGGTGTTCTACCACTGAACTACTTCCGCAAAAATGGCTGGGCTACCTGGGATCGAACCAGGGAATGACGGAATCAAAATCCGTTGCCTTACCGCTTGGCTATAGCCCAATAATGGGGCGACCGATGGGAATCGAACCCACGAATGCCGGAACCACAATCCGGTGCGTTAACCACTTCGCCACGATCGCCATAATCAATTTAATTAAATAATGGCAGGGGTAGTAGGAATCGAACCCACATCAAAGGTTTTGGAGACCTTCGTTTTACCATTAAACTATACCCCTAGGATGGTGGAGGGGGACGGATTCGAACCGCCGAACCCGGAGGGAGCGGATTTACAGTCCGCCGCGTTTAGCCACTTCGCTACCCCTCCACTTTGAAAAGACAATACTTATCTTACCTAATACCGCTAGTTCTGTCAACAACTTTTTTCAGTGGTGCCGGCCAGAGGACTTGAACCCCCAACCTACTGATTACAAGTCAGTTGCTCTACCAATTGAGCTAGACCGGCAAAAGTAAGTGGTGGCTCGGGACGGAATCGAACCGCCGACACACGGATTTTCAGTCCGTTGCTCTACCAACTGAGCTACCGAGCCTTATGTATGGCGGTCCGGACGGGACTCGAACCCGCGACCTCCTGCGTGACAGGCAGGCATTCTAACCAACTGAACTACCGGACCATATTTTTGGTTGCGGGGGGCGGATTTGAACCACCGACCTTCGGGTTATGAGCCCGACGAGCTACCAGACTGCTCCACCCCGCGTCGTTAAAAATAATGTTGACAACATCATATAGCAATGAAAATAAATGGTGGAGGATGACGGGATCGAACCGCCGACCCCCTGCTTGTAAGGCAGGTGCTCTCCCAGCTGAGCTAATCCTCCAATATAGTATGCATCTGTTTAAAAATGGTGACCCGTACGGGATTCGAACCCGTGTTACCGCCGTGAAAGGGCGGTGTCTTAACCGCTTGACCAACGGGCCATTACACTAATTTACGATTTTTTATGTATGAATATAATCTGGCGGAGAGCGAGGGATTCGAACCCTCGAGACGGTTTTACACCGCCTACACGATTTCCAATCGTGCTCCTTCGGCCAGCTCGGACAGCTCTCCAGCTATGGCTCCACAGGCAGGATTCGAACCTGCGACCGATCGGTTAACAGCCGATAGCTCTACCACTGAGCTACTGTGGAAAATGTATTTATGTAAGCCTGGCAACGTCCTACTCTCACAGGGGGAAGCCCCCAACTACCATCGGCGCAAAAGAGCTTAACGACCGTGTTCGGCATGGGAACGGGTGTGACCTCTTTGCTATTGCCACCAGACTTTGGTTTACTTCAGATAAGCGTCGGGCTTTTTTGTCAGTCCCTTGCTTCTCTTTGTAAAACTCATTCTAAAAGGGAATAGTCCCCTTCTTGTTAAAAAGAATCGGTGATTCTTTCAAAACTAAATCAAATCATCATACTCAAACTCAAGAAATTTAGGATAAGCCCTCGACCGATTAGTATCAGTCCGCTCCATGTGTCGCCACACTTCCACTTCTGACCTATCAACCTCATCATCTCTAAGGGGTCTTACTGGCTTACGCCATGGGAAATCTCATCTTGAGGGGGGCTTCATGCTTAGATGCTTTCAGCACTTATCCCGTCCATACGTAGCTACCCAGCGATGCTCCTGGCGGAACAACTGGTACACCAGCGGTATGTCCATCCCGGTCCTCTCGTACTAAGGACAGCTCCTCTCAAATTTCCTACGCCCGCGACGGATAGGGACCGAACTGTCTCACGACGTTCTGAACCCAGCTCGCGTGCCGCTTTAATGGGCGAACAGCCCAACCCTTGGGACCTACTTCAGCCCCAGGATGCGACGAGCCGACATCGAGGTGCCAAACCTCCCCGTCGATGTGGACTCTTGGGGGAGATAAGCCTGTTATCCCCAGGGTAGCTTTTATCCGTTGAGCGACGGCCCTTCCATACGGCACCGCCGGATCACTAAGCCCGACTTTCGTCCCTGCTCGACTTGTAGGTCTCGCAGTCAAGCTCCCTTATGCCTTTGCACTCTACGAATGATTTCCAACCATTCTGAGGGAACCTTTGGGCGCCTCCGTTACTGTTTAGGAGGCGACCGCCCCAGTCAAACTGCCCACCTGACAATGTCCCTGACCCGGATCACGGGTCGAGGTTAGAATGTCAGCACCATCAGGGTAGTATCCCACCGACGCCTCCACCGAAGCTAGCGCTCCGGCTTCCAAGGCTCCTACCTATCCTGTACAAATGGTACCAACACTCACTATCAAGCTACAGTAAAGCTCCATGGGGTCTTTCCGTCCTGTCGCGGGTAACCTGCATCTTCACAGGTACTATAATTTCACCGGGTCTCTCGTTGAGACAGTATCCAAGTCGTTGCACCATTCGTGCGGGTCGGAACTTACCCGACAAGGAATTTCGCTACCTTAGGACCGTTATAGTTACGGCCGCCGTTTACTGGGGCTTCAATTCAGAGCTTCTCCCTTACGGGATAACCCCTCCTCTTAACCTTCCAGCACCGGGCAGGTGTCAGCCCCTATACTTCGCCTTACGGCTTCGCAGAGACCTGTGTTTTTGCTAAACAGTCGCTTGGATCTATTCACTGCGGCTCTCTCGGGCTTTAACACCCTAATAGAGCACCCCTTCTCCCGAAGTTACGGGGTCATTTTGCCGAGTTCCTTAACGAGAGTTCTCCCGAGCGTCTTAGAATTCTCTTCTCGCCTACCTGTGTCGGTTTGCGGTACGGGCACCTGTATTCTAACTAGAGGCTTTTCTCGGCAGCGGAGGATCAGGGATTTCGGACCCTTGGGTCCTTCACGGTCACAGCTCAGCCTTCACGGAACACGGATTTGCCTATGTTCCAGCCTTGCATGCTTCGACGCGCACAGCCAGCGGCGCGCTCACCCTACCTTTCTGCGTCCCCCCATCGTTCAAACAAATACGAGGTGGTACAGGAATATCAACCTGTTGTCCATCGCCTACGCCTTTCGGCCTCGGCTTAGGTCCCGACTAACCCTGAGCGGACGAGCCTTCCTCAGGAAACCTTGGGCTTTCGACGGAGGGGATTCTCACCCCTCTTTTCGCTACTCATACCGGCATTCTCACTTCCAAGCACTCCACTAGTCCTCACGATCTAGCTTCACAGTCCTTGGAACGCTCCCCTACCCAATCCCTACTGGGATTGCCATAGCTTCGGTGATACGTTTAGCCCCGGTACATTTTCGGCGCAGAGTCACTCGACCAGTGAGCTATTACGCACTCTTTCAATGATGGCTGCTTCTAAGCCAACATCCTGGTTGTCTAAGCAACTCCACATCCTTTTCCACTTAACGTATACTTGGGGACCTTAGCTGATGGTCTGGGCTGTTTCCCTCTTGACTACGGATCTTAGCACTCGCAGTCTGACTCCCGAGTTAAAGTTTTTGGCATTCGGAGTTTGACTGAATTCGGTAATCCTGTGGGGACCCCTCGTCCAATCAGTGCTCTACCTCCAAAACTCATCACTCGAGGCTAGCCCTAAAGCTATTTCGGGGAGAACCAGCTATTTCCGAGTTCGATTGGCATTTCACCCCTACCCACACCTCATCCCCGCATTTTTCAACATGCGTGGGTTCGGGCCTCCAGTCGGTGTTACCCGACCTTCACCCTGGACATGGGTAGATCACCCGGTTTCGGGTCTACGACAACGTACTTACTCGCCCTATTCAGACTCGCTTTCGCTACGGCTCCGCCTCATCAGCTTAACCTTGCACGTTATCGTAACTCGCCGGTTCATTCTACAAAAGGCACGCCATCACCCGTTAACGGGCTCTGACTAGTTGTAGGCACACGGTTTCAGGATCTCTTTCACTCCCCTTCCGGGGTGCTTTTCACCTTTCCCTCACGGTACTGGTTCACTATCGGTCACTAGGGAGTATTTAGCCTTGGGAGATGGTCCTCCCGGATTCCGACGGGGTTTCACGTGTCCCGCCGTACTCAGGATCCACTCTGGAGGAAACGAAGTTTCAGCTACAGGGCTGTTACCTTCTTCGGCTTGTCTTTCCAGACAATTCACCTACTCCGTTTCTTTGTAACTCCGTATAGAGTGTCCTACAACCCCAAGAGGCAAGCCTCTTGGTTTGGGCTGATTCCGTTTCGCTCGCCGCTACTCAGGAAATCGCATTTGCTTTCTCTTCCTCCGGGTACTTAGATGTTTCAGTTCCCCGGGTCTGCCTCACCCTGCCCTATGTGTTCAGGCAGGAGTACCATCCCATTACGGATGGTGGGTTCCCCCATTCGGAAATCTCCGGATCAAAGCTTACTTACAGCTCCCCGAAGCATATCGCTGTTCGTCGCGTCCTTCATCGGCTCCTAGTGCCAAGGCATTCACCGTGCGCCCTTTCTAACTTATCCATTTTGACGTCAGATTCCCATCGTATCTCTTCGTCTGGTTCCTGTCTTTCTGTCAGTTACGTAGCGAACTACGCTCCTTCCATCAAGCATTCCCCATCCTTGATCTACTCGGGTCTCTTTGTCAATTGGTTAACCTAAAAGGTTTATGAATTCTTGACGTCTCGTTCAAACAGTTGTAACACCGATGAACAAAACTAATTTGAGTTGATTGATTATGATTTAGTTTTCAAAGAACCATGCCTACAGGATGTAGGTACCAGGCGTTGCCACAGGACGTGGCGTTCTTAGCGTGGTATCCATTACCTTCGCATTTTCAATTGGAAGAGGAATTCTTCCAAAACTGAACAAAAGATCCAAAGCGCTATATGACCCGAGGTCATACATCGACTAGAGTAAATACTCCATAGAAAGGAGGTGATCCAGCCGCACCTTCCGATACGGCTACCTTGTTACGACTTCACCCCAATCATTTGTCCCACCTTAGGCGGCTGGCTCCAAAAGGTTACCTCACCGACTTCGGGTGTTACAAACTCTCGTGGTGTGACGGGCGGTGTGTACAAGACCCGGGAACGTATTCACCGCGGCATGCTGATCCGCGATTACTAGCAATTCCGGCTTCATGTAGGCGAGTTGCAGCCTACAATCCGAACTGAGAATGGCTTTATGGGATTGGCTCCACCTCGCGGTTTCGCTGCCCTTTGTACCATCCATTGTAGCACGTGTGTAGCCCAGGTCATAAGGGGCATGATGATTTGACGTCGTCCCCACCTTCCTCCGGTTTGTCACCGGCAGTCACCTTAGAGTGCCCAACTAAATGCTGGCAACTAAGATCAAGGGTTGCGCTCGTTGCGGGACTTAACCCAACATCTCACGACACGAGCTGACGACAACCATGCACCACCTGTCACTTTGCCCCCGAAGGGGAAGCTCTGTCTCCAGAGTGGTCAAAGGATGTCAAGACCTGGTAAGGTTCTTCGCGTTGCTTCGAATTAAACCACATGCTCCACTGCTTGTGCGGGTCCCCGTCAATTCCTTTGAGTTTCAGCCTTGCGGCCGTACTCCCCAGGCGGAGTGCTTAATGTGTTTACTTCGGCACTACGGGCATCGAAACCCCTAACACCTAGCACTCATCGTTTACGGCGTGGACTACCAGGGTATCTAATCCTGTTTGCTCCCCACGCTTTCGCGCCTCAGCGTCAGTTACAGACCAGAGAGTCGCCTTCGCCACTGGTGTTCCTCCACATATCTACGCATTTCACCGCTACACGTGGAATTCCACTCTCCTCTTCTGCACTCAAGCTTCCCAGTTTCCAATGGCCGCTCGGGGTTGAGCCCCGAGATTTCACATCAGACTTAAGAAGCCGCCTGCGCGCGCTTTACGCCCAATAATTCCGGACAACGCTTGCCACCTACGTATTACCGCGGCTGCTGGCACGTAGTTAGCCGTGGCTTTCTGGTGAGGTACCGTCAAGGTACCGGTAGTTACCCCGGTACTTGTTCTTCCCTCACAACAGAGCTTTACGACCCGAAGGCCTTCCTCACTCACGCGGCGTTGCTCCGTCAGACTTTCGTCCATTGCGGAAGATTCCCTACTGCTGCCTCCCGTAGGAGTCTGGGCCGTGTCTCAGTCCCAGTGTGGCCGATCACCCTCTCAGGTCGGCTACGCATCGTCGCCTTGGTAAGCCGTTACCTTACCAACTAGCTAATGCGCCGCAGGCCCATCCCTTAGTGACAGCTAGACGCCGTCTTTCAAAAGAAAATCAGGTGATTCTCTTTATTATCCCGTATTAGCTCCGGTTTCCCGGAGTTATCCCAGTCTAAGGGGCAGGTTACCTACGTGTTACTCACCCGTCCGCCGCTAACGTCCGGGAGCAAGCTCCCTTCTGTCCGCTCGACTTGCATGTATTAGGCACGCCGCCAGCGTTCGTCCTGAGCCAGGATCAAACTCTCCGTTAAAAGTGTTGACTTACACACGGATGTGTTGACTTCGACGTTGCAACATGGACGTTGCGATCTTAGTCGAAGATCCTAAGCTATTGCACAATTTAAAGCTGTGTCTAACTTCATTGACGAGATACCTTGTATCTCTTTTTACGCTTGGCTTTTGTTCAGTTTTCAAAGAACTCGTTTTTGCGACTTCATGATCTTACCATATCGGTAATCATTTGGTCAATATCTTTTTTGTTTACGTCGTCGTTAGTGTGTTGCCCTGGCGACATGTAATAATATATCATGGTGATAAAAAGTCGTCAATACATTTTATAAACTTTTTTTAAAAACCTTATTTACTCTACTAAGAACATGTCTAATTTTATCTTAACCGTTAGCCAGTCAATTCATAAACTATAAACTAGCCACTATCGTAGTTAGAAACGAAAGAAAGATCGGTCATAATTCTTAAAGGTTCTATGTTATACTATACCTGTATCAATGAATAGAATAAACCTTCTATACTAATTTGGAGGAAAAAGATTATGGGCCTGAAATATTCAAACAAAATAAATAAGATTCGCACCTTCGCTTTAAGTCTCGTTTTTATTGGCATCTTGATTATGTACATAGGTATATTCTTTCGAGACTATCCTGTTGTGATGGTTATAGCAATGATTCTTGGTTTGCTCGCAGTGATTGGAAGTACAGTTGTTTACTTCTTTATTGGCATGTTATCTACAAGAGCCGTTCCTGTTATCTGCCCTTCTTGCGAAAAACCAACAAAAGTATTAGGTAGAGTCGATGCTTGTATGCATTGTGATCAACCATTAACGATGGACCGTTCTCTAGAAGGTCGTGAATTTGATGAAACCTATAATGCAAAAAAACAAACTACCAATCAACCATAAGGCATAAAAAAGTCACTCTAACGTTAGAGTGACTTTTTTAATGTGCCGTTTTGCACGTAACACACGTGCCGTATATCTCCATTCTGTGGTTCTCAATCTCAAATCCAGTTACATGCTCAGCTAGCGTTTCAACTTCATCCAAACCCGGATAATGAAAATCAACGATCTTTCCACAGTTTTTACAAATCACATGATAATGATTTGTCGTGACGCAATCAAAACGGCTTGAGGAATCACCATAGGATAACTCTTTTACAATGCCGACTTCTTTAAAAACGCGTAAATTATTGTAAACAGTCGCAACACTCATGTTAGGAAAGCGACCTTCTAAAGCTTTATAAATTTCATCTGCGGTTGGATGTGCTTTCGTCTCATATAAGAATTCAAGTATTGCATGACGCTGTGGAGTCATACGCACACGAGTGCTTTTTAGCGCATCAATTGCTTCTAACAAGCTATGATTGGCCATGGTCTGCACCCTCACTTTCAATAAAAACTATTCTTACTTTAGATTTATTATAAGTTGTAAACGCTCATTTAGCAAGTAACGATTAATCAAAAAAAAGCCACCCTTTTCTAGAGTAGCTTCCAAACCGTTACGTTTGATCTTGTAATAGTAAAGGAGTGGCATTAGCCGCTGGTACAAGAAACGATGTATAGCGATGGGTTTTGCTCTCTTTACGCTGCTTTCGTTTTTCCACTTCTAAACACGCATTTTTTAATGATTGCTGTAGTTGGTCTACATCGGTTTCATGTACACCAAAAAGGAACGTCGTGCTTCCTTTTTTCAAAAAGCCGCCTGAGCTAGAGAGTTCTGTCATTCGGTAACCTTTCTCTCTAAGGTCTTTTTCTACATAGTCCGCATAAAAGTCTTCTATTATACACACGAGCAATTTCATTGGTACCCCTCCTTTTAATATCCTTTCTTACTATGAACTTCATTAACAAAGTTCTCTTTTCCTTCTATAAAGAGTGAAAGATTTTCAACAAAAATTTTCAGTGCTCTCTCCATATAAAAAGAAGTGGATGCAGAAATATGAGGAGTGATCGTTACTGAATGATGTTCCCAAAGTGGGGATTCATCTGATAACGGTTCTTCATTAAAGACATCAAGATACGCATGGTCAATCATTTTTTTATCCAACATACGTATTAAATCAGCTTCTACTACAGCATTCCCTCTACCTAAGTTTATAAAAACTGCTCCTTGTTTAACAAGGCTAAATGCATCTTCATTTAAAATCTTTTTCGTATTCTCTGTAGCAGGGAGCACATTAATAAGAAAATCAGCTTGTTTTAACGCTGTCTCCCACTCACGCATAGAGACTACTTCATGGAAATGACGTACGGCTCTTCCGTCCGTATTAACTCCGATTGTTTTCATACCGAAAATGGCTGCTCGCTCTGCAATCTTACTCGCAATCGCCCCTGTACCAAGTAAAACAACGGTTAAGTCTGTAAGTTCTAATGGTTTTTGATTTCGAATCCAAGCCTTTTCTGCTTGTGCTTGACGATAGTCTCGCGCTCGTTTAACATAATCCAGCATCATCCACATTGCGTGTTCTGACATTGGCGTCGCATGGATGCCACGGCTATTTGTAACAAGAATATTTCGATTAAGAATCTGTTCAAATGGAAGATGCTCAACGCCTGCCGACAAGACGTGAATCCATTTCAACTCTTTTGCCTGATTAAGTATTTCAGGAGTGACATCTTCACCAAATGTTACAAGTACAGTTGCGTCAGTAAAAGAGGTCACTTCTTTTATAGATGAAAAGAATTTAAAATGAACCTGCTCGTAAGTCTTTTTCAACTCACGTTGGCGTTCCTCTGTTTGATTAACAACGAATAGCACCTGTTCGCTCATGATGAAAGTCCTTTTACAAATTCTAAAACTTCATTAACGTGGTCTTTTACTCGAACACCACGCCATTCCTTCACAACAGTGAAATTCCTATCAATCACAAACGTAGAACGTACAATACCCATGTACTCTTTACCGAAGTTCTTTTTTAAGCGCCATACATCATATGCATTTGCAGCTTTTAATTCTTCATCCGCTAACAACGGGAAAGACAGCCCATGCTTCTCCATAAACTTTTCGTGGCGGTCAACTGGATCTGGACTAATTCCTATAACTACTGCACCCTGCTCCTTAAACAACGCTGTTTGATCTCTAAAATCACATGCTTGAGTCGTGCAACCCGGCGTCATGTCTTTAGGGTAAAAATAAAGTACAATTGTCGAGCCTTTATAATCAGATAAGGTAATCTCTTTATTCCCTGTTGCCGGAAGTGTTAGGTCTGGTGCTTCTTTTCCAATTAAGTTCATTCATAATCCCCCATCTATACTTTTATTCTAGCGTATCCGATTTTAAATGTTTCTTCAATAAAGAACGCCTGTTTACTTTTATTCTCACTTAAACGGTAACATATGCTATCATAGTTGGGTACAAAAAATGTGCAAACCACATTGGAGGGTTATATGAATCGCAATACATCCGAAAAACACTATAAAGAGGCACAAGACTTAATTGTAGGTGGCGTGAATAGCCCATCCCGAGCTTACAAAGGTGTAGGTGGCGGAACACCTGTATTTATGGAACGAGGTGAAGGCGCTCATCTTTATGATGTTGATGGAAACAAATACATTGACTATTTAGCTGCGTATGGCCCCATTATTACTGGCCATGCTCATCCAGACATTACTCAAGCCATTCAAGACCAAGCTGCAAAAGGCGTTTTGTACGGTACACCAACACGACTCGAAAATGAGTTTGCTCACATACTAAAAGAGGCTATTCCTTCTTTAGAAAAAGTGCGCTTCGTTAATTCAGGCACAGAAGCTGTTATGACGACCATTCGCGTAGCACGTGCTTATACTGGAAGAGAAAAAATCATTAAATTTGCTGGCTGCTACCATGGTCATTCTGATCTTGTCCTTGTAGCTGCAGGATCAGGACCATCTACTTTAGGAACCCCCGATTCAGCTGGGGTTACAGAAGGGACTGCCAAAGAAGTCATTACAGTTCCATTTAACAACAGCGATGCTCTTAAAGAAGCATTAGATAAGTGGGGTTCTGAAACAGCTGCTGTTCTTGTAGAACCGATAGTCGGAAATTTTGGCATTGTTGAACCAGAACCTGGATTTCTTCAAAAAATAAATGAATTGACCCATGCAGCTGGCGCTCTCGTTATTTACGATGAGGTCATTACAGCATTTCGATTTATGTATGGAGGAGCCCAAGATCTTCTTCAAGTAAAACCGGATATGACTGCCTTAGGCAAAATCATTGGCGGCGGCCTTCCTATTGGCGCTTACGGTGGTAGAGTAGATATTATGGAGACAGTTGCTCCTCTTGGACCTGCTTATCAAGCAGGAACAATGGCAGGTAATCCAGCATCAATGACATCCGGTATCGCCTGTTTAAATGTATTGAAAGAAGAAGGAACTTACGAAAAGCTAGATGAACTCGGCATGACACTCGAGGAAGGACTTTACCTCGCTGCAGCGAAAACAAATGTTCCGATTACCATTAATCGCTTGAAAGGTGCATTGACGGTGTTTTTCACTGAAGAGCAGATAACCGATTACGACGGCGCCTCTAATACAAATGGAGAGCAGTTTAGCTTATTTTTTAAAGCCATGCTTGATCAAGGCATTCATTTAGCCCCGTCCAAATATGAGGCATGGTTTCTTACTACAGCGCATACACAGAAAGACATTGAAGAAACGATTACAGCCGCAGAAAAAGCATTTAACATCGTTGCAAATCATTTTTATCAATAATTGTGCGTATAAGGTTATCATTTTGTATAAGAGTAAGAGATATAAACAATGATGACTAAAAGAAAGGAAACATCCGTACATGAGACTTGGAGCACGGATATTAAAAACGGGATTAGCAGTTGTTTTAGCTCTTTATTTAGCACGATGGCTTGGCATTAGCCCACCAACATTTGCAGCCATTGCTGCTGCTTTCGCAATTCAGCCGTCTTTATTTAGGACGTTACGAACCTTTAGCCATCAAGTTCAAGCCAACCTTATTGGCGCAACCATTGGTGTTTTATTTGTCATGACGTTTGGGCACGAACCATTTGTTGTTGGGGTTGTTGTTACCCTCTCTATCGCCATCTTTATTAAGCTAAAACTTGAAGCGGCCATCATTCCAACAGCAATCGTGACGATTATTATTATAATGGAAAGCCCATCTGATAATTTTCTCCAGTTTGCCTCTGAACGCTTTATCCTTGTACTAATCGGTATTGTAGCTGCTTTTCTTGTAAATTTAGCCTTTATCCCACCGAGGTATGAAAATAAAGTGTTTGATAAGGTGACAACTGTAACCGATGCGATACAGGAGTGGTTAAATCTTCTTGCACGCCATGATGCGGATACAATCGCACTTAGAGAAGATATTAAACATCAACGTACAGAACTTGATAAAGCGAATAATCTTTTCTCTTTATACCGAGAAGAGCGAAATTACTTTCGCGCCAAAACGTTCTCACAACGAAGAAGAGTTGTGGTTTTTAGACAAATGATCCAAACAACTGAGAAAGCGTATCAAGCTCTTGAAGCAATTGAAAAGCGATCTGAAGATTACTTGCAGCTGCCGGAAAATGTGCAAAGTCGTATTGAAGAACAAATTTTGTCACTAACTGATTATCATCAACGGATTATTTTACGTTATAACGGAAAAGTGAATACCCATGCAACTGATGAATATGTTGACGAAATTGAAAAAGGTCAATCAACAATGACCAATCTTTTTGTGACCCTCTATGAAGAAGAACAATTCGACTTGTCGCAATGGCACAGCTTTCTACCTGCCATTTCAGCATTAATTGAATACCAGCAAGAGCTGGAGCATTTAGATACATTAGTAGAAAATCATCACACTCATGCCCCAGAAGATGAAAATCAATAAAACCCAGGAGGTTCCCCTCCTGGGTTTTATACTTCTTGTACACTGTAAAGCTTATAATAAGCACCTTGTGCCTGCATTAATTCTTGGTGTGTACCTTGTTCCTTTACCGTTCCGTCTTCAATTACAACGATTTGATCTGCATTTGTAATAGTAGACAATCGATGAGCCACTATAAACGTTGTCCGGTCTTTCGCTAACTTTTCGAGTGCCTCTTGTATAAAATGCTCACTCTCTAGATCCAGAGCAGACGTTGCTTCATCAAATACAAGAATAGGCGGATTTTTCAAGAAAACACGTGCAATTGCAATTCGTTGCTTTTGCCCGCCAGAGAGCTTAACGCCTCTTTCCCCTACTTCTGTATCGTAACCATCTTCCAAGCCTAAAATAAAATCATGGGCGTTTGCTGCTTTTGCAGCCGTTATCACTTCTTCATCTGTTGCATCTGGCTTTCCAATTTTAATATTCATTTTGACACTATCACTAAATAAAATATTGTCCTGTAACACCATACCAATGTGATCACGTAAAGTCCGTACTTCTAAATCACGAATGTCTTTACCATCAATTAGTATACGTCCAGCTGTCACATCATAAAAACGTGGAATTAAGCTGACCAATGTGCTTTTTCCGCCACCACTCATTCCGACAAGAGCAACAGTTTGTCCTGCTGGAATGTCTAATCGAATATCTTTCAGGATGGGGTGGTCATTCTCGCTATATGAAAAGGAGACACGATCAAACGTCATTTTTCCATCAACATGCGTCAGGGCTGTTGCACTTGGCTTGTCTGTTATATCATATTTCTCATCAATAAATTCAAACACTCGATCCATAGACGCAATGGATTGTGTTAATGTTGTGGACGAATTCACTAACCGACGTAATGGTCCATATAACCGTTCCATATAAAGCACGAATGCACTCATAACACCAATTTCTAAACCATTCTGCAAGACAAATAGAGAAGAAACAAATAACACGAGTAGTGGAGCTATATCCGTGACTGTGTTTACAACTGCGAAGGTTTTAGCATTCCATTTTGTATGGTCAAGAGCTTTTGTTAAGAAGTTTTTGTTCCGGTGGGAAAATTGGTTTTGCTCATAATCCTCATTTGCAAAGCTTCGAATAACATTCATCCCTTGAACACGTTCATGTAAATGACCTTGAACATCAGCTAATGCTTGTGATCGTACCCGAGTCAATTTTCGCAAATGCTGATAAAAATATTTAATTGAAAAACCATAAAACGGGAACATTGAAATGGCGACGAGCGTTAACCAAACATTTAAATTTAACATAATAATAATGGCAATCACAATGGTTGCTAAATCAAGCCATACGTTCATTAGACCTGTTATAACAAAATTCTTTGTTTGCTCTACGTCGTGAATAACACGAGAAATAATTTCTCCCACTTTACGATTAGAGTAAAATCGTAAGCTTAGCTTTTGTATATGGGTGAATAGATGATCGCGTATATCAAATAGAATATGGTTTCCAATCCACTGAGCAAAATATTGGCGGTAATATTCAATTGGTGGACGTAATACGATGAAAAGTACAGCCATTCCACCAAGTATCCAGTATAGTTGATTGTACTGATCATCCGTTGTCATCGTCTCGTTTAGTAAAATATCATCAATGATGTACATCATGGCTAGAGGGAATAAAAGCGGAATCCCAAATTTTAAGATGCCAATGATAATGGTAATACCAATTTGCTTTTTGTATGGTTTCACAAAAAACATATAACGTTTAATCGTATTCAAGTTAAACCTCTTTTCTCAGGAAAAAAGTAAGCTTGCTTTCACAAGCTCACCTTTACCGATATTGCAAATACCGTTCATACCAATTTTCAACAAATTGAGGTGCAAATGGACCCTTACGTTGATGAATCCAAGAAATTAATTCATCTACACTCCGTCTCAAGATCGCGTCAAGTTCAGGAGGATAATGCATTAATTTGCTATGCAGTTCATACTCATCTTCATCAAGCAGCTTCATCGTCATATCAGGATATACTTTAATATCCAAGTCATAATCAATATATTTAAGTGCTTCTTCATCCCATGTAAATGGTGTTCCAATATTGCAGTAGTAATAAATCCCATCTGCGCGAATCATACCAATTGTATTAAACCATTGGTCCGCATCAAAATAACAAATCGCTGGTTCCCTTGTGCGCCAATGCCGACCATCAGATTCTCGTACAATGATTCGGTCATTACCCGCAATCACTACTTTGGAAGACCCTTTTAAAATCGTTGTATCTTCCCATATTCGATGAAGCGTACCATTATGTTTATAACTTTGTATTTGGATGGTGCTGCCTTCCTTAGGAAAGCTCATACGTTTCTCCTTTCGGTGTTATTTTTACCAAATTGTTTACTATCCAACGCTACTCTACATTTATATTATACAATGTTCATACTTTATTTAAAACGTAAACACTCTATAACGCAAATATAGAAGGAATGTGACAGAAAAAAACACCTTTCTTCCGAATGGAAAAAGGTGTTCTTTCCCAACAATTACTGTTGGTTTTTCTTAGAAGCTGACTGAGCGTTTTGCTCTTTCACTTCTTGTACATCTGTTTCACTTGCGAATTCAGCGTTGTACCCTTGTTCAGAAGCTTGGTTTTGCTTCTTCACTTGGTTTTTGTTTGTTTTAGATGCTTTGTTGTTCATGGTTATCACCTCCACGCTATTTAACTTTTCCCGAGGAGGTGATTTCTATACAAACATTTTTTGAAGCTATGCCAGAAGCGAAATGCCACCATCTACAATAATCGTTTGACCACAAATCATACTGGAATCGTCTGATAGTAAGAACATAACTGCTTTTGCTAAATCATCTGCTTCAACCATTCTTCCTGCCGGTGTTCGCTCAGCAGCATCTTTTAGCAATTCCTCTCTATTTGGAAAATGGGTTAATGCATCTGTATCAACAGCACCACCAGAAACGGCATTCACAACAATGCCTTTAGGAGCGAGTTCAACAGCTAAATAACGTGTTAATGATTCAACAGCGGCTTTTGATACACCTACTGTTGTATAATTTTCTAAATAACGAATGGAGCCAAGTGAGCTTAAACTAACGATCTTCCCTCCGCCTGTTACTTCCATTCGTTTTGCTGCTTCTTGAGCGCAAAAAAGAAGTGCTTTTGCATTAATGTCCATTGTCCAGTTCCAATGGCTTTCTTCAAGCTCCATTAAAGGACGCAAAACGCCAGAAGCTGCATTATTAACAAAAACGTCCAATCGTCCGAAACGCTCATCAATTTCCGTAAACATCTCTTTAATTTTGTCTTGCTTGCCAACATTCGCTTTTATCGTTAACACGTCTACACCTAATGCACGAATTTCTTCAGCTGTTTTTTCTGCTTGAGAACGGCTTCTCGCGAAATTAATGACAATATTATAGCCTTGTTGAGCAAGTTTAATGGCAATCTTTTTACCAATTCCACGACTGCTTCCAGTAATTAATGCAACTTTTCTTTCCATATGTAATCCTCCAATTATTTACTGTGTCTATTCGACTCATTATAACGTATAGGCACCGTTTATAACAGACAATCTAATAACAATAGGAGGGATACGCCATGTATGTAGGAAGAGATTTATCTGAATTAGAAATGGTAAAGCCAGAAGATTGGACTGATAAAGAACTAGCCTTCTTTCACCACGGAATGCAACAAATGACTGCTTATCTAAACGTACAAGGAAATTCAAAGCATAAAGCCATTATTGAAGAAATCGAAAAGCGTGGTGGACTTCATCAACAAGCTACATGGACCAGCGGGACAGAAGTTCATTATGATTAAGGAGCAAAACGATGGATAATAGCAAACAACTTTACTACGTTAATCTAAATCCAATTAGTATGGACACGATTAGCTTAACAAAAGTAGATGATGGACAATTAATTGAATACGAAATTTCTGCTACTGAAGCAGAAAAGGAAGAATTTGAACGGCTCCTTCGTGAAGTTCATAAGCACGATGTGGAGCTGGGAAACCTCTTTAGCTTTAAGCACTTTGATGATGTAACAGCTGATGCTGATAAAGACGAATATCAAACTGGTATGAATGATATATACGATCGACTTTATGCATTAGGAACAGAAGAAACCAAACAGAAAATTTCTGAAATCCATTTGCAAAACGAAGACGATACAACACCAGGTTTATAATAGTCAAACAGGGCTTTTCCATTTAAGTTCATTCGTAAACCTTTAGCGAATTAGCCCTGTCTATCTATCGAGTACCTGACCTCCACACCGATCTAAGGGTGGTTGTCCGTTCATTCATTCGATTTCATCCCTATCTACATGTTCATTTTTGATTGTCCACCATCAACTTGTAAACTCGACCCAGTTACCCAGCTAGCTTTTGAAGAAGCCAAAAATACGACGACATCCGCAATTTCTTCAGGCTTACCGAAACGCCCTGCTGGAATGTTCGTTTGTACAAACTGGTTTATTTTTTCTGGATTTTCATCAAGGCGTTTCTGCCAATTACCAGTAGGATGTAAAACGCTTCCTGGTGCAACGCTATTAACGCGAATGCCTTCATGCATGACTTCATCAGCTAATGCTTTAGTGAAACTAATTAACGCTGCTTTTGCATTGTTATACGTTGCTTTTCCACCTGACTCGCGACCAAAAATGGAGCTAACTTGAATAATGGCGCCTTCTTTGTTTGCTTTCATTCCTGGTAAAACAAGTTTCGAAAAATGGACCGCAGAAAAATAATTTAATTCAAACGCTTGTTGAAATTCATCCATTGTGGTCTTCTCAATTTCCGCACCATTACTTCCGCCTGCGTTATTAATTAAAATATCTATTGGACCAATTCGTGCTGTCACTTCTTGAAAAATCCGCTCTCGTTCTTCAAATTTGGTCACGTCCCCTAAAATTACGGGAATGTCAGTCGGAAACGTTTCCCCTTCTCCTCTTGCACATACAGCCACTTTACATCCTTCATCAGCAAATGCAAGCGCAATCGCTCTGCCTATCCCTTTCGTTCCACCTGTGACAAATACAGTCTTTCCTTTTAACTGCAGATTCAAATTAAACCCTCCTCTAGACAATAGCTTAAAACTTTTTGTTGGGATACTGGAAACGCATATCCTTCTATTTCTTCTTTCGATACAGCTTTCCATTGCTCTGGAACTGTTAATAAAGAAACATCACCTATATAAAGATCAATTTCCCAAATAATATGGCTAAAAACATGTTTTACATGAAAAGGTTGCTTATGAACTTTTTCTGTTATTTCATACGCCTGTTGAAGACTTTCTTGTCTTTCATCGTCTGAAGACGCTTGTGGCAGCATTGGCAATTGCCATAACCCAGCTAATAATCCTTCAGACGGGCGTTTTTCAATATAGACTTTCTTGTCTTGATCAATGAGAAGGAACGCGTCTAAATGAATTGTTTTTGCTTTCTTTTTCTTACTTTTTATCGGCAACGCTTCTTGCAGTCCTAAAGAAAATGCTTCACATTGTTCCCTTACTGGACAGAGTAAACAACCAGGTGATGTAGGTGTACAGACAAGTGCGCCTAGCTCCATTAACCCTTGATTAAAACTAGACGGATTGTTTTTATCGATCGCTTCGTATAGAATGGCTTCATGAATTTTTCTCGTACTCGGCTTAGCGATATCATCTGTTACATGAAATACACGTGATAACACACGCATGACATTCCCGTCTACTGCCGGTTCTGGCAAATCATAGGCAATACTTAAAATAGCCCCTGCTGTATATGGACCTACACCTTTTAATGATTCCATCTCTTTTCTACTTTTTGGTACTTGCCCTCCATAATGCTCTACCACTTCACGAACACCTTTTTGCAAATTACGCACTCTGGAATAGTAGCCTAAACCTTCCCACACTTTTAAAATCGCGTCTTCCTCTGCATAGGCCAAATCGTCCATTTCTGGAAACAATCGCATAAAACGTTCATAATAAGGAATAACAGTATCGACTCTTGTTTGTTGAAGCATGACTTCAGAAACCCAAATTTGGTAAGGATCTTGATTTTTTCTCCAAGGGAGATCTCGTTTATGTTGCTCATACCAATGAACTAAATTGGTTTGAAACGACTCTATTTTATGTTGATTAAGGTTTTTCAAACAATCACCTACTATCTTGACTTGTCGGATCAATACATTCATCATGAAAGGATGCTTAGTTTACTTCACGACGGGTATAACTATAGCATAAGTTAAAAAAATGCGTAACAATTGTAGCGCTTAATAACGTTCAAATGTTTCACAATTAAAGGAGGATGTTTAAGAGAATGGAT
The DNA here is from genome assembly GCF_002019765.1 of Shouchella oshimensis. GTDB lineage: Bacteria > Bacillota > Bacilli > Bacillales > Bacillaceae_D > Shouchella > Shouchella oshimensis. The sequence continues at coordinate 2,864,079 of NZ_KV917380.1, forward strand.
ACATCCACACATATTGTTATGGGTGTGGGGCTGGCTGGACTTGCGACGTTAGATCCAAATGTCTCAGCATCTCCTTATATGGCGACAGCCGTTTTAGCTACAACCTTAGTAGCCTCAAATGCTCCCGATTTCGATACAATTCTTAAATTACGAAATAATGCCGTTTATATTCGTCACCACCGAGGTATTACCCATTCATTACCAGCATTGTCTCTTTGGCCGTTTATTATCTCAGGTGGTCTGATGCTCTTTTTTCAAGACGCTCATTGGCCGACATTGCTTTTATGGGCCGCTATCTCCGTTTTCTTACATGTGTTTGTTGATATTTTCAACGCATATGGGACCCAAGCATTGCGTCCGATAAGCAACAGGTGGATTGCACTTGGTGTTATTAATATTTTTGACCCTGTTATTTTCGGCTCTCATGTTTTCGGCATTATGCTTTGGATTATTGGTCTACCACCAGGCCCAGCATTTATTGGGATTTATTTGTTTCTCATTTGTTACTATGTTTGGCGTTATAAACAAAAACAAAAAGTTGTTCGCCAAGCACGACAAATACACCCAAACGCTTCACACATTTTTGTATCTCCAACGATTCGTTGGCACAGATGGCATTTAGTCATCCGAACACCCGAAATGCTGTACGTTGCACAATCAAAAGATCGGGTTATTCATTTCTTTGAAAGCTATACGTTTGATCCGATTCCAAACGATCGTGTTATGCAAGCAGCACGTTCAGACAAAAATTTAGCCGCATTCCTCTCTTTTTCACCAACCTATCGTTGGGAGATGGAGGCAACAGATGACAACGGCTATGAAGTGCGTTTTGTTGACCTACGCTATCGCAGCAACGGATATTATCCATTTGTTGCAATCGTTAAGATGGATGAACAGCTAAACGTTATAACCTCTTATACAGGGTGGGTCTACAGTGAAGAAACGTTAAGAAAGAAGTTAAAAATTATTACATGACCTGGTTATAATTCCCTTCAATAATTAGCTGCTCATTCGGTCATATTAATGGTAAGCCGATAAGGCGGAGGGGGTTTCACGAGTGCGAAATAAAGCGAAAAACTTTCCAAATCCGATTTCGTTTGATGGCAAAGAAGCCGATAACGCTGATGCAAACGCATCTAAGCGCCCGGATGGATCGATTAATGATCGTCCAAAAGAACGAATGAGTTCGTCCAACCACTTTAAAACGTTTTAATACTGGGAGGAATGATTCATGGGTAAGGAAAAAAGTCAATCGCGTTTTAGCAGTTTGTACCAAGATCCGTTCATGTCACCGCGTGCCAATTCAAAGCACGCCTTCCACCAAGTGAATGGTGAAACCCAACAAAGTCAACACAATATCGTGCTTGAAGCGCAGATGCGAAAACGTACCTAGCGCTATAAAAAGAGGCTTTCATTACGAAAGCCTCTTTTTATTACTAATCCGTTAGTTTATCAGCTAATAATGAGATCGGAACTCCTGCCAACTCCCTTTCACCTGTTCGATACCCCCAAGCAAAACGGCCATTCATATACGATACTTCGAATATTGTAACCCCATCAGTCATTCGATACGCTTGTCCAGGTTCAATGGATTCTGGGTCTACTAAATAAGACTGTGCAATCGTCTTTCTTCTTTCATAAACGGCAAATTCATTACTATTACCTAACTGCTCAGCTTTTTTAGCTTTTTCGTTTAACATTGAAATTTCTAGCTTTAGCTCATATTCATCCATGTCACTAAATCGCTTTTCCATTTACTCAGACATTCCTCTCATTTGTTCATCTACGTACGCTTTACAATCGTCAAACGAAAAACCTTTTCGGTATAATGCTTGAATCATTTTCTGTTTTAACTCAAAAGGTTCAGTATATCTTTTTTTATAAGTCCGAAACAATTTTTCTCCTTGATACGCTAATGCTTCCCGCTCTTCTTCGTTGTTCTTTTCATCTGTAAATGTGCGCATTAGTTGGCTTATAGCCTCATAACTAAAGCCTTTCGTCATAAGCTGGGTTTGCCATTTTTTTAGTTGTTGCTGTTTTGAATCTTTAACGATACCCGATTTTCGATCTTGCTTGTCCTTCCACCGTTGAAGACGATTGATTTCCCATTCAACATCATACTCACTCAAAGCACTTTCTATATGTTTTTCAGCAACACCCTTTTCATAAAGTTGCTGCTTTAATTTAGTCGGTCCAATGAAACCCTGATTTACTTTTGATCGAACGAAAGCATGTGAAAACGCCAAATCATCGATCAATCCTTCCGAATTTAACCGCTGAATGGCTTGCGAGATATGACTCTCTTCCCGCTCTTTCTTTACTAAATACTCTTTCATTTCTTTTTCAGAACGCATTCGGAAAGATAAATAATGAACGGCCAAGTGAAACGTCTTCTTTGCCTCGTCTGCTTCGGCAATTTCTTTCATAGCCGCTTCATCAAGCTCCATCCCTTTGCGCAGGTTATAGTTAATAAGGATGTCTTCATCAACACTAAATGAATAACGCTCTATTTGACGATCAAGTACATAAATATTGTATCGCTGCTTTGCCTTTTTTTGCACCGTAATCTTTGATATAGTCGGCAACAATCTCGCTCCTTTCTTTATTAGTCATGCCTTAACGTGTTATTCGTTACGGTAAAGGGTATAACAAAAACAAACAATTATAAAGGAGCTTAAAACATGAACATTGCTATTACTGGAGGTACGGGATTAGTTGGTCAAAAATTAACACACTATTTAGTCGAACAAGGACATTCCGTCACTATTTTAACGCGAAATGCAGCAAATAAGCAAAACAAAGAACACGTTTCCTATGTAGAATGGCTTCAGCCAGAGGCCACTCCTGCTGAGCATTTAGAAGGAACAGACGCATTTATTAATTTGGCAGGAGAATCAATCATGGGCAGGTGGACAGCATTAAAAAAAGAACGTATCCTCTCAAGCCGACTAGAAGCAACCACCGAACTCATTTCCATAATGAAACAACTGAAGAAAAAGCCCACTGTTTTAGTTAATGGTTCAGCTATGGGCTACTATGGCTATTCTGATACAAAACAATTTACAGAAGAGGATGAGCCGGCGAACACACCTTTTCTTGGTGAGGTAACCCAAAAGTGGGAAAATGCCGCATCCTTAGCCTCAGAATTTGGTATTCGAACAGTATATATGCGAATTGGCATTGTGTTCGATGAAGAAGGAGGCGCACTTCCGAAAATGCTTCTCCCCTACAAACTTTTTGTCGGCGGGAAAGTAGGATCAGGAAAGCAATGGATGTCTTGGATTCATAGTAACGATTTAATTCGTTTATTCTTATTTGCTATTGAAAAAGAAGCGATCTCTGGTCCTTTAAATGCAACAGCCCCTCACCCGGTTCGCATGAATCAACTAAATCGAACCATTGCTCAAGTAATGAATCGTCCCCATTGGCTGCCTGCACCGTCTTTTGCTTTAAAGACCACTCTTGGCGAAATGAGTACGCTTATCCTTGATGGAGCCTACATCTTTCCTCGTAAAGCCATTCAACACGGTTTCACATTTCAGTACAACGAACTGGAAGTCGCACTCAAACAACTGTTAAACTAATGACAAAACGCATGGTTTCAGTCAATCCTGACACCATGCGCTAGTTTAATGAAGCAGCACTTTCTCGAACTTTATACTTTGTTCCTCAATACCAAGCTTCTTTAAGAACTGCTCTGCTTGCCTTAACGTATCAAGTGGATATTGAGTTTGACAAAGTTGTGTAGCTCTTCGAAGACTCTCTTGAAACTGCTTGTTTAATGCCAAGTCACGCTTTACATTATAAATTGCTTTTAAAACCTTTTCATCTCGCTCAAAGCTAACAAATCCCTCTGTTTGATTATAATATACAATAAGAGGTACGTGGGTATGGGGATGAATAATGTGTGTCTTGTATAACTGCATGACTCCTCACACTCCGTGGACGTTTTTCTTTTATCTTATGTAACGATTGTACCACGGTTAAAACAAATGCCTAGTTCAAATAAATATTGTTGTCCTCGCACTACTCCACTTTACCCCTTTACAATTAAAATGATTCCTACTTTTCATTCTTCTTGCTACACTGTAGTCATACGTACGATCATGCTTTTACTGCTTGCACTTGGACCAACCCTCACTATGCTTTCTGTAACAATTGAGCTAGAGTGGCTTGCACGTACCGTCAGAGTAATCGGGGGAATTCTGTTTATGAACACCATCATTTTTTATCGAGAAATAAGAGCGTCCCTCCACAAAACTCTAGCAAAACGAAAAAAGACTCTCTGAGGAGTCTTTATATTATATATCGAAATGTAGTTTCTTTATCTATATAGTTAGAATGGTTTCACAGTCCTATTAAGTTCCGCCGGGTTGCGTCGGTCCGCCTTTTACTTCAACTAAATCAGGTGTAGTACCCGTTGTCAGTTGAGCAAACGGCGAACTTAGTAAAAATAACATCACAACGATGATACTTATCATTACCTTTTTTATACGCCAACACCTCTTTAAATTATACTATCTAGCTTTGTTGTGAAGAACGTTGCAAAGTAATTATTGCCACTTTGCTTCATTTCGCCGTAACCTTCAAACACATGATGTACATTTTTTGTACATAAACCTAAATAGAGCTTACCAAAAGGACTTAGTTGACTTTGACTTTTAAGCAACCGTAGTGCCTTATTCACCTCCCCTCGAACGTAATGTTGATGAGCAACTTCTTCTTCATCTCCACAGCTTAAACAGCGATCATGAATGACATTGTTAATACTCAACACAAATGCTATATCTTGTTCCATCTGTTCATGTTTCTTTGAATTTGCTTTTTTATAACAAGCTTGAGCCATCTCCAAATAACGAATAGCCAAATCAACAGAATGACCTTGATAGGCATGTCCAAGTAAGTGATTCGCACTAGCTACAATGAAATCCGAGGCTAGCGGGCTCTTAAGAATTTTATTCGCATTTTGTATTGCATCTTGAATATCCATGCGGTTATATAAACTATCATAAGCTCGTTGTAAATCATATTTAAGTAACAACGAATCTTTTAAAAACCCTTCTCGCAATACATGTACTTTTCGATCTGTTCTCGCAAGAAAATTGTTCATATCGTAAAAATTATGTTTGAATGTTAAAGTAGATTCAATTAACTCCAGCTTTAACAGCGCTTCTGGTATGGTCACTTTTCCAAATAAGCTTCGGCATCTCTCCCATGCCATTTCTGGAGTCAGTAAACCTTTATCCCGCTCAAACCGGTATATGTCTATCCATTCCTTTACTTCGCCTTTATGGTCTTGATGAACAGATAACAAATCATCAAGCAAATCTCTCCTGTTAAAATTCGAAGCATATTCGAGGGAACTTAAAATACCAATTGGCTTCGTTAACGTCCGACAGTAATCATCCATTACATCTAAGTAATCTTCTTCTTCAATATAGCGAATAATAGCAAAGGAATTAGAAAACTGCAGATCTTTCTGACCTTTTTTATCCACAAACATAGAAATGAGCGGCTTCGAAATTCCTGTTGCTTTTGAGATGTCTACTTGCTTATTCCCTTCTATACTTAGATAATCGCTAACAAGTTGATATAGATAATTAGACAAGACAGACGCCCCTCTCTTCACTACGGTGACGTAGGATGTGATTAATGTTTATTATATAGCAACAATAAAAATATTGCTGTCGAAAAATAAAAGAATTTCTACTTTTTTAGCGTTTTTCTCTAGCCTCTTCTTAAAAGGAACCAGTTTCCTTATGATGACCTATCCTTCTCTAATTAGCGATAATGAATAAAAGCCTCTCTAACTTACGGTCATACAAATAAACCCTTAATGGTGCTACACCCCAAATGCTAGCTTGGCACTCTAACTTTTTAGGGGCAATACCAATAAGGGTTCTTTTTAACGTAAAAGCTCAAGTTTCTTTTTATGAAATTCTTCCTCTGTAATGATTCCATCGTCAAGTAATTCTTTAAATTTTTTAATTTCATCTGCTACTGAAAAAGCTGTTTCAGTAAGGGGCTTTTGATTATTCTCCCGATCACAAATAACCTGAAACGTCGATACACATTCTTGAGCTTGTTCAAATAAAGACCTATACACCATTTCATCTCTTTTTGACTTAGCATTTTTCAAAAAATGTATGTAAACGACTGGATCATTTATATCATTCATCGTTACTTTAATTTGTAAACTATTACACACACCCCGGGTTCTACGCTTGCCAGTTAAACCTCCAGCCATTGTTCCGGTATGACTAAAATACCCTCCATTAATAGGTGCTCTCCCTTGGCCACCGCTTGCAATCGATTCGCCATCATCCAGTAATTCAAAGTCGAGTATGTCCTCGTATCGATAAACGATTGAACGATTTCTTCTTCCAAGTATTTCTGACAATACCAACCATTTTTTTTGATGATCATCAAATTCTACTAGTGTTCCAATTTTCTTTGTCGCCTTAAAATGATCCAGTTCTGTTGAATTATTGCTAGTTTTCGCTATAGCTTCTCTGATTTCATCGGCAGTCGCTTTTGCAATAAATTTCTTTAAACTAGAACCAGCCTTTTTATAACAAGTAGGACAAACCCATTCTTTGTTAGCAATTCTATAACGATGTAACCCTGCTTCACCATCGCAGACCGCACATATTGCTTTTAGATCAAAAAAACCCATCCCATATCACCCTTCCGTTTACACTACACTGATATTATATATAAGATGAATTAGACAATACAATAGAAATAGGTAAATTTATCTAGTATAAGAATGAATAAGCATATTGACTCCTTAGTGCACTAAGGAGTCAATATGCTAGGCGTTAATCCAAGATGTCCATGTTCCACCAGTCTTTCTACGTTTTCTTAATCCAATGGAAGATTGTACAAATGGTGTAGCTATTTGCAAAGCATCATTATTTAACTGATAGTGATCAATCATCCAGGCTGTTTGTCCGGCAGGAACATTCTTAGCGCCAGTTTGTCTGATCCAGTAGCGACCGTTCTCGCTTATTGCATTTGCATCTGTTAAAGCTTTGGATTGACTGTGGAATGTGCCTAGTGTCCCTTTTAAAGATGAAATCGTACCATCTGGTTGGACTCTAAAAACTGTTCGATCATTTTGATAATCGTACAAAGACAGAAATTCTTCTCGTAAATTCAGTTTCACTTTGCGGTTGTTCCCCTCCCACACTTCAATTCCTTGGGTTTTATAACCCTCCACTCCTCGAAGTTGTATGAAGCCCCTGTTGTACTCATCAATTCGCTGTACCATAGACTCTACTTCTTGAAGGCGTTTAGAGATCCTGCCAACGTCAGATCCCAACGAGTGAAGATCTTGAGCCGAAACACCGTTCATTGGTTTTTGAATGTAAAAGAAATCAGGTACTTTTCTTTCCGTCATGCCATTATTATCGATTGACCGATTAACCATGGCACCTCTCACTATGGTTTGAGCGCTTCCACCGCCATCCAGTGTAAAAGCAAAAGCAACCTTCTCCTGCAACATAATTTCTGCTGACTCATGGGAAGTGAAGCCCCTATCAAAATTCGTACGACCATCTACAGTCAAAATGACAATATCTCCAGTAGTCTTTTGACCAAAAATTTGTGCGGGCTGAGGATTTTGATTATGCTCATAGTCATCATAAACAGTCTGGGGAAGTTTAGCACCATTTTCTATTAAAGGGATAAACCCAGTAACTGCATTCGTATAGCCCTCGTTCAAAATTGTGGTTGCTGTAGTATGAGGTCGAAATACTTTAAATAGATTGTTATCATTAAACGCAAGGATGTATCTAGCTTTATCTGTTCTTCTATCGGATAGAATCCTTCGATTAACAATATTGACTCCCGATAAAGTCATTTGAGTAGGGTGAAAAATACCTGCATTTAATGTAACTGTATTTGAGTTACGTTGTGCAAATGACCTTGCAGTTTCACCTGTTTGTGCGTTATTAGCTAACCCATGCTTGAGAGTGACCCCTTCTGAAACTTCGATTGTAGTTATATAATAAGTAGTACCGTTCTTTCTTCCTTCTCTAGTTGTAACACCACTATAAAAAGCTGAATTTTCAAGCTTGTTTTTACTGTTACTATCCTGCATAGGTTTCCATCTCCTTTTTACATTGTTTCACTATACATAGAGAAATAAAGCAACAATAATCAAAGGTCGTTCATCATTTTTCTTAGTTTATAAGGTTTTACCTATTTATCTTGGTAGCTTCCATCTAATTTTGTATAGTTGTTCAATTAGGTTACATACATAAAAAGAGAACCACCTAAAAGGAAGTCCTCTTTATTGCTTTAGTATTGGAGAATCCCTTTGAAAAAGAAGTCTGCTTTCTTTTTGTTGTTGGGACAAAATCCAATTAGCACACTGTTATTTTAGTACTATTTAAACTATACGTCCTCGCAGTTGTTAACGTTCTTTCAAACCCGCATCAATTCTTGTGTGAAAAAATTCTTAGTTTTAGCACTCCTTATACGAGGTATGGATGGATATAACTTATTTTTAGGAGGATTAAAAATGTTCGCTAATAAGTGTTTTAGGAATGCCCTAGCAGTAGGTTTTGCAGTAGCCATTTTTTTAATGATTGTCTCAAGACTTAATACACAATCAGTCCTCGGAATTATAGTCATTTCAACAGTCGTTTATTTCATTTGTTATGTTACATCACGTGAAAAAAACCGTACTGTTTTTAATAAAGAGTAGCGTTAAGGGAGGGGTTTAACCTACTCCCCTTAACTGCTTATTCTAATATTTTAACGTCCTTAAGTGTACGAATGAATAATCATTTATTTGAGGTTATCTTTTACCTCTACATACTGCTTTCTCATTCATTTCGGTGACTATTCAATCGTAGAGAACTGGTTCATTCATTTAGTTATTGCAGCTGGATTAACCGTTGATCTATGTGCTTTTCCTTTACTGTTTAAAAAAAGAAAAACATAGGAGGTACGCCATGTATCGATTTAACAAATGGATTGACTCTTTTCTATTAGCTCTCGTGTGCGGTAGTGTTTACTTAACATTGAGCATAATTCACGATGATCAGGTTAAATGGCTAAATGCTTTAATAATTGCCACCTCTCTATTTCTTACATGGGCATTAGTCTTTCCTCGCCTTCGCGAAACAAGAAGTAAAACCAATACCAAAAAATAAGAGTAGCTCTAAGATGGGGACAATGACTAGAAATTCTTGTTTAGCAAAATCCTACCTTATAAAGATCTTCACGGGAAAACTCATTGTGGTTAAAATGTGGTCAATCGTTATTAGAATAGAGAAAAAACCCTGTATTTACAGGGTTAGCTCGGTTACACTTTCAACTTGTGCGGTCCATGGGAACATGTCGACAGGTTGAATGTTTTTGATTTTATAGCCTTTTTTCATCAGTTGTTCAATGTCTTTTGCAAGAGTGGATGGGTTGCACGAGACGTAAACCACTCGTTTGGGTCTTGCTTTTACAATGGATTGAAGAAGCTTCCCATCACATCCGCTTCGAGGGGGATCAACAATCACAACATCGGGTTTATAGCCTTCTTTTAGCCAGAGTGGCATCCATTTTTCGGCTGTTCCTACTTCATAAGTCGCATGGATTCCGTGTTGCTTAGCATTCTTTCGTGCGTCAGCAATTGCTTCTTTCGTCGTGTCCATTCCTCGTAACTCTTTTGCATTCTTACCTACCCACTGTCCAATGGTGCCAACACCACAGTATGCATCAATTAGATTTTCTTTTCCTGTGAGTTTCGCTGCTTTTTTTGCTTCATTATAGAGCTTCACCGTTTGGGTAGGATTAAGCTGAAAAAATGCTCGTGCAGATAAATCAAAAGCAAACTCACCTAATCGTTCGTTAATCGTTTCTTCTCCATCTAAATGAAGAGTGTCTTCACCAAAGATAAGTGAAGTTCGCTCGTGATTTATGTTCTGCATAAAAGATGTGACTTGAGGTAGCTTCATTCGAACTTGCTCAATGAGTAATTCTTTTTTTGACAGCTCTTTTGTTCGTGTTACAAGTACTAGTTGCACTTGCCCTGTTTCGAATCCAACTCGCGTAACGATGGTTCGTACTTGTCCATTATGTTTTTTCTCATTATAAATCGGAATTGATAAGTCTTGTAAAATAGATTTTACTACTTGTGTTACGGCATTAAGCTCTTTATGCTGAACAAGACATTCCGATAAGTCAATGAGTTCGTGTGTCCCTTCTTTATACAAACCTGCCGCAACTTTTCCATTGGTCTTTCTCGTTTGTAATTGGCTTTTGTTACGGTAAAACCATGGATTGTCCATTCCAATCGTATCGTTTAACGGGAGTTTTTCTTCGCTTAACTTCGTATAGCGATAGAATGCTTGTGCCACAATGTCTTTTTTTCCACGCAACGTTGCGGTGTAATCCATATGCTGAAGCTGACATCCACCGCATTCATTATAAATTGGACACGGAGGATCTTGACGTTCTTGTGAAACCTTTCGTAACTTCCGAACCTTTGCTTCAGTAAACCGTTGGCTTGCTTTCGTTACTTCAACAACGACTTCTTCTCCTGGTAATGCGCCTTTAACGAATACGACTTTCTTCTTAAAATATCCTACACCTTCACCATTAATACCTAAACGTTTAATTGTCAGTGGGAATCGTTGACCTTTTGTTAGTTGAATACTGCTTTGTACCTTGTCATTCATAAAAATAAAATTTTTTCCTCCTAATTAAAACCCTAATGTATTGCGCTTTTCTTTTACATAGTATAACAAATTTTTCTACCCTTCCTAAACTTTCTAATTCATCTTATGAAAACTTCTGATAAAATGGAGAAGTAATTGTGTTCGGAGGTGGTGATAAGTTGTCTATTCCTACGGATATAGCTTCTCTAAAAATTATGGCTCACGTTTACAAAAAACAAGACACAAATTATGTATTTGAAAAAACAGTTGAAAGCTTAGTTGAGACAGTACCTTATATTGACTGGGTTGGCATCTATATGTATGACGATTTAAACCATACACTTGTGGCCGCTTCTTGTTTCAGTAATGATTTACGTTGGGAATGTAATGGTGAATTAAAATTTCCAGTAAAGAATGCTGCTAGCACCGAAATTGGTATGATGATTGTACGGACAAAAGAATCGATTGCATTTGACGTAACCGATTTGTCAACGTTGGAAACCATCGCAAGCGCCATTGCTTACGATAGTCAAATGAATTAAAAAGGAGCTGCATTTGCGGCTCCTTTTTTTATGGTAATGGTTGGTTTAATGCTAAGTCATCTAGGCTTTTAAATGTATAACCTTGTTCTTCACAAGCATCAATAATATCACCTAAGGCAGCTGCATTATCTGGTGAAACGGAATGAATTAGCATGACAGCTCCTGGATGAATTCGTTTCATCACTTGTTCAAATGCATACTCTTTGCCTCTTTGTTTATCGACTTCCCAGTCCTTATAAGCGAGCGACCAGAACACATTGGTATAGCCTAATTCTTTTGACAACATGAGTGTGCGTTCACTAAACTCCCCTCTAGGCGCTCTCAAATACTGCATGTGCGCTTCTCCAGTTATGGTTGTGAACATTTCTTTAACAGCATCCAACTCATCTTTAAGTTTGCTATCGTTTACCGTTGGCAAGCTCGGATGGTGGAAGGAGTGGTTTCCAACAATATGACCTTCGTCCACCATACGTTTCACTAAAGGTTCCGCTGTTTTTAAATAGTGCCCTGTTACAAAAAAAGCACCGGGAACTTTTTTTTCTTTTAACACATCTAAAACTGTTTCTGTATAGCCATTCTCATAGCCGTTATCAAACGTTAAATAAAGTGTTTTTTCCTCTGTATTTCCAATATAATAACTGTCTGACTGCTTTAATAATGCTTTATACGTTTCCTCGGTGTCTGCTGGTGTATGAGTAGGCGCAGGCTTATAGCTCCAGTTATACTTGGTATTATCAAAAGCGTGAGCTGGCTTTACTGCTACTGCGATAAGTGCAAAGAATATAAGAATAAAAACCATCCATCTTTTCATTTCGTTCCTCCCGTTAAACTGTACTTTGATGTTAGTATGAGGTTCACCGGAAAAAACTATTCGATTTACACATCTTTCGTTTTTTTTCGACTTGCATGTTCACATACGCTATGGTTTGATTGGAATTGGTATGAATGAATATTGGAGGCACGTGCATGTTTAAATGGACAAATTTCTTTCGCGGCTTTGCAATGGGGGTTACTGAAACCGTTCCTGGCGTAAGCGCAAGTACAATCGCAATGTTAATGGGTATTTATGAAAAACTACTTGGCTCATTAAGCGACATTACAAAAGGAAACATAAAGCGAGCGCTAGGCTTTTTAATACCTTTAGGAATTGGAATGGTCTTCGCTTTACTTATTACTGCAAAATTTATTAAATACTTACTTGCAGAACATCCTATTCCAACAATGTTCTTATTTGTTGGTCTTGTAGTTGGTATCCTTCCTTTTTTATGGCGCTCAGCTCATGCGGAAACGAATAAACGATTTAAGCCTTATCATTTTGTATTAATTGGGGTTTCATTCACGCTAATGGCTCTCACTAGCCTTATCGGTGAACCTGTAGAAACGGTCATTACTGACTTTAATGCTGGAACGTACATTTATTTGTTTTTTTCCGGTGTACTAGCAAGCATGGCCCTTGTTCTTCCTGGTATTAGTGGTGCATTAGTACTAATGGTGCTTGGCGCTTATTATACGGCTATTTCCGCTCTTGATTCGTTTCATATCCCTGTGATTGCAGCGATTGGTTTAGGTGTCGCATTTGGTGTTTTATTTACAAGTAGAATTATACGTTATTTCTTAAAAACGTACACGCAAGCTACTTATTCTATTATGTTAGGCCTTGTAGCAGGATCTATACTTGTTATTGCACCATCCTCGTTACCGGATACCTTTTTATATGGCCTTGTTACATTTTTTACGTTCTTAGCCGGATTAGTCACTGCGTTGACTTTCGGACGAGCTGAACGTTCCTAGTGCTAAACAACTAAACGTTTAGCACTTTTTTGAATTGTTAATTTTTTTTAAATAAAGTGTTTGACGTTCTTCTAAACTTCCCATAAAATATAAGTACTTAATAATGAGAGCGGGGTGATTCGATGGTGGAGAGTACAAAGTAGATAGAAAAACGATACATGCGTGCAATTATCGTTTGGAACTTCTCGTTTGCTTCCCAATCGAGTCGGGCTTCCGCTATTCTTGCGAAACCATCTACTTCACATAAAACACATTGTCATTGTACGCACTACGTTTACACATTTGGTAAAGAATATGCGTTAGCCTGTTGTTCCAAACTAGGAAGCTTAACAAGCCTATTTTTTGAACATTACAGGAGGTGACTCCCTCTTTACGAGGGGAATATTTGGACATACAACAGGGACTTAGCCTTATCGCTGTGGCGATATTAATTGGATTAACCGCATTTTTTGTGGCATCAGAATTTGCAATCGTAAAAATAAGAAGTACGCAGCTTGAACCGCATTTAGAAGCTGGAAAGAGATCAGCGAAGTACGCCAAAAGGGTAACGACGCATTTAGATGAATATTTATCCGCTTGCCAACTCGGGATTACGATTACCGCCCTAGGAATTGGACGTTTAGCTGAACCAACGTTCGAGCAAATGCTCCATCCATTCTTTGAAGGGGTCGTACCGCCTGCAATGGTAACAACACTTGCTGTCGTTGTTTCATTTAGCTTTGCAACGTTCCTACACGTTGTTATCGGTGAACTTGCACCTAAGACGATTGCAATCCAACGAGCAGAACAAGTCACTCTTTTAATTGCCCGTCCACTCGTCTGGTTCTATCGCTTACTCTATCCTTTTATCTGGGTTTTAAACGGATCTGCTCGGATCTTAATACGCCTTTTAGGCTTTAAACCAATGTCAGAGCATGAAGTAACCCATTCCGAAGAAGAGCTGCGCCTAATTATTTCTGATAGTTACAAAGGTGGGGAAATTAATCAGTCTGAGTTTAAGTATGTTAGCAAAATCTTTGACTTTGATAACAGGTTGGCCAAAGAAATTATGGTTCCACGAACTGAAATTTCTGCCGTCTCAATAGAAGATAGTTTAGACGACAATTTAGCCATTATGCGTGAAGAGAAATTTACACGCTATCCAGTAGTAAACGGTGATAAAGACAACATTTTGGGCATTGTTAACGTTCGTGAAGTGCTAACAGATATTGTCTCCCCAGCCATTACTGAAGAAATAAAATTGGAAAATTATATTCGCCCCGTCATTAACGTAATTGAATCGATTCCAGTCAACGACCTTCTTGTAGAAATGCAAAAGAAACAGACGCATATGGCGATTCTTTTTGATGAGTACGGTGGCACTGCTGGATTGATAACGGCTGAAGATATTATTGAAGAAATTGTTGGCGAAATTAGAGACGAATTCGATGTGGAAGAAGACCCTCTTATTCGTACCATTAATGACGATCATTATCTTTTAGATGGTAAGACACTAATCTCTGATGTTAATAAATTGCTTCATGTTGAACTAAACGAAGATGAAGTCGATACAATTGGTGGTTGGGTACTTACAGAAAAGTACGATATTGAAGTCGGTGAAACCATGATCTTTAACGACTATGCGTTTACAGTAAAAGCCTTTGATGGTCACCAAATTAAATTAGTAGAAGTATTGAAGCGATCCGATGAACAAGACATTGAGGATCACTTTCAAGCTTATGGTACTTCTTAAGAAACGAAGGAAAGACGCATACCGCTATTGTATGCGTCTTTTATTTTATAAAATTCCTTTTCGTGCTTGATGGTCAGCTTTAACTGCTTCTAAATGAGCCGTTCGGTTTGTGTAGTCGATATAAAAACGATTGGATTCAAGATCCCATTCAACAAGGCTGACGCTTGTATTGCCAATCACAAATGGGCGATTTGCCCCTCCCCACTGTTTACCAACAATTAAATACGTGAGTACCATGCTAATAAAACCACCGTGAGAAACGAGTACAACCGATTCGTCGTTTTTATGCTTCTCTTTTAGTAGAGAAAATAATTGTTCACAGCGTTCACTGAGGTCGTCTGTTGTTTCAGCACCCTCTATATCAGCACCAACAAGCGGTTTTCCTTTTAAATGAGGATATTCTGTATAAATGTCTTCTCGTGTTTTACCTTGTATGGAACCTAGATGTACTTCTCGTAATAGAGTCGTTTCCTTTAACGGTTGAGTAAGCTTTTGCGTAATCGCTTGTGCAGTATGAAGAGCACGGGTCAAATCACTTGTATAAATTTGATCAACTGGTATTGATCGCGTGAATTCAGCCACTGCCTCTGCTTGTCTTTCTCCGAGCTTACTTAATGGAAAATTCATCGTTCCTTGAATTTTCCCCTGTTTATTTCCTTCAGACTCTCCATGACGAATAAAATATAGCTTCATAGTTACCGCCTCCTTCTTAAGCGTTTGGCCAGTCTCTACGAAATTGTTGACATTTTACCTCGATATCGTCAATCATTTTCAAAATCGAATCGAGCTCTTCAACGCTAGCAGAATCAGCATCCATTCCTTCAATAACAGATGCTACTAATTCGAAGCGCTTTTGTAAATAATCAAGTTGTTCATTCTTTGTTGATACGGCACGGCCCATTTTATCTCTCCTTTTTACTTACATGCAATGGCTTAAGTTTAACAAAGTATGCATATACTCTCAAACAGTCTTTTGTTTCTTGACAAGATACGATAAGATAGACGTTGGAGTAAAGGAGTATGATTTTAATGATTACAAACTATTCTACAAGCATCACACCAAAAAATGACCCTTGGGAAGCGTACATCGATGTAGCTGAAACAGGACAACTTTCATTAACAAATATTGAAATAACCACGACTACTTTATGTAATATGAGATGTGAACATTGTGCTGTTGGCTATACACTATCTCCAAAAGATCCTGAAGCACTTCCATTAGAATTAATTATCCAACGACTCGACGAAATTCCTACGCTTCGCGCCTTTAGCATTACTGGTGGCGAACCGATGATGTCTATGAAGTCCGTTCGAGAATACGTTGTTCCGCTTTTAAAATACGCTCATGAACGTGGAGCAAGAACGCAAATTAACTCCAATTTAACCATGCCATTAGAGCGTTATGATCTTATTATCCCTTATTTAGATGTTCTACATATTTCACACAACTATGGGAGTGTTAATGACTTTCATCTTATTGGATTTGCTCATGCTGAGCGGAAGCCCGGAAAAAAGCAACGTGAAGCTATGTTTAACCGAATGATTGATAATGCGAAGTCATTAACGTCTAGAGGGGTATTGGTATCAGCAGAAACAATGATTAACAAACGAACATTGCCTCATTTGGAATCCATTCATAAACAAATTGTTGAAATGGGTTGTCAGCGCCATGAAGTTCACCCAATGTATCCAAGCGACTTTGCATCTGCATTAGAGACTGCTTCCCTAAGTGAGATTCGCAAAGGCATTCATCGCCTTTTAGACCATCGAGATCCGAATGTATGGATGTTGTTTGGAACATTGCCATTTTATCCTTGTTCCGATAACCAAGATGATCTTGATTTACAAAGACGATTGTATGGAGAAGAGAACGTGACGGTTCGAAATGACCCTGATGGGCGATCTCGACTAAATATTAACTTATTCTCTGGAGATATTATTGTTACTGATTTTGGGGATGCGCCTGATTTGGGTAACATACAGCATACCTCATTACCAGACGCTTATAGAATTTGGCAGACCTCTTCGTTAAATGAGGGGATATCTTGTCATTGTCCAGCTGTAAAATGTCTTGGACCAAACTTACTTGTCCGTGACGCTTATTACAGTGACATTGACTTTACAAAAAAAAGCTCAAATCTATAGCTTAAAAAAAGAAGTCCACATTGAGTGAACTTCTTTTTTGTTTTATCTAGGTTTTGTTGATGCCATAAAAGTAAAAGATAAATTATCTTGAACTGGAATCCACGCACCAATTCCTTGCTCTGTTACGTTTTTCACATCTAATTTTGGCTTACCGCCTCGTAAGGTTAAATAGACTTCTCCGTATGTGACATCTCCTTTTTCATGTACAGCCGGTACATAGCCATACAAGTACCCTACTTGGTTTGCTGGTACGTTATATTGATTATTCTTTACCGTGCTTTGACCAATAACTGTATCAAACGCTAAAGGAAGGTTTGTTTTCTCCGCTGCAGAAATCATCATCATTTTTTCTACCGCTTCAGAATTCGGTATCTTTGCTGTTAAACCACCGGTTATTTTCTTTTGTTGTTCCTGATAATACGACATTGTTTTTGGCGCATTCCCGCCTCGATTATCAATATAGTTTGTATTCACTTTTTGATATTCCCAATTCACTTCTGTTCCTTTTGATTCATAAGCAAGTGGCCATTCACCTAAATAAATCGATGCTTTCATAGCAAATCCTAATTTGGCAAATTGGATGGATGATTCATTCATTATACGAATAAGGTCTGGGTTCTCAATTTCTTCATTTGTTGAATCCAACAGTTGCTGAGCCAATTCACTTGGTTGTAAATAAGGAAGATCTTGAGTCGGATTTTTATAAGTATTTTCTTTTGATATCGATAAGACAGACTGGGGAATCATGAACGTATTTTCTTCTTTTGGTGACTCTTCTGCAGCAAAAGTAAGATTTGATTGAATGAGCAGGAATAGCAAGGATGCGATCATTATCTTTTTCATCAAATTTTCTCCTTTTTTATTGATGTGCTTAGTGTGAAACAATTACCACAGTTTTATCCACATCGAAAAAGAGAATGTTTACCAAAAAAAACAACAGCAGCGCTTGGCTGCTGTTGTTGCAATAAAATCATCTGCTCTAGGGTAGAGTCGATTTTTGTCTTTTGGAAACACCTTCCTTCATCATGTATGGTCTTACATGATAAAAAAGACATTTACATTGCTCAACGCAACCACCTCTTCTAGTTATAGAAAACGTGTGACAATCAACATGTAACTAGCACAACTGATTTTAATGAAGAACTGTAGCATAGCTACCGTCCTTACGTATAGAATAACCCGTTGTTTTTATTCTATTCAAGTTCCCGTTGCTTTTTTAATGCTTTAATTTCGTCTGCTGCTTCCTTTGCTGCATGAATTGCTTCTTCAGAGGTTTCTCTAATATGGACAGCTTTTTCTGTAATTGCTCGAACATCATTAGCAACATCTTTCCAAAGAAGATTTACGCCTTCAATCGTCTCTTTTGCTTGAGAAACCATTTCTTCCCGATTATCACGTAAGAATGTATACGCCTCTTGCGCTTGCTTACAAGCAAGCTTTGATTCTATGCATACTCGCTCCCGCCATTCTTTTTTAGACGCTACTGCAACAACAACTGCTGTTACAAGAATGAAACCCCATTTACGCTTTTCCATTATCTTCATCCTCCTAAGCACTAACTTGTTCTACTATCATTTTAAAACAATTTTCGACGCTTTTGCAAAGAAGAATGAAAAAACTGTCAGCGAAATTTCGCTGACAGGGTTAATTGTATGTCTGCACCAGTGATTTATCCGTTTCTAATTGTTCAAAATTTGGATAGGATTTTTGCTTAAGTTCATTCATTTCCTTTGAAAGCGCATGTATCTTGGCCTCTAAACTTTCCATACGTTGACGATCTTTTTCTGTCATTAAGCTTCCCCTCCATTTTTTAACGTACCCATATTTTCTTTTATATATGCAGAATAGTTTACCAAATGTACACCCTACGTGTAAAGTGTATCTCTTAAAAATACACAAACTTTTTTTAGTGACTTTTTTCGACATAAATCTTCTTTATCGAAAATTTGTAACAAATTCCCCTTGCATATACAAATAGAGGTGATATACTGATGTTAGGAAATATTCAGAAAAAGGTGATGGATTTGCGCAGAAGACATTCTGTTCGTTATGAAGACTTAATGGCTAGAAATCGGGATGAATTATTGAAAGATGCAGACGCACTTTCAAAAATAGACGACAAGTTATACGAACGTGCTCTTAAAAAGAATCGAGCTTCAGTAGACAATACTTCTAACAAGTCACGTCGTTACTAAATACGAACTCTTTCTCGTTCTACTCACTCTTAGTAGTGAATGAACTTGAGAGAGTTTTTTTTGTATATTTTCTTTTCACCTGCACAAATTACCTCTTAAACAAAGTGAAAAGAGGATTCACATGGATAATGTCTTACTTTCAAGAATGCTATTCGGTACGTCAATGGCATTTCACATCATTTTCGCCACCCTAACCGTTGGTATATCACTCATGATTTTTTTTGGTGAACTAATGCGGGTTATTCGTAAAGATAACGACTATGCTGTTTTAGCAAAACGCTTGACAAAAGGCTTAGCGATTTTACTGGGAGTGGCTATCCCAACAGGTACGATTGTTGCGGTCATGCTCTCGCTCCTCTGGCCTGGGTTTATGGAAATCGTTGGTCAGGTCATTGCACTACCATTCCAAATTGAAATTTTTGCGTTTTTCCTTGAATCCTTATTTTTAGCGATATATGTCTATGCCGCTGACCGGCTCACAACACCTATGCGCATAGTTAGCTCGTTTTTTATAGCCTTTGGCGCGGTTGCTTCAGCTGTTCTTATTACAAGCGCTCATGCATGGATGAACACACCTGAAGGTTTCGACATCGTAGACGGAGCGATAACGAATGTTAGTCCGCTTTCTGCGGCATTATCCACCAGTTTTTGGGCGACGTCTTTACATGTTGTTAGCACCGCTTATATGACAGGTGCATTTGTGCTCGTCGCTGTTGCGGCTTATAAATTAATGAAACCCTCTATTACCCAAGCTGAGCGTCGCTACCATCATAAAGGAATGCTTCTAGCGCTCGTCTTCGGATTAGGAATGTCATTATGGACTGGTTTAACAGGTCATGACACTACAGTAATGCTCTATGAGGAAATTCCGATTAAACTCGCTGCTGCTGAAGGATTATTTGAAACGCAGTCAAATGCTCCCTTAACCTTATTCGGGGTCCCAAGTCCTGAGGAAAATGAGGTAATCGGTGGAATTGAAATACCAGGACTATTAAGCTGGTTGGCTACTTACTCAACAGACGGCGTCATACAAGGTTTAAATGATTTTCCACAAGATGACTGGCCACCCCTTATCGTCCACACTTTATTTAATGTCATGGTCTTTATTGGTGGAGGGTTAATCGCCATATCGGCTGGTGGATTATTGTATTGGTTTATAAAACGGAAAACGGAGAACTTTGCGTTTCCGAAGTGGATTTTAGCTGCGTTTGTAGCCTCTGGACCACTTGCAATGATTGGGATTGAGACTGGCTGGATTTTCAGCTGCACTGGTAGGCAACCATGGACCATTTTCAACATTCAACGAACATCTGAAGCCGCTACCACTTCAGGAAACTTAGGAATCATTTTCTTCTTTTTCGCTGTACTCTACGCGGTTCTCTTAGTCATCACAAGTCTTGTTCTTTATTTCTATTTTAAACGTAATCCGCTTGCACAAGACATGAATGCGATTGGATCATAAGGAGGTTAGCGAATGGAATCCGTATATGTTGGTATTTTATTAATCTGGATCCTATTATTTATTTACGCAGTGGCAGGTTCAATTGATTTTGGAACCGGTTTTTGGGCAATGTATTATGAACGAAAAAATAATGTTCAAGCTTCGCGTATTGCCAATAACTTTTTGTCACCAGCGTGGAAAGTGACGAACGTGTTTCTTGTTTTACTCGTTGTCGCCTTCGTTGCTTTATTTCCTGGTGCTGCTCCTACACTAGGCACATTAATGATTGTGCCACTCTGTCTAGTGTTGCTACTCTTAACCATTCGAAGTGCGTTTATGGTTTACGCTTTCAGTACCGAAAAGTATTCAAGGGTGCTTACACTTGTTTCCGGCGTTTGCGGACTCATTATTCCCGCTATCTTAATAAGCATTTTACCAGCCGCGATTGGTGGCTTCGTAACAGTTGCAGGGGACCAACAATACATTCTACTAGATGGCCTTCTGCTGAGCCCTGCATTCTATACCCATATTGGCTTTGGCTTAATGACTGAGCTTTTTATTTCTTCTCTCTTTATGGCAGATTACGCTAAAGAGGCAGGGGATTTTGATACTGCTCAAACGTATCGAAGAAACGCCTTAATCCTCGGACCACTCACACTGGTTATTGCTATCGCAGCGATTTTCACGCTTATTCCAGAAGCGCCGTGGATGTTTGATAATTTTATGGACCTATGGGGATGGTATACAGCCTCTTTATTTGCTTTCGCCATTGGTTATAGTGCTTTATGGTGGCCATCAAAAAACAAAGAATTGGGGCAGCCGCGGATGGCACTTTTGTTCACCGTCATTCAGTTTGGTCTTGCCAGTTTAGCTTATGGGATGGCGCACTTGCCTTATCTGTTATATCCAGACGTAACGATCTACAATTCTTTCACGAACGAAACCATGTTCCACTATTTATTAATTGGCTTCATTATCGGCCTCGCCATTTTAATACCTGTTTTTATATGGTTCTGGCGCTTGTTTTTTAAAGATAAGGCGTATTTACAAAGCGATGGTCACGACTATTAGACAATAAGAAAAGAAGCACTCTTTAGAGGAGGCTTCTTTTTATACTATCGTTCATCAATTACTGGATATTGACTACTATAGCTTATTTGAAAATCTGCTTCAGTTAGTTCTACATCTGAATCGAACATGGTCAGTCGAGAAACCGTTCCATTATAGCCTGCGAAAAATTCATTTTGTCGGATTTGAATGCCGGTTTCTGTATCGAACCACAGGTTAATTTCTGTGTCTCCCTTTTCTGTTTCAGCAAAGATATGGTACGCCTCATAGCCCTCTGTTTCAAAAATCCCTCTGTAACTCAGCTGATAGGGCGCAGTTTGATTGGTAAATTCATGAAGGTCTCGGATGGAGATTGTTGGAACGAATTCATCAGAAGCTGTTTGCAAAGTCACTTGATCTTCACCTTCAATATAGAGAGTCCTAGCTTCTGGCGTTTGGGCCTCATATACCGTAGATGCGTCATTCTCCTCTAATTCTACACCGGAATCCTCTCGATAAAAATAGTCTGGTCCGTTTTCGTTTTCCATATATTTAATGAGCGTAAACCCCTTCGCTTCCATCACCGATCCATCCTCTGCTACATCATGATGCTGCCACTCAAGTGAATAAGATGAAAATTGGGTTTCAGCCTCAATCGCTCGATTAATGATGTCTACTGGATTTAAAACGTCTTCTTCATCAATGGCTTCGTCTTTTTCCTCTTCCTCCGAAGGCTGGTCCTCTTCATCCTTTTCTTTCTCATCATCTGAAGAGTCATCAAGCTCATGATCCGTTTCGGTCTCTTCTTCTCCCACTTCAGTTTCAACTTGATCCTCTTGATGTTGACCGTTCTCTACTTGTTCATTGGCACCCTCATCAACCTGCTCTGTCTCTGTAGGTTCTCGATCTTCAGCACAAGCCGTGAGCATCATTGCACTGCATAAAAGGAAAAACGACGCTTTTTTCACCTTTATTGCCCCTTTCATTCTAAAAACAACAGAACTTCTCATTATTTATAATGTATGCGGTCATACATCACACATACGATATTCATTAAGCGCATACAAATTAGCACGGCAAAGGGAAAATAAGACACTTCCCTTATTTTATAACTAAGATACACTGAAACCTCTACCTTTGTCAGTGGTTATTTCACTTTTTTATTCTTTTACTAAATCTATCCCATCAATAACGATCGGGTTGATCATTTAGAGAATTCTACATTACAGTCAAACTTCCCTATTTGAATAGAGCTAAACATCATACTACCTTTTTTCAATCATCTATAAAAAAAACGTACAGCTCGCATGGCTGTACGTTGGCGATTATTAAAATTTGCGAATATCCTCTAACACTACATCAATAGCCTCTTGCCAGAAGTCAGGTTTTGTTAAGTCTACATTCAAATGTTTCTCTGCTAATGCTTCAACACTCATACTGCCGCTATCTTGGAGCAAGGAGATATACGCACTTTCAAAGGATGTTTCAGACTTTAAAGCGCGCGCATAGATTCCCATACTAAACAAATATCCGAATGTATATGGGAAGTTATAAAATGGCTGCCCAGTAATGTGGAAGTGTAGTTTTGATGCCCAAAAATAAGGATCGTAAGAAGATAATTTATCACCATATGCCTCTTTTTGAGCATCTACCATTAGCTCATTCAAACGCTCTGTTGGTACCATACCGTTTTTACGCTCTTCATAGAACCGTGTCTCAAATAAGAACCGCGAATGAATATTCATAAAGAAAGCAAGAGAACGGGACAGTTTATTTTCTAGCAACATCTTTTTTACATCTGAGCTCTCGGCTTCGTCAACAAGAGCGTCTGCTACAATCATTTCTGCAAACGTTGAAGCTGTCTCGGCAATACTCATCGGATATTGCTTTTGTGATTGTACGTCATTGTCTTTTAAACACCAGCTGTGATAAGCATGTCCTAATTCATGGGCAAGGGTAGCAACATTCGACATCGATCCGTCATACGTCATGAAAATACGTGTTTCTTTATTCATTGGGAAGTTCGTACAAAAGCCTCCTGGACGCTTTCCAGAACGATTTTCTGCTTCTACCCAACCTTCACGCAGTGCCATTTCTGCGAACTCAGCCATTTTTGGACTAAACCGGTTGAAATGTTTAATAATTAAGTGACACGCTTCTTCATATGGAATGGTATTTTTTGACGCATCTTCGAGTGGAAGTGGCGCACCTACATCATGAATCGATAACTGATCCACACCGAGTAATGTTGCTTTTTTATCCATGTACGCATAGAATTCAGGTTTATTTTTTGTAATGGTCGCCCACATTGTATTTAAAGTGTCTTCCGTCATACCGTTAAGCTCTAGTGGTTCTTTTAAAACATTTTCCCACCCACGCTCTTCATAAAGCTTTAAGCGAAAGCCCGCTAAACGGTTTAACGTCTGCGTAAACAATGGTGCCTGCTCTTCCCAAGCATGTAAAGCAGCCTCTGATGCTCGTTCTCGAACTTGTCGGTCTGTACTTCCTAAGCGATTATGTAGTTGACCTGCTGACAACATCTTTGTTTCCCCATCTTCTTCAAACGGGATAACCATTCGTCCGACAGCTTCATTGTAAACGGAACCCCATGCATGGTAGCCATCTTTAGCCAGTTTTGTGGCTAATTCTTCTTTTTCTGTATTCATTTTATCTAAAGCGTGTGAACGTGTTTTCTTTAAAAGATAAGCAGACGGCTTCACTTGCTCATTTGTAAGCAGTTGATTGAATGCGTCATCTGACATACTTCGCAATTCTTCCTCTAAAAATAAATAAAGCTTTTGCGCTTTCACTTTTTGTTCTTGAACGTTTTCTGCTAGAAGCAATGCCTGTTTATCATTTACATCTTGAGCAGCTAAGCATGAAACAAATGCAGCCGTTTGCCAAAGTCTTGGGCTAATTGATTCTATAGCTTGGACTAGTGCTTCCACCTCAACAGACGATTGATCTACCCATTGATCTAATTGCTTGTTTGTTTCGTTGAAGAATTCTGTGAATTCATTTGAATCGCTTCCGCCTTCAAAAATTGAATGTAGATCCCACGTAATTGGAAAGTGAACAGTTTCTTTCATCATATCCTCCTCAAAAAAACGGTTTTATTTCGTATTCCGTAATATCGTACCATTAATAGTTTAGATTTGCACGTTATAGTTAAAAGAACAAACTTGAAATCATAAACAAAACAGTTAAAGCACTTACGATTAGTAACACTTTCTCCTGCTTACAATACCTTGTCCACCAATTCAACATAATAAAAGCCCCCTCTGTTCTCACTTAATCGTATGAGAGCAGAGGCAGGCTTATGCTTATATCAATGCATGTAATTTCGGAAATACGTGAAGCGCAGTATCGTGAAAGAATGCCTCATGGTGCTTTTCTGGAATAATCCCACCTAACCATTCTGCGTATGGCTTAATGGGGACAAGCGGCCAATCGGTACCAAACATGTAACGATCATAAGCATCCCCATAAATAAGCGCATGTTTAAAATGATCAAAGTACGAATTATCTTTTCTCATATGCTGCGCTACTTTATCAGCTGTCCCCACGATTAGACCAGATAAGTCCGCATACACATTGCGGTTCTTATACATTACTTCTGCCGCCGTTAAACACCACGGATCTCCTAAATGAGCCATAACAAATGTAACATCTCGATGTTTTACAGCTACCTCATCAATCGTTAAAGGATGTGCATATTTTAATATCGCTCCTTCTGCATACGTATCACCAGTGTGAAATACAACTGGAACACGATGCTTCTTTGCAAGTTCATATACAGGCTGATACACCTCATCAAATGCGTAATATGGGTAATAGCCTAAATAAATTTTCACCCCAACAAATTCTCTTTCTTCTAGTAGAGCATCTAGCTTTTCAACTGATTCCTTTGAAAAACGAAAGGGGTTTATCCCGATACATATGCCCATTGTTTTAGGTCGATCAGGCAAGTTTAACCCCATTAAATCGGGAGCTGAATGATCGGGGAAAGCACCTGTAACACTTTCTTCCACACCCATACCTACTGTTGCAATAACATTCGCATCTTCACATTCTCGCTCAATCCCTTTATGGTCATAAGCCAGCATGCTTGCATCGACTGCTGTTCGTTGGAAGGTGTGAATTCTTGAAAAATGAACATGTGCATCAATGATTTTCAACGGTCGTTATTCCTCCTTAAATTGCAATGAACTTAACCATTCCCATCCTTCTGCTCGCGCTAAACCTTTTGCCCATACAAAACTATGTGGCTGCGAAACAGCGGGTCCATGCCAGTCAATGGTTTCTCTACTCATGTACGAAAATACATCTTTATTCTCATAAAATTCTGGTTTGCGCTGGTGCTTCGGTCTAGCTAAAAGAAGCGTCTCATCCGTCTCTTCACAATAGAGGCGCGCTACTTTTTCTAATTGATTTCCAGCAAAAGTTTGTGTCCTTTCTCCTAATTGAAACGAAAGCTGATTCGAGTCGGTAGGGTAAAGGAATAATTGATCACGATTAAAAAAACATCCCATTAACCATTCTTGCTCATCGATTCGATCCTGTCTATCTTCCAGTTCTGTATAATGTGTCAGCAACATACAGCCTGGCAACGTAAGAAAATATTGGCTAATCGTGGCATTTTTCCAAATTGGATGATCTGAAAAGGTTATTGATATTCTAATCCCCGTCCACTTTTGATTCCAATTATCCACTCTCGTCACAAAGTTTGTCTGACGTTTTTGTTCATATACCGTTCTCAATTGTAGATTAGCAGGTATAGTCATTAAGCCGCCACCCCATGGATTCCACCAACTTTTTGCACCTGCTGTAGGGAAAGAGTGATGAAGCCACTCTCTTTTCGTCTTAATCGAATACAACGACGGATAAAACGAATTGGCAGCTTTAAATGTGAAAACACCATTATCAACAAGATGAACATCTACACCATTCTCCTGCACTATTTGTGTCGTGACAGTCTTCTCCCCAACATATAGCGCTTGCAAATAATGAGTAGATCGGATGGATTTACCTTGAACAGTAACGGCAAGTGTCGTTACTGGTTGGTCTGGTTGGTTTAACTTATGCTGAATGGTTTCTGTGCCCTTCATCGGCTCATACGGATAAGTAACAGATTTGTCATCAACGATTGTAATAATCCCATGATCTGGTTGATTGGGATTCGTTTGAAGTGCCACGTTTACCTCACCACCTCGATGGTAGAAACCATGCGCAGCAAACGCCACTTGTTTTAATGGTTTTACAACTGGCTTCGTATGCTTTCTAGCCATAAATTGATCAATGCTGTTATCTACATTTGAATAGAGAAGTAGTTTCTTAGAAGTGGATTCTTCCCCAACTTGAAGCGGATCTAATGTCCAACGAACGCATAAGTCGTCATCGATCTCTAAGCATTCTGCACCGTCTTTTCCCTCAACTCCTAGAGAACTACTAGCCCAGTTCATAAACACCCATGGATCACTAAGCTTGTCTAAAGGTAGATCTTGAATCCACACTTGATTTATTTGGGACACATGCACCACTTCCCCCTTAATAGGCAAATAGATCGAATCAGGTTGAAAGTAAAAAGGAATAATCAGTTGTTTTAAATCTAACACGTTTCTACTCTTATTTTTAAGAACATAGCTTGCTTCAATGATTCCATTTTTCTCCCACTCGTACACAATGGTTAATTGCGCATCTCCATTATGAATAGGATAGTTAATTGTTATGAGTACACCATTATCTGTCACTTCCGGCTTGAGTGAAGTCCAGCCTGTTTGAGCAAGTTCATTCGATACTGGTTCATTGAAGCTAGGATAAAGCATAGTCCAAGGTTCGTCCTGACCGAACTGTTTCATCGTGACAAAGTACGTTTCATAATCAAAGACGAGTTGACGTCTTCCATTCACAACAACAAGACTTCGCTCCTTTTCGAAAAACCCAATGGTATCGTCTGATTCTACAAGAAAAGGAACCTGCTCAGTATAGCGTAAAGATCCGTGTCCGTCCTTGCTTTCACTCGCTAGCTCTATAATCAATGGTACGACACCAGCACGTTTTTGCTTACATGTGAGTGTAAATGATTCTACACCAGTAGCAGCCAAAGAAACGTTCATTTCCCTTTGATTATTCCATTGAATAAGCGGATGATCCTTCACACGCACATTCACTTGTTGACTTGTCGATAGATGATTCTTTAGTTGAAAAAACACCTTACCTTGTTCTAACTGTGGTTTTGCTTGAAGTGCAAACGGTTTTTTTATTGAATATCCACACGCTAATGGACAAGCTATCCCATCCATAAATAGGGGCATACGTGCCATTGGGTATGTAACGCCATCTGAAATTGCTTCATCTTCCTTCCTAACCTCAGAAATAATAAACGGAAAACGATAGGTTTTCTGTTCATTCTTTTCCAGTACATCATCAACTGCCATCTTCATGTGTAAACGGTTATCAACCGTTTCAGTTACGTGAATAGATAGAGGGCAATTCTTTTTATTATGAATTTTAAGAGTGGCTTCATATGGATGATTCGGGAACAATTGTTTATGAGGAAGCAAATACTCTACTATTGCCTCTGCGGTTTCAATCTTATAGACCTTTCGACTTGAATGCTCAATTCCAACTGAGACCTCATCATGCTCGAACTCAAAGCGATACGTAAAAACGGAAAATTCATTTTCTTTTTCCACATCCGGTTTTACCATTAAATCCCGTTTTAATGCTTGATACCAGTTTGTTTCAGTAACCGATCTCTTAATAAATGGATGTTGCAAAACAAGAGGTATAAAGTTCATTAAATGTGTTGTCTCTTCACGCTCTTCCCAGAAAAAACCACATCGTTTGTACAATGGAACCGCTTTTGTGTTGCCTGGCCAAGTATGTAAATCAAGGCGGGGCCACCCTGCTTTATACGTTCGTTTAATTGCCTCAAGCACAAGCTGTTTTCCAATCCCTTTACCGATATGCTGCGGGTGAGCATTTAATAATGGAATGTATAGTGCATCTTTATCCGTTTTAAATTCAGCTAACCCGCAATAGCCTACAACCTTGTCTTCTTGAAGGGCTAACATGGTTGACAAATTCCCTGAGTTTCGCTCGTCTTTATCACGATCTTCTGCCGATTCAACTTTGTCGTCTCCACCAAAATTTTCACGACTCTCATTCCACATTTTTGCCGTCGCCTTTGCATATTTTTTCTCATAATCTACAATTTTCATAACCTTCCCCCTTTTTCGTTTATCATAAAATAAATTATCCTTTGACGCAAAAAAGAACCGCCATTTATGGCTGGTTCTTTTTTGAATTAAAGATTTCTTTAGTGATCAGCATGTTGCACATAGCTAGAAATATCAAGATTCAATTGATCTGCCAATGCTTGACCCAGGGTTTCATCCGCTCGATAGAAATTACAAACTGCACGTAAAGCTGTTTCTTCTTTTACTTGTTCTAGATCCCCAACAATATTTTTAATGAGGGCTTCTTGAACACTCTTTTCGTAATTACGGTAGATCTTTCCTGCTTGACCAAAATGGTTTTTCTTCTCAATCGCTATTCTACCTATTGTGCCGCTAATCGGTGCTCTATAGTCTTCGTATCCTTCCGCCTCAGCAGGTGTTTCTTGGTGACGGTTCGGCTCATAATTTATCCGATTTGTCTGCTGTCCAATTGGCATTGCACCATCACGCTGAAAGTTTGCTTTTTGAGCAAATGGGCAATTGACTGGTAAATTTAAATAGTTTGCACCTACACGGTAGCGTTGTGTATCAGAATAAGAAAAGATTCTCCCTTGAAGCATCTTATCTTCTGAAGGTTCGATTCCAGGTACAAGGTTTCCCGGATTGAAGCCGACTTGTTCCGTTTCTGCAAACACATTATCCGGATTACGATTTAATGTCATTGTACCAACGTGTTGATAAGGAATATCTTCTTCTAACCAGTCTTTCGTTGAATCCAGTGGATGGAAATCAAAGTGATCAAGGTCTGCAGGGTCAAGAATTTGAACATAAAGATCCCACTCTGGAAAATCACCTTTTTCAATTGCTTCATACAAATCTCTTGTTGCATGGTTAAAATCTTTCCCTTGAATTTCAGCTGCTTCTTCTCCTGATAAGTTGCGAATACCTTTTTTCGGAACCCAACGCAGCTTTACATAGACCATATTCCCATGTGCATTCACCCACTTAAACGCATGGACACTTGATCCTCGCATTTCTCGGTAGGAAGCTGGTATGCCTTCATCTGTAAACAAATGCATGAGCATATTTGTTGTTTCAGGTGATAAAGACATGAAGTCCCAGTAACGATCTGGATCTTGAATATTTGTACGTGGGTCGGGCTTTAATGAATGAATGACATCTGGAAATTTGATTGCGTCTCGAATGAAAAATACAGGTAAATTGTTACCCACAAAATCATAATTGCCTTCTTCTGTATAAAACTTCACTGAAAAGCCACGAGGATCTCGCAATGTTTCTGGAGAAGTGCCGCCGTGAATAACTGTAGAAAAACGTACAAACAATGGCGTTTCTTTTCCATCCTCTGCAAGGAAAGCGGCTTTTGTATAACGTTTCATATTCGTCTTCACCTTAAAAACGCCGTAAGCGCCAACGCCTCTCGCATGGACAACTCGCTCAGGTATACGCTCTCTGTCAAAGTGAGCTAGCTTTTCTACTAAATGATAGTCTTCTAACATAGTCGGCCCATGTTGTCCGGCTGTTCTTGAATTTTGATTGTCGTAGATCGGATGACCTTGATTGTCTGTTAAACGTGTCATATGTAGTGCCTCCTTCAGAAAACAGGTATCATTCTATTCCCTTGTTGCAATGATAAACTGTTCCCCTTCCAAGAAGCATTTAAACCTGATGCAAAAAGAATTCTTTTTTAATAATCATTATTACGTATTCTCTTCGCTTGAAAAGCGTTGAAACACGGACCCTGGACTTTCTTTATATATGGCTTCGCCAGCCAGTTCATTTACGATTCGTACATTTCTCTCTACTGATAACCCTAAATTGGTTGCACTTGTCCCTAACGCATGCTCTAGATTTGTTAGCGAGAAGACGTTGTTCTTCCTTCCATCAAGAAACCGTAAAGCTGCGTTTCGAGTCACAGCAAATTCCTTCTCTGATTCCATTTCCACCTCTTTCAGCATCTTTTGAAACCATTGAGGCAGTCTAGGTTTGTAGCCGGTGGCGAATACAACCTTTTCTGTGTCATGTTTAAACGAATGATCTTCTTGCCATTGTTTAGCAAAAAGTGTGTATCCTTTCGTACCACTCTTTTCTACACGACTTACTTCCGTTGTTGCTTGAACAAGTGCTGGCGCATGATTTGTTTCAATACTACGGTGATACAACTTGTCATAAATTTTGTGAAGGGTTTTTTGTTGGACACCATTTCGCAAGTTCCCAAGCATCGGAAGGGCTTTTTTTCTTGTATCATACGATAGGCTATGAAAGTAATCCACATAGCTAGGCGAAAAGAGTTCCTGACCAATTTTTGAGTCTTCAAGCTGAAAGAATCCTGGTGAGCGAGTAAACCACGTTAATTCATAGTCATAATCAATTTGGTCATCAAGCAGCTTATAAAAAATTTCAGCCGCACTTTGTCCAGAGCCAATCACTGTAATGGATTTCGCTTGTTTTATCTTTTCTTCATGAAACCCATAAGAACTAGAATGGATGAGGTCATCATTCAACCCTTCTTCCAATTCTACTGGCACCATTGGCTCACTACCAGTACCAACAACAAGATGTTTGCTATAGTAGTGCTCTGTTTGATGATTCGCTTTTACCGTCACTTCGTAGCATTCATCCTCTTTTACATAGCGAACATCTACTACCTTCTTCCCAAAATGACAGTTCGTTAATTGCTCTGAAACCCAGCGGCAGTAAGCATTGTATTCTTTTCTTGGTACGTCGAACCGGTTAAAAAAGAAAAATGACATTAAGCGGTCATGAACATGAGCATAATTTAAAAACGTATACTTACTTGTAGGGTTTGCAAATGAAACTAAATCGGCTAAAAATGGAACCTGTAAATCGGTCCCATCTAATAACATTCCAGGATGCCATTGAAACACATTTGTTTCATCAAAAAATGCGCTTTTTACGTTTGTCTTTTCCTCGAGTAAAGCAGCAAGCCCTAAATTAAATGGACCAATTCCTATTCCAATGACATCAATTTTCTCTTTCATATACACGCTCCTATTTGAAAACATTTCGAATAATTTTGTTCATAACTTTACCGCTTTTATAGCGTAACGGCATATCAAAAGCGGTTGTTTGTTTTAGCATGCCCTTTTGGTGAGAAAAAGTACGGAAACTCTCATATCCGTGGTATGCCCCAATGCCACTTGGACCCTTCCCACCAAAAGGTAAGTAAGGATTCGCTACATGCATAATCGTATCATTGATACAGCCGCCCCCAAACGAGAGTTGTTCGGTGTACAGTTTTTGCGTTTGCTCCTCTTCCGAAAACACATATAGAGCAAGAGGATTTGGTAATGATCGCACTCTTACCAATACTTCTGTTGCTGATTTAAATGGAAAGACAGGTAAGATGGGTCCAAATATCTCATCTTGCATTATAGGGGCGTCCCAATCAACATCTGTTAATAGAGTTGGTGCTATTAAACGGTCTTCCTTTGAACTCTGTCCCCCTAATACAATTTCCCCATCATTTAAAAAGGCTGCTAAACGATCAAAATGTTTATCATTAACAATTTGCGTGAACGTCCCTTCTTTTGTTCGTTGAGAAAACAAATTGTACGTATGCTTTTTAAGCTTTTTTAGAAAGTCTTCGTAGACTGATTCGTGAACCATTACATAATCAGGCGCAATACATGTTTGTCCTGCATTCGTAAATTTTCCCCATGCAATACGCTTTGCCGCCAAGTCAAGCTTCGCATCTTCTGCAACAATCACCGGGCTTTTCCCACCTAATTCAAGGGTATGAGGTGTTAAATGTTCGGCAGCATGTTTCATAACAATTTTTCCTACGGCCACACTACCTGTAAAAAAGATATAGTCAAATCCCTGTTTTAAAAGGGCTTCCGATGTCTTCGCATCGCCCTCCACGACAGCAACAATCTCTTGTGCGAAAGTTGCACGCACAGCGGCAGCAATGGCACTTGACGTATGAGGTGTCAATTCGGAAGGTTTAATAACTGCACTGTTTCCAGCTGCTAGCGCTCCTACTAAAGGAGAAAATGTTAATTGAATTGGATAATTCCAAGGCGCTATAATTAATACACTTCCATAAGGTTCATTTACCAAATAGCTTTTAGAACCAGTATGCGTAACAGGTGTTTTTACATTTACTGGCTCCATCCATTCTTCTAATGATTCCAGCGCATGCGTAATTTCAGCGTGCACCGTACCAAGCTCCATCATAAATGCTTCAGCTTCTTGCTTGTTTAAATCTTTATTAACTGCCCTAAGAAATTCTTGTTCATGTTGATGTAGCATTTGTTTTAATTTTTCTAGCTGCTGCTTTCTAGCGTGAAAAGATTTCATGGCACCTGAAAAAACAAATTCTTGCTGAACACCTTTTAATGTTGCATACATAAACGTCACATCCCCTTTTATGTGTTCTTTTAACATATTCCCTTTACCCAAAATGAAAAACGTTTACTTTTAGCTTTTCCGACCATAATCAGCTTTAATTTCACCATTTCGCTCTGTATCCCATTTTAATACTTGATGATGGTTTGGATTTTCCTTTAGCCATTTCTCAGCTCGATCAATGAGGGACCAAATCTCTTCAGTTTTTTCATCTCGTGGTAATGTTGAATTTGCTTTTTTCTTCTTCACCCAACTAATGGCGGTTTTAGAATCAGAATAAATCGGTTTTGACAGTTGTTTCTGTTTTAAATAAGCAAGCCCATGTACAATTGCTAAAAATTCACCCATATTATTCGTTCCAAGCTGAATTGGCTCTTTCTCAAATAAGACCTCGCCTGTTTTTGTATCCACACCTTTATATTCTACTCTTCCTGGATTCCCGTGGCTTCCAACGTCTACGCTAATACTATCCCAAATAACATCGTTCCCACTACCTTGCTCAGCTCGCTGCAACGATTTTTTGGCTGTTTTTTTTACACCTTGACCTGGTTTCCCTAAAAAAGCTTGTTCCGCCTCGTTCTTTGTTGGAAATGACTTGTATCGTGCTCCTTTAAAGCCTTTCACTTGCCTTTCACATTCTGACCACGTTTCATATATACCGGGCTTTTTGCCTGCCCATACAACATAATATTTTTGCTTTGCCACTTTTTCTTCGCCTCACTTTGGTCAACTACGTCTACTAGGACATTCCTAAACCAGTTCTATTATTCTTCTACTCATGTAGTGTATCACACTATAAATCTTCATCACTACGCCTGTACTTCCTTGATTAAAACGTTCATTTTCTGTCTAAACTGAAGGAAAGAGGAGGCGAATCATGGAAATTAATGTGGATCGAAAACGCTCTGTGGAGGAAATTGGAAATTTTGTCTGTACGGAAAAAGAAAAACTATTCGTTCTTGTGTTAGATAAAGGGGACAAATACCCCTATTTACTCTTATCGTTACAAACGTTTCATATCATCCAAAATTACGATAGCATGCCTACTCGTGAAGAGTTAGAAGAAGATATAGGGGAGAAAATAAAAGAAATTTATAGTCAAAACTACGCATCTATCACACTTGTGTAATAGAATACTTTTTCTTTTTTTCAGAAAGCAACTCGTTCAAAGAAGAAAATCATTTGTTTGACCGTGACTCTCCAAGAAGTAAGGAAAGAGCTTTTAAGGTTTTAATTGAGCTACAAATGGATCCAAAAAACTCCTCAAATCAAGTTGCGTGATTTCAGGAGTAGTGTTTAAATCTATTTATTTATTGTGCAGAATCGGCAGTCGATTGTTCATACCAATTATCCAATACTTTAGCATCTAAAATGCGTTTTTTAATATAAATCGTTTGCTTTTTAAGAAAAAGCTCTTCCCAGTTCACTTCAAAATCTGAAGCCATCTCAACAAGTGTTAACAGCTCTTGCCAAGCCACGTATCGTTTGTACCAAAAAAACGTAGGCTGTTCTGAGATATACGGATAGAGATCGTCAAATTCTGTATGCTTACAGTCGATTGTACGCTCAAATTGAAGCTTCGCTTTCTCTAATCGCTCTTTCAAATATGGTTGCAATTCAGTCTGTTTCACTATGATGCCCCCCTCGTGCTTTTTGTAATTATAGCACAATTCTTCCATCTGTACAGAACAGAAAAATCACGAATTTCATCAAAAATTATGTTAAAAACCGACTTCTCTCTTCTTCAGTTGGTAAACGACATGTGGTTTTCTTGCCGAATAAGCGATAACGATTTGCAGCTACTACATCGTAAAGCTTATGTCGAATTAAACGTGGAACCCACTTTCCAGCCCCTAGTATAAACCAACCCCCAGTCAATTTAGGTACTACCTTTAATACTGCATCACTTTTTACGTAGGCTTTATCATTCTCAATTACCACCATTGTGTTTAAATCGACTTCAAGTTGATATTCTTTTAAAAGTGATTGGCCTTTTTCAGATTGGAGAGATGCAAATTGATAGTATTTTTCTTTGTCTCGTTTCATGACGAAGTCTACGAGATGATTACACAGACTGCATACACCATCGAACAATAGAATTCCACCCACATGATCACATCCTTCCTTTATAATTAGCCTATCATAACAAGCATTAAATTTCCTTGTATTCGAATCATTTTCTTCATCCTGTTTCCATTGGTTACAAAACAATTCAGTGAGGGCATTTTTCTTATTTTGTTTCCATTACATGAATCCCTCCCCCACCTTTTGAAGCCCCTATATTTAGGTGATTCTTTACATTTATGTAACAAAGCAGGCATTACGACTTATATCTCCAAATCGAATTGAAACGTTTTTTCCATCCTTTTTCACTTTATCTCTCTCCACACAGTTGGTACACTATCATGTAGTCAAAGAAATAGAAGGAAATGTGGTGATTGGTTATGTTTTCAACTGCACAAATAGGCATTGATTTAGGAACAGCAAACATTTTAGTTTACAGTAAAGAAAAAGGTATTATTTTAAACGAACCATCTGTCGTAGCACTTAATATAGATACAAGAGATGTATTAGCGATTGGAATCGAAGCAAAGAAAATGGTAGGGAAGACCCCTTCACATATCGTTGCCGTTCGTCCATTACGCGATGGTGTTATTGCTGATTTCGATGTTACAGCTAGCTTATTAAAAGAAATTATGAAAAAAGCAAGCAAAAATATGGGACTTGCCATGCGCAAACCAAATGTAGTTGTTTGCGCACCAACCGGATCAACATCCGTTGAAAGACGTGCCATTTTAGATGCTGTACGTAGCTGTGGTGCGAAGAACGTTCATATTATTGAAGAACCTGTTGCAGCCGCTATTGGCGCTGACTTACCTGTTGAAGAGCCAACGGCAAATGTCGTTGTCGATATTGGTGGTGGCACAACTGAAGTGGCGATTATTTCTTATGGTGGGGTTGTCTCTTCTAATTCCGTTCGCGTTGGCGGAGATAAACTTGACGAAGCCATTATTCAATACGTACGAAAAACATACAATATTTTAATTGGTGAGCGAACAGCAGAACAAATAAAAATAGACATCGGTTATGCACCAATTGAGCACGAGAAGCTGACAATGGAAATTCGTGGACGGGATCTCGTAAATGGGCTACCAAAAACGATTGAACTCCATTCATTCGAAATTCAAGAAGCCATGGGCGAGCTCTTGCACCAATTATTAGAAGCACTTCGAGCAACACTTGAAGATTGTCCTCCTGAATTGAGTGGAGATATCGTTGATCAAGGAGTTCTTCTTACTGGAGGCGGTGCCCTTTTAAACGGACTAAAAGAGTGGATTTCAGATGAAATCTTTGTTCCGGTACATGTTGCACCGAATCCTTTAGGATCAGTGGCCATCGGAACAGGCCGTTCCTTATCGTTTATCGACAAACTTCAAAAAGCTACTATATAACCACGTTTAGAATATGACATGAAAGAAGCGCTGCGATAACGGCTTTCTGCGAAATTTACAGTTTTTTTTCTGTAATGATAGTGCAAGGCTGTACGCTATGCGCTTCTTTTTTTGCCTAATCTCCTCATTTCTTCAATATGCACGTTTTCGATTTTCATAAAAATGCACTAAACCTAATTCCTCATTCAAAAGCCATTCCATTTCTTTTAAGTCTTCTCGTATAACCATTGTATCCATCTCAGACCACTGAACCGAATATACGAAATAATAGTTTCTTACCATACGAAAGGTAACAACTGAGGATGGAAAGCGGTTAAAGATAGCTTTTATTTGGTTTCGTTTCCAATATGAATAGGAGACCAATTCCACAATCCATACACCTCCTCCTCACATCAACTCGTCATGCAAATAAATGGCCTGCTGCTCTTTTTTGATATACCCTTTTCGAATGTTTTCACTCACTCGTTGAAAATAAAACGCTACTGGATATTCAGGGCGCTGTGCGTACACGGTTGCAACTACTTTTTCGATTGGGACAGGCTCCTTAAACTGCCTTAATGCCTCAAGAATCTCCGGATCGAAGTAGCCATCCTTACGTACTTCGTGTGTAAACCGATCAATTCGTTCAACTAATTGTTTATGTTCTACGTTAGAAAAGGATGGGACCATCACACTCCACTCTTTTTTTGTAAGTGGAGGTTGTTGCGCCAACTCGGTAAAAAGCGCTGGGGCGCGTTCATGAATGTGTAAGGGTCCAGGAACTAGTCGAAGCGTTAACCTTTCTGAATGATTTAAACGCTCTGCTAACTCCATAAATGCAAGCTCTTCTCCAGCAGATGGCCCAATCCATGCGGTAACAAACCCTACTTCTAGTGCTGTTTGAATGGCATCTCGTTGCAGCTGCTGTTGCTTTCGTACTTTCGTTCTTTCCTCTTGAAGTTGATTCACACCTAATAACGCTTCAATACGCTGCATACGTGTTTCTTCATTTTTTAAAATGCCTAGTTGCCAAAATGGCTCATACATAAGTTGTTCTTCATTTTCAAAGGGTGTTTTCACATTCATTGAAAAGAACAATTGTTTTTCCATTTAGAACACCTTCTTTATTTCATTAAATGAGGATACTGTTTATTCATATAGTCATAATAAACTTGTTCTTGCTTATCATACGAAGCTTGATTGTATTTCTGTTGGTTTTGTTCGGCTTTAGCAATAAGCGCCTCTGGTCGATGCCACATACCGTTTTTCACAACCCATTCGATCAGTCGTGTTGCTGAAATATCTTTCAACGGGTTGCTTTTCAAGATAACAAGGTCAGCTTGTCCCCCTACTTTACAGACACTGTTCAAACCGAAAAGTTTACTAGGAATCAATGTTGCTGATTGGATCGCTTCAAAAGGAGAGAGGCCGCATTGGACGAGTAATTGCAATTCTCGATGTAAAAGCTGACCCGGGTACGTATCGACTCCTGCAGGTGAATCCGTTCCTGCTAATATCGTGCCTCCTTTTTCATGGTAGGCGGTCGTGATTTGTTTGCTCGCTTCCAATAGTCGTGTTTGTTTACTTGACTGAATGTATGGTCGTACATAGTTCCAATGCTCCTCCAAGCTTGTCAACGCGCTCGTTTTAACAGATGTTGAAATGCTCCAATGAGACTCTTTTGTTCCTTGTGCAAATAAACTTAAGGTTGGTACGATTACGACCCCTGCTGTTATCAATTCTTCACACAAGGTAGAAAGCTTATCTTCGTCTAAACCTTTCTCAAGTAACGCTCTATCTTCTTTCTCTGAAAGCAAGCTATGCCAACTTGGAATAAGAGACTGAATGATTCCAGAATTATGTTCTAAAAAACGAATACCCATTTTAGCAGCTGTTCGTGCGTCAACATCGGTAGAGGCTAATAGGTCAGCGCTAACATCAAGTTTGCATTTGGCAGCTTCGTTTACCACTGCCTCCATAACGTCTCTTTTTAATCGACCATAGACTTTAATAAAAGATGCGCCTACGTCAACTTGTCGCTTTACTTCTTCTATAGCGTCATGTTTAGACTGCGTAGAGAACGAGCCACTACTCGTCTTCCCCCATAAGCCGGGTACACCATCAATTACTCGATCAGCAGTAAAAACGGTTGGGCTAAAGGAGGCGTACTGGTGATCCTTTAATGGCTTTAAATGAAGCGAATTTCCTGCTGTATTCCGAACACTTGTAACACCAGCAGCTGTAAAAAGTGGTGCATATGCAGGCTGTATATGACAATGATTATCAACCAGTCCAGGTAATGCATACGTTCGCAAATGAGAAATTGGTGCCTCCATCATTTCTGTAACTTTTCCATCGTTAATTGTAATGGTTTTGCCTTCAAACTGTCCTGTTTCCAAGTTTAATACATTAAGTGTCTCCATTTGCTTCACACAGCCACCACCTTAACAGCTATTTTTTATTTGTAAAAAGCTTACCATATTCTTTCTATACCCACATGGTTCAAAATCAAAAAAGCCCGCTCCTATAGAGCAGGCTCGATTACCTATTAATCAATTGGTCGTTTCATAATGCCATATAGAACGCCTGTCACAATGGCACCAATAATTATTGCGAGTGCATAAAGTCCCATATAGGAGAACGTTGAATCATTTACGAGCAACATGGTGAACACGCCACCGTGAGGAGCTGGCAACGTAATTTGGAACAACCCTGTCAGCCCTCCTGCAATTGCTGCACCAATAACACTTGCTGAAATAACACGGACCGGGTCTGCTGCCGCGAACGGAATGGC
This sequence comes from Shouchella oshimensis, assembly GCF_002019765.1. Lineage (GTDB taxonomy): Bacteria > Bacillota > Bacilli > Bacillales > Bacillaceae_D > Shouchella > Shouchella oshimensis. Next base: position 2,903,428 of record NZ_KV917380.1, read on the forward strand.
ACCTTCTGTAATAAAGGATGCACCAAGTACATAATTGGTTCGTCCAGACTCACGTTGCTGTTTTGTAAATTTATGCTTCCAGAACGTTGTCGCAATAGCTATTCCTAGCGGTGGCACCATTCCTGCTGCCATAACAGCCGCTTGGGGACCAAGGTTCCCTGCATCAAGCATGGCAATACCGAATGTATAAGCGGCTTTATTAATGGGTCCCCCCATATCAATGGCCATCATAATGCCAAGAACAATCCCTAAAATGACCATATTCCCTGTTCCTAAATTACCAAGCCAGTTTTGTAAACCCGTATTTACAGATGCAAGTGGGGTAATAAGGACATACATAATTAAGCCGGTAAAGAGTATATTTAAGACTGGCGTAAAGAGAATGGTTTTTAACCCGTCTAAAGACTGCGGGATATTGGAAAGTAGTTTTTTTACACCTAAAGCCATATATCCTGCAAGAAAACCTGCTAATAAGCCTCCTAGAAAACCAGCGTCTCCATTATACGCCATGTATCCTGCGATTAAGCCAGGCGCAAATCCGGGACGGTCTGCAATGCTCATCGCAATAAAGGCTGCTAAGACTGGAATAAACAGCGCAAATGCGTTATCGCCACCAATAAAGCCTAGAATATTCGTGACGACGTTATCTTCCCCTAATAGGGCATCCACTTCAAATAAGAAGCTGATGGCAAGAAGGATTCCACCACCGATAACGAACGGTAGCATATTGGAAACACCATTCATTAAATGCTTGTAAACACTTTTCCCAAAACCACCGCTTGAATGACTTTCTCCACTCTCTTCTTTCTGACCACCTTGAGCAGAGTAAACAGCTTCTTTCCCTGCTAATGAGCGATCAATTAGTTGGGCAGGCTTTCGAACACCATCTGCTACTGGTGCAATGACTATGCGTTTTCCATCGAAGCGATCCATCTCAACTTTCGTGTCTGCCGCCACAATGATGCCATCAGCTCGGTCAATGTCTTCTTTTGTAAGACGGTTTTTCACGCCACCTGAGCCATTTGTTTCTACCTTTATAGAAAAGCCTCGTTCTTGTGCTTCTTTTTTTAGCGCATCAGCAGCCATATACGTATGGGCGATACCTGTAGGACATCCAGTAACACCGATGATAAATGTATCATCAGCAGATGTAGACTGAACTTCCTCTTCTTCCTCGTCACTTTCTTCCGCTTCTTTTCTATCAATAATCGCCATAACGTCATCAATTGATTGAGCGTCCAGCAGTTGATCACGAAAAGTCGTATCCATCAGAAATGTCGATAACTTCGAGAGGGTTGCTAAGTGTTCGTTATTTGCACCTTCGGAAGCAGCAATCATAAAAAACAGCTGACTTGGTTGTCCGTCTAGTGCATCATAATTAATCCCCGCAATTGAACGCCCAAAGGCAATGGCAGGTGTTCGAACAGCCGCTGTTTTTGCATGTGGAATGGCAATTCCCTCACCTAACCCTGTCGTACTTTGATCTTCTCTTGCTAAGATAGCTTTCTTATAATCCTCTTTATTATTCAATCGCCCTGCTTCATCAAGCTTCATCACTAATTCATCAATGACATCTGCTTTTGAAACCGCTTGTAAGTCAAGTATAATGGTATCTTTCTTTAGTAAGTCAGAGATCCTCATCTCGTATCTTCCTCCTTATATGGTGCTCACTTCAATTTCTTTTTCTAAACGTTTTACTTCCGCTAGTTCACCAAAGCCAAGGGAAAATGCGGTTGCACTTCCTGAAGCCATTCCGAATCGAAAGGCATCCTCTACACTTGCTCCTTCATGATGAGCATGAATAAATCCAGCAACTGTCGCATCACCAGCACCGACAGAGTTTATCAATTCTCCTTTTGGTGCATTTGCACTGTAAATACCATCTCTTGTTGCCAGTAACGCCCCATCTCCTGCAAAACTAACAAGAACATAGTCAACACCTTGTTCAACAAGAGCTTTGGCATGAGGAATCGCATCTTCTTTGGTGGTAATGACTGATTGTGTTAATTCCGCTAACTCATGTTGATTCGGTTTAATGAAGGCTGGTTTTGCTTTGATAACCTGTTTTAGCGCTTCACCACTTGTATCAACAAAAACATGTACACCTTGTCCATTTAATTGTTCTGTCCACTCAGCATATAAATTCGCTTGTAGCGATGGGGGGATACTACCTGCTAACACAACGATGTCGCCTTTATTTAGTTGTTTAAACTGCTCTTCTAGAGTGGCTTTATCACTTATCGTAATTTCAGGAGAGAAACCATTTATTTCGGATTCTTCTTCTGCCTTTATCTTTACATTAATGCGTGTATCACCTTTAATACGGATAAAGTTTGAATCGATGCCATCTTGCATAACGGCTTCATGAATAAAGTCACCTGTAAAACCACCAATAAAGCCGAGTGCTGTGGAATGAGTCCCGTACCTCTTTAATACCTTTGATACATTGATACCTTTCCCTCCAGCTACTTTTCGATCGTTTGTTGAACGATTCACATGACCAACATGTAATGTTGGAAGGGACACATAATAATCCATTGCGGGGTTTAAGGTCACCGTATAAATCATAGCTTTACCACCTCTACTGCCGTGCTTTTCTGTAATTCTTGATAGAGCTTCTTTCGTTCTTCTTCAACGTATGAGCTTGTTACAATGTGTACGTCTTGAATAGAAGCAAATGTTGAAAATGTAATGTCACCAAACTTCGTGTGATCGGCTAGCACAAACGCTTGCTGAGCATGTGCAATGGCTTTTGCTTTAATATAGGCTTCTTCTGGATCTGGTGTGGTAAATCCATCATTAAGTGTAAGACCATTCGTTCCAATAAAAGCTTTGTTAAATCGAAAACTTGAAATGGCTTCAATGGCACCTCTTCCCACAAACGCATACGTGCCTTTTTTCACATGCCCCCCAAGACCATGTGTATGAATATCTGCCTCTAGCAACGCTGGAATATTCATAACACCATTTGTGACTACTTCTATGTTCTTTCCTTTTAAATAAGGAATCATTTCATACGTCGTACTGCCAGCATCTAAAAAAATACAATCGCCATCTTCCACCCATTCAGCTGCTCGTTTAGCAATTTGCTTTTTCTCATGACTGTTTTTGAATGATTTTTGAGCCATCGTTGGTTCATCTCTCATCGTTTGAAGTACCGTCGCACCACCATGTATGCGCTTTAATTTCTTTCCTTGTTCAAGTTCAGTTAAATCTCTTCGTATTGTTGATTCTGAAGAACGAGTAGCTTCAATAAGCTCATAAATTTTCACTACTTCCCGTTCTTGAACAAGCTTAAGAATCATTTCTTGTCTCTCTACAGTTAACATACATACACCTCTTTGCTTACAAGACTTTTTCATTATACATTCAAAAACAATCACAATCAATCATTTTCGGTCATTTTATATGTGACAAGTTTATCCTTTAAACGTCACAAAAACGCTAGTAATCGTATCGTAGAAAAGAGGTAGCTGTTTTTAGCTTCTCCCTTAACTTGTCCGTTACTAGCGTTCCATATGAATCTCATTTCGTTGTCTACTTTAACTGTTCCACTTTTTCAGCTAGCTCTGCCCAACGTTCAAGTGTCTGGTCAAGTTCCTCATCAACAACTTCTTTTTCCTTCATCGTATCAGCGATTTTACCGTAGTCACTACCTGCTTCTTGAATGATTTCCTCTAATGACGCTTGCTTCTCTTCGAGTGAAGCGATCTTTTCATCTATTCCGTCCCATTCTCTTTGTTCCTTATAGGAAAGCTTCTTACCAACTTTTTTCCGCTCAACGGATGGCTCTTTTTCTTTCTTTGGAACAACTTCCGTTCGTTTCTCTTCAAGATAATCTGTATAATCCCCTTGATAACGTTGAACAGTTCCATTTTCAAAAATAAGCATTTGCTCGACGACACGGTCAAGAAAATAGCGATCATGAGAAACGGTTACAACTGTACCAGGAAAGGTTTCAATATAGTCCTCTAAGACCGCCAGTGTTTCCACATCTAAATCGTTGGTTGGCTCATCTAAAAATAGTACATTCGGTTCGCCCATTAATATTCGCAGCAAGTAAAGACGGCGCTTTTCACCACCTGAAAGTCGTCGAATAAAGGTCCATTGTTGTGCTCTCGGGAATAAAAAACGCTCAAGCATTTGCTCAGCCGTAATTTGATCCCCCTTGGCGGTGTATACCACTTCAGCTACTTGTTTAATATAGTCAATAACAGTCAGATTCCCATCAAGCTCAGCATCTTCCTGAGTGTAATAGCCAATTTTTACTGTTTCTCCAACAATACATGCACCACTATCAGGTTCCAAACGAGTTGCCATAATATTGAGAAGCGTTGTCTTCCCACTCCCGTTAGCCCCAATGATGCCTAATCGCTCTTGGTTAGTAAGTAGATAAGATAGGTCTGAAAACAAAGCCTTACCATTGAGGGTTTTGCTAACTGCTTTCAATTCAATGACTTGCTTCCCTAAACGTTGTGAACCAATTGCAACATCTAATTGCTCTTTACTTTTTAAACCCTGTTGATTTTTTAAGGCTTCCACTCGCTGGATTCGCGCCTTTTGCTTCGTCGTTCGTGCTTTTGCCCCTCTTTGAAGCCAAGCCATTTCTCGTCGGAGTAAATTTTGTCTTTTGACTTCTGCTTGTTCAAGTTGTTCTTCCCGGAGGGCGCGCTTTTCTAAATATGTCTCAAAGTTCCCTTCATATTGATACAGGTTTCCGTTTGTTAATTCATAGATCATTGTAGCCACTCGATTTAAGAAATAGCGATCATGAGTAATAACAACTAGGGCACCTCGATACTGATGTAAGTGCCCTTCAAGCCATTCAACAGTTTCATGGTCAAGGTGGTTTGTAGGTTCATCAAGCAATAGTAAATCAACTGGCTGAATAAGTGAGCGGGCAATTGCTACTCGTTTCTTTTGTCCTCCAGATAATGTAGAAAGGGGTGCTGTTAGATCAAAAACACCCAATTTACTAAGGATTGTTTTTGCCTGTGTACTCGCTTCCCATCCATCCACTTTATCCATATGGGCTTGTAACGTAATTAGATTTGATTGCAATCGTTCATCCGTTGGATCTTGTTCAAGCTTTGCTAATCCTTCTTCGTAACGAGCGACCGTTCGCAGTAATTCTGACTCACTTTTAAAGATGTAGTGAAGGACCGTCTCGTTATCTGGAAGTTCCGGTTGCTGCGATAGGTATTCAATGGTAAAGTCATTTGCGTGGAATAAAGTTCCTGCTTCTTTTCCTTCCACACCTGCTAAAACTTTAAGAAGTGTAGATTTCCCAGTCCCATTTACTCCTAATAGACCTATTCGATCTCCAGCTTCAATTGTAAAATCGATAGAGTGAAAAAGCGCTTTTTCCCCGAACGTTTTACTTAGCCCTTCAACTCTTATTAAACTCATGAACATCTTCCTTTTTCCATATGATTCGTTATCTATGCAGTATAGCACACTGTACTATTGATAAGGCGCGTCTTCATAAAAGAAGTTCGGTGACTTGATTTCATTATGAAATGTCTGATGAAAAATAGATGTTTGTGCCGGTGACATAGGCGGGATTAACCAAGTCCAGTCTCCTGTTACTTCTCGTTGCTGCTTTGCTTCGTTTTTCATAAACTGTTGAAATTGTTTTGCAGCAGTATGATGATCAACAATGCTGACACCATCTCGTTGAAACGAATGTAAAACGGCACGATTTAACTCAACTAAAGCCTCATCTCGCCATAGGGAAGATTCTTTTTTTCGCTCTATGTTCAATTGATCGGCTACTTGTTCTAAGCGATTGTAACGAAAATCATCAGCTAAGTTACGGGCGCCAATCTCGGTCCCCATATACCAACCATTAAAAGGCGCAGCAAAGAAGGATAAGCCACCGATCTCTAACCTCATATCAGCAATAATTGGCACCGCATACCACTTTAATCCTAAATCGTTAAACGATTTGTAAGTTGGGTGATGCAAACGCACTTCCTTCACAAGTTCTTCTGGTATTGGATAATAAACAGGTGGCTGCCCTTTAATGGAAAATACAAGGGGAAGCACGTCAAAATCAGTCCCATTCCCCTTCCAGCCCAACGATTCACAAAGACGTGTAAATTCAAGGGAAGCGGGGTCCCCAATAACGCTCCCTTTCTTTTCATACCCTGCATAACGGATAAGCTGATGATTCCAGATGCGTACTACATCGCCCTCCGGAAAAATAGTAATCGTAGGAATAATTTTTCCTTCATTTGTAGCATACATAATGTGTCGCTTTAATGCCTCAATCACGTCACCTTTCGTTCGTGCATCCCTCGCATCAAATACATGCATTCGTTCCCAAAACAGTCTTCCAATACAGCGATTGCTGTTTCTCCACGCCAATTTGGCTCCATACGTAAGCTCATCAAATGTTAACGTGTATGATCCCTTAACATTTATCTCTTGAAGGACCTCTTCAATGCGTTCTGATACTCCCACTCGGCTCGTCTCTTTATAAAATTGCTTCAGAAATGCTATCGCTTGTTGCTCCCGTTCGATTTCCATAAATGTCAATAATCCTCCTAAAAAAACTGTGTAGCCGATTGCTACACAGTTTTTTGGCTATTGCTTTTTATCGATTTCCGCTTTAATATCGTTTTCTATTTGACTTGGCTTCGTTTGTGGCGCGTAACGCTTCACAACTTGACCATTTCGATCAACTAAGAACTTCGTAAAGTTCCATTTAATCTCTTCGCCTATTGTACCCTTTTTTTCACTTTTTAAGTGCTTAAAAAGTGGATTAGCGTCTTTCCCTTTTACATTGGTTTTCGCAAAAAGAGGGAAGGTCACACCGAAGTTCAATTTACAAACACTTTCCATTTCATCATCTGATGTTGGCTCTTGATTCATAAATTGATTACTTGGGAAGCCTAATACACGTAATCCGTCATTTTGATACGTTTGGTGAAGAGATTCTAAGCCATCAAATTGTGATGCAAACCCGCATTTTGTTGCTGTATTCACAACAAGAAGAACGTCACCTTCATAATTTGATAAAGGAAAATCTTCACCATTACTCGTTTTTACCGTGTAATCAAATACAGACATGTTTACCTCTCCTCCATTGCTTCTTTTCAACAAGTATAAAGGTTCTGCACCCACAAGAAAACTAATTTGCTCACGCCTTATGCCTTCTAGCAAACTCTACAAAGCGGAAGCGATCTGGACGGTGTCTTGATTCTGTTATTTGCAGTAAAGTGGCATCTTCCAAATACGTTAAACTGTGCACAACAACGATGTGACTTTCTGGTTCAACATCGAGAAGTTCAACATCTTCTTCGGTAGCAACGTCGACGACAATCTCTTTTTTGGCGAAGCTAATTGTCAGTTCCAACGTATTCTCAATGTACGCGTAAATACTCCCAGCACAAATATCTGCTGTTAGTCCTGGCACAAGTGCTTTTGGGAACCAATCTTTATCAAGAATGATCCGCTCACCATCAATCATTCGTACCCTCGCAATTTCTAGAAGGTTCTCTTCCTCAGGCAGTTGAAATGCGTGAGCTTGTTCTGCTGTTGCTTTTAGTTCATTAAACGCGACAACAGCTGTTGATGCATTCATACCTAATTTTTGATTTAACTCTTGAAAACTTGTTACGCCTGAAACAGGAAAATCAAGTCGCTGTACATCTAATACAACAGAGCCCTTCCCTTGAATCTTCTGAATGTACCCATGTTCAGAAAGCTGTTTTAATGCTTTACGAATGGTTTCTCGCGAAGCTTCAAATTGAGTCGTTAGCTCATGTTCCGACGGTAATGTATCACCTGGCATATAGCGTCCTTCATGAATATCACGTATTAAATGTTGGTAAATGGAATGAAATTTACTTTTCAACGTATCGCCCTACTTTTTTAACAGAAATGCAATGGTTTCGTAAGGTTCTAACTCTAATGATGCTGTTAGCTTCTTTTCACCATCATAATTTCGTATGACTTGTTCTCCTTCTAACGATACCATAGAAGCAGGGCACGTGAACACGGATTTACTACGATAAAAGTTTGAGATAACGAGTAGCTTCTCCTGTTCATTTTCCCTTACATAAGCAAACACAGTTGGATGATTACGTGTTAAGTGAGTGTAATTCCCATCTGTAATGACATCGTACTCTTTCCTGAGTGAAATAAGCTTTTTGTAGAAATAAAAAATCGAATCTTTATCTGCTAACGCCTTTTCAGCATTAATATGCTTGTAATTGTTCGCAACATGAATCCAAGGTGTTCCTGTCGTAAATCCAGCGTGACGGTCATCGTTCCACTGGACAGGCGTACGAGAGTTGTCACGGGATTTATGTTGTAAGATTTCTAGAACGTCCTTCTCATTTTTCCCATCTTGAAGCAATTCTTTATACATATTCAACGACTCTACGTCTCTGTAATCATCGATAGAGGTGAAATATGGATTGGTCATGCCAAACTCTTCACCTTGATAGATGTAAGGCGTACCTTGCATAAGATGAATCGTCGCAGCAAGCATTTTGGCAGAGTGTTGGTGAAACCTTTTATCATCACCGTAGCGACTCACAATCCGTGGCTGATCATGATTACACCAGAAAAGCGCGTTCCAGCCACCACCTTCATGCATTCGTACTTGCCATTCAGATAGAATTGATTTTAATTGTTCGAAATCAAATTCAGCAACAGTCCACTTCTCACCGTTTGGATAATCGACTTTTAGATGGTGAAAATTAAACGTCATGGATAACTCTTGACGCTCCGGGTTTGAATAGTTAATACAGTCTTCAATCGTTGTCGAGGACATTTCTCCGACTGTCATGCTGTCGTATTTAGACAATACTTGTTGATTCATTTCATGGATAAACTCATGAACACGTGGTCCATCTGTGTAAAATTTACGTCCATCACCAGGAGCTACACTACCATCATCATTTGGAAAACGTTGGTCTTTTGAAATCAAGTTGATAACATCTAAGCGGAAACCGTCAATTCCTTTTTCAAACCAGAAGTGCATCATATCATAGACATGCTGACGCATTGTTTCATTCTCCCAATTTAAATCAGCCTGAGTTACATCAAATAAGTGCAAATAATAGTCTTGGGTCGCTTCATTCCATTTCCACGCAGAGCCTCCAAATTTTGATTGCCAATTTGTCGGCTCTTTTCCTTCTATTGCTTCTTTCCATATATAGAAATCGCGAAACTTTGCATCTTTACCTTGCATCGCCGATTGAAACCATTGGTGCTCAGTAGAAGTATGGTTTACAACTAAGTCCATTATGACCTTAATGCCACGTGAATGGGCTTCTTCTAACAACTGATCAAAATCTTCCATAGTTCCATACTCGTCATGAATTGTGTAATAATCCGCGATATCGTAGCCGTTATCCTGTTGTGGAGACGTATAAATCGGTGTTAACCAAATAACGTCAATTCCTAATTCTTTTATATAATCAAGCTTCTCAATGATCCCTTGTAAATCACCGACACCATTACCTGTTGTGTCATTAAAGCTTTTTGGATAGATTTGATAAACCGTACTTTTTCTCCACCATTCCATTACAGTTCACCCTTTCATTGGTATCATACGTACTTAGTTTACCACACTTGTATATACAAGTAAAAAAAGACCTGCTTAAGGCAGGTCTTCCTTTTAAAATACGCTATGAATGCCTATAGTTCTAACTCTTGCAATACTTTCCTATTCATGTAGGCTTTTCGGGTTTCGAATTTTCCCGTATAAGAGGGTTGCAATAAATGGCAATAAGATGACGATTCCCATACCAATCGCAAATGCTCCCCAGCTACCAGGCTGAATAACGAAAATTCCAGGCACTCCACCTACTCCAACTGTGTGGGCTAATACATTTTGCATGGAAATAAACATTCCCGCAAAACCAGAGCTAATAATAGCTGCTAAAAACGGGAAGCGGAAGCGAAGGTTCACTCCGAATAATGCTGGTTCTGTAATTCCTAACCATGCTGATAGGCCGGATGTACTCGCTAACCCTTTTAGGTTCTTATTTCTCAGTACAAAATACATAGCAAATGCAGCAGATCCTTGGGCAATATTAGAAAGCGCTAAGATTGGCCATAAGAAGGTACCACCTGCATCTCCACTCGTTAACTGTAAGTCTACAGCTAAGAAGGTATGGTGCATCCCGGTAATAACGAGTGGTCCATAAATAATTCCATATAAGAATCCAGCAATAGCAGGGATTGTATCGAATAACCAGATAAATCCGTCGGCAATGCCATTTCCAATAGCAAATGTAATGGGGCCAACAGCAATAAAAGTGATAAAGCTCGTAACAAGTAAAGCAATTGGTGCAACCGTTAGTAAATGGAATGAATCTGGTATACGTTTCCTTAAGAATACTTCAATCTTTGCAAGAATAATGGATGCGACAAATACTGGTAAAACTTGTCCTTGGTAGCCAAGCTTTTGAATTTCTAATCCAAACAGGTTCCAAACAGGAATCTCCCCTGCTTCACGCGCATTTCCGTAATCCCACGCGCTTAATAATGCTGGGTTAACAAGAATTAACCCTAACACAATACCGAGTAAAGGGCTTCCACCGAATCGTTTTACGGCTGACCACCCTATTAGCGCTGGTAAGAACGTAAAGGCGGTGCTGGCAATTACGTTAATGATATCCGCAAAATCAGTCCATTGAGGATGAACATCAATAATGGATGCATTGTCATAAAAGATGTCCGTTCCAGTCAAAACGTTGTTTAACCCCATTAATAAACCAGCCGTTACAATTGCTGGCAAGATGGGGATAAAGACATCTGCCAATACTTTAATGGCTCTTTGTAAGGGGTTACCTTTTTTAGCAGCGGCTTCTTTCACATCGTCTTTTGACTGCTCTTCACGTCCCGTAAGCGCCATTAATTCTTTATACACTTTATCAACAACGCCGTTTCCTAAAATAATTTGAAACTGTCCGTTTGCTGAGAATGTCCCCTTCACAACGTCAAGCTCTTCTAACGCCTTTGTATCAACTTGACTTTCATCTTGCAATACAAGGCGTAATCTTGTTACACAATGAGTGGCAGAAGAAATGTTCGCTTCTCCACCAATGGCCTCTAAAATCTGCTCGGCAGACTTTTTATAGTTAACAGCCATCTTGTTTCCTCCTTTGCTAACGTTTTCAAAAACGTCGCTTTTATTCTTCTCTAATTTGTATATACAAATATATTATTCGCCTTGATCATACCTTGTATATACAAATTAGTCAATAACAATGATAGCCATTTTAATCTTAATTTCTTCTTCCCCTTTTTTGATCGTGTTACACTACTAAAAAAGGAGGTTTCATAAAATGCAATTCGATCCCCATTCCCATCCATATCCTTCCACAACAATGCCGATTTATGCAAAAAAAGGTATGGTCGCAACATCACAACCAATCGCCGCTCAAGTTGGCAGAGACATTTTAAAGCAAGGGGGAAATGCAGTTGATGCTGCCATTGCAACAGCCGCTTGTTTAACCGTTGTGGAACCATGCTCAAACGGAATCGGTGGCGATGCCTTTGCAATAGTCTGGCTAGATGGTGCTATTTATGGATTAAACGGTAGCGGTCCATCACCTGAGGCATTAACCATTGAGGAAGTGAAACAGCGAGGGTTTGATTCAATGCCGACAACCGGACTCATACCCGTAACGGTTCCTGGTGCACCTGCTTCATGGGCAAGTCTTTCCGAACGATTTGGTAAACTATCATTATTAGATGTACTTCAACCAGCCATCGACATAGCAGAAGAAGGGTTTGCGGTAACCCCCACGATTTCAAGACAATGGAAAATGAGCTACAATCGCTTTAAGAAGCAACATACAGCTGAAGAATTTACCGCATGGTTCGATACATTTTCGTTACATAACCGCGCCCCTGAACCCGGCGAAATATGGCGATCTCCCAATCATGCCAAAACGTTGCGTTTAATTGGTGAAACAAACGGAAGAGCTTTTTACGAAGGGGAATTAGCTGATCAGATCGATGCCTTCTTTAAAAAACATAACGGCTATTTACGTAAAGAAGATTTAGCAGCATACGAACCTGAGTGGGTTCAACCGATTCGCACGAATTATAAAGGGTATGATGTCTGGGAGATACCTCCTAATGGGCAAGGCTTAATTGCTCTAATTGCGTTAAATATTCTCGAAGCATTAGAGATTGGCGAAAAAGAAAGCGTAGAAACGTATCACAAACAAATTGAAGCGATTAAGCTTGCTTTCGCTGATGGAAAAGCGTATATAACCGATGAAGGTCACATGAGCGTACCTACGGCGTCACTGCTTAATAAAACGTATGCAGCCAAACGGGCAGCAGAAATTAAGGATCAGGCTACATTGCCTACCGTTGGTAAACCAGTCGGTAGTGGAACCGTGTACCTTTGTACAGCTGATGAGGAAGGCAATATGGTCTCGTTTATTCAATCGAATTACATGGGCTTCGGTTCAGGACTTGTTGTACCTGACACCGGTATCTCCTTACAAAATCGCGGGCATGCTTTTTCTTTAGATGTTAACCACGATAATGCGCTGGCACCGAAGAAACGTCCGTACCACACTATTATCCCTGGCTTCCTTTCTAAAGATGAAAAAGGTATTGGGCCATTTGGCGTTATGGGAGGGTTTATGCAGCCACAAGGACATGTGCAGGTAGTCATGAATACAATTGACTTTCTTCTACACCCTCAAGCTGCTCTAGACTCCCCTCGCTGGCAGTGGACTGAAGGAAATAAAGTGTTACTCGAACCAACATTCCCGCGCCATATTGCAGAAGGCTTAGCTCGAAAAGGTCACGAAATCAGCATTGCAAATGATGTCATTTCTTTCGGAAGAGGTCAAATCATTTGGAAAGATGAAGCAAAGGGTTCTTATGTCGGTGGCATGGAAACACGAACTGACAGTGCCATTTCCTCGCTTTAATATAAAAAACCCCTCCAATGTCGACATTGGAGGGAACCTATTATCTATCCTTCTTTATATCTATTGCACTTCCTCATTATCGAAATAATTTGCTTTCACCAGGTCGCATTAACATATTTAGCTTGAGCTTTTTGCAAATCGTAATATAGTGCAAAATGGTCAACAAGACTGCACTCATATTCATGCCAATAATAATACCGTTCATCTGTAAACTTGGCATTGAACCTAACGAAATCATTAAACAGAAAGATACGACCGTTGCATAGAATGAATGAAGAAACGCATCTTTTACGAGTCCAATTCCAATTAAATACGCCTGTAAGGGTGTTGCACAATACTGAAATAAAAAATAAGGAATTAAAATTTTCAAGTAGTCTGCTGCTGGAGATGGTCCAAAAAACAGGGTTGTTATTGGTTCAGCAAAAAAATAAAACACGAGTACAACTGGTAATCCATAACCAAAAGTAACAAGTAATGACAGCCTCAGATAATAATGAAGCGTATCATAGCGACGTTTTGCATAGCTATCAGCAACGATTGGTATAAGCACTACAAGAAGCGAGTGCGCGACAAACGCAGGAAAGAATCCGATGGTAAATGCAATTCCTGCTAGTTTTCCATACTGTACAAGGGCAACACTTTCAAGAACTCCTGCATTCGTAAGGGCAGTTGTAATTAAAAATGGCTTTACTGCAAACGTAATGGAATGAAAGATGCGTAAGCCTGTTGTCGGAATGGATACAGCCAATAATTTTTTCTGTACTTCCTTTTGACTAACTTTCTTTTGTGGGTGACCCTTTTTCGTTTGATGTATCTTGCGAATAAATACAACTACTAAATAAAATAGAACAAGTAGTTCACTAAGTTTCAATGCTAATAGTGCCATAAAGATTGCAAGATCGCTCGTAAAGGAAAACATATAAAACACAATAAGCAATCCACTAAGCTGAGCAGTTCGTTTTAAAATATTTGCGATTGCAATTTTAGACGTTTGGTGTGCACCAATTAGATAGCCCTTTGCAACGGATGAGAACGTAATGACTGGTATAAGTAAAAAAAGCATCCACTGTACACCGACATGATACTGCTGTAGCACACTTAATTGTGGTAAAATGAGGAGCGCTGCTACCATCACAGTTAACGCACAAATGGTTGCTAGTTTCAATGATTGTACCAGTATACCCCAATGATAGTTTGGCTCCTTTTCCGCAATTAACTTTGATATCGCAACAGGTAACTCTACACTTGCTAACACAACAACAAATAACATTGTGGGCAATATCGCCATGTATAGTCCAAAGGCTTCATCACCTAATTCTCTAGCCAATACCATATTAATAACAAACTCCAAACACTCTCCTATAAAGGCAGCTCCACTTAAAACAAGGACACCACGGAAAAACGTACCCAAAACTCATCTCTCCTTTTCTCTCTTTAATAAGGTATGAGACAAGTTCATATTTTAAGACAGAAAAAAAAACAAGCGTAATCGCTTGTTTTAATCATCCCAGGTATCTGCATTCTTTAAACCAGGTATATTCTTGCTTTTAAATACAGGGTTTTTCCCTGCTTTTCGTTGCGCTACATAATCGTTAATAACAGCAAGCGCAATTTTACTTATAAGCACAATGGAAATTAAGTTTACAACTGTTGTAAACGCCATAAAGACATCTGCCATATCCCACACAAGTCCAATACTAGCAAGAGAACCAAAAATGATCATCCCCATAACCGCTAAACGGTAGACTTGAAGCCAACCAGTTCCTTCTTTAATGAATGCAAGATTCGTTTCTCCGTAGTAATAATTTCCTACGAGAGAAGTAAATGAAAAGAAGAAGATTGCAATTGCAATAAACGGAACTGCCCAATCACCGACTAGTAGACTTAACGACTCTTGTGTTAACGCCACACCGTTCACTCCTTCTGAGGCAAACGAATAGACATCCGTTAACAAAATCACAAAAGCGGTTGCCGAACAAATAATAATCGTATCGAAAAAAACACCCAACGACTGAACAAGTCCTTGTTTTACAGGGTGCGACACATCTGCTGCTGCAGCGGCGTTTGGTACACTCCCCATTCCAGCCTCGTTTGAGAATAAGCCTCTTTGAGCACCAACTAGTAACCCAGCAAAGATTCCTACACTTGCTTCCTGAAACCCAAATGCATTTCCTACTATTAATGAAAACACTGCTGGAATCGCTTCTGCATTTGTCACAACAACAAATCCAACGACCCCAAGATACAGTACAGCCATTATCGGTACAACAATGCCTGAAAATACTGAAATAGAACGAATGCCGCCAAAGATTATGACACCAACTGCAAGGGAAATAATAATTCCTACTACAAGTGGGTTAAATTGAAACGCATTTTCAAACGCAGCAACGATGGTATTTGCCTGAAGTGAATTAAATATAAAGCCAAACGTAACAGCAATCAAAACTGCGAAAACGACACCTAACCAACGTTTCCCTAACGCACGCTCAATATAATAAGCTGGTCCTCCTCTGAATTGATCATCAACCCGGACTTTATACACTTGTCCTAACATACTTTCAATAAAACCCGTCGCCATACCAATAATAGCAATGACCCACATCCAAAAAATAGCTCCAGGACCACCCATAACGATAGCTAAGGCCACACCAGAAATATTGGCAGCACCTACACGTGACGCGGCACTAATACAGAACGCCTGAAAAGCAGAAACTTCCCCTTTTTTTGTTTTCTTTTCAGTAATAGCCCGAAACATCTCTGAAAATAAGCGAAATTGAACAAAATTAGACCGAAAAGTAAAATATAGACCTACGCTAATTAAAGCAGCAACAAGTATGTATGATGTAACACCATTAATGCTTTTTATAAAATCATGAAATGCTTCCATTTGTATCCTCCAATAGTCAACTAAAACAATCTTTGAATTATACCAAACTACATATTTTTTTGCAATTTAAGAAAAGACTTACTAGAAATGCCTTTCCAGTAAGTCTCCTTTAAGACTAGATATCCGTGAGGGTTAGGAGACGAATCTGCTTATTTAACTCATTTATGTGCTCATTCTTTTCCTCTTGTGTCCATTTGAATAAATCCGCCATTGCTTGGACAATTTGCCCCTTATACGTTGATACAGTTTGAATATCAAATAGAAGATCCGAGGTTCTTCGCAAGAAAAAGTCTACCGGTGTTAGAGCCATTTCGTAGTGAATAGCGTACAGTAAAGAAGCCCATAAATCTTTTGGCACGTGATAGATTTCCGCTCTTGAATCATCTAAATAAGCGAATACTTGAGGCACATTTGAACCATATCGTTCAACCAGTTTTTTTGCTACCACTTTATCCAACCCTAATTGAACACCAGCTTCTATATGGACATTATTGAAATGCTCAAGCTGATCCGAACCACCAACTTTTCCACCACTTAATACAAGGTGCTTTGTCTTGGATTGCGGATAGGAGTCTGAGTCTGTTCCACTTCCCTCTAATGATTTACATACGCGATCAATAATGTGAGATGCCATTTTTCGGTAGCCTGTTAACTTACCTCCTGCAATCGTCATTAATCCACTGTCTGAAACAAAGATTTCGTCTTTACGAGAAATATCGGAAGGGTCTTTTCCTTCCTCATGAATGAGTGGTCTCAATCCGGACCAACTCGATTCAATATCCTCTTTTGACACCTGATGATTAGGAAAACGAGCCATAACAGCTCCAATAATGTACTCTACATCTTCTCTTGTTACACCTGGTTCATGTATGGACCCTTTGTAGTTTGTATCGGTTGTTCCAACATACACTTTTTCATCTCTAGGAATTGCAAACATCATACGCCCATCACCATACGGCGTATCAAAATAAAGTGCTTGATTTAAAGGTAGCTTTCGTTTTGAGAATACAAGGTGAACGCCCTTCGTTAAGTGAATGGTCTTTCCTTCTTTTGAACGGTCTTGCTCACGTAATGTATCAACCCAAGGGCCTGTTGCGTTCACAACATGCTTTGCATGAATCACAATCGCATCACCTGATTGTAAGTCTCTTGCAACGACACCATTAACGTGATTGTCTTCATACGTAAACGACTCCACCTTCACATAATTCGCTAAGTGAGCTCCATACATTGAAGCTGTTTTTGCTACTTCCATAGTTAACCGAGCATCATCTGTCCGATATTCCACATACATTCCTGCCCCTTTGAGCTGGTCTGGAGCTAATATTGGTTCTTTTTTCAACGCTTTGTTTGCTCGCATCATTGTCCGTCGTTCTGATTTTTTGACGCCTGCCAATTTATCATACACACGAAGACCGATTGATGTTGTAAAAGCGTTAAAGGTTCCACCTTTATAAAATGGGAGCATCATTCTAAGAGGCGTTGTTACATGAGGTGCATTTTCATAAACAATTTCTCGCTCTTTCCCTACTTCAGCCACTAGCTTAATTTCAAATTGTTTTAAATAACGAAGACCACCGTGAATTAATTTAGTTGATCGACTGGAGGTTCCTGCTGCAAAGTCTTGCATTTCGACTAGCCCTACTTTTAGTCCTCTTGTAGCTGCATCAAGTGCTGTTCCTACACCTGTAATACCTCCACCAATAATCAATAAATCCAATTCATTTTGTTGCATAGTTTCTAGTGAATGTTTTCGTGTTTTTGACGAAAAGGTCATTTCATCATTCCCCCATCTTAGTAGCCCAATCAAACGTTTCCCTATCTATTATTCCACGTAAGCGATCTTTCAAACACATGGATTGCCTGGATAAAAGCGAATCGTTATACTTAACAAAAGGAGAGGGTCAGATGCGTATTGCATTCGTCATCGGCAGTTCAAAAGGATTAGGAGCAGCCGTTGTGAAAAAATTGCTTGAAGAAGAGTACGAAGTCATTGGATTCTCAAGAACAGAAGCACAAGAAGAGATACAGAAACACCCCTCTTTTACTCATGTTTCTTTCGACGCTAGTCACGTAGCTAACCGACAGATTCTTTTTTCAAATGCATTAGCCTCAATTACTGTTTCCATCGTCACAGAAATGCTCTTTATTTATAATGCCGCTCTTATTGATCCTGTAGGAAAGCTCGGCACTCTGGAAAAAGGAAATGTAACGTTTAGTCACTTATTTGAAGTGAATGTAGTCGCACCTCTTGAATTGAGCAATTTGTTTATTCAATTCGTTCAACCGTTAACGCTTTCAAAACGAATGCTCTTTGTTACATCAGGCGTAGCGTTAAAGCCTATTAGTGGTTGGTCAGGTTACTCTAGCTCAAAAGCAGGACTAAATATGCTTGTACAATCAATCGCACAAGAACAGATGGATGAATCGTTACCTGTTTTAGTAGCTGGGTTTAACCCTGGTATCATGGATACGACTATGCAAGAGTCCATTCGACACTACACAGAAGACCAGTTCCCATCTGTAGCACGGTTTAAGCATTTTCACAAAAGTGGAAAACTGCGCCCTGCAACTACTGTCGCCTGTTCGCTTATTCACTGTCTACAGAATCCTACATTTCCAAATGGACAAATCGTTCATGTTAATGACAACCTTTAGCAAAAGCATGCTAATACTTCAGCATGCTTTAATGTATAAAAACAAAAAAGATAGCAAGAGTCATTCGCTACCTTCCAACTTTTTATAAGGAAAAGATTTCTTTATCCTTCCGATACATTTTCCTTTACTACTGGTAATGAAATAATTACTTTTGTTCCTATTCCAGGTTTGCTTTTATAGGTTACCATCCCATTCATCATTTCCACTATACGAATGGATACCATCGTTCCAATTCCATTGCCAGACTCCTTTGTTGTGAAATAAGCCGTACCTAGCTGCTTTAATTGCTGTCTACTCATCCCTACACCGTTATCATTAATTTCAATTTGTGCTCGATCTTTTAATTGATCTAATTGGATGGTTACAGTATCTCCTTCAATAGATGCTTCAATGCCGTTCTTCATAAAATTCATTAGCGCTTGCTTTACTTTGTTCTCATTACCGTCTATAAAGGCTTGTTCACATATGCCAATTGTCAATTGAATAGACCGCTCATGTGCATAAGGAGTTAATAAAGTCACTACCTCATGAACCGTTTTGTTTAACGGAAAGATGGCATTTGGTTGCGGCTTTGTTGAATTTAAAAATTCATAAATAATGGATTCTGCTCGATCCAATTCACTCAAGATTAATTTATGATATTCAGCATGTTGTTTATCTTCTGATAATAGTTGCACAAATCCTTTTACCACTGTTAAAGGATTCCGTACTTCATGTGCAATGGATGCCGCCAGTTCTCCCTTTGTAAAATCTTTTTCAGTTGCAACAAGTTCAGCCACAATCCGTTCTTTCTCTAATAATGTCTCAAATAAATACGTCACCAGGAAAACAGTCATGACAAGGAAGAGAATATAGAACCATCCTGCTAACCACGATTGGGATAGTTGACCTCCATTGTTTATTAAAATTAACGTTCCAAAGGTTTGAATTGCCGAAGGAAAGAGTAAGATTAAAGATGCATAGCGAATTCTTGACCATTTAGGTGGTAACATATAAAAGCGGTTAACACACAAGGCATAAAAAAGAGCCGTTAACACGATCAGTACTACTCCTAGTAAAAATAGATCCCCACCTTGACCTATTCTACCCACTACCGCAATAGCTGCAACGCCCCAACCAGCTCGTTTACCTCCATATAAAAATGCAAGGAGTATCGGAATATAGCGTAAATCCCATTGAATGCTTCCTATATTAATGGAAAAAACCAAGCACAGTAATACCGCTCCGCTCATAAATAAAAACATCGTTAATGAACGTTGTATTTTCCAGCTGCCTTCAGCGCGAAGGCCGTAGATAAGCACGGGGATTAAGATGGCGAATACATTAATCATGAGTTTTTCAATAACCATGTCACCCAGCATCCCCCTTATTCACTATGCTTATCATTTCGACACTGTTTTCATCATTCCTTTCTAATTTACAGAATTGCATCCATATTTTTAGTGCGTTGCAACTCATAGTAGAAGCCTTTTTTCTCCATTAACTCCCGATGTGAGCCCATTTCCGTTAATTCTCCTGCTTGTAAAACGAGAATTTTATCTGCTGCTTCAATGGTATTTAACCGATGCGCGATCACAAAACTCGTTCGACCATGCATCAAACGTTTTAATGCTTCTTGAATTTTCATTTCGGTTACCGTATCAATACTAGAAGTTGCTTCATCAAGAATTAACAGTTTAGGATCTGCTAATAACGCACGGGCTATCGATACTAATTGTCTTTGACCTTGACTAATGCCACCGCCATCTTGCTTTAAAGCCGTTTTATACCCTTTAGGCAATCGTTTAATAAAGCTATGGGCATTTGCCAATTTCGCAGCTTCATAAACCTCTTCGTCTGTTGCTGTAAGTCGTCCATAGCGGATATTATCAAGAATAGTGCCTTGAAATAAAAAAGAGTCTTGTAGTACAACCCCCATCTGACTTCGCAAGTCAGCACGGTTGCGCTTTCGAATGTCCACCCCGTCAATCGTAATAGCACCTTGATTCACGTCATAAAACCTTGTCAACAAATTAATAATCGTTGTTTTTCCAGCTCCAGTGGGACCAACAAAGGCAACCGTTTCACCTGGCACCACACTAAATGAGACATCCTTTAATATTGGAGATTGTGCATAGGAAAAGCTTACCCGTTCAAACGCCACATGGCCTTGTAAATCACTTTGAACAGAACCTTCTTCTGTTTCCTCTTCTGGCTTTTGATCCATAATTTCAAACACTCGTTCAGCCCCTGCCAATGCAGAAAGCAAAGCATTAAACTGGTTTGCTAAATCATTTAGTGGCCTTGTAAACTGACGAGCGTATTCCACAAAGATAACAATCATCCCAACCGTTACACCAGCAACTTGATTTACCGCCATTACTCCACCAACAAAGGCAATGACAGCAAAGCTTAAATTATTTAAGACGTTCATAACTTTTGGAATAAATCCTGAATAGGTTTGTGCCCAAAAACCAGCTACTTTTAAGGCTTCATTTCGCTGCGTAAACCCATCAATGACCGTGTCTTCACGAGAAAACGTCTTGACCATTTGCTGACCAGCAATCGTTTCCTCTGAATAGCCATTTACTATCCCTAAAGTACGTTGTTGCTCTTTAAAAAACACTTGTGTTCGCTTCGTAATCCATTTTAAACCATAGAACATAAGAGGAATAACCGTCATTGTTACAATCGTTAAGATAGGAGATAGCCATAACATGACTGCTAATATACCGATAAATGTAACGACACTCGATAAGATTTGCACAATGGATGAATTCAAGGTTGCCGATATATTTTCAATATCGTTTGTTACTCGACTCATGATATCGCCATGCTGCCGTTTATCAAAAAAACGAATAGGCAGTTGTTGGAGATGGTTAAACAAATCTCTCCTAATCTCATAAATTGTAGCTTGCGCAATACGAACCATAATAAAATTTTGAAAAAACGTGGCAATTGACAAACCAACAAAAGAAGCAAATAAAAGAAGCAAGATGGTGCCTAATCCATCAAACGTCATCGGAATGATGTAATTATCGATAATAACGCCAATGAGAAAGGGACCTACTAACATCAGTAATGAACTGATAATAACTAGTGCCATTACAACAAAGATGGCACTCTGACGCTTCCGTAAATAGACAAGAATTCTTCGAGTTGCTTCTTTCCAATCACGGGCTTTTTGGCTTTTACCTACTCTAGCCGCGTGTGGGTGAGCTGGCTTTGAAGGCTGATTGTCTTTTTGCTTATATCGATAATGGCGCCAATCAATTTTTTTATATTCAAACGGCTCTTTTAAGATCGTTTTAAACGACATACTACTCCTCCTTTCCGTATTGTGACTGATAGATTTTACGATAAAACGATGATTGTTCCATTAACTGCTCATGACTCCCAAAGCCTTCAATTTTACCGAATTCAAGCAATAAAATTTTATCTGCTTTCCTCGCTGTTGAAAGCTTTTGCGTAATTATGAGCGTGGTACACGAGTAACACTCTAGCGCATGTAGAAACTGTTCTTCTGTTTTCGTATCTAGCGCACTTGTACTATCATCTAAAAGTAAAATTTTTGGTTCACGAAGCAGTGCACGCGCAATGGAAATACGTTGCTTTTGCCCTCCTGACAAATTGACTCCTTGTTGTCCGACCACTGTATCGTAACCTTGTTCAAGCTTCTCAATCGTCTCATGTATTTGCGCTGCCTTAGCTGCTAACACAATCTGTTCAAGTGAAGCATCGGGTACCCCCCACGCAATATTCTCTCGTATTGTTCCGGAAAACAGGCGAATAGACTGGGGTACGTATCCAAGTTGTTTTCGTAGCTCTTGAATATTCCACTGTTTTATAGACGTTCCATCTATCCTAACATCACCAGAATCGGTTTCATAAAGCTTCGGAATGAGTTGAAACAGAGACGTTTTTCCAGCACCTGTTTCCCCTAAAACGGCTACGGTTTCCCCTGCCTGAACATGAAATGAGATATCTTCTAAAACAGGCTCTTTTTGACCATCATAAGAAAACCATACAGATTGAAACTGAACCTCCCCATTAATCGTTGGAGGTTGCGGAAGCTCTTTTTGACCTTTTAGTTCATCATCAGGCTCTAACAATACTTCCTCAATTCGCAAGGCCGAAGCTTTCGCTCTGGAAAATACCATAATAATCATTGCGAATACGCCTAAAGCAGATGTTATTCTTGTTGCATAGTTAACAATGGCTACAACGTCGCCTACTTGAGCGGTATCATTATCAATCTGAAAGCTACCAAACCAAAGCACAAGTAAAATCGAGCTATTCATTAGAAGTAAAAGAATTGGCATCGTTAGTTCCATCAGGCGAAATGCCTGAACCATGCGCTTTCTTAACGTATCGTTTTCTATAAAAAAACGATGAACTTCATGAGTCCTTCGCACAAAAACTCGAACAAGTCGAATTCCTGTTAAATTTTCTCGAACGACATGGTTTACCTTGTCCACCTGATTTTGAACTTGTCCAAAAATATGTACACCTTTTTTCAATATCCACAGTAAAAAGAATACAAGGATTGGAATGGTGAGAATGAGAAATAATGCCAGTCTAGCATTTATTAAAAAGGCCATAATGGCACCGCCTACTACGAGTAAGGGCGCTCGAGCCATAATTCGTAAGCCCATAAAAATAGTATTTTGAATTTGCGTTATATCGTTTGTTAACCTTGTCATTAATGAAGATGTAGCAAATGGTTGCAATTTGTCTAAACTAGATCGTTGAATATTTTTAAACATCGCGTTTCGCAAATCAAAGCCTGTACTCTGTCCCGCATGCCCTGCATAAAATGAGTTCAATATACCTGCTACAAAGGCAATAAGGGATAAGCCTATCATCACACTTCCCCAAACAACAACGATTGTTAGATCTTCTTGAAGTATGCCATCATCAATAATTCGAGCTAATAATAAAGGCTGGATTAATTCTACTGTCAGTTCTAACAGCATAAAGATAAACGCAATGATTGCAGCCCACTTGTACGACAGCAAATAAGAAAAAACTGTCCTCAAATCTATCTACCCCTCTACCTTTCTCTTTCAGACTATTATAAGCGATCTAAACAAAAAAAATCCTAAGAATGCACTTAGAATTTTTTCATAACGTAATACTATCATTATTGTATTCAAATTAGCTTCTCGAACATCTACGTTTTACATGTCTAGTTACGAACATTATTACGAATTCTAAGGTTGACTTTAACGGTACTATTAAACGTTTTCATCTATATTAGCACGTTCATTATCCAGTAATCGCAAAAACAAGTATACCAGCTATACATACAAAAAAAGCAGCAGAGATTAATTTAACAAACCGCGCGTTCACGTCCCGATCCCCCTCTTCATTAGTACTTCCCTTAGTATACAATGATTTGATCTGTTGTACTATGTAAAACATACAGAAAAAAGTCAAAAATTAGTTACATATACCCTGTATGGATCCTTTCTTTTTAAATAAGTCGCTTTCAATCAAAACCAGCCACTCTCTATTGTAGTTAATCGAAATGTAGGAGAGAACGGCGACTCACACCAACTATGAGCTAGCCGCCACTCCTAAAGGTAAAAACAATATATTGTTCATCTCTCTTTGTTTCCCAATGTAGCGGTTATTGAGATAGAACGGAATCAATGAAAATGTTAACCTATTTCCTTGTTTTTTAGTTTAGCTGATAGCCTTTTTTTGCTGCCCCATCCGCCATTATGCGATAGCCTTTGTTGTTTGGATGAAACGCATCTTGAGAAAGGACGTAGTCGTTTCGTCCTTTAAAAGCCTGATAGACGTCTACAACTTGTACATGTGGAAACCGTGTTAACGATTGTATTCCTCGGTTAAACGACTTGATATACTGGTCTATAAACGGAACAGACTCTAGTGGATTATAGCTATTGAACACAATAATTTTGTACGGAATGGCTTCCTTTTGTTTTATTTCCGTTATATACAAAACCAATTGAGTCATCCAATAAATGGCGTTTTTAATGGCACCTTCTAACTTTTCAATAGAGTAAGGTTGTCGTCCATATTGTACGGATTGAATGAGATCATTTCCTCCACCAGTAATTGTTATGAAATTGGCTTTTGAAATAGATGCTATAGGTTGCTGGTAGACGAGACGATAGATTTGTGCCGCTGTTAAACCACTTCGAGCTACTAGTAGTGTCCTCACAGGAGCTTGTAAAGCGCCACTCGCATACTGACGATAGATTGAAACAAACCCACCGGGCTTTGAAGCACCTACTCCTGTAGTTAGTGAATCGCCAATTGCTAAGTAGTTCGCTCCTCTATGTTCCATAGCTAGCCCTCCCTTCTATCCACACTATTCATTTGCCAAAAAAAGAGGAACGGCATACGCTCCTCTTTCTCCTATTTATAATGGAATAATTGGAGATAACGTTCCTTCATATGAAAGTGATAAAGAATGAAGTGCTCTTGTACACCCTACATAAAGCAACTTTTTATGAATAGAATCATTTGGATAATGATGGCTTGATACATTTGTTAACATAACAGCGTCAAATTCAAATCCTTTTGACAGATAAATTGGTAGTATGGAGATACCCCCTTGATACGTTGTATCTCCAGCACGAACTAACGTTGCTGAAACCTTGGCTTCTTTTAATTCCAAAGCTAGCATTTCAGCTTCTTTCTTTGTCCGAGTTAGAAAAGCAATTGTCTCATACGCTTTTACATCCTTTAGCCACTGAAGCATGGATAATAATGAATAGGCGGTAACTTTCACAGGTTCACCACTTCGAAAAACAGGCTTCGCTAATGGCGGATGGTTTTCAATTTGTTTAAGAATACCATTACTATATTCAATAATCTCCATCGTTGAGCGATAACTCTTTTCCATTTGCACATAAGTACAGTTTTTATCAAGAACCTTAACAAATGAGTCCCACGCAACGATACCTTCTTCACCATGTATGCCTTGAGCGAGATCTCCGAGAATCGTTAAGCCACCTTTTCTCGTATAGTCATTTAATAAGGAAATGATAAAGGGGGATAAATCTTGCGCCTCGTCAATGACTAAGTGATCAAAACGATCTTCTTTGTCTATACCGATTAACTGTTGGCGTATGAAAACCATTGGAGCCAAATCTTCAAACATTAGTTTCCCACTGCGCAATAAAGAAGAAACAGGATAATCTTGTTGCTGTAAAAAATGAAGATACAGTTTTAATTCATCTGGTTTTTTCCAGCTATTCATGTACCTCCTTACGGCTTTCAATCCTTCAGTCTTATATTCTTTGCGTTCCTTTTCATCCTCAAACATTCTCACTTCTATTTCAACCCAACGCTTTAACCTCGCTTGCAGTCGCTCTCTTTGCTTTAAAGGGGGAGAATGAACGAAATCCTGAGTTAACCAGTTCTGTATCGTTTCTTTCTTTACAATGCCATGATCCCAAGGTATGAAATCTTTAACCGGCATGCGATTGGCTAATTCTTCCTCAACGTATTTCTTCAATTGATTACGAAAAGTAAGAGACCCTTTTTCTTTCATAACAGCTTGATATTTTGGCTCAACTTGTAGCTCAAAACGAGTAAAGATTCTGTCTTCAGTTGACTCCACTTCATAAGCATCACCTAATTTTTGCAAGACCCAGTCAACATAAGTAGATTGTTGAATATGGCCTACTCCTAATTCTGGTAGCACTTGGGCAATATAATCAAGGAACATCGCATTTGGAGCAAAGATCATCATTCGTTCTGCTTTTAAACGTTCCCTATACTCGTAAAGAAGAAAAGCCAGCCTATGAAGAGCAACTGTTGTTTTTCCACTACCTGCTGCTCCTTGAATAAGTAATGGCTTTCTTACATCTGAACGAATAATAGAATTCTGTTCTGCTTGAATGGTCGATACAATGTCTTTTAATTTGTTGTCTTTTTGTTCACCTAATTTATATAGTAGGAATTCATCTCCACCGCTGCTTTCTTGACCTTCAACGTAACTATCCACAACTCGCCTTAATTCACGTGCTCGGATAACAACATTTCGTTTTAATTGGATTTCCCCTTCAACGATACCGTCTGGCGACTCGTAATAAACATCTTCCTCACTCCCGTTAAAACTATAAAATAAAGAGGCAACAGGAGCTCTCCAATCAATGACTAGTGGTTGCTCCTCTTCGTCATCATGTACACCAACTTTACCAATGTATAAAGACTTCTTTTCATCCCTATCGAATTCAAGAAAATCCAAACGAGCAAAATAGGGTTCTTGCTTTGCGATTCGTAGAGATTGCCGCATTGCTTCACGTCTTTCTTCTAATACTTGTTGAGTAAAGTCATCTCCACGGTAAATGGGTATATTCTGGACATACGCTAACATTCGATCAATCTTTTCTAATGACATTTTTAGTACAGCTACTTCGTAATCTTGTTGGTTCATAGTTATTCACCCTCTCATCAAGTCTCTTTTTTTATTTTGCCTAATTTTTTTAAAAAAATATAGACTTTTTCTTTTCAGTTTGGTAAGCTTTATATAGTTCAATTACCTAAAATATTTATACCAATATATGGTATTTTTTTATAAAAGACTTACGCTTTTTTCTTTTTTTTTGCGTAAGTCTTTTACTATATTAAAGGAGTGAAGTCACGTTGCCATCATTATTATTCATCGGTGCTGGAAGAATGGCTGAAGCTGTATTTAAAGGCGTTCTAGCTAAACCAAATCCAGCATTCTCACCCGTTTACGTAAGTAATCATACGAACAAAGCCCATTTAGATAAACTAACAGACGTTTATCCCATTGAAGCGATTTCAAATTGGTCTGAAAAGGCTACTGAAGCGGATGTTATTCTGATTGCCGCTCCACCTTCTGCACACCCTTCTATCTTGGAAACGTTAAGCCCTCTTGTTACGAACCAACTTGTGTTAACGGTGGCTGCAGGTATCGGCCCTTCTGACCTTGAAGCACAATTACCAGCCGGGGTAGCAACTGCTTGGATCATGCCAAATACAGCAGCGCAAGCAGGAGCTTCAATAAGTCTTTATACATATGGTTCACATGTAACGGATACACAAAAAAGTTATGTAGAATCATTAGTAGCTTCTATTGGAACAGGTGCCCAACTAAGTGAATCCCTTATTCACGAATTAACTGCTGTTACAGGAAGCGCCCCTGCTTTCGTTTATGAATTTGTCATTCAGCTCGAATCGATTGCACAATCTTTTGGTATTGATCAATCTCAAGCTCGCAACCTCGTTGTTCAGATGCTGGCTGGAAGTGCAGATATGCTTAAAGCAGGCTTTACACCAACAGAATTACGTGATCAAGTAACCACACCAGGTGGTGCGACAGAAGCTGGTTTAAAATCGTTACACGCGGATGATTTTAGTGGTTCCATTGCTCGTGGTGTTCAAGCAGTAACGGATCATGCCAAAGCAAAAAGCAACTAGCATATAAGAACAGGCTATAGACAATGTCTATAGCCTGGTTATTCTTTAAAATACACGTTTCTCACCAAAGTGAATGTTACTTCTTTTCAAGTATACGTAGATAAGAACCAATACGGTTATTTCAGCAAAAGGAATGGCCAACCATATAGCATGAACACCTAAAAGAAACGGTACAGTCAATAAGAACAGCAACATTAGAATGATTTGTCTCCCAGCAGTAATCCACGTCGCTATGGCTACCTCTCCAATTGATTGGAAATAGGTCATTAGTACAAAGTTCACTCCCATAACCAAATACGCTATAAAGAATAAGCGAATGCCTCTTACCGCTAATTCTTTTACTTCTTGAGGGAAATCACCAAAGATATTTACAATTGGAACAGCCGCGAATTGACCAACTAAGAAGCAAATGAATCCGGCAACAAAACCTGTTCGAATAGCTAGTTTCATGAGCTGTCTTTTTTTCTCATGTTCTGCCGCTCCATGAAAATAACTAACAATAGGCTGAACCGCAGCCCCCATACCTAAGAACATGAGCAACATAACTGCATGCACATAATTCACAACAGAAAAAGCTGCAACACCTACTGTACCGGCAAGACGTGCAAACATAATATTATGAGAGACTGTAAAAACAGATATACCTACTTCTGCTAGAAAACTCGGAAAGCCGAATCGTAGAGCTTGCTTTGATAATAATGAATCGAATCTCACCCTTACAAACTTTAAATTACTTCTTTTCGTAAAGAAGTGAGAAGATAGAACAAGTAAGCCTAAAAAAGCAGCAATGATCGTTCCGAATGCAATCTCACGTACCCCTAAATCGAGTACATACAAAATAATATAGTTAATACCAACATTTGAAAAAGCCGTTGTGACCAGCGCTGCCATAGCAAGCGTCGGGTTGCCATCATTGCGTACAAAAATACTTGATGCATTTTCCAAGGTAAAAATAAAACCGAATACTAAGAAAACGTTCATATACGCAGCAGCAAATGGAGCTGTTTCCTCATTTGCACCTAATGCATAGACAAGTGGCTCGTGAAAGAGTAAAGCCAGAGCGCCTATAACAATAGTTCCCAATCCAATTAGTAAAATGGAATGGGTGAAAATCACTCGCGCACGTCCCTCTTCTTTCCTACCCATTGCTTGGGAATATAGAGTCGCTCCACCAATCCCTAGCCATAGCGATAAGCCAACAAAAATGGTATAGACTGGACCAGCAATATTTACACCTGCTAAGGCAACAGGACCAAGTCGATTTCCAACCATAATACCGTCTACCGCTAGATTAATAGCCATTAATAGCATGCCGACTAATGATGGAATTAAATACCGCATAAACAGCTTACTAATTTTTTCCGTTTCTAACGGATTTGCCATATCTTCTCTTCCCAAATTTCCACCTTCTTTTTAACACAACCGAAATCAAATCTTATGTATTATAGCAAACTTTCACAGCGCCACGTCAATCTTTTTCTATTTGCTTCATTCTTTTCTCGATCGTGTACGCACTAATACCTCGCCGATCATTTATTCTACGCTCTCACCTTACTAAATAAACCTTCTTTTCTGTTAAAGAGAGTGCATAAACAGCTGGATTCCCCATCTCTTCCCAATCTTTGAAGCCAAATGTAGGCTGGTAAGATCGAATCAGTAATGCTAGAAGATTTCCATGACTTACAATAATGGTAGGTTTGGTTAAGCTGTTTACGACAGACAGAATACGCGCTTGAGCGTCAAGGGAGGATTCACCGCCTTTGAGTGAATAGAATTCATCATCAAAACTTTTCTGTACATGCATACGCCAATTCGTAAGGGGCACCGGGCTTAAACAGCGCTCAACTAACCTTTCGTCTTGGTTAAGTGGTAACCCTAGCGCTTCTGCTGTCGGCTCAATCGTTGAAATCGCCCTTTTGTAAGGGCTCGACAGAATCATTTTAATGCCTTTCTCTTGAAAGAACAGTGCTAAATCTTTCGCATCTTGCTTCCCTTTACTCGTTAAACGAGCAGACGGTTCTTGCCCCGTTGCTTCAGCATGCCTTACTAAGTAAAGAATGTTCCTCATATAGAACAACCAACCCCCTTTAGTTTAAATAGACAAACCAAGAAAAAGCGAACATGAAAAAGGTTCATGCTCGCTTTTCATTATACCTTTATTAGCCTTGGTCTTTCATTTTTGGATCAAGGGCATCCCTTAATCCATCTCCTAACATATTAAACCCTAATACTACTAGCATAATAGACAAACCCGGAAAAAGTACGGTCCAGTAAGCATTTTGAATGTAACCTCTAGAATCTGCTAACATTCTACCCCATTCTGGTGTAGGAGGGCTTGCTCCCATTCCAAGAAATCCAAGTGCAGCTGCTTCAATAATCGCAATACCAAATCCTAGAGTCGCCTGTACGATAATGGGTGCTAAACTATTAGGCAAAATGTGGTGAAACATTATTCGCCCATTTTTCATACCCTGCGCTTTTGCGGCTAAGACAAACTCTTCTGCTCGTAAGCTGATCACTTTTGAACGAACAATTCGACCAAATATCGGCACATTAATAATAGCAATAGCTAGCATTGCATTTTGTAGAGATGGCCCTAAAATCGCTACAATGGCAATGGCTAGTAAAATACTTGGGAATGCAAGCATAATATCAAAAATTCTAGAAATAAGCATATCGACCCAGCGTCCGTAGAACCCTGCTACTAATCCAAGTGTGGTTCCAATGACAAGCGCACCACTAATTGAAAAGAGGCCGATTAAAAGAGAAATTCTTGCACCATGTGCAACACGAGTAAAAACATCTCGTCCTAAATCATCTGTCCCCATCCAATGTTCTGATGAAGGAGGCATTAAACGAATAGAAGGATTCGTTTTATCAATCGTGTACGACGTTAATAACGGGGCGAAAATAGCTAGTAAAATGAAAAACGTTAATATAATAGCCCCGACAAGTGCTAATTTATTCTTGAATAAATGGTAGAATGTATCGCCCCATATCGACCTTGTTTTTTCTTCTTTTGAAGGAGGACGTTGATGAGGTTGAGTGGCTAGTGGTCTTGATTCCATCTCTTAATCCCCCTTAATATTTAATTCTCGGGTCGATAGATGCATAAAGAAGATCGACAATGAGATTAATAAACACAAAAATAGTAGCAACAATTAAAATACCAGACTGGATAACTGGATAATCTCGATACGAAATACCCTCATAAATATAGCGACCCACCCCAGGCCAACTGAAGATCGTTTCCGTTAGGATTGCTCCACCGAGTAATGCTCCAGCTTGTAAGCCTACAACCGTTAACACTGGAATAAAAGCATTTTTTAATGCATGTTTATAAACAACTACGCCTTGGCTAGAGCCTTTTGCTTGAACCGTACGAATATAGTCAGATCGTAACACTTCAAGCATACTAGAACGTGTCATCCTAGCAATAATCGCCATTGGAATCGTCCCAAGCGCAATGACAGGTAAAACAAGATGACGTATAGCCGTTATAGTTTGATCAAAATTTCCCCTTAATAACGTGTCAATAATATAAAAATGAGTAATTGGCTCAATTGGTGCACGTGGATCGCTTCTTCCAACGGTCGGAAGCCAACCTAACTCCTGTGCAAAGATCCATTGCTCCATTAATGCTAACCAGAAAACTGGCATTGATACTCCTACAAGAGCGATAAGCATACATGCATAATCAAAGAATGAATTTTGTTTCCACGCACTAACAATACCAGCGTTTACACCAATAATAATGGCAAATAACATGGCAAAAAACGTTAGCTCCATTGTTGCAGCTAAATACGGCCAAATTTCGGTAATAATTTCATTATTTGTTCGCATTGAAACACCAAGATCGCCTGTTATTAAATCTCCTATGTAACTACCATATTGAACCCAAAATGGATTGTTTAAGCCTAGCTGCTCTTCTAATTCTGCAATTGCTTGAGGAGAAGCTTGTTCACCTAAGATTGTTTGGGCTGGGTTTCCTGGAATGAGCCAAATAATCGAAAACGTGACAACCGTCATCCCAATTAAAACAGGAATTAATAAAGCGATTCTTCTTAACATATAAGAAAACACAGTTTCACCTCTATTCTTTGGATAAAGAAGGCAGCAGCATTCATGCTACCGCCTTTCATCGATGTTATTGATTTGTAAGCGAAACGTGCTTCAAGCTTTCACTCGTTGATGGGTGAGGAACATAACCTGAAATAATATCGGAACCTGCTAACACCGGTATCGAGTGAACAAGTGGAACCATAGGCGCATCTTCATGAATGAGCACTTGTGCTTCTTCATAGTAGCTCGCTCGCTCGTCTGGATCGACCGTTCGTTTTGCTTGGTCCAATAATGCATCGACTTCCTCGTTGCTATAGAACGTTTGGTTACTTCCTGGAATACCATCAGTGTGAAGAATGGTTCCTAAGAAATAATCAGCATCACCATTGACCCCGGACCATCCAAGCATAAACACATCATGATAGCCCAGTTCAATTTCCTCTAAATAAACAGCCCATTCTTTTTCTACAATATTAGCGGTAATATTCAATTCACTTAACTCCGCTTGAATTAATTCAGCAGCGCGCATTGGGTTTGGCATGTAAGGTCGAGCAACAGGCATTGTCCATAGATCAAATTCAAATCCATCTTCAAGTCCTGCTTCTGCTAAGAGCTCTTTCGCTAAATCTAGGTCATATTCGTAATCTTCGATGTCGTCATTATGTCCTAAATAATCTTCTGGGATTGCATTTTTAGCTGGTGTAGCTTGTCCACCGTATACAGCTGCAATGACACCTTCTTTATCAATTGCATGGTTAAATGCTTTTCGAACGAGTGGGTCATCAAATGGTTCTACTTCTGTATTAAAGCCAAGGTAACCGATATTATTTGGTACACGCTCAAAAATTTCGAACCCATCTGCACCTTCAACTTGCGCAATATCATCTGGTGACAACCCATCCATTAAGTCAATATCACCTGACATTAGAGAAGAGAGTCGCGCTGAATTGTCACCGATAACAGAGAACGTTACACCCTCTAAGTACGGAAGTCCTTCTTCCCAATAATCTTCATTTTTCTTTAAAACGATGCTTGAATCTCGTTGCCAGCTCTCGAACTTAAAAGGACCTGTCCCAACTGGGTTTTCGTCAATATCTGTCCCATATTCCTCTAAAGCCGCTGGAGAGATAATACCGAAGTAACTTGCCGCAACGTTTTGTAAAAACGCCCCTAACGGCTCATTTAAAATAAATTCAACTTCGTAATCATTGATTACGTTAATCTCTTCAATGACATCTTCTTCGCCTACACCAAATAATGTTCCATATACACTGTACGTATAACCTTCATCTCGAAATGCAAATTCGTGATCCGGATTCGCCCAACGTTCGAAATTGACCTTAACAGCCTCTGCATTAAACGGTGTACCATCATGGAACGTTACACCCTCTCTTAACGTAAAGACATAGCTTAATCCATCTTCACTAGGCTCCCAGTTTGTAGCCAATCCTTCTTTTAACTCAAAAGAATCTTGTTCGAACTCAATCAACGTTTCATAGATTTGTTTTGTTACACGTGAAGATTCTCCATCTGTGACAGCACCAGGATCCAACCCTTGCGAGTCTCCTCCTCTAGCGAAGATTAATACCCCGCCATCCGTTTGCTCTGTACCATTTCCATTGTCATTTGTATCTGTGTTTCCATCACTTGCCGTATCTTCATCGCCTCCACAAGCTGCCAATAGTAAGAGAGACAAGCATGATACTGAAATTAAATTCATTTTTACTTTTTTCATTAAATAATCCCCTTTTCATCATTTTGATTAAATAAATGGCACGCAACGCGATGGTTTGGTTCTACTTCCTGCCAGGCTGGTACAGTTGTTTTACAAATATCCATTGCATTGGGACACCTTGTATGGAACGTACAGCCAGTTGGCGGATTTGAAGGACTCGGTACATCTCCTTTTAAAATCGTTCGCTCCGATTTCAAATCAGGATCAGGTATTGGGACTGAAGACAAGAGTGCTTTTGTATATGGATGCTTCGGTTCTTCATATAGAGCGTCACTTGAAGCTAGTTCTACCATTTTACCTAAATACATGACTCCAACACGATCACTTATATGTTTCACAACACTTAGATCATGAGCGATAAACACATAAGTCAATTTGAATTCATCCTTTAATGATTCCATTAAATTAAGAATTTGCGATTGAACAGAAACATCTAATGCAGAAACTGGCTCATCACAAATAATCAGCTTCGGGTGAACGGCTAATGCTCGAGCAATACCGATTCGCTGTCTTTGACCACCGCTGAATTGATGAGGATACCGATTCGCATGCTCTTTTCGCAACCCTACTTTTTCAAGCAGTTCTTCTACACGCTTTTTCCGTTCTTGTTTATCGCCGATTCCATGGATGAGCATTGGCTCACCAATTATTTTCCCAACTTTATGACGTGGGTTTAATGATGCATATGGATCTTGAAAAATAATTTGCATATCTCTTCTGACTTTTCTAACTTTTTCATCAGTAAGCGCCAATATATTTTCCCCATTAAAATAGACTTCTCCCGATGTTGGCTCAATTAACCGCAAGATCGATTTCCCAGTCGTTGATTTACCACAACCTGATTCTCCAACGATCCCGACAATTTCCCCTTCTTCTACGGAGAACGAGACGCCATCAACTGCTTTCACTTCTCCTACTTTCTTAGATAAAGCGCCACCTTTAATATCAAAGTACGTCTTCAAATTTTTAATTTCTAATAAGGGCTTAGCCGACACTTTCTTGTTCCTCCTTGTATAGCAAACAGCGACAAGCACGACCTTCTTCTAAATTGAGCAAAGCTGGATCTTCGAAGAAACATGCATCAAAAGCAAATTCGCAACGATCTGCAAAACGACAGCCGTTTTCGATTGACCCTGGCTGTGGCACGGTGCCTGGGATCGAATAAAGCGTCTGTTGCTTTTCAGCCATATTTGGCAACGATCGAATTAATCCCTGAGTATATGGATGCTTTGGATCTTTTAAAATCATCCGGGTCGATCCTTCTTCAACAACTTGTCCTGCATACATAACAACAACACGATTACATATGTCAGCTACTACGCCTAAATCATGTGTAATAAATAATATAGCTGTTCCTTTTTCTCGATTCAATTCCCTCATCAAATCTAGAATTTGGGCTTGAATGGTTACATCTAGAGCCGTTGTTGGTTCATCTGCAATTAAAACTTCTGGGTCGCACGACATTGCCATCGCAATCATAATCCGTTGACGCATTCCACCAGATAATTGATGTGGATAACTTTCAACAATTTCTCTTGCACGAGGAATACCAACCATCTCCACTAATTGGATCGCCTTTTCTAGCGCCTCTTTCTTTGTTAGGTTGTTGTGATTGCGAATGGCTTCAACAAGCTGATTCCCAATGGTGAATAAAGGATTTAAGGAAGTCATCGGCTCCTGAAAAATCATGGAGATTTCTTTTCCTCTTATTTTCTTCATTCTCTTGTTTGAAACGGTAACGAGGTTCTCCCCATTAAAGAGAATTTCACCTCTACTAATTTTCCCAGGTGGGCTTGGAATAAGCCGCATAATGGATAAAGACGTTACGCTTTTCCCACACCCTGATTCACCTACAATTCCGACAACTTCACCTTTATGTAGTTGAATACTAACGCCATCAACAGCTGGAACAGACTTTCTACCAGATTGAAAAGTCGTTTGTAAATCTTTCAATTGAAGCACAATGTTATCCATTAGACCCCCCCTTACGGCATTACTAACGATACGTATAACAATACATAAGATTGATTCATAGAACAATGTTTTTTAAGTTTTTAAATAGTTTTATCTAGTAAAAATTTTTCCTAGACTCCTCCTTTATATTCTCTATTTAACGACAATTCCCTTTATTTCTTCAACGATTTCATATAATTTATCACACATTTTAATTATTTGCAATTTTTGTCGAATAAAAATAAAGTATTATATCCATATAAAAACGCCGCAAACAAATGATTCTGTACCGAATCATCGTTTGCAGCGGAAATGTTTTTTTATTCGTCCGAAGAGTCTGCTTCTTCCTCTTCATTGACCTCTTGTTCATTTTCGTCCTCTAATTCAAAGTCTTCTATCTCTCCAAATTCTTCATCTGTTGTAAGGTTAATGAATTCAATAACTGGCAATACACTTTCTCCAGTATCATTCACAATGACTTCAATTTCGTCTCCAGGCTGAATAAATACTGCAGCTGCATTTCCCGTCATATCAAATTCTAGCACACGACTCTCTCCCTCTAGGAGCACTTGAATGAATCGAGAATTAGACACTTGACTCACTCGATACACTGTTCCTTCAACCTCTAACTCATCTAATAGATTCGTCGGAATATAATCGTCTGTTCCTAAATCGTTTGCTAACATTTGACGGTAATGGTGAAACGCTTCTTCTCGCGATGTTCCAGTAGCAACACTTGACGTATCAGCATGAACCATAGCAATCTCTCTCATTAACCCGCTCTGATCCACAACTGGTACTACCCACGTGTAGTTATCATAGATCGAATATAATACAGGCTGTGTGCCTTCCCATTGCTCACGTTGGAATGACCGATTAACGGCATCCCGTGCACCTCTAGCATTCGTCATACCGGATGTACCTGCATAATAAGTTGCTTCTCCTGTTTGTGCATTAACCATTGTAAAACCGACCATTGCATTGGATTCCTGATTTGGTCTCATATGGTCAATCATCCAATACATATTTCCGTCTGGTCCAAGTACACCAATCATTTCTTCATCACTTGTTGGTTGGTGTACCCCTTCTTTTGCAAATAAAGAATTAATTAATCCATTGCTATACGTTCCAAACCAGTACGCGTAATCAAGCGCTAAAGAATAATGTATAGCATTATCGATAAAGTCAGGCTGTTCTCCTAACGCATACTTCTCCGCTTCCCCTGTAACCGGGTTAACTAGTATAACGCCGTCTGCTTTCGGGGCACTACGGTAGTGGTCATAGTATGCATAAGAATACGCGTAATAAGGATTCCCATCATCATCGGGCTCGAATGAATAATCAATTAATATTACATCACCATAAAGACTCCGAATATGCCGTTCTAAGTTTTCTCCTAAAAAAGCGCTTGGTACATAAGTCATTTCATAGTCATCAACTAGTACCGCTTCTGCATTTGGATTCTCTGCACTAACCATAACGTATCCAGGTGCGCTGTCGGCTCTCAGCCAGCGCCAAACACTAGAGTATTCAATTGGTGATACCCAATACAACTCGCCGTCGATTCGCTGAATGGCCGACTCGCCTAGTTCATAAAAAGAATAATTATCTATATTCCCGAATACAATTTCCGATTTGTATCGAGCATACGAATGTGGAACAGATCGAACACTTTCTTCCGTTACTGAATCAATTGAATCGGTTGAAATCTCAATCTCACCTAGTTCACTTAATTGTTGTGTAATCGTTAGTGGATACACCATGTTCATAACAAGCAACCCAATAAATAAAACAGCACCAATTCCTGCTTGAGTTAAGCGAACATTTCCTTTTTTAAGTTTCTGTACTTTTTTCTTTTTAGTCGCGGTAGATAACCCTTGGGCTGCTTGAAAAAAACCTGAAACGAGCAGATTAATGGCAACGATAAATCCGAAACTATTTACAAATCCTGTAAGTGAATGATCCACCAATAGAATATAAATAAGAACAAAACTGATCACTACGCCAATTCCATAGCGTAGTACTTGGCTTAATAACCATTGTTTTGGCATTTTCTTCAAACCACGCATCCATTCACGTGGATTTAAATTTAAACATGTTAACCCCATAATCATAATCCAAAAAAACATCGACTCTCCCCTTCCTTCACCAGTATACTACGAGTGAAAGGCAATTGGGTTTCAATTACGTGCAAATTTACTGAGAATGTGAGAAAACTAAACTAGGATAAATTTGCTAGAGGTGAAAATGTATGAAACAGGCACTCATTATTTTAAATCCAAGCTCCGGTAAAGAGAAAGCGCACACTTATGCTAAACAAACATCTCGCTTGCTAGAAGAAACAGGATATACAGTTGCCGTAAAAGAGACGCAAAAAGAGTTTGACGCAACCGCTTTCAGTACAGAAGCGTGCAAAGAGAAAATTGACTTAGTCGTTTCACTTGGTGGAGATGGAACACTGCACGAAACGATAAATGGCATGATGAACCAGCCACATCGACCGAAGCTGGCTGTTGTTCCACTCGGTACAGTAAATGACTTTGCACGAGCACTTCATATTCCTTTACAGCCAGAAAAGGCAATTAACATGTTGCGTTCCACCACTACACGCAAAGCTGATATTGGCAAAATCAATGACCAATTGTTTATTAATGTTGTAGCAGCGGGTCAATTAGCTACTTCGTTATCAGAAGTTCCATCAGAAGATAAATCAAAACTAGGTTTTTTTGCTTATGTAAAAGAAGGTATTAAAACATTCGCTGGTGATGCCTCATGCACAATGAGCGTAGAATACGATGAGCAAAAATGGGAAGGACGAGCATTACTCTTTATTGCAGCCTTAACGAATTCAGTAGGTGGTTTTGAACAGCTGGCTCCTGCAGCAGAAATTGACGATGGTTACTTACACTGCTTCATTATAAAAGATACGAACTTATTCACCACAGCTGCTGTAGGGACTTCCTTACTAGCCGGTAATTTAGAGCATAGTAAATATGTACATGTCTTTAAAGCAAAACGGGTTCGCGTATCAACAAATAATGACTTAACGACGAATGTTGATGGAGAGTCGGGAATGTCACTACCTGTTACTATTGAACTGATCCCTAGCTATATCGATGTCCTCATCCCATTAACTAAATAAGTTAGCGCTACGACGAGCGCTTTTTTGAAAAGCGTCGTTTACCGCGTTAGTGGACTTTTCTTCGTTGAAACTTGGTGCCAACACGCCTTTTTCTCCATCTAAATCTTATACACTATTTATTAATTGCGTAATTAAAAAAATAACGGCTGCTATCGCTGCAATTGAAAAAACGATACGTAAAATGGCTTTCGTCACACCTGCTAAGATGACAAATAAAATAACGGCAACTATAATCCAAATCATTGTTTCCATTTTCGTTCTCTCCTTGTGACCGTAGTCTTAATCGACAAAAGTGCGTACATTTACATTAAGCTCGATCCATTTAATGTGCATTCTACAAAATCCTACAAAACCTTGCTCTTTTTTCAGAAAATTATTAATGAAGTTCCTCTATAAGTGTGCCATAATACAGATAAGAACAAGTAGGAAGGAGTTCGTTGCATGTACGCTGTAACCCGTATCGTCGATGGCTATACTCAGTCGCTAAAAAACTCCTCTACACCATATGATAAATTATTTTCCTCTTATGAACATGCAGATCATTTAGCTTCAAAACTAAATTCAAATACATTCCCTGAAATGCACTGGAAAGTAAATAAAGTATTTCGACCATAATACGAGCACCCCTTTTATGGAGGGGGTGTTTTTTTCTTTGTTCCCTTTTCTTTTTCCTGACAAACCTTCTCTTCTTATGTATAAAAGGTGTACGTTTCGCCACAATATGGTAAGGTTTACTTTATGGAATTCAATAAGGAGGCTACACATCACTATGAAAAAGCATTACCTTGTTGTCACTGCATTCGCTGCCACGGCTGTTTTAAGCGGATGTGGAAGCGATAACACCAACCAAGAGGATTCAACTGGCACCATTCAAATAGGCTATAATTTATATGCAGAGGCTATCGCATTTTCTCACGTATGGGAGCAACTTTTAGAAGAACAGGGCTATGATGTTGAATTGGCTTCTGTTGAGAAAGCATTTTTATTTTCAGGTGTAGAGCAAGGAGATTATGACATCGGCTTCAACACTTGGTTACCATTAACAGATCGTGCATATATTGATGAAAATAGTGATACAATTGATGTTCAAGAAGATGGTGTTCTATACGAAGGCGCCACGTTAGGGCTTGCCGTACCTACATATATGGAAGATGTTCAGTCAATAGCTGATCTACCAGATGCATATGATGATCTTAACGGAACAATTTATGGTATTGATCCTGGCTCAGCTTTAATGGGTATAACAGAAGATGAGGTCATTCCCCATTACGGACTTGAAGACTTTTCCCTTTCAGCTTCATCTGAACAAGCAATGGTTGCAGAGCTTCAAAATGCTTATCAAAATGAAGATCCTATTGTTGTTACTTTATGGAGCCCCCATTGGACTTTAGGTGAGTATGACTTGAAATTTCTTGATGATCCAGACCGTATTTATGGTGAACCAGACGATATTTACTACCTAGCTCGAAAAGGATTAGAAGAAGACCATTCAGACGTTATTACATGGCTAAATAATGCACAATTTACAGATGAAACACTTGGTGAGCTTCTTCAGTTACAAGCAGAATTAGATGATGACGAGGAAGCGGCTAAACAATGGATTGAACAAAATCGAGAACTTGTTGACAGTTGGTTAGAGAAATAAAGAGGCTGGGACATAACGGAAAGTAGTATTTGAAAAGACGAATAGTCTAAACTATGCTGAGTAGCACCGCTACAGGAGAACCCTTCGCTTTCCGGGGACACGGCCTCAGCCTCCTCTGTGGAAAACCGCCACTTCAGAGTCTTCAGACACGTGCTGATCCCCCAGGAGTCTTCTGATTCTCCTTCCGCTCATTTTCATATAAAACAAACGACGAACGTTCCTATTTTCAGGAATGTTCGTCATTTTGGTCTGTCTATCTACTTTTGTCACAGCCTCATTTTTATGGTACAAATCACTTAACAACCACACTAACTAAGCACAAATGGTTTTACCTTGACAGCGTACACAATTTTAACTAAGATAATACAATCCTTTTCGGATAAATTTAATAGGATAAGGTGATGACGTGTCTACGATAGCGCAACAAGAAGAAAGAAAACCTTTAAACCCACCACAACGTCTTTTAGTCATAGTTGGTATAGTTGTAGCCATTTTATTGACTGTCTTTTTAGCCCTTACCCAACATGTTGTCCAACCATTATTAGCACTTATCGGTATTGGGCTTGGGTTTACATTATTTCACGCTCGATTTGGATTTACGTCTGCTTTTCGAAGACTTGCATCTGTAGGGAATGGCCAGTCTTTACGAGCGCATATGCTCATGCTCGCAGTTGCCTGTTTATTATTTGCACCAATCTTAGCAATCGGTACTACGTTCTTTGGAACAGATGCTAATGGCTACGTCTCCCCTGTGGGCGTGAGTTTATTAGTCGGTGCCTTTATCTTCGGCATTGGCATGCAGCTTGGTGGAGGGTGTGCATCAGGTACCCTATACGCTGTTGGTGGCGGTCGTTCTGTTATGTTTATCACGCTTCTTTTCTTTATTATTGGCTCTACTATTGGAGCAGCCCACTTTACCTTTTGGATGGACGAAATGCCGTCAGCCGAACCCTTTTCTTTAGCAACCTCAACTGGACTAGGCTATGGTGGGGCACTCTTAGTATCTTTACTTATCTTTGCTACCATTGCATGGATAACGATTCGTATAGAAAAGAAAAAAAACCCTCCAAAAATGGCAGCCGTCCCTTCTGCCGTTGGTTGGAAACGTATCTTTAGAGGTTCATGGCCTTTGTTTACAGCGGCTATTGTACTTGCGGTGTTAAATGCCTTAACTCTATTAACACGCGGTACACCATGGGGTGTAACATCAGCATTTACTTTATGGGGTTCAAAGGCTGCTGATGCAATGGGATTTAATGTTGAAAGCTGGGGCTACTGGCAAGGAAGCACAGAAGCCTTACATGCATCGATCTTTGCTGATACAACTACGGTGTTAAACTTCGGTGTTATATTAGGCGCCTTTCTTGCTTCTGCAGCAGG
Source organism: Shouchella oshimensis (assembly GCF_002019765.1). Classification (GTDB taxonomy): domain Bacteria; phylum Bacillota; class Bacilli; order Bacillales; family Bacillaceae_D; genus Shouchella; species Shouchella oshimensis. The sequence continues at coordinate 2,945,218 of NZ_KV917380.1, forward strand.
TGGCTTATTTACTCTTTCAACTATCACTGCAAAAAATGCAGCTGCCTCTGTTATAGGTGGTTTACTAATGGGTTATGGCGCACGCCTCGCATTTGGTTGTAATGTAGGTGCTTATTTTGGAGGTATTGCATCTTTTAGTGCTCATGGGTACATTTGGGGCGTAATGGCTATTGGTGGAACCTTTTTAGCTCTTAAACTACGGCCGTTGTTCGGATTGTCGGTCCCTAAACCACAAGATCGTTTTTGCTAGTAAGTAAAAGGTAGTAGGATGAACCCTACTACCTTTTTTTCTTTAAAACCAGTAAATCTTGATACGTTGTAAACTGTGTACGACCACACCAACTTCCAAACTTCAACTCAGACCGCACAAAATTTGTTTTGTTCATCATCGCTTCAACAGTATCTAGTGAATAACCCACTGCAGCATTAGGTAAGGCAAGATTTTCAATTGAGGCTTCCCCTACTTTATGAGGGAATTGAAGTGAGCTTTTTCCTGCTTTTATTAAATCTGTGGCTTCATCATTTACAATAAACATTGTCAATAAACAAGTACCGTCTTTCTTCATAACCCGATTTATTTCATGTAAATAATGGGTCATTTCATCTTCCATTAAGTGAGTAAAAATAGATGTTAAAAACACAAAATTGAAGGTATCCGCTTCATATGGAAAGTGAAAGCCTGTTGATGTCAACGAGCCATTAGGATTATACAAGTGGTTATAAATGTTAATGTGTTCAAATTGAAAATGCGGATACTCCGAACTAATATTTGCGATCGACCAATCAATACCTTCTTTAGATATATCAAACCCTCTGTATAGCCCTTCCGTCGACAAAAAGGTTGTTAATGGAACAGCCATACGCCCCACACCACTTCCGACATCTAGTACAGAATCATTTTGTTTCAAACCACCAAATTGTTGGAACAACGTTAAAAATTCCTTCCCCACTTGCTCAAAATTTCCACCTACAAATTGTTGCAGATGATCTGGCGGAAGTTGATTCACCATGAGAAACTCCTCCTCTATATTCTGAAGACTTTTTAGCATAAGTTAGCCATCAATTGACAGACTTATTCTAATTCGGTTGTTTTTCCCTAATAGAGCAGGTAGTCTTATGACGATAGCATCTTAAAGGTGGACGTGAAAATGAGCGGAAAACGAAAAATGATTGCTTTATTTATTGGGGTTAGTCTTATTTGGGTGATAGGAACCGATTACTTATTACTAAGTTGGGAGCCTGAACTATATTCCTTTTACCAAAAAATTAAAGGGATTTTCTTTATCATCGCCACCAGCGTGTTTATTTATGTTTTATTAACTAAATCTGAAAAGATTCACACGTTGACAGAAGAAAAAGAAAAGGTCGAAACACTTATTAATTCCATTCCTGATTTTATCAGCTTCAAAGATGGCGATGGTCGCTGGATTCAATCTAACACATTTGCTTTAGAGCTGTTCCAAATAGATCCCATTGATTACATAGGAAAAACAAATTCCCAACTGGCTGAAGAAAAGCCTTTTTTCAAAAAGACTTTTTTACTGGCAAACGAAACAGATGAACAAACGTGGACACTTCGTAAGACAACTAGACATGAGGCTATTGTAACGCTGGAAAATGGTGAACAGAAAATATTTGACACAACGAAAACGCCACTTTTTACAGAAAGCGGTGAACGTAAAGCCTTAATTGTTGTAGGTCGAGATATAACTGAGCGAATGAAAGCAAAACAAAGATTAGAAGAGAGTGAGTTGCGATATAAAGCATTATTTGATCACAGCCCTGAGCTCGTTTACATGGTTGATCTCCGAGGGAATATTACCGATCTTAATCCACATTTTATGCACGTCACCGGCTATGACAGAGTAGCAAGTATTGGCGAACCCTTCATTTCATTTGTTGATGAACGAGACCATGTTCGCTTGAAACTAACATTCTATCAAGTGATAACAAGCCGAGAAGTGGTTCAATGTAACGAAATTCGTATGAAACATCAAACTGGAAAAAAGGTCATCGTCAATTGTGCGTCGTTGCCGGTTATTATAAATGGCGAACTTGTAGGCATTACAGGCTATGCACATAACATAACACCTATGATGGAAGCTGAGGAAAAACTACGTACAACCGAAAAATTAGCCGTAGTTGGCGAGTTAGCTGCTGGAATTGCTCATGAAATTCGAAACCCCCTCACATCACTTAGAGGGTTTGTTCAACTATTTCAAGCCGAGAGCAAGGAAGAGAACCCTATTCATCGCATTATGTTAGAGGAGCTAGAACGCATTAATATGATCGCGAGTGAATTACTCATTCTATCACGCCCTCATGATATCTTTTTTTCTAAAACAAATGTAACAAATGTGCTATCAGACGTCATCCATCTACTTACTGGTGAAGCAAAAGTAAATGGTGTTAGCTTATCATTTAAAAAACCATGCCCCTTTTATCTATACGGCGATAAAAACCAGCTTAAACAATTGTTTATTAACGTCATTAAAAATGCGATCGAAGCAAGTGCCAGCACGATTACTGTATCAACGCTAGCCCAAGATGGAAGGCTTAAGGTGAAGGTTGAGGATGATGGCCATGGTATTAGCGAGGAGCGAATGGCACGTTTAGGTGAACCGTTCTTTTCACAAAAAGATAAAGGTACAGGCTTAGGACTAACAGTGAGTTACAAAATTGTCGAACAACATAAAGGAAACATTCTTTACGAAAGTGCAGTAGGAGAAGGAACAATCGTCCATATTACATTTCCACTAGTAAAAGAGAGACTGGGACAAAAGTAGATAGACAGACCAAAATGACGAACATTCCTGAAAATAGGAACGTTCGTCGTTTGTTTTATATGAACATTAGCGGAAGGAGAATCCGAAGTCTCCTGGGGGATCAGCACGTGTCTGAAGACTCTGGATTGGTGGTTTTCCACGGAGGAGGCTGAGGCCGTGTCCCCGGAAAGCGAAGGATTCTCCTATAGCGGTGCTACTCAGCATAGTTTAGACTATTCGTCTTTTCAACTACTACTTTTCGTTATGTCCCAGCCTCTGTTCTTTAGATACTCCACTCTTTCTTTGTTACGTAATTTGTCCCTCCTAGCAACAGTAAAAAGATAAGGCTTAACGTGGTCCATATAGGTTTCAGGCTTATAGGATCATTTAGAAGAAAGGCTTTTATCATTACAAGAAGTCCAGCAGGCGTCCATAAGGCACCCTCTCCAAATAAAACAGGAAACATTAGAACAAGCATAATCGTTAGAATACTAAAAAGGCTTACTACTGCTGAACTTTTTACGATTGTTCCTATGAAAAGTGTTACAGTCACGATAAACGTTAACCAAACCCCATAGACAATTCCCGTAATCAAAATTGATGAAAGCGATAGAGAGTCATATAATAATGAAATATAGTAAAGGGATGCTACTAAACCCGCAATGAAACTTCCTATTACTAAAGCAAGAGCTACAAACCATTTTGAAAGCCAATAAGCCCAATGTGTTACTGGTTTTACAAGTATGAGCATGGCTTCACCAGTTTTTCGTTCATTCGTGAATGTCGACATAAAAGACAAAACGATTGCAAACATACCAATTTGTGAGAATTGGTCTAACGTATGCACAACGACTTCCTCAGCGGTCATTGTTGGCATCACAAAACCCGCCCCTTCTGGCAACCCCCCCAAAAATGCTAACATGTCTTCCATGTAATAAAGCGTCAATGGCTGCATGATACCCAATACAACAAACAAAGCCGGTAGCCATAAACATTTATAGTTGCGCCAGCTTTCAAGTGCTTCTTTTTTTATGAACGCACTAAGCTGATTCATCCTGTCACCGCTTTCTGAAAAATATCCTCAAGGTTTTTTTTCCGTTTTCTAATTCCATCAAATGAATAACCACCTTTTTCAAGAATTGATAACAGCATTAAATCTTCTCGCACTTTAGTTGGTGTAATGTTTATTTCAACATGATTTAACCCTCTAGTGATACACCACTTTGGATAAACGGTTTTTAGTTCAGCCTCTAGCCTTTCACACTCAGCAGTCTCAATCTCAAGCACATAGTCTTCTTCTTTTGAATGCAGAGAACCGGTTTCGATTAATTGACCTTTGTGCATAAGCATATAAGCATCACTTACCTGCTCTGCATCGTGAAGAACATGAGTTGAATAGATAATCGTTCGATCTTTCTTTAGTGTTAGTAGAAGCTCCATCACTTCTGTTCTTGCCTTTGGATCTAATGCGGAGACTGGTTCATCTAGTAACAGCACTTTAGGGTTGTTCACTAAGCTCTGAGCAATACCGAGTCGTTGCTTCATCCCTCCAGAATAAGATTCTATACGTTTTCCCCTACTCTCCTCTAAGCGAACAAGGGTTAAAAGATCAGTAGCTTTACGCACCGCATTTTGTTTTTTCAAACCTACTAATTGACCCACATGTGTAAGATACTCTAACCCAGTCATCCACTCGTGAAAAGATGGGAATTGCGGCAAAAACCCAATATAAGAGCGGATGTCCTTTTTCATCGCACCTTCAAATTCAATTCTGCCAGATGTCGGTTTTAATAAAGAAGCCATTACTTGCAACAAGGTTGTCTTCCCTGCTCCATTCTCACCGATTAGTGCCGTAATCTGATTCGTCTCAATGTAAGCATTCACATGATGAATGCGCGATCCTTTACTAAGTTCAATCACCTTAATATTCACTACTTTTCTCTCTTCCGAAGATAAAGTATGCAATAGGACCTAGTAAGTTAATGACGATAATGATGATAACCCATACCCATTTCTGACCTCGGACAGAAACACGGCGATACAAATCAAATAAAGCAACACTCATTAATAATAATTGAACAACAATCAGTGGCAAAAACAGTCTTATGACGTCCATTACTTCATTCATCTGATCCATCTCCCTTTTCTTTTACGATTGGTTTAACCAAATAAGTCCAAAGAAAATAAACAACTAGTGGCATTGGAAAGTGAGTCACACCCCAAATTCCCCAAAACCATTTCATCTGTCCATTCTGTTGACTCTTAAAATACAAATATACACTTTGAGATAAGAGCAAAATTCCCAGTGTTATCCAAGCCCAAAGAGGAATATTGGTTAACGTTCGTAAATCATTATTCATAACGATCCCTCCAACGTTTTACCAATCCCCAAACCAAAAGAACAGGAAGTAACCCTATTAGAATTATGTTCATTGTCACGTATATAGCCGGCAATCGAGCAATCGAAAAAACAACGATGTTGACAAGAATAAGTGTTACGATAAAGAAAAGAATCGCTTCACGCCGCTGCTTTCGTTTCGTTTTCTGAATAAGTGCAATTATATCTTCTTTCGTTGGTGACTGTACATCAACCCTGTCCAATTGAGATAACCCATCTTTTACTTTATCGTCGATTTCCCTCATCGTGTTTTAACTCCTTTCGAATAAAATCCACTGCACTATTAACTCTTGACTTTGCTGTTCCAATCCGAATTTGACAGATTCGTCCAACCTCTTCGTAACTGTATCCATAATAATGCTTTAACAAAAGTGGGATTCGTTTTTTGCGATCTAGCTTCATTAACACATCTTGAATATCGAGCCACTCTGTTTGGGGCTCTTCTTTCATTGACCATTGTAATCGTTGCATTCGCACATACTCATCTTCATGCTTTTTCTTTCGTTTTTTATCGATAAAGACATTAGTCGCAATCTGAAATAGCCACGTTGAAAATGCTGCTTTCTTCATTTTGTAACTTTTAATTGCTATAATCGCCTTCGTCATCGTTTCCTGAGTTAATTCTGCAGCATAGTCAGGGTCAAAAGTGATTTTCAATAAAAAACGGTAAACACGGTCATAGTGATCTGTTAATAATACTGCCAGCGCTTCTTCCTCGCCTTTCTGCGCTTTTTGAATCAACACTTCAAGCGGTTCTTCCATGACACCACCCCTATGCTTTTCCTCTTTCTAATTTGCACAACTGTTATACGTTTCAAAGCCGAAATCGTTCATTTTCGTTTTATATTTTTTGAGCAGTAAAATAGGGTTTTAATTTGTTCTATGTTATAGTGCTTAACAGTAAACCCGAAAGGAAGACCGTTAAAATGAAACTAAGCATTCTTGATCAAGCTCCTATACCTCAAGGTTCGACCTCTACTGATGCATTACAGTTTACGAAAAAGCTTGCAACCTTAGGGGACGAATTGGGCTACCATCGTCTTTGGATGGCTGAACATCATAATGGAACGTCTTTTTCGAGCTCTGCCCCAGAAATCACCATCGCACACTTAGCAGCTCAAACGAAGCAGATTCGTCTAGGGACAGGTGGCGTGATGATGATGCATTATTCCCCCTTAAAAATGGCAGAAGTCTTTAAAACATTAAGTGCTCTAGCTCCAAACCGTATCGATTTTGGTGTTGGTCGTGCTCCTGGTGGTGACCATCACTCCATTCATGCCCTCGCTCAAGGTAAAGCATACCAACCAGATGACCAGTATGATAAATTAGCAACAACATTACAGCTCATCAATGATCAAAAAACCAATGACCCTCTTTATAACCAAGTTATCGCCGCTCCACATGAAGTTGCATTACCTGAAGCTTGGTTATTAGGATCTAGCGGAAATAGCGCTCGACAGGCAGGAAAGCAAGGTGTTGGTTATTCATTTGCACAGTTTTTTAACGGAGAAATGTCTAAAGAGATCTTTGATACGTATCGCCATTATTTCGAGCCATCGTATTTCATGCCGCATCCAATCATTAGCGTATCGTATGCTATAACGGTAGCAGAAACAACAGATGAAGCAGAGTTTCTTGCTCTACCAATTGATTTGGCAAGGTTATTTCTTATGCGAGGAAGATTACCACAAACCCTTAGTCCTGAAGACGCTCAAAACTACCCTTTAACTGAAATGGATCGAGCCATCCTTGCTAAAAATCGCTCACTACATCTTGTCGGAACGCCTAAACAGGTAAGTAATCAATTGTTGAGGGAAAAAGAGGCATTTGGATTTGATGAAGTTATGATTAATAGCAATCAATACTCTTTTGAATCTCGACTAAACGTTTACCGTTTAATGGCAAAAGAATTGCTAAATAAACCAGCAACCAATTAATTGGCTGCTGGTTTTCTATTTCCCAAGAAATAAACTATCGTAAGGAGAACGAGCACGTTGGAGACTCCAAGACAGTTAGTAATCAATAAGCTTATTCGTTGCCATTATATACACGTCATGATAACTGCCTTCATGCCATTCACGTTTCTCTACTTTTTTCACAATTGAAAAGTCACATTTTTTGTAACAGGCAATAGCACGAATGTTTTCGACGCGCGGATCAACCGTCACAATGGCTGTCTCATCTTTTTCTTGTATGAGTTGAATCAGTAATGTTATGAAGGCACTGCCAAAGCCTTTGTTCCAATATGTCACTTCGCCGATAAACAAATCCATTCCATATACCGACTGACATGCTGAATAACCGAATGTTCGCTTATCTTCAACGGTTAATTGATAAGATTGTAAGTACGCTATTGGTACACCATCAGTTTCGCCAATCCAACAATCTTTTTCAGCATCATTATAAAACTTTTCTTCAATCAAGGTTGCTGTAAATTGACGATCTCTTCCCTCGTAATATTTAAGCACCTCTTCTGTTGTCAACCACTTTAACAAAAGGGCTTGATCCTCTTTATTTAATGGTCGAATGATTTGGTTTTTAACATGCATAAAATCGCCCTCACTTTAATCTAAAAAAGATAAAAAAGGACGTCGCCCTATGAAGAGGCGACGTACGTTAAGACTAGGAAAGCTGAATCGTTGTTTTCCCATACATATATTTCTGCAATGCTTTAGGGATTGCAATTGAACCATTTTCTTGTTGATGATTTTCTAATAATGGAATCAAAATTCTTGGTGTTGCCACTGCCGTATTATTTAATGTATAGCAGTATTGTAGTTTCCCATTTTCGTCCCGGTAACGAATGTTTGACCGTCTCGCCTGAAAGTCCGTTACGTTAGAAGATGAGTGGGTTTCACTATAACTCTCACGACTCGGCATCCACGTTTCAATATCATATTGTTTATGGTTTTTTTGAGACATATCGCCTGTACAAACAGCGACAACTCGGTATGGAAGTTCTAATAAGTTTAAAATTTCTTTTGCGATCCCCGTAATTTCTGATAAGAGGCGATCGGCTAGTTCTGGATCGTTCTTACATAGAATAACTTGTTCTACTTTCGCAAACTGGTGAACACGGTATAACCCCCGCACATCTCTTCCAGCAGATCCAGCTTCTCTTCGGAAACAGTTGGATACTGCACCTAAGCGAATAGGCTCCTCAACATCGACTATCTCGTTTCCATAAAAGCCAACAAGAGGCACTTCCGCCGTACCTACTAGATACTTGTTGTCTTTCTCTAAATGATAAGTCTGCTCTTTACCATCTGGAAAAAAGCCTGTACTGTATAATACTTCTTCATTTGCCATCAACGGTACGTCCATAATGGAGAATCCACGTTCATGTAGTAAATCGACAGCCAACTGCTGAACCGCTCTATGTAAAAACAGCCCTTGGTTCTTTAGCACATAATTACGTGTACCCGCGATTTTTACTCCTCGCTCCACATCAAACATTTCATGAGCCTGTCCTAGCTCCATGTGGTCTTTAGGTGTAAATGTAAATTCTGGGATCTTGCCAACTTTTTCTAATTCAACATTATCTTCGTCAGAGTCACCAACAGGTGTATCTTCAGAGACGACGTTTGGAATTAAATTCATTATGTGTAAGTAAGATGCTTCAACTTCTTGATATTCCGCCTCTAACTCTTTAATCGATTGATTCAATAGACGAACTTCTTCTTTCTTTGCGTCCATTTCCTCTTTTTTCTTTTCTCTTGCTAATTCACCGATCGCTTTCGTTTGTTGATTACGCTCTGTTCGGTAGCCTTCAATCTTTTGAATAAGTTCGCGTCGCTTTTGGTCAACTTCAATGAGTTCATCTACCGGGACGTTTAACTTCTTATGAACTGCCGTTTGTTTAATCTTGTCGGCATGATCCCTTATAAATTGAATATCTAACATGTGTAAACCTCTCTCATTCTAATTTCTCACTCGTATACATTGTAAACGACTAGTAATCATTATGTACATTTTAGCACACCACTATAGCTTTCACACGCAAAAAAATGGTTTTCCATTACACAATCAGCCTCTTATCGTACATTCATAAAAAAACTCACTCTTTTATAGAAAAAAGAGGTTTCGTATTTCAGAAATAAGGGTATATAGATGAGCTAACTTTTTTGTGATGTCTTGTATATATCTTAAACACGAATAGAATGGCAGCAACATAATACTTGTTACTAAAAAGGAGAGATAAATGAACATTCGATATTTAGAAGCGTTTTTAACGATTTCTGAAGAAGGCAGTATTTCAAAAGCCTCTACTCGACTGGGGTTAACCCAACCTGCTGTTAGTCGACATGTAAAGGAATTAGAAAAATCTTTAAACACAGCATTATTTATTCGTTCCCACGAGGGGATGACGTTAACAGAAACAGGACAACTTTTTTATAATGACATGCAACCAACTTGGCACGAGCTACAAAGTAAGCTAGACAGCTTTACACCCAAAAAAGCCGTTCGTTTAGGTGTTGCGCCTTTTATTTCATCCACATATTTACCTCAAACACTTACATATGAAGACTCGAACATGGATATCATGTGCACCCGTACTCAAGAGAATTGCCTTGAATTTATACCGATGCTAAAAAAAGGAGACATTGATGCAGCAATTTTTGAAGACTATCCTCATCATGATGGCTTTTACTCAACACTTGTGAAACATGATGAATACCAAGTTGCCCTAGCTGAGGACCATCCACTTGCTAATTTTAAAGAACTCTCGCTTGAGCAATGTTTTTCATATCCGCAAATAGTCCCACCAAAAACAAGTCGGTTTTATCAAATGTGGCAAGCATTACGCGAAAAAAACGGATGGAGAAGAAAGGATATTCAAAGCCTTCCTCATCGATCCTTATTCCATTCTTTGAAGCAAAATCACGCGATAGCTATTATTCCAAAATTAATGGTTGAACCACCTTGGAATCAACATTTTTTATTCAAACGTCTCTCCAATTGTCCGTTTACTAGAGACTTGTACCTTTTCACTGCTAAAAAATCGTATTTAAAACCTTTGCAACAGAGTTTAGTCCATACGCTTCAAAGGTAAAAGAAGAATAAAAACCTACAGTTGAAAACCTGTAGGTTTTATTCTTCACTACTATCGTTTTGTTGTTGGAAACATACGGTGAACCATTTCCATAAATTCATCAGCAAAACCACTTACAGGTTCGCCATTCTCAATTCTGTCACCATACCCTTTCATGCGTTCTACGAAATCAGGATTTGAAGAAACATGGACTTCGCTAAGATTATGGTCAACTTCCATTGCTTTGTCCGCGATTTTTTGCTTCATTTCATCAGAAACATCGTGTGATTCATCATCCATTGTCACAGCAATGTAAGCTTGGCTTCCCATCACGATTGCTGCCGCGTGGTGAACACCATCTAATTCACGAACGCTATCAGCGACTTCACCAGAAACCGTTATATGTTGGTCGTCATGATTATCCATGCCGTAGCCTTGGTTTTCAACACCATCTTCAGCAGGCTCATTCATCTCCGTGTCATTATCTGGTGAATTCATATCATTGTTATTGTTGCCTCCACACGCGACTAACGCAGCTGCAACAAAAGTAAGGGCTAGAGAATGCAATAGATATTTCTTCATTTTCATTCAACTCCAGTATTTGTATTTTGTTTCACTCTTAGTTTGGTTTTCTACTAAAAAAATATGTATATCAAGAAGATTTTTCTAAATTTTTTTTGATTTTTGCTGAATGTTCTCCTCTTTAATGGAAATTGAACACTTTTCTTTAGGGTTGTTCATAGAATAGAGTAGACAAGTTCCTTTGTTAACTTGTTGAACTGAAAGGAGGCATACTAATGAAAGTCGATGCAGTTTTTGAAGGTGGAGGCATTCGTGGTATTGCTTTTGCTGGAGCAATTGAATCAATGGAAGCCCATGGAGTGCAATGGCAGAAATTAGCCGGAACTTCTGTAGGGGCTATTATTGCCGCTCTTCTTGCAGCAGGATATACAAGCAAGGAAATTAATGAACAGTTAAAAGAATTAAATTTCAAAGATTTACGAGGGAAGAATTGGATCAATCATATTCCTTTTGTTGGAAACTTCGTTAATCTCGTGTTTTATTTAGGTATGTATAAAAACGATTATATTGATGTGTGGCTCGAAGAACGATTACGAAAGAAAAACATTCGAACTTTTGCAGATCTCCCGCCTGAAAAACTTAAAATTATTGCTTCTGATATTAGTAGCGGACAAATGATTATTTTTCCTGACGATTTAAACCGTTATGGTATGAAACCAAGTGATGTGACGATTGCTCAAGCAGTGCGAATGAGTACATCCATTCCTTTCTTCTATCGACCGGCTAGGTGGAAACTGGCTAACAAAAGTAAATCGTATATTGTTGATGGTGGCTTGCTAAGTAATTTTCCAATTTGGCTGTTTGATGTTGAAACTCCCCGTTACCCAACATTCGGCTTTCGCTTTTTAAAAGATCGAATTGAAGGAGATGCGATTATTCCAACGCCTATACATTTGGCACAGAATATTGTCAAAACGATGATGCAAGCACATGATATGAGACATCTGAGTGACGAAACGAGAGACCGGACCATCCAAATTTATACCGATTCCATCACAGCTACCGATTTCCTCCTAACGGATGAGCAAAGCGATTACTTGTTTGAATCAGGATACCAAGCCGCTGAACTTTTCTTGTCTACATGGGATTTTGAAGCACACAAACAGCTCCGTTCTAAAAAGAAACCACAAAAATAGGGATACGTCCTATGGACAAGTATCCCTTCTTTTTAAGAAAACTGGATTACAGTAATAGCGCTTTGCCTATTTCATAATCAACCTTCATTTGATTAGCTGGCACCATACTACCACCTGTACCCCAAGCTAGATGTACAGCATTCTTTGCTGAATTGGCAATCTGTACAGGTCCAAATAAAGCTGTAACTGCTGATGGTTCCAGAGCCATTTCTTCTCGATCAATGAGCATGGCTAAAAGCTTATACATTGTCTCATCACTTATCGTATAGATACCTCCAAGAATAGGTTCCATCACCTTCCCAACAAAGCCTGATGGTCGTCCTACCGCAAGTCCATCTGCAATAGTCTGATTATCAATTCCTATTTCATTCACGTGGATATTCTCATGTAATCCGGTCATCATCCCGACAAGCATACAAGGAGAGTGGGTTGGTTCTGCGAAATAGCATGTTACGTTCTCTCCAAATACTTGGTGCAACCCATATGCGATTCCGCCTGGCCCTCCACCAACGCCGCAAGGTAAATAAACAATTAAAGGACGATCGTTATGAATAGTCATACCTTTATCATCCAGTTGTTTTTTTAACCGTAACGCTGCAACAGCATACCCTATAAAGAGTGTCGTTGAATGCTCGTCATCAATAAAGAAGCTGTTTACGTTCGCTTCGGCTTGTTTTCTCCCTTCCTCTACCGCCAGACTATAGTCTTGATCATGTTCGACAACGTGCGCTCCTTTTTGCCGAAGTAATGCTTTTTTCCATGCTTTAGCATCACTTGACATATGTACAATGACGTTAAATCCTAACTTTGCCCCCATAACACCAATACTAAGTCCTAAATTACCCGTCGAACCTACGATAATCGTATAGCGAGACAATACGTCCTGATACACAGGCTCTAGTAACTTCACATAAGACTCTTCTTTTGAGAGCATTCTTTCTTCAATAAGTACCTTTTCTGCAATCGTCAAAACCTCATAAATGCCCCCTCTTGCTTTAATAGAACCCGAAATCGGTAGCAAGTGGTCACCTTTCAGAAACAACCTACCGTTAATGGTCACCTTATAATAATCTTCAAGTTGCACTCGGAAAGAGTCAATTTCCAGCAGTGGCGATTCTACCAGCCCATTCATTGGTTTTGTTTCTGGAAACGCCTGAGATAAATAAGGCGCAAATCGAGCAAGTCGAGCCTCTGCTTCTACAATTGCCTCCATGGACAGTGTTTCAGTTTTCACTACTGTCTCCTTTCCTTTAAAAGGATTGATCCATAGATATTCTTCTAACGCTGTCAGCTTCGTTAAATGAGGGAATGCTTTTAGCAGCTGCTCTTTTCTCTCTTGAGTCATTTTACTCCCCTTTCAGCAATCGTAACAATTGCACCTGTTGTCGCTGCTTTTTTTGTTTGTATAAATAACTCTTTCATCACAGTAGATTGAGTTGAGGCAGGTAAACATCTAGCCCCTAAGCGCACGTCAGGATCAATCACTCTAATTTTTAATTGGATTTGCTTCTCCCTTAACTGAAAGTCAGACGGTGAAAGCGGCTTTTCAAACGCTGTTAAAAGCGTTTGGATGGTTTTATTCTGGCTCATCTGTAGCTTTTTCAATACATCGAAATCAGTTTTAACGAAATCATCAAGACTTAACACCCCTGCTTCTAAACTTACTGATAAGATATGCGCAAGCTGCTGATTAGCAAAAACATTTGTTGGATGTAAGAAAAATTCAATTGTTTCTTTAAAATACATAGATGCAAACCATTCTGCCCACCTTAATTCTTCGCACACAAGGTACCCATCTACCACAACCAATTGATTTAAAAAACCATGGGCATGACCTAAGGAAAGCCAACCATATGAATAAAGATCACGCAACGTATAATCAATCCGATCTACACATAAATGGGGCAAATCCCTATCTAGTAGTGACCACTCTTTAGTAGAGAATAAAATAGACTTGGCGTTATAACCAGCTTTGTCGATTAGTTCAGGGATGTTCGTTTCTTTTACAAGTCTTTCATAAAGGCTCTCATGATAGTCTTCATCTTTATTGCTTAACACATAATCAATAACATGGGAAAAAGCTGTATGGGAAAGATCATGTAATAAAGCGGCGATTTGCTCTTCCATTCCACCACCTAATTTGCGTACAAGCAACATGGCTCCTATGGAGTGCTCATATCTAGTCACGTTCCATTCCGGCTTTGCAAGAAAACAACCACCTGCCTGATGGATCTTTTTTAAACGTTGAACAGGAGGACTAGCTATTAATGTTTCTAGAACTGGTTCAAGCTTAAACGTACCATAAAGTGAATCTGTAATAACCACAAAGTACACCTCCTCTTTTTCTATTATGACACAGGTAGAAATTTGTTCACTTCCTCTATCTTGCATTCTTTTGTTCTCAAGCTGTACAATAGTTGTCATAATCTTCTCAGAAGCTTTAATCAGTATGGATAGGAGCAAAGCCATGATCATTCGAGAAATTCAAGAACAAGACAATCATGAAGTAGAACAGCTAATTCGAACTTGTTTAATTGAATTCGGCGCAAATAAACCAGGAACGGCATGGTCAGATCCTGATTTAAGCCGTTTTTATGACCTTTACCAAAAAGATCGAACACACTACTGGGTGGCTGTTCACGCTGGCCGCATCATTGCTGGTGTAGGAATAGGTGATATTCCGGGTTTTCCTAACATTTGTGAACTACAAAAGATGTACGCATTACAAGAAGCTAGAGGGACAGGTATTGCAGAGGAATTATTAGAGGTAAGTTTAGCCTTTGCCAAACAGTATTACGAAGCATGTTATCTTGAAACTATTCATACAATGCATGCTGCCAATCGTTTTTATCAAAAACACGGTTTCCAAAAACTAGACGAACCTTTACTTCAAACAGAGCACTTCTCTTGCGACACTTGGTACATGAAAGCACTACAGTAGCATCCGTCATGTTTATAATCTCCTACGTTTGGATATAGGAACAAAAACCGCTTAAGGAGGAGATGACATGGCAACATACCATTCATTAGACGTTGGCGTGCATTATAAAGCCACAGACCTAGATCAATTTGTAAATAAAAAAGATGTTGTTCTTCTTTCTTCAAACGAAAACCACCTTTTTTCTGATCCCGAACGGGAATTTAAAGTCATTCAAAGCTTTAATGGGTTCTTTGAGCATTCTTCAGATAATGGCGAGAAGGAATATCGATCTAAGAAAGCGTATGTGTTAGAAAAAGTATAGGAATTTCTGTTCCATTGGCTAGAGCTAATGGAACTTTTTAATTGAAAGAAGAGTGTGTTTTCACACACCCTCTTTAAAAGATCCAAATGAAAATAGGAATGAAAAGCGATGCAACAATTGCACTTAACGTCATAGCAATGGAACTCATTGACAGAGGAATGTTTCCATACTCTGCTGCTTTAGAAATCCCCATGGCGTGAGATGCCCCCCCGAGTGCAATGCTTTTACCATACAGACTCCTTATACCTGCTTTTTGCATGACCCATGGTCCGATGAGAATGCCACTAAAGCCAGCTACAAGGACAAATGTTGCCGTTAATGGGGGCAATCCGTGTAAGGCCGCAGAGATTTCCACTGCTACAGGAGCTGTAATCGATTTTGGAAGCACTGTCGCAACAAGGATATCATTGAATTGAAATAGGAGCGCCAGTCCATAAACGGTACTGAAACCTAAGAATACACCAATGAGTACTGCCCCACCGATCATGACACTATAACGTAAAACAAGGATCCGTTGCTTATACAATGGAAACGCAAGTGCCACAATAGCCGGTCCCATTAACCGACTTAGCCATTCTCCTCCAATTAAATAGTCCTCATACGATATATTAAAGAATAGCAAGATGAGTAAAATGAACACAGTAGATGTGACGACAGGCAACAGAATGGGGTAAGGATAGCGTAAGTACAGCTTCCGAAACAAGAAATAAATAACAACCGTAGCAATAACAATGGCTACAGCTACTATTGGGTACATCATCCGTCCCACTCACCTCGATTTCGTTCATACCATTGGCAGAAATGCCCAATGCCTATCATGGAAAGAAGCGTACTGACTATTACAGATAAGAATAGAAGAAAACCAGTCGTTGATAGAAGTTCAGGATATTGCATAACCCCTAAATTAAACGGGATAAACAAAAGGGGTAGCACAAACAATAATGCGGTTGCTCCTGTTTCCACCCAGCTTTCTGGAATGATTTTGGTACTTAATAATAAAAGCAATAAAAGAAACCCAATGATTGAACCTGGAATAGTGAGATTCAACCAACGGGATAAGAAATCTCCAATTACGGAGAGTCCATATAAAAATAGAACCTGTAGCAAAAGCTGTATAATTTTCATAATTCCCTGTTGAATTGTAACAGGTTCCCTCCTTCATTTAAGTAAGACAATGTGATAAGCTTTGATAAAAAGAACCTGCTAGCATCATAGCATGTTTTCGACTAAAAAGGGGCTCTTCTACCATGTTACCTGTCTTTCTAATCGCCGCTTGTATTTGCATCGCTGGCCTTGTGCTTACCCTCGTATCGATGAACCGGACAGATACAAGCTACAGCAGTGAGCGAAGTATTAAAACATTTTCTTGGCTTTATTTTTTACTTGTTCCCATTGCATTAGCATTTGTCGTTTTACTCGCATTTCTTTTATAAGAATAGAAATGAAAAGCGAGAATGTCAATGACGACACTCTCGCTCACCTTTTACTGGTTGATATAGCTGACCATTGGATCTTTAACGTTATCAAAACATACATGTAAAGTTTTTGTGTCACCTTATCTATAAATGCCATTAGTTTGATGGCCGGTGCCAACGATTAAATTGCTCTTGCATCTTCTTCATCTCTTTATGCACCCGGTTTAACTCCCCTTGCATTTGCCTCATTTGTGTATACAAATACATGGCATATTCCTGCTGATCACCAACAGGCCCCCGAAGTCCACCAGTTTGCGTTGCCTCAGCTGCAAAGAATGTCGCCGCTTCTTCCGCCTCTTGTTCAACGCTTGATGAGGCATCTCTTTGTCTTGAAATATCACGTGCAATGGTAACGCCGATAAACCCTAACGCAGAAGAAATCGTACTTAATATCGTACCGAGATAAATCATATCTTCAGATAACTCTAATAAGCTTTCTAAATATTGTTCATGGGGATCAGTGTAATTGTTTTTACCAGTCCCCTTATTTTTTGCCATGACACACCCCTCCCAATAAGAGTGTTGTATCATTATCTTATGTTCGCCACTCTAAAATATTGCTTGGGAAGTCCATTTAATCTTTTACCGAAAACATCCTTTCTCGTTGCTTCGATAATCAGCTAAACAATCCTGATGCTGTTGATTAAAAAGAGGCGGCGCATGCTCAGGGTCAACAAAAGCAAGTTCAACTGTTTCAACTCCATCTACATTTAGGCTCCCTTTAACGGGGTAACCTTTAAAGAAATGCAAGACGGTCTGAGCCTGATCACCGTTAGAATAGGTCGTAAAATAATTGGAATAGACTCCAATAAGGTAGTCAATTTCAACATGTAGCCCTGTCTCTTCTAATACTTCTCTTTTAGCACACTCTGCAAGAGATTCACCTATTTCCATGGCGCCACCAGGAAATCCCCACTGGTTGCAATCCCCTCTTTTTTGAAGAAGAATTTGTCCTTTCTCGTTCACTACACAAATTCCAGCAAAATTAAGAATGATTGGATCTGATCCTACTTTGTTACGAATCATCTTGATATAATCCATCGGATACCATCCTTTCTAGGTTAAAACAAAAGGCTAAAGACAACCATCTATGGTCATTGCGCTTTTCCGGAAAATGATGACGTACTGCAATTGTATTCGTTGTTATCCCGTTACTATCTTCTTGAATGTCTTATTGAACAAAACATTACCGCTTGAACAACAGGGTGTGAAATTCATTAATATTTTAACTTTAACAGCATGTGCCTTACTTCTTCATCTTTCATAATGAGCTCATGATACCGTTGCGTAATTTTTGTAAGCACTACATCATGATAAAAGAATTCTGTAAAAAATGTCACAAGTGGTTTTGATTGGGTTCGAATTGCCTGCCACCCATGCTCTTCAATTCCTGCAAAAATCATTTCCTTTTCATCTACAATGAGGATTCGACTTCTTTCTAAAGAATCATGTCCTTGGGTTGGGATTAAGACAGATGTATTGGGAATGACCGTTTGGATTGATCCAACTGCATGTAAGTGCACTTCTCGTCCGCTGTTGTACACTTCCTCTAATAAAGGAAGAAGAGCTTTCATTTCGTCTGCCCAAAGAGATAAATGAATCGATTGTTTGGCACCTTCCATTAGGTCTTTCATTATAGACAAGATGGATTGATCCTCTCGTAATGTCCACACTCGATCATCAACTTCCATTTCTTCCACTTCAATGTTCTTTAATTCTTCAATATTGGCTTCAAAATTTGTCGTTAGTTTTTCTATTAAAGCCTCCATTGGTAATCCAGTGTACTGCCGCTTTTTCTCCACAAAGGCTTCAAGAACAAGTCCTTTTTCAATCAGTTTTGTAATAACCTCATATACTTTCGAACGCGGTACACCTGAGCGCTTCACAATTGCCGTAGCATCTAAAGGCTGGCTGACTGTGATTAATGATGTATACACTTGACTTTCATATTGGGTGAATCCAAATTGTTGTAGCACCTAATCAACCTTTCCTTCTTGTTATCTCTTTCTTTAGGATAGACCAAACTCTATAAACATTTCCACTTGTAGAGAGATTTACTTATATGTTACTCTTTTGGTGGTAACATAATTATAAGAGGTGTTTTATGAATAAACGTGTATACTTACTAACCATCGTTTCTTTTGTCGTTGGTCTTGTTGAACTTATTTTAGGCGGCATTCTACATTTAGTTGCATCCGATTTAAACGTTACATTAGGACAAGTCGGTATGCTGATCTCCATTTTTTCATTTGTGTTTGCGATCTCTGGTCCCATTCTTTTATCCGCTACAGCAAAAGTGGAACGAAAGAAGCTAACGCTCATTACCTTAGTGGTATTTTTATTTGCAAACGTCCTTGCTGTAATGAGTTCTGGCTATTGGCTTTTACTCATTGCTCGATTAATTTCCGCAATGAGTGCAGCGCTTCTCATTTCACTTTGCGTAACCATTGCATCTAACCTTGTTAGTGAACCATATCGTGCACGCGCGATAGGAATTGTTTTTATGGGCGTTAGTGCTTCTCTGGTCTTAGGTGTTCCTGTTGGTTTGCTACTTGGAAATGCTTTTGGATGGCGAGCGCCTTTTGTCCTGATAGTTCTTTTAACAAGTTTATCCATTTTATTTGTTTCGCTATTTATGGAAAAGATTAAACCAAAGCCAAGTGTTCCCCTCATTCAGCAATTAAGATCATTAAAAAACATGAAAGTTATACTCATTCAACTAACGTCCTTTTTATTCCTGGCAGGTCACTTAACACTTTATGCTTACTTAACACCTTTTTTACAATCAATTGGTATTGATGGAAATTGGATTAGCATTATGTATCTTCTGTTTGGTATTGCCGCTATCATTGGCGGAGGTATTGGTGGCTTGCTTTCCGATCGATTTGGCCCCCAGAAAACCATTATTGGTATCATCGCTCTTTTCGCGGCATCCCTCTTTTCCATACCGTTTACTACAGCATTTATGCCCCTTTTTATTATTGTCATGATGGTTTGGAGTTTATTAAGCTGGGCAATTACTCCGGCGATGCAGAGTTATCTCATCCATTCTGCACCGCAAACATCTGATATTCAGCAAAGTTTAAATAACTCTGCGCTTCATTTTGGTATTGCTTTTGGTTCCATGAGTGGCGGAATTGTCATTGAGAGGAGCACCGTTGAAATGAATGCTTTTGTTGGTAGTATCTTCGCTTTTCTCGCTTTGATTGTAGTGGGATTGTCTATGAAAAAATCTCTTCAACCAAAACCTATAGAAACGGACTTATCGTTAAAAAAAGCCAATTGACTAGTCAATTGGCTTTTTACTGTATCACGCTTTACTTCTACTGAATCACTCTTCTCAAACCTGATCCGTGACAAATCCACGTATGACAGCTTTTTCATAACTAGTTGCGTTGTTTCTTTTCACGTAAAAAAGCACTTATCGTTATGTATACGAGTTTTCTATCGTTTTTGCTTTTGGAGAATTTAACTCAGGATGAGCCGATAAGATTATTTTTTTTCGCAACATATAAAGGGTTACACATAAAAGGAAAATCCCTGTAGGAAGAAGAGTTCCTATCGGACCTAAGAGATCATAAATAAATCCATATAGTATAAAGCTAAGTGGCATGAGTGAAGTAGCGCCTGTTTCTAGAATGCCAAATACTCTGCCCTTATACTGGTCACTTACCCGTTTTTGCAGTAAAACACCGATTGGTGTATTCACATATGTCATCGAAAAGCCAATAAGTAGCATAACCATACTATAAAAAATCACTATCCCATTATAAGGAATTAAGACTATTAACGGTAATACGAATAGCGTCATTAAACACGAAAAAGCAAGTAGACCATGCTTTACATTCAGTAACGGAAATGCCACATCTTTTTTTATTGAAAAATAAACGCCTCCCAGTAATGCTCCTCCTGCTAAAATACCTTCGATGATACCGAAGTGACGGGCGTCTACTTGCAAAATTTCAACAAGGATAAATGGTACACCAATTAATAATGCCCCAGTAAAAAAATTAACAACAAGCGCGATTCCAACAATTGAACGAATAATCGGTTGCTGATGAATAAAGAGAAAACCCGCTTTCATTCCTTGCCACATGTTCTCCTTCTTCTCTTCCTTTGTTCGCTCAGACCCATAAAGTGTAAAATCCATTGTCGCTTCCACGCAAACAGCAAGGAAAAACGCAATAATGAAAATCACTAAAAACACTTGAATAGGCGAAAAGGCAAAAAGCATTCCTCCAATAATCGGTCCCCCGATCGTTGAAAATGAGACGACCATCTGATTAATCGCTGTTGCTTTTTGAATTCGCCCCTCATCAATTAGCCTCGTAATAGAAGAAGTAAACGCTACTCCGGTAAACATTTGCGAAATGGTCAGCAAAACCGTTGTTGCATAAATAGCTACAACCGATAAACCATTCGTCACTATATAAACGAGTAATCCAGAAACAATTAAAAGCGAAACCACTTGAGAGGAAAGAACGATCACTTTTTTGGGAAAATGATCCGCTACATAACCAGCAATTGGTGCAAGAATGGTCCTCGGCAAAATTGTACAAATCATATTAATAGCAAAATTCATTGCAGAACCTGTCATTGTTAAAATAAATAAACTCATTGCAAAAACATAAATACTATTTCCAAACGACGAGATAAACTTACTAAACGCAAAAGTCCATAAATGATACGTTGCACGCTTTAATTTTACATCCATTCCAAGCACTCCTCTAATAAGTTTAATTTAATTAAACTTATTATATACAGAGAAAATGAAAAAGAGCAACGCAAAAGTTTAATAATATTAAACTTTTATTTTTATTCTCAATCTTTTATAATGATATGAAACACGGAAAGAAAGGCGATCCGATATGAGTACATTAGGAGAACGAATCCGGCAATTACGCAAGCAACGTGGAAAAACCCTTGCAGAAGTGGCTGAAGGGCGTTTAACAAAAGGCATGTTAAGTTTAATAGAAAATAATAAGGCCCAACCTTCTATGGAAAGCCTTACTCACATTGCTGAAGCCCTTGAGACAGATCCTCAATCGTTATTAGCAGATGTGAATGTCATTACTGAAGCAGATTTAAGATCATTAATTATCCAATTAAAAGCTTTATTAACCAATCATCGCTACGATGAAGTTTCATCCATCCTTACCCCTTTTGCAGGAATGACGTTGCCTCATACGTATGAAGCTGCACATTTCGTTAGGGATTTAGGAAAGGCGTATTTTTATACAAGCCAATCTATCCATCAAACAGATATCGGTCTTTTTTTATTAGAAAAGAAAACGGTGAACTCTACAGTTGATGAAAATAATTGGCGGGTTTATTTTGAAAATGCCGAACAACGCTTTAACGAACTTTCTTTCCTAGACGACGCGGCAAATACGGCACTTGATTATATTCAACACCTTACTTTTGAATTAGAATATGAAAAAGCAATAGAGTTGTTTACTAAGAAGCAAGTAGCATACGCTGATCAAATTAAGGGCTTTGATGCTTTCACCTTATCAAAGTGGAATTTTCAAGAGGTAGCGTTGCTTATGATCATGGGAAAAACAGATCTAGGCAGAAAACGGTTAAAGGAAGCACTCACGTTTGCTATTAAAGAACGGCAATTTTACAAGGTAGATGAATATTATCGCTTTGCTATCCATTTTGCAATGCTAGCCAAAGACGAAAAAGAGGTCAATTACTATTTGCATAAGCATCATCTATTAACAGAGTTATTGGAGGATGATTATTTAAAAAGTGTTCACGCCATTAATAGAGCAGAAGTGGCTATCTGGATTGAAAACAATCCTATTAAAGCATTAGAAGTAATTGATAAAGGTGAACATTACGTAGCAACTAATAACCCTTTAATGACACTCTTTCAGTATATTCGTGGTCAAGCGCTCTACGAGCTTGAATGCTATAAAGAGTCCCTTTTGTATTTACCCTCTGTTGAAGACTATCCATTCCGTATTCATTCACTGGATTTATCAATGCTCACAACAGCAGATGCCTATAAAGCATTATGTTACGCAAAATTAGGCGAGGATGATAAAGCTCGCGTTCATGCAACAAAAGCAAAGGAAAGCATCCTGAAACAAAACTATGCAATTAACTATCATAAATTGTTTATACTGCAAGCGTACGATGATATCTATCAGGGAATGTAAGAAGTTGGTCTTCCAGCTTCTTTTTTTATTTGCCAATGGAACACTTGATATTCTTACATTGTCTACTCTCGGTTGAAAAAGGCATTCAAGTAACTAAATGAAACATCGTACGGAAGGCTTCATCTTAGCAGCCTGATAATGTTCTTTATTAAGTTCCTTTTTTGTTAACCAATTAAAAACAATACTTTTTACCTATTTATACACAAAATAAAAATTTTTATTGCTTAATTCATTCAAAATCAGCTACAATTTAGGCACAAAGAACCTTTTAATATCTTGATTAAGATATTGAAACAGGATATTAGACGGGGTGCGCTATGGTTAAAAAGTATGTACCAATAATGAATGGCGCATTTATGAGGCCAAGAATTGTTGCTTTCATCCCTGCACATAATGAAGAAAAATCAATTCGAGATTGCTTAGAAGGATTGGCTGATCAAGTACTGCCTCAACATGTATTGCTTGATATTATTGTCATTGCAGATAATTGCACAGATCAAACAATCGAGAGAGCGATTCAAGCAGGTGAGGACTTAAAGTTAACTGTCATTATTCTAAAGACCGAGAATAATAGTCAGCGGAAAGTTGGTGCACTAAACGCGGCATGGAAAAGTTTATATGGTGATCCCCTTAGCTTATATGAATACCATGTGTCTAGCTATCAAGAAAAATATAATCAATCTATAAAAGCGATTTTAGGTATGGATGCCGATAGTCGTCTTGCTCCAGGAGCACTAAAGCAACTTTGGGACGATCTTATGAGTGCCCGTAATATTGGCGGCGTTATGGCAAAATACACAATGCGTATGCCTAGAAAAAAAAGTCTTTTGTCTTTAGATGATCCTTATTATGAGCAAAAGTTAGAAAGCGGATTATATGGAGGACCGATAGCAAGATGGTGGACGCACCAGCAAAAACAAGATATGACAAGCTGGTTGCTCTCCTTGCAATATCAAGGTGGGAGCACATACGTATTAGGGGGGCAAGGCACATTGTTCCGACCCGAAGCCCTGCAAGACGTTGTTAATCGCAATAATTTAGATGGGCCGTGGCAAGACGATAGTGACGTTGAAGATATGTTGTTAACATGGCAACTTCAGCGAGCAAAGTGGAAAACGTTAATAAGCCCGTCGGCACGATGTTTTGTTGATTCTATGAGGTCTTATCACACGTTCCGTCAACAACGCATTAAATGGTCGTCAGGCACAGTTGAGCTATTAACCAATCGAGAGTTAAATGTGTCAAGCTCTCATATATTCAGGATGTGGGGCTCTCAGCTTCGTCGATTGCTTGATTTACTCATCAGAGTCCTGTTAATCATTTTAATTCCTTTAGCTTTAATGACGGATCAATTTCAATGGAGTTGGTTGTGGATTATTCCTGTTGTCGTGGCTTCATTATTAAATTTAATTTTAGCATTAAAAACGCCTATGCGGCGCCCAATTGATGTTTTGCTAGCGATAACGCTTATCTCAAGTGAAATCTATCTTTGGGCCAACCTTATGACCTTTATTCAGGTGTGGAAAGATCGTCTTTCGAAAAACAAAAAAGATGGCTGGCACAACCAATATAGTGCCGAAAAAGGCCAAACAAAAAGTAAATTAGTGGAGGGTCTTTTCCTCGTTAACCTTTTACTAGCTCTTCTTATATTCGTCTCTATCTATTATCGGTCATTTTTTACAAACCGAGCAATTCAAGATGTCGTTACTCCCTACCTTGAGCTCGGTTGGCAAATTTTAACCTACCTTACGGTTCTTGTAACAGTTATTATGATTCATCAACTGTGGACATTAAGAAAATCAAACCGTGCCTAATCGATCTTTACTCTTACAATAGACCATTTAGTAACAGTACCCTCCTTACAACAGTAAACTTTTTATAAAAACATACTAAGATTAGTGGGTAAGATCATCGACGGATGAATCTTACCCACTATTTTTCGTTTAGGCGTATAGTGAGAGGTGAAAGAAAGCTCGACCTAAGCCTCAAGGATCTAGAATCCGTATTAAAAACCGAGCTTCTTCACTTTCATTACTGAATCAGGTTTAAGTATGTTGGGGCCATTGAGCTCGTGTAGAGGAAATTAGAATCGGAATGATTAAGTGAAGACCTTTCAATGCTAAATGAAAAGAGGAACAATGATGGAGTTTGTAGTCGCTTTAGATGTATCAATGGGGAAAAGTTACTCGGTCATTTATCAAGACCAAAGAT
>NZ_KV917380.1:2970680-2991518 GCF_002019765.1 Shouchella oshimensis
TGGAAATCCCAAAGGGAGAAAGATTTTATATCTCATCATTCGGAACATGATCCGCCAGCAGAAAGCAGCTCCTAATCATATTGTCGAGTATTATTACAAATTAAAAAAGCAACCTACCCCCAAGAAGGACAAGGTTGCCGTTGTCGCTTGTATGAACAAGCTCATAAAGTGTATGTATTCCATGGCTAGGAATCATACAGAGTACGATTACTCGCACGCGGTCTCAATGGACCAATAACTGTAGTATACCATAGGAACCTTATTTAAAAATAGACAGGGATAAGGTTTATTTCCTATGCCTAGATTTAAAAATAACATCATCAGAATTATTATAAAAACCCTATTGACTAAACGTAGGAAGAGAGGCTGGGACATAACGAAAAGTAGTAGTTGAAATGACGAATAGTCTAAACTATGCTGAGTAGCACCGCTACAAGAGAATCCTTCGCTTTCCGGGAACACGGCCTCAGCTCCTCCGTGGGAAACCGCCACTCCAGAGTCTTCAGACACGTGCTGATCCCCCAGGAGTCTTCGGGTTCTCCTTCCGCTAATGTTCATATAAAACAAACGACGAACGTTCCTATTTTCAGGAATGTTCGTCATTTTGGTCTGTCTATCTACTTTTGTCCTAGTCTCATTTATATTCTTTTACCATTTGAATAAAGAGCTGATGCATTCTTGGATCATCCGTCAACTCAGGATGGAATGAGCATGCAAGAAAGGAACCTTGTCGCACTGCTACAATTTCATTATCGTACTCACTTACCACTTCAACCTCTTCTCCAATCTCCTGAACAAGAGGTGCACGAATAAAGACAGCTTCTACATATTCTGAAATACCCATTACAGATAAATGCGCTTCAAAACTTTCTCGTTGTCGACCAAACGCATTTCGTTCGACGACCATATTAATAAAACCTAGGTGTCCCTCTTTTTGATCGGTAAGAGAGCGAGCCATTAAGATCATACCCGCGCACGTACCAAAAACAGGCCTTCCCTTTTCTCCAAATGCTTTTAGTGGCTCAAAAAAATGATCGTTGTCAATAAGACGCCGCATCGTTGTTGACTCGCCACCTGGAATAATAAGGCCATCAATGGTTTCAAGCTGCTCCACCCGCTTTACAGCAACACCAACAGCACCATTCTCCTCTATCATCTTAATATGCTCACTCACCGCACCTTGGAGAGCAAGTACACCAACTTTCACCATACTACCAGCCACGATCCTGCATACGTTCTTCTGGAGCAATTGTTGAAATATCTAGCCCTTTCATAGCTGTTCCTAAATTCTTTGAAAGTCGTGCAATTAAATCATAATCTTTGTAGTGGGTCGTCGCTTCTACGATCGCGCGAGCAAATTTTTCTGGTGATTCTGATTTGAATATACCTGAGCCAACGAACACCCCATCTGCGCCAAGCTCCATCATTAATGCCGCATCTGCAGGTGTTGCCACTCCGCCTGCTGCAAAATTCACAACTGGAAATTGACCAGTTTCTTTTATGTGAAGTAGAATTTCATATGGAGCACCAATGGTTTTTGCTTCTGTCATTAATTCATCTGTTGACATATGAATCACTTGTTTAATTTGAGCCTGCATTTTTCTCATATGACGAACGGCCTCTACAATATTTCCTGTACCTGGTTCTCCCTTCGTACGAATCATAGATGCCCCTTCACCAATCCGACGCGCAGCTTCGCCAAGGTCACGAGCGCCACATACGAATGGTACAGTAAAGTCACGTTTATTCAAATGATAAACCTCATCTGCTGGTGTTAACACTTCACTTTCATCAATATAATCTACACCCATTGCTTCAAGAACTCGCGCTTCTACAATATGACCGATACGCGCTTTTGCCATAACAGGAATGGAGACGGCTTGAAGTACCTGTTCAGTAATCGTTGGATCAGCCATACGAGCCACTCCACCTGCTGCACGAATATCTGATGGTACACGCTCTAGTGCCATAACTGCAACCGCTCCTGCTTCCTCCGCGATTTTCGCTTGCTCTGCATTAACAACGTCCATAATGACGCCACCTTTTTGCATTTGCGCCATTCCTTGTTTCACTCGATCTGTTCCTAACATACGTTCCATCTTGTCCACTCCTTTTTGATTGCATTTTTCAGATTTATTTCATAGTATAAAAAGAAACTGACTGTATTGTAAGTGCCAGTTTTCAAAAAAATAATGGGTTCAGATGAGAGGGACGAAAAAATGGATTTACTATGGGTACATTTAGACCGAGAGGCAACAACACCTCTTTATGAGCAGCTTTATTTGCATGTAAAAAAAGAAATTACTTCTGGCCGAATTGATCACGGTACAAAACTTCCATCAAAACGAAAGCTCGCTGAATTTTTAAAAGTAAGTCAAAATACCGTTGAATCGACCTATAACCAGCTTGTTGCGGAAGGGTATGTGGAAGTGCTCCCACGGAAAGGTTTTTTTGTACAAGCATACGAACAGCTTGACTATGCACCTGTTTCATCCCAACATACAACTACAAGCGTAGCAGATTCACCACCTATTCGTTTCAACTTTCACCCTACGCATATTGATACACGCTATTTTCCATTTGATAAGTGGCGAAAATACGTACGTCAAGTTGTCGACCAATCGAATCAACAGTTACTTTTACTTGGACATGCTTCAGGCGACCAACCGTTTCGACAAGAGATTGCCAATTACCTTTATCATTCCCGTGGTGTCCAGTGTACATGGGAGCAAGTGGTTATCGGTGCTGGAATGGAGACATTAGTGCAACAACTCTTTCTTTTATTTGGTAAGAAAAGTGTTTATGGCATTGAGGACCCTGGCTATCAACTTATGCGTAAACTATTACGTCATCATCCACATGAATTTTATCCATTTACCGTTGATGAAGAAGGCGTGGATGTACAGGCACTTACTCAATCACCTGTGAACATTATGTACACCACCCCTTCCCACCACTTCCCTTATGGAGCGGTTTTATCTGTCAACCGGCGTCAACAACTGTTAAAGTGGGCAGAGGAAAAGAACGACCGTTTCATTATTGAAGATGACTACGATAGTGAATTTCGCTATAGTGGTAAAACCATTCCGTCTCTTCAAAGTATGGATAAGCACCATAAAGTGATCTATGTTGGCAGTTTTTCGAAGTCACTTATTCCATCCGCTCGGCTAAGCTATATGGTGTTACCACAAACATTAATAGAGCGGTATAACAATCTGTTTTCGTTTCATCACTCTACCGTCTCTCGAATTGATCAGCATGTTCTTACTTTATTTATGCAAGCTGGAGATTTTGAAAAGCATGTAAACCGTATGCGGAAACTTTATCGTCGCAAGCGTGACATCGTCTTACAAGCCATGAAGCCATATGAAGATCAATTATCCATCATTGGTGAGCGCTCTGGGCTTCATATTGTCGTCGTCATTAAAAACGGTATGAGTGAAGAAGCCCTCGTTCAAGCTGCAAAAGATGCGCAAGTAAGGCTCTATCCCCTCTCGCACTATACAATTGAACAACCTGTTTCTCAGCACCCCCGTATTGTGCTTGGCTTTGCCAGTATTCCTGAGGAACAACTAGAAGAAGCAGTTACAACAGTCCTTCACGCATGGAATTATACAAAACATACTAAGATTAGTGGGTAAGATCATCGACGGATGAATCTTACCCACTATTTTTCGTTTAGGCGTATAGTGAGAGGTGAAAGAAAGCTCGACCTAAGCCTCAAGGATCTAGAATCCGTATTAAAAACCGAGCTTCTTCACTTTCATTACTGAGTCAGGTTTAAGTATGTTGGGGCCATTGAGCTCGTGTAGAGGAAATTAGAATCGGAATGATTAAGTGAAGACCTTTCAATGCTAAATGAAAAGAGGAACAATGATGGAGTTTGTAGTCGCTTTAGATGTATCAATGGGGAAAAGTTACTCGGTCATTTATCAAGACCAAAGATTTTTGTACGAAGAAGAAATTGCTCATAATCAACTAGGATTTCAACAGCTATTCGATCACATTCAGACCCTTCCAGGTAGTGTGACCGTTGTCTTTGAAGCCACAGGGATTTATTCCAAACCAGTGGAGACGTTTTGCCAAAGGAATGCTTTACGTTACTGTATTCTTAATCCGTTAGAGGCTAAAAAACAGCTTGAGCTAGGGACACTCAGAAGCTGGAAAACCGACAAACACGATGCCCACTTATTAGCTCAGTCTCATTCCCTTCACAGAAGAGAGGAAACTCAAACGCAATCCATCATCTATCAACATCTGCGTGACCTCTCGCGTTTTTATCAAGAGATTGAAGAGGAAATTAAACGGATGCGTATGTATCTACACAATGCACTCCAGCTTAGTTTCCCAGAGCTTGAACAATTTTTCTCGAGTCGAATTACACCTTACGCTTTAAGTCTGATTGCGCTCTTTCCTCATCCCGATCTTGTTTTAAGGTCGAGTATCACAAAAATTAAAAATCAGCTCATCAATCATACGTTAAAAAACATTTCACAGAATCGCGCAAAACAGAAAGCAGTCGAGATCATGAGCTACGCTCACTCTTCTTACCCAGCCGTCTCTATAGAGAGTGTTCAAACTCAAAAGGTACGATACTATGCGCGTCAGCTTCTTCATCTTTTAGAAGAAAAAGAACGCGTATCTAAAGAACTGATCGAGGAAGCCAAAAACCTTCCTGAGTTTGATTTATTTCTTAGCGTACCTGGTATTGGAGAAATTAGTGCAGCTCTTGTGATGGGGGAACTTGGTGATCTGTCCCGCTTCTCAAATCACAAAAAAGTGAACGCCTTCGTGGGAATTGATATCCGCAGATATCAATCTGGCAAATATCATGGACAAGACCATATTAATAAACGTGGAAATCCCAAAGGGAGAAAGATTTTATATCTCATCATTCGGAACATGATCCGCCAGCAGAAAGCAGCTCCTAATCATATTGTCGAGTATTATTACAAATTAAAAAAGCAACCTACCCCCAAGAAGGACAAGGTTGCCGTTGTCGCTTGTATGAACAAGCTCATAAAGTGTATGTATTCCATGGCTAGGAATCATACAGAGTACGATTACTCGCACGCGGTCTCAATGGACCAATAACTGTAGTATACCATAGGAACCTTATTTAAAAATAGACAGGGATAAGGTTTATTTCCTATGCCTAGATTTAAAAATAACATCATCAGAATTATTATAAAAACCCTATTGACTAAACGTAGGAAATAAGAGGCTGGGACAAAAGTAGATAGACAGATCAAAATGACGAACATTCCTGAAAATAGGAACGTTCGTCGTTTGTTTTATATGAACATTAGCGGAAGGAGAATCAGAAGACTCCTGGGAGATCAGCACGTGTCTGAAGACTCTGGAGTGGTGGTTTTCCACGGAGGAGGCTGAGTCCGTGTCCCCGGAAAGCGAAGGATTCTCCTGTAGCGGTGCTACTCAGCATATTTTAGACTATTCGTCTTTTCAAACACTACTTTTCGTTATGTCCTAGCCTCATTTAAAATCCGTATGCGTCTTCTGCTTCTTCTTGTATTTTTTTAAATGTTCTCGTTAAGAGATGAGTATCTTCAACAAGTCGACCAATACGGAATTCAACATCATCATTCACTAATTGTTTCTGCTGAAAATCTTTCTCTTCTGCGAACACGATGGTTTGAACAAGCTGTGCTTTCATATAGCTTAAAATAGGCTTAAGCTGTTGCTCTGCTACTAAATAGTGTTTTGAGCTACCAGCTGTTACAACAATGCTTACGACTTTATTCTCGAAAGCATTTACAGGAAGCAAATCGAATATGTTTTTTAATGCGCCAGGGATAGACGCTTGAAATATAGGGGTTCCTATAATAAGTGCATCTGCATCCATTATTGTACGTGCCACATATCCAGTATCTCCTGTATAGTCAATAAACTGACGACCGTCACTATATTGAATATCATGCTCAGCTAAATCAATGAGCGTGACATTTGTTGACTCATCATAGGTTTGTATTTGACGAACGACTTCATTCATAATCGTTCTTGTTTTTGATCCGACGACCGATCCAGATAAAGCAACGGTTTTCACGCCGATCCCTCCTTTGTATATTTCCGAATAGCAGGAAGAATGTCTGTTGCTATTAACTCTAAATTTTTCTTTAGTTCATCAAATGGTACTCCACCAAAATCAAGCTGAGCAATGTAACGTTGGTGGCCAAACAATTCGTATTGATAAAGAATTTTTTCAATAATTTGCTGAGGGCTGCCGACATTCAATACGTCTCGTACATCCTCTCCTTGTGCAAATGCTCGTTTTGAAAAACCAGATCCGTTCGTTAATTTTATCCCTTCATTCACACAAGGATAATAGGCACGCTGAGCTTCTTGGGTCGTTTCCGCGGCATAGAAAAGTCCAGCTGTGGCGATTGGAAATTCATCTGGATTATAACCACTTTGCGTTAATGCACTGCGATACGCATCAATTGAACGTTTAAACGCTTCTGTCGGACCAGCCAAGTGAGCAAGAAACATCGGCACACCAGCAATGCCTGCTTTAATGGCACTTGCAGGCGAGCCTCCAACAGCACGCCAAATTGGCATTTTCCCTTCTAATGGTCGAGGTAAAACCTCAGCATCGCTAAGGGATGCTCGAAATTCACCGTTCCATGTAACCCGCTCTTCTTTGTTAATCTGATTTAGTAAGTCAAATTTCTCTTCAAATAATTCCTCGTAGTTGCGCAAATCATAACCAAGAAGCTCATATAGACCTACACGGGAAGCTCTGCCTGCAATGATTTCTGCTCGTCCATTTGAAATTAAGTCAATCGTTGCAAAGTCTTCATATACACGAACTGGATCAGATGTACTAATAATCGTAGAAGAACTACCGATTTTTATGTTTTTTGTTGCCTGTGCAATTGCCGCGAGTACAACGGAATGTGCCTGCGTCGCAAAGTAAGCTTGATGACTTTCACCAACACTAAAAAAATCTAAGCCAGCTCCATCTGCAAGCTTAGCAAATTCAATAATTTCATGAAGGCGCTGCTGGGCAGAAATACGTTTTCCTGTATGTGGATTCGGAAGATGATCTCCTAGCGTATAAATACCGAATTCCAAACCATTTTCTTTTTTTATGCGATTCATGGAAATCCTCCTCACTTCATTAAGTTACATTGTTTGTATCTTCTTTCATTTTGCCTTATGATAAACACATTTAAAAGTACGTACTTTCATGAAAGAAGGTATACAAAAGTATACTAAAGGAGTCATTTTATGAATATCATACCTGATCAATGCCAAGTAAATCAGGCGTTGGAGATATTTGTCGGCAAGTGGAAGCTACTCATATTACTTCATTTAATAGCCAATGGCACGACACGTTTTGGTGAGTTTCAACGGGTTATACCGACTATAACCCCAAAAGTACTTACACAACAGCTTAGAGAATTAGAAGAAGAAAACATTATTGAGCGGCACGTTTATCCAGAAATTCCGCCAAAAGTTGAATATACGATTAGCACATACGGGAAGACGTTAGAGCCGATTTTTACAGCCATGCACACTTGGGGTCAAAACCACTTGCTCTATAAGCAATCACGCAAATAAGAAAAACATGTTCCCTTCCATAGGCAACATGTTTTTCTCTTATTCTTGACTGGCGTCAATTACGTCGAGTACCTTTTCAAGTTGATCAATTTGGATTTGTCCTGGTGCAGAAGCCGTTTGACCGACAGCAAAACTAACAGCAGAACCGAAAGCACCTCCAACTAGACGAGAAAGGGCTCCTTTAGGACCCATTGACATCGTAATGATAGGAATCGTTAGTCCTCGATTTGCTTCTTCTGTTACTTCAGCTACAAGTAATACATCACGAAGGGACTTTGGCATTAATGCAATTTTCCCTACGTCCCCACCTTCTTCTTGTGCTTGCTTTAAAACATCCAGCAGTTCCTCTTTTTTCGGTGTTTTTGAAAAATCGTGAAACGACATAACTGTTTGTATCTCCTTGTCCTTAGCAAGTGAGAGAATGGTTTCTTTCGCTTCTTTCGGGCAGCTTAACTCCACGTCAACAGCATCAATAATATCCGCTTCTAAGACACTGACATATAGTTTGGTTACTTCTTCCTCACTTAAGGTGATGGGTTGTCCCCCTTCACGATTTGAACGTCTTGTAAATAATACAGGTATCCCCCTCGCGTTCTCTTTTATCCATTTCCCTGTTTCAATAACAGATTCAGTCTTATCAATCTCTTCGAAGAAATCAACACGCCATTCAATGAGTCCAGGCTGCTTCTTAGTAATAACAAAAAGTTCTTCCTTGATTGCTTCGAACGTTTTTCCTACCAGAGGGGCACAGATTAATGGACGTTTAACGTGCTCAGCTTTCATTTTCTTAATAATTGTTGACATACTCTTCTCCTTCGTTTGCATCCCTTTATCGTAAACGCTTTCTTTATTTTTAATCATGCTCGACTTGTGCTATTACGTCTTTTAAACGTTGCTTAAATTCGTTTATCTTTTCATTTGAGAATCGCTGAACAAGGCCAGAGATTGATAAACAATGGGTTACACTCCCATCACGATTCGGGACTGCTACTGCAATTGCCGCTAGTCCAATTTCACGTTCTTCAATACTAATAGCTATGCCTGATTCTTTAATTTGTTGCAGTTCAGCTAACCGTTCGTTTTGTTCAACCATTGTTAAATCCTTTATAGCTTCCTGCTTTCGTTGTTCAGACTGATAAGCCAGTAGGACCTTTCCTCCTGCTCCTGCATGCAGCGGTAGTAATTCGCCAATTCGAACTGCATGTCGGAGAGGCTGATATCCTTCAAACTGTAAGATACATACCCGTTTTCCTCGGTCAATTGTATATAAGTTCACTGTTTCTAATGTTTCGTCTCGAAGTTGCTTCATAAGCGGTGCCATCACATCTTTCAGCTGATACGCATCTTTTGCAATTTGACCTAAATAAATTAACTTGGTTCCTAGCTTATACTTACCTGTTTTGTCATCTCTCTGTACCAGCATTTCTGTCTCGAGACTTGTTAGCAATCGGGTTGTTGTCGACTTTGCTAATTCAATTTCATTTGCAATTTGTGTTAAAGAAAGTTCTTGTTTTTGAAACGAAAAACAATCTAGAATGGATAGTGCTCGCCGAACAGTTCGTAATGAATCACGTTTTTCCATGACTCTATGTCTCCACCTTTTCAACAACTATTAAATAATCGTTTGTTAAAAAGAGTGTACCATAACCAATTTAACATTTCTGAAATCATACCATAAAACCCTTTGAAACACTAGTATACAAGATGATTTACTTTTTTACTATACGAGTATCCTTTTCCTGTACAAACGTTTTTGCAGATTCTAAACATTTCTTTATATACTCAAACGTTCCTAACTCTTTCGTTCTTTGCTTATGTGGCATCTCAAGTGAAAAAACAATATCACTAGGTAAACGCGTTACCATGTCTTTTAAGGGAAGCCCACCTTCACCTATATACAACCTCTCTTCTCGTAAAATACGTGTCATCTCTTCTTTTTTTACTGGAATTTCTCTTTGTGCATCACATAAATGAAAATAGTGAAGCCATTCTTTAGGGATGGTTTTAAGATCATCTATACAATCATCCGCTCGATGGAAGTGATGAGCATCAATCATTAATCCTACATTTTCTCTTTTTACATCTTCTAATACATGAATAGCTCCCTTTAGCGTTTTCACAGATGCAATTGGTACTGATTCCAAATTAATAATTAGTCCATACGGCCTTGCTAGATCACATAACTGAGCAAACTTTTCACGACCAAGCTCTGTATCATCTGTCCATATACTACTTAAGACGTGTTTTGCTCCAAGTTCTGCCGCCACTTCAAACGCAGGTTCATAGATAAGTGGGTCAATGTCCGCATGAACTCTGGCCAATTCTATATCATGCACATTTAAGCCTGTTTGTTGAAGGGCTATTTTCGTTTCTTTAAACATTACTTTATTGGTTGCTAAGTCATAGTTTGGTTCATCAGGTAACCCCATATAGATCGGACGAATACTCACAAAGTCGTAACCAGCTTGTGCTGCTAGATAGGTTAATTCGGGTGGCGCACACTCTAATGCAGTGAGATGAGCTAGAGAAAATTGATGTTTCATCATTGCCCTCCTTTTATTTTTATACTAGTATACAAGTATTTCTTATCAAAATTCTAGCGATACACCTATTCATTTGTCAACTACTTTCCTCTTCCTTTCTCTGTTGATTGTTTTTTGCTGAATTGCAAAAAAACAATGACAAGTTCTTTTTTGTTTGCTACAATTCACTTACACATTTCCGTTCTACAATGTTATCATTCCATTTAACGGAACATTATTGAAAACGCTTTCCAAACGCTACAGAGGTGATTCCATGTTTTCTAAAAGAGTATTCGTACTCCCTTTTCTTATTTTATTCTTATCTTCCTGCAATCCAGTCACAACTGGTGTCGAATCAGAAACATACCCATCCCGCTCAATTACTGGCGTTATTCCATTTGGACCAGGAGGAGGAGCCGATTCTATTGCTCGAGTCATTAGCCAACATACTGAACCTATTTTAGGTGAATCCATCGTCCTGCAAAATGTTGAAGGTGGCGCTGGTTCAATTGCTGCTTACGATGTACATAAGGATCCAGCAA
This sequence comes from Shouchella oshimensis, assembly GCF_002019765.1. GTDB lineage: Bacteria > Bacillota > Bacilli > Bacillales > Bacillaceae_D > Shouchella > Shouchella oshimensis. Next base: position 2,981,326 of record NZ_KV917380.1, read on the forward strand.
ACGGATATAAAATCTTATTTGGCGCAGAAAACCCTAATTTGTATCGTACAACAGGAATATCTGATTTAAGTTATCATGACTATGAACCAATAATGTTGTTTGCTAGAACCGTTCCTATTGTCATCGTCCACCCAGACTCGCCTTTCCAAACATTAGACGATTTAATTGAACAAGCGGAAGCAGATCCTGGTAAAATTTTAATGGCCACAACAGGTCCTGTCGGAACTTCTGGTGTCGTGACAAGCATGTTAGGGCTTGATTTTGCAATGGTGCCTTACAAAGGAGAAGGTGCTTCCATCACCGGTTTAATGGGAAAGCAAATTGAAGCATCAATCGTTTCATTACCATCCGCTTACAATTATATTCTTGCTAATAAAGTACGAGTGTTAGGAATTGTCAACGACACTCGCTTAGAAGACTTTGGGGATTGGCCTGCTCTTGGTGAAGTAGCACCTGATTATTTGGAACACCTTCCTTGGGGTGCATATTACGGAGCATACGTAAAGAAAGGAACACCTGAACCTATTATTGAAACACTTAGAGATAGCTTTACACAGGCTTTTCATACAGACGAATTTCAATCGTTTATTGAAAGGAGTAAAATGATTCCCCTTGGCCTCACTGGGGATGAGGCGCTAGCCTATCAGACAGAATGGGAATCAAGAACAAACTGGTTCCTTTACCAATCTGGCTTTGCTGAACATCCAAGCAATTACAACATCCCCATTCCTCGTAATGAAACACAGAAAGAAAGGAAGAACCCTTTTGATTAAATCACCTGCATTTTATTTCTACATTGGTTGGATTGCGGTTAGCATTCTTTTCGTAACACAAGCAATGCGCATACCTGTTTATGACGAATTTCTATCCTCAGGACGTTTTCTACCCCTCGTCCTGTCTTTTTTAATGGTTGTATTTTCTTGTATACTAGCGTATCAGCATTTTAAGTCTTTAGAAGACGTTACATATGAGCTTTCAAATTCATTTTACTTTTTTGGCTTTATTAGTCTCGTTTTTGTTTATATCATTCTCATACCCTATGTTCCGTTTAGCATCGCCACTTTATTGTTTTTATGTATAAGCTTTCTATTTTTCCGAACCCTCTCTATATGGAAAAGCTTCCTTCTATCATTAGGGCTTGTCGTTGTCATTGTATTTGTCTTTCAAACGGTTTTTCAAATTGTTTTCCCTTAATTTTAATTCGCTACAGAAAAGAGGAACGTTATGGAACAATTTTTTATGCCGCTATTTGACTATCAGCTTCTACTTCTCGTAGCCTTAGGAACTTTTGCTGGTATTTATGTTGGAGCTATTCCTGGTCTCTCTGTTACAATGGCAACTGTTTTGCTTTTATCTCTCACGTATTCATGGGACACATTATCTGCACTTGCTCTAATCGTTGGGGTATATGTTGGTGGTGTGTACGGAGGTGCTCGCCCTGCCATTCTTTTAAATATGCCTGGTGGTCCCGCTCAAATTGCTACTTCCTTTGATGGTTATCCACTTGCGCAGAAGGGCGAAGCAGGGTTAGCCATTGGACTGTCTACAATCTTATCTATTATTGGAGGAATGGTTGGTTTACTTCTACTTGTATTCGCCACTCCAGTACTTTCTGACATTGCCCTTTATTTCGCTCATAGAGACTATTTGTTGCTCGCTTTACTCGGTTTATTGTTAGTCGGTACCATGAGTCAAGGTGCATTTATTAAGTCGATATTTCTTGCCTGTTTCGGTGTCTTTATTGGTTTAATTGGTCTTGATATGATTTCAGCTAGCCCTAGGCTAACGTTTGGTCTAATAGAGCTTCAAAGCGGGATAAATGTCATTATTGCCATTCTTGGTCTATTCGGCTTTGCTGAGGTTCTCTATCAACTTTCTCAAAAAACACCGAAAAATCATAAAGAGAATGTCGTTGGTAAAATCATTCCGCCTTTAGCTATGTTAATCAAGTTCTTGCCCCTTACACTTCGAACATCCGTGATTGGTGCACTAGCTGGTGTACTGCCAGGAGTTGGAGGCGAAATTGCAGCTTTACTTGGCTATGACCACGCTAAACGTAGCATAAAAAAACCAAGTCGTCCTTTTGGAGAAGGCGCATATGAAGGGGTTATTGCGCCTGAAACAGCAAACAATGCAGCGATTGGTGGTGCCTTTGTGCCTATGCTCACACTTGGTATGCCAGGTGATGCAGTAACAGCAGTTATCATCGGCGCGCTTATTGTACACGGACTTGATCCAGGACCATTGCTCATTACGAATTCACCTGACTTATTTTGGGTCATCTGCGGTTCTTTATTTTTAGCGAATCTCTTTCTACTTGTATTTGGGATGACCGGAATCCATTTATTTAAAAAAGTCATTTCCATTCCAAAAGGTATCCTTATGCCAATTATCCTTGTTCTAATAGTGGTTGGAGCTTATTCTATTAACAATACGATGATTGATGTTTATTGGATGATCGGATTTGGCTTGTTAGGTTTTGTCTTACGATTGTTTGGTTTTCCACTGGCGCCCCTTGTTTTAGGCATTGTACTTGGACCCTTAATTGATCAATCGTATCGGGCAGCTATGATTACGGCTCACCATGACTTAGGCACGTTCTTTCTTGGCTATGTGACATCACCTATCAGCCTCGTATTAAGCATCCTCTTTAGTATTATGCTTTTGTCGACGATAAAAAGTTCCCGAAAAAAAGCTCAATAAAAAAACAAACAAGCCATTACCATTTACGGCTTGTTTGTTTACTTATGATCGTTATAGAAATAAACGGCTTCTTTTAATAAGTTGATTTGACTATCAATTTCTGCTCGATAGCAGGCATAGAGCAATTTATTTTGCTTCTCTTTTTTTAAAACAGTTAATTCACGCTCAAAAAGCTCAATCTCCCTTACAATCATTCTAAAACCTTCTTTCTGACCCTCTACTACTCTATCATACCTGCCTTTTTCGGTCTTTAAACCATAAATTTCAATTAAAAGTGAATCGCCATTCTAACCATATCGACTGCTTGTATTCCATTCTCCCAAATCGCTTCCTCATAATGTCGTAAAAAGAATCCGCGATCAATCCATTCCAATCGAAATCCACACCTTTGATAAAGAGCAATTTGGTGTATACCTGAGTTTGATGTTCCGATTTCAACTGTTTTATAACCTGCCTGTTTCGCCGTTTCAATGGCGTGCTGCACAAGTGCTTTTCCATATCCATTACCGTGTAATGCTTCTTTTACAGCTACATTGACAATTTCAATGGTCTCAGGCCTCGTTTGAATCATGACATAGCACCCAATGTGCTGTCCCTTTTGTTCATGTACATAGAAACTCCCTTGCTTAATATAGCTATCCACAATTTCTTTGTTAGGATCTGCTAACAATAAAAGATCGTATGGTACAACTTCATTTGGATGTAACTGTCTAATCGTCATTGTTCATTCACTCCACTTTTCATTCGCTTTGTCCATTTTTTCTTGACAGCAATAGTGCCCAATAGCAACACAACACCTATTAAAAGGAACCATTCCGCTCCTCCAGCAATAAGACCCTCCATTAACAAAAAAAGTGCCATTAAATAAAGACTGTTGCCTATAAACGTTGCAAAGAGAAAGGTTTTTACTGTTATCCGGCTACTTCCAGCTGCTACATTTATGAGGCTTGAAGGCATAACAGGAACAAGCCGACTTGTTAATACAACCCAAAAGCCGTTCTGCTCAATGGCTTGAACCCAATTTTTCCGAACTTTTTGTTGAAAGACGTGCTGTAGCCAGTAACGATATAAATAAAAAGACAATAGACTGGCTACGATACTTGTACCAAGGCTCCACGCATAGGCAAACCAAAACCCTAATAAGATATAGTTAAAAATTAGAATTAATGCGAGGGGAATAACCGTTAAGATGCTTTGAACCACCAATAACACAAAAGACAAGGATAATAAAAATGGCAGTGATTGTTGAAATAATTCACTCGCTTCGAGACCTTCACCTGTTCGTAGTTCTGTCACCCAACTTGATTGAGCAACTAGGACAATTGATAAGATAATTAGAATGGCTGTGGCTATTTTTATGATCATGGCACTCTACTTTCCTTACTTGTTTTTCTTTTAAAGAGAGAATCAGAGAACGCTAAATACCGTTGCCACAGCTACAATAAACAACAGGTAGCCAAACGCAAACAATAAGTTTTTCTGGATAATCGAATAAGGATTTGCCTGCAATTGCATCGCAAGTATGGTAGGCGTTATATTAAATGGTCCAATCATGACTGTGCTTAATCCCACGCCTATTAAAAGTACACTAACACCATATGGATGCACGATCATCGCCTCAGCTAAGAATGGTGAAAAAATCGCAATGGAAATTAAAGGATGGAATCCAATCAGTGCAAAACTAAAAATACATAAAGCAATAAGTAAATAGAATAAAAGAATGGGCCCAGTTTCGTAAACATAGGAGAAAAAGAGATCCATTTGATCAAATAGTGTCGTATAAGGAAAGACTTCCACAAAAAAGCCAGCCGCTAAAAATAAAAAGAACAGACCATGAAGCTGAGTGGTATTTCCTTTTACATATGCAGAGCTTAAAAGTAAAAATCGTTTCCCTTTTTTAATGATAAATGCCCATAAAAATGTAAATGGAATAATTAATACGGTAACCGAAAATAAAAACGATTGAGGAATAAGGCTATTTAAGGTTAAAAGAACGACGATAAAGCATGTAATGGCAAATCCAAGTTCTAATAATTTCTTTCTCAACTGCGCCGGATTATGGTTTACCTCAACAGCTGCTTTTAAATCAATATGCTGTAATTGTCGATTATGTATAAACCAGTCGAGTGAAATAAATAAAATACTAATGGTTAGCAACGTTGGAAACAACAGCAAATAACTTGTTCCAGTCATATCAATGGTTGAAGCAACAAGAACTTCTGTTGGGCTCCATAAAAGCACAAGTCCATACGCACGTAAAATACTATGGGCAAAAAAACGTTGAATAAATGCATCCTTTAACTGAGATACTTGTGCTTTCACCGTTGAAACAACTACTGGAACTGTTGCTACATTTAAAAACAACGTTAGCATATAGGTCATCAATGATGTACGTCTATATAATCTCACCATTGTTAATTGCGGTGGTTTACGAATCATTTGACCAAGAGCTCGATCGTATTTTCCAACCGCGATAATGGTACTCATATAGGGCAATACAAATAGCAAAGCTAATAAACTTGTCATCGAGCCGAATAAAGAAAGAAACGCTCTTTCTTGTGGAACATAAAGAAAAGCACAAATAAGACCAACAAAAAAGAAAGCCGTTCCTGCCCAAAAATATAATCGCTTCACTTTAAAAAAGTTCAATCCAATGATAACAATGGCCAAGCTGCCGATGATACTTTGAATAGCAATGTGCTCAAAAAATTCACTTATGACGTGCAGTAAGATTAAACTAAGATACAAATAAAAAATGGCACTCTCCTACTTTCGCCTGCTAAGAATCTAAGTAAAAGTATACCATCTTTTCTATGAATATATGGGAGTTATGCAGTTATACAGTAAATGGATATGGACTTCCCTTCAAAAAAAGAAGAGAATGGGTGCAGTCATTCTCCTCTCCTACATAAGATTTCTACGTAACCTTTAAAAATCCTCTACCCAATTATTAACCTGCATAGTTACGTTGTTTTTTCCACTCATCTAATGCTAAAATACGAACAGCTCCATTCGCTTTACTATATTGAATCGTTGCCTTTAACCGTTTTCTCCCCTTTACTTGATAGGCGAAAAAATAAGAAGAATTGGGGTCATCTTCAAGGAATTCGACTCCATCAGGAAATCGCTTCAGTAATGACAAAATAAGGCGAGACCACCTTGCTTCATCTTCGTTAAAGGAAAGTAGAACAATGAGCTGATTATTGCAAAAGGTAGCGCCATCATACTTTCGAACCTTATACAGTTTGCCATCTTCAGCTTGAAAGACCCAATCTTCTTCAGTATCCGAATGTAACGTTGTCTTCATTTGTAAAAACCCTTCTAGACATTGTTGCGCTTCATGGGTTAACTGAACATTCATGTTCACACCGCCTTTACCTTTCTTCTACGTTTAGCCTATTCCATTTATCCATCGGTTCTCCTCCCTTATCGACGAAACCTCTAATAACAAGTCACTGTTCTTCGTTTTCTGCATACGTCATAACCATTGCGAATGTTTAACACTATGTAATTAGGCTATAAATTAATAGGAGGTGTAAGGGGTATGGAAGAACACCAATCAAAGAGTAAAAGCGAAGTTTGGTGGCGAATTGAAGTCATTGCATGGGTTCCGTTTGTTATCACAATGGCGGTTTCCTTTTTACTTACACTTCATTACAGCTTGTTAGATAACACGATCACTACTACAATCGCATACACCCGCTCCACCACTCTAATTGTCGCCCTTATCCCCAAGACGATTAAGTGTTATTACCTAGGCTTAAAAAGAACCTACGCTTATGGAAGTCTTGCTTCTCTTCTTTTACTCGATCTCCTTTATAGCGTCTTCTTTCACCAAGCATAAGAAAAAGACACCTCGCTAACGCTTAGGTGCCGCAGTATGTGATATATGGCGTCTTGCTTGCTGATACTTGTGCAAACCTTTTTGTCATCTCCGTCTCTTTAAACGGATCTCGAATAGCTACAAGGAACGCATGTAGCAATGTGTGGTCATCGTTTTTTTCAACGTCTTCTAACACTTGTTCCACATGTTCATTACGAGGAATGATAAAAGGATTTACACTCAACATTTGATTTTCAATGTCACTTTTTTTCCTTGACTGTTGATTCACACGGTTCTCCCACTCTTTCTTCCATGTCTGACAGTGTTCCATGTTTTCTATAGAAGCAGGAAGCGTTCCCTCTGTACTTAATTGTCTAAATGTGAGGGTATAATCAAGGTTATGATCAGACATTATTTTGAGCAGTCTTTCAATTAGTGAGCGGTCTTCTTCCTGTTCATCATCAATAAAACCTACTTTTTTTCTCATCCCCTTTAACCAATAGCTCGTATACAAAGGGGTAAAGGTTTCGATGGCCTGTTGGGCTAGCTGAACAGCTGTTTCTTTAGTACTTGCTAGTAACGGTAAGAGTGCTTCTGCTAATCTGGCTAGATTCCAGTTCGCCATATAAGGCTGGTTTCCATATGAGTAACGACCTTGTCTGTCAATCGAGCTAAAGGTTTTCATTGGATCATACTGATCAAGAAATGCGCACGGCCCATAATCTATGGTTTCACCACTAATAGCCATATTATCCGTATTCATAACACCGTGTACGAAACCAACCAATTGCCAATTTGCTATTAATTCCGCTTGTTTCTCAATGACCTGATGTAAGAAAGCAAGATACGGATTCTTTCCATCGCTAACAGTATGCTCATGTCGATTAATTGTATAATCAGCTAATGCTTTCAAGTCAGAAACATCTCCTCGTGCAGCCGCATATTGAAACGTACCAACCCGAATATGGCTTTTCGCCATTCTTGTTAAGACAGCACCTGGCAAACGCTTTTCCCTTTGCACTGCCTGTCCTGTTTTCACTACAGCGAGGCTCCGTGTTGTTGGAATACCTAACCCATTCATGCCCTCACTTATTAAATATTCTCTCAGCATTGGGCCAAGTGCAGCTCGACCATCTCCCCCACGTGAAAAACTTGTTCTGCCTGACCCTTTTAATTGGATATCGTAGCGCTCTTCATTTGGTGTTACGTGTTCTCCAAGTAGCAGCGCTCGACCGTCCCCAAGCATCGTAAATTGACCAAACTGATGACCTGCATACGCCTGAGCGATTCCTTCGCTTCGACTCGGAATTTGATTACCCACTAGCCAATCGCGCCCACTATCTGTACTGGCGATCGTCTCATCTATACCTCGCTCTTTTGCTAATTCATAATTAAAGATAACCAGTTCCGGCTCTGGTACAGGGTTTGCTTGTTGAAGACTATAAAAAGTAGCTGGTAACGATCGATAGCTATCTTCTAATTGCCACTCTCTTATCTCATGAGACTTCTTCATCGTCTTGTCCCCTTTTTAAATACATTGTATAATGCCATCTAACCACAACCGATATTGCCAATCAAGTTGAACTAAATAAATTACCCATTATGCAAATAAAATAAACCTTTTTTTAAAAAAAAGTGATCCAAATCAGTGCTTCGTACGTTTTCTTTGTAAGAAAGCTTTTCACACCTTTTTATTTGGCTTTTCTCGACAAATACATGTAAAATCAGCAAAGAGCTATTATTCCGATTTTTATGTTCCTAAATCGAGATCAAGTAAAAAAGGAGAATATGATGTCCGAACATGATGTACAGCTTTATAAAAAGCTTAGGCGCGGAGAAAAAGAAGCCCTCGAACAGATGTATGACAAATACAGCAAACTTCTTTTTTCTTTTAGCTTCAAAATGACGGAAGAGAAACAATTAGCGGAAGAAATTGTTCAAGAAGTCTTTATAAAAGTGTGGACACAAAAGAGTTCTTATGATGAAACAAAAGGAAAGTTCTCTAGCTGGTTGCTTACTATGACACGTAATATCGTAATCGACCATCACCGGAAAAAGCGAGAAGTCGCTTCAGAAATTGCGACGAAGGAAATGACAGAAGACCCTGATCCAAGTGTAGAGGATCAAGTCGAATGGAAAGAAAAACGTGCTGTCGTAAAAAAAGCCATCAGTCAATTAAAACCAGAACAACAAAAGGTCATCACCTTGTTTTATTATCAAGGATTATCACAGCAAAAAATCGCTGATTCGTGTGATCTTCCTTTAGGAACTGTAAAAGGAAGGTTACGACTTGCTTTAAAACATCTAAAAACCACGATCCAAGACATAGAACAGAATGGAGGGATCATTCATGAGTGAACAGTGCAATCATTTAATTGACTACGTTAACGGACAGTTGACAGATACAGAAACAAAAGAATTCGAAGCTCACTTATCAACATGTTCGATATGCGAAGAAGAATTAAATGAAATCAGAGCGCTTACGGATGACTTAGGGTTTGATGTAGATCCAATTGAACCTCCACCTGACATGAAAGAACGGGTACTTTCTGCTGCGTTTGCAGAGAAAGCGCCAGTTGAGTCTCAGTCTGCAGACGTTCAGAACCCAATTGCATCAGGATCTACAACAAACAAACAAGAACCACATGGATTAAAAAGAAAAAAGAAAGTAAATTGGCTTATTCCGACAATGGCTGCGGCACTCTTTCTTTCTTTAATTGGGAATATCTATACAGTTAGTCAGCTTGGTGAACCTGATGATGTAGCAATTGAACCAAGCATAACTGTTGATTCTTTGGTTCAACGGCTAAACTTACAACCAGCAGCAGAGACGATTCCTTTTCAAGCTACAGCTTCGTTTGTCAATAAAGATCATTATCAACAACTCGTTGTGGAAGCAGCTCAACTCTCCCAACCTGAGGATACACAAGTATACCAAGTATGGTTGTTAAAAGATGGTGAACCTTATCGAGCTGGTACATTTACTCCAGCCGAAGACGGGAGCGGTATCTCGACATTCGACATCGATCCAGAAATGGGTTACGATACCATTGCAATTACGATTGAGCCTGATGAAACAAGCGAGACACCTGAAGGCGACATTGTACTAGTAGAAGAATTATAAAATACCGAGGCTGGGACAAAAGTAGATAGACAGACCAAAACGACGAACATTCCTGAAAATAGGAACGTTCGTCGTTTGTTTTAGATGAAAATGAGCGGAAGGATTCTCCTGTAGCGGTGCTACTCAGCATATTTTAGACTATTCGTCATTTCAAATACTACTTTTAGTTATGTCCCAGCCTCTTTCCTACGTTTAGTCAATAGGGTTTTTATAATAATTCTGATGATGTTATGTTTAAATCTAGGCATAGGAAATAAACCTTATCCCTGTCTATTTTTAAATAAGGTTCCTATGGTATACTACAGTTATTGGTCCATTGAGACCGCGTGCGAGTAATCGTACTCTGTATGATTCCTAGCCATGGAATACATACACTTTATGAGCTTGTTCATACAAGCGACAACGGCAACCTTGTCCTTCTTGGGGGTAGGTTGCTTTTTTAATTTGTAATAATACTCGACAATATGATTAGGAGCTGCTTTCTGCTGGCGGATCATGTTCCGAATGATGAGATATAAAATCTTTCTCCCTTTGGGATTTCCA
>NZ_KV917380.1:2992166-3111925 GCF_002019765.1 Shouchella oshimensis
ATCTTTGGTCTTGATAAATGACCGAGTAACTTTTCCCCATTGATACATCTAAAGCGACTACAAACTCCATCATTGTTCCTCTTTTCATTTAGCATTGAAAGGTCTTCACTTAATCATTCCGATTCTAATTTCCTCTACACGAGCTCAATGGCCCCAACATACTTAAACCTGATTCAGTAATGAAAGTGAAGAAGCTCGGTTTTTAATACGGATTCTAGATCCTTGAGGCTTAGGTCGAGCTTTCTTTCACCTCTCACTATACGCCTAAACGAAAAATAGTGGGTAAGATTCATCCGTCGATGATCTTACCCACTAATCTTAGTATGTTTTTTATTCGAGTCCATTTCATGATTGCTGTTATAGCTAATTTAGATAAACCAATAATTATATGAAATGAACGAATTTCCTAACCCATCTATCGCTTTATACATACCAACATTCACCCAATTTCTGAACACTTTCCCTAGGCATTATCTCAGCCATTTCCGCGTAAATTCTCTGCACAATGTCTTCAAGCATATGCTACTCCCACGGGAGCCGTCGCCACTTTCATACGTGTATATAATGACTATTACTAATACATTCATTATGTTTTAAAAACAGTTATAAAATTGATTCATTCAAAAAAGTTTTTTAAAAAAAGTGATCCATTTTAACATCCCTTGCGTTAGCTTAGTGAAATCAAAACACAAAAGGAGTGTTCAAAATGAAAATAAAAAAAGCATTAATTCCCGTACTAGGTGCATCATTAATTGCCCCATCATTTGTTCAAGGAGCTCAAGCACAAGAAAGCACGTCTCAAGTAACCACACCAGCAGTTGAATTAAGAGGAACACTCGACCACCTTTTATCTGAACACTTTGCGCTTGCTGTTCTTTCTATGCAAAAGCAATACGATGGAGACGACGGTGCTGAAGCCGCACAAGAAGCACTTATGCAAAATGCAGCAGATATGAAACCTGCCATCGCATCACTGTATGGTGACGAAGGTGCTGAAGAGTTTGACCGTATCTTCTCTGGACATAACGAATACACAGCTGATTATGTTCAAGCTGTAAAAGATGGCGACACAGAAGCGCAAGAAGAAGCATCTAAAATGATTGATGGATTTTATGTAGAATTTGGTGAATTTCTTGAAGGCGCAACCGAAGGGGCACTTCCAAGCGACGCAGCAATTGAAGTATTAGACATTCATGAGCAACAAGTAGAGGATGCGTTTAATGCTTATGTAGAAGGCGATTATGAGACTGCGTACATGACGTATCGTGAAGGACTCTCACATATGTTTGATATCAGTGCTGCTTTATCTAACGCCATTGTTGAACAAAATCCTGATATGTTTGAAGGTACCACACCTTTAACAGACGCTGGAAACTTACGATCTGATTTGAGTAATCTTGTTGCCGAACATTTTGCTCTAGCAACCCTTTCTATGTCTAAAGAATTCAAAGATAGCGAAGATTTCGATTTTGTTAGCTGGGCAGAAGATGAGAATACAGCCGACTTAAAAGCAACCATTGCGTCTGTATATGGAGATGAAGGCGGAGAGCAGTTCGAACAAATTTGGCAAGGAAATCATATTTTAGCTCAAAGTGAATACGTAAACGCTGTAAAAAATGAAGATGATGAAGCTAAAGAGGCTGCAAAAAGCAAATTAAGCACATTTGCTGATGAGTTCGGAATGTTTTTAGATACAGCAACAGAAGGAATCTTACCTGCAGCTGATGCTACAGAACTCGTTAACATGCACGAAGATCAAGTATTTACAACCTTTGACCGTTATATAGATGGTGACTATGCTGGTTCATTTGAAACATTCCGAGAAGGCTTTGCCTTTACATTTGATATTGGTTCCGGTTTAGCTGGTGCCATTGTTGAACAAAATCCTGAAATGTTCGAAGAGGAAGCTGCAATGCCTGACATGCCGCAAACAGGTATGGGTGGAAGCCAGCAAGGTGTTTCTCTACAATGGATGGCATGGATTCTAGCAGGTGCAACAGTCGCATTCACTGGCTATTTCGGAGTACGTAAATTCCGCACAAATGCTTAATGTTTGAAAAAGTAAACACTACTAAAGAACTGATAATAAATAGCAAATTTTACGGAAACGGCGTGTGAATAAAGCCTTTTCTCTAGCAAGTGAGAGAGGCTCCAGTCAATAGAACGCTCGCTCATTGTTCTAAAGCAATGAGCGATGTTGTTCTATTCAACAAAAGGTTACCGGTAACACTTTTTCATGTTTAAGGAGGTTGATCTGTCGTGCAAATTAGACCACTTCTTGTTCTCTTTCTTTCCCTATTAACCCTAATCGGCTGTAGCAGTTCTGCTGAAGAATCATTCTCTTCCCAACCTGCTACACAAAATGAAATTGAGCCCCCTGTTCACCTTGATCAGGAACAAACGATTGCAGAAGAATTCACGATCCATGCTGACAAAATTGAAGAAGCTTATCATGATTTAAACAAACAAAGCGAGCTTTTCCCTTCTAAATTAAGAATCCCTGCTTTGGATGTTGAAGCGCCTATTACAGAAGTTGGGCTTTTAGAAAATGGTCAAATGGGCGTTCCTGACAACGGAACAGATGTCGGTTGGTACGAGCCAGGAACAAAGCCTGGCGGACGTGGAAATGCTGTGCTAGCGGGGCATGTTGATGATAAAAATGGCCCAGCAGTTTTTTTTTATTTGGGTGATTTAGAAGAGAATGATTCGATCTTCGTAACAGACGATAACGGAGAAGAATTAGAATTTACTGTTGATCGTATTGAAAAATATCCCTATAACGATGCACCATTAACAGAAATTTTTGGTTCTACTGATCACAAACAACTAAATTTAATTACGTGTACCGGCACATTTGATCGCCAGACAGGCAATCATGATGAACGACTCGTTGTGTATACGTCGTTAGTTGAAGATACAGATGAAACCCCTAAAGAACCGACAGAATTAACAGTTCAGGGGAATTTGTTATCCTGGTATGCTGTTAGAGATGATTACATCGCCGGCTATCGTGTGTATGAAGTAAGCGAGAACGGAAAAGAGACGCTCGTCGCTAGTATTTCACAACAAGAACGAAAATCGTTTTTAATTGAACACGGCAACGCCCGCTATACCGTTAAAACTGTTGATTATTTTGGAAACGAATCAAAGCAAGCACAAGAAAAAGGAGACGCTTAAAACGATCTCCTTTTTTTAGTCTTTATAAAGCCGCTCGCTCTTCATCTGTAAACACTCTTGATCTCGTTAAGAAACGCTTTCCTTCTGGTCCCTCTACAGAAAACATCCCACCACGTCCCTCAACAACGTCTACGATAATTTGCGTATGTTTCCAATACTCATACTGAACTTTACTCATATAAAAAGGTGTACTAGCAATGGTACCAAGGAGGATATCACTTTCTCCAACAAGAAATTCTCCTGCTGGATAACACATTGGTGAACTACCATCACAACACCCACCTGACTGATGAAACATCAAAGGACCATGCTTTTCTTTTAATTGTTCTAAAAAGGCGATTGCTGTTTCTGTTGCTGTTACTTTCTCAACCACGCGCTCATCTCCTCTTCATTAAACGAATTAGAAAAGCCCCATTGGACTCGTGCCATAGCTGACAAGCAAGTTCTTTGTCTGCTGGTAATGATCCAGCATCATTTTATGATTTTCCCTACCAATACCTGAGTTTTTATAACCTCCGAATGCAGCGTGAGCAGGATAGGCATGATAACAATTCGTCCAAACTCGTCCCGCTTCAATGTTTCTCCCAAAGCGGTAAGCTTGATTCATATTCCTGGTCCATACACCTGCACCTAACCCATACAGTGTGTCATTGGCAATGTCTAATGCCTCTTCATCTGATTTAAATGTTGTAACGGAGACAACTGGTCCAAAGATCTCTTCTTGGAAAATACGCATGTTATTTGTCCCTTTAAAAACGGTTGGCTGAATGTAGTAGCCGTTTTCACTACCTTCAATTTTATTTTGCTCCCCACCTGTTAAGACCTCAGCACCTTCTTGCTTGCCAATATCAATGTAGGAGAGGATTTTTTCCATTTGTTCAGAAGACGCCTGAGCTCCCATCATTGTTTCCGTATCAAGTGGATTGCCAATTTTTATTTCGTTCACTCGTTTGAGCGCCCGTTCCATAAATGCATCATAGATGGATTCATGAATTAACGCTCTAGATGGACATGTGCATACCTCACCTTGATTTAGGGCGAACATAACAAAACCCTCTACTGCTTTATCTAAAAACTCATCGTCTTCATCCATAATGTCTTTAAAGAATATATTTGGCGACTTACCACCTAATTCAAGGGTTACTGGAATGATATTTTGTGACGCATACTGCATAATTAAACGCCCAGTTGTTGTCTCCCCAGTAAAAGCAATTTTTGCGATACGAGGATTCGACGCAAGCGGTTTTCCTGCTTCTACTCCAAAACCGTTCACGACATTTACAACACCCTTTGGCAAGAGGTCTTCAATTAATTCAAGTAACACCATGATCGAAGCAGGGGTCTGTTCTGCCGGTTTTAAAACGACACAATTTCCGGCAGCCAAGGCAGGTGCAAGCTTCCACGTTGCCATTAATAATGGAAAATTCCAAGGGATAATTTGACCAACTACACCTAATGGCTCATGGAAGTGATAAGCGACCGTATCATCATCAAGTTGACTTAAACTACCTTCCTGTGCTCGAATAGTGGCAGCAAAATAACGAAAATGATCGACCATTAAAGGTATATCAGCCGCTAATGTTTCACGAACGGCTTTTCCATTATCCCACGTTTCTGCTACTGCAAGCATCTCGCTATTTTCTTCAATCCGGTCAGCAATTTTATTTAAGAGATTAGCCCGCTCAGCAGGTGGTGTTTTGCCCCAACGATCTTTCGCCTCATGGGCAGCATCAAGTGCTAGCTCGATATCTTCCGATGTGGAACGAGCTAATGTACAGAACACGTCACCTGTTACCGGCGTAACGTTGTCAAAATATTGACCCTTTACAGGGGCTGTCCATTCACCATTAATAAAATTATCGTACGTTTGCTTAAATGAAACGAGTGAACCTTCTTGATTTGGGTTGGCATAAATCATTCTCATTCCTCCTCTTTCAGATAAAGTAAGCGCTTTCAATATAATTATAGTTTACCTTCTATACGTTATAGAGTCAAAACATTTGGTAAACTATTGTTAAATGAAGGAGTGATTTGATTTATGAAACTCTTATGGTTCTGTATGATGCTAATTCCTGGTCCTTTTTTGTTTCATTTCTATGAAACCACTATGCGAAATGATGAAACCGATATTTCTTATATCTTTATTAACGGATTTCTCCTTATCTGGTTGATTTTGTCAGGGATTTTATCCATACGAGTCTCGTTGCGTGTTTTCTTTCTCATGCATAGCTTTATGATCGTTTGCTCCATTATCCTTGCACAGCTTTTTATTAATCCTCCTAATGAAAGTTGGTTCAACCCATTTACTATGAATGTCGTTATTCTATTATCTTCCCTACCCATCCTATTTGGACAACTAATGACTCGATTGATGACACAGTCACTTTATCGCTTTATAAAGAATAAAAATCTCTCATAAATTTCGCATCCTTTACATGATTTTTGCATATACGTAATTGCGCTAAAGCGTGTATAATAGATGTATCCTAATCGTTTGAGGAGGAATAATAATGTATCACCTTAAAAGACTTGTAGACGGACAGACCTTTATTTTAAAAAACATCCATTCTGTGACTGATCGGGTATTTGTAGAATTTGAAAATGCCCTTGAATATGCAAAAAAGCTGAATACATTAAACCCTCGTCACCCTTGGTCTGTAGCCAAAATAAATGAACAATAAGTAATAAATTAGTGGTTACTTCATACATAGGTCTGCACTAAACTAGAATACATTGCGTTCTAGTTTTTTTCTAATAACGCCGTGGCAAACGCACTCACCTTTTTGTTGTTAATAGGAGGTTCGACGTAATGTTTTCACTCCCCCTACATTTAAATAATTTTTTTACATATAAAGAAATCAATTTTATAGGTAACGAATTAAAAAACAAGAATCGTATAACGTTTTATAACGATCAATTTTTTATAAAAGCTTCTCGACATGAAGATTTAGAGTCTTTTAAATTAATGAAACATGAAATTTTTGTCTATAACTATTTAAAAAACCACTTAAACATCATTCCTCCTATTCTATGGTTCTATGAAGACTCTTCATTAAGTATGTTTATAATGGCTAATCTTAAAGATTCTCCACTAGCTACTAAGAGGGACGCATATTGCTTAAACCAATCAGTAAACGTAAATCTAATTATAGAGAAAATAAAAACCATCTCACATATCCCGATCCCCACAACATGGAATGTCACCGATAACAGACAAGAAAAAATTGAACGCTATATATTTAATGTTCAGAGCTTCTTACAAATACCTATCAAACAAAAGCTTACAGCGCTTTTAAAAACAACACCAGCCAACTCTACATTTGTATTTTCTCATGGAGATCTATTACCGATGAACATTTTTTACTCCAAGAACGACATTACCTTTATTGATTGGGAATGGGCAGGAATACGCTCAAAGTATTATGATAAGACACTCTTCTTATTATTTTCACATGACCCCTCTCAAGTAATTACAAGATACAGTCTTATGAAAGAAACAATGATATGGGACACTTTATTTTTATCTCTCAGAGAACTTAATAATCTAAACCGCGTAAAACATCTACCTTTATTTAATAAAAACATTCCTAAATGGATAAAAGCACTAAGTGTAACGTTAGAATTATAGAAAAAAACCCTAAAGGAGCTTAATCGTTATGACGCAAAACCCTTTCCATATATATCTTCGTCCTATCAACGCGCAGAGTATCTCAAAATGATGTGATTACTCTGACCAACTCATACACTATCGCTATCTAAATAGGAATGAATTCGCTCTGCTAGTAATGTAGGAGAGTTGTGAAAAGCATCAATCGTGCTCCCTGCTAAATGGGCGGTTAATGTAACATTCTTTAACGAAAGTAAAGGACTGTCTTTTGTTATAGGCTCATGGTCAAACGTATCTAATGCCGCCCCAGCTATGATGTTTTCCCGCAAAGCTCTTATCAGCTCTCCTTCTTTTACAAGGCCAGAACGAGCGGTATTAATTAAGATTGCCGTCTGTTTCATTTTCTTAAACTGTTCATAGCCTAACATCCCCTTTGTTTCTGCTGTTAGCCGACTATGTAAACTGACGACATCCGAAGCTCTTAATAATTCTTCTAGCTCTACTTGGGTACACGTCGTTTGCCCTTTAAAAAATGGATCATAAAATAAAATCCTTGTATTAAACCCACTTAGAAATTTCGCTACAAGTTGACCGATGTGACCGAAACCGATAATTCCGACTGTTCTCCGGCCTAACTCTGGGAGGTAGTCTTGATTGGCAAAGTCTTTTTGCCAATTTCCTTTCATAATGGAAGCATGAGACCGACCGATGTTTCGCATTTCTGCAATGATCATTCCTACTGTAAATTCTGCTACACTTCGTGCATTTCGACCAGGTGTATTCAGTATTTTAATGCCTCTTGCTTCTGCTTCTTTTACATCAATGTTTTCAATACCTCCTCGGAGTACACCAATGAGAGTTACTTTTCGTGCTGCCGCAAGAACAAAGCGGTTCAACGGTGCAAATTGAGTCAAAATGATCTCATATTGATGGATGTCATGAGTGATGGCATGAGGCAATAAAACAGCGTTCGAGCCTGTTTGTTCGATTAATAAATTATCCTTTTGTAAGTCCTCTACTTGATTATGGTGCCACTTACGTATGGTTAACTCAATGCCTTTTTTTTCAAGACTAGCTAGCCCTTCTTTCATTACATGCTCGGAGATTAATAAATCAGCAATAGCCAAACATTTCATATCTCCACTCCTTAGACAATGTTAACGCATTAACATTCCTCCTGTAGCATCAAACGTTGAACCGGTTACATAATTGGCTTTTTCTGACACTAAAAAGGTTGCAATCTCTGCCATTTCTCGTGGTTGAGCTACACGACCAATGGGAATTCTGTTAATGTAATACTCTTCTTTTTCTTGTAAAGATTTTTGAATCATATCTGTCTCCACGATGCCTAGAGCGAGATTGTTCACAGTAATCTTGTCTTTTGCATGTTCTCTCGCTAACGATTTAGCAAATCCTACTATGCCAGATTTGCTTGCGGCATAATGAGCATGGCCTGTGGTTGAACCATGAAAGGCCGCTTGAGAGATGATATTTAACAGTGTTCCTGCACGCTTTTGTTGCACACAATGTTGAACAAAAAGCTGGCTTACTAAAAAGACACTTGTTAAATTGGTTTGCAAGGTTTCATTCCATTCAAGTAAAGACATATCTTTGATGTAACATGTTGGCCACACGGCGGCATTGTTTACTAAAATATCAACAACCCCAAATTGAAGTGCCTGTTTAACCATCTCTTTAATGCTTGTTGGGTCAGCGAGATTCATTTGCACGGCGTTGGCCACTTTCCCCTTCCCTTTAATCGCTTTTACAACTTCATCTGCTTTTTCCTTATGTCCATGGTAGGTTAATGTTACTTGTGCTCCTTCATCCGCTAAGCATAAAGCCATTTCTCTCCCTACGCCTCTTGATCCACCGGTAACAATGGCATGCTTTCCTTGTAAGCCTAAATTCATTGTTTTTCTCCTAACGCCCAAACATCCGCCATCTTGTGAACAGTCTCCTGGTAGCGCTTGAATTTCTGCTCATAAATAGCTGCTTTTAATGGATTGGGCTGAATCGTTGTTTTTACTTGGACCATAGCTTCAGAAGCTTGTTGAATAGACTCATATTCACCGGTCATAACAGCCGCACAAATAGCTGTTCCAAGTGTTCCATGCTCCTGCACGTTAATAACCTCTACCGGTAACTGCAAGGCATCTGCAAACAGTTGAACCCAAACATCTGATTTTGTAACACCGCCTGCAAGCCGAACGATCGTTGGCTTTTCCCTAAATTGAAGCAAGCGCTCAACATGCGCCATATGGCTAAAAACGACACCTTCATAAATGGCACGTAAGAGGTGAGATCGCTGGTGCCAGCTCAACAATCCAATAAAGCAGGAGCTAGCATGAGATACTGTATTTGAGCCAAATAAAAATGGCAAAAACAGTAGCTCACTTTCTTCTGGTTCTGTTTGAGAAACAAGCTCATTGCAAAGATGGTAAATTGATTGGTTCTTTGCCTTCGCTTCATTTTTTTCCAATGGCATACATTGATTGATATACCACTCTAAATTACTTGCTGAGGTTGGGCTCGCTTCAGTTGTTAACCAGAATCCATCTATACAATAAATGGACGTCATAAATAAATGTTTATCGACTACTGGCTTTTTTGTGATGTACTCATTAATACTCCAAGTACCAGCAACAATACATAAATGATCTTCTGAGACCAAGCCAGATGCAATAGCAGAAGCGGATATGTCGAACATCCCGCCAGCAACCGGCGTGCCAGCTCGTAATCCAGTGAGTGTAGCTACTTCTTCTGTAACGCTACCGCAACAAGCTGTAGCGTTTCGTAAAGGCGGTAATTTATCAAATACCTCTTCTATCCCAAAAAACGCTAATAGCTCCTTGTCATAACATCGGTCGCGGACATTCAGTAAACTTGTTCCTGAGGCATCGGTTTGTTCAAAGAAAACATCTCCCGTTAGTTTATACCGAATGTAGTCTTTCACCATGAGAATAAAATCTGTTTTCGTATATACCTCTTTTTCGTTCTCTTTCAACCAAGCTAACAATGCGACTGGCTGACCTGCCCAAACCGATTGCATCGTCTTCGGTAGGATTTCCTCGTCATAGCGAGGATCCGCTCTCCATTGATGAACGTACTTTTGAGCTCTTTGGTCCGTAGATATGATCCCGTTATACGTCGTCTCTCCCGCTTTATTCATAACGTATAAGCCATTTCCATGCCCTGTAATAGAGATACCTACTAGTTCAACAGCTGCTATCGCCGAACGGGTCAAAACCTCACGAATAACAGCAAGATTGGCTTGCCAAAGTTCTTCACAATCTCTCTCCGTATAATACGGTCTTGGCGTTAACATCTCTGTCTTGCTTACCGCTGTTACAATTTCTTCACCTTTCAATGAAAACAGCGTAGCCTTCGTCATCGTACCGCCATTATCAATGCCTAATACATATTTCATCATTATCCTCCCTAAAACGTTATGATAACGACTACATGGTTTCTAAGCACATGGTTTGATATAGCTGGTATGCACTCTCTACTGAATCTCCTTTATGAATAAGCGCATTTAGCGCTGCCACCATTGCAACTGGAGACTTATTCTGAACAATGTTTCGTCCGACCGCTACACCCTTCGCACCGTTTGCCAAACAGTGGTTTACGAATGATAGATATGCCTTTACATCATCTGTTTTTGGTCCACCTAAGGCAAGCACCGGAACTTTGGCATATTGAGCAATTAACAGATCGTCCGGTTCACCTGAATAGCGGGTTTTAACCACATCCGCCCCTAACTCAACCGCCATATTTGCCGCAGTTGCAAGAATAGGTGCATGGTTCGAAGATTCTGTTGTTACTGCATACCCATATGGCAGTGATTCCACTATCAAAGGAACGTTCCATTCATCTGCTTGACTCGCTAATTCTCGTACAGCTTGATGTGTATGCTTTTCATTATGTGCACCTGGAAACGTCATGACGATTACCCCATCTGCACTAAGACGCAGTGCCTCTTTAACACTTAATACAGTAGTTGTATCAGGAACAGAAGCATCAAATACATTTGTTGACATATCTGCTCTCAACATCATCCCAACATCTTGAAATGCGTCTGGATAACGTTTGACCATTCCGTACGTACAAAGGACTGCATCAAGTCCGTGTTTAACAAACGTAGGAATGAGTGGAATGACCTTGTCAATCCCTTCTATTTTTGACGAAAAATAAGAACCATCTAAAGCCAATGTTAAAGACTTTCCATCTTGGGCAAATACTCTAGCTAGCCTACGCTTTTTTGTCATTTCCCCCTCCAGTTTTTGAAATAGTGCGCCTCCAAATCAATGTGTTGATCTTAATAAAATGGACAAATTGATGTCAAGGGCACAACGAAAGGGATAGGTACAATTCCCTTCGACTTATGTCTTTCTTTGTCGGAAGTGTTTTCTAACGCTTAAAAATAAAGTATACTTTTATTAGTTTAAAATAGTTAGGAGGCAATCTATTGGAGAATGAACTGTTAAGGCAAGATTTATCAAGCGAAGAACAAGCCCTCGTTAATCGCATTATGCAAAAGCACCAAAAGAATAAGGTCATTACATACATATTATGGCTTTTTACTGGTTTTGTTGGAGGACATCGCTATTATATGGGGGATACTCGTTATGCTGTTGGAATGACTGTAACCCTCGGAGGCTTTGGAGCATGGTGGATAATTGACCTGTTGCTTATTGAGAAAAGGCTTAATTTTCTTAAAGATGTATTAGAATATCAAGTAATTGATCAAGTGTTAATGTATAGAAGAGATTATTATAATCAATCTTATAGCAACTTTCATTTTAACTATGACCCTCGTTATCATCATCAATATCCAGCGACTCATGGACACCACAGACAACATAATCATCCAGACGATCGCTACTATCGCTGAGCCTCTAAATAGGCTCTTTTTTAATAGGAGTTGATCTTTGTCTGTTATTGGTGAATTATCTTTTTTCTAATTTTACGAATATAAAAAAGTAGTTCTGTAAATGCATAGTTATCTCAATATCGAAGCCATTATGCCAGAAGAATTTGAAATACAGAAAACTCAATTATTCCAAACAAACCGATACTAATTTCTGAACCTGCTTGAAAGATTGTGTTTTACCGCATTATACAAATGCGGTAACTGCATAAAGTCGCTTTTATATGATAGAATTTACATAAATGATTTACATGATATATTCTAAAATTAGGTGATGACATCAAATGATTGCAAAAACAGAAGAAGATTTTAACGGATTAAAAGAGATTGGCCGTATTGTCGCGTCTATAAGAGACGAGCTTGTTCGTCAATCAATTCCTGGAATTTCAACGAAAGAGCTCGATGGACTTGCCGGGACTTACTTTGAGAAGGAAGGTGCTGTTTCGGCACCGAAAAGTGAATATCAATTTCCTGGTTATACGTGTATCAGTGTCAACGATGAAGCGGCTCATGGCATTCCGAGTAAGCGTGTTCTTCGTGAAGGAGATTTGGTTAACATTGATGTGTCTGGTTCAAAAAACGGCTATTTTGCAGACACAGGAATATCGTTTGTGGTTGGTAAAGGGAACAAACAGTTAGAGAAGCTATGTAGCGTAGCTAAGCAGGCTTTTGAAGAAGGGTTAAAAAAAGCGGTCCCTGGTTCTAAGAAAAGCAGATTAGGAAAAATCGTCAATCAAACTGCGCAAGCAAACGGTTTTACCGTCATCAAGAATTTGACCGGACACGGTATTGGTCGTGCGATTCACGAATCACCTGATCATATTTACAATTACAACGACACGTTGGATGACGAACTTCTTAAAGAAGGGATGGTAATTGCCTTTGAGCCATTTATATCCACTTCTGAAGAGGAAGTCTTTCAGAAGAACGACGGCTGGACATTCGCAACAAAAAATAGTTATGTGGCTCAATATGAACACACCATTATTCTAACAAAAACAGGTCCTATCATAACCACCTTATAAGCCATTGTCGATCTTAACAGAGAGCACTAACACTCTCTGTTCTTCTTCGTTCTGTTATTCAACTAGTAGACTATTAATCTTTCCTGCCCACATGTATTGTTTACCAGTTGTCATTCTCCTTCACTTGAAAGGCATATTGCCTCAATTCCTCTGTAACTAAATTAGTCGAATCGCATAGATCACAATAAATATGAGGCGCTTTTGTTACGTATTGGCTTAACACATATTCGGACAATTTCTTTGGTCCTCCACATTTGCTGCAAAACATGAGTACAGGCATTGCTCCCTCCTATCTTTAGCTCCCCCAACATAACTCCTGCTAAATTCTTTCTTTCACAATTAATAAAGCCTTCTGTTCATTATCCGTCATCTCATCATGACCGTCTGTTAGAACCTTTACAGCAACTTGCCCATTATCTTGACGAATGAATCGAGCTACAATCGTTAATCCTTTATATACATCTGTCGTGTTGTTTCCATTCTGTTGAATACTTAACATCGCAAAAACCTCCTTTCCTAAATAGAGACCTCTCTACTTCTTAAAGAGAAGAGCTTTATAAAAAATCAATCAGTATGAACAAATTTCTTAAAGACTCACTACCTATAAACTTACAGAAAACTTAAACATTCATTCGGCGATTGTCTAATTATGTCGAAGCTATATATCTATAGAAATAAGACCTTTATAATAGAGACTCATTACATAAAAAGGGGTTTTATTTATGAAAAAGCTTTTATTATCTAGCGCTTTAGTGAGTTTAGTTGTATTAAGTGCATGTGGGGATGGAAATGAAGAAACAACAACGGATCCAGTAGAGGAAACGTCTGCGGATAGTACAGATAGTACAGAGACTTCAGATGAGAGCACTGAGGATACTGACGAAACTGAAGAAGATACACAAGAAGAAAATGATAGCGCAACCAATGATACTACACTCGATACCGGCGAATTTGTTTATGAAATTAAAGAAATTGAGCAATTAGATAGCCAATACGATGCAAGCACACAAATCTTGGCAGTTGAATTAACCTTTACGAATAATAGTGAAGATGCAATTAGCCCTTGGATATCCCAAGGCATTACCGCTGAACAAGAAACGGATACGACTGTAGAAACGTTAATGGGTTCAAATGGCCTATATCCTGAAGACTACAAAACGGAATTAGTCGAAATGGGCGATACAAATGTTAAACCAGGCGCTACTGTTGATGCAGTGATTGGATTTGAAATCTTATACCCAGGTGAGCCAGTAACGTTAAAAGAATTTACTTTTAATGGCGATAGTTCTTTCGAACATGTAGTTGAGACAACAGAATAACGAAATCATTCACACCCGCTCATTTGAGTGGGTGTTTTTTTGTAGTATCGTTTGCGATTTTGAGTGAATGACGTCCACCGTTTTAAACTAAAAAGTTATCACATACCCTTTTCGATGAAAAAAAGAGAACTCCCTCATAAGGCAGTTCTCTTTTTAATAATTAAAATGCAACTTCATAGTCCCTTAACACGGAGAACAAAAATACGTTTTTAATTTCGCAACTGTAAAAAAATCTACTTTTGTTTAATTTTGTTTAAAAAGTTTTTAGTCTCAATGATGTCGCTCAGAAAATCGAACAAGCATTCAATTCCTGAGCAATGTGGTCAAAATGTGGTCATTCACATCATATCGGCACGTAAAACCCTGTTAAATCAATGTTAAAACCGCCACACACTCCACGTGATTTGTTTGTGGGAACATGTCAACTGGTGTAACTTCTTTTGTCCGGTAGCCGCCGTCTTCTAAAATGCGTAAGTCTCTAGCAAGAGTGGCTGGGTTACACGAGACATAGACAATTCGTTCTGGTTTCATCTTAAGCATTGTGCTAAGCAATGCTTCATCGCAACCTTTTCTTGGTGGATCTACGACAATGACATCGGCTGTAACGCCTTGAGCATGCCACCATGGAATCACTTTTTCTGCTTCTCCAACTGCAAAGGTTGCATTGTCAATATGGTTGAGTTTTGCATTTCGCTTTGCATCGGTAATCGCTTCAGGAACAATTTCAACCCCATACACGTGCTTTGCTTTTTGAGCGAGAAAAAGAGAAATGGTTCCGATTCCACAGTAAGCGTCTATAACGGTTTCGCTACCAGTGAGTTCTGCGTAATCAAGTGCTTTCTGATACAGTCGGTTTGTTTGATCTGGGTTCACTTGATAAAACGAGCGTGCCGATATGGCAAAGCGGATGCCGTTAATCTCATCGTATAAATACGTTTCTCCCCATAACACATCCGTTTGCTTTCCGAAGATCACATTGGTACGTTCATTGTTTATGTTTTGGACAACCGATACAACAGTTGGAATTGCCTCTCGTATCCCCGCTATCAGCTCGTCCTTTTGTGGGAGCTTTTTACCTCTTGTTACTAAAACAACCATTACTTGATCCGTTGTCTTGCCGTACCTTGCCACAATATGCCGCAAAATGCCATTATGTTTCTCTTCATTATAAGCAGGAATCCGTAATTCTTTTGCTAATCGTTTAACCGTTTGAACAACAAGGTCATTCTCTTTATGCTGAATGATGCATTCATCCATATCAACAATATGGTGGCTTCGCTTTGCATAAAAGCCTGCGACAAGTTCTCCCTGTTGGAATGCTACAGGCACTTGCGACTTGTTTCGATAGCGCCATGGCTCATCCATTCCTACAACCGGATGAACTGGAACATCTGGCAATTTACCAATTCGGGTCATAACCTCACTAACTTGCTTCTGTTTCATATGCAGTTGGGCGTCATAGTCCATATGTTGAATTTGACAACCACCACATTGATGAAAAATTGGGCAAGGTGGTTCTACTCGGTTCGGACTTTCATCAACAAGGTTCATTACTCGCGCAAACCCGTAGCCTTTTTTCGTTTTCACAACTTTCACTTCCGCTTTTTCACCTGGAAGTGCTTGTGGAATAAACAAAGCATAGCCCTTTACTTTTGCGACACCCGAGCCATCATGAGTCAAGTCTTCTATTGTTACCGTGAGGGTTTCATTTTTTTGTACAGGTACTGTCTGTTTCATATACGGTTTCGTCCTTTGTTCACTAATGTCATCCGTTCATTGTATCACGTAGTAGTTGGTAAAAAAAGAGGCCTGTACAGCTGTACAGCACCTCCATTCATTATACCTTTCCTTTTTTATAAAAGTTTGTAAAGTAATCGTTTGTTTCCGATACAACGATTTTCCAAAGTAATAATAAGGCAATTAAGTTTGGAATCATCATAAGCGCGTTCGCCATATCCGCAAATGCCCATACAGCTTCAAGACTTACTAATGCACCAATTCCACAGGCTGTTACATAGATAAGACGATACACGGTAATACCTTTTGTGCCAACAAGGTATTCAAAACATTTTTCACCGTATATATACCAACCAACAATTGTTGTAAAGCCAAAGAAAATGACCGAAAGTGCTACGATATACTCACCAAATGTTCCAAGTACGGATCCAAACGCCGCACCTGTTAATGCGCCACCTTCCAGAGATGGATCATGAAGAACGCCAGATAGAAGTCCACCTGAAGAATCCCAAAAGCCTGTCATAAGTAGTACAAGTCCTGTAACTGTGCAGACAATGATTGTTACAATAAACGTGCCTGTCATGGCAACAAGCGCTTGTTTTACAGGATGATCCGCACGGGCATTCCCGGCAATTAGCGCTGCTGTTCCAAGTCCGGCTTCGTTAGAAAAGATTCCTCTTGCAAATCCATTTCGAATGGCTTCAGCAACGATAATACCTGCAAAACCACCTGTTGCAGCTACTGGATTAAAGGCGTGGTAGAAAATCAGCTCAAAAGCTGGGATAATCATGTCATAGTTTAGAAAAATAATAAGTAAAGCGCCACCCATATAAAGAACGGCCATGGTAGGAACAAAAATTGTAGATAATAAACTAATCCGCTGAATGCCGCCAAAAATGATCAGGCCAACGAGTATAACTAAACTAACAGCCGTTAATAGATTCGGAACGGAGAAGCTATTGTTCGCTACATCGGCAACGGTATTTGATTGAACACTGTTTCCGATTCCTAACGCAGCGATAGCACCGAACAGCGCAAAACCAATCGCTAAAAATTTAAATTTACTCCCTAATCCTTTTTCAATATAATACATAGGGCCACTTGAATATTCACCGCGATCATTTTTCACGCGGTATTTTACAGCAAGCAATGCTT
Source organism: Shouchella oshimensis (assembly GCF_002019765.1). Classification (GTDB taxonomy): domain Bacteria; phylum Bacillota; class Bacilli; order Bacillales; family Bacillaceae_D; genus Shouchella; species Shouchella oshimensis. The sequence goes on from NZ_KV917380.1 coordinate 3,009,120, forward strand.
CAGCATATTTAGTTGCCATTCCAAGTAAACCAACAACCCACATCCAAAAAATAGCTCCCGGACCACCAAAGCTAATTGCTGTTGCTACACCAGCTATGTTACCGATTCCAATAGTTGCTGAAAGAGATGTCATTAACGTTCGAAAGTGGCTAATATCCCCTTCTGCTGAGGAATCTTTCTCGTCTTCCTTTCCGAATGCTAGTTTAAATGCATGAAGTAAACGGCGAAATTGGAGCCCTTTTAATGCAACAGTTAAAAAAAGACCTGTACCGAATAACAAAATTAATCCTGGTGGGCCCCATAAAAAGTTGTTAATGTTTTCTATGATGTCTAAAATACTCATCTTGTCACTCCTGAACCAAAAGCTATTGTATGATAGTATTACTAATTGTTAGTTATTCTACCATGCTAGATTATACTTGTATTTGTGAAACTTCACAATCTGAAAACGTTTCCTTCGTTTTTTCACACAATCTACCATTTCCTAATGAAGGAGGACCAGCTATGTTCGATGATTTACAGCAACAATTTAATCGCTCATTCGATTCTTTAGAGGACTTCGCTGACTTAATTAGTGACTACTTGCAATGTCCCGTTACGATAGAAGATGCCAACCATTACTTACTAGCTTATAGTTCACATGATGATGAAACCGATCAAGCGAGGGTATCTACCATTATTGGACGTAGAGTACCCGAACGAGTCATTAATCGCTTTTGGAAAGATGGTGTTATTCCTAAGCTTAATTACAGCGACGAACCACTTATTATTCCTACAATTGATGAAATTGGACTTGGTAACCGCGTCGCCATCTCCATTCGAAAAAATGAAGAAGTACTTGGTTATATTTGGGTTGTAGACGTACGAGGCATTCTTAACAAGGAAAGCTTAGCTCTATTAAAAATGGCTGCGCGAAAAGCCCGAAACCAGCTCTTACAATTCAATTTACAAAGGAAGAAGAAAGAGCGCAATGAACAAGAGTTACTCTGGCAAATGATTACTGGAGAAATTGCCAACTACACAAGAATGAAAGAGCAATTACTTCGAATAGGGCACCAACAAGATCAGTCTATTGCCATTCTGATCTTTTCAATAAAAGATCTGTCAAAGGACCTTATGAAGCAACTGACGTATCTGACAAACACCACCCAGAAAATGAAAATCTTAATTCATACATTTGATGAAGATCAGTTAATACTGTTAGTAGCACCTAAGGATAAACGGACTTTTGTAGAAGAAACGGAACAATTCCTTCATTCTTTTCTTAAACAAGTAAACGATCGATTTGATCAAGACTTTCAGGCAATCGGCTGCGGTTACCCTAAAGAAGATCTGCGTACCATTAATGAAAGTTACAATGAAGCCACCGCTGTTCTGCGATTAAAACAGTTATTTCCTAGGGAATTAAAAAGCGCCTATTTCTATCATGAGTTAGGTGCATTCCGCTATATTGATTTGTTAAAACGCACGCCGGAACTTCAGAAGTTAGCGACAAACCCAGCATTAGAGAAACTAGCCACGTATGATCGTGAAAACCAAACCAATTTAATGGAGACACTAGAGACCGTTCTTGATTATGAAGATCAATTAACTAAAGCTGCTAAAAAACTTCACTGTCACGTAAACACGTTAAATTATCGTTTAAAGCGAATTAAAGACATTACGATGATTGATATTAAAAATCCAGTCCAAAAAATTGGTCTTTATTTTGATATAAAGTTAGTTAGAAAAAAACACTAGAGCCTTTTTGTTGATTTAAACAAATAACCGCTTCCAATTTGTTTTTTTGTAACAATGCGTTCCTTCATTTGTGGATTTATACTAAACGTACACATTCACACTACCTTGTTTGGAGGAATTATAGATGATTATTGGTATCCCTAGAGAAATTAAAAATAATGAAAACCGTGTGGCGATGACTCCTGCCGGTGTTGTTGCCTTAACTAAAGCCGGTCACCAACTAATTGTTGAACATAACGCGGGTGTCGGATCTAGCTTTGAAGATACCGATTATGTTGCTGCTGGCGCGACAATACTTACAGAAGCAAAAGAGGTATGGGCTCAGTCGGACATGATTATGAAAGTAAAAGAACCTCTTTCAAGTGAATACGGCTACTTTCGTGAAGGATTAATTCTATTCACGTATCTACACCTTGCAGCTGAAGCTGAGCTTGCTCAAGCACTAGTTGACAGTGGCGTGATTGCCATTGCGTATGAGACTGTTGAAGTAAACCGCACGCTTCCACTTCTTACACCTATGAGTGAAGTAGCTGGGCGTATGGCTTCTCAAATCGGTGCCCAATTCTTAGAGAAATTAAAAGGTGGAAAAGGAATTCTCCTTTCCGGTGTACCAGGTGTAAAACGTGGAAAAGTTACCGTTATTGGCGGTGGTGTTGTTGGAACAAATGCTGCGAAAATTGCAGTTGGTTTAGGTGCTGACGTTACACTCATTGACTTAAGTGCAGACCGTCTTCGTCAAATTGATGACCAATTTGGAAACGACATTCAAACGTTAATGTCTAACCCACTGAACATTGCTGAAGCAGTCAAAGATTCTGACCTTGTAATTGGTGCCGTTCTTATTCCGGGCGCAAAAGCACCTAAGCTTGTGACAGAGGAAATGATCAAATCAATGAGTCCTGGATCCGTTGTAGTTGACGTTGCTATTGACCAAGGTGGTATTATTGAAACTGTAGATAAAATTACAACTCATGATAACCCAACATACACGAAGCATGGTGTAGTTCATTACGCTGTAGCGAACATGCCAGGTGCTGTGCCTCGTACATCAACACTTGGACTTACCAACGTAACCATTCCTTACGCGATGCAAATTGCGAATAAAGGGGTTCAACAAGCATTAGCAGATAACCCTGCTTTAGCTCTTGGACTAAACGTTGCAAATGGTAACGTTACGTATAGTGCTGTTGCACGTGACCTTGGATATGAGCTTGTTTCCGTTGCAGATGCATTAGCAAAAACTCCGGCAAAAGCATAATATCCTTCCACCGCACAGATAAGCCCTTCATCGTATGATGAGGGGCTTTCTTGTATAGGAAAAAGGAGTAAAGAAATGACACAAACTAGTTATCGTCAAACGTATGCTACGATCGAGCTCAGTGCCATTGCTCATAATACCCGTACGTTTAAAAAGCTACTAGCAGAGAATTGTCAACTAATGGCGGTTGTAAAAGGAAATGGCTACGGCCATGGTGCTATTCCTGTTGCCAAAGAAGCACTTGAACATGGTGCAACTTATTTAGGTGTTGCCATAATAGATGAAGCCGTTGAACTTCGAGAAGCAGGAATTAGAGAACCGATTCTCGTGCTTGGCTATACACCACCCGAAGCCTTCTCCACCGCTATTAATAAAGATATTACGATTACGTTGTTTGATAAACAACATGTCCAGTCATTAGGACATGCCGCTACTACATTACAAAAACAAGCAAACGTTCACTTAAAAGTTGACACAGGTATGGGGCGAATTGGTATGCAATCCCCAGATCAATTAGTAGAAACGGCCAAAGAAGTTCACGCACATCCTTCTCTTCACCTTGAAGGCATCTTTACTCATTTTGCGGAAGCCGATTGTCTTGAATCTGATTACACAGATGAACAGTATTCTAGGTTTTGTAAATACCTTGAAGCTGTAGAAGCTGAAGGCATGACGATTCCGATTAAGCATTGCTGCAATAGCGCTGGAACCCTCTATCATCGAGAGAAGCATATGAACATGGTGCGTGTTGGTATTAGTTTGTATGGATTACGACCTGATACTGCGCTAACGTTTCCTGTACCACTGCAACAAGCTATGCATGTATACGCCATGGTAGCCGCTGTTCGATTAGTCCGTAAAGGCGAAACAATTAGCTATGGTCGAACACATGTATTAGCGTCTAATCGAAAAATTGCAACGCTTGCTATTGGCTATGCAGACGGACTTTCTCGTGCTCTATCCAACAAAGGACATGCCTTGTTTTCTGGGCAACAGGCACCTATTCTTGGCCGTGTCTGTATGGATCAAACGATGATTGATGTAACAGACATAAATGGAGTCCAACCTGGGGACGTGGTTGAATTTCCCATTGATCATATGGCCGACAGTACCGATACAATAAACTACGAGATTGTTTGCGCCCTGACAAAGCGTGTCCCACGTTATTACAAGAAAACCGCCCATTAAACGAGGCGGTTTTTTGTAGATTTAGATTTTTGACATAGAATCAGCACAAAAAACTTACCTTTTACACCAAACCCTTTTTCTTTTTCAACGTGCCATGAATCAATGGCACGTCCTTTTAAGATCTTACTAATGTTTATGATAGGCACAATAATACAAATAAAAATGAAAAACACCACTACCGCACTCGCCTCATCCAATCGCAATGATTGTAGATTTGTCAGGTAGAGAATGCAGATAGCTGAGAGCATATAGAACACGCCATCTACTCGCTGCTTCCTTAGCCATTCGTCTGTTCCGTACTGTTCAATCTCATGCTCGACCAATAACTGTTGCCACCGTAATGGGAGCAAACTCTTTTGAACGGCAACCATTTTCCATACCGCTAACACAAGCTGAATGACGATCGTCACACGAACGAGTGTAACAATAGTTACTAGTCCTTGAACATGAGAAACAAATAGGAGGACGAACAGGAAAAGATAGACGTTTAGCCATAATACTTCTTGTCTTCTTGCTTTTTGAATTTGGTCATTCATTGTTAATCATTTCCTTTGTTATAACATTAAGAAAAGAACAAATAGATGATTACGCCAAATAATCCCCAAGCCAACAACATTGATATACTCAACCACAACGTTTTTCCTTTAAGTCTAAAGCCTTTAACCTTATAACCAAAGAAAGCATCTATATAGCTTTTGCGAACGATATGTCCAATGTTTATGGATAAAACAAAAAGGATTAGATAGGGGACAAGTACTTCAACTCGTATAGGATATCTATAGAAGGACTGATTGCTAGGATTAAGCATATAAAGACCAATGAAATAGCTACTAATCACTACTAGAACGAGGAGTAAAGCATGTTTCCTCCTTTTTCGATTCTTCCAATCTGAATGACCGTAATAATTAATTTCATGAGCACGAAGCTTTTTCTGCCAGTTAAAAAGAGGTTTTGGCCATTCTGGTCTAAACGTTTTCATAACCAAAACTACGATTAGGCTGACGAAAAATAGAAGAATCACCATCTCAAAGATTCTAAAATAAAAACTGACGAAAAGAAAGATCATTGTTAGTAAGATAATGGCATTTTCAAAGATCCACTCTAACCGTCGTTCTTTACGTATATCCAACAATCCGTTTCCCTCCCTTATCAACCCTTAAAGATACTATAACAAATTTTCCCTTCTTTAGAAAACCGTAGGCTAAAAAAGAGGCTGGGACATAACGAAAAGTAGTATTTGAAAAGACGAATAGTCTAAAATATGCTGAGTAGCACCGCTACAGGAGAATCCTTCTGCTAATTTTCATATAAAACAAACGACGAACGTTCCTATTTTCAGGAATGTTCGTCGTTTTGGTCTGTCTATCTACTTTTGTTCCAGCCTCGCAGTTGTAATCTTTAAACGATATAATCTGCTATCGTTAAAATAGCTGTGTAGCAAATTAAATAAATAGCAACGACAAAAACTGGAACGAACAAAGCAAAAAGAAGTGGCTTTGTTTTACTTCCATGTCCCCGATGATGATTAATAAATGTCGTTTCTAAAAACAAGGAAACATTGCTCAAAACCGCAAAAATAATAAGGAAAAAGGGAAACGAAAAGACATAGCCCTTTGTTAGCTGAAAATCATTTATAAGGAATGGTCTACTGTAATAAAGCAAAGCACTTATACCGATTATAGACAGCAACAAGCCTTCAACCATGAGCCAATGATTCCAACGTGCCCCCAATAGGCGAATATGAAAATGATGAAGTTTTTGAAGAGATGGCAGAAAATGAAGTAGACGCTTCCGCTTAAACAATGTCAATAAACCATTTGCCAGCACTATCAGGCTAGCAAAACAATAAACACCTATAAAGATAGATCCCTCTACTGGCACCAAACTGAGAACACCAAGAATGTACATCAAAAAGATTAATCCGTTTTGCCACAGCCCATTCTTTAATCGAAGATGACGTATCTCTGCTTCTGACATTCCCATCTCCCCTTTCTTTTTCCTTCCTTTATTATATACGGGAAGAATGAAAACATATCAAGAATATACAAGACAAGTCTTATTGAGCATGTTAATCAAGTTACGTTAAATAGGAGAGTATTTCGTCTGAGACCCTACTAACTCCGGCACCAGATAGAAAAGGCAATCCATGAAGGGTCGGCACTCCATATGAACGATAAACATTCGTTGTGGTAATAATTAGATCGACTTGATCCCGTTTTTCTTCAATTTCAGTGAGACGACATTCTACAATCGTAGCTGTAATTTTGTGGTCTTTAAGCAATCTATCCACTTTGCTAGCGACAACCATGGAAGTAGCTAAAGCACCGGAACATGCAACAATAATCGTTTTCACATCTATTCCTCCTTATAGGTTTTGTACATGCTTATTTAAATAACGACTTGCTTCATAGGGTGATGAAAATGAACGAATGGTAGATAAAAAATGATGATCTTGTATTTTTTCCAAAAGCGTAAGAACCGTTTTACGAGCTGCGTGATCATTTTTAATGCCTAATAAAAAAATAATCGACACAGGAATAAAGACATTTGTCGTTCCCATTTGTTCATAATAAATCGGTCTTCTCAAAGTAACCAAACTTATCTTGCTTTTCACTATAAATGCCTCATTACTGTGTGGAATGGCAACTCCTGTTGGTTGAAACGGAATACCTGTCGGATGGTCTTTTTCTCGTTCAAGCAAAGCTTGCGTATAGCCGGAAGTAGCACATCTTGAAGCTTCCATCAGTGTACCGAGAGCTGTAAGTAATTCTTTTTTTGTGTGTATGGATTGGTTCAAATAGACGAAAGACGCATCAAATAAGAGATGGTCCATTTATTACTCTGAACTCTTGGCGATTACAACGTCTTTTGTCTTTTTTTCAATCTCTTTAAGCATGCTGTTATTTGCTTTTTCATCTGTTATGAGACGCTCGATTTCTTCTATTTTCGCAACACGATTCATATGGACCGTGCCAAACTTTGAGTAATCAATCATCATCACATGCTTGTGTGTATGTTGTAGCATCAATTTAGACACTTCTGCTTCACCTAAATGCACACTTGTATACCCATGTGTTGGATGCAATGCACCGGCACTAAAGAAGCCAATATCAACAAATAAATCATGCATCGTTCGCGTTGCGATTGGTCCAACAGTTGACCGTTCATTTCGACGTACATTTCCACCAATTAAGATCAGTTCAAAATTCGAGCCGTCGACGACTTCATTTGCGATCGCTAACGAATTCGTGACAATGGTTAGATTCTTCGCATGAAGCATTAATTCTTGAGTGAGATAAAGGGCCGTTGTACCGTAGTCAATATAAACGGTGTCTCCTTCTCCAACAAATGCTGCTGCTTCTTTAGCAATCCCGCGTTTTTCCTTTTCATTCACAGATTTTCGATTTGTGTAAGCTGTTTGGATATTCGATTTATTCAACACAGCACCGCCGTGAACTTTTCGAATGAATCCTTTTTCTTCTAATTCATATAAATCTTTGCGGACTGTTTCACGGGTCACTTGCAGACGTTCAATCAGATCGGAAATTTTAACAGATTGAAATTCATATAAGTCTTGCATAATTTGTTTTTGTCTTTCCTCTGCAAGCATGAAATCACACTCCTTTTTCTATACTATACTTAATAATGACAATAAAAGCAAACTATATTTTTTTATTATTATTGCAAAATGAAACCTATACGAAAAAAAGCAATAAATTGCAAATAAAAAAAGAGATGTCTTTTATTTGACATCTCTACTTTTATACTTTATTGCTAACGCTTTTTTCGGTTTTTTGGCATTAATAATTGAAAATGATGATACATATTTACAAATTCTGCAGGTAGGACGCCCCCACGTTCACCATCTAAGTTTAATTGCATTTCATGATTTTCAAGCAGCTCAACCTTAATTCGATTGGCTTTCACATAGAGAAGTTTAGCATGATTGATATGCTCACCCCTTAACGCAAGGGATGCTAAATGAACAAACTCTGGGAATGAGGTTTTTTTCACTACAAGGAAATCAAACATACCATCTTGTAACGATGCACTTGGCGCTAGCTTCTCAAAGCCTCCAACGGAATTTGTGTTTGCAACAAGAAACATCATAATCTCACCTTCAAATAACTTGCCATCATACTCAATTCGTACCGCAGTTGGTTTTACTTGAGGTAGTTTCTCTATCCCTTTTATGTAGTAAGCCATTTGACCAACCATTGTTTTTAACTTAGCTGGTACTTCATAGGTTAATTCAGTAAGTGTCCCGGCTGCAGCAATGTTTGTAAAGTATTTATTATTCATTCGACCAATATCAATTGGCTCAGAATGACCATCACATATGACATTCATCGCTTGTTCTATATCACGTGAAATCTCAAGTGCACGAGCAAAGTCGTTTGTTGTTCCTGCTGGAATAATGCCAAGCATCGGACGCGTTTCCAAATCAGCTAAGCCGTTCACAACTTCAAAGATCGTTCCATCGCCTCCGGCTGCAATAACTAAATCGAACCCTCTCTCTCCTGCTTGTCGTGCTGCGCGAATCGCACAACCTTCTTCAGGTGTTGTTGCATGAGCAGAGGCTTCATAACCAGCTTGTTCTAATCGATTTAAAATATAAGCTAAATTTTTCTTTAATTGCTCTCTACCAGAGCTCGGATTATAAATTAATCGTGCTCGTTTCATTGCAATCCCTACTTTTCCATTTCACTTTATCCATTCTTATTGTACGTTATTTTCCAAAAGAAACGTATGCAAGAATGACTGAAAAGATGTAAAAACAAGTAAACATCTTCCTTATTTTTCCCTAATACTTAGCATACTAAACGCTTACGTCATAAAAAACAAGAGAACACGTTGGTCCTCTTGCTTTTGATTATTTCTTACCGTTTGTCCATCTCTTCCACTAATAGCTTATTTACCATCGGTGGATTTGCTTTCCCTTTTGAGGCCTTCATAATTTGTCCAACAAGGAATCCGAGTGCGCGATCTTTTCCGTTTTTGTAATCGATAATGGACTGTTCATTAGCATCTAATACGTCAGTAACCATTTTGCGCAGTTCACCTTCATCAGAGATTTGCACAAGTCCTTTGTCTTTAACGATTTGTTCTGCATCGCCACCGTTTTCAATTAACTCTTTAAATACTTTTTTAGCAATTTTGGAGGAAATTGTACCTTCTGAAATAAGTTTAATCATCCCTGCTAATCCAGCTGGTGTTAACGCAACATCCTCTAATTCCTTCTGTTCTGCATTCAAATAAGCCAGTACGTCACCCATTAAGTAGTTTGAAGTAAGTTTAGAGTCTGCCCCTTGCCCCAACGTCTCTTCGAAGAAATCGGACATCTCTTTTGTTAATGTCAATACATGCGCATCATACGCAGGTAAACCTAGGTCACGTACATAACGTTCTTTTCGCGCATCAGGAAGTTCAGGGATCTCTTGACGAACACGCTCTTTCCAGCTGTCATCAATGTATAGGTTAAGCAAGTCAGGCTCAGGGAAGTAACGGTAATCATCTGACCCTTCTTTAACACGCATGAGAATGGTTTTGTTTCCGGCTTCATCATAACGACGTGTTTCTTGCTCAATTACACCGCCAGCTAATAACACTTGTTCTTGACGCTTTTCTTCGTACTCTAGCCCCTTACGAACGAAGTTAAATGAATTTAAGTTCTTCAACTCCGTTTTCGTACCGAATTTCTCTTGACCTATTGGACGAAGAGAAATGTTCGCGTCACAACGCAAAGAGCCCTCCTCCATTTTACAGTCAGATACACCTGTATATTGGATAATCGCTTTTAACTTTTCTAAGTAAGCATACGCTTCTTCTGGCGTGCGAATGTCTGGCTCAGAAACGATCTCGACAAGTGGCGTTCCTTGACGGTTGTAATCGACAAGTGAATAGCCATCATCAGCGTGAGTAAGCTTTCCTGCATCCTCTTCCATATGCAGACGCGTAATACCAATCTTCTTCTTTTTTCCATTTACTTCAATTTCAATCCATCCGTTTTCACCAATAGGCTTGTCAAATTGTGATATTTGATAAGCTTTAGGGTTGTCCGGATAAAAATAATTTTTCCGATCAAACTTTGTATCGGTCGCAATTTGGCAATTTAAGGCTAAAGCAGCTTTCATCGCAAAATCAACAGCCCGTTCATTTAATACTGGCAAGACACCTGGGTAGCCAAGGTCAATCACACTTGTATTTGTATTAGGATCAGCACCGAAATGGTTAGGGCTCGGTGAGAAAATTTTTGATTCTGTTTTTAATTCTACGTGTACTTCTAATCCAATAATTGTTTCAAAATTCATCACGAATTCCCTCCCTTACAATGCTGGCTTTTCTTTAGAAAATGGTGTTGCTTTTTCGTACACATCGGCAACACGGTAAATCGTTGCTTCATCGAAGTGCTTACCAATAATTTGTAAGCCTAGCGGTAAACCATCTTTAAATCCACATGGAACCGATAATGCTGGTACACCAGAAAGGTTAACAGGAATGGTTAAAATATCGTTCGCATACATCGTCATTGGATCATTTAATTGATCACCAATTCGGAATGCAGGTGTAGGTGTAGTCGGACCAATAACAACATCGTAAGAAGCAAACACTTCATCAAAATCTTTCTTGATAAGTGTACGAACTTGCTGTGCTTTTTTATAATAAGCGTCGTAGTAACCTGAGCTTAATGCGAATGTACCAAGCATGATTCTACGCTTCACTTCATCTCCAAACCCTTCAGAGCGCGTCTTCTTATAAAGGTCGAGTAAGTCTTTAGCTCCTTCAGCACGATAACCATACCGAACACCATCAAAACGAGCAAGGTTGGCAGAAGCTTCGGAAGATGCAATCACATAATACGCAGCAAGAGCATACTTCGAGTGCGGTAAGGAAACTTCTTCCCATATGGCACCTTCTTTTTCTAAGACAGCTAGCGCATCAAGTACCGATTGACGTACATCTGGATCGACACCTTCTCCAAGATATTCAGACGGCACTGCGATTCGCAAACCTTTAATATCACCAGTTAGAGACTCATGGTACGGAGGAACCGGTAACTGTGCAGACGTAGAATCAGAAGGGCAGTGACCAGCAATTGCTTCAAACAAATATGCATTGTCCTCTACAGAACGCGTAATTGGACCAATTTGATCAAGGGAAGATGCAAACGCAACTAAACCATACCTTGATACACGACCATATGTAGGTTTTAAACCAACAACTCCACAATATGCTGCAGGCTGACGAATCGAACCACCTGTATCAGAACCAAGAGAAAATGGTACTTCACCAGCAGCTACAGCAGCTGCTGAGCCCCCACTTGATCCACCAGGAACATAGTCTGTATTCCAAGGATTTGCTGTTGTTTGGAACGCTGAGTTTTCATTTGAAGAACCCATCGCAAACTCATCCATATTAATTTTTCCGATTGTAATGGTCTCAGCCGCTCTTAGCTTGTTCATGACAGTTGCATCGTAAATCGGGTTAAAGTTTTCTAGCATTTTACTTGAACATGTTGTACGTAAGTCTTTTGTAACGATATTATCCTTAATTCCAATTGGCATTCCGAACAATACATCTTTTGCAGACGCATCCACTTCATCTAATTGCTTCGCTAAAGTGCGAGCTCGTTCTTCATCTAACGTTAGAAACGCTTTAACCTTATCGTCTACTTCTCCAATACGCTTGTACGACGTATCAACAAGGTCACTCACATTAATTTCTTTTGCTGCTAACTTATGATGCAGCTCTTTTATTGAATGATCAAATAATGACATGCTTGTCCTCCTCTTAAACAACCACTAAAACACTGAAGGAACACGGACTTGTCCGCCTTCGTGATCTGGCGCATTTTTTAACACTTCTTCTACTTTTAACCCTTCAACTGGCTTATCCTCACGCATAACGTTATGCATCGTTAGCACATGGGTTGTAGGGATAACACCTTCTGTATCAACTTCATTTAACTGCTCTGCGGCAGTAATAATAGCTTCTAACTGCCCCTGAAAACGCTCTGCTTCTTCTTCTGTTATGGATAAACGCGCAAGATGAGCGACGTGTTTAACTTGTTCTTGTGAAATTCTAGACATAACGGCACCTCCAAAACGAACTTTTGACAATATGATTAATAATACCAAATTCAACACACTCAAGCAACAAAGCATCACCTTAAAAATTTCACAATATTTCTGAAAACGCTATCTTTCTGCCAGTTTTTCTGCGATACTTTATGAAAGTAACGTTAAGTAGAAAAGCAAAAAAAGGAGGTATGTATGTACCGACTGGAACGAACGTCAAACAACTCGGTCACAGTTCTATTAAGATCTAGTAATCAACAACCACTCATTTTCGATTCCTATGAAACAGCACAAGCCTTTGCCTATAAATTAAATGTGCATCTTAGCAAACCGCCACCTTGGGAAGTAAAGCCCTATCATTAATCTACAATGACGATATTACCCTTCCCAAATTACAACATCGCCCAACCAATTTGTGCGATAGAAAGAGCTTGACAAGTAAAATCATTGTCATGCTTGAATGGATCAACTAAGTTTTCTTCCAATGACATTTGCCGAAATTGGCTTTAAGTCAAGTTCTCTTGCCCATATCGACAGTTGGCCAATATGATGAATTTCATGGGCAATAATATGCCGCATAATGACTCCCCACGTATCGAGTGGCGGATGCCCATCATCAAATAACCGATTTTCATATGAAGGCGACCAACGTTTAACAAATGCTTGCACATCATACTGGTACATTTGCTGAAGTTGTCGTATGTCTTGAAGTGTTGTTTCCTGTGATAAAGTTGCTTCTGGATCTGGCTTACATTCCAATCGTCTAATCCAGCTCCACTCTACATCAATAATATGGTGTAACGTTTTGGCAAAACTCCCAACACCACCAATTCGCTCTTTTAGAAATGTTTCTTGGCTTAATTGTTCACACCAATTCATCCATTCTTTACGAACTTGCCAATTGTAGTGAAAAAACACTTCCATCGATGAAAGCCCCCCTATTCTACTGTTTTTGCATAAATAGCCGTATCTGTTAGCATGGTTTTGTCAACAGACCACTCATCATTTTTTAAGATACCTTCCAGTTGAAAGCCTGCTCGTACAGCAACTGCACGACTGTTTTGATTCGCTGAGTCACAGCGAATACACACCCGTTTTGCTTGAATATGAGTAAAAGCATACGCTGTAATTGCCTCGACTGCTTCTGTTACGAATCCATATCCACTTTTATGAGAATCAATCCAATAGCCAATTTCACATTTTGGAACATCCCAGTCTAATTGATGCAGTCCAGAGGAACCTACGAATGCGCCACTGCTTTTTTCAAAAAGGAGTAATCGAATGTCTTGCCTTAGAAGAAATTTTGCATATGCTTCACGTAAATTTTGTTCCACCTCTGCAGCTGTCTGTTCCTTCATAGCAAACGGAAGCCATTTTTTTAACTCTTCTTTTGAACGTTGTATACTTGCATAAACCGTATCACCATCTCCCTTTTGGGGAACACGAATTCGTAATCGATCTGTATAGATTTCTTCTGGTAAATGACGTAGTAGCGGATTCATTTAAATACCCCCAACATAAGAAATGAAAATTCCGAAAATAAAATACAGATAAGTAGCCAGCTCATTTAAGAACTGGTCCACTTTTAGTTTGTCACGTAAATAAACGGATCTCGATCAGGGTAATAAGATACAATGCCTTCAATCACACCCGACATCGACGATATTTCAATGTCTATCGGTACTTCTTCAAAGTATTCTTCTGCTTTAGAAGCTGCAAACTGGGTCAGCGCTACAACCTCTGCTTTTCCTTTGTATTGAATATTAATGTTAACGACTAGTTTGGCTAAACGGTTCTCTTCATACCGAGCCTTTCCGACAACTCCAACATGATTTTCAAAGAATCCTTGAATGTCTGATTGGAATTTAGAAAACCGATCCGCGTCGTATTGGTAATCATTGTTTGCGTCAGTAGATGGAAAGTGGATATGGGTTTCATTAATGTCAGTCCACTCCCCCTCTTGTCCTGGTTCAAATACGCCTTTCATAAAGAAATTCCCAGCATTAAGGTTGTTGCTCGGTTTATCGTCAAATAAAGCAAAAACAATCGGGACATCTTGAATATCTTCTTCTAGCGCACTCGCACCATTACGCAAGCGTTCCACAATTTGTTCAGCTGCTTCTTTTCCAGCTTGTTCCTGTTGGCTTGCAGAGATCTCTTGAGAATCAGGTGTCCCTTCATACGTAAAGGAATAGACACTATAGAGCGCTAAACCAATGACGATGCCCTCTGTCTCATACGTACCATTCTCGCTTGGCTGCATATAATTATGCTCTAGAATATTTCTTAAAATAAGTGGGTTTTGCTTACGAGCATCGATAGATTCTTGTAAATCTACCTCTTCATCATCCACTCCTAGCTCTGGATTTAAACCATCTGGATTGGTATCACTATAGCGGTTAATCCAGTTTACAACAGTTCCCCTTGTTAGATGTTGTCCCTCCTGAAAATAGTAGGAACCTGGATCAAACGTATCCTTTGCAATTTCTTCTAACCCTAATTCAAACCAATCTAAATTACTACGATTCATTGTGTTTACTCCGTACCCTCGTGTTTCTCCATGTAGATAGGCACCATCCTTTAACACACTTGAATAATGATTTTCTTCTGAAGCAACAGGCGGTATAACGCTCAGTGAATCATCCGTTATCTCCACTTCTGGTACATCTTGCTCCGCCCCATCATTTCCTCCGAAAATCGTACAGCCTGCTAAAAGCATGGTGCTTAGCCCAATGATCCCCCAACGTTTCATTGAACGTACCCCTTTCTCAATCTAAATCTTCCATAGTTTGCACAAATTCAGCTTCTGTCCAAATGGTAATGCCAAGACTTTCTGCCTTTTTCTGCTTTGAACCAGCATCTTCTCCAGCAATAACAATATCTGTTTTTTTACTAACACTGCCTGTTACAGTACCACCTAGTGCTTCGATTTTTTCTTGGGCTTCTTTACGATTCCAATGACTTAATTTACCTGTTAAAACAATCGTCTTCCCACTAAATGGCGATTCATGGTCGCTTTGCTCTAACACTGGTCTTGCACCTGTATACTGCATATTCACTTCCGCTTGCTTCAATTTTTCAAGCAACTCATCTACTTCCGGTTTATCAAAATAAGACACAATTGAATCCGCCATTTTTTCGCCAATTTCATTAATGCTTAAAAGCTCATCCACAGAAGCTTGACGAAGGCGATCCATTGAATCAAACGCCAATGCAAGTGTTTTGGCTGCTTTCGCGCCAACAAAGCGTATCCCTAAGCCAAATAATAAACGCTCAAGTGAGTTGTCTTTTGACCGGTGGATAGCGTCGAGTAAATTGTCCACAGATTTTTCACCCATTCGTTCTAGTGCAAGTAGTTCGTCACGATCTAACGTATAAAGATCGGCTACATCTGCAATTAATTGATGAGAGAACAGCTGGCTAATCACTTTTTCACCTAAACCATCAATATTCATGGCATTTCTTGAAACGAAATGAATAAGCCCTTCTCGAATTTGAGCTGGACATTTCGGATTCAAACAGCGCAACGCTACTTCTCCTTCAATCCGATCTAGTTCGCTATCGCATTCAGGACATTCTGTAGGCATATGAAAATCAATTTCTTTTCCAGTACGCTTTTCTGTTATAACCGCAACGACTTCAGGAATAATGTCGCCTGCTTTTTTTACGATCACCGTATCGCCGAGCTTAACATCTTTTTCCCGAATTAAATCTTCGTTGTGGAGGGATGCCCGCTTTACGGTTGTCCCAGCAACGACAACGGGCTCGAGAACAGCTGTTGGCGTTACAACCCCTGTTCGTCCTACGTTCAATTCAATCTTGTGTAATGTGGTCATTACTTCCTCTGCCGGAAATTTGTATGCTGTTGCCCAGCGTGGGCTTTTAGCTGTAAAGCCCAACGTTTCGTGTTGAGCAAGATCATTCACTTTAATGACGATCCCATCAATTTCGTAAGGGAGTTCATGACGATTTTCAACCCATTTTTCCGTAAATGCTATCACTTCATCAATGGTTTCACATACTGTCGCTTCTTTATTCACTTTAAAACCTAAATCATCTAACAACGCCAACCCTTGATGATGACTCGTAATCGTTTGACCACGTAATTCACCAATGGAATAAGCAAACATAGCTAAATTCCGTTTAGCCGCAATCTTAGGATCAAGCTGTCGTAATGATCCAGCTGCCGCATTTCTGGGATTCGCAAATTTTTCTTCTCCAGCTTGTTCCTTCGCTTCATTTAAGCGCTCAAACGATTGTTTTGGCATATAGGCTTCGCCACGAACCTCAATCGAAACAGGCTTTTTTAACCGTAATGGGATAGAAGGGATGGTGCGCAAATTGCTTGTAATCTCTTCTCCTGTAGTTCCATCTCCTCTTGTTGCACCTCGTACAAGCGAACCGTTTTCATACGTTAGAGAGATCGCCAAACCATCAAACTTCAACTCGCACACATACGAAACTTGCTCACCAACTGCTTGACGCACACGTCGGTCAAAGCTACGTAAATCATCGGCTGAAAACGCGTTAGACAAGCTCATCATCGGGACACGATGGGTTACTTTTTTAAATGCAGATGCGGGTTCTCCCCCAATACGCATCGTAGGTGAATCGTCAGTTGCTAACTCAGGGTACGCTTCCTCTAGATGAACTAACTCCTGAAGTAAACGATCGTATTCTGCATCTGGAACTTTCGGTTGATCGAGGACATAGTAATGGTAGCCATACTCCTCTAATTGTTCTTTCAACTCTTTCATCTTGCCCTCAGCTTGTTGCTTGTCCATTCATGTATCTCCTTTACCTTATACTTTCGTAATCGGGGCAAACTTAGCGAACAATCGTTTAATGCCTGTAGGAGGTGTAAACGCAATATCAAGTTCGACTGAGTCTCCCTCTCCTTTTATACTAACAACTGTACCGACGCCCCATTTTTTGTGAGACGCTTTATCACCAACAGCCCATTGAAAGCTGTCTCCGCCTGTATTTGTCATTCTTGAAGACATAGCACTTGTTCGCTTTGCAGCCATAGAAGCTGCGCTACTCCCTTGTTGATTCCCTCTATTCCAGACAGGCACACCGTAGGGTTCCTTACAATCTTCTGGAATTTCTGCTATAAAACGTGACGATGGATTCGTATTGGTTCGTCCGTATAATGTTCTCATTTTTGCACTCGTTACATACAATTCTTTTTCAGCTCTCGTTATTCCTACATATGCTAAACGTCGTTCTTCTTCCATTTCTTCATCATCAAATAATGAACGATTGTGAGGAAAAATGCCTTCTTCCATTCCAATTAGAAACACATAAGGGAATTCTAGCCCTTTAGCTGAATGAAGAGTCATAAGCGTGATAGCCTCTTTCGGAGCTTCCACCTTGTCATCATCAAGTTGGTCAATATCGGCTACTAGTGCTAAGTCTGTTAGAAAAGAAACTAAGTCTTTTTCCTCGCTACGCTTTTCAAATTCCTGCGTAACGGAAATAAACTCATCAATATTCTCTAAACGTGATTGGGCTTCAATCGTTTGTTCTGCTTTTAACATATCTCGGTAACCTACTTTGTCTAGTAATTCTTCAACTAGTTCTGTTACCGACAGATAATCTTGTTGTTGCACCCAACCACTCACTTGATCACGAAATTCAACCAGTTTTGTTTTAGCCCGAGCGGTTACACCAATATGATCAATTTCAGCCAAAGCTCGATACATCGATAAGCCATTTTGAGTTGCGTAGGCAGCAATTTTATCTACCGTTGTTGCCCCAATTCCTCTTTTCGGCACATTAACGATTCGCGCTAAACTAATATCTTCTTCTGGATTAGACACTAATCGTAGATAAGCAAGAACATCTTTAATTTCTTTACGATCATAGAACTTTGTCCCGCCGACAATCGTGTACTCTAGATTCGATTTAATGAAGAATTCCTCAATAATTCGAGATTGGGCGTTCGTTCGGTAAAGAATGGCCACATCAGCATAAGAAAAACTTGACTCTTTTGCCGCTGTTTCTTTTATTTTCTCCACAACAAATTGTGCCTCGGCTTGCTCAGATGCCGCTTCATAAACAGTTATCTTTTCCCCTTGGTCATTTTCAGTCCAAAGGTTTTTCGGCTTCCGGTTCCCGTTATTTCCAATTACTTTATTAGCAGCTTGCAAGATCGTTTTTGTGGAACGATAGTTTTGCTCCAGCATAATGACCGTTGCATCTGGGTAGTCTTTTTCAAATGAGAGGATATTCTGAATATCCGCTCCTCGCCATTTATAAATTGACTGATCGGAATCACCGACAACACAAATATTCTGTAGACGGTCGCCCATTAGCTTTATAAGCTTATATTGCGCTTTATTTGTATCTTGATACTCATCAACATGAATGTATTGGAATTTTCGTTGATAAAATTCGAGGACTTCAGGCACATCGCTGAACAATTCAATTGTCTTCATAATTAAATCATCAAAGTCTAACGCATTGTTTACTTTTAAGCGCTTTTCAAATTCTAGATAGACGTCTGCGGCTACTTGATCAAACATGCCCTCAGCTGTTTTCGCGAAAGCTTTCGCAGATTTTAGCTCGTTTTTCGCACTAGAAATGATGCTAAGTATTGCTTTAGGATCAAACTTTTTGGTGTCAATGTTCTGTGCTTTTAAAATTTGCTTAATAACAGAAAGTTGATCTGACGAATCTAGAATTGAAAAGTTACGGTTGTAACCAATCCGGTCAATGTCTCTTCTTAAAATACGAACACACATGGAGTGAAAAGTGGAAATCCAAATATCTTCAGCAATTGGACCAACTAATTGTGCAACTCGATCTTTCATTTCTCGTGCTGCTTTATTCGTAAACGTTAAGGCAAGCACTGCCCATGGAGGCGTTTGATTGTGACGTAACAAATAGCTAATTCGGTGTGTTAAGACACGCGTCTTTCCACTACCAGCTCCAGCCATAAGTAAGACTGGGCCATCTGTGTGCACAACCGCTTTTCGTTGTTCTGGGTTTAGACCTTCTAACATTCGTTCAATGATCGTCTCTTGCATTTATGAAGCACCACCTTTTACTGCTTTTACTGTCTTTATTGCTTCTTTAAAATTTGTATAAATAGCGTTACCGACAACTGTTACATCAGCATACTGCGCATATTGCTTTGCCTCTTCAGCGTTTTCAATTCCACCGCCATAAATTAGTTTTGTTGAAGAGAGGGCTGCTTTCGCTTCCTTCACCACATCAACAGAACCTTTCTGTCCACTATATTCTATATAGAAGAACGGCAAGTGTAACATGTTTTCTGCCAGTCTTGCATAAGCCGTTACATCCTCCACAGACAAGTCAGTAGTAGCATCAGTCAACTCTGCTACCTTAGCATTTGGATTCAGTACACAATACCCCTCAGGAATGAACGTATCCCAATCAATTAATTCACCATACTCCTTCATCGCCTGGTGATGTTGACCAATAATCCAGTTGGGATTGCGGCTATTTAAAACCGTTGGAATCAAATAATAATCAAACCCAGGCGTAATGGAATCCATATTCGAGACTTCCAGTGCAACGGTTATCGGATATCGTCGCACTTGTACAAGTAATTCTAATGTATTATCTAACGTCACACCGTCAGTGCCACCGACAATCACTGCGTCGGTTCCTGATTCACATAAACGCTCTAAATGATCTATTGTTAATTCTTTATTAGGGTCAAGCTTAAATACATGCGACCACTCATTTATGTTATTCATCATCGTTATTCACGCGTGCCTCCCTTTAACGAGCACAAATACGCACGTTCGTTCTGCACATTATTATAACAAAGTTAGACACGCATGTCGTGTATCCATTGCGTGAAAATAACGGAATTTATTTCATTTAAAAAAGCTCTTTCGTATTTGCATTTAAGCAGAAGAAGAGCTTTTCCGTTTTCTAAGGCACTTCGCTAATTGAAGGTTGCCTCTAGTTATTCTTTTTCATCTCCATAGATTACACTCTCTAACAACTCGATTTGTTCATCTATATACATTTTATAGCGTTCATTGAGCTGGTTGCTTTGCTTTTCCAATTCAAGCTGCGCTAATTCTCTCTCAAAAATAAATCGTTCATCATCGGTAATCATCAGTTTAGGCCCCTTTTTTAGCATCATGGGATTAGGATTACCCACTGTTTCATTATTCATGTGCTTACTAAAAAATAGCCGTTTCAAACAGCAAAAAACCCCTGCATTAGGCTTTGCAAGGGTCCAAAAGGGGTCTATTAACTAGACGTGTATGTGTCACGTTCTACCTAAATGATAACGAATATCATTATCATTGTCAATGCATTTCTATTTCTTTTTTTGTCTCTACTGTTGTAAAAATTTCATCAACGTTTTAATTGAAGAAAAATAGAGGCTGGGACATAACCAAAAGTAGTATTTGAAAAGACGAATAGTCTAAAATATGCTGAATAGCACCGCTACAGGAGAATCCTTCGCTAATGTTCATATAAAATAAACGACGAACGTTCCTATTTTCAGGAATGTTCGTCATTTTGGTCTGTCTATCTACTTTTGTCCCAGCCTCTATTTACTCATATCTCGTTTACAGTTATACGCTCCAACTCTTTAAGCATTTCATACGCACCTTCTGATTGATTCGAACAAACAATAATGATCAGATCGTGCTCTGGATAATAGACTGACCGATAATTAACACCTGGATCATAGCCCATTTGTATAAACTTAACGACTCCCTGTTCATTTGATTCCATATATCCGATATAGCCATAGAATATGTCCTCATCAACAGGCTCTTGAGGAGCCATAAAATTCCGCATCATTTCAGCTGATAACAGTTCACCATTCATGAGCGCTTCCCAAAAAATGCCCATATCATGTGCAGTCACATAGGCCCCACCGTCTGGTCCGCCTTTAGCAGGTAGAGAAAACACATTTGTTTTCACTGCTCCATCAGGTTTCTCAATATAGCCACATGCCACATTCTCAGGAAGTTCATCCACTGAAAAATAGCCTGAATTAGTCATACCGATTTTCGTGAAAATCGTTTTAGCAATATAGGCATCGAAATCCATTCCACTTATTGCCTCAACAACGAGACCTAAGAGAATATAGCCTGTGTTATTGTACTTAAAAGTACGACCAACTTTATCTTGCATTTTCTCTAACTGAAACATGGGTAGGAAGTCTTTTGGAGAACGAACTTGATACATAGGGAATGTCTCCCAAAGCTCCTCATAGTCATCCATTTTATCTTCATCAAAGTAGTCTGGAATTCCTGATGTATGGGTTAAAAGATGATGGATGGTGATCGCGTCGTCGAAATATGGTAGTGCCACACGTAAGCAGTTTTTGATAGTTGTGTCGAATGTGAGTTTTCCTTCTTCCACTAGCTTACAAATAGCAATAGACGTAAAGATTTTGCTACCAGACGCAATGGAAAAACGAGTCTGTGGTTGATTTTTTATTTGTTCTGAACGGATTGCATGACCGAATCCATCTGAAATTAGATTTGTACCATTCTTACGTACATGGATACTCCCAGAGAATTGCAGTTCCTTTTGTTTTTCAGTAAGACTAGTCCAGTTCATATATTTATTCATTTTTTATTCCTCCTGAATGTGTTTTTCGAGCAAGTTGGCCTATATAAAAACACATTCAATCAGCCTTTTCACATTTGGAAACGAATCATTCTGCTCTCCTCCTTTACTTACTAGAGCTTAGCATTCAAATTGATTTTTTTCAATTATCAATCTTCATTCTGTAGTCTTGTACACCATCGGTCTAAGAAAAGTAAAGAAGAAACAATAGGATAGAGGAAACCACAAGCATAACGTAGGAAACGGTTGCTATACTTCGGCTCACTTTTCTTGTCTGTCCAAAGTGAAGTGCTTCGAGTAAGGACGCAACAAGGTAGACTGCTATAATGATCGTTGCATTCGCTGGAGATAATACACCCGTTAAAAAAGTGATGGTTAGAGTTAATCCCAATGTCACGATTAAAAACGATCTTGCTAGACTCATACGCACCTCCTTAAATCAATCTCTAGCTAATCACAAACTTATTATGAGCGATTAAAATGGTTTTTTCAAAAAAACAACAGAAGCGTAGCTATTTTACTCTTTCTTTCTCTAATTGAAATCAAAAACAGCTTACCAACGGTTGATAAGCTGTAAATAAAAGGATTAAGCGAACGCAGGAATCTTGTCTGCTTGCTTTAACGTGGCTTCTTTCTGAAGAAGATCATACGTTAAACAAACTGGTTTTCCTGTGCGGGGGTCTGCGACAATACTGGCATCAATCTGAAAAACATCTTTTAACACTTTCGTATTCATTACCTCTTCAGGTGTTCCTTCTTTTACTATTTCACCTGAACGAATACTAACCATATAGTCTGCAAATCGAGCCGCATGATTTAAATCATGAATAACCATAACGATTGTCCGATTCTGTTCTTGATTTAAACGCTCCAAAACTTGTAATACTTCAAGCTGGTGTGCTAAATCCAAATACGTCGTTGGTTCGTCCAAAAGAAGAATATCTGTTTCTTGTGCGAGGGCCATCGCAATCCACACACGCTGACGTTGTCCTCCAGACAGTGCTTCAATGGAACGGTCTGCGAATTCTTCCATATTCGTTTGCTCTAGCGCCCAACGAATTAACTCTTTATCGTAATCTGTTAATTGACCGAAACCTTTTTGGTGGGGATAACGACCATAGGCGACTAACTCTTCTACGGTTAACCCGCTTGGCGCTTCAGGCGACTGAGGTAACACGGCCATCTTCTTCGCAATCTCTTTTGTGGACTGCTTATGAATGGACTTTCCATCTAAATAAACAGCCCCTTTTGAAGCTTGTAAGATGCGAGCAATTGTTTTTAAGATGGTAGACTTCCCACAACCATTTGGCCCAATAATCGTTGTTATTTTCCCATCTGGTATATTCAAATGGAGATCACGTACAATTTCTCGTTTCTCATATCCAATGGAAAGTTGTTCAGTAGTTAATCGTGACAATCGTTTTCCCCTCCTAAGGTGTTCTCATTAAAAGATATAAAAAGTACGGTGCACCAATAATCGCAATGACAATGCCAACTGGAATCTCAGAAGGTGCTAACACATTTCGCCCAATCATATCAGCTGCCAATAAAATGAACGCTCCAACAAGAGTCGCTGTAGGGATCATTATTTGATGCTGGGGCCCAACTAACTTACGCGCAATGTGTGGGGCAACTAACCCTAGAAAGGCGATTCCTCCTGCTACTGCAACAGATATGGCTGCTAGTGCTACTGCAAGGATTAGTAACAAACGTCTTTCTTTTTCCATTGACACCCCTAATGATATGGCAGATTCGGTTCCCACCTGCATGACATTTAATGTTCTCGCTTTATAAACAGCTAGAGGGACTAAAATGAGTAACCAAGGTAAAATCGTTAGCACATATGACCACGTTGATCCCCAAATACTACCTGTAAGCCAAATCGTTGCTTGCATAAAATCATTCGGTGCCATCCTCAATTGTATGACGATAAGAAGGGCACTGAATGCAGCGTTAACAGCAATACCAACTAAAATAAGCCGAACTGGTGTAATACCTTTTTTCCAAGCAAATACATAAATTAAAAAGGCAGCAAACGCCGCTCCAATAAAAGCGAAAAGCGGCATAATAAAAATGGTAAGCTGACTCACCCCTGACAAAGAGCCTTGAAAAAAGTAAATGAAAATGACGACAGCGAGTCCTGCACCTGTATTAATTCCAAGAATCCCAGGATCAGCTAATTCATTCTGAGAAATACTTTGTAAAATAGCTCCTGATACAGCTAATGCCGCTCCAACGAGAAGCGCAATAACCATTCGAGGTAGTCGGAATTCGAATAAAATAAGGGCATCTCGTTCTGAACCAAGGCCGACTAATGTACGTAGAACATCTACAGGCTGAATTTGAATGGCTCCTGTTTGTAAAGAAGCGATAAACGTTAAAAAAATAAGTAAGATAAGGGTAACAACCTTAAAGGCTGGCTTTTTTACTAATGCATTCATTTATAATTTCCTCCCGTCACGTCTAGCGAGATACAGGAAGAATGGAACGCCAATCAAAGCTGTCATTGCCCCGACTGGTGTTTCAAACGGTGCATTAATCATTCGTGCAGCTAAATCGGCTAACACCAGTAACAATGCACCAAGAACGGCGGAGCAAGGGATAATGTAGCGATAATCAACGCCAACTAAACCTCTTGTGATATGTGGTATCACTAATCCTATAAACCCAATCGCACCTGCCACTGCTACACCAGCACCTGTGAGCAATAACACAACAATGACACCTAGGGTTTTAATGAGGCGAATGCGTTGCCCTAACCCTTTTGCTACATCTTCTCCTAGACTTAATACGGTGACAGAGCGAGAAAGGATTAAAGCAAGGGTTAACCCTCCAATGGCGACTGGGACAATCATTTGTAAATTTGACCATGACATGCCAGCTAAACCACCGGCAAACCAAAAACTAATATCTTGAGCGACATTAAAGTGAATCGCAATACCAGAAGAGATTGCACTTAAAAAGGCTCCAACTGTAACACCAGCAAGGGCAAGCTTAGCCGGCGTCAGTCCGCCTCGGGCAAAGGAACCAATGAAAAAGACAAATGCTGCCCCTGCTCCAGCCCCAATAAACGCTGCCACCATTAAGCTTGTGCCGGAAATACTTGCACTAAATGCAAACATAATGGCAATAGCAAGGGCTGCGCCATCCATTACACCCATGATGGAAGGCTCCCCTAGAGGATTTCGCGTCATGCCTTGCATAATCGCTCCTGATACAGCTAAGAAGCTCCCAACTAACGCTGCTCCTAACGCTCTCGGTATACGAATATCGTAAATAATTTGATGTTCCGTTCGTGTTGGATTAAATGCTGTAATTGCATCCCAAATTGTCCCAACACTTATATTAGCAGCACCGAACGAAATGGAAAAAACCAGTGCAACAGTTAAAAGAACAAGACCAAGACCGATCACAAGGAATGCGTGACTAGGTTTTGAGCGCGCTTTTGCTTTTTCTAAAGTTGTTACGGCTGATTGTCTCCCCATACGATCATTTTCCTCTTCCACTTGCTACATTCTATTGATAATCATTATCATACATCATTATGAGAAAAGGGTAAACAAAAAACAAGAAATCTCGTCTTTGTTTACCCTTTTAAGGTGATTGATTCATTTTATTTACCATTTTTTTCTGAACATTCATTAGGAAAACGAAAGAAAAAGCTTGTAACTGACGTACGCAATACCAATCCATAAAGGTATACTCATTAGCAGAGCCCATAGAGCACCCACAACTAAATTTTCGCCTGTTTCATTATGCATTTTTTCTTCCATCGTTTAACCCTCCTTTATCTTTCTTACTTTTAGTATATGAGCCAACCATGTTGTTCAGTTTAATAAAAGGTTAAGATATTGTAAGGATTATCACTTTAAAATATAGGCATAAAAGTAGTAGCATATGCTACACTTGCAAAAGAGGGAGCGCCTGCTCTTAAGGAGAAATCATTTGTTGATAAGAAACATTTATTCTTTCTTATTCTTTTCTCGTTTGAACATGCAATTTCCTTTTTCCCTCTTTATTATTTCTCTATATACTCATTATGTCGTATGTTCATACGACAGACATGTATTGAAAGGAAGGCTTCCTAATGACGACTAATCAAAAGAAAGAAAGACCTTCCCTCGTAATGATGATTTACATGTGGATTTTCATTCTTGTTGCACTAGTAAATCTAGTAGGGATCGCGTCACAAAATCTTTACCAAAGTATTTTCCCTTTTTTCATTGTATCGCTCTTAAATATCGTTTTAGCAGCTCTTTTAATTTTACATGCGCTTAAAACGTCAGATTCACGTGAGCGCAGGCTGGCGATTATTTATTTAATCGGAATTGGATTTATTGCAGCGGTCACTTTTTTTCGCTACCTGTTTATGCAAGCTTAAATTGGAGGGCATTGCCTATAGCCCTCTTTTTAGTCTAGTCTATTCATGAAGGAGCTGCTTATATGATTGAAATCTTTGAAGTTGGTGTTCGTGACGGATTACAGAATGAAAAGACTCTATTAACAACGGAACAAAAGATCGGGATGCTTGAACACTTAGTCGATTCGGGTCTTGATAAATTGGAAGCGGTTTCTTTTGTGCATCCAAAGCTCGTTCCTGCGATGGCTGATGCGGAAGCGATTCTGGACCAATGGAATCGACCTTCTCGTATTCAAGTAGCTGGACTTGCTCTTAATAGTCGCGGTATTGATCGTGCCATGATGACCTCTATTACCCATTTACACACATCCATTGCTGTCAGTGATGCATTTAATTTAAAAAACGCAAAACGATCGGTTCAAGAAGGATTAGAAGATCTACTGCCCCGTATTAAAGAAGCACAACAGTTGAAGCCAGTGACGGCCATTCTTGCCACGTCCTTTGGCTGCCCGTTTACTGGAATGATTCCTTTATCGCCTCTCTTAAAGATGGTTGAGCATTTTTTAACAGCAGGTGCAAGTAAAATTGTCCTCGGAGATACAACTGGTATGGCAAACCCTTCTATGGTGAAAAAACGAGTCGCTTCATTGTATGATGAGTTTGGAAGCGAATTAAACCTCGGTCTCCATTTTCATAATACGCGTGGTTTAGCTCTAGCCAACACCCTTGCTGGATACGAGGCTGGCGTTCGTCACTTTGATGCTTCAGTTGGTGGTCTAGGAGGTTGTCCATACGCTCCACTGGCAGTAGGAAATGTTTGTACCGAAGATATGGTTCATATGTTTCACGAGATGGGTGTAGAAACAGGTGTAGACCTTGATCGTCTTATTCAAACAGCTCAGATGATCCAAAACTGGTTCCCTAAGCCCCTGCCTGGTATGGTTATGAAAGCAGGCAAAACAAGTACTTTAGCAGAACAACGGTAATGGAGGAAGCTTCTCATAAAGCGAGAAGCTTTGTTTATTCTTCAAAAATGGATCGTATAACCTTCCTTAAACGATTCATTGGCATTAATTCGCTGAATCCCTTCTTTATCTTCTAAATTTCCACTAGCATCCCATTTATCAGCAATCCCGTACCAAGGCTCAATACAAATAAATGCAAGCTCTTGATCTTGTTCTTTATAAGGGGACCAGATACCAACATAAGGGGCACCGTGAAGATCAACACGTAGTTTTGTCTCTTCCTTCACAAGAATTTCCACAGTTTGAATTCCCTTGTAAACAAGTGCATCGTCTTTAAACCAACGTGGCACAAGTGAAAGCGACTGAGGTAATGCTTCAACCTCTTTTAATAAGCCGTCTGTTAATTGATACGACGTGACCTCTTTTTCTGATCGCAATGTCAGAACATGGTCTTCTAGATTCGTATTTTCTTCCATTGGGAGTGAAAATGCTGGATGTCCCCCAATTGAAAACAACATTTCTTCTTCGGAATTATTGACTACGCGCCATTGAATATGCAAGGTATTTTCATGCAACTCATAGTCGATATAAACAGTAAATTCAAATGGATACACGTGTGCAAACTGCCCGGAGGATTCAAAGTGAAAGCGAGCTTTTGTTTTTGATAGCGAATGAGTCACAAATACTTGATCTCTTAAAAATCCGTGTCGAGGAAGGGTATACGACTTTCCTTTATACGAATACGTTTCATTCTTTAATCCACCTACAATAGGAAATAAAATAGGCGACACTCTTCCCCAATAAGCTGGATCGCCTGACCACATTCTATTTTGAGTTGTGGTCTTTTGAGTAACTTTCTGGACCTCTGCTCCTTTATGTGCAATTTCAACTTGCAACCTGTCATTCTCAATAATAATGATACGTATTCCCCCTTTATCAAGCATAGTGTATCTTTAGTATGAAGAAGTCTGGAAAAAACGCAACGAATATGCAGGAGTTTACTGAATTGATTCGAAATGAATAATCGAAAGCGTTTTCTTTAGAAAAGGGAGGGTTACATGGAAACAATAAAAACAAAACAACCAAAACGGTTTCCTTGGAAAAAAACAATCTTTATTACGTTAGGTGGGTTGATCATTGTCGCACTAGCGGTGGTGATTTGGGCCTATCTGCAAATTCAAAAGCCTATTCCACAAAAGTCAGGTTCATTAGAGCTAAATGGATTATCCGCAGAAGTATCGGTCTATCGAGATGATCAAGGCGTTCCGCATGTTGAAGCAAAAAATGACCATGACCTCTATTTCGCGCAAGGTTTTGTTACGGCTCAAGATCGCTTGTTTCAAATGGATCTTAGTCGCAGACAAGCATCTGGTCAATTGGCAGAAGTGATCGGCGAAAGCATGCTTGACCAAGATCGTTACTTCCGTACATTTGGATTACGGCGAGCAGCAGAAGCATCAGAGGCAGCCTATGATGAGGAAACATACAGTTATTTAGAAGCCTACGCAGCTGGGGTAAATGCATTTATGAAGAGCGCTATTGATAATGGAGAACTTCCTATTGAGTTTCGGCTAGCTGGATACGAGCCGTCCCCGTGGGAACCATTAGATTCTTTAACAATCGGCAAATATATGGCCTATGACTTAAGCGGAAATTGGCAAGGTCAAGCATTTAGATATTGGTTGGCGCAGCATGTAACTGAAGAAGAGGCCCTTGATTTAATGCCTGTTTACCCAACTGATGGACCCGTCATATTAGACTTGGCTAGGTCGGTACCTATCGATATTGAAACGGCCTTTGCAACAACGACAAACTACTTGCCCCATCCTTTTTCTGGTAGTAACAACTGGGTTTTGGCTGGTGAACGAACCGCTTCGGGTAAGCCACTCCTTGCGGATGACCCGCATCTTGGGTTAGCGACACCAAGTATTTGGTATGAAACTCACTTAACATCTCCATCTGTTAATGTAACAGGGGTAATTTTTGCAGGTGTTCCTGGGATTATTCTCGGCTCAAATGAAGATATCGCTTGGGGTGTAACGAATGTGGGCCCTGATGTCCAGCAACTTTATTTCGAGCAACGTCATCCTGATCATCCGTCCATGTTTCTATATGACGATGAGTGGTACGAAGCAGAAGTAATTACCGAAACCATTCTTGTTGCAGATCAAGAGCCATACGAACACGAAATCACGATTACCAAGAATGGTCCTCTCCTATCAGAATATGCATCCTTTGAAGAGGGAGCAGAATACGCGCTCTCTATGCGGTGGACAGCCCACGAGGCAACCACCGAATTACAAGCGGTCCTCGATTTCAATCGAGCTAATAATTGGGATACATTTGCTGATGCGCTAACGTCTTTTCAAGCCCCTGCGCAAAATTTTGTGTTTGCTAGTAAGGATGGAACAATTGCCTATCGAGCCAATGGCCTCATTCCGATTCGCCCCGATGAGGACGATGCATTACTACCCGTTCCAGGTTGGGACCCTACATACCAGTGGAAAGGCTACATTCCTTGGGATGAACTTCCAACAATTATAAATCCTGAATCAGGCATTATCTCAACGGCAAATAACCAAATTGTTGGAGAAGACTATCCTTACCACATTACACATACATGGGCACAACCCTATCGTCATCAACGAATTATCGACGTCCTATACGCTTCAAATGAACACACAGCAGAAGATATGATGAACTTGCAAATGGATGTAGTAAACTTGCAGGCAGAAGAATTTGTCCCTATTCTTATTGAAGCACTTGAGATGAGCGACTTAACGGACATTGAACAACAAGCTCTAACAATGCTTCAATCGTGGAATCGTGAAGACCGTAAAGAAGAACCAGGACCACTTTTGTTCCATTTTTGGATGGATGGCCTGACAAAGCAACTATTTAATGACGATATTCCAACTGACCTTTACGGGCTGTTCGAAGGAAGAGCAAACATTGTTGATGAAATGATTCGGGCAGCGAATGAAGGTCAGCCTGGACCTTGGATAGAAAAGGCAGGTGGATTAGAAACTCTTGCCTACGAAAGTTTTCAACAAGCCGTTGAGCGGGCAACAGAACTTCAAGGGACAACGCCTGATGACTGGGAGTGGGGTGCGTTTCACCAAGTTGTTTTTAATCACCCACTTGCTGCCATATCTCCTTTAAATTATTTGTTTAACGGTTCTCCATTACCCGTTGATGGAAGCCGTATCACCGTAAAAGCAGCAAGCTACCATACGGATACTGGCGTAGTCACCAATGGAGCTGGCTGGCGTGGTGTAATGGATTTAGAGGATCTAGAGAATACACATCACCTGGTCGGTCCCGGTCAATCTGGTCACGTCTTTAGCGATTCGTATCATAACCAGCGAGAAGCTTGGGTAAATGGTGAGTATCATGTAACATCAACCAATCCTACGTCTTATCAATCATCTCATCAACACCTTACATTACTACCGCAATAACCTAAAAATAGTTCTCGCTTTTGAGAACTATTTTTTTATTCTCTTATTGATCAATAAAGGTGAACGCTTCAACATCGAACAATCCTTTAGAGGTTAACTTAATAGAAGGAATAACAGGTAACGCTAGAAAAGCTAACGTTAGAAAAGGGTCTACCTTCTCTTGATAGCCTATTTCGGTTAACGCTCCTTGTAGTTGATTTAACGCCCATTTCACTTGGCTAGCAGGCTGTGTTGACATCAACCCTCCAATTGCAAGTGGAAGGGTTGCTAGTACACGGTCACCGTCTACGACTGCCATGCCGCCACCAATGTCCACGATATGGTTTAGTGCATGGTAAAGACTGTCATCATCAACACCACAGGCAATAATGTTATGTGAATCATGTGCAACCGTTGAAACAATTGCGCCTCTTTGAATTGGTATACCTTTACAAATTCCAACCCCGATGGTTCCTTTTTGATGATGACGTTCCATCACAACTAACTTTAACTGGTTTTTGTTTGGTTTGAAGCAGTTGTTTTCTATTTCTACTTTTTCAACAACTTTTTTCGTCACAATAGATGTTAAAGAAGCTTCAATAATGGTAGCCTCATTGCTGTTTTTTAGTGGCAACTGAAGATCCTGTTTTGTAAAGGGCTTCACACGAACACTATTTAACAGCTGTGATGGAACTTCTATGTTGGGACGCAAAGAGGTCAGCAAGTTTCCATTTTCCGCTACTTTCTCACCTTCAACGTACACACTATTGACCTCAAACGTATTCAAATCATTTAGAACAAGAAAGGTCGCCTTTTTCCCAGGAGCAATGGCACCACGGTCTTGTAATTGAAAGCATTCTGCAGTATTTAAACTGCCTAGCTGTATCGCTTGTAACGGATTAAGACCAAGCTCAATGGCTTTACGTACACTAAAATCAATGCTGCCCTCTTCTATTAAATCATCTAAATGCTTATCGTCTGTAGCAAAAGCAAAGCGCCTACTATTAAATGGCGTTACAGCTGGCAAAATCGCTTCCATATCACGTGTTGCTGTTCCTTCTCGCATGAGGACATAAAAGCCTTTCCTCACTCGCTCAAGCGCCTCTTCCCCAGTGATGGCTTCGTGATCATTTTCAATCCCAACAACGCGATAGGCATTAAGCGCTTTTTCATCTAATCCTGACCCGTGCCCATCAATTGGACAGCCTGCTGTTTTTGCAAGGGAGATCTTTCTCAACATTTCATCGTCTCCTGAACAAACTGCTGGATAATCCATCACTTCTCCTAGTCCATAAACGTTGCCTTCTTGTAAAAGGACATCCACATCATGACTAGAAAGAGTTGCGCCGTTTTCTTCAAACCATGCAGCAGGAACACTTGATGGTATCATCATCTTTATGTCTAGAGGAATATTTTTTGAAGCCTCAATCATATAGCGTACTGCATCTGTTCCACCAACATTAGCAATTTCATGAGGATCGGCAATAATCGTTGTTATTCCTCTAGGAATGAGCACCTTAGCTAACTCTTCTGGACGAACCATCCCTGATTCAATATGTACATGCCCATCTAGAAGACCTGGGCAGATCCACTTTCCTTTAACATCTACTACTTGCTTCCCATTTGTGTACGCACCAATTCCAACAATCATACCATCTGTGATCGCAATATTGCCTTGAAACGTTGTGCACGTATATACATCAACAATGGTTGCATTTTCTAAAAGCAGGTCACATGCCTGCTCTCCGCTTGCTGCACGTAATTGGTTTTTTAAAGACGTAGATTCACTCATAAAGGGCTCCTTTTGTTTTTAACGACTATTGTAGCGAATCTCAACACGTTGTACCATCTTTTTTTTGAAATCTAATTAGGAAGATTATTGCTACAGCAAAAAACCGCAGGCTTTTGCCTGCGGTTTAATCCTTATACATCCTTTGTTTCTTCAAGCTCCTGAGCGTCAATCCGATCTAACGTCATTCGATAGCCATCGTTACCATAATTTAAACAACGCTTGACTCTCGAAATCGTCGCAGTACTTGCTCCTGTCTCAGTTTCAATCTTATGATACGTATAACCGTCTCTTAGCATACGTGCTACTTCAAGACGTTGAGCGAGCGACTGTATTTCATTAATCGTACAAAGATCGTCAAAAAACTCGTACGCTTCTTCAACATCTTTTAAAGAAAGAATCGCTTGAAACAATTGATCCAATTCTTTTCCTCTAAGTTTATTAATCTGCAACAACCGTCACACCTTTCGAGTTAAGTGCTTCTCTACGATGCGCTTATTTTTTAAAGTGGTAAAGCACCAAAGTAGTTTCATTTTACCTCATTATTGCCGGAAATAAAATTCTTTTCTTTCGAACATCGTAAATCCCTTTCTGTGTAACCCGAATATAAGGTAAGTGCGTGGATGAAAAGAATTGTAAACTGTACATTGGATCTTCATGTTTATAGCCACGTTCTCTTAGCTTCTTCGTAAAGCTTTGTTCTTGTTTCATAATAACGTCCATCGGTTTATCTGACATCATTCCGAGTAAAGGAAGTTCAATTCGGTCAATGACTTGGTCTTCTTCTACAAGAATTAGTCCTCCACCTTGCTTTTTAAGTTCATTAAAGGCTTGCACCATCGCCTTAAGAGATTTGCCTATTAAGATAACGTCCCCAGTATAAGAATAGGAACTTGCTAATCCCATTACAGATGTGGAAAACCCTTTAAGCGTTGTCGTCACAAGCCATTTCCCCTTTTTATCAATCATGGCAAAAAAGGATTCATCATGATCCGTAGATAACTCAGTGGAAGCTGTTTCTAGCATCGTTTGGTACGGCTTTAGGATAACAGCATTCGTCATTTCAATGCCCATTGGCATGGAGAAATGAAGTTCATTTTCAGAAAGCGTCCAATTAAATTCGATGGGAGCAATTCCATAATCAGACCATGGGAAACGAGCTTCTTTCGTAACAGCTTCTCCATCGCGTAAAATCCACTGACCTTTTGCAAGCACACTTACAGGGGTAGGCGCATCTTTTGCAGCCAAAAAGTTCAAATGAGCAATGCGACCAGGGCCAATCATTCCTAATTTATGGTCGATATTATAATAGCGCGCTACATAATACGTTGCCATTCCGTAAGCATCAATTGGATTGATCCCTGCATCGATAGCAATCTGAATGCATTTATTCATGATACCCTCTTCATAAAATGATGGTGGCGAGCCATCGGTTGTCATCAAGCATCGTCCAAAATAATCAACATCAAGCTCTTTTAATTCTTCAAACAGTCTTGGTAAATCTGGTCGTATAGAAGAATGACGAAGCGACACTGTATACCCAACATCTAGTCTTCGAACAACTTCTTCACCTGTAATCGCCTCATGGTCACAAGTAACGCCTAATAAAGCCATTTGAGAAAGGGTTTTCTCTGATGCTCCCGGTAGATGCCCTTCTATTGGCTTTCTTAAACGGGACGTCTCTTGCATCCAATGTAAAATCGTATCGTCACCTTGTAATACCTGAGGCCAGGATGTAAGCTCTCCACCTTGCACAACAAGATGATGCTCAAGCCATGCTTTAATTTTCGAATTTGAAAACATGTCATCTTTAAGTAATTCTGACTGAGAATCGTATCTCGTCCACCAATACATTGTTGTCGGCAGCTCATCTAGTTTCTCAATCAAAGAAAGCGCTTTCTTTTTTTCTAAGTTTAAAAAATAAACCAGATTGTCATTAATCAATGTGGTGGTCCCACGCTCGGATGCATATTGAGCTAAACTAAGGGGATTATATAATTGAAATGGATGAGCGTGATGTTCAATATAGCCCGGAACAATAAATTGACCTGTACAGTCTACTACTTCGGCATCGCCTAGAGTCTCAGGCATTTCCTGTCCAACGTATACAATCTGATCATCAGCAATCCATATATTAGCTTCAAGCCATTTTCTCCTTGCAAAATTTAAATAAGTGGCATGTTTGAGTACTAAGGTAGGTGGTCGTTCACCTCGAATGACACTTAGATGCTCTCTTAGCCTAGTCTTCGTCCATCGTTGTATTCGCTCAGTCGTCATTATATCACTCATTTCGTCTGTCAATCTTTCACTTATCTTACCATATATATGGGTAAAATTTATGTTGAATTGTGACATTTTATCACAACTTTTTTTGGAGGTTTTCACTATGATTAACAGATTGAATCAACCGTTTGCACTTATTTCATTTTTCCTAACAATGGTGTTCCTTTTACTATCAGCAAAACCCATTAAACAACTAACCGTTATCCGGTTTATTCTTATTTTCTTTGGTATTATTAAATGGATGGAATTATGCTTAGAAAAAAAGAAAAATCATACACAGCCAAATGTTATTAATCCGTCATAGCTTTACTGTACCAAAGAACGATCTTTAATACAAATAAAAATACTCGGAAAAGGAGGCTAGGACAAAAGTTGATAGACAGACCAAAATGACGAACATTCCTGAAAATAGGAACGTTCGTCGTTTGTTTTCTATGAACATTAGCGGAAGGAGAATCCGAAGACTCCTGGGGGATCAGCACGTGTCTGGTGCTACTCAGCATATTTTAGACTATTCGTCTTTTCAAATACTACTTTTCGTTATGTCCCAGCCTCTTCTTTTCAAAAATCATTCTGTTACCATTCCAGCAGATGATTCATTAAACGATACACAAAGAAAAACAACAGGTAGCCACCAGAGGTTAGAAAAAGTGGGTCTAAGAACACACCATGAATAGACGTCATAAAGACAGTTTGATCAAGAAGAATTTGTTGAATCGCCAGCATCGTAATAGCCGCAAAAACAATTATGCTAATCACTGCTAAAAAGGCCATTACTTTCTCTGCCACAATTGATTGCCTCACTACAATAACGATGGTAGCAGGTATGACCGTTAACAATACAATAAATAAAAACATGAACTCTTCCTTCCTTAAATTTCGTATACAGAGACGCTTTTTGATAGTTTCTTCATTTAACACTTTATCTATACCGGTCATGTAAAGATTAAGGAAGAACGAGAAAAGGTAGCCACTCACGTATAGCAGAAAACAACTCATAAAAAAACAGACAGAAAAAAGGCTATGCCTCTAGTTTCAAGCATAGCCTTTTTAGATGTTTACTTAATCATTTGTTGGTAGATCTGTAATAGAGTCAATATCCATATATTCAGGCACTACAAGACCGATTTTAGTCCCTTCAAGGTTTTCACCTAGATCTTCTAAGTCGCCTTCATAATCTTCAATGAAATGACCATGTGTTAAAGGTAACCAAGCCGCTACACTGGCATCTGAATCACCAGTTGCAAGAGATTGCCACATGTATGGTGCTTCCATATCCATTAAATTCGCTTCAAATCCCATATCAGTCAGAACGGTAGCGATCACATTCGTAGAAGCAATTTCTGAATCCCAGTTTACAAGAGATAAAGTAATGGATTGACCATCTACTTCCTCTACGCCATTAGTCCACTCGCTAACTGTCTCTTGATTCTCATCTACCCAATTACGTGCAGCTTCTTCTGGGCTTGCTCCTTCTTCAATTTCTAGCATGACCGCTTCCATATCTTCTGGTGTCCAGAAGAAATTTGTAAGAATTTGATGCGCTTCTGGCATGTCCTCTTCCAAACCTAGACGTGCAATGGTATGAATATTCTCTGCATCCCCATAAATATTATCCGGATCGTCTAAGTATTTTAAGTCAAATGATTCGAACTTCCAGTGTGGCGACCAGCCTGTCACAACAATCGGATCATGATTTTCAATATGATTTGCAAGTTGTTGTGTCATAACCGCGCTACTTGAAACATCTAATTCCAAATCTAAATTATAATGCTCAATCGCATCATCTGTTGCAGTCATGATACCTGCTCCAGGTTCAATCCCTGTAATAGCTGTTAAGTTCTCAGCAATCTCTTCTTGCGATAGCATATCTGCTTCATCTTCAACTGAACCTGTATTACCATCACCATTGTCGTCACTACCACATGCAGCTAATGTTACAACTAGTGCAAGGCTTGTTGTCGTTCCTATATGCTTCCAATTCATACGTCAATCGACCTCCAAATTTGTTTTCTCTATTTATGTGAAGGGGGAAACCTCCCCCTACGCATCAACCTCGTACTTCTTGCTTTTTATTAAAGCTTTGTGTTAATCGGTCAAGAATAATGGCTACGATTACGATAGCAATCCCTGATTCAAATCCAGCTCCAATATCATTTTGACCAACAGCTCGATATACATCTCGGCCAATACCCGACGCACCAATCATCGCAGCAATAACAACCATAGAAAGAGCAAGCATTACAGTCTGGTTTATTCCAGCCATAATTGTTCCCTTTGCAAGTGGCAATTGGACTTTAAATAATTTCTGTGTACTTGTTGAACCGAACGCTTCTGACGCTTCAATAAGCTCGGTAGATACTTGACGAATCCCTAAATTAGTCATTCGGACAGTTGGAGGCATCGCGAATATAACAGACGCCACAACCCCTGGTACCATTCCGACACCAAAAAATGTTACAGCTGGTATTAAGTATACGAATGCGGGCATCGTTTGCATGAAATCAAGTATAGGCTTGAAAAACGCTTCGACACTATCTTTTTTGGCCATCCAAATCCCTAACGGTACTCCTAAAATGACTGAAATGACACCTGCTGAGAGAACGATGGACAATGTATCAAGCATTCCATTCCAAAAATTCAGGCTATCAATAAAGACTAATCCGATGGTTACAAAGGCTACGAGTCCCCACTTACCTCGATTTAACAGATACGTTGCAATAGCAATAAGGATAATAAAAAGCCAACTAGGCGGTAATGATATCACCCAATAAATTCCATCAATTAATTGACCAATTAAAAAGACAATCGCACTAAAAAACCAATCTGCATTTCGATTTAACCAGTCGGCAATGACCTCAACCCATTCACCTACTTCCAGACGGGGTAGAAAATCCATTAAAATCGACCTCACTTCCTGATAACGCACCTAGAACTGCGCTTCGTACAATAATACCTTTTAATCTATTTTCTTCTTTAACAACAAGCGGTACAGCGCTCACTGCTAAACGGTCCATTAATTCATTTAAAGGCGTATCCTTTTCTACACTTGGAATATCTTCAATAATAATGGATTCTACACTGTTTACGTTTTGCTTAATAAGTTCAGAAACATCAGTGGCATGAATAATACCAACAAGATCTCGATTACGCTTAGTTACGTAAATACTTGAGATACCTGCATCCTTCATTCGTTGCAGCGCCACTCGAGGACCGTCTTTTTCAAGGTTAACCGTTTCGGGACGGATCATGACATTTTCAGCAGTAAAGACTTTCGAACGATCCACATCTTCAACAAAGCGCTCAACGTATTCGTTTTCTGGCTTTGTTAAAATCTCCTCGGGAGTTCCAATCTGAACAACAGAACCGTCTTTCATAATCATGATGCGGTCACCAATTCTAAGCGCCTCATCCAAATCATGTGTAATAAAGATAATAGTACGATTCATTTTTTCTTGAAGGTCAAGTAATTCATCTTGCATATCTTTACGAATAAGTGGATCAAGTGCCGAAAACGCTTCATCCATTAAGAGAATATCTGGATCATTTGCGAGCGCTCGTGCTAAACCTACACGTTGCTGCATACCACCAGAGAGTTGATCAGGATAACTTGTTTCATATCCTTTTAATCCAACTAGTTCTAAGGATGTTTGAGCTGTCTCTTTTCTTTTTTCTTTTGGAATACCTTGTATTTCAAGTCCATATTCGACATTGCTTAGAATGGTACGGTTCGGAAACAGACCAAACTTTTGAAAGACCATGCTCATTTTTTTACGTCGAACTTCACGAAGGTTCTTCTGATCCATTTTCGCTAAGTCTTCCCCATCAACCATAACGCTTCCGACTGTCGGATTAATTAATCGATTTAGAAGTCGTACTAACGTTGATTTACCACTACCAGAAAGTCCCATTATTACGAAAATTTCGCCATCTTCAACTTCAAAACTTGCGCAATCGACCCCCACGGTCAATCCGGTTTTTTCTAATATCTCAGGTTTTTTCTTGCCTTCTTTTAACATATCTAAGGCTCGTTTAGGTTTTTTGCCAAACACTTTAGTCAAACCCTCAACCTTTATTTTCGACAAATTTTCCACCTCTTTATACAATTCCTGCGTCTTTATGACTATGTAACTATACCCTATAATTGAAATGTTAATCAAACTGAATAAAGCATTCTATCCGTTAGTATTGTTTGTACAGTTTTTATTAAACGAATTTAACCGTAGCTTTCCTTTGAAATGCTCCATTATCCTAATAAATCCTCTCATTTCTCTTAGTGTTCTCTTTTTTTGTATTTTGTTACACTTTATTTATCAATCTTTTGGAGGAATATTATGGAGACAACAAACTATGAGCCATCTTTAGATGAACGACTCCAACATATACGTGAAACATTCATCCATGAGCTATCCACAAACCTTCATCTATATGGTATGAATGAATCCACAGGTCGTCTTTACGGTGCACTCCTATTTGAAGAGAATGCCCTAACCCTCGACGAAATGAGTGATCACTTAGGTATGAGCAAGACCAGTATGAGCACAAGTATTCGCCAGCTTACGGAAGCGAATATGGCCAGAAAGGTGTGGCAAAAGGGTGTACGAAAAGATCTTTATACATCAGAAGACGATTGGTATAGCTCTTTTATTGCTATTTTCACAAAACAGTGGCGAACGGCTATAGAACGCAACCGAAAAGCCAGTGTAGAAATGGAACAGGAATTACGTTCGCTTTTAGAGAAAGCTCCGCACTTAACAGATCAGATTAAAATAGATTTAATAAAACTCCAGCATGCAAACGGCTATTATGATTGGATCGATGACTTTGTTACCATACTTGAAAGTGGAGAAATTTTCAAAACATTACCAAAGAAGTAACGCACGAGCGAGGCGAGGGCGTGAGACTCTGACCGTGTCTTCGCCTCGCACCGTGTTTACATTAATAGCGTTCAGGTATTCATCATACAAATAGAAACAAACCTGAACTTTTAAAAGTTCAGGTTCTCTCTTATATAGACTTCCTCTCCATCAAACGAATACCAATTCCAGTAAATGCGAGACCCATAAAAATAAGCACCGCACTAGGGAATAAAAATTCTTCTATTGACCAATTAGCATAGGTTGCACCAGCCATCATTTCTAATCCATATCGAAGTGGACTACCATAGGACAATGCGAGCATCCACTTTGAATCCACAATGTCTAATGGCCAAAAGACCCCACCTAACATAGCAAAGCTCGTGCTAAACAAAGGAATGACTGCCGTTAACTGTTGCGAAGACGTGACAATTCCACTCATAAAGATTCCAAATGCCATTGTTGCAAATAAATAAGGCATAATGACAAGAAAGAGTGACCAAAAACCTCCATAGAAATCTACATTAAATACCGTCGCAAATAGAACGAGTACAATGGTAATTTGCGCAAAGGTTAGTATACATGCAACAAGTAAATTGGCGAGATAGAGTTCTGTTTTCGTGGTAGATGTTAAGATTAATCGATTCCATACACCATCCTCTTTTGATTCAAGAATTGTTAAGATTGTAAAGCCCATGGTGAAGAAGGAAAAGAAAAGGGTAAAGCCAAATAAACTTCGTAACTGCTCATCTACGTCTGTATATTCCTCCATTGCCTGTGATTCAAATTCAAATACTTCTTTATTCGTTTTGGCTGTCCCTGCCTGTTCTACATATTGTTGTAAATAGTGGGACTCAAGTACTGGTTGAACCATGTACATAAGCGGAGCATTCTCAAAAGCACTATGAATGACATAAGATGATGCTTCTAGCTCCACAACCGCCTCCACATCTTGCGCACGTAAAAGTCGATTTGCTTCTTGGCTACTTGTTCCTTCAAATACATACTGTTCATAATTGCGATTTAATAGAGACACATGCTCGTTCACGCCGTTTTCATCTAGCGAGTCGGAGTAAACCATTACATGTATTTGAAAGGAACCTGCACCGCTTATAATAAGTGTAAAAAATACAGTCATACCAATCATAAGAAGCACGGTGAACGGAGAGCGTTTCATTTCTCTCACGTATTGATAAAAAATTGCTGTCATGATTCTATGCCTCCTTTATTAGGAAACACAACCCACGCAAAGACAAACAACACAAATGATAAGGAGGTTAAATAGATAAGTGAGTGCGACAGATGTGCAATGGACTCGCCTTGACCCGCTTGAATGAACGCCTGAAGCGCCAGACCATTCGGTGTAAACTGACCAATTTCATTAAGTAATGGTGATAAGTTAGAAGACGGGAAGAAACTTCCACCTAAAAACCCTAAAATAGATACAACGAGTAGCATAAAAACGTTCGCTACTTTTTCTGTATTTGCTCGAAATTGGATAGCAACAAGCAGTGAGGCGACACTACCTACTGTTAAACAAAGCACAACGGCAATTGCTATAAAGCTTAGCCAGTTGGTGATTGTAATTTGAAAAATCAGCATAGACAGCCCAAACAAAACGACTAACTGAAGAAAAACAATTACGCAAGAAGTAGAAAATTTCGCCAATAAATAGTTGACAGGTTGAATATTCGCCAATACAAGCCGTCCATAAATTTTTCCTTTTTTCTCTGTAAAAGCAAAATTTGCCATAAGTCCGGCAGTAAAGAAAAC
Source organism: Shouchella oshimensis (assembly GCF_002019765.1). Lineage (GTDB taxonomy): Bacteria > Bacillota > Bacilli > Bacillales > Bacillaceae_D > Shouchella > Shouchella oshimensis. Next base: position 3,050,426 of record NZ_KV917380.1, read on the forward strand.
GTATAGAACACCCATACCATATGTGTAATACTCAAATGATGTAAGGGGTGAATTCCCTTGAACAACTACAGTTCCAAAATCCGCGGCTATCTCTTCATTTTCAGCGAGTTCTGTATGTGCATATACTTGCTCCATGTACGAATTCATCATCATTTGAACCATCATTGCATGCTGTCTTTGTTCCTGATTTAAGAATAATTGAAAGGACTCCATATCTTCTGACCACTCTTCCCCAAGCTGCTCGTGCCAAAGCATCAGTCGATACCCTTTCGGCATTTCAATAACGGCGGTGTAGTCTTTATATACCACGTCGTCATCAGGTGAATAATAGTCGACACCTATTTCACTATCCATATAAGCAAAAAGAGTGTCTGGAACGGCTAATCGTAGTAATTCATCTTCACTAATAGAAAACCTCTCAGATGCTACCTGAAGATCGTCTTCAAGTGTAGACGCCTCAACTATTGCAATGGATACTTCCTCAAAACTCACTTCTGAGGAAAATGAATTGGTTAATGCAAATCCTAAAATCATAGTAGATACAAATGGTAGTAATAAAGTCGACAAAAGCGCACCCTTATCATTGACAAGTTGCTTTAATTCTTTTTGAAAGATACTCATGAGAATGCTCCTCTAATCGCGTAAGGTACGACCTGTTAAATGAAGAAATACATCTTCTAAAGTCGCCTCTTCTACTTTTATCGCACGCACTTCAACATTCTCTCCTTGTGCCGCTTGTAATAATTCTTTAAATAATTCTTTTTCATAAGAAACGACTCGATAACCACTCTCGATCTCAACGACAGATTTCACAGCATCTAATGCTTCTAACTGTTCTTTCAACGAATTTTTCTGTATGTGGACGGTTAATTCATACGTTCGTTCTATACTTAAAATTTGTTTAATTTCATTCTTTGTACCTGATGCGATAATGGATCCACGATCCATAATATAAATACGGTCGCACAAGAATTCTACTTCTTCCATGTAATGACTTGTATACAAAATGGTTTTACCTTCTTCTTGCTGTAATTTACGGATTAAATCTAGCAAATGCCTTCTTGAATGTGGATCAATTCCAACAGTTGGCTCATCCAGTATAAGAAATTCTGGCTGGTGAATAAGCGCAACCGCTAGATTTAATCGCCGTTTCATTCCACCTGAGAACGTTTTAACTTGATGATTTTTTCGTTCATCTAACTCCATTAACGTTAATAATTCATTGACACGTTCTGTTAAAGCATCCCCTTTTAATTTATAAGCTTTTCCGAAGAACTGCAGATTTTCCCTAGCAGTTAATTCATTATAAAGTGCAATATCTTGTGGAACGACACCAATTTTTTCTCGAAATGAGGTTAACTGTGAATGAATGGACTTGCCGTTAAGAAAGATTTTTCCTTTTGATGGTTTGCTTAAGCTGGATAACATCTCGATTAACGTTGACTTTCCCGCTCCATTTGGCCCAAGTAAACCAACCGATTCACCTTTCTTTAAATAAAGACCGATACCATTTACCGCATGTACCGGTCCATATGATTTTGTAAGTTGCTCTGCTTCTATCAAAATCGGTCACCTCCTCATCATTACAATAAGTGTAAACAAAAAAAAGAGCGCTAGCTATTTACTAGAGTCACTCTTTTGTTTTAGTTAATATGACTAGAGTCATATGTCGTGTTTAATGGCATAGATCGCAAGCTGTGTACGATCACGAACATCTAACTTCGTGAAAAGTTGACTTATATAGTTTTTGACTGTTCCAATCGTTAAAAATAGCGCTTCAGAAATCTCGGCGTTGCTTAGCCCTTCACCTACCATTCTGGCAATTTCTTTTTCGCGTTCGTTTAAGAAAGGAACCACTGTTCGACTTGATTGCTTCCGTTCAAGTAAAGTAGGAATGACTTTTGCTGCTACTTGACCGTCAAGTATAAATTCTCCCTTTAACGCTTTTTCGATTGAGAGGAGAAGACCTTCACGATCGGCATCTTTTAACACGTATCCATTCGCTCCTAACTTTAATGATTCGAGTGCATATTCTTCATCAGCAAAGGTTGTGAGCATAACAATTTTCACTTTCTTATTTGAATGCCGAATTTCTTTAACTGCTTCAATTCCGTTCATCAACGGCATACGAACGTCCATTAGAATCAAATCAACAGAATGAGTCAAAGACAGTTGAACTGCCTCTAACCCGTTACTGGCTTCTAACGTTTTATACAATCCATCATATTCAATCATCATTTTTAAACCTTGTCTTACAATGAGCTGATCTTCAACGAGCAGAATTCGTTTTTGAGTCAATTGGAAAGACCCCTTTCATGTAAAAAGTGGCTTCGTTAAAATGGGCATAAAACTGCCCATCTAATTCTTCAAATCGATTTCGAAGTTGAGTGAGTCCGAATCCTTCATGGAACTTTTTCTGTTCAGCTTCATTTTCTAAAATAGCTACGTACATATAGTCTGCATAGACTGATAACGTGACATTTACTTGTTTTGCATAAGAATGGCGCATCGCATTGGTTAATCCCTCTTGTACAAACCGATAAAGAGCCATACTTTGCTCATTTGTCAACCCTTGTGATAAAGCACCTGCTTCTGTTGTTAATCGAACGTGTACATGGCTTTCTGCTTCAAGCTTACGAATCAATCGAAGAATCATAGCCACACCGCGAATTTCCTCTATTTCGAGAGCCCGCACCGCTTTGCGCATTTCATCTAGCGCTTGTCGAGCCGTTTGTTTTGCCTCACTTAAATAAGGATTTTCAGTTTCATTTTGCAGTTCAGCCATTTGCAGTTGCATGCCAAGCGCCGTCAGCTGATGACCTACAGAATCATGCACATCTCGAGCAATTCTTGTCCGCTCTGCTTGTTTGACTGTATCTTCCTCTTCAACAAGCTGCCTTTTGAGTAAACGTTTTTCATACAAAAGTGTATTCATTTGTTCCTGATTTTCATTGTTCCGTTGCCTTTGTTTAGTAAGATAAACCGTGCAGTAAAGGATTAAAAAAGATAAAAAGAGCGCCATCATTCCCATAGACAACGTACCAGCACTAAACAAAATCGAACAAAGGAGAATTGCCCCAAATGCGAAACTGTACCGCTTAGCGACAACCTCTGAAAAGTAAGGCAGACATACAAGTAGTAATACAATTAACCACGTTTGTTCTCCTGGGAAAAGAATCATTGTCACGAATGCTAGTAATAAATAAAGGTAAACGCCATTGGACCATAGTGGCTCAGAACAAACTCCACCTACCATTAAACCGAATAGAATCCAAAATAACGGACTCGTCAATAATAAAGGATCAAGAAAAACAACAACGGCATTCGCACAAATGATCAAGCAAATCGGAAGCCAACCATTCATATAGAAACAATCTGTTTATAATAAAAATTCGTTGCTTCTAATTGATGAGATCGTGCAGATTTTGCAAACTGAGGAATTGTGCCTGCAAATGTATAATTCAATTTTTTATAGAGTTCATTTGCCGATGATCCCTTTTCTGTATCAAGTACAAGTACTGTTATTCCTTTGGCAACAGCAGCTCTTTCTGCCTCCTTCAATAATTGCATTGCGTACCCGCGTCCTCGAAACTTTGGATGAACCATTACTTTTGCAATTTCCGCTCGGTGTCGACCATTCTCCTTCTCACTACAAGCGAGTTGTACAGAGCCAACTAGCTTCTCTTGTTCCATTGCTACAAATACCATTAACGTATCTTTTATTTCAACCGTATCCCAGTAAGCTTCTGCTTTTTCCATTGTTAGTGGCGCTAAAAAATTTATAGAAGCGCCTTCGTTCACACATTCTGTTAACAACTGACTCAACTCTTTTTTATACGCTGTTAAATGATAAATTTGTTTGATCATAAGTAGGCTCCTTTTCTATGCATTCCACGTACCCGAAGCAAGCAGCACAGCCTGTCCACCAACATGTATGTCAAATGAATTGACTTTTTTCTCCCCTTTTAAATGAAGGGTGGAGGGCCTATTCATGAATACTCCTTGTTCAGATACAAGCGACAAACGTGACACAGCTTCATGTTTCATTATAAAAGCTAAAATGGCACCATTTGAAGAACCTGTTGCCACGTCTTCTGGAATGCCATAGTATGGTGCAAAATCTCGAACAGAAAGATCTGATCGATCCCCTTCCATCGCAAAAACACAAATTCCTTTTGCTTCAATGCGGCTAATTAACGCTTCGTAAGCTGAATGGTTCAGTTTTGTTCGCTTCAGGACTTCTACAGATTTCACCGGTGCAACTACAACAGGAAGCCCTGTAGAAATTTCTTGAACAGGCCAAAACGGATGAAAATCAACCTCTTTTAAACCTAATACTTTAGCAGCTTCATAAGGTGGTATGACTTGGCTGAATTGAGGTGTTTGCTGAGTCATCCAATAAATCGAGGTCTGATTATCGATTAAAACAGGCACAAGACCACTTTTTGTTCGGAACACCACCTTATTTAAAGTACTCCCGTAGCGAGAATGCCATATAAAAGCAGCCCCTATTAGAGGGTGCCCCCCAAATGGAATCTCTTCTTCAGGTGTATGAATCCATGCATCAATTATGTGATTTTCCGTTAACTGAAGAAAAATCGTCTCTGAAAAATGAAGTTCTTTTGCCAGCTGTTGTCGAATAGAGACTTCAAGATTATCATCCAAAATAAAAACTGCGAGTTGATTGCCTGAAAATGCTTGATCAGTAAACACATCTACTATATAAAAGGGAATTTGCTTCATTTACTTAAACACCACATCTTTAGATAGGACCCGTTGAATGACATTTAAAAGTAGTGTTGTTCGTTCTTGTAATGAAGTGACTTGTAAATATTCTTCTTCACTGTGAAAGCCGCTACCAACTGGACCCATTCCATCTATTGTTGGAATACCGAGTGCTGATGTGTATGAAGCATCGGATCCTCCTCCTGAAGACGTTTCGCCCACTTCAATCCCTACTAAGCGGGCTTGCTCTCGCACAAGTTCATAAAGTTGAATCGTTTTATTCGATCGCATCATTGGCGGTCTCGTAATTCTTCCTTTAACAGTCGTTGATGTGCCTTTGATTCTCGTTTCATTCGCAATTGACTCGATAGCTGCTTCAAGTTCACTTGCTTGCTCCATTTTTGATAGACGAATGTCTATATCAGCTTCTGCGTAATCGGCAACCGTGTTAACCGCTGTGCCGCCTCTTATAACCCCAACGTTCACATGAATTCCTGCTGTTGCATCCGATAGCTGATGTAAAGCGATAATTTTGTAGGCTAGTTCTTCTACGGCGCTTGCTCCCTTTTCAGGATCATTCCCAGAATGGGCAGCAATCCCCTCAACACGCATCACATACCGTCCTCCACCACGGCGAAACGTTACAACCGATCCGTCTTTTCGTGCTGGCTCCATAACTAAAACAGCCTTTTTTCCTATTGCCTGTTCCTCAATAATGCTACGTCCAGATGGTGCACCAATTTCTTCATCGCTTGTGAACAATACGTCGATTTGGTTTAAAATCGTTGGATTGGTTTCATAAAGAGTTTTTAGCGCAAAGTAAGTTGTGACATGGCTTCCTTTCATATCTGCTACACCCGGCCCGTAAGCTTTGTCATCCTTCACCACAAAAGGGCGAACAGCCGACGTTCCCACTGGAAAGACAGTATCCATATGGAGCATGAGCAAGATAGAGGGTTGCTTATTTGTTTTCTTTTGCTTCAACAAGATATGGTTACCATACTCTTCTTGCTTCACTATCGTTTCGACAAACCCTAATTCATTAAAGGCATTAATTAAATAGGAACCAACGTTGTCTACCCCTGATTTGTCATAAGAACCACTATCCATCATGACTAATTCGTTTAACATATGTAGCATCTCTTCTTGTTTGCTCATTTCTATCACTACTTTCATACATTCATATTTTTCTGACAGTCGTTGTAAGAGGAAGACCTACGAATACTCATAGGTCACGGTATCTACTAAAATAATAGCATGATACTAATGGCAATTGCGGCAAAAAGTAAAGCAAAAGGTAGGTTTATGATCATAATGCGATAAGGGTTTTGTTCAGTATGGCGCGCTGTCATCGTCACAATAATTCCGTACGGAGACATTGTGAATGTCGCCAAGGCACTGACAATGTACATCACCGTTAACGGTATTGGCATCGTCGGCATCAGAATGGGTCCAATGACTTCATGAACAAGCACCATAGAGGCTATAGGATGAATTCCAACCATTGCAAGTAAATAAAAGCTTAACGGAATGATTGCAAGTAATAGTACCGGCTGTTCACCTAATTGATAAAGTGGTTCTTGCACATAACCAAGCAGCTCTGTTTGATTAAGGATGCCTGTAAACCAACCGAGTGAGACGAATAATACGATGAAGGGATGGATGCCTATTTGTAGCTGTTTCCCTAAAGAAAGAAAACCTTTTCTAAGAAAAGCTCGCCCTTCTCCTAACAAGGACGTCCATCCTAAGGAGAAGAGTGGGATAAGCAAGACGACAGTTAAAATAAAGGAAAGCTCCAACCATTCTCCTAGAGCTAGAACAAGTACTAAGAAAATGATCACTGCGCTAATAAGAGACCACTTCGAGGGACCATCTTCCCCATGATACGCAATAGAGAGTCCCTCATTCTGCCCAATCGAACGTTTTCCTATCTCAACTAACGTCATTAATACCGACAAGAGAAGTAGATACGGTATAAGAGAAAAGTAACTCTCTCCTGTCAAACCAATTGCTGTTACAACCATAATTTCCATTGGCATCCAAACAAGTGCCAGTGCATACCCACGCAATGTCGTTTGGCTTATTAATACATCTCGCTCTTTTTTTTCAACGGCGGTGAGCGATTCCTTGAGCGTATGTTGTAACAAAGGCAGAACCGACAAGTTCATAAACGGAACAAATCCATATGTCGTTAAGAGGGCACGTGTATGTAATTTTCCTTTTGTTGTCGCACCTTTAAATAACCATGTCTGTACTTGCTTATCGTACTGAAGTGTTTCAATTGCAGCCTGCATAAGAGGCACAATGGCCACAAAGACAACAAGGGTTAAATTGTTTGAGAATAAAGGCGGAATGTCTTGTAAAGACACATTGCTATAAGGAAATAGCAACGCTCCACTTGTTAAAAAAGCCAATCCCATACCTTGAAATAGGCGATTGGAGTGAAAGAAAGAATAGACGAGCATCGGAAGCGTTAATAAACCGCCTATCCAAAGTAACAGGCTTGCTTGAAGGGCAAGCCCAATAAAAACAAGTATTAAAACCATTCCGTAGTAAAAGCGTTGCACAGTCATTCCTCCGATAATCAAGTAACTCTGTAATCGTACCTGAAATGATGCTGATTGACCAGAGTAAACGAATGGAGCCTTTTTTATTTTCTTATTTAACTGCACCCATATTATTTATTTGAAATTGAACGTCCACATCGATAGAAGTGAAAGGGTATTCTTCCTCCTTCCATTTCTCACTGTCTATTCCTCGAACATGTTGCCTTACCACTTCAGTAATACCAATTGGATCGACTTTATTCTCTTGCAAAAACGAGATCATCTCTTCAAATGCTTCTTGGAAATGCTCTTTTGATTTTTCTTCAAGTTCACTCGTACTAAATTCTTCAATTCCAATTTCTTTTTTTTGTCTAAGAGTGCCTTCAATTTTTATATCCACGGAAATAGTTATTCGGTCATCTTCCATGACGTTTACTCGCCACTTTGGCTTAGACTTTAAGTAACGGTAAACAATCCCTCTGTCTTCTCCTAAAGGAACATAGGCATTCCCTTGGGTGGTTTTTTCGAATAGCTTTCTGAAATAACTGCTTTGCTGCAAGTTTATTTCAGTATGATACTGATCCCCTTTAAAAAAAGCTAACCCTATTACTTTTACACGATTACCAATGTGGTCAATGACAGGCAAGAAAGGATCAGTACCTGACGCATAATAGCGGTATAAAAACTCATGCATGCTCGTTTTAGGTAGCTGTTCAATTTCATTTTTATCAATAAGATTAAGGATGTGTTGTTGAGCTGTTGATTGGAATGGAAATTCAGCATCAAAGAGTTCACTTGCATTCTTTCTACTAATGAGCAGCTTTAAGTTCTGTTCAATGGTAGGATTTCGTTGAATGGAATCCAACGTGCTAAATAATCCTTCTTCTTTTGCAAATGTTTCGCTAAATATATGGAGTCTCGTTCGACTTGTATCAACGAGACGAGGGGTTTCAGCTTGTAAACCTTGAAACAACCCTGCTAAATGAGGATTGTTTATTTTTATTAATTCACTCTCAGGTAGCTTTTCATCTGCTGGCACAATAATCGTCGTAATTCCAGTCGTTTCCACATCCCCGTTGTCTTTCAAATCATGAGCCAGCGCTTGTAGATATTGAATATCTTCATTTAATTGCATATGGGGTGTGCACGAAGATAGAAGTAGTAAAGCTATAAAGACCGTACTAAGTACGCTTCTTTTTTTCATGACGTTTCATCCTTTTTTTAAAAATAAACGTTAGAACTGTGAGAAAGGGAACATATAAATAAAGTGTATAAAAGCCTAGAGTATTAATGATATGTTGCACCTCATCTAAACTAAAATAACGCCTTTCAAGTATAGCACTCGTAAAAACAAGGATAACAAGTCCAATCAGCCAATGCTTTTGCTTCCATCCTACTGCTCGTTTGCCAAGATAACTTGCTGCCCATAAATACATACAAATATTTGGTAGCAAGATGAGAAGCCAAATGGAGATGCCTAGATATTCCATTCTCCAAACCGATAACGTTGGCCATATAATATTAATTAAATGATTTTCTGTAAAAACAAGGTAAGCGAGGATATACGTGAATAAATACACACATGTGCTCAGAATAACACCGACCTGTGCCCATTTAAGAGATTGCTTTGCATTTCTAATAAAAGGAAATGCTACTAACAACACTTCAAATCCCAGAAATTGGAACGTCATCTCTCTTGATGCCACCACTATATCACGTATGGAATGATTCCAAATAGGCGTAAGGTTATGCATTTGTAATAAGCCTTGAGGATAATTGGAGTACAGTAATAAAGGTACTGTCATAAAAATAGTTAATACACTTAAACCCATAATGGTTCGAAAGCCTGAGCGTGTGAACAGCAAAGCCAGTGCCAGCATAATAAAAATTAAAATGCCATGATACATGTCAGGAAATACCCAAATAATGACCATATCCACATAAATAACAACAATGGTAGAGGCAAATAAACAAAAATAGAGAATAAAGAAAACGTCGATTACCTTCCCAAGATATTTACCAAAGAAACGAGTATGAATGTCGGCAATTGTCATTCTTTCATCCAAGATGTAATAAATGAGACGAATAATCACCATAATGCTTGCCGCTGAAAACAGAATAGCGATCCATCCGTCATTTCCAACAATTTCTGCTATACTTTTTTGAAACGTAAAAATACCAACACCAATCTGCATAAAGAACACGAGAAAAAGCACAAAAAAAGAGGAAACTTGATGGTTCTTCATATTCATGGTGAATGCCCCTTTCCGTTTTCACTTATCACTCTTCAATATCTTGCTTCGCTTTTACTTTTTTATGACGTGTGAATCGATCTTGTTTTTTTGTACGTAACGTCTCAGGTCGCTTTCCCTGAACCCAAATAGGCAGTCGAAAAAAAGAGTCTTTAAAATCCTTAATACGTAACGGATAAACAGGTGTTAAATAAGGATGACCAAAAGATTTCAACGTTAATAAATGATGAATACAAAGCAATAGACAGATGGCAATGCCGATAAACCCATAGATCTGCGCAAGCAAAATAAAAGGAAAACGTAGAAGTCGAATCGTATTACCCATTTGATAAATCGGTGTGGTAAAAGATGCAAGGGCTGTTAACGCCACGATAATTAAAAGAACACTACTCGCTAACGATGCTTCTACAATAGCAGTCCCAATCACGATCCCGCCAACGATCCCAATTGTTTGACCGATTCTTTCAGGAAGTCTTGCTCCTGCTTCTCGTAACAATTCAATCGTCAGCTCTAAAATAAGCACTTCCACTATCGGTGGGTACGGAACCTCTATCCTCGTCGCTACCATCGTTATTAATAAATCATCTGGTATAAGTTCATGGTGAAATGTCGTTATTGCGATATAGAAAGAAGTGGCAATGACCGAAAAAATTACCGCACAAATTCTTAATAAGCGAATAAACATTCCTACTGGCCATTGATCATAGTAATCATCTGGTGACGAAAAGAACTCAATTAAATTCGTTGGGCCAATTAAAGCAAGTGGTGAGCCGTCTAATACTAGCACGACCTTTCCCTCTGTAACACTGGAAGCCACACGATCTGGTCGTTCTGTTTCTAATAACTGTGCAAAGGGAGAGTTAGGATTATCGGTTATAAACTGACTCACTTGTGTAATGTCAACGAACTCATCATAATCCATATCTGCTAATCGTTGCTTCACCGTTTGAAGAAGTTGGTCATCGACTATACCTTCTAGATAAATCATCGCCAATCTACTCTTACTTAACCTACCTACCGTCATCTCATCTACAATTAATTCAGGAACAGCAATTCGTTTCCGAATTAAGTTTAAATTTACATCAAGATCTTCAATGAAGCCTTCTTTCGGACCAGCAACTGTGTACTCATTTTCTGTAATCGTTACTTCACGACCATCATGCTTTTTTAATGGTAGGGCGAGAAAAGAATCGTGCTTGTCTCGCTCTCCAATTAATAGAGCCCCGCGCATAATCTGAGTGATAAACTCTTCACCTGTATGCACAGACTCTACTCGCTCAATTGGCAAATGACCACTTAATTCTTTAATGGGAATATGTTTGTTCGTCTTTATGTATTCAATCACTTTGTGAAAGGAGTGTTTGTCTCTCATCAGAGAAGAGAGATAATAGTAACGCAATGACTGATGGGCATGAGTCTCGTCAACGACAAAGTCCGCTGACTTCGACAGAGTCGCTATCGTTGATTGTATATCCATTTTCCCCAAGCGAACCCCTCCCTCTTTTTTGTCCAAAATCATTTTGTCTTCATTTAGGAATGCCACAAATAGGTTTTTTTATGTTTTATCAAAACAAAAAACCAAAACTGCCCATTCTTGAGGCAATCTTGGTCTTAATGTACTAGATGTGACATCTTATTTTGTTAATAAGGAGATAAAAGAAAAGACCAAGATAACCCATCCCCTGGCTATCTTGGTTTCGTGTTAAATGGACTGCAACGCTTTATGCGCAATATCTTTACGATAGAATAAACCTTCACTTGTAATTTGTTCACTTACTTGGTACGCATGTTGTTGTGCTGTTTCAATGGTTTCACCTGTACCTGCAACGAGTAAGACTCTCCCACCGTTTGTTTTCCACTTTGACGAAGATTGTTTCGTACCAGCATGGAAAACAAGCCCTTCCTTAGCGGCTTCTTCTATTCCTTCTATGACAACACCCTTTGCATAGCCCTGTGGATAGCCTACACTTGCATGCACAACCCCTACTACCGCTTCTTTTTTCCATTCTAGCTGAACCGGTTTTCCGTTTAGAACACGTAGCATCACGTCAATTAAGTCTGACTCTAACCGTGGCAGGACTACTTGTGTTTCAGGGTCACCAAAGCGTGCATTAAATTCAATCACTTTCGGACCATGAGCAGTCATCATTAAGCCAGCGTATAGAACCCCAGTAAAAGAACGTCCTTCCTTCACCATTGCGTTGGCTGTTGGTTGTAGAATCGTTCTTACAGCTTCTTCAACATCATGGTCAGAAAACTGAGGTACCGGGGAGTATGCACCCATGCCGCCTGTGTTTGGACCTTTGTCTCCATCATAGACACGCTTGTGATCTTGCGCCGGGACCATTGGAACGACCGTTGTCCCATTAACGAATGCCATTAGTGATAGTTCTTCCCCATCAAGGTATTCTTCAATGACGACTTTGGCACCAGCTTCCCCAAACCCATGATCAACTAAAATATGATGAAGTGCACCGATAGCTTCTTCTTCTGTTAAGGCAACCGTTACACCTTTTCCCGCTGCAAGACCATCTGCTTTTATAACGATGGGTGCTCCTTCTGCTCTTACATAGCTTGCTGCAGCTTCAAACTCAGTAAATGTTTTTGATACTGCTGTGGGAATACTGTACTGATGCATTAATTCTTTTGCAAACGACTTAGACCCTTCAAGGATAGCCGCTTCTTTCCTTGGACCGAATACAGGTATCTCTTCAAGCTCAAATCGGTCTACCAACCCTTCTAATAAAGGAATTTCTGGTCCGACAATGACTAAGCCAATGTCACTTTGTATGGCAAACTGCACAAGTGCATCGTGATCGGTTGATTCAAGACCAAGGCAAACCCCAAGGCCAGCCATGCCATCATTACCTGGCGCTATATAGACCGTCTCAACAAGCGTGCTGTTTGATGCACTCCAAGCAATCGCATGCTCTCTTCCACCGTTTCCAATAATTAATACATTCATGAATCGTGTCCCCCTTAATGTTTAAAATGACGTAAGCCAGTAAACACCATCGCAATGCCATATTCATCTGCCTTTTGAATCGATTCATCATCTCGAACAGATCCTCCAGGTTGAATAATCGCTGTGACTCCTGCTTTCGCTGCTGTTTCTACTGTATCACCGTAAGGGAAAAACGCATCAGATGCAAGCACTGCCCCTTTTGCTCGTTCACCTGCTTGTTCTATCGCGATTGCCGCAGAACCAACACGATTCATTTGTCCTGCACCAACACCAACTGTCATCTCACCATTTGCTAGTACAATAGCATTTGATTTTACATGCTTGACGACTTTCCAACCTAAAGATAATGCTGTCCACTCTTCTTCAGTCGGTTCGCGCTTAGTCACAACACTGAGTTCCGCATCATCCAGTCCTAGGGAATCTTCTTCTTGCAACAGTAAGCCACCGTGAATGGACGTTAGCTTATCTTCTGTTTCGCCTTTATGGACTGCTACTTCTAGTAAGCGAATGTTCTTTTTCTTCATCAACATTTCTTTTGCTTCCGGACTAAATTGCGGAGCAAGAATAACTTCTAAGAAAATCTCGCTCATTTTTTGTGCGGTTTCTTTATCTACTTCACGGTTAAGAGCTACGATGCCACCGAATATTGATTTTGAATCGGCTTCATAGGCGCGATTAAAAGCGGTAGCGATTGTTTCGCCAGTTCCAACACCACATGGATTCATATGCTTAATGGCAACAGCAGCTGGTTCTGTGAATTCTTTAATGACTTCAAGTGCCGCATTGGCATCATTAATATTGTTGTAAGAAAGCTCTTTTCCGTGTAGCTGTTTCGCTTTTGCTATTGAAGAGGCTGATCCAGTACTTTTCTCGTAAAATGCCGCTTTTTGATGCGGGTTTTCACCATAACGTAATGCTTGCTTATGGGTATATGTAACAGTAAGTGATTCTGGATGACGCTCGTCCACCGCTTCTGTTAAATAAGAAGCAATAAGTGCATCGTAAGCAGCCGTATGACGAAATACTTTAGCAGCTAGCTTCTTACGAAGAGAACGTTGCTGCTCATCGCTTTGGTCTAAGCTAGCAAGGACTGTTTTGTAATCATCAGGATCCACAATAACTGTCACATCCGCATGGTTTTTCGCGGCAGAACGTAGCATACTTGGCCCACCAATATCAATGTTTTCAATTGCATCTTCAAAAGATGCATCCGGCTTTGCAACCGTCTCGGCAAATGGGTAGAGATTGACAATAACATAATCAATCGGTGTAATCGCTAGTTCCTTTATTTGTTCCATATGTTCTTCTTTATCACGTCTAGCGAGTAAACCACCATGAATGGACGGGTGTAATGTTTTCACTCGCCCATCTAATATTTCTGGAAATGCAGTGACGTCTGATACATTCTTTACTGGAATCCCGGCTTCTTCTAACGACCGTTTTGTTCCACCCGTTGAAAGAATTTCAATACCCTGTTCGACAAGTCCATTAACAAATGGAATTAGTCCATCTTTATTTGATACGCTTACGAGTGCACGTTTCTTCATTCGTTTTCTCCCCTAGTCTTTTCTGCCACAATCTGATTGACAACATGTGGGTAAAGTTGATGCTCGACTGCTTGAATTTTCTTTGTTAAAGATACATGGTCATCATCTAGCTCAATCGCTATTTTTTCTTGGGCGATCACCGGACCAGTATCCATGCCTGCATCGACGTAATGAATGGTCACACCTGTTTCTTTTGCTTTGGCTTCAAGTGCTTGTCCCACTGCATCAAGACCTGGAAAATGCGGTAACAATGACGGATGAATGTTTACGATTCTTCCTTCATACGCTTGCAAGAGCACAGGCCCAATGAGACGCATATAACCAGCTAGCAGGATAAATTCTACTTTAGCAGCGTTTAACCGTTCAATAAGGTATGTTTCATATGCTTGTTTATCTTCAAAGCTGCTCGGGATGACTTCCGCAGTTTCTACTCCTAGTTCACTTGCTTTTTTAAGAACAGGTGCCTGTCGTTTATCGCTAACAACGAGCACTACGTCTCCTTTAGCTAATCCTTTTTGCGTTTGTTGAATTAGATTCTCTGCATTTGTACCAGAGCCAGAAGCAAAGATTGCTAGCCTCATAGCTGAATACTCCCAATTGTAACACCTTCTTGACCAGTCACTCTGCCAATAATATAGGCTGTCTCTCCTGCGTCTTCTAGGCAACGAATGGCTTCATGGAGGCGTTCTTCTGTTACGGTTAGTACCATACCAATACCCATATTGAACGTTGAAAATAGATCCTGATCAGATAATGATCCTTGATCTTTTATAAATGTAAAAATTGCGGGAATTGGCCATGATCCGTAATCAATCTCTGCACCTAAACCTTCTGGCAACATTCTTGGGATGTTTTCGTAAAATCCACCGCCTGTAATATGTGCAGCCCCTTTTACAAGTTGCGAACGAACAGCTTCAAGTACAGGTTTAACGTAAATTTTAGTCGGCGTAAGCAGTTCTTCTACGAGGGGTTTTCCTAACTCTTTAGGAACACTTTGTAACGAAAGACCAGCTTCTTCAAGCAAGAGCTTACGGACAAGAGAAAAACCATTTGAATGAAGACCGCTCGAAGCTAAACCAATAAGTACATCTCCAGCTTCAATTGATTCTCCAGTAATCATTTGACTTTTCTCAACGGCACCGACAGAAAAACCAGCTAAATCATATTCTTCTTCACTGTACATTCCAGGCATTTCTGCTGTTTCTCCGCCTATGAGGGCACAGCCTGCTAATTCGCACCCGTCAGCAACACCCTTGACAATCGCTTCAATTTTAGCAGGATCTGCTTTTCCAAGAGCTAAGTAATCTAAAAAGAACAGTGGCTCTGCTCCTTGAACAACGATGTCATTCACACACATGGCAACGGCATCTTGACCGATCGTATCATGCTGATCCGCCATAAAGGCAAGCATTAGCTTCGTTCCCACACCGTCTGTCCCTGAGACAAGAACAGGCTCTTTCAACTCTAAAGGAGATAAATCAAAATTCCCACCAAATCCGCCTAAAGCACCTAACACACCTTGGCGTTTTGTCCGCTCAACATGGGCTTTCATTCGTTTTACAGCTTCGTAACCAGCTTCTATGTCAACGCCTGCTTGCTTATAAGCTTGTGACACAATTCATTCCTCCACTTCTTCTCTTAAAGTTTTGCATGTGGATGTAGCGTATCCGCATAAATTTCCGTTGGGTACTCTCCTGTAAAGCAAGCTAAACATTGTCCGCAGTTATGCATCGCTTCCGAGCGACCAATCCCTACTTTCAACCCATCCGTTGATAAAAACGCCAAGCTATCAGCACCCATCATTTCTCTCATCTCTTCAATGGAATGAGAAGAAGCAATGAGTTCTTCTGTTGTTGATGTATCAATGCCATAAAAGCATGGATTCTTTATCGGCGGTGACGAAATTCGTACATGAACCTCAACGGCACCGGCTTCTCGTAACATGTTGACAATTCGTCTACTCGTTGTCCCCCGTACAATCGAATCATCAATCATAACGACACGCTTTCCTTCTACTACACCACGAACGGGAGAGAGTTTCATTTTAACGCCTTGCTCTCTTAATTCTTGCGATGGTTGAATGAACGTCCGTCCAACATACCGATTCTTAATCATACCAAGCTCATAAGGAATGCCCGCTTGTTCTGCATAGCCAATGGCTGCGGAAATACTCGAATCTGGTACACCGGTCACCACGTCCGCTTCAATTGGGGACTCAATGGCTAGCTGCTTACCTAAACTTTTTCGAGCGGTATGAACGTTGATGTGATCCACGTTTGAATCAGGTCTTGCAAAGTACACGTATTCCATACTGCATATAGCCCGATTCCCTGGAGAAACAAAGCGCTCGCTTCGCATCCCAGTATCATCAATGATTAATAGTTCTCCCGGCAATACTTCACGCTCAAAGGTTGCACCAACAATATCAAACGCACACGTTTCAGACGCGACCACATAAGCATCACCTAACCGTCCAATTGATAGTGGACGCAAGCCATTTGGGTCTAGCGCAACCATTAATTGACGTTCATTTAATACGGCAAATGCGTAAGCACCTTTTAGAGAGGAAAGGGCATTTTTCATTTGATCTTCTAAACTAAAATAGCCGCTACGCTTTATTAAATGGGCAAGCACTTCCGTGTCAGACGTCGATTGAAAGATCGATCCTTGCGCTTCAAGCTGGTGCTTAAGATGATTCGCATTAACCAAATTTCCGTTATGAGCGATAGCCAAGCCACCTTTTTGAGAGTTAAAAAACAGTGGCTGAACGTTCGCATAGCCACCCCCACCTGCTGTTGCATAGCGAACATGACCAATCGCTGCTTTTCCGTGCAGACCTGCTAAAATATCTGGATTAAAGACATCATTTACGAGGCCAAGCCCTTTGTGAGCAGAGAGTTTTTCCCCGTCAGATACGACGATTCCAGCTCCCTCCTGCCCACGGTGTTGTAGACTGTGCAAGCCGTAGTACGTTATTTGTGCAGCATCTTTATGACCAAAGACTGCAAACACACCACACTCTTCATTTAGTCCTTTGATTTCAGCAAACATGGGATAGCCCCTTTCCAAGCTGACTCAAGTTCTTTTACTTCCGCAGACAGTATGATCTCCCCATCTGTTGTGAATTGAAGTGTTTCCTCTGCAGTTACAGTTCCAATAGGCTTTGCATCAGAAACGATTTGTTCAAACTGATGTTTGTTGGTTTCTTTTACCGTTACAACGAAGCGTGATTGACTTTCCGCAAACAAGTCGGCTACTTGATTCGTCCAAACCACTTGTGCGCCAAAAGATGTCCCAAAAAGCTTTTCTGCAATTGCGACAGCCATTCCACCCTCAGCCACATCGTGTGCAGAAGCAACGACGCCTGCTTGAATGGCAGCTAAAAGTTGCTGTTGGCGATTTTTTTCTACATTTAAATCAATAGCTGGTGCTTTTCCTGATAAAGTGCCTTGGCTTACTTTTTGAATCTCGCTTCCACTAAACTCTGGCTTTGTTTCTCCAATAACGTATAAAATGTCTCCAGCCTCTTTTACTGTTTGTGTCGTAATGTAAGACACATCTTCAATGAGACCAACCATTCCTATAACTGGCGTTGGGTAAACGGCTCCTCCAGAGCGTTCATTATAGAGCGAAACATTTCCCCCGATAACAGGAGTATTTAGCACTCGACACGCTTCACTCAATCCATCTGTTGATTTTTCCAGTTGCCAAAAAATCTCTGGTCTCTCTGGATTCCCATAGTTTAAGCAATCGGTCACTCCAAGTGGTGTCGCACCTGAACAAACAAGATTTCTAGCTGCCTCAGCAATCGCAATTTTTCCACCGACTTCAGGATCTAAGTATAAGTAGCGTGAGTTACAATCGGTTGTCATGGCAAGTGCTTTCTTTGTTCCTCGTATTCTCACAACTGCCGCATCTGAACCAGGCGATACAACCGTATTCGTCTGTACCATATGATCATACTGTTGATAAACCCACTCTTTACTTGCAATCGTTGGTTGTGCGAGCAAGTGCATAAGGGTTTCTTTCGCATCAGAAATGTCTGGTACAAATGGTGCTTCTGCTTGAAACGCTTCAAAATAAGCTGGAACCTGTGATGGTTTATGATAAACTGGTGCATCTTCTGCAAGAGCATCTACAGGAACATCTGCCACGACTTCTCCGTTATGAAGAAGTCTTAAACGAGAATCATCCGTTACAACACCAACTTCAACAGCATGGAGATTCCAGTGCTCAAAAATGGCTTTGATTTCGTCTTCTCGCCCTTTCTCTACTACTAGTAGCATTCGTTCTTGTGATTCAGATAACATCATTTCATAAGGTGTCATTCCTGATTCCCGCTGAGGAACAAGGTCCAAGTTCATTTCAATACCAGAGCCTGCTTTACTCGCCATTTCTGCTGACGAGGATGTTAGTCCTGCTGCCCCCATATCTTGAATCCCAATTAATGCATCACACTTTACGACTTCAAGACATGCCTCAAGAAGCAGCTTCTCCATAAACGGATCACCTACTTGCACAGCTGGCCGCTTTTCATCGGAAGAATCACTTAATTCTTCTGACGCAAACGTTGCGCCATGAATGCCATCTCTACCAGTACTTGCACCTACATACATAACCGTGTTGCCAATCCCTTTAGCCTGCCCTTTTTGAATATCCTTGTGATCTATTAAACCGACACACATCGCATTCACTAGGGGATTCGCTTCATAACAAGGATCAAACTGGACTTCTCCGCCAACAGTTGGCACACCAATACAGTTGCCATAACCGGCAATACCCGCTACTACTTCTTCAAACAAATACTTTACTTTTGGTGACTGTAGCTCTCCAAAACGCAGAGAATTTAACAAGGCAATTGGACGAGCCCCCATTGAAAACACATCACGTAAGATCCCACCAACGCCTGTTGCCGCACCTTGGTATGGTTCAATCGCTGATGGATGATTGTGACTTTCAATTTTGAAAACAACGGCTTGCTCGTCTTCAATATCAATAATACCAGCACCTTCACCTGGACCTTGCAGTACTTTCTCACCATCTATTGGGAATTTTTTTAATAAGACTTTTGAATTTTTATAGCTACAATGCTCCGACCACATAACGGAAAATAAACCCGTTTCCGTAAAGTTTAAAGGGCGACCAACAATGCTTTCCGCTAACGCAAATTCTTCATCCGTCAATCCCATTTCTTTATAAAGTTGTTTCTCTTTAATTGCTTCTGCACTTGGCTCAAGAAGTAGTGACATAAGATTCCCTCCAATTGGATAAAATCGATGTAAATAGCGCCAGACCTTGCTGATTTCCGAGTAGTGAGTCGACTGCCCGCTCAGGGTGTGGCATCATACCAAGCACATTCCCTCGTTCATTTACAATTCCGGCAATTTGCGCTTTTGAACCATTTACATGCTCGTTGTAACGAAAAACAATTTGCTTGTTTGCTAACATTTGCTCATATGTTTCATCATCACACTCATAATTCCCTTCACCATGAGCAACTGGAATAAGAATGGTTTCCCCCTGATTGTATGAAGATGTGAATACTGTCTCATTGTTTTCTACTAGAAGTTCAACGTTGCGACAAATAAATTTTAAATCAATGTTACGCTTCATCGCTCCTGGCAATAACCCTGATTCTAGTAGAATTTGAAAACCGTTACAAACCCCAAGCACCGGCTTTCCAGCATTCGCTGCCTCAATAACAGCTGGCATAATTGGAGCAAAACGAGCAATCGCACCAGAGCGCAAGTAGTCTCCATGAGAGAATCCACCTGGTAACAACACGGCATCATATCCATCTAATGATGTCTCTGTATGAAAAACATACTCTACCTCTTCACCTAATCCATCTTTTATGGCATGGTACATATCGGCATCACAGTTAGAACCGGGAAATACAATGACGGCAAACTTCATGATGGGACAACCTCCTCCACATCAAAGCGGTAATCTTCTATAACCGTATTCGCAAGTAACTTTTCACACATTTCTTTTACTCGCTCATCTACATTTGCCACATCTTCAAGTTGTAGCTCTAAATACTTCCCAATTCGAACATCTGCTACTTCTGCATAATCCATTGTGTGGAGTGCATCTTTTACAGCAACTCCTTGTGGATCTAGTACACTTTCACGCAATGTTACATACACCTTCACTTTATACATGTCGTTACCCCCGTTGGTCGTTTAGTTGATCATTCGCTTAGATAGAAGATCATCTCTACTTTAATTGGCAGACGCTTTCCCTAGGCACGATCTCCACCATTACGCATCATTTTCTCACTTCATTGTTTCCAAAAGCGTGTTGTCCCTTGCAAGAGTCGTCGCCAATTTTATTAATTCTGTTTTCTAATGAAACGAGTCCAAACATACATTATGTCGTTATTAATCGATTTAAAATCTCTTGATAACCTTCTTGAAGATTACCAATATTACGTCGAAACAAATCTTTATCCAGTCGTTGGTTCGTATCTTTATCCCACAATCGACATGTATCAGGTGAGATTTCATCTGCTAAAAGGATGGTTCCTTCTTTTACGCGTCCAAATTCAAGTTTGAAATCAATTAAACGAACGTTAATACCGTCAAATAATTCACTCAACTGTTCATTGACTGCTAATGCCATCTCTTTTAACGTTTCTACTTCATCTTGACTCGCTGCTTCTAAAAGACCGATATGGTCCTCAGTGATCAAAGGATCACCGAGGGCATCGTCTTTATAGTAAAATTCAACAATGGGTCTTGGAAGGGCTGTTCCTTCTTGTATTCCAAGACGTTTTGCCATACTGCCTGCTACCACATTACGGACAACCACTTCTAGGGGGATAATCGTTACTTGTTTGACAAGCTGTTCTGTGTCAGATAATCTCCGAATAAAGTGAGACGGAATCCCTTGCTCCGCAAGACGCATAAATAGATGCGAAGAAATCTCGTTATTCAGCTTTGCTTTGCCTAAAAGCGTATCTTTCTTTTCACCATTGAATGCAGTTGCTTCATCTTTATACTCCACCCAAAGCGTATCTGCCTCTTCTGTCCGATAAATGCGTTTAGCCTTACCTTCATAGAGCAAGTCTTGTTTTGTCACGTTGTCATCAGCCCTTCGTTAACGAATTTTACTCGCTTATTCCTAAACGATTAAAAATGGTATCCACGTGTTTCATATGGTGTTCATAATTAAAGCACTCATCTAATTCTTCATTGGAAAGCACGTCGGTGATTCTCGGCTCACTTTCAATGAGTTCGCGGAATTGTACGCCTTCTTCCCAAGCTTGAGTCGCTTTAGGCTGAACTAAATCATACGCTTCTTCACGTACCATTCCTTTATCAATTAAACTGAGTAATACACGCTGGGAATAAATTAATCCGTACGTACGTGTCATATTTCGCTTCATATTCTCAGGGAACACCGTTAAGTTCTTCACAATGTTTCCGAAACGATTTAACATGTAATTTAATGTAATCGTTGCATCTGGTAAAATAACACGCTCCGCTGACGAGTGAGAAATGTCACGCTCATGCCAGAGTACAACATTGTCATAAGCAGTATTCATATAGCCTCGAATAAGTCGAGCCAAGCCAGTCATATTTTCAGAGCCAATAGGATTTCGTTTATGTGGCATGGCTGATGAACCTTTTTGCCCTTTTGCAAAATACTCTTCTACTTCTCGAAGTTCGCTTTTTTGAAGTCCACGAATTTCAACAGCGAATTTTTCAATAGACGTAGCAATAAGAGCCAAACTTGCCATATATTCCGCGTGACGGTCACGCTGTAGTGTCTGTGTAGAAATTGGCGCTGGATTTAGTCCAAGTTTCTTACAAACGATTTCTTCTACACGTGGATCAATATTCGCATAGGTTCCGACAGCTCCAGATAGTTTTCCAAAACGAACACCCTCTGCTGCATGTTCAAAACGTTCAATATTACGCTTCATTTCTTCATACCATAAGGCAAGCTTTAGACCAAATGTCGTTGGTTCAGCATGCACACCATGAGTACGGCCCATCATAATAGTAAATTTATGTTCATTTGCTTTTTGTTTAATAATGTCTAAGAATCGATTTAAGTCAGCTGCAAGAATATCATTTGCTTGCTTCAACAAGTAGGATAACGCTGTATCAACAACATCTGTTGATGTAAGACCGTAGTGCACCCATTTGCGTTCTTCACCTAATGTTTCTGAAACGGCTCGAGTAAAGGCAACAACATCATGACGCGTTTCCTCTTCAATTTCTAAGATTCGATTTACATCGAAGCTCGCATTTTCACGAATTTTCTTCACATCTTCTTCCGGGATTTCTCCAAGCTCCGCCCACGCTTCACACGCTACAATTTCCACTTCTAGCCATGCTTGATAACGGTTTTCATCGGTCCAAATGGCACCCATTTCAGGACGAGTATAACGTTCAATCATTCTATTTCCTCCAAGACTTTCATTTTTTTCTCCCAAAATGCATCAAGGATTTGCAAACACCTGGTTGAATCTTCACCAAGCACTGTTAAATGCCCCATCTTCCGCTTCCATTTTGCTTCTTTCTTTCCATATAAATGGAGGGAAATGCGATTCAGTTCATTTAACCGTTCCATCAGTGGTGCCACATGCTCGCCGAGCAGATTTTCCATAACTGCAGGTGTGAGCAATGTTGTTTCACCAAGTGGTAATCCACAAATGGCACGGATATGCTGTTCAAATTGAGAGGTCTTACAAGCCTCTATTGTATAATGCCCAGAATTGTGCGGTCTAGGGGCAAGTTCATTAACGACTAGTTTGTTATCATCTGTCACAAACATTTCAACTGCTAATGTCCCAACTACTTCGAGTCCTTCAACAATCTGCATGGCAATTTGTTTTGCTTCTTTTTCCACTACTTCACTAACACGAGCCGGTGCAATTGTACGATGTAAAATACTGTCTTGGTGTTCGTTTTCAACTAGTGGAAAAACCGAAATCTCACCATTCCTTGATTTAGTCGCAATTACTGAAACTTCACAAGTAAAGGGAACAAAAGCCTCTATAACAAGCTCGCCATAGGTAAGGAGATGCTCAGCGGCATCTGTTAGTTCGTCCCATGTATGAACAACTTTTTGTCCTTTTCCATCGTATCCACCTCGGCACGTTTTCACTACTGCTGGAAAGTTCGTTATTGCAACGGCTTCTTCTAGATCGTGAAGGGATTGAATAGCCGCAAACGGTGCGACAGGTACGTGAAGGTGACGTAATGCTTGTTTTTCCTTTAATCGATGCTGCGTTGTCGCTAGCACTTTATATCCTTGTGGAAAATCACTAACTGCCAATAATTGTGCAGCTGCTTGTTCATCGATATTTTCAAATTCATACGTAATAACATCACTTATTGACGCCAATTCTTTACAAGCTTCATAATCATCATAAGAAGCTGTAATGACATGGTCTGCTACTTGAGCACAAGGTGCGTCAGGGGTTGGATCAAGCACTGCAATCCGATACCCCATTGCTTTTGCAGACAATGCCATCATCCTACCTAACTGACCCCCACCAATAATGCCAATCGTGCTTCCTGGTTTCACAATGGTCATTGTAATTCACCTCGATGATCCATCACCGTCTGTCTTATTCTTTCTCGTCTTGCTTGCAGACGTTCCTGTATACGTTTATCTTCTATCCCTAAGATTTGCGCTGCTAAAAGTCCTGCATTTGTTGCTCCTGCTTTACCAATTGCAACCGTAGCAACTGGAACCCCTCCAGGCATTTGTACAATCGAAAGAAGGGAGTCCAACCCATTCAATGCCTTCGATTGAACTGGCACACCTATAACAGGTACCGTCGTCTTAGCAGCTACCATTCCCGGTAAGTGAGCTGCGCCTCCTGCGCCAGCAATAATCACATTTAACCCTTTATGAAGGGCTTGCTCTGCATATTCAAACATTAAATCTGGCGTTCGATGAGCAGAAACAACTTCTTTTTCATACGCAATACCTAATTCGTCTAATACATCACATGCGTGTTTCATCGTCGGCCAATCTGACGTACTTCCCATTATGACGCCAATTCGTGGTTGGTTCATCTTCATCCCCCGATATTTTTTTCTAAAAAAAGAAAAACACAGTTCGTCCAAATCTACATAAGAGAAAAGACGACAACTGTGTCGTTAAAGCCTAAATAAGCGCTTTTGTCTTTCCCCATAGTCTAACAATTTACGGTCGTTAGGTAGAAACGTTCAGGCCATATCCCTGAGATTATATGAGGTGATATATTCGTTTTCATTCCAATTCGCACTTTCAGTTTACGCAGGAATCGAGCTAATGTCAACATATAGTCGAACATTTATACAATTGTCTTTTCACAATGTTCGCTTTTAACTCAAATGGGAAAAGACTCACTTTCTTTCTACATTTGCATAAGCTATGGTAAATGCCTATAGAAAGGAGGAAACAAGGTGCGCTCCTTTGAACAGCGAATTAAACGATCCTTTTTATTTATCGCTTTTGGCTTATCTTGGAGTATGGTTGCCTTACTATTAGCAAGACCTGATTTGCCTCCTCAGTATTTTTTATTTTTTGCATGTCTAGCACCAGCTGTATCTGCTGTCATTGTGCATGAATCGACTACAAACCACTCTTTAGCTCACTCTTTATTTTTAACAGCAAAACCAACGCCTGCATGGGTGCTGAGCCTATTTATACCATTCGTCTTTTTTGGCCTATACATCATCTCTTTTCCAAATGAATTTGGAGTGTTTCACCAATGGTGGTTTTATCTTTTCTTCATTACCGCGTTTTTAGAGATTGGTTGGCGAGGGTTTTTTCAAAAAGAATTGGAGGTTCCCTCATTTTGGCTTTCATCTATCACGATTGGCGTGCTTATGGCATGTTGGGCTACACCCATTCTAGTTGTGTTTTTTGGTTTGAGTGACTTCCATTTACTAGCCTTTGCTTTCTTTTTTCTACTTATCGCAGCTCCATCTACATTTCTAATAAGCTTAACCAAATCACTATTCCCGTCAACGATTTTAAACGGTTTTCTTCTTTATTTATTGACGTTGCTTTTTACGCATAGTGATATGCTCGTTGTTTTCTTCGCTTTGCTACTTATGTTAAACGGTATAACAATGCTTGCCCATGCCGTCTTTCCACACTATTTCACTCAAGCATTTATTGCTAAAAGAAAATAAGACAAAAAGCCCCACTGTGAATCATTCACAGTAGGGCTTTACGAGTATAGCTAGCTCTTTTCTTGTTGGCTCTCAGTGAGAATGCCCTCAAACATAATTTGTTGCTTTTTCCATACTGGATCTTTTCCTTTTACTTCTGTAAAAACAGGTTTTTCCATTCGTTTTATCGGTTGATAACCTAGCTGCTGCATTCGTTGCAAGCACTCGTCTATTGTTTCGTCGTCCTTTACTTCAAACCGCTGCTTTTTCTTCATTCTAATACCCTACCTTTTTCGCGTACTTACCTGTAGTGTATCACAATTGCTTCTCCTAACCGGTTCAAATTCTTCTAAGGTACAGTTGTTCTAAGTCTAAAAGAGGAGCGTATCTAATTGAGTTTCTGGTTAGCTCGCTTCACTGACAAAACCACCTGTTCATGCTGTTGCTACTTTACTCTCTCTTTCCATAAATGCTTAATGGCATCCAAACCCAACTTTGCTCCTTTTTGGCACGCCTCCATTCCCTCGAATTCAATTGAGACATAGCCTTCATAATTCTTTTCTTGCATATATGCAACAATCTCTCGAATCGGAATGTCACCTTGTCCCACAATAGCACCTCGCAAGTAACGACCTGAGGTTGTTTGTAGCCAACCTTCTTTGATTGGTAAGTCGTCTGCCTTTCGATAATAGAAGTCTTTAAAATGAACCATCGACGCATAAGGAAGATTGTTCGCTACTCCAACGAACGGATCTTCATCTACACAGAGAAAATTACCTACATCAAGGGTTGTTTTAAAATTATCTCGATCAACAGCTCGAACAAGTCGCAACACTCGTTCACTTGCTTGGATATAAAAGCCGTGATTTTCCACACTTGTAATGATATTATATTGCTTTGCATAGTCTGCTATTTCTCGACAAGCTTGAATAAGCAAAGGCAAATCTTCTTCAAAAAATGCATAGGTTGTTTCGTTAAGATTACGGCTTGCTACATCATGACGCATTCGCTTTGCTCCCAATCGAGCGGCTATATCCACGTGCTGCTTTACACTATTAATCGCTTCGTCGTATGCTTCTTTAGAATGTTGAATGAAATTTGCTCCTACTGCATAATTGGAAATCTCTAATCCTTTATCGTTCGCCCTGCTTTTAATCTCATCCACTAACTCAATGTTATTGAGCAAGTCAAATCCAACAGGTACAATCTCAATATGCTCTGCTCCTGTCTCGGCTACATAATCAATTACATCTAAAATTGTCATTTCCCCTGCCTGCATCGCTTGATATAAACTATATGAACTAATACCTACTTTCATTGTATTTCCTCCCCTTTTTTACTTAAATCATATACGGTTGCTTGCTTTTTTCATTTATTTCATTGTAAAAGATGCTAAAAAAAACTGTTATGCGTACATTACGTCTTAACTTATCAAAATCCCTTTAAAAAGATCGAGAGAAATAATCTTTTTTTATAAAACAAAGGAATTATGTCTTTTAATCAACGTATAGTTATAAAAGTTAGTTTACAAAGTATACGAATCTAGAAAGATTTACTTTTATGACTTTTACCCTTTAAAAAAAGAGTCCTTTTAATCATGAAGCGATGCAGAAGCAACACTTATTGATTAAAAGAAAACTCCTTCATTCTACTGCTCTATCGTTTTTTCTATGGAACCCATTTATCAGACAAACCAAAACCGCTTTTTCCGCTCAAATCGCTCCGTATAATTACCTGTCATATGATTAAGCGCTTCTTCTTCCACTTCAATGCGCACCCTTAACATCCATGCGTTCAATAATGTAAAGAGGATTGCTGTCCAGTACGCTTGAAAAATAAGCGGAACAAACGCAATCTCTGTAATAACGACTGCATAATTAGGATGACGAAGAAAGCGATACGGACCTTTTTCAACAACAGGCGCATCGGGCAAAACAATAATTTTTGTATTCCAATATCTTCCTAAAGAAGTTAACGCCCAAATACGAATACTCTGGGCTACGATAACGATTGATAGAGCCACTACACTACTATTCGTAAGGCTTGGCGTTGTAAAGGTTACTTCTAAAAGCAAAGCAACAAAGAAACTAACGTGAAGAGCAACCATCCAACGATAATGCGCTTTACCTGCTTCAATACCGCCAATGCTTTTCATCCAACGTTCGTTTCTTTTTGCTACAACAACTTCAATTAATCGTTGTACAATAATAATGGAGATTATGCCATATACCCATATCAAGCACCTTCACCTCGCCATTCTACTAAGAGCATTTCTGAACAAAAACCAGGCCCAAGTGCAGCAATTAATCCTTTTTCACCTTGTTCATGTTCCTGCTCCATGCACGCTTTTAAAACATACAAAACCGTCGGCGATGACATATTGCCATATTCACTTAACACGAAACGGGAAAGCGCCGTTTTCTCAGATGAGAATTTCAGAGCCTTTTCGTAGGCTTCCAGCACCTTTTTTCCACCAGGGTGAGCAATGAATGCGTCAATGTCTTCAAGAGCTACATCTTCTTTCTTTAAGTAATCGGTGACAACAGGTTCTAACCAATTTGAAACAATAGAGGGAATGCTCCTTGAAAAAACAACGTTTAAACCGTTATTCTGCACATCCCAACCCATTACATCCTCCGAATCTGGCATCAACGTTGATTGAGTTGACTGAATCGCTACATATTCTTCTTGTTTCCGTTCTTTTAGAAGTGGTGATTGATCACCAACTAGCAAGGCGCAAGCGACCCCATCAGCAAAGAGCGATGTCCCAATAAGATTGCTTTTAGAATGATCATCCTTTTGAAAGGTTAGTCCACAAAGCTCGACACAAACAACAAGCACCGCTGATTTAGGATAAGCCAAACAATACTCATAACCTCGACTCAACCCAGCAGCTCCTCCTGCGCAGCCAAGTCCCCATAACGGTATTCGCTTTGTATCTGTACGAAAAGGAAGCTTGTTCATAATCCGTGCATCTAATGAGGGAGTAGACATGCCTGTACTTGATACAAAAACGATTGCATCAATTTCACTAGGTTGTATACTTTTTTTTAAGAATGTCCCCATTTCTAAACATGACTCAATTGCCATTGCACTATAGGTCGTAGCATCTTCAATATAACAACGATTGCGATCCCCTAAGGGATGATCCTCTTTAAACCATTCCATCGGTTGAGAGAAATGACGTTTGCGTATTTCCCCATTTGCGAACACCTTTAATAAACGTTCAATATCCTGGAAGCTCTCCGAGAATAACTCTTTGGCAAATTCCATCGTTTGATGTTGTGGTAGCTCGTATGGTAAATCAGCAGTGGCAACAGACAATATAGCGGGCATAAGTAGTCCTCCTCAATATAGTCTTATTAGATTATCCAAAAGCTGACAATGTATGAGAGCATGACTACTTTTTCCAAATAAAAGTCGTTCTACCATTACACACTTTTCATTAATAATTGGGTTGTATTTCCAATACCATTGTTATACGATGCATGGGTTGAAAGGGTGGATACGAAATGGATAAAGAAATGATGAAAGGTAGCATCGACTTTCTTCTTCTCTCACTGATTGAAGCGAAAGACTTATATGGCTATGAAATGACGAAAAAATTAAAGACGCTTAGTGATGAAACATATAACATGAGTGAAGGTACGCTCTACCCAGCGCTAAAACGAATGGAAAAGAAAGAATGGATTTCATCGTATTGGAACGACAGTGCTGGTTCGCGTAGAAAGTATTACACGATCACGGAAGATGGTAGAAAAGAATTACAACGTAAGCAAAAAGATTGGGCAACGTTAAGCCAGCTTATCAAGCGCACGGGAGCCTCTTATGAGCGCTAAAATGAATACCTATCTGCTGCGGATTGTCAACCAAACTGATTGTCCAAAAGAAGAACGTCAAGATATGTTTGATGAAATGTACGATCATTTAACGCTTATCAAACAAACGTATGTTGAGCAAGGTTATACCGAAAAAGAAGCGGAGGAAATGGCGATGAAAGAATTCGGTCATGAAGCAACAATTGGAGATGGTCTTCAACAAGCAATGTTTCCCTACCGAAGAGAGCTTTTGCTTATATTGGCCCTCGGCTCATACTTATTTGTTTGTGTGCAGTACTTTTCTATTCTTTTCGTAGAAAATGTCGCCAATTACTGGCTATTTATGCCGGCGATCGCGCATGCGCTTATTCTCTTTTTTTCGTTAAATAAAACTTATATTGTGAATCGAAAACTGTGGCTTAACCTTTCTCTTGTCCTACATTTACTCCTGATGTTTGTTTTTGCTTTTCCACATTTCAATGACGGACTTTCCTGGCATATTGTGTTTTATTCTATTCTAGGCGGAACGATTTTCTTAATATACAGAACTGCCTTAACTTACTCTTTTGGTAACAGCAGCGTGATTAAAAAAAGAATCATTCATACTGTCAATATCACGATTGGATTTCTATTGTTAATAGGAATCGGATTTATTCTGTTTGCTTTCTTACTATTCGGTGATTTACATCCAATTTTGCTATTAAACATGTCTTTTCCGTTTATCATTTGGGGCATCGTTTACGCGATTCAAATACGGTTGGCCAATAAAAGCTCTAAATGGTTAAACATTTGCTATTTCCTGTGGATTTACGCGCTGCTCTATCTTGCTGCTCTTATATTCCCAATTTATCTTCCAGAGCTGTTAGCGAGTGATTTAAATGATCTGCTTTTTAGAGTGATCTATCCTATTCAGATTTTTGACTAATGGAGGTGCTTTCCTATGACAAATAAAAAAACGCTTCTCCTCTCTTTAATCGCACTTTTTGGTTCTTGTTTCCTTTTTATGACGGTCGGCTTTTTTGTTACGTCGTCTCAAGAAACCGAACCTGCTTTTACAGGCGTATACGATGTGAATGCAAAAGAAGATTTGTTAGTTGTAACGAAAAAAGATAACGTTGAAACATTATCTTTTCAGAAAAATAATGATCATAACGTCACTTTATTTGACTCTGATCTAGACGCTTATTTATATAGCCCCATTTTTGTCGATGACCATACGGCTGCTTTTATTGAAACAACTGGCTATGAATATAGAGACAATCAGTATGATAAGATTGCCGAGTTCGCCTATAGAACGATTTATTCGCTTGATCTGATTACAAATGAACGAAAAGTGATTGCCAAAGCCCGCGGTGTGCTCCTCGACTTAGTCTATATTCCAGCAAAAGAGCAATTTATCGCAACAGGAGAAGATATTAGTCAAAATGTAGAACCTCAAAAAGCCGAAAGTGGTAGCCATTCTGCACTTTATTTGATAGAAGACGGACAGCTTGCAGAGATTTACAATGGCTCATATATGACGCCCTCATCCATGCAAGCAACAGAAGATGGCACACTGATGCTGATTTTACCTGACGACCAAAGCAACTGGACAGTTGATACAATGTATGAAGCAGTTGAGCGCATATACGAGACTGACCCGACAGAGCAGCCATTGCAACTCGAACTTGTGTCTAACCCGGATAAAATCGAACCTATTACTGATTTTGTGCAAGTTGAAGACGGACTGCTTTATCAAACAATCCTCAATTATGAAGACTATGATGGCGTCTTCGACTATGATCTCGTCCCTTTTTCATTAGTAAATCGAGAAGAAGGCAAGCGCCTTGGTTTAAACGAAAATGGTATAGAATATCTTCGTGCTCCTGGGAATGACATTCTCTATTATGTCAATCGAACACAAGCTTATCGTGGCGGCAATGCATTCTCCTTACATCGCTATGAGCTAGAGACCGGCACAATTGATGAAATCAATGTAACGCCGTAAACTGAAGCAGAATAATTTTTTTTAAAAGGGCTCTTGACCTTCACGTAACGTCAACCATTATGATCGTTATAAGAAAGGAGGCGAACAGGTGGAATATACCATTCAGCAATTAGCGAACCTCGCTGGCGTTAGCAGCCGAACACTCCGTTATTACGATGAAATTGATTTGCTTAAACCGAAACGAATGAATTCAGCTGGATACCGGATTTATGGTCAAAAGGAAGTGGATCGCTTGCAACATATTCTATTTTACCGGGAGCTTGATGTTCGTCTAGATACAATTGTTACGCTAATGAATGAGGATACATTTCGCATAGAAAAGACTTTACTACAACATAAACATCATTTGGAACAAAAGCGAGATCGTTTAAATCAGCTTCTTCAAATACTCGAGCAAACTATTGAGTCTGCAAAGGGAGGAGAACCTATGTCGAATCAGAGTAAATTCGCTGCTTTTAAACGGCAGCAAATTAAGGAAAATGAAACGCTTTATGGAATAGAAATACGTAAGGAATATGGAGATGACACAGTTGATGCAGCCAATAACCACCTCTTACAGCTAACAGAATCGGATTATTTAAAGAGGCAAGAAATAGAAAAAGCATTAACCGAGCAATTGCGTGAGGCATCCAATTCCTCGATTATTACGAAAGAAACAGAACAGGAGATTACGCAACTTCACAAAAAGTGGATTATGTTCTCATGGTCTACGTACAGTGAACAAGAGCACATCGGCTTAGCAGATTTATATCTTGAAGATGAGCGCTTTAAACGCTATTACGATGGAATCGCATCCAATGCGGCATCCATTTTACGAACTGCAATTCGTAACACCTTAATTCCATAAGAAAAGTCGTTCATAAGCCAAGTCGCCTCCAGCATATGTTTAAGGACGTTGATCATAATGGAGGCTAGAAATCATGAATGGATACCCTCCGTCTTTACCAACTTTTCAAACGGAACGACTGTTTATTCGTCCTCCCATGAAAGGTGATGGGGATAAACTATATGAGTCTGTACAGTTCTCTAAACAAGAATTAGTGAAGTGGTTACCGTGGGTGAATCAAATGGTGTCCTCTTCTCAAGCAGAAGACGCGGTGCAATTTGCTCATCAACAATTTCTTGATTTAACAGATTTACGGTTTCACTTATTTGAAAAAGATACACTCTCTTTTGCCGGTTCTGTCGGTTTCCATGAGATTAAATGGCGCGTTCCACGTTTAGAAATTGGCTATTGGCTTGATGTACGATTTCAAGGAAAAGGCTATATGTTCGAAGCAATCCAACCTTTACTTCCTTTTGCTTTTCACCAATTAAGCGTTCATCGATTGGAACTACGCTGTGACCCTTTTAATAAAAAGAGCCGTGCTTTAGCAGAAAAGCTAGGGTTTTCGTTAGAAGCCATTTTAAAGGAAAATGAGCGTGCTACCATCACATCTGGTTATGCCGACACCTGTATTTACGTATTATTCCAATCAACGTTTACACAAAAAAAATCGACACTCTCTTGAATGTCGATTTTTTTCATTATAAAAATGGAATGACAATCCCTCCATATGCAAACGCCATTACGATTACAAGGGCTGGATGAACCTTTAGCTTTGTTAGTAACAGAAAAGCGACTGCCGCAATCACAATGGACTGAATCCACCCAATCGACTGGAGCGCATCATTAAAAATGGTAACAGTTAAAAGCAACATTAACATACAAATGACAGGCTGTACCGCTAAAGAAAGTCCCTTCACAACAGGAGATTGACGATATTTTTGCAAAACCTTCATTAATAATATGACAGCAACACTAGATGGAACAATGGTTGCGGCAAGCGCTACAGCCACCCCTCCCCAACCGGTTACACTGAAACCAACATATGCAGCAATCTTTGTCGCAATGGGACCAGGGAGTGCATTTCCTAAAGCAAGTACATTATTAAATTCTTCACTCGACAACCACCCAAAACGGTTAACGACTTCTTCAAACATAAGTGGAATAGATGCTGGTCCGCCCCCGTACCCTAATAAATTGGCAATGAAGAAGGCGAAAAATAGATAGACATAAATCATTCTGACTCTCCTTGCTGCCGCTTACGCCATTTATCAACTAGACGATAGTGAAATAAGCCATAAATAATGAAGGCAATAATAACAAACCCTGGGTGAATATTTAGTCCTTGAAGGAGCACAAATGCTAAAACAAACGTACCAATTCCCATGAGCCAGCCGAAGCCCTGCACTGCTTTTTTACCAAAGTCATACGCCATTTGCCCGAGCAGCACGGCAATCACTGGTGTCACAGCACCAATCATTCCTGCTATGACTGGTGAATCACTTATTAAATCGACTACCGAAAACAACAAGATCATGGCGATACTTGTCGGAAGAATGTGCCAAAGGGTTGCCCATATGGCTCCTAGCCAACCTTTTTGCTGATAGCCTAAATAAGCAGACATTTTTGTGGCAATTGGCCCGGGGAGCGTATTCGCAATTGCTAAGGTCTCCCCAAAGTCATCATGACTCATCCATTTATATGTCTGAACTGCTTCATGCCTAAAAAGCGGCATGACAGAAGGACCACCGCCAAATCCTAATACACCTGTTCGAAACATTGCTAATGCCAGTTGTTTATACGCCACTTTGATTCTCCCTTTTCGTTAGTTTCTAATTTTCTTTAGATCAAATGTAGGAACAAGCCCTTGCTCCATCGCTCGTCCTAGCAAGTTTTCAATTGCTTCATAACCACGCTCACCAAGGTTTCTAGTAAATTCATTTACGTATAAATCAATATGAGCTTGAGCAACTTTACTTGAAAGCTCCTGTGCATAGCTCATCACATACGCCTTCGTCTCTTCTGGTGACTGCCAGGCATATTCTACTGACGCTGTTGCCCAATGAGTAAGTTGTTCTTTATTTAATGAACGTTTTGCAATAATGGCGCCTAATGGAATTGGAAAACCAGTATCTTCTTCCCACCATTCTCCTAGATCTTGTAACAAACATAAATCATATTCCTGATAAGTAAATCGAGCTTCATGTATGACCAATCCAGCATCAACAACACCGTCTTTTACTGCTGGCATAATCTTATCAAACGGCATAACTTTTATCGTCATTGTATTGTTTGTCAGTGCTTGCGCAGTCCAAAGACGGAATAATAAGTACGCTGTTGAACGATCACTTGGCACAGCCACCGTCTTACCTTCAAGAGATTTAATGGATTGTTTTTCCTTTGTTAATACGAGTGGACCACAACCTCTTCCTAAAGCGCCACCACTTGGGATGAGTTGATAGTGATCTAATACATAAGGTAACGCAGCATACGAAATTTTCATCACGTTAGGTCCCGTTTGATCGATTGCCCAATAATTCGTCTTATCGATGTCCGCATATGTAACGTCTAAAGGTGGTGCACCTTCAATTTTTCCATGTACCCAGCCATAAAAAACAAATGTATCATTCGGACACGGAGAAAAGGCAATATTCATCTTGTTCAACCTCCTTAATCGTTTGACCAATTTTTTTAATCCCTTTAAAAGCAAGTGGGAAATTCCATTTTGATTTGTCACGAACACCTACTTCATTTGAAATGGTTCGTAATTCTGAGAAAGGTAGATTAAATGATTTGGCTGCGGCTGCGACTCCGTATCCTTCCATCGCCTCAGCAATGGCACCTAACTTTTCTCTCTCCAAATATGTTTTTTCTGTGCCTGTTGCTGTTAGCACAGATAAAATGATTCCTTCATGTACGTGATAAGAATGGCTTAATTTCCCAACAAGCTGACGATCAATTCTCGCTTGTTGTTTTTGTGTTCCAAACCCTAACTCATCAATAGAAATAAACCCCTCTGGAGATTCTGCACCTATTTCCGGAGCAATAATACTAGATGCAGCCACAATCGATCCTATAGCAGCACGCTTCGGAAAACCACCGGCAATTCCAATATTTATCACACCTCGGTAAGGCTTTGTTGAGAGTTGCTTTGCTGTATTCGCTGCTGCTGCTGCAAAACCAACCCCACAAACAATTACTTCAATCGTCGATTGTTTTCCCAACCCTTGTTCCAATGCTTCTTTTTCTTGCTCTACAGAGACAGCAAGTAAGACTGGAAGCTTATCCAACATGTAGCACCAAGCCTTTCTAACGATTCTAACAAATTAGTATAGCATATAATTCTTTGCTACGCTGAAGGAATGCAATGTAAGAAAATCAGACATTTCCCTCTTTCTAACGCATACGCTTTTAGTAATTCTTTGGAAGAGGTGAGTAAAATGATCAAAAAAATAAGTTTGATCTTTTTAACGGTTATCCTTGTTTTCTTCTTTATGCAACCGAATCTTTCTTATGGTTTTAGTAAAGGAAAACCCGATCCGTCTGCACCGCCTGGCACTTGGTACATAGGCGATGCGCCTCATGTAAAAACAGGCAGTCCTATTTTATTTGTACATGGTTTAACTGGCTCAGGAGCAACTTGGTTTGAGCCAAATGATATGTACCGACAAGCTCGGGATGCAGGTCATCCTGCCGCCTTTATTAACCTCTACCCTGATCAATCCTATTGGGATAATGGTCAAATGCTCGCCAATAAATTAGCCGAAATGTATAACCATTTTGGCGAAAAAATGATCGTTGTCGGTCATAGTAAAGGTGGCGTTGATATACAAACAGCGCTCCTCCATTACGGTGCTGAACGCTATGTTTCAAAAGTCTTTACCCTAGGCACGCCACATCATGGAAGTCAATTAGCTAACTTAGCCTATAGTAATTGGGCTGGCTGGCTCGCAGGTATTATTGGCATGCGCTCTCCTGGTACAGACTCATTGCGAACAGGCACGATGGCTGCTTTTCGAAATCAAACTGATCGACTTGTAGGTGCCCATTCTGTTCCCTTTCAGACACTATCAGGTCGCTCATGGGGCTCTTTTGGCACATCTCTTTATTTCGGCGGTGTCTATTTAAATAGTTATGGCACGAACGATGGTGCAGTTACAGTTGACAGTTCTAGACTCTCTTATGCAAATGAACTGGCATCCCTTTCCCTTGATCATTACGCCATTGCGGAAGGCCATCGAGTATTTCGCTACTTACAACCTCGTCTTGCCAATAATGAGCAAATGGTTGAAACACGGCAAGCAGACTATGGAACAATCATTCGTGGTGGTGAATTAAACGGTACTGCTACCCAACCATTTCAGCTGGAAGACGAGATCCAAACCGTTACATTTTCAGTCTTGGCCCACGAATCACTAGAAAACGTAACGTTCATCTCTCCCAATGGCGATGAACATCCTGTCGAAGCCATTGAAAAAGAACACGAGCAAAGTATCTTTGCTGGCGCTTATAGTCATTTCATTGAATTGGATCAACCAGAAAGCGGAACATGGACAATAGAAATGAACAGCACAACAGCAGGCGGTTACTTCGCTGTGGCATCCATTGAAGGAGGATTAACCAGTACGCTTCAACTTGAAGAAGACGTTGTGCATGCATTCGATGCTACCCCAGCTGATGTCACCTACTCCGTTCATATAAATGATCAGCTTCATGTTGAAGATGCAACTCTTGACGCTCTTCACACGTTCCATCTGCCAATGAAGAGCAACACATCACAAACGATAACCACGGATTACAACGGCATAACAAAGGATGGAACGCCGTTTGAGCGAACCGTTGTGGATCACCTTTTTATTGATAAAAAGGGAAATGTATTTCATTAACCTCTTCTTCTTTGAAACGACTAGCTCTATCGAAAATAAAAGTTGATGCTTTCCTTGGGCAAGATTGTGACTCTAGTTATGGTCTCGCCCCCCTTTTAAATTTCAATTGACTGCGCTTCTCCCAAAGGTTGAACAGCATTTATTGTATCTGTTATAACATCTTCGTCGTTGTGTCTTTGCCGCTCTCCACAGAACGTTTCATCTTATGATAGGCATGAACATCTTTTAAAACCATATACACGTGCTCAATGCCATCTTCTATAAAAATCTCTGACACTTGAATAAACCCATATTGTTCATACAAAGCTCGTATATAGTATTCCGCTTGTAAACGTATAGCAGTTTCTTTTTGTTCCTCTAGTAAAAACGTCATGGCTTGTTGCATCAATAAATGGCTTAATCCCTTGCCACGACTTTCTTTTCTCGTCAAGATCCGTCCAATTGATGCTTCACGGTATAGGATTCCACTTGGAATGAAACGCGCATAAGCCTGGACTGAACCATCCTCGTCAGATAAAAACAAATGCGTAGCGTGTAGATCAATACCATCTAAATCTTGATACATACTTTGCTGCTCTACAACAAAAACATCCATTCGTGCTTGAATAATAGCGTATAGTTCCGTCGTTGTTAGCTGTTGAAATGATTTTTGTTTCCACCTCATTACTATTCCACCTTTCTTCTACACTCTATCAAACAATACAAATTGATTCACTAATTAGAGGTTTTGATACATATTTTTTGTTTTCTCCTTACGTCTTATGGGTAACTAAATGAATATCCATATAATTGAAAAGAAGGTGAAAATGATCAATAAACGATTATTCTTTATTCTCTTTTTCTTTCTAGCTGGTTGTTCCAATAATGATCTCTCCCATGATGAGATTGTAGCCGACCCTCTAATGAACGAAATTCCCATTGTTTCTATTTACAATTCGAACAATGAAGAAATGGAAGCGAGATCATTTGCTATCTGTTGGAATTATTGTGATGAAGCTATCTTATCCCCGGTAAATGAAGAAGGAAGAGTTCAAAACAGCGACACCTTAAATGAAGCTGAATTAAGGGAAACAATGGAAATCGCTCTCCATTATGAATCCCCACACACCGTTTCGCACCAACTCGTCACATTTGACGGTTCCTCTTCGACTGAAGAAGAGCTAGAGGATGAGACGTTTGAGGTACATGGTCAAGGTGACATTCAGTATGCGATCGTCACACGGTTTCTAAACGAACATGAAGAAACAATTGGAAGGATTCAAACAAACTTTTCTGTGCAACTATACTAGTCCCCTTGTCCATATTCAGTGTCTTAACAGATTAAGGCACTGTTTGATCATTCATTCAGGAATCTACCCCGCCTCATTTAGTTCTCTTCATGTTTTTTCATTTTGTCCCTTTTTCCATATTTTCATAGTAAGATAGTGCTATACGATTACTAAAAAAGGAGAGAACGACGTGCAATTAACGATAAAGGCAGAGGGAGAGCATGTTAACGTTTTATCACATTTGCTTGCAAAAAACCCTTACCGCTTATATGAACGTGATGTGAATGGTCATCTCGTTCGGCTCTTTTTTTCGCATTTCTCAACGAACTTTGTTGAAGTGACCATCTTTGTTACACCTGATCCAATTGAATTGTCTCGTAATAGCGCACGATCCTTTGATATTACTTCTTATATCAATGATCGTGAATTTGCTGTGAGCAGTATCTTTTGCACGTTTCTTCGTTCAGCACTTGGTACCGCTCTAAATGGAAAGCCAAAGGATCCATACTTGCCATGGGTTGACCATCCATTTTCGTTTGAATTTTCATTCGGACCATTGGCTAGTGCAACCAGTTTATCTCTTCTCAAACGTTTATTTGAACCCATCGGCTTCTCTGTGAGTACTCATTTTGCGGAACAAAAAGCGCCATTAACTATAAAGGAAAAAAGCTCGGCTCAAATGATTACGTTAAAAGGTCGCACCACTCTAC
This sequence comes from Shouchella oshimensis, assembly GCF_002019765.1. Lineage (GTDB taxonomy): Bacteria > Bacillota > Bacilli > Bacillales > Bacillaceae_D > Shouchella > Shouchella oshimensis. The sequence goes on from NZ_KV917380.1 coordinate 3,089,082, forward strand.
AAACAGGAATAAGACAGTTATTTGTTCTCATCCCTGTTCTTGATGACTATAAACATTATTTTATTGATGAAAAAGAAATCGATAAAATGAAGCGTTATGGAGAAGGATGGCTTGATGATCATCCTGAACGTGCTTATATTTACGAAAAAGCGTTACGATTTAAAGCCATTTATGATCATACACAACAGAAAGGCGATCAACCAATAAAAGAAACGGTTATTCGATTAAACGATAGGCGTTATGAAACGATTATTCAGAAAGTCTCCGACTTAGAAAAAAAAGCGAGTGTTGTAGACCTTGGTTCCGGTGAGGGAAAATTAACAGTGAAATTAGGCTATGTAAAAGGAATTAAAGAGTTATTAGCGGTAGAGCCATCTGAAATGGCAATGACTCGTGCGTTAAGACAATTTACGAAACGCACGCAAGAATCGGATTTCCTTCAGCCAACTCCCATAAGAAGTTCTTTATTTTATTACGATAATCGTTTACAGAATAAAGACATCATTATCCTATGTGAAGTGATTGAACATATTGAAGAATATCGCTTACCAAAAATGATGAAGATGATCTTGACAAATTACCGTCCACATACACTTTTCATTTCGACACCGAATTATGAGTACAACCAGCTCTACAATATGGGTGATGGTTACCGTCATTCAGATCATCGCTTTGAGTGGACACGAGATCAGTTTCAAACATGGTGTAAGGAGAATAATACTGGCTTTTACGACCTAACGTTTACTGGAATTGGGGAGGAACACGAGCAGTTTGGTCATCCTACTCAGCTATGTCACTTCCAAAGAAAGGAGACTGATTAAATGGATGTTTATGTACCTTATGCTGGCATTATACTCTGTGTCGGCCCATCCAACAGTGGTAAAACGACGTTGCTTCAGTCTTGGATCCAAACCCAACAAGTAAAATCATCTGAAGTTGTAAGCTCTGATGATTATCGTGAACGTGTTGGTGACTTACGCTTTCTTGATTGGAAAAATCGTCCAAGAGATGAGGCTAGTTCGTTAATGGAACAGTATCGAATCCAATCTACAGAGGCTTTCCAAACGATGGATGCCATTATTGAGTCAAGATGTCGCTTAAACAAGTTGACGATTGTGGACGCTACCCACCTTCATCCAAGTGATCGTGAGCGCTACCGAAACATAGCACGCTCACACCATCTCCCTATTCTCACACTTGTTTTTCATACAAAGGAAGCCACTCTCCTTCTTCGAGATAGTGAACGTGATGAACCTAGAGGCAAAAAACGTGTAAAGCAGCAACTTCAAACCTTTAAGCAACAGCTTCGCCTCCTAAAAAAAGAGCGTTACGCGAGATCCTATTCCATTTATGAAGACGAAACCGTTCGTCTCATTCGTCCAGTAACATCGCCAATTGAATTAGATGTTGGCAAAGGACTAGATATTGTCGGCGATATCCACGGATGTTTCGATGAATTTCTTATTCTCTTGCATAAATTAGGCTATCAACAAAATACAGCAGGTTTTTATATCCACCCAGAAGGACGAAAGATTCTCTCATTAGGAGATATCATGAGTCGTGGCCCTAAATCGCTCCAAACCCTTCAATTTTTTTATAACCATATTCAGGCTGGCTTAGCGTATATGGTTGATAGCAATCATGGTTGGAAAATTGCTCGTTGGCTAGATGGGAAACAGGTTCAACTTACGCATGGTGACGACAAGGTAGAGCAGGAATTTCTTGCCTACGAACATGCACACGGTGTTGAGAAAGCAGCAAAGCTAAAAGAACAGCTAAAAGACCTATTACTCAAAGCCCCATCTCATTATGTATTGAAAAAAAATGGGGTAGCAACAGCAGTCTGTGTTCATGCAGGCATACGAGATGAGTGGATTGGAAAGCAGTCTCATGAGATTAGTGATATCGCTAGATATGGTGAAACAGACGGTTTTGATGACGCACATAAACCTATTCGTAAAGACTGGACCGTCCATCATAAGACGAGCCCTCTTATTATTTGGGGACATGATCCGCGGAAAAAAGCAATGACGGTAAATGGTACCCTTAATATTGATCAGGGCGCTGTTTTTGGTGGTGAACTTACAGCGTTTCGTTATCCGGAAAGAGATCTCTTATCTGTAGACGTCGAAACCGACTATTCTAATGGGAATCACAACCCATTACATGAACTTGAAAAAGCACGATTTGCTGTACCGAACATCGCTAAATACATTCACGGTTACACTACGTCCACTGAGTTATTTGGTGACATCCATATAGGGGAGGAACATGTGATACCAGCTTTTGACGCCCTATCCCATGTCACTTTACCATTAGAAGATCTAGTCTACATTCCTCCAACCATGAGTCCAACACCATTGCCATCGTCGTTAGAGGGGTATTTAGAACACCCACAAGAAGCCATTGACTACTATCAGCAAAAGGGAATCACACGAATGGTTGCTGAAAAGAAGCATATGGGGAGTCGAGCTGTTTTGCTTTTGTTTAAAACAAAGGAAGCTGCCTTGTCCTATATTGACCGACCAAGCCTTGGTGTTATTTATACTAGAAAAGGTAGAGCTTTTTTTGATAAAACGACAGAACAAGCTATTCTTGAACAGCTTAACAAGGATTTACAGTCCTACTTTGAAGAGCACCATACGGATTTTGTTCTTTTAGACGCTGAAATAATGCCTTGGAATTTAAAAGCAAAAGAGCTTATTAGTAAACAGTATGCGCATGTAGCTGAAAACGCTCGGTTAGATCGAATGCAGCTCCTTTCAAAATTGCTATCAAATAGCTTGGATCATGACCTCTCTAAATGGGTAAGTGAATTTGAAAAGAAGCTGAAACATGCAAACATCTTTGAAGAAGTTTATCAAAACTATTGTTGGGAAGTAGAGAACTTAGAGGGGATACAAATTGCTCCCTTTCATGTGTTAGCTCATCGTAATCGGTCATTCTTTGATCAACCCCATACTTGGCATATGGAGCAAAATCAGCTATTTTCAGAGCTCTCCCCTTTATTTGTACAGACGGAATGGAAATTAATTGATTCGGATACTTCTGCGGCTGAAGTCATCTCTTGGTGGGAAGCTCTAACAGAAGACGGTCAAGAAGGCATCATTATTAAACCCGAATCCTTTATTTGTAAACAAAAAGGTAAACTCATTCAGCCTGCAATAAAAGTTCGTGGACAGAAATACCTTCATATCATTTATGGGATGGATTACTTAGAGCCAAAAAACCTTGAGCGATTGAAAAAACGGAACAGCGCTAAAAAGCAGAAGCTCGCCTTAAGAGAATTTTCACTCGGAATTGAAGCGGTTAATCGATTTGTTGCTGGCGAATCGGTTGAACGAGTGCACGAATGTGTTCTCGCTACATTGGCACTTGAAAGTGATCCCGTTGATCCTCGTTTGTAAATGACCAAACAGCCTCTCTTTTTCGAGAGGCTGTTCTTCTACTACTATTCAACACCTTCTAGCCATTCGCTCACTTTCTCTTGATTTTCCTCTACCCACTGCTTTGCTGCATCCTCTGGGTCCATCCCCTCTTCAGCAATTAACAGCATCACTTCATTCATATCATCTGCTGTCCAGTAAAACTGATCAAGAATACGGAAGGCATCAGGATCTTCCTCTTCTAACCCTTCTCGTACAATCGTTCGAATTTCACCCTCTTCTGCATAAATCCCTTGCGGATCATCTAGAAAGCGCAAATCAAATGAATTAAATTTCCAATGAGGCTCCCAAGCTGTAACAACAATCGGCTCTTCATTTTCGTAAGCATTTCGCAACTGTTGGGTCATAAAAGCATCTGTACTTAGCGTTTGCTCAATATCAAGATCATACGCATCAATTACTTCTTCTGTTGCAATGGCAATCCCTGCACCTGCATCAATTCCGGTTATTTCTGCCACAATATCAGCATTCAATTCTTCAATACTTGTCACTTCCATGTATGTTGGAACAGCAAGTCCTGTTCGAGCGCCTTCAAGATTCGCACCTAAATCGACAATCTCATCTTGATAACGCTCATAATCTGCTTTCATGTCATCTGGTAACCAACCGGCCACGTGTCCATCAACACTCCCATCAGCCACACTTTGCCACATAATGGCTTGCTCTACAACAGTTAATGTGACATCATAGCCTGCTTGCTCTAACGCTTCTTTTATAACGTAGTTCGATGCAAGTTCTGAATCCCACGCAACATATGTTAATTCAATTTCCTTGTCCGATGAGGACTGACTTTCACTCTCACCACACGCGGCTAACGTGAGTGGTACAATAGCAATGATTGGCCAAAATCGTCTTTTCAACTTGCATCTCTCCATTTCTTTTTGTAAAATTTGTTTAGAACGATTTAAACGAATTAAATTCAATCGTAACATAGCTACTTGATCTGTCAAACAAAAACGCTTACACTTTTTCCTAAGATCTAGCTATTGATAAGGAGACGTCAAACATGGATAAAGAACAAGCTCGAGAAGAACTTGATCGTATACACGCAATTATAAAAGACGGCATTGCTGATACAATGGATATTTACGGCGTAAATCGTTCCATTGGACAATTATATGCTACCCTATACTTGAGTGACGACCCTATGAATTTAAATGAACTTCGGGATGAACTTGGTATGAGTAAAGGTAGTATGAGTATTGGGGTTCGCAAGTTATTAGATGAAAATATCATTCATCGAGTTTATCGCAAAGGAGAACGAAAAGATCTATACGAAGCGGAACAGGACTTCTTCCAGTTCTTCACTTCTTTTTTCACTCGCCGCTGGGAACGAGAGCGCGATGTCAATATGGCAGCCATAAAAGAAGCTATTCCCTATTACAAAGAACTCATTGAGAATGAAAAAGTGCCTGAAGAGATTCGCGCTGAAGCTTCATTTACCTTAGATAAAATCCATTCCTCTCTTGCCTATTATGAGTTTCTTGATATGCTTGTCACCCAATTTCGAACAGGTAATCTAGCGAAAGAACTTGTTGAAAAATATAAAGACGCGAATAAATGAGTTCTGCAAATAGTGTACGTAAAGATGAATTTCCTAGCTTGAGGATATTCATCTTTTTTATCTTGCTGAAAAAAAGATCCGATACAGCAGCAGGCTCTTTTCCTTTGACATTAAAAAAAGACAATGATAGAGTTAGTTTGTATTAATCGTTTAAAATATATTAAACAAAATGAAAGGTGGTTATTTGCTATGCACGTCCAGCTGTTCATTAATGGAAAATGGGTAGATGCAGAAAACCAACAGACTCGCTCAATCATTAATCCATTCAATCAAGAATCGATTGCCACTGCTGCAGAAGGAACGAAAAACGATGCAGTACGGGCTATTCATGCAGCAAGAACGGCATTTGATGAAGGGAATTGGCCACATATACCAGCAAGTGAACGAGGAGAAATGGTTCGTCTTGTTGGTCAAAAAATTAAAGATCAGCGTGAGGAACTCGCTCATTTAGAAACGTTAGATACTGGCAAGACGCTAGAAGAAAGTCTAGGCGATATGGATGATATTGCAAACGTATTTTTCTACTTTTCCGGACTCGCCGATAAAGATGGCGGTGAAATCATTGAAAGCCCTATCCCTGACTCGACTAGTAAAGTTGTTCGTGAACCGATCGGTGTTTGCTCGCAAATTACACCATGGAACTATCCATTACTTCAAGCGGCATGGAAGTTAGCACCTGCTTTAGTAGCAGGAAATACACTTGTTATGAAGCCAAGTGAACTAACGCCTCTCACTACAGCAAAAGTGTTTGAGTTCTTTGAAGAAGTAGGATTCCCAGATGGTGTTGTTAACCTTGTACTAGGAACAGGTACAGAAGTCGGTTCCGTTTTATCCGAAAGCCATAATGTTGACCTTGTTTCGTTTACAGGAGGAATTGAGACAGGTAAGAAAATCATGCAAGCAGCAAGTGGCAATGTAAAAAAGATTGCCCTTGAACTAGGCGGTAAAAACCCAAACATAGTGTTCGCTGATGCAGACTTCGCTACAGCGGTTGACCAAGCTTTAAATGCCGTTTTCTTCCATGCTGGGCAAGTATGTTCTGCTGGCTCTAGACTGCTAGTTGAGGAGTCGATTCATGATGAATTTGTTCATGCATTAATTGAGCGTACTAAGCGCATTAAACTAGGAAACGGTTTTGATGAAAGTACCGAATCTGGTCCCTTAATTTCTGCTGAACATCGATCGAAAGTAGAGCGTTACATTCAGATTGGATTAGATGAAGGCGCTACCCTTGCTGTCGGCGGCAAACGACCAGATGCCGATGAACTGAAAAACGGATTCTTTTTAGAGCCAACAATCTTTACAAACTGTAAGCATGATATGCGCATTGTGCAAGAGGAAGTTTTCGGTCCGGTATTAACCGTCGAAACGTTTACGTCAAAAGAAGAAGCGATCGCTAAAGCAAACGATACGATCTACGGATTAGCAGGAGCTGTCTTTACAGCCGATATTGATAAAGCTGAACACGTTGCCAGCAAATTGCGCATGGGTACTGTTTGGATTAACGACTTCCACCCTTATTTTGCACAAGCACCTTGGGGCGGCTACAAACAATCTGGCTTCGGGCGTGAATTAGGCAAAATCGGATTAGAAGAATATACCGAAGTGAAACACATTTTCCGTAATAAACAGCCACAACCAGTCAATTGGTTTCAATCTTAAAAGACTAATACTAAAAGGAGCGATCTAATTTATGAGTATGCACATGAAAGTTGAATCCATGTTAAGTTACCACACGTTTGAAGTACCAACTGCTATAAAGCATGGCATTGGCGCTATTAAACACTTAGGAGAAGAGATAAAAGCATTCGGTTCAAAGAAAGTACTTCTTGTTACAGATCCAGGAATCTACCAAGCTGGTGTAACAAAGCCAGTTGAAGACAGTTTAAAAGAAGCAGGTGTCAAGGTGGTCCTCTTTAATGAAGTAGAACCAAACCCTCCGACAAAACTAATTGCTCGTGGTTCTGCCTTTTATTTAGAAAATGATTGCGATGGGCTTGTCGCTGTTGGTGGAGGATCTTCCATGGATACAGCAAAAGCGATCGGGGTTGAAGTGTCGCACGAAGGCTCTGTTCTTGATTATGAAGCTGCTGATGGCAAAAAACCGTTAGAGAACCGAATCCCTACACTAGCAACCATTCCAACCACGGCTGGGACTGGTTCAGAAGTGACTCAGTGGGCGGTCATTACGGATGAAAAAAGAGAGTATAAGTTTAATACGGGCGGTCCATTAATCGCTGCTCATCTAACCATTATCGATCCAGAACTTCACACATCAATGCCTCCACACGTTACGGCAATGACTGGCATTGATGCCATTGCTCATGCAGTGGAGTGCTATACCATGAAATATGCACAACCTGTAACCGATGCTGTTGCCCTTCTTGCCATTGAATATGCGGCTACGTACATTCGTCGCGCATTTTCAGACGGTGATGACCTAGAGGCACGTTATGGTATGGCTCAAGCAGCCATGTTAGCAGGCTTATCTTATGGCAGTGAATCAGCCGGAGCCGCTCACGCAATGAGTCAGTCGTTAGGTGGTATTGTACCAGTTGCCCATGGTCAATGTGTAGCAGCGATGATGGGACCAGTAATGGAGTTTAACTGGAAAGGTGCGCCAGGACGTTTTGCAAGGATTGCTCAAGCGTTTGGTATAAACACAGCTGACATGACAACAGAAGAAGCTGCAAAAGCCGCTGTTCAGTACATGTATGATCTTGTAGAAGAATTAGAAGTGCCGACACTTGAAGAACAAGGTGTTGATCCTAAGCAAGTGGATCGATGGGCTGAAGAAGCTTTAAAAGACCCACAAACCATTGGGAATCCTCGTGATTTAACGAAAAAAGATTATGTATGGATTTACGAGCGTTGTTTTAATAACGTTCCAAGTACAGTGCGCTAGTCAAATGTACATCGTCTATAACCAACACCCCTCTCATTCGTCTGAGAGGGTTTTTTTGATCAATTGACTCTTTCTTAAAACTACTATACCGTATAAGAAAGCGCATACATTTCGCTTAAATAAGAAAGGTGGTTTTGCTGTGTTTGGTGTTGTGATTCGTTTTTTTGACCGCATTGTTCAGCGTTATTTACCTGATGCCTTTATTTTTGCTCTTTTGTTAACCATTGTTGTTTTTGTACTTGGATTAGGATTAACAAGTAGTGGTCCTATGGACATGATTCAGTACTGGGGAGGTGGATTTTGGGATTTACTTGCCTTCACCATGCAGATGACGCTAATCGTTGTGACTGGGTATATTCTTGCTAGCACTAACGTTATGTCTACATTAATGAAACGCTTAGCGCTCCTTGCACACACGCCTGGACAAGCGGTTGTTCTCGTCACCGTTGTTGCCTCTCTCGCCTGTTTACTAAACTATGGCTTCGGTCTTGTTGTTGGTGCCTTATTTGCTAAACATGTGGTTAGACGTGTACCAACTGTCGATTACCGATTACTTATAGCAGCAGCTTATAGCGGATTTCTCGTATGGCATGGTGGTTTGTCCGCCTCTATCCCACTAACGATTGCCAGTGAAGATCATTTTCTAGTAGAGTCCTTAGGAATTATTCCTGTTACACAAACGTTATTAAGCCCTTATAACATTTTTATCGTTGCTACGTTAATAGCGACTTTGCCCATTATTAACTATTTTTCATTAAAATCGATTAAGCACAAAACCTACATAGACCCTTTGTTCTTAGAAACAGAGTTAAAGAACGAGCTTGCTGTAACGAAAGATAAAGCAGCAACTCCTGCTGAACGCTTAGAAAATAGCCACATTTTATCCTTCGTTATCGGAGGCGCTGGGATGCTATTTGTCGTGTTTCATTTTGCCACCAACGGCCTTGACTTAAACATTAACATCGTGAACTTCACGATTTTGTTTCTTGGCATTCTGTTTCATCGTACACCTAAACGCTTACTTCAATCAGTTAATGAAGGTGTAAAGAATGCAGGCGGTATTATTATTCAATTCCCTTTTTATGCAGGAATTATGGGCATGATGGTCGCTTCTGGACTATCTGATACGATTGCGCTCTGGTTTGTCCAGATTTCAACTGAAACAACACTCCCTTTTTTGACCTTTATCAGTGCAGGGTTAATTAATATGTTTATTCCTTCTGGAGGTGGACAGTGGGCAGTACAAGGACCCATCATGATACCAGCCGCCATCGAACTCGGGGCTGATACGGCTCGGGTGGCAATGGCCGTTGCATGGGGAGACGCATGGACCAATATGATTCAACCATTCTGGGCATTACCTGTTCTTGCCATTGCCGGTTTAAAAGTACGTGACATTATGGGGTTTTGTTTGATTTTATTAATTTGGTCGTTTGTCCCCATTTCAATTGGATTACTATTTTTTTAATTGTTGTTCCAACTTCTTTGAGCCCAAGTGTCAAAACACTTGGGCTTTTATGGATGGAGCGTGCTCCTCAACCATTAATTCAATTTCACCGGCAGTTCTTTTAAGCCGCGAATGACGAAGCTTTGTCGCCACTCCAAATTAGCGAGTGCTGTATTTATTTGAATCTCTGGGAAGGTGTTAAGCAATGTTTGAATCGCTATTTTCCCTTCTAATCGTGCGAGTGGCGCACCTAGGCAATAGTGAATTCCTTTTCCAAACGCAAGGTGCGGACTTTTTTCACGAGTGATAACAAGTTTGTCCGGCTCTGAAAAAACTGCCGGGTCATGATCTGCTGACGCAAGAGAAACGAGAACATGATCTCCTTTTTGCAGCTGTTTGCCCATGAACGTAAACGATTCTTTTGCGTAGCGATCAGTACTAAACTCAACTGGACCATTAAATCGTAAAATCTCTTCAATGGCTCCATCAATTAAACTTGGTGATTCTTTTAATTTTTTTAACTGCTCAGGATGTGTAAACAAGGCGAGCATTCCATTGGCAATTAAATTAACTGTCGTTTCATGTCCGGCAACGATCATGAGCATAATGGCACCATATAATTCTTGAACCGATAGCTTATCCCCATCTTCTTCTGCACGGATCAGCTCTGAAAGCAAATCGTCTTGAGGATGGATTCGCTTCTCGGCCAGCAATTGTTCAATATAAAGCTGAAATTCTTTCATATGCGCTTCAACTTGCTCATAAAAACTTGGATCGTCGTTTATTTCTACCATACTGTTAGACCATCTTTGAAAGTCTAAGCGGTCCTCAGGAGGGACACCAAGTAATTCACAGATAACAATAATAGGAATAGGAAATGCATAGTCTGCAATTAAATCAACGGTTTCCTTCCCTTTCATTTGTTCGACTTGTATCTTTGCAATTTCTTCAATTCGACCTTGAAGGCGTTGAATCATTTTCGGTGTAAAACCTCGCTGAACAAGACTTCGCAACCGTCGATGATCTGGTGGATCAGCAAACAACATGCTGTGGGTAATTGGCATCAATTCATGTTCACTGACGTCTGGGAAAACCGCTCTTGGATTTTTTACAAATCGTTCATCTTTTAAGACTGCTTCAGCCGCTTCATATGTAAACGCAACCCATGAATCCTGAATACCACTCACTAATTTCACCTTTGCAAAGGCATCATGAGGACGGATCTCCTTATAAAATTCGTAAGGTTCTTGATGAAACTCTTTTTTATTCAGCACAATTGACATACTCGTCACCCCTCTCTCCATTTAGTTCGGAACCATTCTCTACTTTTCCTGCAAAAAAAGAGGATCACCTAAATGATCCTCCACTTATTCTTCACACCATGACTTTACACATGTCTTTTGTAAACTCAACTGGATCTTCTAGTGGTAACCCTTCAATTAACAACGCTTGGCTATAAAGAAGATTCGTGTAGAGTGCAAACTTCTCATCATCTTGTCCGTACGCTTGTTTTAATGAAGCAAACACATCATGATTGCCATTTAACTCTAATACTTTTTCAGCCTTCACGTGCTGATTGTCTGGCATCGCTTGAAGCACTTTTTCCATTTCAATCGTGATGTCCCCATCAGCCGCTAAGAAAACAGGATGCGTTTTAAGTCGTTTGGACGTTCGTACGTCTTTTACTTTTCCAGTTAAGATTTCTTTCATTTTGCTAAACATCGCTGTATCTTCTTCGCTTGTTTCTTGTTCTGCTTTTTCATCGTCGTCAATTTTCAAGTCAGCACTTGAAACCGAAATGAATTCTTTTCCATCGTATTCGCGTAACATCTTAATCGCAAACTCATCCACATCTTCTGTAAGGTAAAGAATCTCATATCCTTTATCTGCAACCATTTCTGTTTGAGGTAGTTTTGCAATTCTCTCAACAGAATCGCCCGTTGCATAGTAAATTTGGGTTTGATCTTCTTTCATACGAGACACATAGTCTGCTAACGAAACAAGCTTATTCTCTGTAGAAGAATGGAATAACAATAAGTCTTGAAGGTCGTCTTTATTGGCACCAAAATCGTTGTAAACGCCGAATTTTAATTGACGGCCAAATGCTTGATAGAACTTGTCGTACTTCTCTCGATCTTTCTTTAGCATGGTTTTTAGCTGACTCTTAATTTTCGATTTAATATTTTTTGCAATTAACTGTAGCTGACGATCATGCTGCAGCATTTCTCGCGAGATATTGAGGGATAAATCCTCTGAGTCAACCATTCCTTTTACGAAACTAAAGTAATCTGGTACTAGTTCAGCGCTCTTCTCCATAATTAAGACGCCATTTGCGTATAATTCCAGACCCTTTTCAAATTCCTTCGAATAATAATCATAAGGCGTGTTTTCAGGAATAAATAGAATGGCATTATACCGAACGGCTCCATCAACCGCCACATGGATATGCTCTAACGGTTTATCAAAACCATAGCGCTTGTCTTGATAAAATTGAACATAGTCTTCGTCCGTTAGTTCACTTTTATTTTTGCGCCATATTGGGATCATACTATTAAGAGTTTGTTCTTCTTCAAACTCTGTATACTCTTCTTCACTATCTTCTTTTGGCTTACTCACCGTCACATTCATTTTAATTGGGTAACGGATAAAATCAGAATACTTTTTAATGATTTGTTTAAGTCGATATTCCTCTAAATACTCATCAAATGATTCTTCCTCACCATTCTCTTTTAAATAAAGTGTTATAGTTGTTCCAACTTCGTCTTTTTCGGCTGGCTCGATTGTATAGCCGTCTGTACCATCTGATTGCCACAAATAGGCTTGATCACTATCAACGGAACGACTCACCACAGCGACTTGATCTGCCACCATAAATGCCGCATAAAATCCAACGCCGAATTGTCCAATAATATCATGGCCATCTTTAATTTCATTTTCTTTCTTAAATGCCAGAGAACCACTTTTTGCAATCGTTCCAAGGTTCGCTTCAAGCTCCTCTTTCGTCATACCAATCCCAGTATCACGAAGGGTCAACGTTCTTGCTTCTTTGTCTGCTTGTACGTAAATCGCATACTTATCTTGTTCAAACTGAAGATTTTCGTCTGTCAGTGAGCGGTAGTACATTTTATCAATCGCATCGCTGGCGTTTGAAATTAGCTCACGAAGGAAAATTTCTTTTTGCGAGTAAATCGAGTTAACCATCATCTCTAGCAAGCGTTTTGACTCTGCTTGAAATTGTTTCTTTTCCATTTTTGTACACCCCTTATCATCTAACACCTTTTTAGCACTCGATCGCTCCGAGTGCTAACTCATTTCTTATTTTACCGAATTCACGACATACGTCAATAGGTAGCGTCAACTTCAATTAAAAAAGAGTTCGGGTTACTTTATATATCGATTCACAAACGACCATACATGCTTATAATAAACAGAGGGCTCAGTTAACTTTGCGCCAACATGGCCTGCACCATTCGCAATCCAAATCTCTTTTTCCTTCGTAGTTGCGGTATTATATAACTCTCTAGACATGTATGTTGGTACTAAATCATCTGAACTGCCATGAATAAAGAGCAGCGGTGGCGTCTCGTTTTTTACTTGCTCAAGGGCAGAAGCTTCTTTAAACGTATACCCAACTATTCGCTTCGATAGTGCACTGCCCATCTGTAAGAATGGGAAGCTCGGAATTTGAAACAAGTTTTTCATCTGGTGCGACAATTCCTCATCTACTGCTGTATATGGACTGTCTGCAATAATAACCTTTACTTCCTTTGGTAAGTCCTTTTCACCAGCCACCATTAAAGCTGTTGAAGCACCCATGGATTCTCCATGAATCACGATTTGCTTTAGCTCTTTTTCTGCGATTAATTGGTTTAACCAGTTTAGTTGATCCTGTCGCTCAAGCCAGCCAAAGCCTATATAATTACCTTCACTTTCACCATGTGCACGTGCATCTGGTAAAAAAAGATCATAACCCTCTTCTTCATACATTTTTCCAGCTAGTCCCATTTCACTACTGTCGCCTCGGTAGCCGTGAAGAAGGAAAGCCAGTTTTCCTGTTTGGTCTTTATTTGCGATATAGCGACCATAAAGTGTTAATCCATCATACGTTTGTTGTTCCAGTCGTTCCACCTCTTTTTGGGCTAACCATTGTTCTCCACGCTCCATTAATTCAGCAATGTTCTCTAGCTCTTCTTTTGCTTCTCCCTCTCCCGCATAAAGATCGACATTGCGTGTACTCCTTGCAATTGCCATCGTAAATAAGTAATAACTAGCCGCAACAAGTGTCCCACCTAAAACAACTGATACACCACCAATACTCCAAAGCATCCTTTTGGTTTTTTTCTTCACGCTTGTTTCCTCCTGCTTCCCAACCGTTTTTCTTAATCCTTTCTCTTCCCGCTTTCATTCGCTTCTAGACCTACAATTCGATTATGAATCGTTGCCATAGGTTTTTGTGTTTTCATATAATCACCAAAACAATCTTGTATAGAACCATACTTGTTCAGAAATCGCCCAGGTTGATTTGGATAACCATCGCCTCCACTATAAATAAAATCACTTGTAGCGATTGTGTACCGTGACGATGAACTAAACATACCATTATCTAGCGTGACTGCTTCAACAACCGGCGTTCCTTCTTTCCACTTGACTGCTACTTTCATTCCACTGACATGTGGAAATTTGCCATTTTCTAATGGGTAATCACGTATACCGTGTTCAATCATCTCCACTAACACTTGACCACTAACATCTACCGTTACAATGGAACCCTCAAAAGGAAAAGTAGACTGGAGATTTGCTTTCGTCACAGTGCCTTTTGGAATTGAAGAACGGATGGCTCCACCATTTAAAAGAGCAATATCTGCATTAGTCTTTTTACGAATGGCGTCTGTTAGAAATTGAGTAAGGTTCGTTTCGCCCACGCGAACATGTTGACGATCGCCTATTAAGGCAACGGGAGTGAATCCAACAACTTTTCTGCCTTCCTTAGTTAAACGGTCGGATAACATGTGAAGCTTCTCCTTTGTAACGAGATGCTCCCTTGTTGTGGAAGATGGTTTAATTAGCTGAGCCTTCTTAATAAGCAGATCATCATCATACTCAATTGTCACAAGGCCAAGGGCTTGAAGATGCGCTCCTGTACTTGCAAGCAATGTGTTGTTTTCCGCGACTTGACCCTCTGGTAACAACGTATGACTATGCCCATCAATAATGACGTCAATATCTGGAACTAGCTCTGCTAGTTGTTTACTTGTTTCAGGACTTCCTTCCACACCAAGATGCACAACTGCAACAATAAGATCCACTTGCGCCTGTTTTAATTGATCAACGATGTTTGCTGCTTGGTTAATTGGATTCGTTAGTTCAATTTCCTTTACATTGTTTGGATTTGTTTTGTTTAGCGCTTCCGTTGTTGTTAAGCCAAAAAGACCAATTTTTTTAGTTGCGACGGTTTTTATTATAAATGGGGAAAAGGGCTGTTCTTTCCTCCCTTTATAAAAAAGGTTCCCATCCAAAAAGACAAACTTTGCTTGCTTACGTAAATGAAGAAGGTGCCTAAAGCCATAGTTAAAATCATGATTACCTGGCACAAAAGCGTCGTAATGCAAATCATTCATTAAAGAAACTGCTACTTCTCCTTTAGAGGCTTGAACAAATGGTGTTCCATGAAAGGTATCGCCTGCATCAACTAGAAGACAGTCTCCTTCACAGTTAAAATCGATCAGCGTCTTTAATTTTGCAAACCCAAAACCTTCACCTTCTACCACCCTGCCATGAATATCATTTGTATGTAGTATGCGTACTACTTCTTTTTCCGCTCCGTAGGCAGGGTTTGATCCTATCAGAAAAAACAAGAAAAAAACGACCTGCGTCAAAAAGAAAATCTTCATTCCTTCCACCCTTTCTTTTTAGAATAGGATGTACAGAATGTAGCATTGTATCACACGTTTTACCGATACCAATCAGCAGGGTCATCCATATGTAAAAAAGGCACATTTGTATCAATCGTTCCTGTTATTTGGCCCAACGCAATGGGCACTCCCTCTACCCACTTTTTAAAATCAATTCTTGTCGGCTCTTGGTTAGGTCCGAGAGTAAACCACGCCTGTAGTGAAGAAGGAAAATAAACTGATGTGTGGATCGTTCCTGCCCAACTATCGTATAAATCCGAGAATAAGCCGTTATTTGCAGCATTAAATAAGTGGTATGCTTCTTTCGCTGACATAGCTGTTTGTTGATTCTTTTTTAAAACATCCAGTCTCCTTGTTGAGTCCACGAGATGGTGACGGTTTTCAGAAACAAGTGTTTCAAAATGATTCGTGCACCGTGTGCTTGAACGGATGGCTACCTCCCTAGGTGTTGCCTCAATAATAACGGTTCTTCCACTTTGATCATAAACAATATAGCTAAACGAATGGCGATGTGGGATATTTTTTAATAGCGTAACAGCTTGATCCACAGTCTCACATGTCTCTAATATAAACCGCCCAATCATACAGCAAATAAATCCAGCACCAGGCTTCTTCCGATTCATAAAATTGTAGCCCATTGCTAATCCTGCTTCGTTCATTCCATCCATTCGACCGGTAATACGTTGACTGGGAGCTGCAACCGCTAATCCACCATCTGTCGGTTTAAATAAGGTATATCGACCTTCATACGTTTTAGGATGGTAATCATAGTTGCGAATTAAATAATGATCACCTGTAGCAATGGAACACCCCGACTTTAAATAAGGCACTCTGTAGCCACCAAACTCTTTTAACACCTCTTCCATCGTCCATTCAAGTGCTTGTTGCATTCCGAGAAGCTCTTGCCAAATTCCTTTTGAAACAGCGCTTATTTCCCGCTTTGCTTCGTGTACATCAATTGAAAAACGCTGCTTGCGCACATTCCATTGATTTGAACGATTTTTTGTAATGAGTGACGCTTTGATTTCCATGCCTTGTTCGTATCCAAATGTTTCATGATCCCCTCTAAACTGAATGATGTTGCTATAAATTTCTTTCATTTGTATCTTTCCTTTCCTGTAAATCAGCTACTATCTGTTTTGCAAAATGCCCTAAATCATTGCGTACATAAGCACTCATAACGCCTGCGCATACATTGTCAATTAAGACTTCTTTTATAAAAGGGGGAAGTTTTTCTCTTTCTACCTCTTGTTCTAATGTAACAGCTGCTCGAATGCCAATCTGTGTTGCAATTTGATTTACCTTTTCAACTACTGCAGGATGTTCAAACAGAACGGTTGCAAACGGACAAAAAAGGGATGAAACACCTTCTTGCACGCTTTTGCTCGTCGCATCTGCAACTATAGCAGCCTGTTTCCCTGCTTCAATTGATGTCGCATGGCCAATAATTTTTGCTTCTACAAAATGCAACTTACTGTAAGCTTGTTTAATCTCCTTATCAATCCATGCTTTTGTGGAACAATTCATAATAATGGTGTTAGGGCTAGCATGTTGCGCAATGCTATTCAGCACAGACGCTGTTGCATCTTGAGGCACGCAACACAGAATAAGATTCATTGCGTTTAAACAACGAAAGTCTGTTGAATAGGCTACATTCAAGTAAGCGGCTAATTCCTGACCTTGTTTAGAGCCTCTATTTAACAATGTTAATTGAAAATGGGAATGAACCTGTGTTGCGATTGCTTTTCCCATACGACCTGCTCCAATGATAGCTATTCGCTGCTTTTCCATTGCTAAACCTCCTACTCTTATTAAGAAAAGTATACCTTTTTTATACGTTCTCCTACAATTTCAAAAGACTTGGCATGCTTCTTGCATTAGATATAAATGAAACTGATTATTGAGGAGGATTACGATGTTATTACCTTACACACATGAACCATTCACTGATTTTACAATTGAAGAAAATAAGAAAGACCTATTAGATGCGATTAAACAAGTTGAAGCTCAGCTTGGTGGTCACTACCCACTTGTTATTAATGGTGAGCGTGTTGATACTACCGACAAATTAACGTCTTATAACCCTTCCAATAAAACTGAAATTATTGGAACAACAGGAAAAGCGACTAAAGAACATGCAGAGCAAGCAATTGAAGCTGCAAGTGTTGCATTTGAATCATGGAGAAAAGTAACACCACAAGAGCGCGCCAACATCTTAGTTCGTGCTGCAGCGATTGTCCGTCGTCGTAAGCACGAATTTACTGCTATGCTTGTAAAAGAAGGCGGTAAACCTTGGAAAGAAGCTGATGGAGACACAGCAGAAGGCATTGATTTCCTTGAGTACTATGGGCGTCAAATGATTGAACTTGCAAACGGCAAACCAGTTAATAGCCGCGTTGGTGAACAAAATAACTATATCTATACGCCAACAGGAGTGACAGTTGTCATTTCACCTTGGAATTTCGCTTTTGCCATTATGGCAGGTACCACGGTAGCACCACTCGTTACAGGAAATACTGTACTCTTAAAGCCGGCAAGTACAACACCTGTTATTGCGGCTAAATTTGTTGAAGTTCTTGAAGAAGCTGGCGTTCCTAAAGGCGTCATTAATTTCGTTCCTGGTAGCGGTAGCGAAATCGGTGATTACTTAATTGAACACCCGAAAACAGCTCTTATTTCCTTTACTGGCTCACGCGATGTAGGTGTTCGTCTTTATGAGAAAGCAGCAATCGTTCAAAAAGAGCAAAATCATTTAAAACGTGTCATCGTAGAGATGGGCGGTAAGGATACTGTTGTTGTCGACAGTGAAGCAGATATTGAGACAGCTGTAGACGCTATTGTCGTTTCCGCTTTCGGCTTCTCAGGTCAAAAGTGTTCAGCAGGTTCTCGTGCAGTAATTCATGAAGATGTGTACGATGAAGTTGTTGAAAAAGTAGTGGCACGCACAAAAGAATTAACTGTTGGAAACCCTGCAGAACCAACAAATCTTTATATGGGACCTGTAATTGATCAAGCTGCATTTGATAAAATTACTAGTTATATTGAGATAGGCAAAGAAGAAGGAAAGCTTGCAGCAGGTGGACAAAGCGATGATTCAACAGGTTACTTTATTCATCCAACTGTGTTCGTTGACGTTGATCCTAAAGCTCGAATCATGCAAGAAGAGATCTTCGGTCCTGTTCTCGCGATTAGTAAGGCGACAAGCTATGATGAGGCTTTAGACATTGCCAACAATACGGAATATGGCCTGACTGGAGCTGTTATTACAAATAACCGCGAAAAAATCGAGCAAGCCAAATATGATTTCCACGTTGGAAACCTTTATTTCAACCGTAACTGCACAGGTGCCATCGTTGGTTATCACCCATTTGGTGGGTTCAAAATGTCCGGTACCGATTCAAAAGCAGGCGGCCCAGATTATTTAGTCCTTCATATGCAAGCAAAAACAATCTCGGAAATGTACTAAAATGAAAAAGACACGCTCCTGCGCGTGTCTTTTTTTGTCTATACATAACTGTCTAATTAGACAATTCGTTTTACAGATTATAGTGCTTGAGCTTATTGTATAAGGTCGCTCTCGAAACACCAAGCAATTTTGCAGCAGCGGATTTGTTGCCAAACGTTTTTTCCAAAGCGGCAAGTATCTCGCTTCGTTCATCGTTTCTTGAATAATTTGCAGAGGAGACATGATTCATCTGCTTTTGAAAAGAATCGGGTAAATGATACCAATGCACACGATCCTCTGTATCATTTGTTAAAATGATCACCCGCTCAACTAGATTACGTAATTGACGAATATTCCCTTCCCAACGATGATTCATAAGCATATACATGACTTCTGGATCAAACGTTGGGACAACTTTATCATAGCGAATGGCAAACTCGTGAGCGAATCGTTGCATTAACTCCGGTAAATCATCGAGTCGTTCACGTAAAGGTGGCACGTGAATTTGAATGACATGCAGGCGATAATAAAGATCCTCTCGAAAGGTACCTTCTTGAATCATCTCTTCTAAATGACGATTCGTTGCTGCAATAATACGTACATCCAGGGGAATTGGTTTATGATCGCCTACGCGATAAAATACTCGTTCCTGTAGAACACGTAACAGCTTCACCTGTAATTCGAGGGGCATTTCTGCTACTTCATCTAAGAAAAGAGTACCCCCTTTTGCAACATCTAGCTTTCCTTTTTTTCCACCTTTAACTGCGCCTGTAAAAGCTCCCGGGACATAGCCGAATAATTCACTTTCAAACAACGCTGATGGGATTGCGCCGCAGTTAATTGCAACAAAAGGCTCTTTGTTCCGGTTACTAGCTTGATGAACCCCCTCTGCGAAAAGTTCCTTTCCTACACCACTTTCCCCGGTTAGCAATAAATTGGCTTCTGTTTTAGCTACTTTACGAGCCATATCAATTGCTTGAGTTATCGGCTTACTTCGACCAATGATCTTCTGAAAAGGTTCGTCAGCTACTTGTCCGTTTAAATCATGTAAGCTTGCTGTTGTTGATGATAGTTTTTCGTTTAACTTAACAACGTCGGTTATGTCTCGTTCAATTGAAATTCCACCAATACACTCTACACCTAAGAATACCGGAACAGTATTCACAATAACGTGTAAACCTTGTTTTGGCTGATTATATTGATTCATGACCGGCTGCTTATCTCGAAGCACTGACCATAGTACGAGAGCATCTTCTTCAAAAAACTGTTGTAACGGTTTCTTTTTAACGTTTTCATTATTTAGATGATAAAGTTCCTCAGAACGATGATTAATGGCTAGTATCTCACTTTCATGATTCACAATTGTAACTGCGTCATTCATTGCCGTCACTAACGTTTCGTGAAAAGAATGATACCGCTTTAATTCATAAAGAAGAAGTGAGGGGATAAGTTCTTTTTTCACTCTGCCTACAACATCGTTTGATTCATTTACTGTATAGATCGTTGCTATTTGATCGCTAAAAGCAGGTAAATTCATGAGTAACGTTGACTCTGGTAATGTCCAGCTACCTTCTTCGACTTTACCAGTGTAAGGTTCCGCTACATCTTTTAATGAGGTTTGCAAAGGCGACCCTCCTTATTCATTATACACATTAGACACTTTTGTCACTTAATGTCTATATTTTAGACGATTTACCGAAAAAACACTACTGTTAACCCTTTTTAAGTTGGCACACTTTTTGCATTAAGAAGTGTATAGCGTTTACATCATTTGTAGGAGGAATGAATTATGGTCCTAGAACAACCACTTCGTTCAGTATTTATGCAGCTAGCTAAAAATAAATCGTTAAATAAGGCCGCAAAAAAATGGGGACTGAAGTTTGGCGCTTCTCAAGTTGTAGCAGGGGCTACCTTAGAGGATGCCATTAAAAATGTTCAATTATTAAATGAAAAAGGAGTCGCTTGTACCCTTGACCATTTAGGAGAATTTGTTACAGAAAGAGAAGAAGCCATTGAATCCACAGAGGCTTGCTTAGCCGTTTTACGTGCCATCCACGAAACCGGCGTTGAATGCAATTTATCATTAAAAATGACACAACTAGGGCTAGACATCGATGAAAGTTTTTGTTTATATAATATGAAACGAATTTGCGAAGTCGCCCAAGCGTTTACTATTTTTATCCGTATTGATATGGAAGATTACTCACATTGTGAGCAGACGTTACGTATTTTGTCCATTTTACGAAATGAACATCAGTTTGATAACGTTGGAACCGTAATTCAAGCTTATTTACATCGTGCGGAAGACGATGTAAAGAGCCTAAAAGGAGTACCACTTCGTTTAGTAAAAGGGGCTTACAAAGAATCAGAGACTGTTGCCTATCAAGATAAGGCGACAATTGACAAAAATTATCTGAACATTATTAAGATCCACCTAAATAACGGAAGCTACACGGCCATAGCTTCTCACGATCATACAATTATTGAAAAGGTAAAAGCATTCGCTATCGAACAGAACATTTCAAAGGATCAATTTGAATTTCAAATGCTGTATGGTTTTAGAGAGCAGCTGCAAAAGGAATTGATTGATGAAGGGTATAAAGTCCGTTCGTACGTACCGTTCGGCACAGATTGGTTCGGGTATTTCATGAGGCGCTTAGCAGAAAGACCACAAAACATTGCATTTGCCGTTAGAGGTTTTTTTGGAAAATAAATAGCTACCCATCTAAACACCTTCTTAAGTAGAAGGTGTTTTGCGTTTTCTACGCAAAAAGAGGCTGGGACATAACGAAAAGTAGTATTTGAAAAGACGAATAGTCTAAAATATGCTGAGTAGCACCGCTACAGGAGAATCCTTCGCTTTCCGAGGACACGGCCTCAGCCTCCTCCGTGAAAACCGCCACTCCAGAGTCTTCAGACACGTGCTGATCCCCCAGGAGTCTTCGGATTCTCCTTCCGTTCATTTTCATATAAAATAAACGACGAACGTTCCTATTTTCAGGAATGTTCGTCGTTTTGGTCTGTCTATCTACTTTTGTCCCAGCCTCTTCTCATATGCCTGGCAACGTCCTACTGCTCCACGGTGGTTTTCTTCGAGGGCGTTCCTCTCGTTGATGGGTCCCCGATGCTTCCCATGAGGCTTCACGAAAACAACCCTTTCGTCTCACTGGGGGATGCACGCTGCTTTCCCTTCGATGCTTTTTCATGGTGTTCTTTTTTATTGTGCCTGCATGTTAAAACGGTTTTCTTTGTTTGACTCGCTTCTGTCGAAGCGCAGCTCTTTTGCGCCTTTCTTTCTACGCAAAAAAAGACACCTTTTCAGGTGTCTTCTCATTGCCTGGCAACGTCCCTTGGCTCCAGGGTAATTTTCTTCGAGGGTGTTCCTCTCGTTGATGGGTCCCCGATGCTTCCCATGAGGCTTCACGAAAACAACCCTTTCGTCTCACTGGGGGATGCACGCTGCTTTCCCTTCGAGTTTTTTCATGGTGTTCTTTTTTATTGTGCTCGTTTCATATGACTACTTTTTTGTTTGACTCGCTTCTGTCGAAGCGCAGCTCTTTTGCGCCTTTCTTCGCAAAAAAGACACCTTTTCAGGTGTCTTCTCATTGCCTGGCAACGTCCTACTGCTCCACGGTGGTTTTCTTCGAGGACCTTCCTCTCGTTGATTGATCTCCGATGCTTCCCATGAAGCTTTTACGAAAACAACCCTTTCGTCTCACTGGGGGATGCACGTTGCTTTCCTTCGATGCTTTTTCATGGTGTTCTTTTTTATTGTGCTCGTTTCATATGACTACTTTTTTGTTTGACTCGCTTCTGTCGAAGCGCAGCTCTTTTGCGCCTTTCTCCGCAAAAAAGACACCTTTTCAGGTGTCTTCTCATTGCCTGGCAACGTCCTACTCTCACAGGGGGAAGCCCCCAACTACCATCGGCGCAAAAGAGCTTAACGACCGTGTTCGGCATGGGAACGGGTGTGACCTCTTTGCTATTGCCACCAGACTTTGGTTTACTTCAGATAAGCGTCGGGCTTTTTTGTCAGTTTCCTCTTTCCTTTTCAGTCACGTACGTGAGTACGCTCCTTCAAGTCCATCGTCACTTCCGCAAATCCCTTGCTTCTCTTTGTAAAAC
>NZ_KV917380.1:3116575-3645277 GCF_002019765.1 Shouchella oshimensis
AATCAGGTGATTCTCTTTATTATCCCGTATTAGCTCCGGTTTCCCGGAGTTATCCCAGTCTAAGGGGCAGGTTACCTACGTGTTACTCACCCGTCCGCCGCTAACGTCCGGGAGCAAGCTCCCTTCTGTCCGCTCGACTTGCATGTATTAGGCACGCCGCCAGCGTTCGTCCTGAGCCAGGATCAAACTCTCCGTTAAAAGTGTTTACTTACACACGGATGTGTTGACTTCGACGTTGCAACATGGACGTTGCGATCTTAGTCGAAGATCCTAAGCTGTTGCACAATTTAAAGCTGTGTCTAACTTCATTGACGAGATACCTTGTATCTCTTTTTACGCTTGGCTTTTGTTCAGTTTTCAAAGAACTCGGTTGCGCCATCTGTTGGCGACTTAGATATAATAACAAGATTCAACATATATCGTCAATACTATTTCACAAAAAAATATTAAAAGTTTTTTTAAAATTGTTCCACATCAATAATTGAGTACTTTTACCAACCTCTGATTCTTCTTAAATAATAGCAGCAAACGAACGTGTTGCACCATTTCCTCTCGCTCTCTTTACTCGCCATCTTTTCTTTTTAGCGAGCCTCTAAAACTCTACATGATAAGGTTAGAGTAATAAGTAACTTCTCGAAGTCATTCATCTTAGTCTGGAAATAAAGTCTCAAAGATAACTTAGTCCTAAGGATGTAGGATACACAATTTGTTCCTCGTATAGACTCCTACACACCTTTATAAAGGCAAAAAACGGCCTGCCTTAAAGGCAAGCCGTTTCTATTTACTCGTTCTATTAATGTGGTAAGAAAAATAGGAAAAGAACAAAGGCTACAAATAACAAGTACATTAACGGATGCAATTCTTTCCCTCGGCCCTTTACAACCATTGTTAATGGGTAAAGAACGAATCCAAGTGCAATACCAGTTGCAATACTGTATGTTAACGGCATCGTTACAACAGTAAAGAACACTGGAACGGCAATTTCCATTTTAGTCCAATCAATATGACGCAATGACGTAGCCATCATCACACCAACTACGATTAATGCAGGTGCCGTCACTTCTCCTGTTATAACGGATAAAAGTGGCGAGAAGAATAATGCAACTAAGAAAAACAACCCCGTAAAAATAGCGGTAAGTCCTGTCCGACCACCAACAGCAACACCTGATGTCGATTCAACATAAGCAGTCGTTGTAGATGTTCCGAAGATTGCTCCAACTGTTGTCGCACTAGCATCTGCAAATAACGCTCTTCCAGCTCGCGGTAAACGGTTATCTTTTACAAAACCTGCCTGTGTCGCAACTGCAAACAATGTTCCTGCTGTATCAAAGAATACAATGAATAAGAATGTTAAAACGACAATCAGCATCTGTAGCGTAAAGATTTCATCTGTCCAGCTTACAGGTTGAAATGCAGCTCCGAATGTAGTTAAGCTTGGTGGCATGGAAATAATTCCACCATCCAAACTGTTCATTCCAGTAATAATACCTACTAATGCCGTTAAAGCAAGACCGTAAAAAACAGCGCCTTTAATATTCATAACAACAAGAATAATCGTCACGACAATCCCGAAGATCGCAAGCAATGTTCCGGGTGTTTGAAGATTTCCCATTGTGACAAGTGTTGCTTCATCTCCAACAACAATTCCAGCGTTCTTTAAACCAATAAACGCAATAAATAATCCAATACCCGCTCCAGCAGCATACTTAAGTTCCTCTGGAATGGCATTAATAATTTTTTCTCTAAGTTTGAAAATCGTAATAAAAATAAAGATAACACCAGAAGCAAATACAGCAAATAATGCCGCTTGCCAAGACATACCATAATTGATAACGACTGTGTATGCGAAGAAAGCGTTTAAGCCCATTCCCGGTGCTAGTGCAATTGGATAATTAGCTAGTAAGCCCATGATGATCGATCCGACCATTGCTGCTAATGCAGTAGCTACAAAGACAGCACCTTGATCCATTCCAGCTGCACCTAATATATCTGGATTTACGAACAAAATATAAGCCATTGCAAGAAATGTTGTTAACCCTGCTATTGCTTCTTGTCGTATTGATGTTTTGTTTGCACTTAATTGAAAGAATCGATCCATTCTTTTCTTTTCCCCCTAAAATAAAATAACCCTAGGATGTTCTACCTAGAGTTGACGTGACAAGGTTGTTTTATGCAAACAATGCCTCTCACATCGTAGTCAAGCTATTTACGGTAGCTCGGTAGAAACGTGCAGACCTTATCTCTGCGTATATACGACTGAAATGCTTATATGATTTAGTACGAAATTTAGTGTAGCAAGAGGCTTCAAAGTTGTCAATAAAAAATACGAACATTATTTAGTTATTAAGCAATAACATTCGTTATTAACCTATTGATTTCCATTTTTCAGGTTTTCTTGTATACTTGCCGTACCATAAACGTGTGGAGGAACATCATGTACGTCTGCAAAGCAACATGTAAAACGACTCTCTATATTCATGTTGGCAAACAAGATATGAATATAGAAGAAACAAAACAGTTATTTGAAACTCGCTATAAAAAAACCATTACCAATACGGTGAAAATTCTTCGCTTTGAAAACTACAAATATTGGCGAAACCAATACGATGAAGTAGCTGCGACTGCGACTATTGAAATACTAGTGCCGGATTTAAAAACAACCCGCTATATAGAGGATTATGAATCAATGGCCTGTCGAACTGTCAGAAGAATACTTCCGACTAAAGGTTCGGGGATTCAAATTATTTCTAGTGAATGGTTATGGCCAAGCCGTAAAAAAGGGTATAGTAATTAAATAGTAGATAAAAAAGGGGGTACTTACGTTGATTCACAATATTACAATCGAATTAGCGATAGAAAATTTAGAAGATCGTGGCGTGACCATTGAAGACATTATGGACCTTGTCTATGATCTTCAAACACCTTATGTTCCGAACTTAACGAAGGAAATGTGTCGCAACCATGTGATGAAGGTGCTTGCGAAGCGCGAAGTACAGAATGCTTTATTAACAGGAATTGAGTTGGATCGTTTAGCAGAACAAAAAAAGCTGTCATCTCCTATACAAGAAATTATTGAATCTGATGAAGGACTTTATGGAATTGATGAAATTATTGCTCTTTCCATCGTGAATGTGTATGGTTCGATCGGCTTAACAAACTTTGGTTATGTAGACAAGATTAAGCCCGGTATACTGGCAAAATTAAACGATCATAATCAAGAAAAGTGCCATACTTTCCTTGACGATATTGTTGGAGCTATTGCAGCAGCTGCGTCAAGCCGTCTTGCCCATTCCGAAGAAGGCGCTGGCGTGCGTGATTAATTACAGTAAAAAGCAGTGAAAATGTTCTCACTGCTTTTTTTGTGCGCCTGTTTCTTGTTTTGCGAGACATCTAACCAGTCGAATTCTTACTTTCATACATAGTCTAACAGTAGTACTCGCTATAAGGAGGTATATAAAATGGATCATCGATGCTCGAAATGCGGCAACAGGCAAAATGTCCACATATCTGAAACCGATCCTATTATCCACTCTCCGAAAAGAAGAATTGTGGAAGAAGTTGAAGTCGTTATCGTGCCTGAAGTACATCCAATCGAAACCATCGTCAAACGCAAAAAAATTTATCGCCATGTTCATCACTATCCAGAAAAAGTCATTGTCGAAGAAGAACAACGTACAGAGAATGTTTCGTGCAGTCAGAACCACCAAACTCGTCCTCCAAGACGAGGCTGGGACTGGTTTCTTTAATATACGAAAAAAAGCCCTATAAAGAAGATTCTCTACAGGGCTTTTCTATTTACGCTTTAATAGACTTTGTCGCCATTAAAAATAGAGTTTTTCACTACCACATAATCAACATTTCGAATGGATTCAAGCTTAGTGCCTCCAGCGTAGGAAATGGAGGATTGAAGATCTTGTTGCATTTCATCTAATGTATCCTTTAAAGAGCCTTTATGCTCTACGAACATTTTTTTGCCCTCAACGTTTTTCTTCTCGCCTTTTTGAAATTCAGATGCAGAGCCAAAATATTCTTTAACACGTTTCCCGTCTATCTCCGTTGTTTCACCTGGAGATTCCTCATGACCTGCAAATAACGAACCGATCATAACCATGGAAGCGCCAAATCGAACGGATTTCGCAATATCCCCATTTGTTCGAATACCGCCATCAGCAATAATTGGCTTGCTTGCAGCTTTGGCACACCAGCGTAATGCTGCTAATTGCCAGCCACCTGTACCGAACCCTGTTTTAATTTTTGTAATACATACTTTTCCTGGTCCAATACCTACTTTTGTTGCATCTGCGCCTGCGTTCTCTAACTCACGTACTGCTTCAGGCGTACCAACATTCCCAGCGATGACAAAACTAGTCGGTAAGTACTTTTTTATATGTTGAATCATTTGAATAACGGCATTTGAATGACCGTGGGCAATATCAATTGTAATGTATTCAGGAACAACTTGATCAGCTGCTAGTTGCTCAACGAATCCATACTCTTCCTCTTTCACTCCTACACTAATCGATGCGTATAGTCCTCGTTCTTGCATCTCTTTTACAAAATTATACCGTTTCTCTGGCTGAAAACGGTGCATTACATAAAAATAATCGTTTTCTGCTAAATACAGTGCAATGTTCTCATCTATTATGGTTTGCATGTTTGCCGGAACAACAGGTAACTTAAATGTCCGACCACCTAATTCTACACTTGTGTCACATTCTGATCGACTATTCACCACACATTTAGCGGGAATTAATTGAATATCTTCGTAATCAAATACATTTTCCATCTATGACACCCCTAAAAACGAATATTAAACTCAAAAGACGATTTAAACGTTCGCCCATTTGGTAATATACATGATTTTCTACTGGAAGTCAAAGCTTTCGTACAATTTACGAAAGCGTTTACGATTAGGCTGACAATATAATGGTGAAAAAGCGCAATTTTATCCATATCTTTTCCCGTTAGAATGAGTAACATTAACGGTAGGAGCGTGATAACATGGAAACCATTGAACGACATTCTCTTACGAAAGCTTTTCAAGCATTTGCTAACGAAGAACCTTCAAGTATCTACTTTTCTCCTGGTCGCGTGAACCTAATTGGCGAACATACCGATTATAACAATGGCTATGTATTTCCAGCCGCCCTTACTATGGGAACTTATTTAGCGATTCGCTTTAGACCTGATCAATTGATTCAAATGAAAAGCGAAAATTTCCCAGAGTCCTTTACTCATGTGACAAGTTCTTTGTCTTATTCAAGTGACCATAGCTGGAGTAACTATCCCAAAGGGGTTATGCGCGCATTTCAAGAGCTTGGTTATACTTTACCGGGAATGAATTTACTCTATTATGGAACACTTCCTAACGGAGCTGGGCTCTCTTCTTCTGCCTCCATTGAAATGGTTACAGCGTTTTTCTTAAACGACGTACTCGATGCCGGGCTAAGCCGTTCTGAACTTGCTCAACTGTGCCAAAAGGTTGAAAATGACTACATCGGTGTAAATAGTGGCATTATGGATCAATACGCTGTAGGTCTTGGAAAAGAGGCACATGCGCTATTTATACATACAGGCACCCTTGAACACGAGCTTGTTCCACTTGCGTTAGGTGCTTACTCCATTGTTATTACCAATACGAACAAAAAACGTGGACTTGCTGATTCAAAGTACAATGAACGCCGTTCAGAATGTGAACAAGGGTTACACATCCTGCAAAAAGAAGGCTACCCTTTGGACTCATTAAGTGATTTAACTACAGCGACATGGGCGCAAGCTAAAACAGTAGTAACAAATAACACTTTAAAAAAACGCGTGAATCATGTTGTGACCGAAAATTCACGAGTAAAACAGGCTGTAACTTTTTTAAAAGCACATGACTTAAAAAGCCTCGGGGCATGTATGAATGAGTCTCATCGATCACTTGCTGATGACTATGAAGTAACAGGCTACGAACTCGATTTGCTTTATATGATTCAAAAAGACCAGGAAGGTTGTATCGGCACACGAATGACTGGGGCAGGATTTGGAGGTTGCACAGTCAGCTTAGTCCATCATGATTATATTGATGCCTTTAAAGAAAATGTTTCTTTCCTGTATGAACAGAAAACATCCATTAAACCCGATTTTTATGTCAGTCTAGCTGGTGACGGCGTAAAAAAATTGGATTAGGAGTGATGTCTTATGATTCACGATTTAATTGAAAAGTTACTTTTGTATGGATTAGATCGAAAACTTTTCTTACCAGAAGATAAACTATACATCCATAACCGTCTCCTTCATTTTCTAGGGTTACATGCACCTGAACAAACACATGTCAAATCCGAAGATCAGCTTGAAAACATTCTGACGCCTCTTTTAGATTGGGCGTATAATAAAGGGTTATTTGCACCAAATACAACGACACAACGTGATTTATTTGACACTGCTTTAATGGATCTTATGTTAGCGAGACCGAGTACTGTCTCGCACACGTTTTTTTTACACTATCAACAATACGATCCGTCTTATGCAACCAAAGCCTTTTATCAGTTCAACAAAGATGCTCATTATATAAGAGTTGACCGTATTGCTTTAAATGAAAGTTGGGATGTGCAAACGCCATTTGGTTCCTTAGAAATGACAATCAATTTGTCTAAACCAGAAAAAGATCCTATTGCCCTTGCTGAAGCTCGAAAACAGAAAACAGAAAAGGTCTACCCTTCTGGCCCGCTTGCGAAAGAGAACATTGGATTTGCAGGCTCCCTTACTCACCCTGCCCGACAAACCTTGCGCTATGTTCCTTTATCATTAGCAGGTGAACAATGGTATTTTCAGTTTTCTCCATATGTTTATTACAACGAGCATGCCATCGTTTTTTCTGGTGAACAACAACCAATGGAAATTAGCGAAAAAACGTTTATCCGTTTATTTGATTTTATTGATCAGTTTCCTCATTACTTTATTGGATCAAATGCGGATTTACCTATCGTCGGCGGATCCATTCTTGAGCATGATCATTATCAAGGCGGAGTGTATGATTTTCCAATGGCACAGGCTCCCCTGAAACAAAACCTATTGCCTTTTGGAAACGAATCTATACAAGCAGGTATCGTCGACTGGCCCATGTCTGTTATACGCTTAACCAGTCAAAATCGCCAAGCACTTATTGCTACCTCTAGTCATATTCTTAGAGAGTGGCGCTCGTATTCAGATTCTCATGTTGAACTAGTTGCTTATTCAGGAGATGAACCACATAATACGATTACACCTGTGTTACGAATGAAAGATGGCAACTATGAGCTTGATTTAGTTTTGCGAAATAATCGAACAACCCGAGATCACCCGCTCGGTCTTTTTCATCCACATCAAGAAACACATGCTATAAAAAAAGAGAATATCGGCTTAATTGAGGTAATGGGTTTAGCCATTTTGCCAGGACGATTAAAACAGGAATTAGAGGAGATTTCTACTTGTCTTCTAAGTGAGCACGCTGAGCAACTATTAAGCGAATCCCCTTCAACAGAAAAACATACTCGTTGGGCGTTAACATTAAAGAATCGATTAGGTGAAAATTTGAAGGAAAAAAACTTAATGAAAGAATTAAAACAAGAGGTTGGTACGATTTTTTCAACAGTCCTCGAACACGCGGGGATTTTTAAACATTCTTCTGAAGGCGAAAAGGGTTTTTTACGATTCTGGGCGCATTGTCAAGAATCTTGGTCAAAATAAAAAAACGAGGCTGGGACAAAAGTAGATAGACAGATCAAAATGACGAACATTCCTGAAAATAGGAACGTTCGTCGTTTCTTTTATATGAACATTAGCGGAAGGAGAATCTGAAGACTCCTGGGGGATCAGCACGTGTCTGAAGACTCTGGAGTGGCGGTTTTCCACGGAAGAGACTGAGGCCGTGTCCCCGGAAAGCGAAGGATTCTCCTGTAGCGGTGCTACTCAGCATATTTTAGACTATTCGTCTTTTCAAATACTACTTTTCGTTATGTCCCAGCCTCTTTTCAAACTTAAACATCGTTTACTTCAATTAAGCGAACATTGTTCATTAATATGTCAATACGGCGTAATTGCGCACGAGCAGAAGGTGACTTAGCTTGTACAAACAAAATTTCTTTGTAGCCATGATTTACATATGATTGAATCAATGCCTTTAACCCATCTAGCATAGACTGCTTTGAAACCATCATATCGCTTCCATCTAGTATAAGGGTATAATCTGAACAATCTATAGATGCAGCGTGCATAATGTAATCCTTCTTATACGCATCCGCTTCTTCTTCTGTAATAAACCCGCTTACGACAATTGTAAATTGTTTTTTTCTTTCATCAATACTCATTGAATACATAATTATTCCACTCCTTATTAAAATCTGTATAACAACGCAGAAAGTGTGTAGCCTGCACCGAAGGAAAACCATACAATTGTTTTTCCTTCAGTAAATTTGCCTGAACGCAACCCTTCTTCAAATGCAAAGCCTGGAGATGCATTTCCTGCATAACCATAGGATCTACTAACAAATAACCACTTGTCCATTGTAGATTCCATTAATTCACACGTTCGTTTCACAAGCCCTTCGTGGAATTGTGAACAAATAAAGTAGTCAACATCTGATTCTGCTAAGCCATTGCGTTCTAGTAAACCGGGAAGCACTTCCATATATTTATCTGGAATCCATCCTGCCGGCCCAACATCCCATCGTAACGTTCTCTCACGTAATGAGGTTTCTTCTTTAAAAACTTTCGAATAGCCAGCAGAAGGAAAGCTCATCAGCTCCCAGCCGTCTGAACCA
The DNA here is from genome assembly GCF_002019765.1 of Shouchella oshimensis. Taxonomy (GTDB): domain Bacteria; phylum Bacillota; class Bacilli; order Bacillales; family Bacillaceae_D; genus Shouchella; species Shouchella oshimensis. Next base: position 3,125,359 of record NZ_KV917380.1, read on the forward strand.
ATTAACGTATCGGAATCGAGGATACCTTTTCCCTTTTGGTCAATCTTTTCTAGTAGTAACGCGCTAGAGCCATCTGTTAAAAACCCATACGTCGCAGGATCTTCTTTGTGAGAGATATGAGTCGAATTAAACACACTTACAAGCACACACCGCTTAAGATCTTTTCTTGTTTTCATATATGCGCTTACCATATCAAATGAAGAAAGTAATCCTGTACAGTTCTGGTTTAAATCCATTACAAATTTAACGGCACCATCATTTCCAGCTCCTAATGAATTCACAATTGTAATGGCATTTGAAGGAACCGTATACTCTGGCGCATCTGACACAAAGAAAAAACCTTGTACATCTTCTAAAGTAAGTCCTTCCTTTTCAAGCAATGCTTCACATGCTTTCGTCGCCATCGTAACCGATGTCTCTTCCCGGTAGTCCTGTATATATGGATGATTTTCACGACCACCCACATCGAAAAGACCGTCAATTTGGGCTCCAACAGATGCAAAATGAGTACGCATTTCTTCGCGGTTCTTAACGGTTTCAGGTAAATATTTAGCGACATTTCTAACGATTACACTACTCAAGCAAAGCTCTCCTCTCTTCAAAAACCTACACTATACATATCGACAGGTTTCGAGAATCATTAATAGCTCTCGATGTAAATTCTTCAAGAAAAAGGCTCATGAAAACATATTAGGTGAAACGTTACTCAGATAACCTTTCTATCTTCAAATCTTTACTCGTTTCCACTTTATCGCCACCCATAAAAAATGTTGTAATAAGTGCTAAGCTAATCGGTATTAGTGCGAGAGTAAAGATAAAGGTAATGGAATCAGACATTGTCGCTGTAATCGTCGCTAGTGCATCTTCTGGAATTTGCGCACGACCTTCTGGGGTAAAGAGTTCTTGAGGATCAAGCGCAACCCCGTCTGCCTCTACATCGGTTATGGATTCTCTCATGCGATTGGAAAACGTCACCGTTTGAATCGTGCCAAAGATAGCAATTCCAACCGTCATCCCAAATGAACGAAGAAACGAGTTAGTAGAATTCGCTGAGCCACGATAGCGCTTCGGCAGATTATTAATCGAAGCTGCTGGCAGTAACGAAAATGAGAACCCAACACCTATTCCTGCTAGAAACATATAAACACCTAACATGACTCTAGATATTTCAGGAGTCATTGTTGCGAGCAAACTCATACCTGTAAAAAAACAAACCGCTGAAAAGATCATCATGGTTCGAAACGGAATACGCGTTTGCAAAAGCCCTCCTGTCATACTTCCAACAACTGAGCCAATCATCATCGGCATTAACGTTGTACCAGCACTTGATGCCGATCCTCCAAAGACTGCCTGCACGAAGATGGGAATAAAAATAGCTAACACAACAAATGTACTACCGTAAATAAAAGCAATAATTTGCGATGTAGCAAATAATCTTCTTTTAAACATCCAAAACGAAATGATTGGCTCATCTGCCCGTCTTTCTGCGAAAATAAATACAATAAAAGCAGCAAAAGCGAAGCCAAATAAACTAATAAGTGATGGTGAAGTCCAACTATAGGCTTCTCCGCCAAGTTCCAATGCAAACATTAAACAAACAACAGCTATGACTAACGTTGAAGCACCAAGCCAGTCAATCTTTTGCTTTTGTGGTTCAAGAGTTTCCTTATAATGTTGAGCAATTAAATAGAGTGCCACAGCACCAATCGGTACGTTAATATAAAAAATCCAATGCCAGCTTAATGTTTCCGTTATAAAGGCTCCCATTAGAGGACCGAATACACTTGATACACCGAATACAGCTCCAATTAATCCGGTCATTTTGCCTCTTTTTTCAGGAGGAAAAATATCAAAAATAATGGTGAATGCAATAGGCATTAACGCACCGCCACCTATTCCTTGGATCACCCGATACCCAATTAACTGACTCATAGAATTGGCTAATCCGCACAGTATGGAACCCAATACAAAAACAATTAAACCAAATAAAAAGAATCGCTTTCGTCCATACATGTCAGATAACTTCCCATAAATTGGCATACCTGCCATCATGGCTACCATATAGGCAGCTGTTACCCATACAAATTGATCGTAATTCCCTAAATCACCTACTATTGTGCCCATTGCTGTAGCGACAATTGTATTGTCTATTGCCGCCATAAAGATCCCGAGTAAAAGTCCTGCTGTTACAAGTGATGGTGTTCTCATATGTATACTCCTTACTTAATCACACTACAATCTTTTCACCCTATTAGTTTACACTAAGACAAGCTGCACATCCTACACAAAATAAACGATCGATTGGCTTCTTATAGAAAGAATGGTACAGCTCACATGGTTTTACATGAGAACCGTACGTGAAAATCTTTCTACTAAAAACGATTATTCGCGAGTTGTTTTGTAGCATAGCGTAACAAAACTGGTGCTACTTTTGTTGAATAAGAAAGTTGCAATCGTTCGGTTCGCTTGTGAGCATCTTTTCCGAACGGCCCAACGTTTATTGTTGGAATGTTCAACTGTTGTATGGCTGCCATTGGAATATGATAATTTTGTTGATATAGTGGCATAAATGTGTCGAGGGTTGTTTCCACTTGCGTCTCTCCATGAGAACGTAAGTAGCTAACATCAGATAAACCTGGAAAAAAGGTTTTTAACACGATCGACTCTTGAAAGGATTCAGTACCAATCTTTTGTAAATCATTTGTTAACGTTAGCAACAATTGGTCTTCCTTTTCATTTAACTTTACATGTGGGTAATAGGGCGGCTGTAAAAGCAATAAATAAAAAGGTGCCTGATCCAAAAAATAGGTTGATAAATGACGAGCAATAGATAACGTTTGTTCTGTAAAAGTCTCGTTATCTCGAATACTGTCATGTAAAATGGTTTCATACGACTGCTTAAAGCCCGTGCCAAATTTTTTGATTCCTCTTTGATACAGCTCAGCAATTGTATAGACCTTTGGTTGTGGAACAGCCTGAGCTAGTGCATCTGTTCCAAACGCAAGCCTATGCTTTACAAGACGCTTATAGATTGCTTCACTCGCTTGTTCGCATGCTCGCTTCACTTTTTCCATAACAAGCTCTGGACTAGAATGTAGGGTTAAGACATTGTAAAACAAATAGGATTCATTCGGCGTTTGCACATCGTACGTTTCTTTTAAGTCTCGAATGCGTAAACAAGTAGGAGATGGGGAGGATTCTCCATTTAATTGATCAGAAAATGCGTCCGACCATTCCATTTCTACAGCAAGCTGCGCTGCCATAACCGAGGCATTAATTCCCTCCAACGGTTGCCCAACATGAGTTTCTCTCCCTAAGCAATAAATAAACGGGAGTAGCTTTCCTGTTGAACCAGTATAAACATATTTTTTGAAATCATTAGGATAGGCAGAGAAATTCGGTTCGGAGCAAATACATGCAGAAAATTGCCAGCCACTTTCCTGCAATTTTGCAAGTTCCTCTACCGCTGCAAACATGCCAAGTGATAACTTTTCTTCATCTGGTACAGCTACTAAGCAAATATTCTCAGTTGATTCTTCATCACGTGCAATATCCTCCATGATTGAAAGCTGCATTGCCAATCCGGCTTTCATATCCATCGAGCCTCTTCCAAACAAATAATCATTTGAATGCAAATCGACTCTTGCGGCTTCATCTAAATATCCTTCTTGTTCTTCCTTTAATTGCTTTTGTAATGCTTCGGGATGAAATGCTTCTTCTTTGTATAGCCCGAAATCATCCACACCGACTACATCATAGTGGCTAAGTAAAATCGTTGCTTGCTTTGTAGATGGCTTCTTTTCCAGCATAGCGACGATGGCACAACGATTTAAGGGATCATTTTTAAGGGGAATGCGTTTAATGGATAATGGATACGCTTTAAAATAAGGATTTCGCAGTAAAATGGTGCAAATTAAATCTGCCATTTGATTTTCTTGTGTTGTGCCAGAAATACTAGGTTGCTGTACGAGTTCTTTTGTTAAAGCTAGAACCCGATCAGAAAAAGCGTAAGCGCTAAAATGAGAATAAGACATAAGCGAAACCTCCTGTGACTATGCTAACGTATTATATGAATTTCTCTAAGTGCTGTTCCTCTTACAAATACGCTCTTAATTCGACAATTTCCTTTATTTCTTATGGAAATAAAAAAACCGCAAGAACCTAAATGGTTCATTGCAGCCTTTTGTTTTACGATAGCGCCATTTTTTCGGCTTGTTTCGCTAATAGTAACGCACCTTCTATACCTGCGTGCTCATCTAATCCTGGAGCTACAACGTATTCATCAGGGTCACCAATGTCCACATAGCCGTTTAGCTGACGAATTAATTCCTCACGAACAAGAGAATACAATTGCTTCTGTTTCATTACCCCGCCACCTAGAATTACTTTTTTAGGGGATAAAATATAGGTATATGCCGCAATGGCTTGAGCTAGATAATAAGCCTCTAATTGCCATACGCGGTCATCTTCGGATAACTCTACTCCAGCTTTCCCCCAGCGAGCCTGTATAGCAGGTCCTGCGGCCATACCTTCTGCGCATGTCCCATGGTACGGACAGTGACCTTCGAACGTATCGTTTTCGTGTGGCTTGACAGGCACATGACCCATTTCAGGATGGGAGAACCCCTCTAAAATAGTTCCGTTTACTACAGCTCCTGCTCCGATCCCTGTTCCAACTGTAATATACAGACAGCTGTCTAACCCTTTTGCAGCTCCTTTTGTTGCTTCAGCAAGTGCGGCACCATTTACATCAGTTGTTAATGAGATTGGTACTTCAAGGGATTTAAACGCTTCCAATAACGGATAGCCTTTCCAACCTTTTTTTGGAGTACTAGCAAGAGAACCATATGTATGAGATCCTTCCTTAAGATCAAGCGGACCAAAGCTACCAATTCCTAAACTAGTAATGGCATTTTTCTTAAAAAAATCAACAATTTGGGAAATTGTCTCTTCAGGCGACAGTGTTGGCAATGTTCGTTGATCGAGCCATTTCCCGTTTTCATCTGTCACCACGCAGATCATTTTTGTTCCACCTGCTTCCAACCCACCATATCGAGCACTATTCATCTTCTTCTCTCCTCCTAGTGAACTAGCTAGTAAAGATTATAGCATTCTACATCTTTTTTTTCTTTACGTTTTATCTGTTTTTTTGCAAAATGAGAGAAAAAGGAGTCTCCAATGAATCATTCATCTGCAAGACAAGCAGGCTTTTCATTTCCAGGTCTGCCTATTGGACCAATGAACGGTATTACGGACGTAGCTGGTGTACAGGTGGGACATTCCACTCTCATAGAGGGGGAACAAATTCGAACAGGCGTAACTGCCATTATTCCTCATACCGAAAATCTGTTTACGAAAAAGACCATTGCCAGCTCCTTTGTGCTCAATGGCTTCGGAAAAACAACTGGCCTTGTACAAGTAGAAGAACTTGGTGTTATTGAGAGCCCGATCATGCTGACAAACACCTTTTCCGTTCCTGCCGTTACAGAAGGAACACTATCCTATCTACTTGCTCACAATCAAGAGATCGGTACCACAACGAGCACCGTTAATGTTTTAACAGCGGAATGTAACGATGGTTTCCTAAATGATATTCGACAAATGGTCGTTAAACCAAAAGACGCGATTTCTGCGATTAAAGCCGCGAGTGGAGAAGCTGTTGAAGAGGGGGCTGTCGGGGCAGGTACTGGTATGTCCTGTCTTGGGTTTAAAGGAGGAATTGGCACAAGTTCACGTCTTGTTTCTTCGTATACGGTTGGCTGCCTCGTCCTGACGAATTATGGACAAAAGGAAGACTGGATTTATAGTCGCCATCGTACCAAATTAAACATTCAAGATGGTCATTGCTCTACACCTATGCCTGATGGATCCATTATTATTGTGCTCGCAACAGACGCTCCATTAGACGCTCGCCAATTAAAACGATTAGCAAAAAGAGCGACTCTTGGACTCGGACGTACGGCTTCTTTTGCCGCTAATGGAAGTGGTGATATTGCTATTGCCTTTTCAACAGCAAATCGGGTGCCTCATTACCCACTTGAACCTTTACAAACCTATACTTTCTTACATGATAGCGACGCATCCATGTCTCTACTGTTTGCAGCTGCCGCCGAATGTGTTGAGGAAGCTATACTTAATTCGTTATGTTCGGCCACAACCACTACAGGTTACAACAAGCATACTCGCTTAAGCATACACGATGCTCTAACAAAATAGTTCCTTCACCATAGCCTTTATCACTGCATACAATAGGCAGGAATGGAGGCGTTAATAGTGGATAAAGAATATGAAAAGAAAGCAACTGCTTACTATCAAGGAATTAATCAACAACTGTTTTCTTTAATTGATCCAAAAGTCGAAACGGTATTGGATATTGGCTGTGCTGAAGGAGCCCTCGGTGCTGCAATAAAAGACTCGTATGGCGCAGACGTACATGGCTTTGAACTGTTTCAACAAGCTGCTACCCAAGCTAAACAAAAACTTGACTCCGTTACGGTAGGGAATATTGAATCGGATCCATTACCATTTGAACAAGAACAATTTGATGCGATTATTTTTGCAGACGTATTAGAACATACGTTAGATCCTTGGTCAGTGTTAACAAAAGTAAAGCCATACTTAAAACAAACCGGTGCCATTTACGCAAGCATTCCAAATGTTGGTCACATATCTATTATAGAGGAGTTAATTCAAGGCACTTGGAATTATGTAGATGCAGGTTTACTTGATAAGACACATTTTCGGTTTTTCACGAAATCAGAAATCGAAAAGTTATTTCATACCAGTGGTTATCAAATAGAGATCATTGTGAATAACCAAGTATTGTTCCCCCACCAACAGCTGCTCATGCAAAAAATACTTGAGGCTGGACAATTAGCTGGTCTAAATACAACACACTTCTTTGAAAGAACAACTGCATATCAATATATGCTAAAAGCAAAGCCATCCGTTTAAGGTGGATGGCTTTTGGTTTAACCCTCCCTACTAACGGTTATAGTAAAGTAGATGAACGAATTGGAGGGATTCACTTGCCGCTCACCGATGACCAAAAAAGTAGAATGTTGCCATCGAAGCACCGCCAGCGTGAAATTGAAAAACAATCGGATGAAAATGACCGATTCCACGCGTTATTGGACAAACTAGAAGACGTTACCACGAACGGAAGGCTTAAAGATATGGCTTTTCATTTTACAGATACAAAACAAGTGGTAAAATCAAACTTAATCGCTGGTATTGCTAGAGGTGTAGGATTAACGATTGGCGTAGCACTTTTCGTCTCTCTACTTCTTGCTATACTTAATTTGTTTGAACCATTACCGATTATTGGAGAATGGCTCGCCAATTTAGCGAACATCATTGAAGCAAATCGATAAGTCGACAGAGGAGGTTTTTTAGAATGGATTGGTTAGGAATTGGCGTACTAGTTTTTGCGGTTGCGTTTCTTATTGCCGTTATTTGCTTGTTACCAGCTATGCGTAATCTAGCAAAAACACTTGATAAAACCGCTACAACCGTTGCCCAGCTTGAAAAAAGTTTAGACGATATTACAGGTGAAGTAAAAGTAACTCTCCATAATACAAACGAAACGATTATGGATGTAAACGAAAAAGTGTCAAAGCTCAATCCGCTTTTTGATATCATTCATGATTCTGGAGAAGCTGCACACAGAGCTTCAAGCGCATTATCTACATATACGCTTACAAGAGTCAATGCTGCTAAACAAGAAGCTGTAACGGCTCAACCTGATCAAGTTTCTGGAATTATTAAAGGCATTGCCTTTCTCTATTATTTTCGAAAAGCAAAGAAACAGCAAAACAACGTATAAAAAAGACGAGTCTCCTCTTTATGAGGATGACTCGTCTTTTTAATGATACACAGTTAAGAGTTGATCAATTTGTTCTCCCAGTTGATCTTTCTTTACATCGTAAGTCCCACCTAGAACAATGCGATCAAACTTATCATTATTACGTAAAAGCTCTAGTTGGTAAACCGAATGATCCTTCGTTTGAATACTAACCACAACCTTTTGACCGTCTTTACGCGTTACATACAAGAGTAAACCATGATCCATTGGAATATACCCTTGTACGTCCCACGCTCTTAGCCAGTCTTTTTCATTTGCTTGAATGGTTGCTATAATACTTTCTGCAAGCTCTTCCATCTCCTGGCCTCCTTACCTTTTTAGTGTATCACGCCTTTGATTTACTAAAAAAGGAGGAAATGGATCGTTTATCAACATGAAGTGGTTCCTCGATACGAATGGTCTTAGAAGAAAGCAAATTCGCGAAGTTTTCTTTTATCGATTTTTGTTGAGCAGGATTTATTTTTGACAGTATAGTGTCTACTTCTTCCATCTTATTTTCATCCCACTTTGTAAAAATTTCTGAATAATTTCCTATCATATGAATTAAGTTCCCGCTTACTAATGCACGGGTGCATTTTTTTCTTCCTTTATCTGTTGTTGATAATAAGCTTGTTGCGTCCATCATGGTATATGCCCCTTGCTTCACTAATTTGTATAATAAATCAGGATGCTTTTGTATGCGGGTGTCTTTCTCTGGGTAGAGCAATACCGGGTAATAACCGGCTACAGCCAATTGGTACAGCTTCTCTGCTGCGTTTTGCAAATCTTCTCCATCAAGGGTAACAAGTACAAATAATGTTTTATTTAGTGGAATGGCTCTTCCTGCTTGTAAGTCCGTAAGAAGATCGTCATCAAGTGGCAAGACTTGTCCTTGTAATAACGTGATGCCATTCAATTTTTCATTATAGGCTTTTACCGTCTTTGTAACCTCGTCTCCCCAAGTAGCAGCATCGTCGCGTTTAAAAAGTGGAATGTAACAGAGCGATTGCATGTGTCGGTCGCGCAGAAAATGGATTTGTTCAAGTAACTTTGAGCGTGATCGAGAAACACCACTAATTTCCGGTAGTCCTTCGTTCCATACATCAAACATATGCACTCCTCCTTTTATTATCACCTATTAGACATTGTTCTTATAAGTTCCTTCTTTCCTCGATTAAGAGAATGAAAAGTAAGCAAGTAGTAGAAGAAAGCAACTAAAGAATAGAAGATGGGTTTTTTTATTCATTGCTAAAACAGCAATAAATTCACGGGTATATGCATTAGGCTGAAAATACCAAGCTGTTGGAGAGCCAATTCCCTCAGCTGGCATAGACAACTGTTTTGCAATTAAACTTGATCGAAACACATGAAAATGATTCGTAACAAACACGACATTTTGATGGTCGGGTATCATTTTTTTTGTGTATAAAAAGTTTTCGTACGTATTACGTGCTCGATCTTCTAAAGTGATCGATTGGGGTGGAATGTTTCTGCGAACCAAATAGGCTTTCATCGCCTCTGCTTCGCTTCTAATCTCATCTTCCCCTCGTCCACCTGTTACAATAATACGTGGAGGAGGTGCCACTTTTTTTTGCATCGTATAGAAATAAATTCCTCTTTCTAATCGACTTGCTAAAATAGGTGAAACCTCGTTTCCCCTTAACAAGCCAGCCCCTAAAATGACAATATAATGTTGCTTGTAGTACGGTCGATTAAAGCGATAAAGGATAGAAGAAACGAGAAAAGATAAAAAGAGAAACCCATAAAATCCTATATAGATCGTCATTGTAATGGCAATAGGCTCAATTGTAAGAAACGTTGTTGGGATCAGCAGAAGAAAACTAAACATAGCTACACTCGCTAGAAGGGAAAAGAAATTATTTCGGCTTCGTCCTTCTTTTCGTATGAGCTTCCACGTATTACGTATAACGTAGCCTATGACAAAAAGTAAAAATAACAAAAGCATAAGCCCAAATAGTAAATAAAGTATAAGGATAAGATGATCATATTTGCTCACAGGACCAGTTGTTACAACCGCTAGTCCACTTCCTAAAAACAATAGTAAGCTTAAGGTTAAAAACATTCCATTAAAGATACTACGTTTTTCAATCCGCATACTCAGTAAAAAAACGATCCCACAAACAATTCCAAACAATAAAAACATATTCATGCTGCTTCACCTTCATCCATTTTTACATTCATTCCTTTTTTTTGCTTGTCTCAAACACCCTATTGGACATTCTTCTTGTAAACAAAAAAAGCCGCTTCTAAACGGCTTCTTAAAATGTATTAGTTAACATGCTTCCAGACATCCCATTCTCCTGATTGACTAGGGTCTTCTCCGCGTGTCCACCATTTCGCTTCGTACCACATGCCATTATGCTCGACTTGATCACCTTTCGTATACGTTAAATCTTTGGACCAGCTGCTCGTTTCTGTTTCTCCCTGACAAACTTTTACTTTTTTCCAAACATCCCATTCTCCTGAGAGTTGCGGTTGATCTCCTTGTGTCCACCATTTCGCTTCATAAATTATTCCATTTTTTGATACACGATCCCCTTTTACGTAAATCGTACTTTCAGACCATTCAGGAACTTCACAAGCTTGTTGTTCATCCCCGTTAAAAACAGTGGTAATAGACTGAACTAAATCACCATCACGGTTATTGCTTGCTTCCCAGAACATGGCCCCGCCTAACCCTTTGTCAACAACATATTGAGCTTTATGAGCGATGGATTCTGGGTCATCATAGGTAATAAAGGTTCCATCTGTTTCATTAAACAAGAAAGGAACTTTAGATGCATCATTCCAATAACGCTTATAGCCATTTTGATTTACATAATTGTCTTTTAAATCTTGATAATCAAACGTAGCATTTGACCATGTCCCAATTTGAGCAGGACCATCGCAGAAAGCATACTCACCATTATTCTCAGAATCACATCCTGTCCATCCATATCCGTAGAAAGGCATCCCCATCAATAACTTTTCTTTCGGAACGCCTGCTTGTAAATGACCTGTAATCGCAGCATCAACGTTTAATGCATCTGCCCATGGGACAGTTGCTTCTTCGTCATAAAATAAAGGCGCGTTGTGCCCATTTTGTGCTTGCCAAGTGCCGTTTAAATCGTAAGTCATAATTTGAATCCAATCTAAAATGTTCGCAAGCTTTTCCAGTTCATTGTTTTCTAAATAACTAGGTGAGGCTGAAGACGCAATCGTAAGAAGATACTCTTTACCATCTTCTTCACCGGCTTTATCCAAAGCCTCTCTCGTTGCCTCTAAAAGCTTCGTATGATTTTGCTTATCCTCTGGGCTACGCTCATTTTCAGGCATTCCGCCACTAACTGGATATTCCCAATCTAAATCTAGTCCATCAAATCCATACACTCTTACAAAATCAACAGCAGATTGAGCGAATGTGTTTCTCGTTTCTTCAGATGCAGCCACTAATGAAAGACGGTTCGACCACGTCCATCCCCCAACAGAAATGACCGTTTTCAAATGAGGATATTCTTCTTTTAATTGATTTAGCTGATTAATATTCCCTTTAATAATCTCTTCTTCATCATCACCTGGATACACTTTACGCACATCTTGTTCTGGATCGCCTAACACAATTGTTCCATTCGGTACGTCAACCGGTCCTACTTCATCTTCACAGACCCATTCTCTAGGATTTGGCCCCGATGGATCTAAATTACCGTGAACCCCTTCCCAACAAACATTAGCAAACGCATACATAATATGAGTCATTTGCTCAGCTGGAAGATCCTTTACTTCATAGCCTCTTTCTTCTGCTACCCAAGATGGGTAATACCCAACAACTTTTAATGCTTCATTTTGTTGTTCTTTTGCCCATAGTGCTTGATCACTTCCATTGAAAAATAATAACGTTATAACGATTAATAGTAGAGAAGTACGTTTTACTCTCATTATCCATTCCTCCTTTTACTAAACCAATTGCACAATGATTCTCAAAAATCCTCCTTTTTATTTCCAAATAATTAGATTTAACTATGAATCTCTCATCTTAATTTCATGAAATGTGTCTAAATAGCTATTGTTTCTTCGTTTTTCCAAGACTATAGTGTTAGAATAGTCTTTATATCTATTTAGTTCTGCGGCTAAGCGAGGGATGACCTATTCGAAAAATTGATCAAGCATTCCAACTATCCATTCGATACACAGATAAACTAACAAATCGAGTTGACTACATTTATACAAACCAAAAGAGAACGTTTATTTTAAAAAAGAAATCTGATCAAGAGCGAGCACGAATGGAAGCTCAACTTCTTCAAGACTTGCATGGAAAAGAACAACCTGTGCCAGTTCCTTTAAAAACAACCTCCAATGAATTCACCGTTAAAAGTAATGACAGCTTTTATGTCGTTTACTCTTATTTAGACGGTCACTTACTTACAGCGGAAACCCTTTTAGATCAGCCTGCACTCGTAAAACAATCTGGCTACGCACTAGCAAAACTAGACAATGCGTTGCTCGAAGTAAGCGACTATCATACGTTCAGGAAACGTCACGTTTACACATCGTTATACCATAATATTATTCCATTTATGAAGAAAGAAACGATTGCCCTTGATGTTGTTCATCTCTTAACAGAACTTACAGACGAAATGCGTTTGTTAGAACAACTTCCAACTCAGCTTATTCATCGAGATCCCCACTATCGTCACTTTCTTTATCTCAAGGATAAAGTAAGCGGAATTATTGATTTAGAATTAGTGGAAGAGAATATACGAATTTTAGACCCATGTTACTTCGCCACCAGTCTGTTAAGTGATCTCTATTCAAGTCCTGCAGATGTGGATCGTTGGTTTCCAGCTATAAAAGAGTTTTTCCGTGCCTACCATCAGGAAAACCCATTCACAATCCAAGAACGCAAGGCTCTCTGGCTAACGCTTTTAAGTATTGAAGCCGTTCTGATCGCGTTCTTTAGTCATGATGAAGAGCGTATGGAGAAGAATCGTTCCATGTTTCTATGGCTCTATGAAAACAAACAACTTTTTGATGAACTTATCCACCTTCGCTAATAAACATCTCCCTTAACAAAAGAAACCGTAGGCTATTCCTACGGTTTCAGCATTTATGTGTGTGCGAGAAAATCTTCAATAGCTGCTATTGCTTCTTTCTCATCAGGTCCTTCAGCCGTTAACTGAACCTCATCTCCTAGCTTTAACACAATGCTCATTAAGCCAAGAATACTCTTAACATTAATAATAGAATTCCCTTTTTTCAAATGAACATCAGCTTTAAAATGACTTGCTCTTTCTACTAGTGCCGCAGCATTAGAAGCATGCAACCCTTGGGGTAACCCTACTTTTATTGTCTTCTCCATAAAGCCTACCTCCTCTTTATTTGCCCTTCCATATATATGCGAAAAACTTCTTCATATGAAAGTTTCTTTTCAGTCATGGTAAGAATCTTTTCCACATACGTATAGAATAACTAGGACAAGAAGGAAGGTGGCAATATGGAAGACACACAATGCCTTTCCCATATTCAACGTATTAGCCCTTTAGTCAAAAAGATTGAAGACACTCTAGCGCAACAAAACCATTTGGAAGCAAAACAAAAACAACTTGAACGCGGTCCATTACGCCATTTGTATCACGTTAAAGACTTAAACAGTCTGTTTGCCGTTTGCATCTTAGTGTACCTATTTGTCTTCCATACCGTTTTTTCAGCCGCGCTTATCACTCTTTATCAACTCTTTTCAACTATTGATGTATTGTTCATCTCTTTTATCAGTATGTTTATTCTTTTCGTGTGCATGCCTATTTTCGTATATTTCCTTCTTATTTGGAGTATGAATCAACTGTTTAAGCGGTGGCTTCACTATGATCATAAAGTACACGAAGTATCGCTAGCATTAAAAGAAGCAAGAGAAGTAGAACAGGAGCTGAAGCAAACGCTAAGCAACCAAACCACTATTCCCATGTACTATTTAAAGACGTATGCGCTAGCAAAATTCGAAACTTATTTTCTTCGTCAACGGGCAGACTCTATGAAAGAAGCGATCAATTTATTTGAATTGGAACAACAGCATGTACTTCAGCAATATCGGTTTTACCAATACAATGGAGAACGCCGTTTTACGAAAATGTATGAAAAAGCAGCAGAGTTTGAGAAACAAGTTAGCTCTAGCTCCTAAATGACTTGCTACTTATCGATCCGTGATCGGTAAGTCTTTTTTGTATAAACAAACATTACCCCCTCCTTTACAAGAGAGAGTAACCACTAAGCTTGTTTTCTTATATCATCCCATTTCTTATGAACATGGGTTTTTGTTTGACTATTCCCACATACTTTACATGACTTAATTGAACGTACATATAAGATCCAAAACATAGCAATCAAGATCCCTACAATACCACCCATTGTATCAACTAACACATCCTCAACCATTGGCGATCGGCCCGGGGTAAAAGACTGTCTGTACTCATCTATACTTGCGTACAAAACAACAAAAAGAAACGTTAATGCACTAGCGTAACGTAGACGCGTAAAATAACCAAGCAATCGTGTACCGATCAAACCAATAAATAAAAACGAAAAGAAATGAGCTGCTTTTCGAAGAAAAAACTCTACAAATGATTCTACTGACAAAGACTCTAAACTAATCACTCGCTCACCGTATGGAAACGAAATGTGAGCAATCCTCGTTTGTTCAATCCAATGAATTGGTAGTTGACTTAACATACCACGTATATCTTGATTTCCATATGGCGTCGAACTTGAAAAAGCAATAATAGACACAGCAATTAATAGAAAAAGGCTATAAATCGTAACTTTTATGGGACGTGACAAAGACTCACCTCATTTTTTGTTCCGTCCATTATACGCTTTTTTGGCACTGAAACGTTTATAAATGTAAATTTTCTCACAAACTCTTATCTTTTTCACAATCAAGAAATGCATGCACAGCCTCGCGCCAGTGTCGCATTGGTGGGAATTCATTTAACTGCAAATTTTTATGAGCGAATACAGAGTATGCAGGACGGGAAGCTACAGTAGGAAATTCCATTGTTGTGCAAGGTTTTACTAATTGAGGAACTCCCTGCTTCATAAAAATCTCTTGGGCAAACTCGTACCATGAACAGTTACCGCTATTAGACACATGGTAAATGCCATATCGTTTGGTTCCGATTAGGACGAGAAGCATTTCAGCAAGATCCGTTGCATAAGTTGGCGAACCTATCTGGTCATCCACAACTTTGCAAGGAGACTCTTTTTCGGCCAAAGCCATCATGGTCTTCACGAAGTTTTTTCCATGATGACCAAAAACCCATGATGTCCGCACAATGAAGAACCTTGAATGAAAGTGTTGAACAGCTTGTTCACCGGCAAGCTTGGATCGCCCGTATACTCCGAGAGGCGCAGGCGGGGTCCATTCGTCTATTGGCTCATTTGCGCTACCGTCAAAAACATAGTCTGTGCTTACGTACACAAAAACCGCGCCCAGTTGCTCTGCTACAACACAGAGATTCCGAGTTCCAGCTGCGTTTACTCGATACGCTTCTATCTCATTCTCTTCCGCTTGGTCCACTTGTGTGTATGCAGCACAATGGATGATGACATCAGGTTGAATGGTGTTCAGCACGCTTTCAACCTTTCCAACATCTGTAATATCAAGCTCTTCCCTTGTCAATCCAATAGAAGGTATTTGTTGTGATGCTGCTAAGGCTAAAATAGCTGATCCTAGTTGCCCTCCCGCTCCTGTTACAAGAATCTTCATAGCGTATGCCTCCGATACGCACCTGATAACACATCCTGCCACCACTTTTTGTTTTGAATATACCAATCAATTGTCTCCGCTAACCCTTCATCAAAAGAGTACGTTGCTTTCCAGCCAAGGTCTCTTTCAATTTTTGAAGCATCAATGGCATAGCGAAAATCGTGACCGAGTCGATCATCTACATGATGAATAAGGGCTTCTGATACACCTAAAGTCTGAACGATCCGTTGGACAATCTCCATATTCGTTCGTTCGTTTCGCCCACCAATATTGTATACTTCACCAGGTTTGCCATCACGTAATACTTTATTGATACCTCGACAATGATCGTCTACATGAAGCCAATCTCTTACTTGATGACCATCTCCATAAATAGGAAGCGGCTTATTTAGTAAGGCATTCGTCACCATAAGTGGAATTAATTTTTCAGGAAAATGGAAAGGTCCATAATTATTTGAGCACCGTGTAATGTTTACATTCATTCCAAATGTCTCATAATAAGAGCGCGCGAATAAATCTGCGCCTGCCTTACTTGCTGAATAAGGACTATTCGGTTGCAATGGGGTATCTTCTGTAAACAGCCCGGTCTCTCCTAAACTACCATACACTTCATCGGTGGATACTTGTACAAACTTCTTCACATCAGCGCGTTTGGCTGCATGTAAAAGTAATTGCGTGCCGTACACATTCGTATGTACAAATGCACCTGGATCGGCAATACTACGATCAACGTGAGACTCTGCAGCAAAGTGTACAACAGCATCTATGTCATAAACTGAAAATACGTTTTCTACTTGTTGACTATCGCATATGTCGCCTTGTATAAATTGAATAGCGTTACGCACTCGTTTTAAATTAGCGAGATTACCAGCATACGTTAGCTTGTCATATACAATCAGATTGTCTTCTGGATAATCTTTAGCGAGTAACCGTACGAATGCACTACCAATAAAGCCTGCTCCTCCTGTAATAAGTAGATTCATGATCATTCCCCTTTAAAAATTATTTTCTGCTTTGTGAAGCAATGGATGCGCACGGTCTTTTTTAGACAAGATCGGTTGACTACAAGGCCACTCAATTGCAAGTTCTGGATCATTCCAGCGTATGCCACGATCATTCTGTGAGGAGTATAATTGATCGACCTTATAAGCAACGATTGTATCATCGACTAGCGTGCAAAAACCGTGGGCAAATCCCTTTGGCACGAGGAGCTGTCTCTGATTGTGCTCACTTAAAACGACCCCTACCCACTGTTTGTACGTTGGTGATTCTTGTCGAATATCAACGGCTACATCAAAGATTGCTCCTGTAACACATCGAACGACTTTTTGTTGTGAATTAGGGTTTAACTGATAATGGAGACCTCTCAGCGTCCCAGCTTGTTTCGATAATGATTGATTATCCTGTAGGAACGCTTCTTTAATGCCTGCCTTTTTAAACACATTTTCGTTATACGTTTCTACGAAATACCCTCTATCGTCTGCATACACATTTGGTTCTAGTAAATAGACACCTTCTAGTTTTGTTTGATGTATTTCCATTGTTCACCCTCCTTTTGCTATCCGCAACAAATACTGGCCATATTCATTTTTCTTTAACGGTTGTGCAAGTGTAAGTAAATCTTCTTTTGATATATACTTCATTCGAAAAGCAATCTCCTCAATGCATGCAATCTTTAAACTTTGACGTTTTTCCACAGTATGAATAAATTGCGAAGCTTCGAGCAACGATTCATGGGTGCCAGTATCTAACCACGCTGTTCCTCTTCCTAATTTCTCTACATGTAATTGCCCCTGATTTAAATACATGACATTTACATCTGTAATTTCCAATTCGCCTCGAGCTGATGGCTTGATTGCTTTTGCATACTCAACAACACGATGATCGAAGACATAAAGCCCTGTTACTGCATAATTTGATTTCGGGTGAGCAGGTTTTTCTTCAATGGAAATGGCTTCACCTTCCTCATTAAAATCAACAACACCGAAGCGCTCTGGATCGCTTACGTAATAGCCGAATACGGTTGCTCCCTTGTTTTGTTGCATTGCCCTCTTTAGCCGATCTGGTAAACCATGCCCGTAAAACAAATTATCCCCTAATACAAGGGTGACATTGGATGTCCCTATGAACCTCTCACCAATAATAAACGCTTGCGCTAATCCTCCAGGTTCTGGTTGAATTTCATACTGAATTGAAATGCCGAGCTGAGCACCATCCCCTAACACTTGCTTGTAGCGACCAGTATCTGCTGGTGTGGAAATAACTAGAAATTCTCGAATGCCTGCGAGCATAAGTAACGACAAGGTGTAATAAATCATTGGTTTATCATAGATTGGAAGTAACTGTTTGGACGTAGCTTTCGTTATAGGGTAAAGCCTTGTTCCACTTCCTCCTGCCAGTATAATTCCTTTCAGATTAACCACCGCCCTTAGAAAAAATCCATATAGAGGAATCTATGCAAGCAAAACAAAAAACCTGCATCATTTATGCAGATTTTTTCGTTTTTACTTGGATTTGACGTCAACCTTTCTTTAGGATGATAACGAAATAATAGAAAATAAGTGCCACTAAATACACAAGCAATCCAATTAAAAGGAAGTCAAGTCCAGCTATCGGTTGATCAAATGCAACAAATGAAAAATCGATCAATACACATAAAAATAACATCACTATGATGACATTCGTTTGAGCGACCATATTTCGTGTTAACTGTATAAGGATCGTACTGTTCTCCTCTGTTACTTTAATTGGAAAATTAAAGAGTGAGGGAACAAAACGTACTGCAAACAGCATAAGTGAGAGACCTGTTGTGAGAACTGGCAGTAAAAAGAATAATCCTTTGTTGCCATATGTATAAGCCTCTGAAGTAAACGAAGTTGAATGAATGGGTACCTCCGTCGGCAACTTAGGATAGATAATGATAAACAGAACCCAAAGAACTATTAATAGTAAAGCGGCTATCGTCGTCATCCCTTTTTCAAGTCTCGTTGCCCGAACATTTGATACCTCTCTTTTAATCATATACAACTCCCCCCCTACCTAATGTACGCCTCCGTTTGCTCAACGTTTCATTTTTATAAAATAAAAACGCCTTAGCTTTCGCCAAAGCGTTTTTATTCGTTATTCATTTTCTAAATACTGTAAATCTACAAGACCATCAATGTCCGTACTAGCCATTTGCCCTGCTTCTTCACTAATAGCAGCCATTTCTTGAAGCACCTGTTCATTTACGTCCACAGTTGGGAATAAGCGTTCAAGAGAAAGACGTATTTCGTCGTAGTCTAATTCGTTCCCAGTTTCTCTTTGAATATGGTCTACGAAGATTTGTGCCGCTTCATCAGGATTGTTAGCGACAAACTCTACCGCATCTGTATGTGCACGTAAGTAGGCACGTGCTAAATCTTCATTAATCTCTAAAAACTCATGACTTGCGGTTACCACCGTATTAGTGGAATCCTCTCCCCAAGCAAATTCGTCTGCATCAACTAGAAAAGCAGCGTCTAAATTATCTGCAAGAAAGCTCCCCCAAGGCTCTTGAGTGGCAGCAGCATCTGCGTCACCTTGTGAAAATAA
The DNA here is from genome assembly GCF_002019765.1 of Shouchella oshimensis. GTDB lineage: Bacteria > Bacillota > Bacilli > Bacillales > Bacillaceae_D > Shouchella > Shouchella oshimensis. Next base: position 3,144,531 of record NZ_KV917380.1, read on the forward strand.
AATCGATGTATCTGCCGGTGCTTGCGGAACAAAATTAATATCGTCTGCGTCAATACCTGCATCTGCTAATTCTTTTCGTAACATGATATCTTGAGTGGAGCCAATGGTCGGGATGGCAACATTTCTTCCTGCTAAATCTGCAACAGACTCTACCCCTGAATCAGCACGAGCCATAATAACGGCTCCACCGTTCACAGCTCCTGCAATAATGGAATGGCTTGGATTTCTTGTGTACGTATTCATTGCTGGTACTGGTCCCACTGTACCGATGTCAATTTCATTTGCCGACATTGCCTCCATAAATTGCGCTCCGTCTGGTACAGTCATTTTTGTAAAACGAGCATCTTCACCAAATTCTTCTTCAAAATAGCCATTTTCTAACGCAACAATGGTAGAAATATGTGTCAAGTTAGGAAAATATGCAATGCGTACTTCCCCTTCCGTCGCACTATTACCGCAAGCTGTAAGTGTAATGCCAGCTCCTAAAGCAAGTAAAGATCCTTGTATTCCTTTTTTCATAGCATGTCTCTCCTTTTAATGTAAACCTGGTTTTAGTCCCCATTTCTTCTGTACCGATCTCTCTACACGTAAAAAAACAAGGTTATCAACAATAGTTCCAATAATACCAATAACAATCATCACAGAAAGCACTAAATCCATTTGACCAAGCGAACGGCCAACTGTTAATAAATAGCCAAGACCACCAGCAGCTACAAATAGTTCGCCGGCCATAATAGCACGCCACGCAAATGCCCATGCTGTCCTTACACCTGAAATGAGATGAGGGACTGAAGCGGGTAAAATGACTGTTCGCAATAAATGACTTCCTCTTGATCCGAGGGTTTTGGCAACGTTCATATAGAGAGTCGGAACATTTTTAAAGCCCGTGCTCGAACTAACTGTGACCGTCCATGTAGCCCCTATTGTAACGATAAATAGTAAAGAGGCGTTTCCGTATCCAAACCAAATAATAGCAAGTGGGAGCCAGACAATACTTGGTATTGATTGAAGTGCCGTTACTAAAAAGCCAAGGGTATCATCAACGAGCTTATATCGAGCAATTAAGTATCCTAATGTAAGACCGACAATAATGGCAATGGTAAACCCGAGTAACAATCGTCCTAATGTAATTCCTGTGGCTGTTAAAATCTGTCCAGAAATGAGTCCACTTACAAATGTATTTATAACCGTTGTACCACCGGGATCTAACGGAAATAGTAAAGGTGGAAATGAGCCTGGTGGGAAGTTACCTACCCTAGATGTTATCTCCCATATAGCCACGATCATCGCGATGAATACGATCCGTCTTATAGCTGTAGTCATCTCCAAACTCCTCCTTTAACACTTTCTCCATTTCTTCTTCAAGTTCAGCTAATATTCTTCGTTCTAAATCAACTAAATTGCTGTCAGCAGGATCTCTTGGGAGTGCAGCTTGAACAGGGAACTCTCGTTTTATTTTTCCTGGACGCGTCCCCATAAGAACAATTCGATTGGAAAGCATCACCGCTTCCCGAATATTATGAGTAATGAATAGAATGGTTTTACCTGTATTTGCCCAAATTTCTAGCAATTCTTTATGCAAGACCATTCGTGTTTGTTCATCTAACGCAGCAAACGGTTCATCCATTAATAAAATATCTGGATCCATAACGAGTGCCCGAGCAATCGCCACCCGCTGCTTCATTCCCCCAGAAAGCTCATGTGGAAACGATTTAGTGAAATTCCCTAAATGCACCGTTTTCAATCCCTCGATCGCCTTTTCTTCACTTTCTGCTTTTGATATCCCTTTCAGTCGTAAGCCGTACGTCACATTGTCAAGGACGTTCATCCATGGAAAAAGGCCAGATTCTTGAAAGACAACCACTCTGTCATTGCCTGGTTTTTTCACCTGTTTCCCACCTGCAATGACTTCTCCGGTAGAGGGTGTATCAAGTCCGGCAATTAGATTAAGGATCGTTGATTTCCCACAACCAGAAGGACCTAATAATGAAATAAAATCTCCTTCATTAATGGTTAGATTAATATCGCTTAATACATGTAGCGATTGTTTTTTATTTTTTTCGAAAGATTTCTCTACATGTTTTAATTGAATTTGCATCTTTCCACCCCCAAATACCAATAATACCTACTAATATAATAAGAATTATAGTTTTTTTAAGTGTAAGGGAAGTCAAGAAAATCGTCAATTAGAATCGTCTACATCGAACAAAATCGTGTTTTTCGTACCACATAATGGGATCTCTTATAGTTGCTTGTCACAGCTATGGATATATGGTAAGATTCGAAACTTATGACTGAATTTAGGAGGAACAATTGAGAAATTTAAAACTAGACTGGCCTGTTTTTGCGATATCTGGTGGTTTCTTACTTGTATTTGTTATTGCTTCACTCGCAAATGCAGACTTCGTCGGTAATCTAATTAATACAGCATTTGCCTGGTCATCGTTAAACTTTGGTGCGTTTTGGCAAGTACTGATGATTCTTACATTTCTAATCGCCGTCTTTATGAGCTTGACCGAACTAGGGAAGGTACGATTAGGCGACTCTTCCAAGCCAACGTTTTCTTTCTTTAAATGGTTTTCAATGATCATGATTACCCTTCTCGCTGGCGGTGGGGTATTTTGGGCAGCAGCCGAACCTATGTATCATTATTTAGATACGCCACCTATGTATAGTGAGACCGGTAGTACAGCTACAGCCATTCAGGCTGGCTTATCGACTGGCTTCTTGCATTGGGGCTTTCTTGCTTGGAGTATTTTAGGTACCCTTGGCGTTGTTGTTCTCATGTATGCAAAAAAGAAAGGACAGCCCCTTAAACCACGAGCGTTGTTATATCCAATCTTTGGAGAAAAGATTATGCACAAAAGTGTCTTAGGCACACTAATTGATGTCTTTTCAATTTTAGCCGCTTGTGCAGGTACAATTGGGCCAATTGGATTTCTAGGATTACAAGCTGGATATGGTTTAAATATGCTTTTTGGCTTCCCAGATACATTCGCTATTCATTTTGCAATGATTTTCTTTTTGGTGGGGATTGCAGCAGTATCAGCAGCAACTGGAATCCACAAAGGAATTCAGTGGTTAAGTCGCTTTAACGTCATGATTACAGTGATTCTTGCTATTGCCATTTTAATTCTGGGGCCAGCCCGTTTTATTATTGATTCATTTGTATCGAGCTATGGCTCTTACGTGCAAAACTTCTTACCAATGAGCTTGTATAGAGGAGATGAAGGATGGCTTTCAGGCTGGACTCTATTCTTCTGGGGGTGGTTTATTGGATATGGGCCGATTATGGCAATCTTCATTTCTAGAATATCCGACGGAAGAACCATACGTGAGCTATTCTTAACGGTTGCATTTTTAGCACCTGTTGTGACAAACTTCTGGTTTACTGTCGTTGGAGGTACAGGAATTTTTTACGAAATCAATGAACATGGATCTGTTAGTAATCCATTAAATGAAGGTGGGCTTCCTGCTTCCATCTTTGCCATTGTTAATCAGCTACCACTAGGTGCTATGTTTGCATTTTTATTCATTTTTGTCACATGCATATTTGTAGCAACAACGGCAGATTCAATTTCTTATTCCATTTCAATGATTCTAACTGGGAAGGAAACACCAGATCGATTTATCCGTATTTTTTGGGCAATCATTTTCGGAGCCGTTGCTGTAGCACTTCTTTATATTGGTGAAGGTAGCATTGACTCGCTTCAGTCTTTCATCGTTCTTACAGCTGTTCCGGTCTCTCTGTTTATGCTGCCAACACTCTGGCTAGCACCCATAACGGCAAAACGATTATTAAACATGCAACAGAAAAAAGAAGCGAAATGAGGCACCCTCATTCGCTTCTTTTTTCCTTTTCTTTTATGAATTGATTTAAGGAATCAAGCCCGTTCGCAATATGAAAAAGAATACCTGCACATAACCCTATTAAAGCACCGAGGGATCCAGCTGCTATAAACCCTAAGACAATCCCGACTAACATGCCGATGATAAGCGAGCCATTCATGTTTATATCCCCCTATCACTTCATTTTTTACGCATGGCTAGCGATGATGTCTAGCTCTCCATTTATCTCAAACGTTGTTGCATTTACTGGTAAAAGCAAGTGGTCTCCCTTTTTTAATGGATAAGACTTATCTCGCACCATTAATTCTCCAGATCCTTTAATGACAGATAATAAGAGGTAATCGGCTGCAATAGACGCATTCCAATGAGATGTAATTTGACCATGGTACACTGTAAAATAGGCTGATGCAATCAGTTCTGTGATTGTGCAACCCTTATCTTTTCTTACTGTTTTTGTTTGTGTTTGTGCTTTTTTATCTGGGATTCGCGTTACTTGCTTCGCTTTCTCAAGATGCAATGGACGCTTATTTCCTTTTTCATCTGTACGATCAAAATCGTATACACGATAGGTTGTATCTGAACTTTGCTGCGTTTCTAAAATAAGGGTCCCTGCTCCAATCGCATGAATTGTCCCGCTAGGAACGTGAAAAAAGTCTCCAGATTGAATTGGAATTCGATTAAATAATTCATTCCATTCTCCGGCTTCAATTTTTTCATTAAATTCCGCTTTTGATTGTGCTGTATGACCAATAATAAGTTCCGCATTTTCTTCTGCTTCAATGACATACCAACACTCGGTTTTTCCATATGCTTCATTTTCTTCAAGCTCCGCCGCTTGGGCATCGTTCGGATGAACCTGAACAGACAAATCCGCCGAGGCATCTAACAGTTTAACCAATAGTGGAAAACTTCCTTTTGTGTTACCTCCAAAAAGCTCCTCATGATTTTCCCATAGCTCAAGCAATGACTTTCCCTTAAAGTGCCCATTACGAACTGTACTTAATCCATTTGGATGCGCGGATATTCCCCAACACTCTCCTGTATGTAAACTAGGTAAATCATACCCGAATTGGGCTAACTTTTGTCCTCCCCAAATTCTCTCTTGCAGAACGGGTGAAAAAAATAATGGTTCTGTTGTCAACTCACTCACTCCTTCTACCATTTCTCTCTTTAAGACTACCATATTCTTTGTCTTTGCCATACTTGTTTCCTCATCATCTGTAGAGAGCTTTCTCCTTCGCTTTAAAACGGAAAAATCCACAGTTACTCAACCTCGATGTCGTTCGGATACATCTGCTTAACATGATCAAAGCTCGGTTTAAGTGAAAGCTTGAATTCATTTTATTCTTCTTCAATCATTAAAAAAAGAGCTATGCTCGAAGGTTCTCACCCTTATCACACAGCCCTAATTAGGGTCACTACTCCTTATCCTTGTTCCCGCATACGTAACTCTACTCTTCTTGTTTTTCCTGATATTGTTTTTGGCAGTTCTTTAATATATTCAATTTGACGAGGGTATTTGTATGGCGCTGTTTCTTGCTTCACAAACTCTTGTAATGTACTAGTGAGTTCGTCTAATGAAGCCGGTTCTTTATTAAGCACAACATATGCTTTCACGATACTCCCTCTTATTTCATCAGGACTTGCGACCACTGCGCATTCTTTTACTGCAGGATGTTTTGTTAACGCATCTTCCACCTCAAACGGACCAATTGTGTACCCAGAAGAGATAATAATATCGTCCCCTCTTCCTTCAAACCAAAAATAGCCGTCCTTATCTCTTCTTGCTTGATCACCTGTTACATAATAATCTCCTAAAAAAGATGCTTTCGTCCTTTCTTCATCTTTATCATATCGTTTAAACAGCGCTGGTGAATCTTTATGAACGGCAATCATGCCTATTTCTTCTACTTCTGTTTCTCGTCCATCTTCATTAATAATAGTAACGCCATTCCCTACTGTAGGCTTCCCCATTGATCCAGGTCTCGCTTCCATACCAATCATTGTGCCGATTAACAGCGTGTTTTCCGTTTGTCCATAACCGTCTCGAACGGTAATATCAAACAACTCTTTAAAGGTAGTGATTACAGCTCGGTTAAGTGGTTCCCCTGCTGAAACAGCTTCACGAATGGAAGACAAACGATACGAAGGTAACGTCTCTTCTTTTGCTAACATTCGATACTCGGTCGGTGTAGCACAAAAAACAGAAACGTTATGCTCCTCGATAAGAGATAAATACGTTTTGGCATCAAATGATCCGTCATAGATAAAGGCTGTTGCTCCTTTTCCAATAACGGATAAAAACGGACTCCATACCCACTTTTGCCATCCAGGTGCAGCCGTTGCCCATACAACATCATGTGACTTCACTCCAAGCCATTCAGTTGCAGCCGTTCGAAGGTGGGCATAAGCCCAGCTATGTGTATGTACAACTGCTTTTGGATTTCCCGTTGTACCAGACGTATAGGGTAGAAAAGCAAGATCATCTTTGTGCGTGCTACACTCAAAGGAAACGCTTTCATTTTTTGCTAACGAACGTAAATCTTCCCAACCACTTTTTTGATTGCCAACGACTAGCTTAACCTTCAATGTCGGAGTAGGATCCATTTTGTCAACTTCCTCTGTTAAGCCAGTATAAGCAATAACAGCAGCGGCTTCTGCATGTTGGACTCGATAGGTTAAATCCTTTGCACGGAGCATACCAGAGCAAGGAATGATAACCAATCCAGCTTTTATACAGGCTAAATAAGTGGCGTACGCCTCTGGAACACGCGGAAATAACAATAGAACCCGGTCTCCTTTACATAATCCAAGAGACGCGAACGTATTCGCATATTGGTTCATGGATTCAATTAATCTCTTGTATGTCCATTCAACCTGCTTGCCATTCTGACCTCGCCATAGTATTGCTTTCTGATTCATGTTCGCATTCTTCTCCACTTCAACGGCTACATTGTACTGTTCAGGAATAACTAATGTGTCCTGTACCACTCTTATCACCCCTCTTTGTATTCATTATATAAATAATTCAGTTTTTTTGAAAGAATAAAACACTCTTCATGTTTACAAAGAAAAAAAACAGGTCGGTTTAAACCCGACCTGCTCTACTCGTTAGACGAGAGCTTGATTTTTCTCATTAAAGTAAATCGCTTTCCCAGTTTTAGCTGACTCGTAAATCGCTTCTAGAATTTCGCTTACAACAAGCGCTTGCTCCGCTTTCACAACTGGCTCTGTGTCATTTCGAATCGCATCTATCCACAGTCTAGCTTCTTTGTCTGCTTGCGTTTCACTGCCACCATCGTAGTACGCAACACCTCCAGCTTGTAGGTCCGGCTTTGTTACATACAAGCGGCTCAATTTCTCACCATTTATTCGCAGACCATCGCGCATATCTGCACCTGCTTTAGTACCGCAAAGGGTCGTTTTCGCTTCATCCACATCTAACGTATTTAACGCCCAGCTTGCTTCTAATGTGACCGTTGCTCCATTTTCCATTGTAATAAAAGCAAAGGCAGAATCTTCAACAGTAAATTCTTTAGGGTCCCAAGGTCCAAACGCATTTGCAGCATTTTCTGTATCTGATAATTTATAGTACACGTTTCCAACAACACTTTTAACTTTGTAGTTATTCAGTGTCCAAAGCGTTAGATCAAGTGCATGTGTACCAATATCAATTAACGGACCCCCGCCTTGTTCTTCTTCATTTAAAAACACGCCCCAAGTGGGAACTGCCCGACGACGGATCGCATGAGCCTTGGCAAAATAAATATCCCCAAATTCGCCTTCTTCTGCTAACTGCTTTAAGTACTGTGAATCTGGACGATAGCGGTTGTCGTAACCAATTGTTAATTTCTTACCTGTACGTTTTGCCGTTTCAACCATTTCCCTTGCTTCAGCGGCTGTTTTAGCCATAGGCTTTTCACAAAGAACATGTTTCCCTGATTCAAGAGCAGCGATGGAAATAGGTGCATGAGATTTATTTGGTGTACATACATGAATAACTTCTATTGATGTATCCTTTAATAATTCTTGGTAATCCGTGTAAACATCTGCGCCTTCAACACCATAATCAGCAGCCGCTTTCTCTGCTTTTTCTTTCACAATATCGCAAAAGGCAACAAGTTCAACTCCTTTTTGCTTAACCAGGCTTGGCATTTGTTTCCCATTCGCAATACCACCACAACCAATTATTCCAATTCGAATCGTGCGGTTTTCCATTCAACATCACCTCTATGCTTTAAGTAGTTGTTGCAAAAATGTAGCACTTTCTTTTATTGAGACAAACTCATCTTTATCAAATTCCTCTTGCTCCACTGTATACCAGTCAACTTGGTATGCTTTTGCCGTTTGGTGAATAGCATGAAAATCCATTATGCCTGATCCAACCTCTACATTTTTCAAGTCTTCGGCATTATTCATATCTTTCATATGAAGTAACTTCACACGTTCTTTATATTTGCGAATCCAATCAACAGATTTTAACCCTGTTGCTTCTAGCCAGAAGGTATCCAATTCCATAAATACAGCTTTTGGATCTGAATAGCGAAAGAGCAAATCTAACCCGTATTCGCCTTCGAATTTCTTCAATTCAATATCATGATTATGATAGCCAAATGCGATGCCTGCCTCTGATGTTTTCTCACCTATTTTAGTAAATAACTCTGCCGTTCGTTTATAAGCATCGGCGCTATCTCGGTACGAATCAGGTAAACCTGGACAAACGATGTAAGGGCTTTCAATTTTGTGTGAGTACTCAATCACATGGTTTAGATTTGATTCAAGCTGTTCAATTGATATATGACTGCCTGCTGCTTGTAAACCGATACCTTTTAACGTATTAAAGAGATCTTTGCTTGTTTTCTCATAATACCCTGCAAATTCAACGCCATCATAGCCTGCTTCCGCAACCTTCTCTAACGCACCAAAAAAATCCTCTGCACATCGTTCTTTTATAGAATAAAGTTGCAGCCCAATTTTTGGCATCAATCCACCTCCAATGTACTGAATCTAATATTAGACTACCATGTCTCACTAATTGATTATATACTAAAACTATTCAATTATATAAAATTTTTGTCATGAAGGAGTCTTTTTATGTTTGATCAAAGTAAAGCATACAAGGAAAAAAAATTACTTGAAAATGAAATCAAACAACCGATTCATTGTCACATTGAAGAAAGCCTCCCAGATCGACGTATTGCAAGTCCCCATTTTCACGATGCCATCGAATTACTTTATGGCTTCTCTGGAACTGCGTATGTGTTTGTTAGTGGCCAATCATTTAGGCTCAAACCTGGTGATTTAATTATTATCAATGCTCAGGAAGTCCATGGCATTTACGCTGAGAAAGGGGAAAACGTAAAATACATCGTTATCAAACTTGAACCTGAAGTGTTATATTCTACATCTCGTTCTTTATTTGAATCTAAATATGTATTACCGTTTACAATGGGTAAATCAAGCCCACAAACCCTTCTACAAAAAGGAGAAATTGCTAATACAAGTATTCCTAAAAGCATTACGAACATTATGACTGAGTTTTCGAAGCAAGACTTCGGGTTTGATTTTGCTATCCGTATTCATATTTGTTCCATCTTCTTAGCTGTCCTAAGACATTGGCGGAATGTTGGCATAACCGTCGGCATAAACGATGATTTGAGTGAAGATGACCTTCAGCTTATGCGACAAACCTTTCAATTGATTGAAAGTCACTACCATACTCCTTTAACAGCAAAAGAAGCAGCAACTGCCTGTAACTTAAGCTATAGCTATTTCTCAAGAAAAATTAAAGCCACTACTGGGCGATCGTTTACTGAATTACTTAACTACGTTCGTATTACTGAAGCCGAAAAACTACTTACAACTACAGATTTATCGATTACGGATATTGCCACTTCTGTTGGCTATACAAACACAAGTTATTTTATTTCACAGTTTAAGCAAGCAAAGCACATATCTCCCTTGCGCTTCAAAAAAGTTACAAGTAAGTCATTATAAAATAAAACTTTTTTGTCTTGACAGTTTTGATATCGATAGCTAGTATGAATGGTAATTCAAAACGAGGAGGAGTTATAATGATACGAGTTGCCTTATTAAGCCGTTGGCATGTTCATGCTGATGACTATGCTAGAGAAGCAAGTAAGAATCCATCAATTGCTATTACAGTCGTTTGGGATGAAGACCCTGCCAGAGGAAAAAGATGGGCCGATGAGCTTGGTGTCGATTTTGAAAACAGTCTAGAGTACACCTTATCAAGAGAAGATGTTGATGCCGTTATCGTCGATACACCTACCGCCATGCATAAAGAAGTCATTCTTGCGGCAGCTAAAGCAAAGAAGCATATTTTTTCCGAAAAAGTGTTAGCGCTTACGGAGGAAGATGTTGAAGACATTTTTGCTAGTGTGGATGAGCACAACGTTTCGTTAATGCTGTCTTTACCACGTTTAAATGATCCAACCTATCTCTATGCAGAACAAGCGGTACAAAAAGGTTTACTTGGGAAGCTAACCTCGATTCGCTGTCGCCTTGAGCATGGTGGAGCGCTTCCTACAGAATCAAACCCTGACGGATGGCTCCCTGCTCACTTTTTCAATAAAGAACAATGTGGCGGCGGTGCTTTAATTGACCTTGGCGCGCATCCCATTTATTTAACGAACCGATTTGGTGGCGATGCTGTATCCCTTTATGCCGATATGGCATCCTACACAGATAGACCTGTAGATGATCATGCAACGGTAATTGTTCGCTATACTTCAGGAGCGACCGCAACAATTGAAGCTGGTTTTATCGCATCAAAGAGTCCATTTATTCTTGAACTACATGGTACAGATGGAACGATTCTCGTTGAAGAGCGTTCATTACGCATCCAATCTACTCATCTAGATGAAAATGGCTGGATCACGCCTGATTTACCTGAGCAAGCTCCAAGTGCTATGAGCCAATGGGTTGCGCACATTGAGGACGGAGAAGAACCACGCATAACTCGAGAGGATATGCGCTTACTTACACGTATAAACGAAGCAGCTATTCAATCATCAGAAGCTGGTAAACGGATTGAATTAGGGAATAAAAAGCATACGACTGTTTAAAGTAAACACCCTAAGGGAAACAGGATGGATGAGGTGAAAATTATGAGCCAGCAACATACCGTTTTCTACGATGCACAGTGCCCTTTATGCCAGAACATCAAAAAAAGTTTACGTTTTTTGGATCGAGACAATTGTCTACGTTGGATCCCTGTTCAAGAAGTCCGACCTTCAACAAGGCAAAAGGCTCGTACTTTTTTTGCTGATATGGAAAAAGAAATCTATGTATTAACAAAACACGGCCATGTGCTCGTTGGTTTCCCAGCCATTCGTGAAATCCTTTCGTCATTACCTAGTCTAATATGGGTTGCCGTGTTAATGAGACCAGCAGCAGTTGAAGCAATCGGTCAGATCGTCTACCAATTTGTTTCCCATCGACGACACGCATGGTTTGGTCAAACTGAATATAGACGCCCTGATACGATTTAAAAAACGGTTAGCACATTTTGTGCCAAACCGTTTTTTATCGTTACCCTTCCTCCTATTTTGCATATAATAGCTCATCAGCCTATAAACACAAGGAGGGGTTATTCCTTGTCTACAGATAACCGCTCTTCGTCTCTTTTTGATTTACTTCGAGATGAAAAGAAAAGGCGCTACCCTGATCAACCTCAAGTTGCCAATGACAATCAACTTGAAGACAATCATTCTCTTATCTTTTTTGGGTTATGGGTGACTGCAGTTGGAACGATCTTCAATGCGATCGCATCCACAACACAAGCAGACTTAGAAGACGCACTTCGTTCGAATTTCTCTATTTATGGCAACACTCTTGAAGCAACAGGTAATGCATTAGTCGCAGAAGGGTTTGTAACAGGCGGACCCGATAAATATGGAAGCTATATTATAACAATTGGTGCGTTGTTTGCTCTCTATGCGGATATTGGCAACTTAACAGAAACGGAAGTCTTACAGACCGAAGTCAAAGGTTCACTCACAGAAGCGCTTGGTACTTCTTATGCTCTTTTTGGTGTTGATCCACCGGAAAATCCTACGCGCTTTCAAATCTACACAATCTATTCTGCACTGTTACAACTTTTTGGGAACGGCTTTGAAGCCTTTGCTGGCATCACAGAGCTTCGCGAAGGAAATGGCGAAGCCTTTTACGAAATTGGCACAATCCTTCAAGCAATCGGTGCAGTCTTAACTGGGCTTTTTTATGAGGGAGGCGAGCGCTTTTTATAATGTGTGAATGCTTTCGTTCCTTAATCCATCAATCGTTTCTCTCAAGCCAATTTTAAAGGATGTTGGCAGCCAAGAGTCCAACTCTTTAGCTAATTTCTCACCGTTCAAATAAACAGGACGTTCAGTTAGATACATCATTTCAACAAGCTCTCTCATTTGAGGTGAAAAAATACCTAAAAACTGGATCATTCTTTTCTTTACAACGCGAAACTCTTTTGTGGTCCTAGTTTCTCTCCGAATAAGCTGAAATAGATCTTTCCCTCTTATTAACACACCGCTTACATTCCAAACTTGATTGTACACACGGCTACGCAAGGAGAGTTCGACAATCGCCTTAGCCGCGTCAAGCGTATAAAGAAATTCTCGTTCGACTGTTGGACAGCCAATGTAGTTGGCTTTCTTTCCTATCACAGCATTGCGCAGTGTTTCATGCAACAGCGTATTTACTGCATTGGGACCATACAAGTCAGGCAGATGAACGATAAGTGTCGGTATAGTGCTCTCCAATAACCGTTGCTCCATTTCCAAACGAATGTTTCCTTTTTTCGTGGAAGGCTCTTTTTTTGACGTTTCTGCTACATAGCTATCTTTATCACCATAAGCATAAATATTGTCACAAAGTATTAAGCTTATGTTTATATTTTCAGCAAGAGCTATTAACCGATTAAGAAAGACCATCTGCTTTTTTTCCCATTGCTGATAAGGGAAATTAACGGCATGATAGACGGCATCTGATCCTCTAATCGCTTCAATGAGATCGGTTTCATTTAATACATTTCCTGAAATAAGTTTTACTTTTTTTTCCTCCCCAAACAAAGCAGTTAGTTTGCTTTTTGTTCTTGCAAATGCGACCACTTCTATTCCTCGACTTAACAATTCCTTTGTTAAAGCATAGCCAACTCCTCCTGTTGCCCCTAAAACCGTTACTTGTTTCATCCTACATCCCCTTTTCTGACCACTGGTCAATTAATGGTATAAAAAAGCCTACACGGCTTTCTTATGACAAAATCGCTTTCTTTAGAAATTGAACATGTTTCTTAGCAGCTTCTTCTACCTCCGTGAAGTCGTTCACACGATGTATATAATGTGCAACAAATCCATGAAGAGATACAAATGTTGAATAGACATCTCCGATTGACGCATCGTTATTAGAGAAATTTCCTAACGCTTCAGAAAAGAGAGCATAGCTTTCATTTGCCGCTCGTTTGGATAGTGCGTCAATAGCTGGATCTTTTATCATAAACATGAATTCATAATGAACTTGATAGTGCAGCCCAAACTTCAGGTAACTAAAAAGCAGTTCCATTAGTTTCTCTTCATTTCTAATTGGTTTGGTATGTACCGTTTTTATCATGCCATTTAATAGCTCAAAATAACGAGACACAACCTCATAAAAAAGCTCAGCTTTATTATTAAAATGATAGTAAAGTGCACCGTGGCTACACTGAAGTTCTTTTGCAAGTGAACGCATCGACACATGTTGATAGCCCTTTGTTTGAAACTGTTGATTAGCAACTTCTATGATCATCTCTTTTGTCAATTCGTTAACTGTTGTTCGTCTTGGCGTCATTCTTACCCCACCTAATTGACCACTGGTTAAATAATACTTTATCGTTACGATTAACTGTTGTCAATATTTTTCTGAAAATTAAAGGTTAGTTTACGTTTTTTTCAAAATAAACTAATTCAACGCCGCCTTTAACAACTTTACGTTCCATAAGCTGATAGCCTTGAGATTGATAAAGCTGAATAGCCGGTGCATTTTTTGCGCCTGTTGCCACTTTTAACACACAGGGCTCATTCGGAAGTGTTTCAATATGCTGTAGTAGCCTCCTTGCAATACCTCTACGAAAACACCTCGGGTCGACCATCATCCTTGTGACTTCAATCACTTTGTCAGAATTATCATCAATGGAAACTGCTCCTAGAATAGAATCCTCTTCTATGTATAAATAAAAAACCTCTGTCGTCTTAAGAAATTGTGCAAACGACTCCATCAATGGAGGAATTTCATGAAAGTCTAGCATATTTGCCTCAATTTGATAAGCTACCTTTTGCAGTCGGTATAAAGCTTTTGATTGCTCATTATTTTTCACTTGTAGTTCACGTATCATCTTCTACCCCCAACTAAATGGCAACGAATTCTTCAACTGTCCATTTTCTTGACGCTCTTTTAACAGATGTTGTTTCCTTCAAATCCCTTCTTTATGGTTTTTCTCCATTTTATACTAGGTTTGCAATTAACGCGATTCCATTTCAGGCTAAAAGAATAAAACATTTACGTATGTCACTGCTCGCGATTCGTATAATCAACCATTCATCAATTGTGGCTCAGTCATAGTTCCACCAATAGACATTTCTTACGTATCTACTTAAAACCAATACGGTTGGTGAAATTACCCTATTTTGCAAGATTCACTTCAATCCTGTGTTTAAAAGATTACTAGTTTGGTCAGAATGTCTCCTATACCGTTGGTGAGGAGGACATTCTTATGAACACAAATAGAAGGCAACTCAATGGTTTTCTACTTATTTTCACCCTTGCTTGTATCTTGCTTGCCATCACACCGGCCTATGCAGTCGAACAAGGCGAGGTGACTGTTAATACAACGTTAAATGTACGAAGTGGCCCATCTACATCTGCCGAGGTTATTGGTGTAAAATACAACGGCGATATCGTCGAGTTTATTGATGAAGGGCAAGGCTGGGGTCGTCTTGTTAATGGCTCAGGCTACGTTAGTCTGGATTGGATCAAAAAAATTGATGTACAAGCAGCGTCTACGAGTTCAGAGGTAGAACCAAAGCGCATTATGCTCGATCCTGGTCACGGCGGCCACGATAGTGGTGCTGCAGCAAATGGGTTAATGGAGAAAGATATCGTACTAGCTATTGCTCATAAGACAAAACAGCGATTAGAGGAGTTAGGGTATGTTGTCAATATGACAAGGGAAACAGATGTGTTTCTTTCCTTAGAAGAACGAGTCTCCGCCACTTCTTCTTGGGGAGCCGATCAATTTGTTAGTATTCATGCAAATGGCCATACCAATACAGAAGCGAGAGGAATTGAAACCTTTTATCACCCTTCTAGTTCAAGTAGTCAAGTGTTGGCTCAGTCTACACAACAAGCGTTACTTCAAGCTACAAGTGAAATAGATAGAGGGGTTAAATCAGAAACATTTCACGTTCTACGTAACAGTAAAATTCCAGCCGTCCTTGTTGAAGTAGGGTTTATCACACATTCTGAAGAAGCGGTTAAATTAAGTGATGAGGCGTACCAAAAAACCATTGCCCATGCCATTGCAAAAGGCATTGTCGAACAATAATACTGTACTCTTTTCTTCTCTCCACTTAAACTATGAATATAGGAAAGAAAGGAGAGTGTAAGATGAAGACGTTCACCTTACCAGGAACAAACTTAGAAGTTTCCAACTTAATCTTAGGCAACATGCGTATTAATTCCCTTGATGATCGCGGTATTCAACAATTGCTAGAAACCGCTTATGAACAAGGTATTAATTTTTATGACCATGCCGATATCTATGGCAAAGGAGAATGTGAATCCTTATTTGCCAAAGCTTTATCACATACAGACATTTCCCGGGAAAAGCTTATTTTACAAAGTAAGTGTGGGATTCGTAAAGGTGCGACCGGTTACTACGATTTCTCAAACGATCATATTCTTACTTCTGTTGATGGAATTTTAAAGCGCTTAAATACCGACTATCTCGATATTTTGTTATTACATCGACCTGATCCACTTATGGAGCCTGATGAAGTAGCTGCAGCTTTTCATCACCTTCATACAAGTGGAAAAGTCCGTCATTTTGGTGTGTCGAATCATACCCCTTATCAAATTCAGCTATTACAACGTTCCGTTGAGCAGCAGCTTGTTGTGAATCAAGTACAATTTGGTATTGCGCATACACCCTTACTTGATTCAAGTATGTCTCTCAATATGAAAACAGACGAAGCTGTTAACCGCGATGCAGGTACGCTTGATTACTGTCGCCTCAACGACATAACGCTTCAAGCTTGGTCACCGTATCAAAATGGGTTCTTTGCTGGCACGTTTATTGGTAATAAAAAAGATTTCCCTGAATTAAATACTGTTTTAGAACGCTTAGCTGAGACCTATCACGTTACTCCAACAGCTATTGCCACAGCTTGGATAACAAGACACCCAGCCAACATTCAAGTGATTGTTGGTTCAACCAAACCTACCAGAGTAAAAGAAGCATGTGCAGGATCTTCAATCCCGTTAACACGTGGAGAATGGACAGAATTATATGCCGCTGCAGGAAATCGTATCCCATAAAAAAGAAGCCGTCGATTATACGACGGCTTCTTTTTCCTAACGTTCTTCCAAACGAGCAATTCGATCATTTAAATCAGGGTGAGTAGACATTAATTTCATCATTGATTTCCCACCATTAATTTTCATTGTTTGCACAGCTGTGTCATCGGTATGATCGTTTGCTTTCGCTCGATTTACGTACTGTTGAAGTGAACGCAAGGCATGGACCATTTTGTCTCGCCCAGCCAAATCTGCACCACCTCGGTCAGCATGGTACTCTCGATGACGCGAATACGCACTAATAACAAGACTACCTAATATTGAGAATAAAATTTGTAAGATAATAATGGATGCAAATTGAACGATAAACTGCAGTTCAGGACGAACAAAACGAGACAACACAATCGCAATAACACGAGAGAAAAAGACAACGAATGTGTTTACAATTCCTTGTAACAACGTCATTGTTACCATATCACCATTGGCTACGTGAGCCACCTCATGGGCAATAACACCTTCAACGGCGTCCTCATCCATTGTGTGTAATAATCCTGACGAGACCGCAACTAATGAACGTTTCTTTGACGGTCCTGTTGCGAATGCGTTCACTTCACTACTTTGGTAAATCCCAACTTCAGGCATGTGCACAAGTCCTGCAGCTCTCGATAAACGATGGACTTTCTCTACAACAGCACGTTCTTCTCTTGACATTGGTCCATCTGGATCAATAACTTTCACTTTCATCATCATTTTAGCAATCCAACGAGACATGGCTAATGAAATGAATGAACCAGCAAAACCAACAATTGCACTAAATAATAAAATAACCGCAAATTGAATTGAACCATCGCTTGAAACAAACGACCCATCAATCCCAGTAAATTGTATAATGAGTGACCAAACGATAAAGATCGTTGTTAGAACAAGAATGTTTGTTCCGATGAACAACATAATTCGTTTCCCCATACTACCCCTCCAAAATAACTTCTTTTATCTAGTTTACCATGGCTCCCCTTCTTGCAGAATAGAATCTCCGCAATTTAAGCGATGTTCACATTTCTGTTACATTTCATCTTTAACGGTAAGCCCTAATAATCGAGCAAACCCAATGGCTTGTTCTTTCGAGACGATTAATCCTGCAAGTAGGTCTTGTGAGGCTTGAAAAGAATGATATGTACAAGTGCTAATGTCGACTCCTTTTAAAGAGGTTTCGTGAAAGGAGCATTCATCAATATCACACGTATCAAGAGTCAATTGTTTTATTTTTGCGTGGGCCACGTTGACTTGTCTTAACGAAGAGCGAACAAACTGCGTTCCTTTTAGCGTGACATCAATAAAATTGCTTACGTTTAAGACGCAATTGGTAAAAGTAGAATGCGACATATGAGCGTTAGTAAATTGGCTACCAATAAATTTACAGTCAATAAACTCAACGCGATGAAATAGACTTTCTGATAGATCTACATTTGAGAAGTCACAATTTACAAATCGTACATCGGTACAATCCGCTTTCATCATGTGCGAGCGTGCAAATGTACAACGAGTAACGACACATTTAGAAAGGATTAGCTTTTCTAAAAATGAATCACTCAGGTCTTCTTGACTTATGTTCGAACAGACAAGTTCTCGGTCTTCTTCATCAAGCACCCATTGCAGTGATTGTTCTACAAGGGTTTCTGGAATTTTAGGGGTTTCCTTCTTCATTTCGTTTCACCACCTGTCAATAAAATAAGCTAAGCTCATTGTTACACAACGGCTTAGCCTTGTATAGAATTACTTCTCCTCTGTTTTTATAAGCTCACTTAAATCAATGATTGGGCGAATTGGACGCTCTACAGGCCGTTCTACTGGTCGTTCTACTGGTCGTTCGTTACAAGATTTACATCGTTTTTTACAGCGACAACCTGGACAAATTCTTGCTGAAAAGCCTTTTGCAGGTTTGTAGTGGCCGTCTCTACCAGATTCATAATAACTCATAAGATTCACCTCCCAAACCTAAGGGTCTTGTATACCATATGCATTGGGATAGGGGATTGCGTGGACAAAGGTCCTGATATGTATACCTAATTCTTCGATTGTTCATCAAATAGAATTAAATAGACTTCTTGGAAGGAGAATGAAGTCTTTATAAAGAAACAAAGGGTTATACTGCGATGTTTCTATCAAAATCAATAAAATGAAAAATAGACATGGTTTCTTTTACTTAAAAGAGGAGGTATTGCATTGGACTATGTTC
This sequence comes from Shouchella oshimensis, assembly GCF_002019765.1. Lineage (GTDB taxonomy): Bacteria > Bacillota > Bacilli > Bacillales > Bacillaceae_D > Shouchella > Shouchella oshimensis. The sequence goes on from NZ_KV917380.1 coordinate 3,163,180, forward strand.
AATCGTTACGACAAAAAGTGGGAACACAACCTTTAATTTTGCCTGGGTCTGTTGTGCTAATTGTGAATAACCAAGGGGAACTTCTGCTTGAAAACCGAAATGACGGGGGCTGGGGGTTACCAGGGGGATTAATGGAATTAGGAGAGTCTTTAGAACAAACAGCAATAAGAGAGGTGAAAGAAGAAACTGGACTAGATGTAAAAGATCTTCAACTTCTTGGCGTATTCTCAGGTGAAGCATACCATTTTACATTCGACAACGGTGATGAACTATACTCCGTCACTGCTGTTTATTGGACGAATCATTTTAGTGGTACCCTCAAAGTGAACTCTAATGAATCGAAAGAAGTTCGATTTGTAAAAAACCTTCCTTCAACCTTAAAGGATGAATATAAGGACTATATCTTGCCTTACTACCAATCCATACTAGCAACAATCCGATCGTCTGAATCCACATAAATTCAGCAATCGGATTACGCTCTTGCTATTAAGATCGTTAAATCAATTGTGATAAACGAACATCCATTGTTGATATAGTCGCACCTTGCTTCTTTTTGAACGGTCCAGCCAAGTGGTGACATCTCAGCAATCCACTGACGCTCCTCTGATGTAACCTCTTTTTGATAGGAAAGAGTATGCAATTTCGTGTTTTTAAAATGATGGTTAAACAGGTCAATCGTTTTTGCATTTGAATACTGCTGTTCTGACGCTTCAGCAGTATAGGCACGTAATTCCTGTAGATAGCGAGTTCCTGGAACAACCTTAATTAGCTTACCTCCAGATGTTAACACACGCTTAAATTCGCCATAGTTTGATGGCGATAATATGTTTAAAATGATGTCGACGGTTTGGTTACAAAAAGGAACGTTTGCAAGATCCCCAACTATCCACACATGATTCTGATACGCCTTAGCGGCTTGTTGAATACCATCTTTTGAAATATCAAGTCCTACTGGAAGAATAGTAGGAAATCGCCTTTTAATCTCATTTAGATGAGATCCTTCACCAGTTCCTGCATCAAGTAATAGATTCCCCTCATCAAGCTCTTGTACCAGTCTTTCATGCAATGGCGCATACAATTGTTTCTGTTGTATAATGGACCGTCTTGCTTGGAATAAAGGTTTGTCATACTGACTTGATCCTGATTGAGTTAGGGTATAAAGGGTTCCCTGCTTCGATAAATCAAATGAATGAGCTTCAACACAAACTAGTTTATACATACCTACTACTACTAATGTTTCCTGACAATAAGGGCATCTTAATCGCCCTTCTAATTGTCTTAGTAAAGACGAGGCCATGTCTCGTTTACTCTTCAATTCCCCCATACGTCACCTTCTTTCAACTATTTACTGTACCACATGTATTCTAAAAAAAGAATATTACGCTCTCTTTTTGAGACTAAAAAAGCAGTGAAAATCTTTCTATTTTCGTTGCAATCTGTTAAAATTAGTACGAATATACTGTAAAGCATGAATGAAAAGAGGCCTCTTATGCTCGATCAAACAGCAAAATTATTATTTGTTTCATTAAAAAAAGATATGGAAGCGAAGTTAAATCGAGAGCTAACAGTAGAGGAAAAGAAATTTCTTCAAGAACTTTCAAAAAAGAATAGTCAATCTATGAAATAATGGAGCTATCAATGCTTCTAACATGCAAAAGGCAGAAGGATACGCCATCCTCCTGCCTCTTTATTTTTCCGTACGCTAATTGAACTCTTGTACGTCTTTTCCTCCTTTAGCTAGCAAATAGAAAGCTGCTAAAGCAGAAACGCTAGAAAGAAACATAATAACCCCCATTGGTACTGCTGTATCTTCACCAGCTATACCGACAAGTGGTGCCGTAATAGCACCAATGACAAAAGGTAATAATCCGAGTAATGCCGAAGCACTACCAGCTCTGCCACCTTGTGACTCCATTGCTAATGAAAATGATGTTGTCCCGATCATTCCAATCATTGATACGAACAAGAAAATAGGAACAACAATTGAAAACAACGGCCCATTAATTATGGTCATAATCAGTAAGACACTACTTGCAACAGTAGCGGTTACTAAGCCAAAGCGTAAAAAGGAGCGCTCAGGAATAATACCTGCATACCTACCAACTAAATGGGTTCCTACAATGATTCCTAAACCATTTACACCAAATAGTAAGCTAAACACTTGCGGTGACACATCGTAAATCCCTTGGTAAACAAAAGGCGTTCCTGATACATAGGCAAAAATCCCACCCATCATTAAACCTTGAGTAAAAGCAAACCCCATAAAAGTTCGATCTAAAAGTAAGCTTTTGAATGTTCGCAATGTATGACCGATACTACTTTGTGTTCGCTTTTCTACTGGCAATGTTTCCGTTAATCGGTTGATAACAATAAGCACGATGATCAGACCAAGTAGTGCCAACGAGATAAAGATCCAGTTCCAGTTTGCTCCCGGTATTAATAGCACTCCACTTCCAAAAACAGGCGCTAGAATAGGGGCCAACCCATTAATGAGCATGAGTAAAGAAAAGAACTTTGTTAATTCTCTTCCATTAAACAAATCACGAACAACTGCCCGGGAAATCACAATTCCAGCAGCAGCAGTAAAGCCTTGCATAAACCTTGCCACAATTAACGTCCCTATATTTGGTGCAAGCGCACACGCTAGAGAAGCAAGAACATAAAAAAAGATTGAGATTACAAGCGGTTTTTTCCTTCCTTTTGCGTCACTCATTGGTCCAACAACGAGTTGACCTGCTCCTAACCCTAATAAACAGGCAGTTAAACTTAACTGCACAAGTGAAGCTGGTGCTTGAAGGTCTGAAGCAATAGAAGGAAAGCTAGGCAAGTACATATCAATCGTTAACGGTCCAAAGGCTGCCAATGTTCCAAGCAATAAGGCTAAGCCAAACCGTTTACGTCCTATAATGGATGTTTGTTCCAAGCTACCCCTTCTCTCCAAGAAATGAAATCGATTTCATAAAGCCACCGTAAGTAGATTCCTTTCTATTTTGCCACTGTTGTAGCTGAAAAGAAAGAACTAATTTCTGGTTTTTAAAAAAGAAGATTGCTCTCACTCTCATTCGGGTACGTTAGTAGGGGTACTAATGAAAGGAGTACATTATAATGTTTACATTCATTGACTTAGCACAGCTGATTATGTCTGCAATCATTATTTTACCTATTGTCACCGTCATTCGTGAGTCCGGTTACTACTTAACAGCGGTTTTATTAGGAGCTTCGAATAAAAAATTAGTCGTTGGAAGTGGACCTAAGCTTTTTTCCCTAAAAACCATAGAGGTACGCCGTTATTTTTTTATGTATAGCTGGATGGAGTATGAAGAACTCAACCCAAGAAATCGTTTTTGGCATGGGTTTATCTACGCTTCTCCTATTTTATCGAGCACCATCGTAGGGATAATTGTGAATGCACTCTTAGCAGCACAACTTATTCCCGACAATATGTTTTGGAGCACTTTCATGTTTTATGTTTTTTACTTTGTCTTTTTTGACCTTATACCCGTTTATCTTCCAGATGGGCAACCAACGAACGGAAGAGCGATTTTTGACTTAATTTGGCACGGTCAGCGATCTGATTATGTAAAGAATCAAGAGCGTTCTTACACAAGCTCTCAAGAAAAAACGATGCAAAATCGTGATAAAGATAAACGGGAACGTGAAGATCATTCAGACCCCGATCAAGATGACCATAGAGACGGTTATACGAAAGAACAAAAAGAAACGATTGCTCATAGTGAGGAAAAAGAGGAGAATTTTTCAGACCATACGAAAAGAGAGGAATCGCAACGCCTCTCTTAATAGGTATGGGTTCCCACATAAGGATCTTCCTGAAAATAATAGCCCCATAATGAACGAAACTGGCCCAATTCTTTCATCCATTCTTCCTGAGTTTCAATGGTTTGCAAGCGGCCTCTTGAAATCGATTCGTGGTGGTACAATGATGCTTCCGGGATAAATAAATTTCTTTTTCCTAAACGATAAAGTTCCATACAAAAATGCATATCGTTATAGGAAGATTCAAATGCTTCTTCAAGACCACCAACGGCTTCGTACAGTGTTCGTTTTACCATTAAACACGCTCCTGTAACAGCTAAAAAATTGCGTTGTAGTTGAACGAGTTTTGAAACCGAATCGTTTGTTAACCACCCCTTATAATAAGAATGAATGGGCGCTACATCATTAAAAACTGCTCCTGCATGTTGCACATGGCCGCTACTGTAATAAAGCAAAGCTCCAACAGCACCGATATCTTCTTGAATGGCATAGCCTGCCATATCGTTTAACCATGAACGCGAGATAACTTCAATATCATTATTCAGAAGGACTAGTATCGTGCCTGACGATTGACGCACAGCTTGATTGTTTAAGGCTGAGAAATTAAACGGCCGTTCGTCTCGCACAACCTTAAACCTCATTTCCTCCTTTGCTTTCCACGTATTGAATAATTGAAACGTCTTCTCTTCCCTAGATCCATTGTCTACCACAATGACTTCGTAATTTGGAAAATCCGTTTTTTCAAAAATAGATGTTAAGCAGCGATCGAGTAATTGTGGTTGATCCCTAGTACAGATTATAATACTAATTTTCTCTTCTCTCTGTAGGTGATAAGAAACCGAATACAAATTGGCTTCAGCATCTTTTATCGTCACATTGCCATGTAACTTTCTTCGAATAAGCGCTTCTTCTATTGCTTGCTTTCCCCGTTCACTTGTTGGTGTAGTGGTCACTGTTGCCCATTGAGTTAAGTCGTTAGCTAATCGTTGTTTATATCCGAATCTTTTTATTCTTACGAGGGAAGAAGCCTGTTCTGTGCTTCGCAAATAGTAATCGTATTCAGCTGCGTGTTCAAAGCGGGAATTCCACTCACCCACCGCTTTAATGACGCTCAATTTGAATAAGACGCCTTTGCTTAAATAGTTGTGCGCCAATAATAGTTCGGGCGACCAATTAGGCTTTTGATAACTAGTCATAAACTGACCTAGTGAATTGACATACACTTCATTGCAATAGACGATGTCCGCATCTTCTTGCATAAACCACGCAACACTGTTCGTACTCAAAAGATCATCCGGATGAAGAATGAGTAAACGTGTACCTTTTGCTTGCTTTATGCCTTGATTGACTAGATGAGCAAACGTTCCGGGGTCTTCTCCCTTGATGATGACTAGCTGAATATCATTTCCTTCTCTTTTTAACAAATCTTCTAGTTCTTGAGGAATGTCGCTATGTACAACAACGATGCATTCCACCGATCTATACGACTGTCCCTTTACTGATTGGACAGACTCTAGTAAATAGTTACTGTTCCCATTGGATACGGGAATAACGACTGACACAAGTTCCCCCGATGTGAATAGCGGTGGCTCGTTTTCATCCAGTAAGTAACATGCTTGTTCCTCACTAATTTCAGCACTTGCTAGATTCTCTAACGACGTTAGCTCACGTTTATTTTCTAATAACTTTAGTCCGCGATACCGATTGTAGCTCATTGAATAACTGTTAGCGTTTAGATCAAAAGAAAAAGATTGATACTTCTTTGACCAAGCTAGAGAGAGAAAGGTTGCTAATGACATTTGCTCAACTTGCTTTAACTCAATGCTATGTTCACTGGCTATCTCAAACTCCAATGAGAGCTGTAGCCGCTTCGTTTGTGGTGCTATATAGACTGGAAAAACATGCAGATCAGTTTTTTTACAATCAAATAAGCCCACTTCCTCACTATGATTCAGTTGAAACGTTCCTTCAATATCCCAATAAAGGCGAACTGGAACAGACTGATTTCCTTGATACGTCATCATCAGGTATTGCCAACCGCTTGAAATGATCCCATTAACATCATAAATAGCATGTTGATTAGCAGCTGTGTGACTGTATGTTAACTGCATCAACTTATTCCTTTTTTTGAGCATGGACAATGTATTGAAATGCAGTCGCCCGCTCAAGTAAATCTTCTACAGGAAGTTGAAATGCTTCTCCAACCGATTGTAACGCTCGAATCATTCGATTCTCCCGTTCACCTGTGTTCATCAATTGACTAATGGATTTAATATCAAATCCTTGGCTATTAAAAAGTGCATAAATCTCTGTTTTTGTAAAAAAACGAAAATGAGTTTTATCAAGTAATCCTGATTCTGTGTACGTCCACGTACCGCTTAACAATTGTTCCATAATCGTGATATGACCAACATTTGGGATGCTTGCATAAATTGAACCAGCTGGCTTTAATAAGGCCGAAGCTGTCTCCAGAACTCCCCATGGATCAAGCATGTGCTCAAGCACATCTCCAAAAACAATGCTATCAAACGAACCTGGTGAAAATGGTAATGTTTCCGTTTCAATGTTTGCACAAACCACTTGGTCAAGCCTCTTTTTTGCTTCCTCTGCTGCTTCTTGCACAAGCTCAACGCCCGCGACTTCACCACCAGTCTTTGCTTTTATTGCTTCTCCTAAATAGCCAGCTGCACAACCAATATCTAACACCCTTGTATCGGTAACAGGAATTAAATGAAGTAACGCATGGTTTAGCACGCGGTAATACTGAATGCCTTTTTCATTTGACATTCTCTAGCCCCTTCCTTTAGTCAGGTGCTTTAGTATATGTTCATGTTGCTTGTTCTCATGAAAAAAACATCTACACTAGGCAGATGTTTGACTTTAAACCATATTTACTGTTCTACTTCTACATGTTTTCTTTAAGCCTTTCCTTCCCATTCAAGGCTAAACTGTGTTAAAAATTGTTCCATATAATGATGGCGTTTTTCTGCTATCTCTATGGCAGCATTCGTATGTAATCCGTCTTTTAGCTTTAATAACTTCTCATAAAAATGATTGATCGCTGATGATGGCCCATTACGGTACTCTTCCTTCGTCATCTGTTCACGAACTGCAATGGCTGGGTCGTAGATAGCTTGCTGCTTAGAGCCAGAATATTGAAACGCACGAGCAATACCGATTGCACCCATCGCATCAATCCTGTCAGCATCTTGCACAATTTTCGCCTCTATCGTGCGTAGCTCCATCCCTTTGCTGAACGAGATAGACTGTATAATTTCAAGAATATGATCCACTTGCTTCTTTTCTAATTGTTGTTCTTCCAAGAACTGCTCTACTGCTTGTACCGCTTGTTCTTCGTTTGCTACAAGTTTGTCATCAATCGTATCATGGAGCAATGCAGCCATTTCAACAATAAATACATCTGCCTCTTCCACATGGGCGACTGTTTTGGCTACATTCCTTACTCGTTCTGTATGAAACCAGTCATGTCCAGTTGTATCCTTCTCTAACCTTTGTCTTACCCAATTCTCTGTGTGTTGAAGTATCATCTAAATCCTCCTTCTTTGCTTTGGATAGTAAAAAATGGAACGACATACTATAAAGAAAATAAAGATCACGCTCGGCCAAATCCAACGTGTTGCCAATGATTCATTAAGTAAAAGTAGAATCCCATAGCCGATAAGTGGAAATGTAGCAGCAAATGAAGCCAACTTATACATCATTAGAAATGTTAATTTCCGATCTAGTAATTTTGCTACTGACAAAGCGATTGCAGAGATGGCAGCTATTAAAAAATAAACAGCGCCAGAAAAAATAGGGAAGAAGACAAACATAAAATAGACTAGGTAGATGGGCAATGCTAAATCTCCTAGCGCTCCCTCCCTATTTGAAAACGATTGAACCAGTAGCGGAATACAAATAAAAATAAGCAAAATGCCTATGTAAAAGAACGGGACGCCAATTCTCACTCGGTTCAGTTGAAACACGGCTTTCTTTTTAGGAAGCTGTGCACTAACGTTTACTTGCTGAAGAAAGTCTTTCATCTTAAGTACCTCACTCTACTAACATTCCTCTCTATTTTACATGATTTTCAATCAATATGCGTTCATCAGTCATAGTTTAAATCATTCATTTTCGGGGAACTATTTTTTATCTACTCTGAATAGAATCGAGGGAATGGTATGGATCATTTGTTTAATAAATCTCAGCTTTTAACACGGCTGCTAGATCGGACGAAAGTAGGGGTACTCGTAACAGACCCATCTCAGAAAGATAACCCCATTGTTTACTCAAATCAAGGGTTTACAGATATGACTGGATATGAAGAGGCTGACGTTCTTGGAACAAACTGTCGTTTTCTTCAAGGGGAAGAGACCGATCAAGAAAAAGTAAACCAAATTAGGATAGCTATAGACAATGAAGAATCAATCTCAGTAGAAATTATCAATTATCGAAAAGACGGAAGTTATTTTTGGAACGAATTAAATATTGAGTGCGTCACCCTTGATCGACCAGATGTAAAATACTTTATAGGCATTCAGAAAGACGTTACGGTTCAAAAAGAAGTTGAATTAAATTATTTTGAATCTGTACAGCGAATTGACACGATTTCGACGCCTATTGTTCCACTTGTAAACGGCATTGCAGTTATCCCACTAGTGGGTGAGTTTGGGAAAGCACGCTTTGATCATATGTTTGAAACCGTTACAAAGGAAATTTCCGAGCAAGACTTATCAACATTAATTGTTGATGTATCTGGATTAGAGGAATTTGATGAGTACGTTGTTGAAGGCATTTTCCGCTTACGCGATATTATCCAGCTTGTAGGTACAGATACAATCTTAACAGGCATGTCTCCGATTCTCGCTAAACAATCAGTGGGTCTTCAAGAAACTACATTAAAAGGCATGAAAACAGCAAGCTCTGTAAAATCATTTCTTCGTCATTATTTTAATCAAACATGAAACATTATTGAATGGTATCCGTAGAGAGAGTACGTATATAATAAGGAGGCTACAATATGGGTGATTTTCCTTGGTGGGTGCTTATCCCTTTGGCTGCTATTCTATTCCCTGTTTTTACTACTCTCATAAATAACCGAATGAAATTGAAAGAATTAGAAATGAGGCAAGGTGCTGGTCCTGAATTTGACGAGATTGATCAGAAGCTTGATCAAATTCTTGCCCGTTTAGATGCATTAGAAGAAAGAAAGGAACAGGAAAAAGAATAAGAGCGTATACACTCTTATTCTTTTTCCCAGTAAGTAAGGAAGTCTTGAACTGTTGCGAAACGCTCTTGTCTATTTGTGTGCACGGCTTTTAAAGATGCTTGATAGAGCGTTTCTGAAGCATCCCATTTTTCTCTCGAACGATCTTGCTCTCCTCCAAATAGCGCGAATGCCATTGCACCCATTGTAAACACCATCGTCTGTTGATCAATTTTAGCCCCTCTAACAAACTCTTCTGGTGACATAAAACGTGTTGATCCCCACATCTGTCCCATTTTATTAACATATGGTGTCTTACGATAGAAATCAATGTCACATATACTCAACGTATCCGTTTTAAAGTTATACAATAAACTTCCATCATAAAAATCGATAGATACATAGCCTTTATCTGCTACAAGTTGGTGGAATGATAAAATTTGTATAAACGCTTTTCTCTTTTTTTCAAAGGATAGCTGCTTGAAACGATAAAAGGGTGAATCAGGATGGGTGTACTTTTCTGGTGGAGGAAATTTCCAATGTGGGTGTAAGTTTTCGCCATCTGCCCAACTAAAGACAAGAGCATAGCCATTTGGTCGCTCAATGGCTTCAACGTACTCAATTAATGTAGGGTGATGCAAATCTTCGTACACTCGCCTTGCTTCTTTTAGCCGTTGAATGGCTTCTTCTGTTGAATTCATACCATAAACGGTTTCTGCTCCTGCATACTTTATAAAATAGCGCTTTTTCTCCGTTTCAATCCCAAAGCTGATATTGCCAGAGTCTTGTTGATCAAAAACGGCAAAGACCTTACCGTAGCTTTGTAGCCAACTAAAATCATGCGCTTTTTTCAACTGTATGGCATACCCATTTACTTCTTGCAACATATGATTCCCCCATTTATTTAGTCTTTAAAAATCGTTTACTATCCTCTGTCATAATTTCTTTTCTTCCTAATAGAAATATTCTGACATTCCCTTCTCCTAGTTAAGTCATCACCCTTTTATTATCTCAACAGGATAAAGGGATAGCAAGCTTTTCAAAAAAAAGCAACTAGCGTTTCCTTATCGCTAGTTACCTCTGTAAAAGCTAGATTTCGACTGACTGCTCACTTATATACTTTCCTGCATGCTCACCTGCAAGCTTACCAAATACCGCACCAGACATTAGACCAGAACCACCCGGATAATTATGATAAAACAGTCCTCCAATCATTTCACCTGCTGCAAATAATCCCGGAATTTCGTCTCCATGTTGATCAAGAATATGACCATTTGGACTTGTTCTTACACCTCCAAATGTAAACGTAATACCGCAAGTAACAGGAAATGCTAAAAACGGAGCTTGATCATATGGTAGTGCCCAATTACTCTTTGCCGGGTGTATCCCCTTCGTTCCTTTGCCATCTTTTATGGCCGGATTGTATTCTCCAGGCTGTACAGCTTGATTATAGTTATTGATCGTTTTAACCAATACATCTCCGTCAACACCCATTTTTTGAGCTAGTTCCTCAATGGTATCCGCTTTATAAACCGAGGCTTCCTCAAGCCGATATTCTTTTCGCAAATTTTGAAAAACGTTTCCATCAAATAGTTGAAACGCTTTTTGTTTCGGTTGTTTCAACGTTTCTTTTCCATATTTGGCATAAGTATAATTTCTAAAATCTGCTCCTTCGTCAACAAATCGTTCTCCAGCGGTATTAACAATTAGACCTAATGGATAGGAAGATTTTTTGTAAATGTCTCCAGGTTTAGAGAAATCCCCCGTCGTCGGTGCATAATAATCCGTTGTATGCGCGTGACAACCTTCCCATTGACCATATTTTACGGCACCTAGTTTTAAAGCTAATTCTAAGCCATCACCGGTGTTATATTCCGTTCCACGTACAATGGCATGTTCCCATTCGTCACCTAATTCTTCCTTCCGCTTTGCTGCGTTAGCTTCAAAGCCACCGCACGCTAAGATAACGGTTTTTGCAGTAATTGTCTCTTCTCCCTGCGCAGTGTCGACGATCAATGTAAATTCATTTGGTGATGGCTTATGCAGATCTTTTAATCGAGTGTTATAGGTAATCGAGATCCCTAGTTCTTCTACTCTCTTTAGCAATGACGAAATAAGTCCAACACCTTTATTCGTTGTTTTTAACGGGAGCCCACCCCAAAACTGTTTTTTATCACCATTCATGTAATATTGGTTTTCGTTTAATTCAAAATGAATACCGTTACGTTTCATCCACTTAATCGTCTCAAATGAGCGAGTCACAAGCTGTTGTGCTAATTGAGAATCGGTTTGTCCTTCTGTCACACGTTGCAGGTCGTCCATAAATTCATCTGTTCCGTAATTTGGCATTTGAATCAATTTATCTTCTACCTTTGAGTCATCTGACAATACTTCTTTTAAAGAATTCCAATCCCCATATGCGGTCCGAATTGCACCATCTGTAAAATATGAATTGCCGCCTCGTTTTTGTTTCGGCGCGCGCTCAAGAACGAGTACCTCTTGACCACTTTCTTTTGCTGCAATCGCTGCGCATAAAGCTGCGTTCCCTGCGCCAACAACAACGACTGGCCATTGTTGTTTCTGATGTATTCTATTCATTTACATGTCGTCCCTTCTGTCATGAGGTTTATTACGTGATCAGTGAATTCTTTTGTCGTCGCTTGACCTCCAAGGTCTGGTGTTGCTATGCTACTTTTCAATGTGGCTGTTACAGACTCGCGCATTATGGAAGACAGTAAAGTTAAATCACGGTCGTTCTTTTGTTCACCAAGCCATTCAAACAACAGTGCAGTAGAGTCAATCATCCCAATAGGGTTGGCAATGCCCTTCCCAGCAATATCAGGTGCCGAACCATGTGCAGCTTGAGCCATCACTTTTGAAGCGCTTGCATTAATGGAGCCTGCTAACCCTAAACTTCCAACAAGTTCACCTGCTAAATCTGAAAGGATATCCCCGAACATGTTCTCAGTCACAACCACATCAAAATCAGCCATACGTCTAACGAAATGGGCGCACATCGCGTCAATATGATAATCATCCACTATGACATCTGGGTACTGTTTGCCCACTTCCTGACAAAGAGATAAAAAGAAACCGCTCCCTAATTTGATTACATTTGCTTTATGCACAATCGTTACCCTTTTACGTCGTTGCTGGGCTTTTTGAAATGTAGCATGGGCAATTCGTTCAATAGCTTTTCTAGTAAATACGCCTGTCGTTAGCACAACATCTGGCGTCAACATCATTTCCCCTACACCTTGATACATATTTCGATCAACATAAAACCCCTCTGTATTTTCCCTAAAAATCACGAGGTCTGCTTCTTTTATCACCCCATGAACAAATGGATTCGATTGAATCGGTCGTATATTCGCGTATAAATCAAAATGATGCCTTAGTTCTCCACTTGGATTTCTCAGTTCCTGTAAGTCAACTGGGTAAGAAAGTGAATCGTGAGGACCCATTAACCATCCGTCTAATTCGGATAAACAAGAAATTGTTTCATCTGGCATACTTGTACCAAATTGTTTGATCGCTTCTTCTCCCATTTGTAACGGTTTCCATTGAACTGCTACTCCTGCATGCAAAGCAGCTGCGGAAGCTATAGCTTTAGCAGATTCAACTATTTCGTAACCAATCCCATCACCATGTAGTACACCTAACGTAAGCACAAAAGCACCTCCCCTTTTCGTTCATGCTTTTAGCTTACTAGCGTTAGATCATGAAATAAAATATTAATTTTCTTGCATTTTCAATAAAAATTATTTATGATCTAGCTCCATCGTCTGTATAAAATGAATAAAGCGTTCCACAACTGCTAATCTTGAAGCTTCTTCACTGGCAAGTAACCATGTGCGGCGAATAACAGGCTTCTTGTTTTTAAAATGTAATGGTTTAATATACAGTTGGTCCTTTTCAGATAAAGAAATCATTGGAGCAATAGAGTATCCTAACCCCTGTTTCACCATCTCTTTGCACGTTTCAAATCGATCTAAATCCATCTCTGTATAGGGAGGATCTTCAAAGCGGTCATTCCACCAAGATTTAATAGACTCCGTTAATGACGTATCCGTTCGATAGCTTAAATACGGTTGCATCGGCAGGCTCTCAATCTTCAATTTCGTTTTCGATATGAGCGCGAGTTGTTCTTCTTTCAAAAGCAACTTGATGCCTGGCCATGAAAAATCACTACGAAGAATACCTACATGAACCACATCGTTTTGCAACAGATCCAGAATCTGTGTACTCCACCCCGTCCGGACTTGAAACCGGACATTTTCATATTGATCAGAAAACGCTTTCAACATTTGTGGTAGTAAATATTGTGCATAATTACTAGAGGCACCAATTCGTAACGTGCCACTCACTTCATTTTGCATATTCAGCAGCTGATCTTTCATTTGCTGATACGATTGAATCATGTCACGTGCTTGCTGTGCCAAATAATCCCCTTCAGATGTGAAGCCAATCCCTTTTTTTGTTTTAAAGAAAAGCGAAACCCCTAGATCTTGCTCAATACGTTTTAAACGATAGCTAATCGATGGTTGTGAAACAAACAACTTTTCTGCTGTCTTTGTAATATTTTTATTTTTATAAAGCTCATGTATGAGATGCCAATCTTTTTGATCCAACACTTTCACTCCTTTTTTAAATTGTCCTCATTATACCGCTCATAGAAAAAATTTATAGTGTTTTATAAAATACAACTATTTTACTTATGTTTTGCAATCGCTTACAATTCGATTCAAGAACCAATTCAAGGGGGTTTCAGCTGTGAAGACAAAATACCTACCATTTTTTATTGTTTCATCCTGTTTACTCTTTACCGCATGCAATACCATAGAAGCAAACGATGCAAGTGACCAAACCACAACTGGCGCTTTATACAAGGATAGTGTGATATCCTTTGTTGTTCCTTTTCAAGCTGGAGGAGGAACTGATGTATTTGCTCGGTTTATGACCCCCTATTTCTCGGAACATATTAGTGGCTCTCCTCGTGTTCAAGTTGAGAATATTCCTGGAGGAGGCAGCATTACAGGTACGAACGAATATGCACAAACACGTAAACCAAATGGCAGAAACATTTTAACAACAAGTGGATCATCCCATATTCCTTATATTCTCGGTCAAGGATCGGTTCAATACGATTTATCGAATATGACGCCGATTATTGGTTCCCCATCAGGTGGCGTTGTTTACACCAATCCGGAAAAAGCCGCTCAAGGTGTGCATGAACTTGTTAAGACATCAGGAGAACTTTTCTATGCAGGAATGTCTCCAACTGGTTTAGACCTTATCACTCTTCTTTCTTTCGAGGTTTTAAATTTAGATGTGAAAGCCGTTCTTGGCTATGAAGGGAAAGGTCCTTCACGCGTAGCCTTTGAACAAGGTGAAAGCAATATTGATTATCAAACCACAACTGCCTATAACCGAAATGTTGTGCCACTTGTTGAAGAGGGTAGAGCGGTTCCCCTTTATAGTCTTGGTCAAATCGATGAAAATGGCGAGCTTATTCGTGATCCTCAGTTCCCAGATTTACCTACTATTGAAGAGCTGTACATTGACTTACATGATGAGGTTCCCTCTGGTGAGGCCTGGGAAGCATACAAACAATTTGTCGGTGCTGGATTTACTTTACAGAAAGCCGTTTGGGTTCATGATGACGCACCAGAAGCCCATAAACAGGAGCTTCACTCCTCCATGGTTTCCTTAATAGAAGACGAACAGTTTCAAGCCCAATCCGAAGAAATATTAGAGAACTATCAACCGTTTATTGGAGACGATTTACAAGATCGCATTAACGCGATGCTAGACGTCAACGAAAGTACGATTAATTGGGTACGAGAGTTTTTGTTAGAAAATTATGACGTCGATGTTAATCGTCTGTAAAAGGAGTGCTGTTCATGCTAGAGGCTGCTTGGGAAGCGTTACTGATTGTTTTGCATCCATCACGTATTGGATTTATGTTCTTAGGCATTTTTATTGGAATCTTTGTCGGTTTACTCCCTGGATTAAGTGGAACAGTTGGGATGTCTTTACTCCTTCCCTTCGTATTCGGTTTAGATCCTTTTGTTGGTATGGCCTTGTTAATTGGTATGGTCGCCGTTGTACACACTGGTGATACCTTTCCTTCTATCTTACTTGGCATCCCTGGTACATCAGGTTCTCAAGCTACGATTATGGATGGCTATCCATTAGCTAAGCAAGGGCAGGCTTCTCGAGCTATGGGAGCATCCTTCTTTTGCTCAATGGTAGGTGGAGTTGTTGGTGGGATTTCTTTATACTTAATGATTCCTTTCGCCCGCCCATTAATTTCAGCTTTTAGCTCTCCAGAATTATTTATGTTAACCATGCTTGGCTTAAGTATGGCTGGTTTACTCGCTGGAAAATCACCTATTAAAGGCATCATTTCTGGCTTACTCGGTCTTTTAATAGGCTCTATTGGCAGTGCGCCAGCCGTGGCTGAGTATCGTTATACATTTGGTTCTTTGTATTTATCGAATGGTGTTTCATTGCCTGTCGTAGCTCTTGCTATCTTCGCTTTTCCAATTATGATCACAATGCTTTCAAGTAAAGGAAGCATTACAAACAATCGACCGATTAAAGGCGGAATTATGAAAGGTGTTATAGACTCTCTTCGAAATAAGTTTTTAGTGTTTCGTAGTGCTGTTATTGGCACATTAATTGGATTTGTTCCTGGTCTTGGAGGTAGTGTTGTCGACTGGATTGCTTATGGTGCTGCCCAAAAAACAGTCAAAAACAATACCTTTGGTCAAGGGGATATAAGAGGAGTGATTGCGCCAGAAAGTGCGAACAATGCAAAAGAAGGAGGCTCATTAGTACCTACTTTATTATTTGGAATACCTGGATCAGGGACAACCGCTATTCTGTTAGGTGGTTTAACACTTATGGGACTAGAAGCAGGTCCAAGAATGCTTGGTGCCGACTTGCCTGTTACGTTATCCATTGTCTGGACACTTGTTTTCGCAAATATTTTCGGGGCATTACTTTGCATGGCTTTAATACGACCTATATCGAAAATTAGCTTTATTCCAAGTGAAAAGATTGTGCCGTTTTTACTTGTGTTGCTTATTCTAGGTGCCTATCAATCTAATTTCTCATGGGGCGATATTATCGTTTTTATCGCGATCGGTCTATTAGGCTATATGATGACCATTTTAGACTGGCCAAGACCTCCATTATTAATTGGGTTTGTCCTTGCGATTTCAGCTGAAAGATACTATTGGATTTCCATTGAGCGCTATGGATGGGAATGGCTTACAAACCCTATTGTTATTGGAATTGGTCTTGTTATCGCCTTTCTCTTAACTGGAGGGATGTTAATGAAACGGTTTAGTAAATCCGTTGAGTCAAAAGGAGGAGATATGTCGCTATGAATAAAGACATTTTAAATATTGTTTTTACACTATTTCTCTGCATTGTCTTTGGGAGCGCCGCCATTCTTGCTTTAGAATTTTCTCGACTTGCTCAGTTTTTTCCACTTTATGTATCGGTAGCCGGGACCATACTGTCCATTATTTATCTTATCGTTTTGCTAATTCAATACAATAAAAATCGTCACGAACACGAACGGATTGCTTTTATTAAACCGTTGCGATACATCGGCTGGATCGTTGGTTATATCGGGGTTATTTACGTCTTTGGTATGTTTATCGCAACCAGCTTGTTTATTCTTAGCTTTCTGCTCATAGAAACAACGATGGTTTGGTGGAAATCGCTCATTTCTGTAGTGTGTGTGCTTGTCGCTATTTCCACTGCCAGCCGTTTGCTCGGTGTTTATTGGCCAACAAATATTCTAGGTTTTTAAGGAGTGATAGATGTGAGAGAATTTGAACGTATCCGTGCAGCCATCATACGAGGAGGCACAAGTAAAGGTGTCTATATATTAGAACATGAACTACCTAGCAATCCCGTTGTTCGTGACCAAGTCATTCTTTCGATCTATGGAAATGATAAGCGCCAAATAGATGGATTAGGTGGGGCAGATGCTTTAACAAGCAAATTCGCAATGGTATCGGTCTCTACAAGAGAGGATGCGGATATTGCTTATACATTTGGACAGGTGGGAATTGGCACAAAAACAATTGATTACGGGACAAATTGCGGGAACATTTTAAGTGGCGTTGGCCCTTATGCGATTGATGAAGGCCTCGTTCCTCCAGTCGAACCAATTACAAAGGTTCGCATTTACAATACGAATACAAATAAAATCATTATCGCTCATGTTCCTGTCTTTAATGGACGATCTGTTTTTACAGGTGATTTCTCCATTGATGGTGTTCCTGGTACTGGAGCCGAGATTTTGCTTGAATTCGAGCACGCGGCGGGAGCCGTAACAGGCTCGCTGTTTCCAACAGGAAATCGCAAAGACACTCTCTCTATTTCAACTGGAGATGTTGAAGTAAGCATTCTCGATGTGACGACTGCTGTTGTTTTTATGCATGCTCAGTCCATTGGGCTAAAGGGAACTGAATTGCCGGCACAATTAACCGTTGAGCAACTTTACCAGCTTGAAGAAATTCGGAGCGAG
This sequence comes from Shouchella oshimensis, assembly GCF_002019765.1. Lineage (GTDB taxonomy): Bacteria > Bacillota > Bacilli > Bacillales > Bacillaceae_D > Shouchella > Shouchella oshimensis. The sequence goes on from NZ_KV917380.1 coordinate 3,180,711, forward strand.
GGTGCCAAACTGCTCGGATTTGTTAAAAAGAGAGATGAAGCAACAGCGGTTACACCAGCAAGCCCTAAGCTGATTCTTGTACGTGAACCATGTGCGTATCAAACCACAGCAAATGCGATGATTAGAAAAGATGAGGTTTCATTTGTTAGTCGTGCTATGTCTATGCAAAAAATGCATCATGCCTTTCCTGTAACGGGTGGTTTATGCACGGCTATCGCCTCGAAGCTAAAAGGGACTGTAGTAGCAGATGTGAATCATGCTAAACCATCCTCCAGTATAACGATTGGTCATCCGTCTGGCACGATGGGGTTTTCTGCAGAAGTGGAAGAACAGGAATATGGAGAGCCGATTATTAAACAAGCTGCTGTTGCACGAACGTCTCGAAGGTTAATGGAAGGCTATACGTATGTCCCTCGTTCTATTTTTTGGCAGTCCTCATGAGCTTGTCTGTTATGTTAGGATGAATAGCACTTGTTTACATTGACGCCCTTAGGGTCAACATCTATCATTTGTTCTAAAGGGGTGTTCTGATGAGATTTTACTTGGCATCATCGTTTCGTAACGTGGAAGCTGTCCGCATGCTAGCTACTTCTTTAAAAAAGCTTGGCTACACGCAAACATACGACTGGACTCAGCACCAGCGTGCCTCAGAAGTTCATGAGTTAAAAGCGATTGGCGAGCTTGAAAAGCAAGCTGTTGAACGAGCCGATTTTTTTATTTTACTATTGCCTGCAGGAAAGGGGAGCCATGTGGAATTAGGGCTTGCGCTTGCACATCATAAGCCGATTTTGATTTACTCTCCCCCAGGAACAGTCGTCGACCCTTCAACGTTCTATTATCTTAGCGGTGTTACACATCGTGAAAGTGAGCTAAACGATCTTCCTGCCATTATTGACGAATGGGTTCGTTCAACGTAACGAGCCCATTTCCTTTTTTAAGGTACTTTAGCTAGGTTAATAATCGCTCGTAGTAAACAAACTGCTGTTCCTTCCCTTTCCACATAAATATTTCTTTGTCACGCCTTACTTCATAAAAACCGTTTTTTACTAGTACTGTTTGAGACGCTATATGAGCCGAAGTGGTTTTCGCTGTTAGTTTTTGCAAATGAAGATGACGCTGCGCTTCTTCTATTGCTAACGCAAGGGCTTTTTTAGCATAACCTCGACCTGAAAATGCTTCTCCTATCCGATACCCTACATCTGCCGTTTCACCACTTATCGTTAGATTAAGACGACCAATAAGTGTTCCTTCCTTGTTGAAAATCAGATAGAAAAGACCTTGCCCTCTTTCCTCTTCCTTTAATAATTGCACTAAGCTATGACGAAATACTTCTTTTTGATAAAAGGTTTCTCCGCGACTCGGTACCATCGTTTCAAAATATATGCGATTCGATTGTTCAAACGAATATAACGTTGTTTCATGTTCTTTGCGAAGTCTTTCTAATTTCAACTCCTCTTGGACTGTTCGGATAGACTGAGTTTGTCGATTCGACTCGTTCGGTAAGGTTTGATTCGATTTTTCACTTTCTCGTTCTTGTCGCTCCATTGCATTCTCTCCATTTCTTCTTGTTATGAAAATGTAATCTCACGTTCTGATCGCTAAAAAGCGGGTTTTCTCAGGATTAATTTATTTGATAGCATTTGTAATCAACTTTCGAAGCACGTATAATAATGCTACAATCCAATCTAGTAAACTGGTTATCTCTAAACCATCTAAAGAACGAACTACATCTAGGGAGTGGAAAGGATGAAGAAACGCCTCAATTTTAAAAGTTGGCTAATGAACGCTGTCACCACCTTTGCGGCTCTACTCGTCCTATTGTCAGGTGCACTTGTGTTCGTTGGCTATAAAGCAACGAATCCAGCAATCCGACTCCTTGAAAGCAATCCTAGTCATTACGATCTTGCCTATGAGGAAGTTCAATTCTCAAATAAATTTGACCAAATCTCCTTAAGTGGTTGGTGGATTCCATCGGAGCATAATTCCTTGTTTAATACGGATAAAGCTGTCATTTTTGCTCATGGGTATGGATACAATCGTACTGAAATGCCATTTAGCCCACTACAATTAGCCAGCCGCCTAAATAAAGAAGGGTACCACGTGTTTATGTTTGATTTTCGAAACTCAGGTATGTCTGAGCAAGCACCGACAACATTTGGTGGGAATGAAAAAACAGACTTATTAAGCGCCATTGATTATGTAAGTGACACATACGAAGTAGAGGATATCGCCTTGATGGGTTGGTCTATGGGCGCCGTAACTTCCATTATGGCAGGAGCAGAGTCTGAACAAGTGAAGGCGGTTATTGCGGACTCTCCCTTTGCCAACTTAAGTGAATATGCTGCTGAAAGTTTTCAATATTGGACTGGGTTACCAAAATCATTTGCAACAGGAACCACTCGTGCCATCGGTGTCATGGTACCTGGGTTTAACCCAACTGATGTCACCCCGTTATACGCTGCTCAGTCGTATCCAGAAGATAAAGGGTTGTTTCTGATTCACTCTATGCAAGACGGCGCCATTCCTTATTCCGAATCTGAAGCTATTCATCAGAGTGCTTCTGGAAGCGAACTTTGGCTCCCTGAAAAAGGCGGACATATCCGTAGTTACTTTCATTTCGAAAGTGAATACGAAGAACGGGTATTGAACTTTCTAGACCGTCATTTCATTAAGCATGAACCATTTATTTCTGATCCGATATACTTTTCTTAAAACCTTGTTGACCTAATTGGTGAACAAGGTTTTGTTTTCATTTTCTCATAAAATTCATTCAACCACTTAAATGACACATGTCATTTATTTTTAATGACAGCCGTGTCTAGTTTCACTTAAAGCTACATTTTATACTGATACTCAAGCTATACTAAAAGGAGTGAATGATGACCCTAGAGAGGATGGCTTGCTTTTGTTTTTTTACCCGCGTAATCAGCTCAAATTATTTTTTTTAGACTTAAGTATATTTGCTTTTTTATTGTTTATCTTGCTTCAAGATGAGTCTGAACTTTCTTATTTCATTCGCATACTTGCCTTTATCCTTATCCTCTTCTTATATGTTATCACATTGAACTTCAAGAAGTGGCTACATGTTCTAAGTAGTTTACTAGGCATTTTGCTGTTCACCTTTTTAGCTATTCAAACAAGTCCAAATCTGCTTATCTACTTATTTGTTTTTTCAGATGCCAGCGGGAATGTAAAGATTACACCCTATATTTTGCTTACCCAAATCGGATTGGTATTGAGTTACGTAACCGTATCTAGCATTTCCTATGGGGACCCTTTTGCTTTTCTTACAACGATGTTCTTCCCCTTTCTCTTTCTTCAGCTAGCATTACCATACGTTATTCGAATGATTAAGCGTACACAAAGTTTGGAGAGGGATCTAGCTGTTGTTAATAAAGAAATTGAGTCCCTAATTAAAGAAGAAGAACGAAACCGAATAGCAAGGGATCTACATGACACTCTTGGTCATACCATGGCAGTGATTAAATTTAAAAGTGAGCTAGCCATTCGCCTAATGGATCAAGACTCGAAACGAGCAAAACTTGAAATGAAAGCTGTGCTAGAGGAAATAAAGGGTGCTTCTAAACAAGTACGAGAGGTAGTATCAGAATTAAAGCACATACGCATTCAAGATGAACTACTACACGGTGATTCACTTTTCAAAGGAACCTATATCAACTACTTCATTACTGGTCAGCACTCCATTCCCCAGTTATCAGAAGTAACAGAGTCCATGCTAGCGCTTAGCATTCGAGAAGCTCTGTTAAATTGTTACAAGCATAGTCGAGCCGATCGCGTTCATGTCCATTTTTCACTAAAAGATGCTACCCTGACGTGTGAAATAAAAGACGACGGCGTTGGACTGCCGCAAGAACGAGATCTTGATGGCACAGGTATACAATCTATTCAAGAACGAATGGCTTTCGTTAATGGGAAAAGCGAATGGAATCAACCTACCACTGGGAATGGTGTTACGATCACTCTACTCTTGCCAATAATTGATAAAGGAGGGAACGCTCTATGATTCACATTTTCATTGCTGAGGATCAAACGATTCTGAGGGATGCATTAACTTCTCTCATTCATTTAGAGGCCGATATGAACGTCATTGGTCAAGCTAGGACTGGAAAAGAGGTACTAGCATCTCCCATCATTCAAAAGGTAGATGTTCTCTTAATGGACATTGAAATGCCAGAAGGAACAGGTCTTGAAACAGCAGCTAAACTGAAAGACATTGGTTTTAACGGTAAAATTGCGTTACTTACCACTTTTTCTCGTGCAGGCTATATCGAATCTGCCATGCGAATTGGTGTAAATGGCTATTTGCTAAAAGATGAAGCGATTGAAGATCTTGTTCATGGCATACGTCGGGTGTACAGGGGTGACACCGTTGTTTCACAAGCACTTCACCAGCAATTGTTTCAACTTCAACACAATCCTTTAACAGAGCGGGAACAACAACTACTATCTTCCATATTGATTGGGAAAACGACCGAAATGATGGCAAAAGAACACTTTCTGTCTATTGGTACTGTCCGAAATTATTTATCTACTGCTATGCAAAAATTACAAACAACAAATCGATTTGAAGCAGCGCAAAAAGCAAATGAGAAAGGTTGGTTAACATCATGAAAGGAGTTATGTTGGAATGAGTTTAATTGTGAACTATGGAGGAATTGTTTTTATTACTCTAGAGGTTCTCTCTTTACTTTGTCTGTTGTTGTTCGGTTTAACACGATATTGGTTCAACCGCAAAGCCTTAAGCACTCTCTTTATATTTTTATTTATTTTTATTACGGTTTTAGAAGCGGTACTCGCTTGGTTACTTTATCGAGAAACAGGAGAAATCTCTTCTTTACAAATTATTATTACCATCTTTGTTCTTTACGCCGTTACTTTTGGTTACCAAGATTTTCGAAAACTTGATCGTTGGATGAAGAAAAAAATTGGTCAATGGCGTGGAGTCAACTTACTAACGGCTGACGATCATCGCGCAGTTGAAAAACAAAAAGATCCCGCATACAAAGCAAAGCACTATCGACATACTGCTTTTATTCATATCGGTATTTTCTTAAGTGCACAAGTGATTTTCTTTTCATTAGGAACAGAATCCATTGTTGAAGCCTTTTCTTATCTTCAAGATTGGTCCTGGTTAAACGGGGAGACACCGATTCAATCTACCCCCTATCCAAATGAAACCATTTATAGTATTTCCATGATTTGGGGCATTGTCTTTGTCGTCGATATGATCTATTCATGGTCATACACCCTTTTTCCACAAAAGACAAAAACGTTTTAGCAGTCTTATTTTGTCTGTCTATTTCTTCTCTCGATCCATATACTTCATTATAGAAGCGATACGAGGAGGGAAATCAACACATGAGCATTGCGCCGCCACGACTCAATCAAGGTGACACGGTAGGTATTGTTACGTTAGGTAGTCCACTTTCAGCTGACACCATTCGTACTCGAATTGATTATTTAGAACAGCTTGGTTTTAACACCCTTTTAGGCGAAAGTGTGTTTAATCGAACAGGATTTTTAGCTGGGTCTGCCGAGAGTAGAGCGAATGACTTTATGAGTATGGTGTTAAATCCAGACGTAAAATGGATATTGCCAACCCGAGGGGGGGTAGGCGTCGCAGGTATGATCCCTTATCTTGATTTCACACAAATTCGCGATAATCCTAAGATTATTTCTGGCTACAGTGATATAACAATCCTTTTAAATGCACTCTATCAATTTGCCAATCTTATTACATTTCAAGGGTTACTTTTAATTGATTTTCGTGATAGTACACCGGCTTATAATTTTGATCAATTTTTTTCAGCGACAATGAATGGGAATGCGCCATACTTATTCCTCAACCCCCCTGGGATACCTTTGCAAGGAAAGGTTGATGGAGTCGGAACAGGTGAACTCATTGGCGGTAATTTAACGTCTTTTGTTGATTCGTTGGGTACACCTTATGAAATCAATACGAGGGGAAAAGTCATCTTTCTTGAAGATACACACGAAGCAACGAATACGATTTATCGCTATTTAGCTCACTTAGAAGCAGCAGGGAAATTTGAGGATTGTGAAGCTATTCTGATGGGGACATGTACTGATTGTCCAGTTTCCTACAATACAAGTTACCAAGACTTAATCGAAACGTTTATTGTCCCTTTAGGCAAACCTTTAGTGACCAATGTTCAATCGGCGCACAATTATTACAAAGGAACATTACCTATTGGTGCGAATGTTCGAGTTGATGGTACCAATGGAACCATTACCGTCCTAGATAATACTGTAGCCGACCGCTAATAAAAAAACACGGCTGAGACAGCGAAACGAAAGGTGAATAGGCCCTGTGAATACCCTCCCTACCTATAAAAAAGGGACTTCTAATTTGGGCTAGATTCATCTTTCTTTTTTCAGCAACAGCAGTGAACTCACTATGCAGGTATGGTCTAAGATCCTTATAATGTCTCAAATTGCTTTTTAAACTAATCACTCGTAACCTCATACGTTAGTAAACCTCTTTCTTCATAGAGCCAATTTCTGTATACTTTTATGTAAGCGCTTTAAAAATAGAATGGAGGCTAGACATGACTACTTTTACTGACGATCAACTTTCACAACTAAGCAAACTTGCAAAGAATACCTTAATTGAACATCTTGGCATTACATATAAGGAGATTTCCCTAGATAAAGTCGTTATGACCATGCCAGTAGGGCCAAATGTGCATCAGCCCTATGGGGTTCTCCACGGTGGCGCCTCTGTTGTGCTTGCCGAAACAGCCGCTTCTATTGCTACAGCCATTAACATTGATCAAGAAACCCATGTTTGTTTTGGTATGGAAATAAACGCGAATCATATTCGTACTATGGCTGACGGTCTCCTTATTGCCACAGCCACTCCTTTTCACAAAGGTCGCTCTACAATGGTCTGGCATATTGAACTAACAAATGAAGAAGGAGAAACCATCTGTATTTCGCGTTGTACTGTATCTGTAAGGAAAAAAAAGTTAACTAGCAACAAAAAAAGAGGCTGGGACATAAATAAAAGTAGTATTTGAAAAGAGGAATAGTCTAAAATATGCTGAGTAGCACCGCTACAGGAGAATCCTTCGCTTTCCGGGGACACGGCCTCAGCCTCCTCCGTGGAAAACCGCCACTCCAGAGTCTTCAGACACGTGCTGATCCCCCAGGAGTCTTCGGATTCTCCTTCCGCTTATGTTCATATAAAACAAACGACGAACGTTCCTATTTTCAGGAATGTTCGTCATTTTGGTCTGTCTATCTACTTTTGTCCCAGCCTCTTTTTGATCTTATACCGGGCTTAATTCTTCTCTTGGATGGTACTCTTCTGTTTCGTCTACTTCTTCAGAGATTAATCCAGATAATACATGCACTCGCAAAATAATCCCTTCTAATTGCCCTTCCTCTGTAACCACAGCTAACGGAAAAGCAGATGTTAGTGCTTTAGGTATTAAGTCCGTCACATAGCAATCTTTGCTAACTCGTTGAATATCCTTTGACATAACGTCACTTAAAGCTTTCTTTTCTTTAATGCCTTTAATAGCTTGATCGATTGTAAGAATGCCTTTTAACAACTGATGATCGTCAACAACAAAGACACTTGATAGCCCATTTCGCTTCATTTCTTTTACTGCCACATTCAAACCGTCTTCTACAGATACCACCGCGTTTGGTTTCATCATAATATGTGAGGCTTGAAACACTTTTGAACGGTCAATGTCTTTTATGAATTCGGAAATATAATCATTTGCAGGGCTTTCCATAATTTCTTCTGGGGTTCCAATTTGAACTACTTTTCCATCTTTCATAACGGCTACTCGGTCACCAATTTTAAAGGCTTCATTTACGTCGTGGGTAATAAAAATAATCGTCTTTTGAAGGCGTTCTTGAATGTCAAGAAGCTCACTTTGCATCTCTCTACGAATGAGTGGGTCAAGTGCACTAAACGGTTCATCCATCAATAAAATGTCAGGGTCATTTGTTAATGCTCGAGCAAGCCCTACCCGTTGCTGCATGCCTCCTGATAGCTCGTCTGGATACTTATGTTCATACCCCTTTAACCCTACGATTTCGATATTTTTCATCGCAATTTCGCGCCTTTTTGCTTTAGGCATTTGTTTAATTTCTAATCCATACTCGACATTTGATAAAATGGTTCGATGGGTGAACAGTCCAAAATGCTGGAAAACCATTGCGATTTTATTTTGACGTACTTTTTTTAATTGGCTGTTTGAGTAAGCGACAATGTTTTCTCCATCTAATACAATTTCTCCATCTGTAGGTTTGTTTAATAAATTAAAGCATCGAATGAGCGTTGATTTACCACTTCCAGAAAGACCCATAATAACAAAGGTCTCTCCTTTCTTTATATCCATAGAAGCATCATAAACACCAACAGTATGGTTTGTTTTTGCTAGTATTTCTTCCTTTGTCATCCCTTGTTTAATCATAGGAATCACAGATTTCGGCTTTGGTCCAAAGATTTTTGAGACATTCTTAAGTGAAATTTGAATGGTCATGACGTCACTCTCCTATGTCTTTGAATTTTATTTGCAAATCCATTTGTCATTCGGTCAATGATAATGGCAAGAAATACAATACTAAGTCCCGCCTCTGCACCTAGTGAAATGTCAACGCGATTAATGGCTACTAGTACTTGTGCTCCTAATCCACCTGCTCCAACCATCGAAGCAATAACAACCATCGCTAGTGCCATCATAGTCGTCTGGTTTACACCAGCCATAATCGTTGGAACGGCTTGCGGCAGTTGCACTTTCCATAATGTTTGAGCTTTTGAAGAGCCGAACGATTGAGCAGATTCAACCATTGCAGGACTGACGCCTCTAATAGCCAATTCAGTTAAACGCACAACTGGCGGTACTGCATAAATAATCGTTGCGAAAATAGCCGATACATTCCCAAGTCCGAAAAAGAAGATAGCTGGGATTAGATAAATAAAACTTGGCATCGTCTGCATGGCATCAAGTATAGGACGCATCACGATTGAAAAACGATGACTAAAGGCCATGATAATACCGAGTGGAATTCCTATAATTAAGCATATTAAGACAGCGGCTATTATGATGGCTAAAGTCGTCATCATTTCAGACCATAGCCCAAATGCGCCAATGATAAAAATAAAAGCACCATAGATGAGACCAGAACTCCATTTTTGAAAAAACCAACCAAGTGCAATCACAATGAATATAAATAGCCACCATGGAAATAAGTCGAGGAAATCATTTATACCGTTAATGGTATTGACGCTTATAAAATAAATAAAATCAAATACACCTGCACCGGCTTCTGTTAGCCAGCTAATAAATGCATCGATATAGTCCCCTAGATTTAAACGAATATCTGGAAAATTGTTCATCGTCTCACGATACACGTTGGTGTATCCATTCACCTCGTTTCGGAAAATTCGAAAACACTAAGCAGGCTAGCGTACAGCTAGCCGCTTCTTTATTTAATCGCATTAACTACTTTTTCAGCGATATCATCTGGTAACCAACTTGTCCATACGTCTTCATGCTCTTCTAACCAACGCATAGCTGCTTCTTCCTCAGTCAATCCATCTTCTTCCATATATAGTAATGCTTCTTCTGTTAAAGCACTGCTCGTTTCGTAATTTTCAAGAAATTCAACAACATCAGGTGCTTGGTCTGGAAGGTGTTGATTCACAGCAACCGTTACATCGTTTGGCGGAAATTCAGTCGAACGGTCTTCTTCCCATTGATCTTGATTGTATTCATCTTCTTCAAGTAATGTTAGATCGTACTTCGCTGTAATGCCAGTTGGTTCCCAGTAATAACCAACCCAACCTTCACCAGCGTCATAAGCTCGCACTAAATCTGTTACCATACCTGAATCTGAACCAGGGGCGAACAAATTAAACGTTTCACCAAGTTCGTATGTTTCGAATTTCGTTGAGATATCATCATAAATCGCCCAATCACTTGGAGCGTTCAACACTCGTCCCTTAGAAGAATCCTCTGGGTCAGGAAAAACATCTGGATAGTCCACAAGCTGATCCACTCGACGTAAATCTGGCGCTAAAGGCTCGATCCCTCTTTCTTCATCTCCTTCAATGACATAGGTTGGAACGTATAAGCCTTGAACATTGTCATCAAAATTTGTTGATACTTCAATGATGTCGCCTGATTCAATGGATTCATCGTAAAGGTCTCGAATGTTATCTGTCCATACTTCCATATAGACATTAATATCACCATCACGTAACCCTTGTACAGTTGCTGCAGTAGATCCCATTGTTGTATCTGTATCCATTTCATATCCTTCTTCAATAATAGTCTGAGCGATAGCATTATGAATTCGAATACTCTCCCACCCTGCATCGGCAAACGTAATGACCGAGAGTTCATTTGCACTGTCAGCGCCATCACCGCATGCCGACAGCAGGGCGATTGCCGCTACTAGACTTACACTCGTACCTAAACTTTTCTTTTTCATTTATTTACCCCTTTTTTATTTTATTTTCCACCTTGTATAGGTGTTGATGCTATTAAGATTGCATAGATTGCTTCTTATTATAGTGAAGCGTTTACTTATTCACAAACTTGATTTTTTTGTGTTTTATAGAGTTTTCCGTCATATACAGGGGAGATTGAATAGTAGGGCTTTTTTCCCTTACAAATCATCAATGATTCAATCATTTACGACACGATTCGACTTTAACCTCCTTTTTTTCAAAAATTCTCTAAACGAGATCGTGGGTACCCTTTCCCGGATTTTGTCGAAGTTAAACCAAAAAAGACGAAACAACACTAACTGATTGCTTCGTCTCTGACTATAGCTACCTTTTCAATGCTTGCTTTTTCTTTAACAGTTCTTGAAATTGCTGGTCTAATTGATTCTTCTCGCTCTCATCTGTCACAGTTGATAAACGTGACAACAGCTCTGATAGTTTAAAGTCGATGGTCAATAAAGACTCGTCTGGTTTTTCTAATTCTTCCTCCTCTCTAGTAACCTCCCGAATCTTTGCGTGTTTATCATCGAAGGATAGCTGATGGGTCGCAACATCCTCCACTAATGTCCGATCATGTGTAACAAAGAGGATGGTACCTGGAAATTGATTCATCACTTCTTTAAGAGAATCTTTCGTCGTTAGATCCAGATAATTCGTTGGCTCATCTAAAAGCCAAAGGTTTACATCACTTAAAAACACTTTTGCTAAAGCAGTACGAACTCGCTCACCACCACTCAAGTCCATTCCTTTTTTAAAAACGTCTTCTCGTTTAAAAGCTAACCGAGATAAGACGGTTCGAATAAATGTTTCTGAATAAGGACTGCCTTTCCCTACATTCTCAAGAATCGTTTCATCATCTAAAATATCGTGCTGGTGCTGTGAGAAATAGCCTAGCTTTGCTGGCTTAGCAATTGTCATTTGCCGACGCTCAATTTGCTGTAAAAGCGTCGATTTTCCTGATCCATTTTTTCCTAAAATGGCAATACGACTACCTGCTGGCACAACCCCATTCACTTCCTTCAGAAATCGTCCCTCTATACACACTTGAAAAGCTTTAAATTCAACAAGCTGTTTACTATGAACTATTGGAAAGCGACTTAGGTCAAACTGAATCTTTGTTTCTTCTTTTGGCTTTTCTTTCTTTTCCAGTTGATTTGCTCGTGTTACCATTGCCTCAGCTGCCCGGTTTATTTTTGCTTTTTGAACATTGCTGCTACGCTTATGCAAACGTGCTTCAGAATTCCCCATTCTTGACGGTGCCTTTTTAATCTGATCGGAACGACGCTGTGCTTGTTGTGCAGCTTGTAAGAGCCTATTCTTTTCAGATTGATACGATTGATAGGCTTTGTGCGCTTCGTCTAATTCTTTTTGCTTTTGAGCTTGATAGGCGTCATAGTTCCCCTCATATACGTTTATTTTTCCATCTTCAATCTCCCAAATTGACGTACACACATTATTAAGGAATGTTTTGTCATGTGACGTAACTAAAAGACCTCCTGAGAATGAGGTAAATACTTGTTCAAGTTGCTCGATCCCTTCCAAATCTAAATGACTAGTCGGCTCATCTGCTAGTAGCAGCAACGCATTTGCTTCAAGGGCTTTGGCAATTCTTGCTCGTGTTTGCTCTCCTCCACTTTTATGAGCGTGTGCTGACACTTGCCATTGATTTGCTTCTTTCGGTGATAATGAAGCTGACTGCTGATGAAGTTGTGGAATATAGGCTGTTTTTTCATAATGAGTTACTTGCCCAAAATCTGCTTTACTATAGCCTGCTAGAACGTGCAACAATGTTGTCTTTCCAGCACCATTCTTACCAACTAATCCAATGCGTTGGCCTTTATAAATAAATAATGGTTCACTATCTAAAATGACTCTGGCACCGAACTGTTTTTCTATTTTTGTTGTTTGTAGCAATAACATACAAAAAACCCCCTCTAGTATAGTTAGAGAGAGTTCGCCCGTAAGAAATTAGTCAACAAAAAGACACTACCCCACCGTTTCTAGTGGCGGTTGCATTTTTTCACCCTAATCTATGAAGACAGACGAATCCTACTCTAACGTTCATGAAAAAAAATATCCAACTCTCATTCGAGTGAATAAATGATTATTCCATTACGTTGGGTCGACTCGATTACTGCTTCATTGTATTAGGCACCAATTTCCTTTCTTATAAGATGGCTCTAATAATGCCATAGGCAAAACGCTTTGTCAATTGCTCTTTTTGGTAACGTGGAAAAATCCGATAATGAAAAGGGATCTTACCTTGTTCGATAAGATCCCTTTTCCATACAAAGATATACCCTTACACCGCTTTGGGCGTTTCTACATCAGTGCTTGTACAGCTTACTAAATCGTTTGTGCTTGCGGATAAAACAAAACTTTTACGAAGCCCTTTTCTCCAGAAGTCATTCTCTTAAATACGTCAGGTCCTTCGTTGAGGGGAAGTCGATGACTAATCATTGGAGCACCATTTATGGCGCCTGTTTTCATATAATGAATCGTTGCTTGCCATTCTCGACCAGGGAAAGGGGCAGAGAGCGCATTCCAAGATCCATGTATACTTAACTCATTTCGCACAATCTGTTCAAAATAAAAGCGTTCAATTGGCACATCTCCATAAGGAATGCCTAAATAAACCACTTCTCCTCCCTTTTTAGGGAGAGCCAGCACTTGAGCTGACGTAATAGGAGATCCTGCTGATTCAATTGCAACATCTACACCTAAATCACCTGTTAACGCTCGTATTTGTTCATGAGCTAATTTTTCTTTTGAATTAACTAGCACATCTGCCCCCATACGTTGCGCTATCTCTAGCTTTTCATCATCAATATCAATCGCAAAGATTTGACGTGCTCCAAAGATTTTTGCCCATTGAATCGCTAACAGTCCTATGCTACCACAACCCATTATTGCCACCGTTGCACCAGGCTGAATGTTCGTGCGATAGAAACCGTGTGCTACTACTGCCGACGGTTCAATAAGTGCAGCCGTTTCGTCATCAACCTCATCTGGTAAAGGAAGTACTTGAGTGGAAGGCAAAACAATATATTCCGCAAAGGCACCATCCTGCTTAGCACCAACAACGTGCAAAGAGCTGCACCTACTTGGTTCTCCTATTTGACAATAATGACACGTGCCACATTGAAAGGTTGGACAAACGGCTACACGCATCCCTTTTTGAAGATGCGAAACAGATGAACCAGTTTCCACAATGATACCTGTACACTCGTGACCAAAAATCGTACCAGGAACGTATGGACCGAGTTTTTTATAACGAGACAAATCTGATCCACATATACCAACAGTTGAGATTTTAATGCGTACATCATCGCTATGAACAAGCGTCGGCATTGGAGCCTCTTCATAACGAATATCTTGAACACCATATAATTTTAAAGACTCCATCCTCTATGATTGCTCCTTTGCTTGTTTTCCTTTACGCTTTCGAATAAGAGCAAACAGCGCGATCCCAACAACCACTGTGTTGAAAACCATCTGATGTTCAAAATAAAAATCACCGATTCCTCGCATTGGTCCAAGCATAAAATCTAAAAACATATCTGTCATCTTTGTTTCCTCCATCCATTATGGGAGAAGGAAGAGCAAGCTCTTCCTTCCTCGTATTGTCGTTATCCCTCTTCCACAGGAGTGAGTAATACTTTAATCGCCTCGCCACTTTTGATGGCTTGATAAGCTTCTTCCCACTGGGTGATGTTATATTCATGGGTCACAAGTGCTTTTGCATTGACATCTCCTCGGTTTAATAATTCAAGGGATGGCTGCCAATCTGCATGCTTCTGACTTCTTGTGCCAACCACACGAATCTCTTTTTGAACAATCTTCTCTAAGTCAAATGGTATTTCCGGCGTCGCAAAGATGCCAACTTGACAATATTGTCCTTTTTTCCGAAGAAGATCGAGCCCTTGCTTCGCTGCAGGTACTGCTCCTGAGCACTCATACACAATGTCCGCTCCGTACCCATCAGTTATGCTATCAACAACGTCTTTCAAGTTCTCTTCTTGAATATTTACGACATAATCAATTCCAAGTTCCTTCGCTTTTTCTAAACGAATCTTATCACTATTTAAACCAGTAATAATAACCTTGGCACCTTTACTTCTTGCTACTTGAGCAGTTAACAACCCAATGGCTCCTGGACCAAGAACGACGACGATATTTCCTGGTTTAACTTCCGTTTTCTCAACGGCATGATACGTACAAGCCAGTGGTTCTGTCATTGATGCCGCCTTATAATCGACTCCCTCAGGTAGTTTGTGTACGCTCGCTTCTCGTGCGATAAGGTAGTTCGTAAAACCGCCATCTTGTTGAGTGCCAAGCCCTTTTCGTCGACTACACAAGTTGTAATCTTTCGTCTGGCAATAGGCACATTCCCCACAAATGGAATACGTTGTTTCTGAGGTCACACGATCGCCTACAGCGACTGATGTAACTGCTTCGCCTACTTCAACCACATCCCCAGAAAATTCGTGTCCCAGTGTAACAGGAACACCCACTTTATAATGTCCTTCATACGTATGAAGATCGGTTCCACAAATACCCGCATATCGTACTTTAATTTTCACTTGTTCTGCCGCTGGTATAGGTTCTGGTTTTTCTTGTATCTCTAAGTTCCCGAATCCGTGATCTGTTTTAACCAGTGCCTTCATAGTGGTTCATCCTCCTAATAGCAGTCCGTTCCGTTAATAAAACAGACCGAAAAATCTAACAATGATCCAGTTCACGATGTTTCCACCTTGGTCAATACTTGATATCATGGCTGAATCTGCAGGCATATTAAAGCTTGCATCTTGCGCCATCGTTGTAAAGAGAGGTGCCATATCTGTCGCGATATATAATGAAATGGCAATCATCACGGTACCAACGATAACAGAGTGCACAATATTTCCGCGGGCAGCACCAACGATGAAAGCTACAATAAATGGAATCGTTGCTAAATCACCAAATGGTAAAAGCGCGTTGCCTGGAAGCAATACTGCCATTGCCACTGTAATTGGAACAAGGATAAGGGCAGTTGAGATAACAGCCGGATGTCCTAGTGCTACAGCTGCGTCTAGTCCAATATAAATTTCTCGATCACCAAAACGTTTATTTAACCATTCGCGTGCTGATTCAGATACTGGTAATAAGCCTTCCATTAAGATCTTCACCATACGTGGCATTAAGACCATAACGGCTGCCATTGCAATACCAATCTCAACAATCTCACCAACGCTGTAACCAGCTAATGCACCAATCGTTGCACCTAGCACAAGGCCAATGAACATTGATTCCCCTAAAATACCAAATCGTCTTTCAATGGATTCAGGATCGGCGTTCCAATCTTTAACTTTAGGAATTTTTTGTAACCCTTTTACAAGAAAGATTCCTGGCGCATATGAGATCGTACTACCTGTTGCAATGGATACACCTGGTAAATCGTAGAATTTGCTCATCATCGGTGCTGTCCAATCTGCTACTTTTAAACAAACAACTTGGAATAGAATAGCAGATAGTAATGAGATGAAAATGTTTCCTGATAGTACATAAACCATTGCTGCTGTAAATGTATAATGCCAGAAGTTCCAAATATCTACGTTCATTGTTTTCGTTGTTTTTGTGACTAACATAATAACGTTTACTGCAAGCCCTAGTGGAATAATAAATGCAGCAACGACTGATGCCCATGCAATAGATGAAGAAGCTGGCCACCCTACATCAATAACGTTTAATTCAACACCTAACCGATCAACCATTCCTTGAGCAGCTGGTCCTAAGTTATTAACAAGCAAGTCGACAACAAGAAATATACCTACAAAAGCAATTCCAATGGTTAAACCTGAACGAAATGCTTTACCTGGCTTTTGTCCAAATACTAATCCGAGAATAAAGATAGCAACCGGTAGAATAACCGTTGCACCTAAGTCTAAAAATCCTTGAATGAAGTTAACAAATCCATCCATGGTCGGTCCTCCTTTAAGTAAACGGAATTTCTAAATGGTAGAAATTCCGCTTTCATTCTTCTTTGTTTTACGCCTTTAGCGCGTCTAAAATTTCTTGTTTCGTTTTATCGGTTCCAATACCTGTTAAGAAAGAACGGGCATTAATGACAGGAAACGGGTATTCTGTTTGAGTCATTGCTGTTGTGACAAGTAGGTCGGCTGTATCACGATGCGCACCTACTTCGGAAATTTTAATTTGTACTAAATCAACTGGAATTTTATGTTCCTTTGCCATTTCTTCAATTGCACTATTAACCACCGTTGATGTTGCAATACCTGCGCCACATGCGACCAATACTTTTTTCTTTGCCATACTAATTTCCTCCTTGTGCAGTCAATTCTAGACTGTCATCTATTAATTTTTTCACTTCTTCTTTTGATGCTGCATGAACAAGTTGCATAAGCTTACGTTCATTTTGAAACAACTGCATCAATTGTTGTAAAAGCGATAATTGCGCATGCGCTTCCTTCATAGCTAGCATAAATACAATCTTAACTTCCACTTGCTCAGAAGGATCGCCACCCATCATCCCAAACAGAACCGGCTCTTTTAAGCGACCAATGCTAATGCTTTTTTCATTGACGTGTTCGACATCTGTGTGAGGAATAGCAACTGCCACTCCAGCAGTAGGCAAGCCCGTCGGATACTCTTTCTCCCGTGCGATAATCGCTTGAACGAAACTTGTTTTTACAAGTCCTTCACGAACAAGGTTGTCTGCCATTTGCTTTAAAACGCTTTCCTGATCCGTTGCCTCAATATCGAGTAAGATCGTTGATTCATCTAAACGCATTACGATTTCACCTCTGTTCTCTACTCCTCATCCATCGAATAAGCCATAATCATCGTTTCTATGTCTTTTATCGACGATGCTGTTAAAAATAATTCCCGGTCTTTTTTTGTAGCGGCAAGCTTTATGAGCTGCCTTAATGCTCGAATATGTTGATGTTTGTCTTTAGCAGCGATAACAACTAACACTCTTATCTGTTCTTCTTCTGAAAAATGAACAGGTGTTTTTAACTGCAATAGACTCATTCCTGTTTGGATAACACCTTCTTCTGGTGCCGCATGTGGAATCGCTAAACCTGGTCCAATGATAATATAAGGATCACGATCTTTATTGGCGACAAGCGCATCAACATAGCGAGGTTCTACAATTCCTTTTTCAATAAGGGGTTTAGCCGCAAGCTTTAAGGCTTCATCCCAATTCGGTACAGTATCCTCTTGCTGTATCATGTCTGTTGTTAAAAAAGTCTCTAGTCCATTCTGAAAGGATTCGTCCCGATACGCTTTACGATCTTCTGGAAAAAAATATGCATGAAGCGCTTCTTTTAAATCGCTTTCATTTTCAATAGTAGCGTAGCCGCTAATCATGTCCATTAATTGATCAATTTGAATCGTCATCGGCTTGTAACCGTGAATATCTTGCATCACTTGTTGCTTTAACCGATGCTTTTCTTCTCGACTCAAAAAGGCTTTTGTCACATATACCAGCTTATCGGTTGCTAAAGGCGTTTGGGAGAAGATAATGTCATACGATAATTCATAGACATTGAATTGCCTCACAGACAAGGAATCAAGAAAGATAAACTCTGGAAAGAGTTCTTTTAATTCTTTTAACATTAAGCGAGATACAGAAACGCCTTGTGGACAAACGACAATCGCTTTTGTTTTTTTGGAAATGCTCTCACCTTGACGCGTCATCCAAGAACCAATGAGCATCGTTAAGTAGATGGCCTCTGTCTCAGGAATCTCTTTGCCAAACAGCTCTTCAAGAGGACCTAAACTACGTTTAACAAGATGGTGCAATTCCCGGTATTCAACGCTAAACGGATTCTGAACCGTCTCTATCTCCGTCAATTGATAGCGGATTCGATAATACGCTGGTTTTGTATGCTGAACAAGTTTTTTCAACAACATTTCACGCTCTTGTAAATAAATACAGGCGCTTTTTTCAAAGGACCGTAACATAGTCGAAAGGGCTGGTAGTAAATCAGGAATAGAATCATCCTCTACTATTAAATCTGCCCAATGGACATTTGCGGTAAGAAGGTGTAGGGCTATAAATAGCCGCTCCTGCTTAGGTACGTCTGTCATGTTTTGAAAAATAAACTCCGTTGCCTGATACTCCTTTGTATCGGATAGCTCTTCATATTCAATTGAAAAAGGTTCAAGACCACAGCCACTTGTAATCCGTTTTAAAACGAGAAGAAAAATGTACGGCATAGCTAACAATTTTTCATCTGTAAAGCGAATACCTAAACGTTTCTCCACTCTATCAATTCTTCTTTTTAACTCTTCAATTTCTTCTTTTTTTATACTTGCTACATCTTCCAACCATGTCGTATCTTGACTAGAATGCACAGCTATATCGACTAAATAGATGAGCAGCTTCCGTATATGAAGCTCTTTTCCTTTTAAACGATAGCCGTTTCGACGTGAATAATGAATATCAAGGTTATGGTCTTTTAATCGATTTTGGACACGTTTTAAATCATGAAGAATGGTATTCTTGCTGTATCCTAACTCCGATTGAAAATGATATAACGATAATTCCTCTTCACTAGCGAGTAACATAAACAGAATGTAGTGGCATCGCTGTTCTTCCGTTAGAAACCCTTGATCCTGTGTTGTGTTTGTTACACTCGCTGGTTGGCGTGATAATGTTGAAAAAACAGACTGATCAACAATGAAATGACCTTGCCTTGTTCGTTCTATCTCAGGCAGATCTTCAGATACAAGCCATTCATTAATCTTCTGAATGGTATAACCAAGCTGGCGTCGACTTAAATCATGTTTTTTCTCTAATACGCCGCTTGTTATTTGCCTATTACTGATGATCTCATTGAGAATTTTTTGGCTACGATCATTCAGTGCCAATGCAATCCCTCCTTTCTTAATGTGATTGTAGCACCGATCCTCAAAGGAAAGTATGCGCTTTCATCCCAACTTATCGAACTTATTTTGTACATCATTGTGTTTTACAAACCAAATTCCAACTTTAACCAAAACTTGAAAATGGTGAACCTGGTTACAACATGTTAAAACCGCTCTCGTTCTTACTTCTTAATTGATAACGAATTCTATAGCGTCGTCCATCCTCATTTTTTAATTCATTCCCTCGATAGCCCTCCTGTAGTAAATGGCGTTGCTCCTCTAGTGCCGTCAATTCTACTTCCTTCTCCTCTAAAACGGTAAAGTTAGATGTATCATTGAGGTCTTTTAAAAAAACAAATCGAAGTTTTCCTCCGTACTTCTCTTTTAACGCAACCACTTCAAGCCCTTGTTTGAACTTATCAATTAAACTAGCTAAATTGGTGGGGGCTACCGTTGCACAAATGAACGAGTATGAACTCCCTTCATTAACAAGATTCTGCATCAACCAATTGCCCATTCTCTGTTGGAGACGGTTCCCCCTAAATTCAGGGTGAACAAGTGAAATCTCTTGATATACGACTTGATTCAATTGGTCTTTCGTTAAGCCTGCATCAAGTCCCAGATGTTCGGACTCCTCACTTCTCGGTTTTAGAAGGGCTCTAGCGGCGATAAGCTGTTCCTTACAAAACACACCAACCATATAGCCTTCACCTGTTAGTATTCGTTTAAATTCTTCCTTCGTAAGTGTGGAGAGTTGATCTTTCTGTTTAAGATTCATAAAGACTATTTCCTGCAATCGGAGTAAGGCTTCTATTTGTTCCTCACTTATCTGTTTAAGATGTAACTCGCTCATCTCTTCTTTCCTCCCTATTTCGTCTGTAATCTTAGATTGTTTGCAGGATCACCGCAGTAGCTGTCGAACTGAATGACAATCTCCCTTCTGAAAGGAGGACTGTTCATGAATACGCAGGAAGCGATTGGAATTGCCCGTGACTGGGTGCGTCATGTTGGTTCCCAGCAAAGTGGCTTTAAAGGGGCATATTTAGCTGGATCTGTTCTAACATATCCACGTCTTGCTCTATGGCCACTTTCATCGGATATTGACATGATGATTGTCTCAACAAATAAGCAAGATAAAAAGTTAGGTAAATTCCTCTACAAAGGGCTTTTACTCGAAGTGACGACGTTAGATTACACATTATTTCTTCATAAAGAAACGATACTCGCAGACTATCATGTAGGTTATAGCTTCGCCCATACGATCATCCTCAACGACGTAGACGACGTTCTTGTCCCTTTACAAAAAGAGGTAGCGCGAGACTTTTATCACATTGAATGGGTGTACTGTCGTTGTGAGCAAGTAAAAGAAAAAAGCATAGCTGGATTAACAGCCATACCAACCTCTGCTCCATTCCATGAACAAGTGATGAGCTGGCTCTTTCCAACAGGAGTTTTAGCGCATTTGTTTTTAACGGCAGCGCTTGAGAACCCAACTGTACGAAAACGCTATACAGCAGTCCAAGCAGTTCTGAAACGGTTTAACATGGACGACGTTTATGAAGCACTTCTTAAGCAACTGCGTGTAGAATCAATAGCTAAATCAACAGTTCAATCTAGTTTGAAATTGTTAGAAGAGACATTTGCCCTTGCTGCCGAACAAGCCAAGACCCCTTTTTTCTTTTCCGGTGATATTACACCATCAGCGAAACCTATAGTCATTGAAGGGAGTCAGTCACTCATTGATAAGAATCAATACCGAGAGAGTTTCTTTTGGATCATCGCCACTTTCTGTCGCTGCCATATCATCTTGGCAACGGACGCACCTCATCTACATGAGGAACGTCTCCCTTACTTTAAACAAGTCTTGTCATCCATTGGTATAACAACTGAAGATGACCTCTATTCAGCTGCCTTAAAGACTCTTTCTACCGTTGATTATTTTTGGGATTGTACACGCACATTGATTGAGAACAACCCAGACATAATAAAGAAAAAGCACGGAGACTAACTGCTCTCCGCGCTTTTCCTAGTTAGCGTCCGTTCCAAATAAGAGGACGAAGATCTGTATCAGGACGTAAGCTTTGTATAAATGCCACAAGTAGATCAATTTCTTGTTCTATGTCTTGTAACGACACAACTTCCCGAGGCGCATGCATATATCGTAGCGGCAAAGACACGAGAACGATGGGTACACCTTCACCTGTTATTCGTAGTTGATCCGCATCCGTACCTGTTCTTCTAGGTGTTAATTCATACTGTATCGGAATATTTCGTTCCTTCGCTATTTGTAGCAAGTGTTCATTTGCCTTTTTATTAATTGGAGCACCTTTAGCAAGCACTGGACCTCCTGCTAACGTTACATCACCAACTCTACCCATTTCGGCGGTGGGATAGTCTGTTGCAAATGTGACATCCAATGCAATTGCTAAATCCGGTTTTAAAGCTGAGCCTGCAAAATAAGCACCGCCCATATTTGTCTCTTCATTAACCGTGCTGACGCCTTGGACACACACTTCTGGGAGACTGGACGCAAGTCGCTTCATGACTTCAGCCACGATAAATGCACCTGTTCGATTGTCCAAACCACGACCAACTACACGATTATTACGCAAGTGAGAGGGTTCTATTTTATACGTAATTGGATCACCGATAGTTACTACAGATTGAATCTCTTCAGCGCTCTCAGCACCGCAATCGATAAAAAGATCATCCATTGTTAAGTCTGCATTTGCTCCACCATGGTGTTGAGCATTTGCCCCAAACACGCCATTAAGTACCCCGTTCCTTCCATGGATCTCCACTTCCATCCCTAATGCAGGTAAGGGACTTAAACGACCTAGCTCTTCTACATAGATAAAGCCTGATTCATCAATGGACTTCACCATAAAACCAATTTCGTCACAATGCCCTGCTAGGAGTACGCGAAATGGAGCATTTGGATTAACCGTTGCGATTGCATTTCCAGCTAAATCTGTAGTTACATCCTCCACATAGGTTTGCATATAAGTCAGCCATTTTTCTTGAATCGCCTCTTCATGCCCTGAAGGTGAAGGGGTTTTAAGAAGATCAAACAAAAACGCCGTATTCATTGATCATCAGTCCGTTTCCTTTTAAAATTCAGCTACGAGTAGTTCTTCCCTTTCCTCATTCCACAAAAAGTAAAACTGCTCTCCATCCACTATGAAAAAGGGTGTCTCCTCCACCAATGATCCCCCATCCATTGGAAGAATGATAGCCGCTAATTCGTTTTGCTGGTTTATTTTCAACATTTGTTCGTCTGAGTATGCATAATACCCATAGCCAAATTCATCTGCTGTTTGAAACGAAACCGATTGGATGACCTGTTCATAAGGTTGAGCCAATATTGATTCAATCTCATCTAAAGAGCCCACATTGGTCACAAGCTCTTCTTCTATTCGTTCCCGCTCCACTTCCTCAGCATCCTCTAACAAATGAAAAGCGTTCGATTCAATAAACAAGTCGTCGCCTTCATTCTCAATTTGGACGACCCCTTGATCGCTGTTCTCTCTTAGTACAGAGATTTCAGTTCCAAAGGGTAACGTCATAAGAGCTGTAGACGCTTCAGACGACGTATATAAAGAAGTATCGTCTGAATGAATAACTGCTTGTACTGGTTCGTCATAATCAACCCAATAATCCGCCGTATCTTCTTCGTCAACTGTTGAAGGTTGGTTATCAGACTCAACGACCGTCGAACTTTCTTCAGCATCAGCAGCAAAAAGTGGACGGACCGCCACCAGATAAGCTGCAACAATAAATAAAGCTGCGTAGAGAACAAGCTGACTAAAAAAGACAATGGAATGTTTCTTTTGCTCCTTTTGTTTAGCATGCTTCTTTTTCCCAGTACCCCGTGGCGCTAGAGCTGTTCCATCTTCTTCGCTCTCTCTTTGTTCGACTTTGGCAACCGAGCGCTGCATTTTCAGCTCTTCTTTATGCTCTTTTTTCTCTTGCTTGGACAAGGAATTAAAAAATTTAATATAGGCTTCGTACTCTTCAATCACTTTTTCCTTGTCGCCAAACGAGCGCATTTCACCATTATGAAGCCAAAGAACCCGATCAGAGATGTTTTTTATTTCTTTGATGTTATGACTAATAAAAATAATGGTTTTACCTTCTGCTTTAAATTCATCAATTTTATCTTTACACTTTTGATAGAACGTTTTGTCCCCAACAGACAGCGCCTCATCCACGATTAAAATATCTGGATTGGTATGAGCAGAAATCGCAAATCCTAGCCGTGACTTCATACCAGACGAGTAATTTTTTACAGGCTGCTGAATGAAATCACCAATGTCAGCAAACTCCTCAATTGATGGCAATAAGCGCTCAATTTCTTTTTTTGAGAAACCATGCATGAGACATTTTTGCTCAATGTTTTCATGACCATTTAATTGATTGTTTAAGCCAACGTTAATAGCAATTAACGACGTCTCACCATTCACATCTAACGTTCCTTCAGTAGGAGGAATAACTCCTGCTAAAATATTGGAAATGGTTGACTTCCCAGACCCGTTAATACCTACAATCCCAATGGTTTCACCTTCAAAAATTTCCAGGGAAATGTCGCGTAGTGCATAAAAATCACGATTTTCTTTTTGCATTTTTGGCAAGAACATTGCTTTAAGCTTTTCACTATTGCTTGTAAAGAGTGTATATTTTTTTGTTACACCGTCTAATTTCATTTTAGGATTCATCCACAAAATCCCCTTTATAAATAATCAACAAAACTGTTTTTAAATTTCTTAAAGACTGTTGCACCTAAGAAACCAATTAAAAGTATTACTGTCCAGAAATAAATCATGTACGTAATATTTTCAAAAAACCACGTTCCGCCTATAAATGAGTCCCTAAAGCCATTTAAAATATAGTAAAACGGATTTAATTGTAAAATTGGAAGTAAACGTTCAGGCATTGAATCAGGGGCCCAAATGATTGGACTTAAAAAGAACATCATTCGCATTCCTGCTTCAAGAAATTGATAATAATCTCGTACGACGGTAGCTAGAGTCGCTGAAAATATGGTAAACACATAAAGAAATGCATATAAACAAAGAAAATAATACGGCAATTGGAGCAAATACAACCCTGAGAAAACCGAATATATGGCAAGTACAATGCACAATATACCGAGCATTACAAAGAAGCTAACGGAATTACCAGCAATTGTAATGGTCGGCAATACACTAACAGGAAACTTCATTTTTGATACCATATTAATTTTTTTGTGAATGCTGTTAGATCCTTGCAGTACTGTTGGACTGATAAAAAACCAAGGTATTAGTCCACACATTAAATAAACGAAAAAAGGCGTATCGCCAACATCTTGTCCTTGTCTTATACCAAGTCCAAAAATAACAAAAAAGACCACGACTTGCATCAGCGGACTAAATAACTGCCAAAAAGCGCCTAAGTAATGGAGTCGAAACTTACTTTTCTGTTCAAACGCTGCAAGTCTCCAAATTAAGTGCTTATTTTCGTATTGCTCTTTCAGCAATTGTAATAAGGCTTTCATCATCCGTACTCCTTAACCTTTTCAAATTCCATTCAAACTTGTGCACGACATTTTTTGCACCTGTCTATCATATCACTTTCAACTCTAAATCGCTATTTTGGATGTTACCGTTTGTTGACAATAAAAAAACTTGCTAGCAAAGTCCTAACAAGTTTTTCATACTTAAAGCCTTCTGCTTTATGCTTCTGACTTCTCATTGTACATCATCCATAAACCAATATCTTCAAAGCCAATGTGCTTATAGATCACCCCAGCACTTGGGTTATCGTAAAATAAACAAGCTTCTTTTCCTTCTGTGAACAATTGCTCACATAAGTGATGAACACAAGCCGATGCATAGCCGTTTCTTTTATAATCCTCTAAAGTGGCGACACCAACAATCATTGCTGAGTGAGTATTTTCAGCAGTAGTGGAAGCGGATGAAACGATTTTATCATCTTGACGTACGAAGCATGCTCGTGAAAAGCCTGTCGCTAATTCGCGTTGTTTTTGTTCAGCCGTTTTCGGAATGGACTGACTAAATTCAGGAATTTGATCCAGCATCATGAGTAATTCAGCTGCATCTTGGGGTTGGGCTGTTTGCACCTTTTCTAATGAAGGGGCGTTCTCACTCTTTGTCCTTGCGCACTTTGCATAGTACATTTGTCTTTTAAGAAGAGACTTTTTTAAATACGGTTCAAGTTGTTCTGTCACGTCTTTTAAACCAGACAACCCTTTAAAGGAAGAATCCTTGTTTATGATTTCGGCAAATCCTTTGGCATCGTAGGAGCCTTCTGCAAACGGAACATAGCTTGTATGGAACTTTAACAAAACAGCGACTAATTGATTGTCTCTATTAAATTCTCCCCATACCGTTTGAAAATCTGTTTCCATTCCATATGCTTCAATATCACCAATAATAAACAAGTTCTCCGCTGGCTTTTTCTTTACGAAGTCTAAGCATATGTCTTGATCGTTCATATGTAATTGTCTAATCATTTGTCTCCCCCCCTTGAAGTATTCTATAGTTTACAAGTATTCTGTTAGTAAAGCTAGTTTTTTTAAGGAGTTTGGATAAATGAATCACATGGTAAAGGAAGTTTGTCTTGAGAATGATACGCACGTTCGTAAAGCCATTCAATTTGGAGCACAACGAATTGAACTATGCGACAACTTAAATGTGGGCGGTACTACCGTTTCAATAGAAACATGTAAACGAGTAGTCGCGATATGCAAAGAAAATGGGGTAACGGTTATGGCACTGATTCGCTGTCGTGGAGGAGACTTTATTTACAATGAGGCTGAACTAAGGGAAATGGAGGCATCCATTTCATCATTTAAACAATTTGGTGTGGATGGATTTGTGTTTGGCTGTTTAACGCCAGAGAATAAACTTCACGTGCCTCATATGCGAAGATTGTTACAGCTTGTGGATCCACAAACGGTTACGTTTCATATGGCGTTTGATCAACTTGCAAACCCATTCGAGGCCATTGATCAGCTTTCCCGATGGAGGGTAAAACGTATTTTAACTCATGGTCCTCATAAAGAAATTGAAGAAAACCTTACAACTTTAGCCGCTTATGAGACATATGCAGACGAACGCATTGTCATCATGCCAGGTGGAGGTGTAACGAAAGATAATGCTTCTCATATTGCGGCTACTACAGGTGTAAAGGAACTACACGGGACTAGAATTCTTTGGTAGCTTATTTAAATAACTTCTGCTGAAAAGCATAAACAACCGCTTGCGTTCGATCATCAACATCCAGCTTTGATAAGATGTGGGATACATGTGTTTTTACTGTTTTAATCGTAATAAAAAGCGTATCGGCAATTTGCTGATTGGTTTTCCCATCGCTCATAAGCTTTAAGATTTCTTTTTCGCGGTTCGTTAATGATTGGTGCAACGATTCCTCGGTGCGGAAGGAAGAGATCATTTGAGCCTGAACTTTTTCATCAAGTACAGCTATCCCTTGTGCTGTTTTTCGGATCGCATCAGCAATCTGCATCGCTGTGGACGTCTTAAGAACATAGCTTTTCGCCCCTGCCTCTAGTGCAGGACGAAGCTTATCATTATCAAGAAAACTCGTGACAATAATAATCGTTGCCTCTTTCCATTGTGTAATAATTTCTCTTGTTGCTTCGATTCCATTCATCCCGTCCATTACTAAATCCATTAAAATAATATCTGGTCTGAGTTTCAGCGCTTGTTCGACCCCTTCTTTTCCATTACTGGCTTCACCAACAACAGAAATGTCTTCTTGGGTTGATAAAAAAGCCGCAACACCGAGGCGTACAGTCTCATGATCATCCACAAGCAATACGTCAATCACGTCGTTTCCCCTCCTTCAATAATCGGTACTTTCACTTCAATACTCGTTCCTTGCCCTTCCACACTTATCATTCGTAACATCCCACCGATTTCTTCTGCACGCTCTTCCATACTATGTAGACCGTAGCCGTGTGGCGAAGATGTCTGATTAAAGCCTTTCCCATCGTCGGTAATTTTTAGTAAAGCAAAATCATCATACCGGTCATAGAACACGCTAATCTCATTTGCTTCTGCATGACGTAACGCGTTAGCAATAGCTTCTTGGGTAATGCGGAATAGCTGGTCCTCTACACCTGGTTTAAGAGAAAGAGAACGAATCCGAACCGAGAAATCAATCTGGTGCTTCTCTGCTAAATCTGATGTCAATTGTTCCACGCCTTCTTTAAACGATTGATTCTCCAGTTGAATGGGTCGTAACTGGAGCAAGAGCGCTCTCATATCATTTTGTGCATCGTTCACAACTTTTTCAATCTGTTCACATCGAGCTTGTAGCGCTACAACATCAACATTCTTTTGATTAACTGCTGCAGATAATAACATCGATGCTGCATAAAGCTGTTGTGAAACGGAATCATGTAGTTCTCTTGCAATACGGTGTCGCTCTTTAAAGACAAGTTCCGATCTCAGCTTTGACTCATTCTCCGCCCATTGTTCCATCACACGTTGAGAGCGGTCTGCTTGATTACGAACTCTTGTTTCAAGTTCTGCAATGAGCATTTTAGCATCATTAAAATCACTGGATACTTGATTAAGTTGCTGTTTGCTTTCCTTCGTATTGCCATTAGCAACGTGCACTAACGTAGCATGTAACGCACGAACGTCTTTTTTCCAAATAACAGCAAGCATGCTGTAGACAATCAGTGCAAGGAGTATAAAAAACAGAATAAGCCATACGAAAATCGGCACGTTATACGTTAATTCATTTCGAAGCAATAGCTGTTCCCATTTAACTAAACCGTTATTTTCAACATAATAGAAAAGGAAGCCTACTAGAAGTAATGGCACGAAAAAGACAATCATACCAACAGAACGGACAGCCTTCATCGATACATCACCTCAATATCTCCCGCAACAATGGACGTATAAATTCGCAGTCGACGAGGAGCATCTTGATACGAGTCATTTACGACTTTTACGTTTTGATTAAACCCTATTTTATGGTTTCCAAATAGATCTGTCTGACCAAATAAACAAGCGTGCTCCACAGATACACCTGCATCATAAGGCACATAGAGTTTGGTACTCCCAATAAAACCCCGGATAATGACAATCGTGTCTCCTTTTGGGAGGACGGTGTTTTCAAAATGAATTTCCGTTGTACCAATACCTGTGTGGATATTAATATCATCACTGCGAAACCCTTCATGGTTTAATTGCTGATCTCCGAGGAAGGTGTTTTTAACAAACGCCTCTCGATTATCATTCGAAGCTTGTTCATTAATCGCTATTTCCATTTTAGTTGGTTTACTTGCCTTTTCCCAAAACAAGTAAAGCATGTAAAACAATGCACCAAAGACCATTAGTAAAAAGAAAAACGAAGACAACAGCGTTAAAATAAAGATGACCAGTCCTCCGTAGAACAGGACTTTTCCTTTTTGCTTGCTCATTCGCTTTAAGCCATAATAAATCATCGCCGCAGATCCTACTAATACAATAAACGGAGCTACATTAATAAGTAGCTCTAATGCCGTTGCAGCAAGCAGGGCAAAGAAAATATAGGCAACATAATCTGTTCGGTTTCGCTTCACTCTCTTTGCCCTCCTCTGCGTTTATAATCAGCCTTTAGTATACTACAAACTACTTTTCGTTCTCCTGCTTTTCAGCAAGTTTTTTTATTTCTTTATCAAAATCAAGAACCTGTCTTGGCTCGTGGTCACTTTTGTCTTCCTCATATGCTTCAAATTCATCGTTTTCTTCCGCATAATACGTCCATTTTGACGCATGCGATTCAGCACGTGATTCTTCAGCTCTTGCAAAATCAGTAAGCTTCATTCGTTCCATTTTCTTTTTTAGAAAGTAAAGCTCTCTTCCTTTTTCTTCGAGCTTATTCACACGCTCACGCTGTTCTTCGTATGACTCCTTGTACTCACGAGCCAACTCCTGATAGCCGTTTATTTCAAAATTCGCTCGTTCTATTAAATCCGTTGCTTGCGATTGTTCAGCAATGACCAATTGTTCTTTTCGCTTCTTTAACATAGTCTCTGCTTCTTGCCACTCATTATAGAAATACTGCTCAAGCTCTTGCTGCTTCTTTACTGTTTCTTTCCATAACTTCATTTGCTTATCAAGCTGCTTAGCTTCTTGACCTCTCTTTTCATCCATTACCGGCTTCTTTTTACTTTTCTCTAATACTGCTTCAATATCAGCTGATACTTGCTCTTTTATTTGCTTTAAGATTGACATCTTCTACCTCCTGCATTCATTAAAATTTATCATAAGAATAATCTTTTGTTTCTTTCCATTTGTCATAAAGCTTTAGCAATAAGTAAAGCGCTACGACTCCAATCATTCCTGGCAAACTACTAATGCCTACTAGGACACCAATAACGAGTACAAACCACCAAAGTACCTTCATCACAATGGCTTCACTTAATGTTGCTTGACGCCACCCTAAGTAAGCAAGTCCAGCACCTGCTACTAATCCTAACATCGCTCCTAGTGATGAAAGCAAGATGATAGAAAGTGCAACAGCACCGAGAATGATCCATCCTTTTGTTGTCATTACGTCACCTCCTGTCGATTTGTTACTACTAGCATACGATTCTGACCGATCCTTAGAAACGAGCTGAAGAACGATTTAGCTCTCAGTCTAGAGGCTGATATTGAAAAAACCACTACCTGAATGGTAATGGTTTGATTTTAGAATAAGAGTGGAATAAGTAGTGCGCCAAAAAGAACTAAAACGATTGTGCCCCCTAGTCCTGCTAAAAACAAACGGGGTCCTATTTCTTGAAAAGCACGAAACTTCACATTTAAGCCTAGACCTGCCATGGCCATTGCAAGCAAGAAATAGGCAATGCCAAGTAGCCACTGTACAGCATCTTCATGTAAGAAACCAAACGTTTGCACAAGACTCATCGCCAGAAAACCGAAGACAAACCATGGGATTGGTAACTTTCGAAACGAAAAAGATTGAGCGACCTTTTTCTTCCGTTCAAACCACCACATTATGAAGATCATCAGCGGTAGTAATAACATAACTCGAAGCATTTTTACAATGATGGCATGATTTTCGGCTTCAGCACCCCCAATGGAAGAAGCAGCAACGACATGGGCAATCTCGTGTAACGTACCACCTGCAAAAATGCCATACGGTTTATCTTCTGGTACAAGAAGTGGATAAAGACCTGTATAAATAAGTGTAAACAACGTTCCTATCAACGCGATTGTCGCAATGGATAGAGCAACTGCTTTTTCCTGTGCTTTCACTACTGGCGCTATAGCAGCAATTGCCGCAGCACCACATATGGCTGTTCCTCCTGCAAGCAAAACGGCAAATGAAGGATCAATTTTTAATTTCCTGCTTAGTCCATATACAGTAAAAAAAGCAATAGAACTTAAAACGATGGCATAAAGAAAACCGGTTAAACCCAAACCTTGAATAGCAAAAAAATTTAACCGTAGTCCAAGTAAAATAATTCCTATCCGCAAAAGAATTTTTGAAGAAAACGCAATCCCCTCTCCACCATTCTGAGCTGCCTTTGTGTAATTCCCTACAACCATTCCAATTACAATTGCTAGAATCAACGATCCCACCATTGTTAATCCTGGCACTTTTGCTAGCAAAGTGGCGATCGTCGCAAGTAATGCGGTCAACCCAACTCCGATAGCCTTCTGTTTAGTCATGTTGTTCACTCCCTAACTACTTAATCATAAGAACCCCCTCGCTATTTGTAAAATAAATAAGTATAATAACATTTATTAAAAAAACTAATAAAAATGAGGTCAAACAATGAATATAGATGAAATAGAGACGTTTATTACACTGGTCCAAGAAAAAAATTTCACAAAGACGGCTGAGAAACGATCCCTTTCACAACCTACTGTGAGCGTGCAGATCAAAAATCTAGAAAATCAGTTCCAAACTCAGTTTATTCGTAGAACAACGAGACAAATCTTTCTTACAGAGGATGGTCATTTCTTTTATAAAGAAGCATTAAAGATCCAAAACATTTACCGTACTATCCATGAAAGCTTGTACGCCCGTCACCATGAAGCTTCAGGACTATTAAAGATTGGTGCTAGCTTCACGATTGGCGAATATCTATTGCCACAGATGATTGCCTCTTTAAAAGGGCTTTATCCGAACCTGACGTTTGCTATTACAATTGCCAATACGGATACGATTATGCAAAAGGTACAGCACTTCGACGTCGACTTTGGCCTTGTTGAAGGGACCATTAAAGCAAAAAACATTGAACAAACACCTTTTAAACATGATCAGCTTGTCATCATCTGTTCAACCCACGATGTTGAGAACTATCAAACCGTACATGACCTTCAAAATCAACGGTGGGTCATACGAGAAGAGGGTTCGGGCACTAGAGAATCATTTGAAGCATTAATCGAAACCTTTCAACTCACGATACACTCTTCCATTACCATCAGTTCCACTCAAGGTATTAAGGAAGGGGTTAAAAACGGACTAGGCTTGGCTCTTATTTCGGAATCGGCTATTCAAGAAGAACTCCGTAATGGTTCTCTTCAAGTGTTAAATCATTTACATATGAATACAGCAAGACAATTTTCCTTTATCCATCGTCAAGGCGTTCCTGTTACGAAAAACACAAACCTCTTTCTCAAACATGCATTACCCTCAAAATGATTCCGCTACATTCCGACTTTCTCCTCTATGCATTTGACCTAATCTAGTAAAAACGAGCGTTTGTCCCCTTTCTATTGCCTATGCATGAATGAATTCTCTACATACAGTATTAACATAGCAAAGCGAAAGGAGGCGACACTAATGGGTTATGGATACGGAGGAAGTTACTCTGATTATTCTTATTCAAACGGTTGTGACTGCTCTACTTTATTCAAACACATCGCTCGTGGAGAACACGTAAAAGTGGTTCTTAAAGGCGGCGGTAAAATTAAAGGTGAATTTGTAGATGTACGTGGCAACGTTGTTAATCTAGCAAACGTTGATTGTGACGACAAATGTAAAAAAGCGAGAATCGTTACAATTTGTTGTGACGACATTGCAGCTGTAGAAGTTTAAAAAAAATAAGAGAATGCGGAAGGAGCAATTTGAAAATGGGTTATGGAAATAATTATGGCTACAATTCTTGTGGCTGCGGAAATTATGGTTCAAATAACTACGGTTCAGGCGACTGCGGTTGTGAAACATTTTTCAGAAACATCGCGCGTGGTGAACATGTAAAAGTTATTTTAAAAGGTGGAGACAAAGTAACAGGTAGCTTTGTAGGTATTGATGGCGATACTGTTGAATTAGCAAATGCTGACTGCCACTCTCACGATCACTGTAAATGTGATAAGAAAAAAGTACGCATCATTACCATCTGCTGTGACCAAATCGTTGCTGTAGAAGTCTAATTAAGAAGGCCTAAGTGTCCAAGCACTTAGGCTTTTTTAGTATTGGGAACTTTTTTACTTTTCCTAACGTATAGATGGATTAAAGACCATTTGAAAGGAGTTTAACAATGACCCCTCGTATTGTTGTAACACCTACTCGTGCACTTATTGATCAACCCTTACAATTATCTGCTTACGACTTAATGCCAAAGCAAAGCGTAACAATAAAAGCACAAACGACAGATGACACTGGTGCAATCTTCGAGGCTAGTGCTCTATATGAAGCAAATCAAGACGGGAATCTCCACCTTGCTTCAACAGCGCCCTTGTCCGGAAGTTACAAAGGCATTGATGCAGAAGGCTTGGTCTGGTCAATGGAGCGAATTGGAAAAAAGCATGGTGATTATTTTAACAAACAGAACGCCGAACCGCTTACCTACTCATTTACACTTGAAGACTCTTCTGGAAAGCTACTAGATACAGCTCATGTACATAGAAAATTTTATGATGATACTGTTAAACGCGTGCCTGTCCACGAAGCAGAACTAGTTGGAACCCTTTTTCACCCCGATACCGTCCAAGCTTTCCCAGGGGTAATAGTAGTAGGCGGATCCGATGGTGGTGTAAATGAACATGCCGCTGCACTCCTCGCAATGAAAGGTTATTCCGTATTGTCTCTTGCTTATTTTGGGACGGAAGGCGTATCGAAAGACCTTGAAAACATACCATTAGAATATTTCCAAAAAGCTACCCTTTGGCTTAAAGCCCATGATGCTGTGGATAATACTGTTTCTCTAATTGGCTACTCTCGCGGCGGCGAACTCGCCTTGCTGCTTGCTTCCACGTACGACGAGTATCAATCGGTTATTGCCGGAGCTCCAGGAGCTTACGTAACATCCGGATTACGTAACACGATATATGCACCCATTCCAGCTTGGACACAACAGAATGCACCACTCCCTTACTTGAAATTTACTTACACAGCAAAGCATTTTCTTAACATCGGGAAAAGCATACTTACCCGTAAGCCTTTTTCTTTCTTACCAATCTGGTCTGTCTCACAAGCAAAAGCAACCGATTTAGATGCTATTCGAATTCCAGTTGAGCAAGTGAACGCTCCTTTATTAACCATAGCAGGTGAAAAAGACGAATGTTGGCCATCTGCTGACTATGCTCGAATGGTTCAACACGAACTTCATGGCAAACGAACGGACAACAAACACCTTTATTATGACGAAGGTGGCCATTTCCTTGCCTTCCCCTATGGGCTTCCAGGCATGCCAACTTCAACTTATATGCATGTTGGAGGTGGCATGATAATGGATTTTGGTGGTACGAAAAAAGGAAATGCCGATGCCGCCAGAGAAACGTGGCGCTATGTGCAAGATTTCTTATTTGAGCATACGAAAAAGACTAGTTTGCACTATTCTTAGGCAACTGGTCTTTTTTAACGCGAATCTCTTTCAAGTTGATATTCAAGCATGTTAATGATGAGCGTCTGCTGTTTTTTCAGTTCTTCATTTTCTCTTCTTATTTGCCTCATTTGATAAGCAAAGTAGCAAATGAGTCCTATCATTACAACAACATAAAAAATAATCCTTCATCCTTTTCTAAATAATGGTTTTCTCAGCTGCTAGATAAGACTTCATCTTTTCTAACATCTGGGTAACCTGTTCATTTTTTTCTAGATGTTTTTCAAAATAGAGATAAGAGTACCATTGTCGATAATAAACGAAGTAAGGTAGTTTATCTACCCACTTCTTCTGTAAAGTCGTTTTTGAAGCATAACCTTCTAATAACATTGTAGAGAACGATTCATACCATTGACACCGCTTATCTTTTTCAATAAATAAAGCAGCATGATAGATCGGAATGGCTAGATCATATATATACCAATGATGGATAGCACTTTCATAATCTAATATATACAGTTTGTTTTTAGAAAAACGGATGTTTTCGTGATGGAAATCGTGATGGATGAGACCGTAGCACTGATGATTTGTTGATAAAGCGCTTAATTGATTATACAAGTTCCGCCAATTACTCTGTAAAGGTTCCTCTAACAAGCCTTCTGCTACAGATAAAAGCGATTCTTCATGCCAATGCTGTACTTTTGCCTTATGCGGATACAATTTCCCAGTTTCATGTAAGGCCCCAATACTTGCACCCCATTGATAAACTTGTGTACTCTTCAAATCTGTTATGGGAATACTATCACCTGCAATATGCGTTTGTACAAAACAAAAGTAATGAACGCCTCTATAGAGAATATGTTCAATTTCCCTCCCATTGAAAGACTGGACAATCTTCGCGCTCGGCACACCCGCACGATTCATAAACGCCGTTACATTCACTTCGTGCTCAAGCTGTTCTATACTAGCTTGATCTTCACGAAAAACTTTCAGAACATAAGAATTGTTCTTGAATACATGCTGATTAAATCCACCTAAACATACAAAACGATCTGCAGTAAATGGATAGTACTGTGCGATTTTCTTTAACACCGCCTGCATTGTATCACCCTTTTTCATCTTATCAAAAAAAGACCAAGCGGGTATCTATCTTTCCCTCTTGATCTTAATTGTTATTGATTTAAACGTTCTGCTGCATCAACAGTGTGTTTTAACAACATTGAAATCGTTACAGGACCAACGCCTCCAGGCACTGGGGTAATGGCAGATGCACTGGCTGCACAACCATCGTAATCACAATCGCCAACATTTCCTTTATTATATCCAGCATCAAGAACGACGGCACCCGGCTTGATCCATTCCCCTTTAATAAATTCAGGGCGACCAACAGCTGCAACAACAATGTCCGCTTGTTTGACATGAGCTTCTAACTCACTTGTGCGAGAATGACAAATGGTTACTGTTGCATTTCGATTGAGCAACATCATGGATACTGGTTTACCAAGAATTGGACTTCTACCAACAATTACAGCATGCTTCCCTTCAATTGGTAAGTCATAATGGTCGAGAATCGCCATAATGGCTGCAGGTGTACACGAAGGGTATTGGGCAAAATTAAAAGCATTTTGCGCAAACCCAAGAGTGGTGACGCCATCTACATCTTTTTCAATCGCAATCGCATCAAATGCAGCACGTTCGTCAATTTGTTCAGGTACAGGATGTTGTAATAAAATACCATGAACGGTATGATCCTCATTTAACTGCTGAATCGTTGCTAACAACTCTTCCGTAGTTGTCTCTGTTGGCATCTCAATTTTCTTTGATTCCATTCCAAGCTTACGACAAGCATTTCCTTTCATTCGCACATAAGTAGCGGAAGAAGGATCTTCGCCGACTAAAATAGTTGCGAGGGACGGGGTAATGCCTTTCTCATTCAGGGCTGTTACTCTTTTCGCGAGATCAGCCTTTATGCAATTTGATACTTCTACTCCATCTAATAGTAAGGGCGTTTTCATTCAAACCATCCTTTCGTTATTTGAACGTGAAAAGGGCGATACCCTTTTGCCCAGGCGCACGGCA
This sequence comes from Shouchella oshimensis, assembly GCF_002019765.1. Lineage (GTDB taxonomy): Bacteria > Bacillota > Bacilli > Bacillales > Bacillaceae_D > Shouchella > Shouchella oshimensis. The sequence continues at coordinate 3,216,971 of NZ_KV917380.1, forward strand.
AGTACGCTCTATGCTCCCTCGTGGTTATCCACATTGCGCCAGTTACATAGAGTCTTTACGTTTTCGTTTTATTTTAGCATACACTTTCAAAAAAAACACTTCAAACCATTCCATTTCCGAACAAAAATATACTCTATCAATCTATTTGTACGTGATTTTTGATTTTTTCCGTGATTGCTTTTTTCTCATGTTACAATAGAGCCAATAAAAAAGGGAGGAAATACCATGTTTGAATCAACCCGGTTACGACTGCGTAAAATGCAAAGCACTGACATATCACTTTATCACCGTTGGCGAAACGACCATGAGGTCATGGCTTCTACTAACCTTTCCTTGGACGTCTATACATATGAGGAGACCCAATCTTTTGTTGAAAGCGTAATGCTCTCCTCTCCACAGTCAAAATCCTACATTATCGAAGAGCTTGAACAACACACTCCGGTGGGTGTAACCTCTTTAGTCGGGATTGATTACAAAAATCGGAATGCCGAATGTATTCTTGATATCGGTGAAAAAAGCAAGTGGGGGAAAGGATACGGTACAGAAGCAATGTCTCTCCTATTAACATACGCATTTCTCGAATTAAATTTACACCGGTTGTCTTTGCGCGTCTTCTCAACAAATGAAAAGGCAATTCATTTATATAAGAAGATAGGATTTGTTCAAGAAGGCAGGGTAAAAGAAGCCGTCTTTAGAAATGGGGAATGGATTGATATTATTTATATGGGATTGCTACAGACCCACTATCAACGACTTCTCTAAAGCTTGCCACTCGTGCCTAGTTACAGTTTTTCACCAAATTGACTCAATTATTAACCCTACACCTGCGACGAGTAAAAGAATGTAGGTTACATTACGAAACAAAGCTTGATTCATTTTCTTAAAGATAAAATGTCCGACGATTAATCCAGCAATTACGGCTGGCAGTGCCAAACCTACAAGCCCCCACACGTCCCTATTTATGCTTATTGTGATCCATTGCAATCCAATACTAATGGGATAGATGAGTAGGAAAAATGCCAGTGTTGTTGCACGTGTTTGTTCTTTTGTCATATTAACACCAGCAAAATAGGCGAGTAATGGTGGTCCTGGCATGCCAATGCTCGCCGTTAATGTTCCAGAAAGTCCACCTATAGTCAAATCTCGTCTATTTGTTTGCTGCATTTTAACCGGCAACACAAGAAGAAGAGTAACAAAAAGTAAAAGAGTTCCTACACTTATTTTTACGGCTGTCTCATTGATAAGTTGTACCAGGATGACACCTATTGGGGCGCCAATAACACTTCCGATAACAAGTCTTTTTATAAGTGGCAGATAAACATCTTTACGAATTTGAATAAATAATAAAAGGGAAATAAGGATAGACACAAATAAATTCACTTGAATCGCCACATCTGGCGCAAACAAAAACAGTAAAAATGGGGTTGCGATAATAGAAAATCCAAAACCCGTTGCCGCTTGAAGAACGGATGCGAAAAAGACAATGAAAAGATACAGAATACTAACCACTTTAATTGCCTCCCATTCACTAATGCACTAACTTTAACATGATTCCATGCGTAGGCACACGTCTAGGCGATTGCCCTACTTTTTCATTTCTTTTAAGAAACTACAAACCAATTAGGGTACACCTGCATACCTTGATATAGAGAAACGCAGGAAGGGGGCATGCCAAGTGTCATACGCAGGCGGTGGTTACGGAGCTGGTGCTGGTGGCGGATTTGCATTAGTAGTTGTATTATTCATCTTGCTTATCATCATCGGAGCTTCTTATGTAGGTGGCGGATATTGCTAATTTGTTCTTCCAGATTGTAAAAAGATGACCTTTCGAGGTTGTCTTTTTTTATTTACATTGCCACAATAGAAAGAAAAGTGGATAGGTGGAATGTTCGATGTTACACACGCAAACCATTTCTTTAAAGAATCAACAAACCCACATGGTGTCAGATATTCACGGAAACTTAAAGTTGTTTAAAAAACTGCTCACCAACTTACAGTACTCCGCTAGCGATACCTTAATTCTTAATGGTGATGTCTGTGAGAAAGGACAAGATAGTCTTGGCCTTATTCGCTATATAATGGATCTTCATCATACGCATCGCGTTTATACAACATTAGGAAATAACGACGCCATCCTCCTTCATCTTCTAAAAGAAAACGAACAACTGATTCCCTACTTAGAACGACAACCGTACTCTCTTATTCATGAAATGCTTCGAGAACAAAATCGTGAGTGGAAACAGTTTTCTTCTATTAAAGAGATCGCTCAATTTTGCCTAGACCATTATCAGGCGGAACTCGAATGGATTCAGCAGCTTCCTCATGCACTTGAATCCGAGGATTTTATCATCATTCATGCTGGCATCGAGAGAACGAACGATTGGAGAGAAACGTCTTTAACAAACGCTTATGCCTTCCCATCCTTTTATGAACATGGGCATGATGAAGAAAAGACCGTCATTGTTGGACACTGGCCAATATCAAACTATTTAAGCCGCGAAAAAAGTCACATGAATCCAATCATTGACTTTGATAGACGTATTATTTGTTTAGATGGTGGCTTGCAGGTCAAATCCATTGGGCAACTAAATGCCCTCACCCTCCAAGATGGGTTGTTTGAAGCAACCTATGTTGATGAGTGTAAACAGATAAAAGAAATTGTTCACTCCTTTTCAGATGAATCCAAACAAGGGACCATTAATTGGCCGAATTATTTAGTAGAAAAACAAGAAAAACAAGAACATTTCACGCTTTGTTACAGTGCAGCGAACAAGACGAATTATTGGATTAAAAATGAGTATCTAACCTATCAAGATGAACAGTGGCAGTGCACAACTGATGTCAGTGCTTCCTTTTTAACAGTAAAACAAGGTGATCACGTTTCGATACTTGATGATCAATGCAGTGGGTATGATTTAGCCAAAAAAGATGGCTATTACGGTTGGATCCCCAAAACTTGCACATAAAGAAAGATGTGAAGAGGGCTCTTCACATCTTTTCAAGGTAAATCCCTTCATCATACTTCCACTCTAAATAAAACACGTCCCGATAATGATCAATCCGTTGCTCATAGAGCTGCTTATCTAACCAGTTTTCGTCTAATCCAGCTTTTTTGATATTTTCCCAGTCAACCACACCATCATTGATAAAGGTAACAGGCAAATAAACAGGGTCCTCTTTAAGTTTAAAATCCTCATAGGTCGGTTGGTCATATTTTTGTTTCTTTAAAACGCTTATTTGTCCATCTGTTTCTAAAACCGCATACGCCACCTCTCGAACAGAAAACGCATCTTTTTGCCTTAAGAGATGTTGAAGCTGATTCATGTCGAGCTTATTCCGTTTCATTTCCCTTCGATTTAAGTGTCCATTTTGAATAATAATAGAAGGATTTCCTTCGAAAAACTTTCTCGTCTTCCGGAACCGCTGCGTTGACCATTCGATAATGTATAACAACATACCCCAAATTAATACTGAATACAGAATGGTCCCTAATTTCGTTTCGTTATCATAAATGGCATTCCCAACGAGTTCACCCAAAATTAAAGCAGAAATAAAATCAAACGGTGTGATTTGCGCAAAAGACGTCTTCCCCATTACTTTTGTTAAAATAAGGAGTGCAAAGAGTCCTACCGTCAATTCTATCGTTGTCTGCAACAAATTTCCCATACTATAACCACCTCTCATACCACTCGTATACAGCATAGACCAAAATCGACGATTTCAGACCCAGACATTTGTACACGGTTTCTTTACAAAACTGTAAACTTCGATGGTTTAAAAGTGGGTATAGATAAGCATGAAGCAAGGGGAGGCAACAACATGACAATAGAATCAATTCTTATCGGGGTAATGCTTATCCTCATTCAACTATTTGCACTACCCATCATTCATCGTACACCTTTCAAAGAGCAGAAAATCCTTTCCTTATCAGGAGGTGTTGCGATTGCTTATGTCTTTGTCTACATCTTGCCTACCATGCATGAAGAGCAGGATCAACTTGGTGGAGATCTTGCATTAGACTCAGAGCTTTACTTTCTTGGTTTACTCGGATTACTTGTGTATTACAGTGTTTATAAAATTGCCAAAACCAAACACGAGCAACATCCGAATACATCTTATTTCGTACAAATCTCTTTCTTCGCCTTTTATACATTTATGATCTCTTATATTGTCTTTGCATCAGACGTTAAAACCGTTGAAGCTCTTTTTTATGGTGTCGCTGTTGGGCTTCACTTTATCGGTATCTCCTATCACATTGGTCATGGTAATAAAACCGTTCACCGTCAATACGGTCGCTTCATTCTAGCAACAACAACACTCATAGGTGCTATTGCTGGCACATTTGGCCCTTCAACTGGTCTATTTGTCGATTCATTAATCGCCTTTAGTTCAGGCGCCATGATTTTTAACGTCATTAGTAAAGAATTGCCTGAAGAAGATTATGCTCACCTACCAACCTTTTTAATAGCGTCTCTACTATTTTCAGTTTCACTATTAACGTTAAAAGCCATCTTTCAATGGTAATACAAGAGCCACTCGACCTTTGTTGAGCGGCTTTTTTTAATAGCATAAGGAACCTCTATAAAAACAAAGGAGGGGTGCACTTACCGTTTATTGTTTTTAGCCATTCATAAAAGAAGCCATCTTTAAGCAAGATTTATCGTAGATTACCTTACAAAAACACAGAAAATTCTAGGTTTTAGTTGATACAATCACAAGATAGAGGAGAGTGGTTGGATTGACGAATGTAGTTAGAGAGAAAGTGACTGTAGCATCGTTAGAAGAGAATCAGACAATTCCTTGGTATCGTTCGTGGGGGCCTGGCGCTATTGTCGCTGCATGTATTATCGGTCCAGGTACTGTGACAACCGTATCCGTTGCTGGTGCCCAATTTGGATTTCAAGTCGCTTGGATTCTTGTCCTCGCTTGTCTTGTTGGCTACTTTATCCAACGACCTGTTATTAATTGGACGGTCGCAACAGGAACAAGCGTATTAGAAGGCATTCGAGATGAAATAAGCAGTTTATGGTCCAAACTTATTTTCTTTGGCTTATGGCTCGGTGCCCTCGCCTTTCAAGCAGGGAATTTCATCGGTGCTTCCATGGCTATGAATCTTATTTTTCCATCCGTTCCTATGCTTGCCTGGGTTAGTTTGCTTTCAGTTTCGGCAATGGGGATTGCTTGGTTTGGCGTCTACAAAGTGCTTGAGAATATTAACCGAATTGTTATGATTATGCTTGTCTTAACCTTTTGTTTAACTGCACTTGCTGCTCTGCCAAACGCAGGTGCAACAATCAATCAAGGATTCACGTTTTCCATTCCGCAAGGAGATCTACTCATCGTGCTTGCACTAATTGCAACCATCCTTGTACCGAATACACTTGTAGCACTTTCAGGTTTTATGAAAGACAAATATCGCCACTCCGCTTACACAAAAGAACAAATACGCAGCATCTCAGTCAATGATTTAAAAATAAATTTCACCCTGTTAGCTATCATCTCTATTGCGATTCTCTTATCTTCCGCAGCTGCATTCTATGGATCAGGACAAACCATTAACAGTGCTGGAGATATGGCTGTGCAGCTGACACCTATTCTCGGATCATTTGCAACCATCTTTTTTGCCATCGGTCTATGGACAGCCGGCTTTTCATCTGGCTTATTTAATTTAACGGTGCAACCAATGTTATTCGGTCATGCGTTTAACCAATCAGAAAGTCCAGACGCACCGGTTAACCGCATCATTTTGATTATTACGGGTCTCCTCCCCATTGCACTTGTGTGGGCTTTTGGCGGATCACCTATTGAACTAATCATTTCGGCCCAAGCGATTAACGGTTTACTATTACCTGTCCTCACAGTCGTACTCTATAGGTTGACGAACAAAAAAGACCGTATGGGGCGTTTTCAAAACTCCGCATCAAGCAACATCATTACGCTTTTCATAATTGGCCTCGTGACATTACTCGCCATTCGTGTGTTTATAAGTTTCTTTTAAACAAAAGCTTTAGTCTCAACTAAGGCTTTTGTCTTTAGCACAACTATCAGATAAAGTATTACATTAGTCTCAATGGAAGTAACAAGGTGGCACTAGACGCTTTATGCACAACTAGATCCAAGACTTTGCAATTTTTGAGCATCACGTTAGGCCCTGCCAGTGACAAGAACGTCTTCCTCATTTCATCACCTGTAAAAACGTACCAATTTGTTCTTTACAGTCAGCTACACATTCTAGTGAAAGCGCATGTGTTGCCGTGTACCGCTGCTCATGTAAATGTTGCGTTAGTTCAATTTCGACAGCATAATTCTCATCACCTTCATTAAATGTCAGCATCAGTTCTCCAGAACCATCACTAAATGATGCCGTTGTTTTGCGATTTAGCCAACCTGTGCCCGTCAGTTTCACTAACTCTTTATGAAATCTCCGCAAGCTAGAAGCTCGAACATAATAAGGTCCACTATGGCAATAAAAATTTAATGTGCTCGTCTTTAACCTTATCGTTAAATCAGCATCAGCTGAAAAACCCTTTTCTTTATGATAATCATCGAGTATAAGCGCGATCGATAATTCCTCATTACTAAATTGGAGAATGTCCATTTTTCCCTCGCTTAAGTTTCAATTTTTAACTCTTTATATAAAATCATAGGTTCCACCTCAAGACCAATTAGTTTAGCATTCCAATTCGTGCCTACTAACAAGCCATCTTCATTCATTCCATGCAGCCAGTCTTTTTTAAATTCTGTTAATCGTCTAAACAATCCCCCATAAGAATAAAATCTCTTAAAGAGATTGATAGTTTTCCTGCATTAGATTCTGTAAGATAAAATCGAAATTCAACGATTGGTCGCCGAGAAGCTGCTTATTTTGTGCACTAAAAACCCGCACTTACATGCGGGCTTGTCATGACTTGTTAGTAGAATTATGCAACACGTTTTCTTCGGCTGAAAAACTTTCCGTGCTTATACGTTAATTTAACAAGTGTATTTTCGCCAAAATAGTAAATCGGAAATAAGAAGACTATTGCAATTAAGGCTATTGGCCAATTTTCAATGAATGGAAGAATAGGCAGTAACCATCCGTTAATCTGCTCACTTAAAAAAATAAGGAGTCCAGCAAATCCTAACGCTGGTATAAGCAATAATAGTGATGTTTTTACTTCGTATACACGAGATTGGCAACCACGACATTTAAATGAAAAGGGGGTCTTTGCATCGTAGAGATCTTCTTCCGTAAAGGGCTTTTCGCAAATGGGACAAAATTGGCTCATTAGGGCTCCTGCTTTCTAGATTAAATGGTTATTATCTATTTGTAGCAATATATATCCATTATACAGCCAGTTAGAATTCTAAATTCTAAAGTTTTTCTAAAGTTTTCACAAAAAAAGTCGATCGCGATCGACTGTAATTAATTTATAAATGAACCATATCATCAAAAAAACTAAAAAGTGTTTCTGGAGAACATTGGCAATTAACTCGTTAAGATGTCCGAATAACATGTTACTACTTTTTTGTTTAAGGTGATACGAATATCCTCGCTGAAGAATAAATACGATCCGCTTCATAGAAGCCTTCTTCAATCTCGTAAGGGTATGGGAAGGCAAAAAACTGAAAAGGTTCTAACGATTTTACTTTAGGTGTCTCAAACTGAATTACTTTCGTAGCATCTTTTGGGACCGTGAAATACAATACTCTCTCGCCGTTAATATCAACCTGCTCCCAGTTCTTTAAAGCAATTAGCGCATACGGAACATCTTCTCCATATCCGTTACCTATATGAATAAAAGCATTTTCTTCACTTGTTAACTGAGTAATGTAATTGTATTGTCCAACTTCTGTATCAATAATTAATCCTTCAATAATGTTATCATCTATAAGGTGACTTGTACTCACTTCAACATTCTCTATAAACTTAGTTTCTATTGGATCTGAAGAACTATATGCCCTTCTTAATGAAAAAATATCCTCATATTGGAAAGCTACTTCTATATTATCAGGTTCAGAATCAAAAGAATGATACGGATCTGTAAAACTAATAAAAGAGATTTCACTATTCACATTTGCTTTTAACTTCAAGTTGAAAGCAACCGTTTCTGATTTGTTTGACTGTACATGGTATGTAATTAAATTACGATCCTTTCCTTCGTAATGTAATGGAATCTGTTCAAAATTCTCAAAAGCAAGCAAACCAAAATCAATATCTTCGTCAAAATACTGTTCCATCTCGAATTCTAATGGGTACGTATCTTTAAGGTTTTCGCTTAAATAGGTATCAATGATTCTTCTGTCATCATCATAAAGTCCGAACGCAAATATGTCCTGTTTTTCTGTTGAATAGTTTCTTAAATCATTATCTTGCACTTGCTGAAAATCTTCTTCATTAATACTGTTGGAACAACTGATTAAAAAGGTAGTTGTTAACCAGAAAATAAGAAAACGTTTCTTCATCTTGGCCTCCTATTAGAAGAAGCGTATAATTTCATAAAATTATACGCTTACTGTTATTTAAATATTAGTGATTTTTTCGAGTTACATGATTTATTGTCTTATAACCAGCATGTCTGTATTCATGGTTTCCTCGTGTGTATCCAGAACTTTTTTTACTGACGTATGATGTTGCAGCTCCAGCATAATTATCTTTTCTTGAAGTATCTGAAGCATCAGCTCTAACCGTGCCGCTCTGATAAATTCTAGCTCTTGCGTATACATAATCCACTACTCTTGTTGTCGATGAAGTAGCGGTTTCACGTACTTGCCCAATAGCGCCAGACACACCTGCTCGTGATGTAGCAGTTATAGTTGCCATTGACTCAAAATGATGTGGGTTTGGTATCACATGCGCTTCGTTAACTAAAAAGTCTATAATAGACTCAGGCGAATCGATATCACCGTAAGGATCTTTAGAGCCCAATTCTTCTGCATTGGCAAGACCCAAAAAAGAGATAAAGAAAAAACAAAAGCGGAATACAGCACCATTTTTTCCATATAAAACCTACTAATGTTTTTTTTGTAATTAATTACATTTTTATTCTATTTGAACCAACAGAAAAACACAATAGTTTTTTAAATTACTAAAAAATTTATGTTGATCGTTCATCTTCATTGTCTTTTACATAAGGACATCAAAAAATACTAAGCATATATTGGTCCATTTTTTTGTGAAGAAGTAGGAGTAAACAAAAGCCCGCACATTTTTGTGAGGACTTCTTACATGTATAAAAACCAAATTGATAAAATCCCTAGATTTGTTACGGTAAGCTGGAGGGATCTTCGACCAACTTTAATTCTTTTTGAAGCACTTTCTTAAATAATTTCAATAAATCACTACTACCTCTTAATTGAAATTCTCTTACAACTTCTATATCATTTTCTGTCACATGAAGTATTTCAACAATTACTATAATTGATTTTTTCATTCTCGAAAAAGTTAGCCTTAATAATGGCTCAACTGATTCAAATTGAAACTCTTTAGACCAACCTACCAATAATTTACGTAACCCCCTGACTATTTCTTTATATTCGCTTTCTAAAAGATGTACAGAAAAGTCTTTAAAGATAACTTTATCTTGATCACTTATTTTACAACTTGAAACAATAAATGGATCTTCTCCATGTTCATAATATTTTCTAGGGGTAAGTTCAAATTCTAAAAATTCGTCTCTGATTAAAGACATATCATACTCCTATGAATAAGAATTCAAGAGAAAGGCTTCTCTTGTAATTTACCTTATTTATTTTTATACCACTCTCTTTTACCATACTTGTGAAAAACTTGTTTTGGTCCCTTTGCTCTTGATTTACCAAAAACCGTAACAATTTGTCCTCTTTTATTGACTACAACATTTGCTTTTTTTCCATAATATCTGGTTTTACCACCTGATTGTTTAATAGTTTTCTTTGAATTTCTTACAGCCTCCAACTTTGCTTTTATGCTCACTCCTCTTCCACCATCTCTACCAATTGATTGATGTAGACCATGTTTTGTATGCCCTCTTATTACACCTGCTACTGCTTTTCTCTTTTTTGTGACCCCTGAGAATATTTTTCCAACTCTAAATGCACCACCACCTACAGCACCAAGCGCTGCACCTCCAGCTGTTGCACCAAACAGTTTCCAACCTCTGGCACCTTTTGCTCTCGCTGCTTTATAAGAGCTTATTCCTCCAATAGCGCCACCAACTAAAGCCCATACATAATGCCCGTCCGGATCAACTAACATCACCGGATTATTATTCGCATACGTATAGCCATTTTGCGTAATGATGTCGTCTTCATCGCCTGGATCTGGGTCTAGGGATAAGAACACGCCGTGCTTTGGCTCGTAGTAGCGGGCCATGAGGTAGTACATGCCGGTTTCGTGATCGTACTGGTAGCCAGCATAGCGGTACGTGTTGTCTTTGACCGCTGCGGTTTCGTCAACTTTTAATGGGTTGCCCCACGCATCGTATTCATACGTTGCGAGTCGGTTGCCGTCTTTGTCACTGATACCAATGACATCGCCATGAGCGTTGTAGTGGTAGTAGTATTTGACGCTTCCTTTTTTCATCGCGACGAGTTGACCTGCGTCGGAGTACGTGTACGACTTTGTACCGGCGTTTGAACCGTTCGTTTCATAAAGGATGTTGAGACTGTCACCGTCGTAATGGTAGTTGGTAATCGTTGTGCCTACCGCTTTTTGAATGCGGCGTCCATCTTCATCGTACGTGTACGTGACGAATGGTTTGGTTTCGCCTTTTTTCGTGACAGCGGTCATTTGATCGGCTGCATCCCACGTGTAGCTGTACGTGCCGTCGCGTAACGTTTCGCTAATGAGCTGGTCAAGGGCGCCGTACGTAAAAAAAGACCTTAATTAACAAAAGCCCGCATCTTCATGCGGACCTTTCCTTTTACTTTTCCTTTTACTTTTAAACGACAGAATTTAATAATTTAATCATTACAAACAGTATTCTATTCAGATAGCCAACTATTAATAAATTCTTCCAAATTAATTGAATTAGTAACCGTCTTCTTTCACTCTATCATTACACATATTTCAGCATGTTTTTAGTACCTATTTTATCCTTACCATCGCAAATATGGAAGTATTGTTTTACGCTACTACTAATTTATGTCAAACTCTTTCCATTGCTCCCATCCACTATTTATTTCTCCTAAATCCACTGGTACTTCACCTGTTTCAAGAAAATTTGCAAAGGACTGAAATGATTTTGACTCACTTGCATCGGTCAAATAATCAGGATATTCCCATTCGTCAATTTCAAGATAGGTTTTGACCTTGCTATTTAGACCAATCTCTTTAAGTAATTCATTAGGTTTGTACCATAAGCAATCACTTAAAGACGTAGTATCAAATAAATGTCTGAAAAAAGATGTAAGGATCTTTTCTTTATTTTCATCTTTCAAATTATTAGTTGGAGGTGCAAATTGATTAACCTTGTAGATTTTGTTTATCAAGCTAACTTTGTCCATTTTCAATAATTCAGAAACCTCACTATGCTTATAATTTATTTCAAGTCCAAGCCTATCTTTTAGTTTAACTCCCACATTAACAGATTTATAAGATTTTGATAGTGAATTACTGTAAATGTCGAGAGAAATGAACGGTCCCTTATTATCTAAAAGAAATGACTGTACTAAAATTACCCATCCATCATTACTTAATTTAATAATACTGCACCTACTACCAATATAATTAGTATATCTCCACTCAAAAATCGGTCGATTAAATTCATCAAATTCTCTATCTAATATTTCGAGTACATCTTCAGCACGAATCATCAATTAAGCTCTCCCTTATCTAAAAATATTAAATCACTACAGATCTTGATTTTTAACTAATTATAAACATTAAATTTTGTTTTTTTGATGAAACTGGATAGAGTCCATTTAAATGTGTAAAAAGGTCATATGACAAGCCCGATACGGTACACTGTTTTTATACCAATAAAAACATACCATAAGGCAAGCCATATGACCCTTATACAGTTTACAGTAAACAATAAAGAGATACAAAGCTTAACTTACACACTTGTAAATAACAAAACTTCAAACTGATTCTGACAAATGCCTTTAAATAGCTTGCGTAATTGAAATTACCAAAAATTAACAGAATCGAATTTTTCCCATATTTTCCAATAAGTATTACTTTCTTCATTATCCACTATATAGTCTGCATTATTCTTAGAGATTGCATGAGCAACAGATTTGAAAAAAGAATAATTTTGTGTTGAATCAGTATCACTTACAGGATGGGGCCAATTTTCAGTTGAATATATACAATAATAACTGGAAGATAAAGCAGCTTGTTCAAGCTGCTCCTCTTCAGTTAACCATACCAACTCTAAAAAATTCTTGTTCTTTACCATTTCACGCAATGCAGTTATCCACTCATTCTTGTCATTAATTCTTTCTTTTAGATCTTTTCCGACTTTAAAATTAAATGTCTTATTTCTCACTGAAATTTCAAAGTTATCTTTTGTAAAACCAGCCTCTACGTCTTCAATGTCAATATAGTTACCTTGTTTATCTAAAAAAATAAAAGGTTCTTCCCACAAGATTCCATCACTACCGCTAGTTACATCACTACCAACAATTTGCACATCAATGCTTGGCCCTAATTTTGAAATTCCCAGAAATTGAAATGTAATTAACCAATGATTTTCATTCACAAATACAGAAAGCTTACCTTTAGCAAAATCAAAGTTAAAATTATCTAATAAACTTATGTCTCCTGCCTTAATTGAGTTATCCAGAACTTCAAACACACTTAGATTTTTTGAACACATTACTATCACCTACGTTTATTCATTTTTCTTGAATAAGCACTAGCATACCCGCCTTGCTTACTAGAACATGCTTTACAATGAGGATATAATTTTTGTTTTTTGCGATATCGATTTAGGGCAGTGACTGGCTGATGATCCCCTATCCAGTTTCCCGACTTAGTACCTGGATTTTTAGTACCACAAGAGTGACAACCATATTTATCTCCTATTTTATTCAGCACCCGCCTTTCTTTTTTATTTAATCTACTACTTGTACTCCTTGCAGGTATAGACTTTTTAGCGTATGCTCCTGGTTTAAAATATTTTTTACCTTTCTTCGCAAACCCTAACGCCTTTTTCGCACCTTTGAATACTTTTCCTGGTCCGAAGTTGGATGCGGCTGCCCAAGCAGCGCCTTTCCAGCCCTTACCTGCTTTATACGCTTTGTATCCGTCATATGCCGCAAATCCTGCGTTTACCGCTAGCCACACCCAATGCCCATCCGGATCAACTAACATCACCGGATTATTATTCGCATACGTGTAGCCGTTTTGCGTAATGATGTCGTCTTCATCGCCTGGATCTGGGTCTAGGGATAAGAACACGCCGTGCTTTGGCTCGTAGTAGCGGGCCATAAGATAGTACATGCCGGTTTCGTGATCGTACTGGTAGCCAGCATAGCGGTACGTGTTGTCTTTGACCGCTGCGGTTTCGTCGGCTTTCAGCGGATTGCCCCACGCATCGTATTCATACGTTGCGAGTCGGTTGCCGTCTTTGTCACTGATACCAATGACATCGCCATGAGCGTTGTAGTGGTAGTAGTATTTGACGCTTCCTTTTTTCATCGCGACGAGTTGACCTGCGTCGGAGTACGTGTACGACTTTGTAACGACGTTTGAACCGTTCGTTTCATAAAGAACGTTGAGGCTGTCGCCGTCGTAATAGTAGTTGGTAATCGTTGTGCCTACCGCTTTTTGAATGCGGCGTCCGTCTTCATCGTATGTGTACGTGACGAATGGCTTCGTTTCGCCTTTTTTCGTGACAGCGGTCATTTGATCGGCTGCATCCCACGTGTAGCTGTACGTGCCGTCTGTTAGTCGGTTGCCGTTCTTATCGTACGTAAACGATTCGTTGCCCATGCTTGTCAGCTGATTATAGACATTATAACTTGCTTTTGTTTCTGTTGTTTGCCCATTTTTTGTTGTTTTGACTGATGTTCGGTTGCCGAAGCCGTCATAAGTGAATTCGTTTTTCGTGCCGTCGCGTAACGTTTCACTCATGAGCTGGTCAAGAGCGCCGTACGTATACGAAATCGCCTTACCGCTACCATCTTTAATCGATGTACGGTTTCCATTCGCGTCGTACGTCATGAATTCCTCTAAAAATGGTGCGCCAGCTTCTGATCCGACTGTCAGGGCGGTAACGAGACCGCGTGGGTCATATGTGAAGCTTGCGCCTGTGCGGTTTCCAGATGAGAACGTTTTGACGTTACCTTTTTCATCGTAATCAAAATGGTACGTCGCGTCGCCGTCTTTCATGCGAATGTTTTGTTCTTTTTTGTTGTACTCATACGTGTTCGTTTGTTTGAATGTTCCGTGGGTGAACACGAATGTATTTAGTTTATCGGATGTCTCTGAGTAATTCCATTCTTGCTTTCCTGTTCGTTCAGCAAGCGTAACCATGCGGTCTTTTTTATCGAACGTGCGGACTTTCGTTCCGTTTGCTTTTTCGTCTTTCACCGTTAGCTCGTTGCCGTTTTTATCGTACGTAAAGCGGTAGGCGATTTGACCGTTGTAGCTTTTCGTCGCCATCCGGTCTGTGCCGTCGTACGTTAATTCGGTTGTGTGCCCGTTCGGTGTTGTTGTTTTAATGAGATTGCTGTTGGCATCGTATTGGTTCGTTACGACATCATTAAACGGTCCAACGGTTTTCATCAGCTTGCCAGCTGTGTCGTATTCGTACGTGAATACTTGCGCTTGCCCTGATGATGGCGCAATCGACTTTGTCAGCATATTGCCGTTTTTATCATGGGTGTACGAAATGCTTGTGCCATTTTCAAGCTTTAGCTGCTTTAATTGATTGGCTAGATCATACGTGAATGTTTTCTTTTTACCAAGGGCGTCGGTGGATTCTGTTTCGTTTCCGTACGTGTCAAATACACTTGATGTTGTGAAACCTAGTTCGTCTTCTACTTTCGTGACATAGTTTCCTTGATTGTCAAACGTTTGTTTCTTAATGACATTGCCTTCAAGCAAACGCATGTCGTCAAACCAAGCCGTTCCACTACCTTGAATAAAGAAAGAAACATCTACTTTTGTGATTGGCTTACTCTTCGTTAGTTTTAATGCCGTTCGATTCCAGTCGTTCGTTCCTTCTGGGAACGTCGCTGGGCCAAAGTCTGCGGTCGTGCCGTCTGTATAAAATACTTTTGCTTTTAAGCCGTAGTTCGTTGACTTTACATTGTCTGCTTTTGATAAACCTGTGAACGTTAAATCCATTGCTTGTTCATTGGCTGCTTGGTTTAACGTAACCGTTTGTTTGTATTCACTGACTGCTTGTCCTGCTGTTTTAACAATTTTAACGGATTTCTTGTCATCAAATCCAGCGCTGTCTACTGAGCCACCAGAACCGCTCCAGCTTGTTAAATTGTTTAGAAAACTTGAGTTTTGAATCGGGTTGTAGCTTGATGATACTTCTGCTCGTTCTAGCTGTACTTGGTCAAACCATGCGCTTCCACTTGCTGTTGGTTTTACTTTTTCTAGCTCTAAATAAACGCGAAGTTTTGCCGTATTTGCTGGCGTTACGAACGAAAGCTGACGCTCTGCCCAGTTTTGTTTACCGACAAGATGACTGTGTCGATTATCAATCCATTTAATTCGTTTGCCGCTGGCATCTAGCGCTTCTACATTTAGAAATGCACGAGCGTTTACTGTATCCGTTTTAATTAGTGAGCTTAATGTATAGGAAACGTCTGGTAAGGCATCAACGACTTGAGTTGCTGCTTGATACACATGCTCGGTCACATCGGATTGCATCGTCATTTTCAACGAATTCGGACCTGCCAGCTTTCCAGCAGACTGCTTTTCAACTACATACGTACCGTTTGACTGTTTATCAATACGTGTCCAGCTCGTCGTACCGTCTTCAAAGCGACTGTTTGCTAGAAGATTGGCTGCCGTTGCGAGTTCATGGCTTTCTTCGGTTAGGTTTCCGTTTTTCGCATACTTAGACGCCGATGCGGTTTTCCCACTTTGATCGGTTTCCGATACAGCATCAAGACCGTCATACGCAATCGTTACTTCGTCACCTTCTGTATCAATCATTGATGTGACGTCATGATTGTCGTTATACGTATACGTTTCTGTTCCGTAATCATCAACGGCTTTAATCACATTGCCATCTTTATCATACTGAAAGGATTCCGTTGGTTTTCCAGAAGCTATGTCATTTGGATCTGTTGTCTCTGTTAAATTATTTCCAACGTACTTGTAATTCGTTGTTAGCTTTAAGCTGTCCACATCTTCCACGTACTGAATTGGGTTCCCAGCTGCGTTGTACGTGTAAGATAGTTTACGATTGTTTGGCTGCGTAAAAAGAAGCGTCCGTTTCGTTAAATCGTAAGCAAGTTTGAATGATTCGTTTCTCGGGTTAATCGCTTCTTTCAGCATATCACCGTTATAAAGGAAACGATTGACTACTGGTTTTGCATCGGTGTGGGTTGGTTCGTACACCGCTAGTAATTTACCATCTGCTGCATACTCATACTTCGTAACAGCACCATCAAAATCAGTATAGCTTACGAGTTTCCCATTTTCATAGCTGTATAAAAGTTTACGAGATCCTGGTGCTTGTACTTCTTTTACTGTGCCATCAGCGTTGTAAACGAAGGTAACGGTTCGACCTGAAGCATCTTTCATCGTCTCTAAACGATTGTTTTTATACGTGTAGGTCGTCGTGTTATCATGCCCATCAACAAGTTTTTCAAGCTTACCTGTCGTTTTTGAGAAGTGGGCTTTTGTTTGGTCTTTCGTCGTCAAAATCAACGCGTTGTTTTTATCTTCTAGCTCAAGGTATACGCCTGTTGGTGGCTTGTACGTGCCGTCGCTTTGTTTTGTAAAAATGTGTAGCGTACTGTCATCATCAACGAATAGCGCTTGGTTACCAGAAAGCTTCAGTGTCATTTCACTATCAGCATGCCAACCGTAACCGAACATGCCTGTTGTCGGTGCTAGACTGTTGTACGTTCGTGAAAACCCTAATCCCGGTCCACGACCACCAATAGAAAGGTCTTCTTCCGAAACGATCAAGTTTCCTGTTGCGGCGTTCACTTTTCCATATGGAACAGAAAGAATCGACCAATAATCTTCTTCACCAAAAAATTCCGTCGGCTGTCCAATAGATGGTTTGAATTCAGGTGATTGAATCGTTTCGCCATGCTTGTTGTAAGCGGTTATTTTGAAAAAGTAGTTCTTTGCTGTTGTGTTACCGCCTGCGTTCTTGTAAACAGGTGACGGATCAATTGCAAGTTCTGATCCTTTCCCATTCGTGTATAAGGCTGATTTCCCAGCGGCAATGTCTGCGGCAGTTGGCCAGATCCCTTTTCCTTGGGTCGTCCATTGGGTGTCGTCCCCTGCATCGAAGCTCGTGAACGATTTACCATTTGACATCCACACTTTATAGCCTGTCGCATTCTCGACTTCTTCCCAATCCAGCATAATGTAGCCTGTGTTTTCCACTTTAATATTCGTGTAAGCCACACCATTTGGTGCTTTTGGTTTTTCTAAATCAGGAATATACGGTAAGGCGCTTGCCGAGCGGACCGTCTCACCATGAGCATTGTATGCTTGAATCTTAAAATTAAAGTCTTTTGCATTTGGATAATTCCCACCAGAGTTTTTGTATACAGGTGATGGATCAACCGGTAGCTCTGCTCCAGCATTATCCGTTAAATGGAGAGCAAACTTGCCTGCTTTAATTTCTGCTGCTGTTGGCCAAATTTTCTTTCCTTTTGTAGTGTAGGAAGTCACATTTCCAACATCGACCATCTCATGCTTAGTGCCATTGTAAAGATAAAGCTTATAGCCTGTTGCACCACTTATGGCTGGCCATGATAAATCAATGTAGCCTGTACCGTTTCCGTTACTATAGCTTTTCGAGGCTGGTTTGTCTGGTTTCTTTAAGTTTGGAATGTTCGGCTTATGTGCGTCTGACATAGCACTTTCACCTTGTCCGTAAATTGCGCTAACTCGAAACCAGTAATTTTTACTCGTTGGATAACTCCCGCCAGAGTTCTTGTAGACAGGCGAAGGGTCAACTGCAAGCTCTGCCCCTTTTCCGTTTGTATAAAGCGCAAATTTTCCTGCCGCAATGTCTGATGCTGTTGGCCAAATTTTCTTTCCTTCTGTTGACCAGCTTGCTACATCGCCAACGTTAAAGGCTTGATAATCCTTTCCGTTGTACACCCATACTTTGTAGCCTGTTGCACCCGGCATCTTCTTCCAGCTTAGGTTCACATGACCTGCACCATCCCCAGTTGTATAGGTTTTAGACGTTGGTGCCGCTGGTGCTGGAATGGTGTATGTGATACTGATGTGCGGTTTATTTGTTGAATTTGTAGTCGATACGACTTTTTTCCAAAATTCTTTTCCGTTCCCATTTGTGTGTAGCTTAAAGCCATAGTTAGCTTTTGACCCGTTCAACCAAGCTTTTACCGTGTTTGTTACGTCAAAACTAGCTCTTTTGTTTCGACCAACATCTACTTTCGCAATATTTGTAGAGCCAGGCTTATTATTCCAATTCAGTGTGCTCGGTGTCCAATCACTATTAACGGTATCTAACCACAAGCCGTTTGGATTGTCGCCGTAGTAATGGTGAATAACATGGGCGTTAAATGTCGCTTTTGTTACAGTCATATTCTTAACAGCATTAATGTTTTGCTTTAAGTAGCCATACGTTGTTCCTGTCGTGTTATCGTATTTCCCGACTTTTAAAACGTGGGCATTCTGAGAGGAATCCCATTTACTACTCGTTGAACTATAGTTCGTTGTCGGATAGGCGCTCATGACAAACGCATCTGAGCTCACGTTCACAGAGGTTGTTGGATCAATATAAACAGGATAAACACGAGCTTCGTCTGTTAACCAGTCACGATCCGCTTCCACTGTTAGCTCATAGCCATCTTCCATTTCTTCTAGCGTATAACGCACATCCTGTGATTCAGCGGTTTCTCCTTTTGCATCATCGTACTGTGAATCTGCCATATAGGGTTTTGGCAGTTCAAACGTCGCTTCCCCTTCTGTCGTAGAAAAAGTGATTGAACCATCTTCATTTTCTTGTGCCACTAGTTTGGTTTTAATATGATACGTAAATGTATGAAGGCCATTATAGGCATGTAATACAAGATCTTCTTTCGTACTTTGATCAAATGTAAAATGTCTTAAATCAATATTAGAAAAGATATCTTGGTAGGTAATTTCATTTTCGTTAAAAGAGGCATGTTGGTTTTCAACTGGAATCACTTCTCCATCTTCATCCGTTGCCGAAAGAAGCGAAAACGTAATGGTGTCATTATTTTGGGTGTATGTGGCATACTCTCCATCTTCCATGAAAGGTTTGAAGCTTGAGGCGAGGTTTGTGTTCTCTGTCGTAATTTCGTCAGACGAAACCTTCTCTAGCTCACTTGATATGTCTTGCCATTCCTCTGTTGCATCATCAAGCGTATGAATAGGTTCAAAATACACCTCTTGGGTATAAGAGCCATCCTCATTCAAGAAAAGTTTCGTATTCTCTGTACGATCATCAACTAGCTCTTCTTGTGACCCAGGGTCATCATTATCTTCCAATTCAGAATTTTTATCACTTTCACCCTCGACGAACTCAAAGTCTGGTTCAACATCTTCATAAAGAAGGTGATCGTCTCCATCTTCTTCTTCGTCATTCGTTTCTTCTACTACTTCTTCTCGTTCGTCTTCATGATTCTCCATCTCTTGTTGCTCTGATTGATTTTGTCCACCAACCTGTTCTGCAACTGCTTGTAATGGCATGCCACCAACCACAATAAGCAGGGTAAGCAACCAAATAAAAAGCTTTTGTACCTTTCGCCTCATCTTCAAACCCACTTTCTCTCAATTTTTGTAACAAATTGGTTACATTTGTAACATTTTTATAATATGTGTTCTTCTCCTTTTTGACAAGCACATTTGTTCGACAAAATGTTGCCTATACACAACAAAGCCTCAAAGGCTTATTCCTTTGAGGCTCATGCATTAGTGCTTTCTCTTTCGTTTGCTATTTTTAGACGACTGTTCTCTTACTTGATTTAATTTTTCTCGAATGGTTTGTTGTTTCTTTTTTTGTTGAGTATGGTCAACAGTAGCGTTTAAAACATGTGCGTGGGAGTTATCTAAAGTGAGCAAAAGCCAAGTGCCTTCTTTTGCATCAATTGGTAAATCCTGTTGTCTCATTTCAAATTGTTTTTGTAAGGAGTCAACGAGAATGACGGCGATCCCATTCGTCACGCGATCGACAACACCATGATACTTACTGTCCGACACAAGCAATCCCTTCTTCCTTAATGGTCTTTAGTCTTGCTTCACCAATTCCATCTACATCTGTTAATTCATCAAGGGCTGCAAACGGTCTAAGGTCTACTATTTGTTGTGCCCGACTTGGTCCAATTTCCGCAATTTGCTCTAGCTCTTTTACACTTGCCTTGTTGATATTGACACAATCTGCCTCTTCTCGTTCACTTTGTATAGCTACAGTAGTTCCGTCTGTAGAAACAATAATGGTTCCGACTTCATCCGTACCATAAATCGTAGCACCTGTTCCTCGCACTACTTCAAGAGCTTCTTCCCCTGGGTGGTCATAGGCGTTGTCAACACCTGCAGAGTAAATCGCATAGGAAGGTTGAACAGCCTCTATAAAAGGCTCTGATGACGATGTATTTGACCCATGATGCGGCATGCTTAAGACGGTTGCCTGTAAATGTTGACCTCGATCGAGCATGTCTTCTTCCCCTTGTAGCTCTACATCACCTGTAAACAAAAAAGACACCTCTCCATATGTCAATTTCATCACAATGGATCCGTTGTTTAAATCGCCATTAAGGGTTTCAGGATGAAGTACATCAATGGTAACACCACCTATTTCAACTTGCTCACCGGCTCTTGGCTCGTGGTAATCCACCTCATGTTCTAACACCGCATCTAATGTCCGTTCAAAAACAAGGGTATCTGTTTCATCTCCGGACATCCAAGCCTCCAACACAGTAAATTCGTTGATGACGTCTGCCATTTGACCGATATGATCAGCGTGGGGGTGAGTGCCTACCACTAGATCTAGCTCATCGACGCCCTGTTCATGTAAGTACTCAATGGTAGTCTGGTCATTCCAGTCGCCTGTATCAATCAGCATGTTGAATGCTTGTTCATCCTGTTCCCATGTTACGAGAGTGGCTTCTGCTTGACCTACGTCTATGTAATGTACAGCCAAAATTGGCGCATCGGCTGCGAGTGATGTAGATGGCGTATCAGCTCCTGCACAAGCCGTTACTAGTAAGAGGCACACTATAGTTAAAATCCATTTTCGAGTCATGTTTCCTCCGTTTTTATCCTTTTTTATTTACTCCAAGTGTATCAATCACCATTTAAATAGACCACCCTCTTTTGACACTTTCTATTCTTCTTGATACCATATCTCTTGGTAACAGAAAGTAGGTGGTCTTCCTTGAAATTGATTGACTATGTGTTTCGTGCGTTCCTTCTTGTCATCGGCGTTATTGCCGTTTTGTATAATGATCCTACATTGATTCGCTTCTTCATTGCTAGCATCGTGGCCTATTTCTTATTTTTGTTTTTTAAAGAACCGAAAGGAAACATGCGCGTAATCTACTTAATCATCGGTGGCGCAGTTGCATTGTTTTATTTCATTTTCTATTAAAAAAAGAGTCGTGCACGTCTCGACTCTTTATTTCTAAGCTTAATCGTTGACTTCATGTACCAAAACAGATGAAACAGCGCTTGCAACCAGTTTATCGTTTTGATACAAATTAGCTGTCACATAACTCATGGTACGTCCAAATTTTTCAACGACTGCTTTTACTTCAATTTCTCCAGGAAGAGCCGGGCGGTGAAAAGCAACATTAAGGGTAACAGAAGCAAACAGTTGCTTATCGTTCATTAAGGAAGAGATTGCATACGCCATTGCTACATCCGCAGCTGATGAAACAAACCCACCCATCACAACACCATTTCCATTAAGCATTTGTTCAGTTGGTCGCCAAATGGCATGAGCCATTCCCTCATGCGCTTCCACTATTTCAACTCCTGTGAAGGTATCACACGGTGGCGGTTCTTTTTTAAAATGAATGACATCCATTAAAGGGTTCGACATAAACAATCCTCCGTTTTAAAACGTTTTCATTTTTCCGTTTATCTTCAGCTGCTTCCACTCTTATTCTCATGTTTGTCTCTATACAAAATGGACCTTTAAGGGAATACATTGAGGAATCTATCTACAGCAGAATGCCGCTCATTCCTGCATTTTCATGACCAAGGTCTAGAGGTAGCTGCTCACTTCTACTGGTTTTTCAGTCGTTTCATAAGGGTACATCTGGCCCCACCTAGGGCGGGACCGAGAATTGTACCATGGATGATACTCATTGCCATTAATCCATTTACCTTATCGTTTTAAAACAATCTGTTCGATCTTTCATGAAAGAAATACCGTCGCATCAATGCTTCATTTCTCATCCTTTTATTACATCAATTAACCAATCAAAAATGCCTAAAGCATGTAGAAACACGACTACAATCGCAACTGGTACAACGATTCGAATAAACAGTAGCCACGCAGCAAATAATCTACGACCAGCTGTATTCCCAGCGCTAAACTCTGCATATAATACTTCTTTTTTCATACGTAACGGAATAAAGATCGCAATTAATAATGCCCCTACTGGTAATAGAATGTTGCTCACTAGAAAATCGACCGCATCAAAAAAGATTTGACCAAAGATCGTGAAATCAGACCAGATACCATACGATAAAGCAGATGGTATACCAACGATAAAGATCGCAAGACCAATGATCCAAGCAGACTTTTTACGCTTATTTACATCACCTCTTGTTTGTGCTGCCACGATAATTTCAAGCATGGAGAATGCAGAAGTAAGAGCAGCGAATAAAAACAAGATAAGAAAAATAAGGAGGAAGCCCATTCCAAAAGGCATCTGGCTAAATACAGTTGGCAAGACAGCAAAGATTAATGCTGGTCCTTCATCAGGACTTAGACCGAATGAAAAGACAGCTGGAAAAATGGCTAACCCTGCTAGCAGTGCAACAATGAAGTTCATAATCACAATCGCACTTGCCGACTGAATTAAATTCTCTTCCTTCGATAAGTAAGAGCTATATGTGACCATCACTGAAATCCCTAGGCTTAAAGCAAAGAATGACTGCCCCATTGCAAATAACACACCATCACTCGTTAATTGACTAAAATCAGGAATAAGTAGAAATTCAATTCCTTCCATTGCACCGTCTAACGTCACGGAGCGAACGACTATGACTAGAAATAAAATAAATAATGCCGGCATCATAATGACACTTGCTTTTTCAATTCCAGCTTGTACACCTTTCGCTACTACAATAATCACAAATAGCATGAAGAATAAATGACCGATAATCACAAGAAACGGATCTGCTATGGTTTGATTTAAAATGGCGCCGTATGCTTCGCCGTCTAACCCTGCTAATTCACCTGTAACTACCTTCCAAATATAAATAACAATCCATCCACCTACTACACTGTAAAAGGACAGCAATAGAAACGCTGTAATCATGCCAAGGTTTCCTAGACGATGCCATGCCGTTCCAGGTGCTATCGTTTTGTATGAATCAACGGCATTCTTTTGTGTACTCCGTCCGATAACAAATTCGCCAATAAGTAACGGTAACCCTACAAGTAAGGTGAACAAAATAAAAATAAGGAAAAAAGCGCCACCTCCATTACTTCCTGCTACGTACGGAAATTTCCATATCGCTCCTAACCCAATTGCTGATCCTGCAGCGGCTAAGATAAAGCCGTATTTTGAGGACCATTGTTGTTTTTCCATAGTAAAGCTCCCTTCCTAACTAACAAGAGTCATTCATTCTTTTCTCTTGTCATTAAGCCTACCATTACGGCTGTAAAAAGAGCAACAAGCATTCCATTCCAGTAATCTCCAATTATGGTTTGCGTTCGATACTGCCATGCCGTTTCATAGGGGAGATATACGCTAAGTCGCTATCTTCCAAGGTGATGTCTACACTTTCATTGAACCTTAGGCTTTTTCATAAATCATCTTGTCATAAAAACATCTCTCCTCTACGCTTTACGTTTCTTTCTCTACTTTATAATGTAATTCAACAAACTGATTGAACGTTTGGACTCCTAACAAATGTAAATTCACATGATACTCGCCTTCTTGAAACAACGCTATCCCTTCTCCAATCATTTTGGGCGCAACAGTGACAATGATTTCATCAATGAGCTCTTCCTCTAAGCAAGTCTTAAGTAGGTCGCCTCCCCCTACTAGCCATATGGCCTTCCCTTCTTGTTGCTTCAATGTCGTAAAAAATGATTTGACATTCTCATTTGTAAATTGAGCATACGAATGCGCGCGAGTTTTCGAACGAGTAAATACATAGCTTTCTTTATCTTGATAGGGATACTCCTCCATCTCGTTCTTTATCCAATCAAACGTTTTACGCCCCATCACAACAGTGTCTACAGTTTGATAAAACGTTGAAAAACCATTATCACCTTCTCCTTCTACTGCAAATAACCAATCTAGCTTCTCTTCTTTTGTCGCTATGTACCCATCCAAACTTGTCGCAATAAACAACATGACTTTTCGTTTAGTCACCTTCTACCAACTCCTTTTCGTTCGATACGTTTAGTCTATCCGAAAATGATGACAGTTCATGTCACATTAAAAAAGATTAATGATGTTGGGTATCATTAATCTCCTGCTTCCGATAAAATTAAATAATTCCTTGGGCGACCATTACATCAGCGACTTTTCTAAATGCGGCGATATTTGCACCAGCTATGAAATCACCTTCTAAGTCAAATTCCTTTGCAGCAGTAGCGCTTTTCTTATAAATACTTGCCATAATCTCTTGTAACATGTTATCAATCTCTTCGAAAGACCAATAAACTCTTGAACTATTTTGTGCCATTTCTAAAGCGGAAACCGCTACTCCACCAGCATTCGCGGCTTTTCCAGGACCGAATTGAATCGTATGTTTCTGAAAATACGTAATGGCTTTTTCTGTACAAGGCATATTCGCACCCTCTATCACAGCAATGGCACCATTCTGAACAAGGGCTTTAGCATCATCTTCGTCTAATTCATTTTGAGTGGCGCAAGGAAAAGCGAGATCACAGGACAGGTTCCACATCCGGTCTTCCTCGTTATAGGTTGCATCTTGATCATGATCAAGATAAGCCGAAAGAGGCTTGCGTTCTTGCTCTTTTACTTGCTTAATCGTTTTAACATCTAATCCTTCTTCCTTATAAATATACCCGCTTGAATCACTGCAAGCCACAACTACTGCCCCTAAATCGACAGCCTTCTCCATGGCGTAAAGAGAGACTTTACCAGCTCCAGAGACGATGATGCGCTTTCCTTCTAGCTTGTCCTGTTCATCTTTGAGCATCTCTTCAGCAAAGTAAACCGCACCGTATCCTGTAGATTCGGTACGCATCAAACTTCCACCTACCTCTATTCCTTTTCCTGTAAAAGCTCCTTTTTCAAAGGCACCGCGCAATCGCTTGTACTGGCCGACCATATAATCAATCTCGCGTCCTCCCACTCCAATATCGCCAGCAGGAACATCCACGTTTGGTCCAATATACTTAGACAGCTCGTTCATAAAACTTTGTGTAAAGCGCATAATTTCCATATCGGATTTTCCTCTTGGATCAAAGTCTGCACCGCCTTTTCCACCACCAATTGCTTGATCGGTTAACGCATTTTTAAAAATTTGGTCGAACCCAAGAAATTTTACGACACTTTCATTTACAGATGGGTCAAAGCGAAGGCCTCCCTTATAAGGACCGATCGCATTGTTGAACTGAACACGATAGCCACGGTTTACATGAATCTTTCCGTCGTCATCGGTCCATGCCACACGAAATGATATGAATCTATCTGGTTCCACCATTCGTTCTAAAATGGCATAATCCATGTAATGAGGTGATTTCTCGAATAATGGAATGAGAGACTTGGCTACTTCTTGCACCGCTTGATAAAATTCAGGCTGGCTCGGATTTTTTTCTTTCACTTGACCAATAACCTGGTCCACATAAGCTTTGGCATCTTGTTTTTTTATTGTAGTCATAACACGACCTCCTTATTTCTACACCTTCTCCCCTTTTTTGATTCTGGTTAAACGCAAACAGCAGCCCCTTTTAAGGTTGCCAACCTTTCACGCTCTGTTTACGATTTCCTGTTCAATAAAATAACGTCGATGCTTCTTTCGAAGAACTTGAATAGCAAACCCTATCGCTACAATTGTCATGAATAAAGAGAGAGCAACAATGGTTGTGCGAAGAGAAAGCATATCAATGGTTATCCCTGTTACAATTACGAGAAAAACTTGACCAATACTTTGTCCTAACTGAACCATACTTGTGACACGCCCCATCATCGTGACAGGAACATGATTTTGATAAAAGGTTGTCATTCCTGCATTAACAATGACATTAAAAAAACCTAAAATGACAAAACCTATAGCGATGGAAGTAAACGACCATGAGACGGCATATAGAACATATCCTAGTGTCGTAAAGACCATACCACTTGCGATCATCCAACGTAGCGGAAACCGATTTGCAAATACAGACAGCAGGATAGCTGATCCACATGCGCCAATGCCTGTTATACTAACGAGCAAGCTATAGTCGAGTTCAGACAAGCCAACGGCATTTTGAATAAACACGACTTCTTGAACATCCATCGGAAAGCTAAACAAAAACGTTACTTGAAAGGCGATATAAATTCCCATCACATAGGATTGTTTTTTCACAAACGAAAACACTACCATTACATCTGACTTGATTAAAGCTAGCGTTAATCGGGGTGGCTTCGTCTGGATATCGCCCTTCCTCTCTTCTGGTAAACAGGTTAACAGAGCGAATGCAAGTAAAAACAAACACGCATTTATCCACAGTGTTACAGAAGTGGAAAACAAAAGAATAAGCGCCCCACCAATTGCCGGTCCGATAATAAACGCACTTGACGATACAAATGCACGTATTGCATTAAAGCGTTTTCGTTTTTCCATTGGAACAAGCATTGTCGTATAGGTTAGCGAAGCTGGGAAAAAGAAAGATTGGCTTACACTTAACCCCACTAGGATGACATAGATAGCAAACATAGTAGGTGCAAAAGGAATAAGTGCTATACCAATTGCACGTATGATGTACGTTGCCATCATAATCTGCCGTTTGCTCCTATAGTCTATAAAGCTGCCTGTCCAAAATTTCGTTACTATGTTTACAAGTGGAGAGATAATCCAAAATCCAGCAACTGCCACTGCTGATCCAGTCAATTGAAACACAAGGATGTTCATAACAATTAAATAAATAAAGTCCCCAATAGCAGAAAGCCCTGTTGTCGTTAAAAGAAGAGCTGGTTGCTTCCAGCTCTTCATGCGTGAAGATGTCTCTTTAAAAACCGAATTACCGTCTCATAGAGGGAAATGCGATTTTCTATTTTCGTAAATCCATGCCCTTCATCATCAAATACCAAGTATTCAATCTCGGTACCTTGTTTTTGAAGTGCCTCTACAATTTGATCTGATTCTTCCTTCACTACTCTAGGATCGTTTGCACCTTGCACAACGAGCATAGGTTTTGTCATTTTCTCCAGATAGGTAATAGGTGAATCTTTTACCAAACGGTCCTTATCTCGCTCGGGATGACCAACCCAACGATCCATGATTGGTTTCCACGATTCAGGTACCGTTTCAATAAAGCTAAATAAATTGGAAACCCCACAAATATCCACTGCTGCTTGAAACCGTTCTGGATGGCGTCCATGAAGCAATAAAGTCATGTATCCACCGTAACTCCCACCTAAAACAATAACCTTATCTGGTTGTAGCTGACCCTTTGATTCTAAATAATCTAAGCCCTCAAGGATATCAAGGCGCGGGCCTTCTCCCCAGTCTCCCTCTACAAGCTTCGTAAATGTCGCTCCATAACGAGTCGATCCTCGATAGTTCGGCGAGAACACTTGGTAGCCTTCGTAAGCAAGAATTTGAGCCTGTGCATCATAGCTTAATACATCTGCCCATTGAGGTCCTCCGTGGGGAAGCAACACCGTGTAACCATTCTTGTTTTCGTTATGTGGTTGATAAAGAAGCGCTTCTATTTCTAAACCATCGTATGAAGAATAGCGAATGACTTCAGGCTCACTTAATTCCTTTTCCTCTAAACCCATAATACGTACATCCGTTAGCTGCACCCAATCGCCCTGCGTGTATCGATACATATTCTTTGGTTTGGTCGGTGTTGAACCAAGTACAATGAGTTCTCCTGAATTGGTCATTAGTAGCTTTTCTACAATGGTGACAGGCAATGAAAGCTCATTTGAGGCACCTGTTTCAACGGTAAAGGAATAACATTTATCTTGCACACCTGCTGAAGCCACGACATATAAAAAAGATTCGTCCTCTGATAGATGTACACTCTTTATTGATTCTTGATCGAGTTGAAACAACTTTTCAAACGTCTTTGACACTGGGCTATACCGAGCAAGATAGCTAAATTCCTCTCCCGCATTCGTTGAAAAGTAAACGGTTCCATCTTTTCCTAACGTACTATCTCCTGTCACATGCTCATTGTCAGCTCCCGGAATTAATGGCTCACTTTTTCCATTGTTCCATAAGTATCCGACAATCGATGTGTTGCTGTAAAATTTAGCATAGGTAAATACTTTTTCATCTTGACTCAAAGAAGATAGATAAAGTCTTGCATCGTCTCCTTTTACCAATGTACGCTCTTGTTCTGTTTCAATATCGTACGCACAAATATCAAAATACGTTTTGTTCGACTCATCGGATGTATAATACAATCGTTTTCCATCTTCAGACTGGGCATGAACAAAAAAGTGTGTTCCTGGAAGGGTTCGAATTGGTGTAAGTTCCCCACCCTTTAAAGGAAGTGCATAAATTTGTGGTTTTTCATCTCCATCATAATCAAAACTGGCAAGGATGTAGCTGCTATCCTTGCTAAAGCGGAGATCGTATACACTTTGACCAATCGTTGTTAACTGGTATGGAAACCCTGTCCCTCGTTCCATCGCCCATAATTCTGGAGCTCCTGTGAAGTCTGCTTGAAAGACAATGGTTTGCGCATCAGGACTGACTGCAAATGTTTTTATGGAATATGATTTTAGAAATGCACGTACATCTGGCTTTTTAAATGGTATCATGTTGATCGCCCCTTTTATTCCCATTGGATAGAATCATTTTAACTTTCAGTTTTTTAAAGGAAGGACGCCTCATCCTACACACAAACGAATGTACCTCGAACAGGCTCCTTTTCACTTTTTATACGAATGGATACCGCACTATACGGGTCACGACCGTTCATCACTTGAAAATGGATATGAGGCTCAGAGGTATGACCAGAATTGCCACATTGTCCAAGCAAAGCACCTTGCTCTACTCTGTCTCCTTCTCTAACCGTTATACTATTTTCTTTTAAATGACAAATGAGACTGTATTCATCATGCTCATGGGCTAGAATTACATAGTTTCCAAACGGTTCTGTTTCGTTTGTCACCGTTCCCGGTGTCACATCCTTTTGATTCGATACAACCGCTTCCACTTTCCCTTTACAAGGTGCGAATACTTCTTTGCCAAAAGCGTAATAGTTTTCGTTTTGATCAGGTGCACCATCAAATGTAAAGCCATTACGGTTAACGTCAAAATCATAGGCATAGCGCTGTGATTCAAACGGATAATGATAATTAAGGATTTCATTCTGTCCGCCCCAAAATGTCATCCACTCTCCTTTAAAAGGAAATTGATAGGTGTTTGCTGTAAGAACATTGTCGCTGTTTGCATTCATGCTTACTGGCATAAAATGAAGGAAATGAATACGTCCATCTTCTGTAAACCAGGCTCGAATACCAAGTCGTTCTTCTTTTGCCAACCACTGATGTTCCATAAACTCCTGTAAAGCCATCCTAGAAACCAGTTCGAATGTTGGATGATCCTTCATTACCTCTTCACAGATAGCTTCAAGCGCTTCATAGCTTAGTTCACCTTGATAATTCACACTTAATTGCTCATAAATAGAACGATAGTCTTTCTTTTGTAAGTTTTCTATGAAATGGGAGGGTGTCACATTAACCGTTTTTTTCATTTTTCACACTCCATCATACATTAATCTACTTTCTTTACTTTGCTTCTCCGAAAAAGGTTTCATTTTATTTTCGCAGTCCCTACTGTTTTTGTAAATGCTGTTCCCAGTTTCGTCACGAATTATTTAATCAAAATATGGAGGTTGATTTGGCTCATTCATAAAAGAAAACATAGACAAAATCTGTTCTTCTGTATTCCGATTCGCCGATAGTTCAGGCAACTCGTTTTTTGAAAAAAACATCACTTGATCGGTTTCGAGACCTTTTGTTGCAATACCATTTATAATGTCGCATTGTAAGAACACTTTATAATAATGAAAGGGCTGAGGAGGATGTCCATGCTTTTGCATATCATAAAGAGCTAGTAGCTCGCTTGCCTTCGTCCGAAACCCAGCCTCTTCAACTATTTCTTTCTCAACATTCTCCTTTGCCGACAGTCCAACATCACAAAAACCTCCCGGTAACGACCACTTTTGTTCTGCTTTTTCACGAACTAACAAGATTTTTTCGTGTTGAAAGACGACGCCACGGACATCCACTTTTGGGGTTTGATAGCCCGATTCCCTAGCAAATAATGCTTTCACAATCTCTGTATCTACATCTCCATAAGTAGCTAGGATGTCAGCACTTAAATCTAGTAATTCTTTGTATCGCTCTTGATCGTACGGATCCTTTGAAAAAGCTCTTCCTGATTGCGCAATCCCTTGGATTTGTTTTGCCCATAATAACCATTTCGGTTCCACGTTTCATCCACCTCATTATTCATTATTAAATCTTGTTCCATTGTTCCTTTTTCTACCATTTGAGTTTGTACCTACAATAGAGAAATGTCAATCGTCAGGACAGTAAGCAAAAAAAAAAACGTTTGCCGCTAAACGGACAAACGCCTTATAACGCCTTCTGTTCAAGCTGATTTACTAGTTCTTTCACTAACGACAATGAATTCTCTAATTCTTCGCTTGTGTTGTCAACGCCCCCAATCGTCACTTTCACATGACGCTGCTGTGGAGATAAATCGGATTTAGCAATAATGCCCCGACTTAAACCGGGTTCCTTTTCTTCCAATTCCAAGTGAAGTTCTTTTGCCAGCAAAAGCAGTTCTTCACCATGCGCAGAAGCTGTATCAATCTCAATTAGAATTCTCGCTTGGCTACCCTGGTTCGTAGCCAAGGTAGAATATGCTTTTGATAACTGCTCTTCTCCTACTCGATAATCTACTTCTATAGAGCTTGTCCAATCTACTCCGATGTTGTCTTCTTGTTCCTGTTCCCCTCCTAGAAACAAAGGCATGATTAACAGACTCGTTATCAACCATTTGTGCACGACTCGTCCTCCTTAGAAATAAATGCTGTCCTAGTATTCTATGAAAGTAACGTTCATAATATGTCTTTTTTTCTTTTATGTTTAAAGTGAGGTTCCTTCTCCAAATGACCCATTGGTTGAAATGGCGTGATAACAAAGCAGTAAAAATCACAGCCAATGTTTATCTGTTTACACAATAGGGGATTATAGTAATATGACTTTCAAATAAGGAGGACTTCATTATGCTTTGGACCATTCTTGGCATCATTCTTGCTGTATGGCTCGTCGGACTTGTGCTTGATGTTGCCGGTGGCTTTATTAATTTACTTCTAATTGTTGCATTAATTGTATTAATCGTTCAGCTCGTGAAAGGTCGAAAATAACAAAACCCCGACATCGTTTATCGTGTCGGGGTTTTGTTTCGTACTTCATTATTCTCTTTCATGCTTTGTACATCAGCTAAGACAACAGACCTTCCATCCTAGTAAAAAGTGTCGCCTCATGACTTATGAAAATCCGTTCCTCCCTCTGTCTTCTTAATGTAACCCGAACGAATGACGAAATCGCCAAAGCGCTCGTTTTCTGTGCGACTTTTTGAATACTCATGAATGATTGGAGACAACGTATCCAGAATTTCAGCTTCGCCGATGTTTTCCTTATACATTTTACTCAGACGCTCACCGGCAAAACCGGCTCCTAAATAAAGATTGTATTTCCCTGGGGCCTTACCGATGAAGCCAATTTCTGCAATCGCGGCTCGCGAACAGCCATTAGGACAGCCTGCCATTCGAATCGTGATATCTTCATCTTTTAAGCCCGCGTCATCTAGTACATATTCTAGCTTCGTTACAAGAGAAGGAAGATACCGTTCTGATTCTGCCATCGCTAAGCCACATGTAGGAAAGGCAACACATGCCATTGAATTTCTCCGTAATCCAGACGTATATGTGCCGTCTGATAAACCATACTGTTCGATTAACGCTGTTAGTTGTTTTTTCTTCGCAGTTGGCACATTGCTAATAATGACGTTTTGGTTTCCTGTTAAACGAAAATCACCTGTGTGAACCTTGGCAATTTCTCGCAATCCAGTCATCAGTTGATAGTCGGCATCGTCTTTAATTCGGCCGTTTTGCACAAATAATGTAAAATGCCAACGCCCCCGAATGCCCTTCATCCAACCATAGCGATCGCCATTATGATCAAATTGAAACGGTTTCGCTACGTCAAGCTGCCAGCCTAAACGATTGTGTAGTTCTGTTACTAACCAATCAAGACCACGTTTATCAATTGTATATTTGAAGCGCGCATATTTCCGTTCAGAACGATTCCCGTAATCTCGCTGAATCGTAATGAGCTTTTCTGCAACGTCTACCATTTGATCTGGTTTGCAAAAGCCAATGACACGCCCAAGCTGAGGATAGGTCTGTTGATCTCCATGGGTCATCCCCATGCCTCCACCGACAGCCACGTTAAAGCCTTTTAACTTCCCATCTTCAATAACCGCAATATAGCCAATGTCTTGAGAAAACACATCTACATCATTTGCTGGTGGAATCGCTACACCAATTTTAAATTTACGAGGGAGATAGAGCGCCCCATACATCGGTTCCACTTCTTCTTGCTTCGGTGTCTCTGCCACTTTCTCCTCATCAAGCCATATCTCATGATAGGCTCTTGTTTTCGGTAATAAATCATCACTTAATTTCCGTGCATACTCGTATACTTCTTGATGATATTCCGATTGATAAGGATTCGGTGTAATCATGACATTTCGATTCACATCTCCACACGCGGCAATGGTATCCATTAATGCCTCGTTTATACCTTGAATGCTTTTTTTCATATTCCATTTTAAAATGCCGTGCATTTGAAACGTTTGTCGCGTTGTTAAGCGCAATGTACCATTTCCATATTGGTGCGCTAGTTCATCCATTTTTAACCACTGATCAGGTGTTGCCACCCCTCCTGGCAATCGAACTCGAACCATGAATTGGTAAGCAGGCTCAAGCTTCTGCTGTCTGCGCTCCTCTCTTAAGTCCCGATCATCTTGCAAATAACTGCCGTGAAATTTCAATAAGCGGTTATCATCATCATTAATACCTGACGAAATAGGTTCTGCCAGCGCCTCTGTTAGCGTTCCTCGTAAATAATTGCTTTCCTGTTTTATCCGCTCTACGTCACTCGGAGGTCCATCCTGTGCTTGAATTGCATCTTTATTCGTCAATTGTATCCCTCCCTCAATATACGTCTCGCAAGTAGCGGTTTTGCTGCTGCATAGCCGTTAAATACGCAACGGCTTCTTCCTCTGTTTTCTGACCTTCGTCTTGAATAATGGCAATCAGTGTATCTTGTACGTCTTTTGCCATGCGTTTTTCGTCTCCGCATACATACACATAAGCCCCGTCCTCTAACCATGTGAATAGTTCAGCCCCATGCTCTTTCATTCGGTGCTGCACATACACTTTCTCCGCTGTATCTCGCGAGAATGCCACATCCATTTTCGAGAGAACACCGTCTTTTAACCAGCGTTGAAAATCAGTTTGATACAGAAAATCAGTTGTGAAGTGCTGATCGCCGAAAAACAACCAAGCTGGGCTTTCAATACCACGCTCGTCTCTTTCTTCTAAAAAAGCACGAAAAGGTGCTACTCCTGTTCCTGGACCGATCATAATAATAGGTGCTTCTTCACTTGGCAAACGGAAGCTTTCATTTTTTTGTATGAAAATAGATACTGTATCGCCTGGTTCTTTCCGCTCAGCACATTCCACAGAACATACCCCTGAACGGCTACGACCGTTTGCATCATAGCGCACAGCCCCAATGGTTAAATGGACTTCTTCTGGTTCTGCTTCGTAACTACTTGCGATCGAGTACAAGCGAGGTGGGATTTTTCTTAAAATCCCAGCAAATTCAGCTGCTCCTGCGTTCCATGGGCCGAAGTCTTCGTATAAATCAAGAAGATCTCTTCCTTCTAAATAGGCTTTTAATTCTTCTGCATGATCTGGATGAAGCAACGTCTTCAACCCTTGATGATCTGTCAGCAAAGACGCTTTTTCGAGTAGAGGCTTTGTGAGCACCGTAATTTCAAAGTGACAACAAAGTGCATTCTTTAAAGGTACTACATCGCCTTTTTTGTTAATGGTAACTGCCTCTTCTTCATCCCAGCCTGTTTTCTCTAATAATGCTTCCACAAGCGCTTGGTCATTCTCTGGAAAAATACCAACGCTGTCTCCAGGTGCATAAGATAGTCCCGACCCTTCGAGTGACAATTCTAAGTGCCGAGTTTCTTTAGCTGAGCCTCGACCATTTAAATTCAAATTGGTAAGCACCTCTGCTTGGAAAGGGTTTGAACGAGAATAGGTGGTGCTTGTTGTTGATGGTCCTTTTGTTTCTGTTTGCGCCTGAGGTTCTCCACTTTGTTCAGCTAAGCTTTTCACCACACCTGTTAGCCACTCATTTGCTTCTTCATCAAAATCAAGATCGCAATCAACACGAGGGTATAATCGGGTTCCACCTAATGCTGCTAAACGCTCATCGAAGTCTTTTCCTGTCTGACAGAAAAATTCATAAGAAGAGTCTCCTAAAGCGAGAACGGAATAAGCTAATCCCTCTACATTAGGCGCTTTCCTACTGTATAAAAATTCATGGAACGTAATCGCATGGTCTGGCGGATCACCTTCTCCATGTGTGCTTACGACAATAAGTAGATGCTTGACGTCTTTTAATTGTTTTGGTTTGTATGTATGCATAGACGACAAGATCACGTCTACGCCTTGTTCTTTTAACTGAGTCGCTGCTAGCTCTGCTAGCTGTTGACTATTCCCTGTTTGGGAGCCATATAAGATCGTTACCTCACGCTTCGCCGCGATAGCCTCTTCTTTTGTTGGCTCGCTCTTTACCTCCGTACTAGCCGCTACTTCGAGACTGACTGTGCTTCCTGACGCCGCCATAAAGCCACTCAGCCAAACTTTTTGTTCAGGCGTTAAGGTTGGTAGTAATTGATTTAGCCATTCAACTTGTTGTTGAGTAAATGGGCTATTCGTTGGTTGCAACTGCAAGTTCTTCCACCTCTTATCTTCTCTCTTTTTCTACTAACGCGCACGCCTCGTTTAACCACTCTTCCCGGTTAGGATCTCTCAAACGGTCCTTTGACGCTAATTCTTTTAACACTTTTAGTTTAGCTTGTCTTTCGCCTTTTTGAGCAAGTATCCTTTTTCTCGCCTGCTGTAAAAATTGTAAATCCTCAGCTGCATGTGAAGGCAAGACGGCTTCAAGTGTTTCTTTTATATGTTTCGTGTATGAAGGACTTGCACCGGCTGTCGATACGCTCACACTTAACAGCCCTCGTTCAATAGACGCTGGTACATAGAAATTCCCTTCTTGGGCTAGATCACAACGATAAACCATTTGGCGGGGTGCTTTGTTTTGTTTATACCTATCATGTAAAGCTGAATTATTGGTACAAAGAAAAACCCAATCTGCTAAAAGACATTCTTCATCTGTTACTTTGCGCGCTTCCCACGTTAGGTTGTGTGAACGAATAAGTTCATCCCAATCACCCTTTAAACGCGGGGTAACGAGATGAATATGCGCACCAGCATCAATGAGTGATTGTGTGCGTTTCTTCGCAACCATTCCTCCACCAACGACTGTAATCGATAGTTGTGAAACTTGAATCATATAAGGAAGGGCAGCATGGCTCATAGACTCATTGGCTCCATTTCGATCGCTTCCTTTGCCCGCGCTTCTAGTACACCTTCTAAACCGAAATCAAAACCTAGAAAGTCACAGAGAATGTAGTTTGTATCTGTACCTTGATTTCTCACTTTAATTTGTTGTGCTAGCTCATTCATTAGTACGCCTGTAAATAATAAATAGGGCAACACGTAAACATTCTTTGCACGTAATCGCTCACACTTCAATAACCCCTGCTCTACAGTCGGTGTTGTCGCAGCAAGAAACCCGATTTCCACGTTATCACACGCTAGACGTTCATAAAGAAGTCGTCCAATTTTTGCTACATCACTTGGTTGGTTGCCATCACTTGATCCTCGACCAATGACTAAAATGGTCGTCCCCTCTTCACGAGTACCATTCATGGTTTGTAACCCTGCCTGTTTAAGACGATCCATAGCTACTTGAATGACATCTTGATGAATGCCAAAAGGGCGCCCATATGTAAGCTCTATTGATGGGTACCGTCGCTTTGCTTTTTTTAATTCATCTGGGATGTCTTTGTTAGCATGGTACGCTGTTAACAACAAGACCGGGACTACAGCAATTTTTGTCGCTCCCGCCTTTACACAACGATCAATCCCTTCTTGAATGGTCGGCGCGCTTAATTCTATAAAGGCATAAGTTTGAAAATGAGAAAAGGATGACTTTATACGGTCAATAAACGTCTTAAACTGCTCATTACCAGTTTGGACTCGGCTGCCATGACCGACGTAAAGAATAGCTTGCATCATTCATCACCTTCCCTTGCCTTGCGTGTAACCACTGCCCTAATACACTTGGGGTTTGCCCGCTCACTCTTACTCCAAGAAACCCTAATGTACATAACGTTTTTACTACTTCCTCTTGGTCACTATAGATAGGAACCTCTCTTAATTCAGGGTACTGTTCAACTATTCTAAATAAGTGTGGAAGCTGTTGAGAAGAGGATAAAATAATATCGGTAATAGACTGCTCCTCTTGCAAACGTCCTAGAATAACGTTTGTTGCTGTTGTCCACTTTTCATCCAAATTTGACAGTATTGATTCGTCCTCCGTTTTTCTTTCTAACGAGGCGGCTAGAAGACCATAGTGCTTAAGTGCATTTTGTGCACTTGCTGTCACTGCAACAAGGTCGAGGGAAATGGTCCGAATATCCACCGCCTCTTCTCTTAGCTGTTCAATAAATACCTCTACATCATCACTAGAATAAAATGTAACGCAATTTTCATCGTGTTGAAGCGCTACTTTAGGAGCGAATGCCTCGGCACCAGCTTGTCTTAAATCACTTACCAAGCTCGAAGCCCCTTCTGCTAAAACAAGTGGATAATGTCCAAATAAAGGTTGATCCTCGAACCAACTTTTACCCTTATAAAGCTCCGCCACTTTGCCGACAAGGGTAATGGCTGGATTGCCAATCCCATGACTTTTCACTTCTTCTACAATGGTCGCTAATGTTGCTTTCACTACTTTTTGCTTGCTCGTCGTCCCCCATTGAATACATAAGACACTT
Organism: Shouchella oshimensis; assembly: GCF_002019765.1. Classification (GTDB taxonomy): domain Bacteria; phylum Bacillota; class Bacilli; order Bacillales; family Bacillaceae_D; genus Shouchella; species Shouchella oshimensis. The sequence continues at coordinate 3,254,682 of NZ_KV917380.1, forward strand.
TCACTTTCAGGTCGGCCGTGTTGAATAAAATTTTCCACAATTCGCGGAAGGTTTTTTACCCCCATATAAAAAGCAACCGTGTCGATTTTGGCAAGCCCTGACCAATCCAGCTCAAGTGAGTTTTCTTTTTGACTATGCCCGGTTGCAACAGCAAAGCTCGTACCTTTTGTTCGATGGGTGACTGGGACATTTGCATAAGCTGGTACTGCAATGCCAGATGTTATACCTGGTATAATTTCAAAGGGGACTTGATAGCGATCCAGAAACGCCGCCTCTTCTCCTACCCGGCCAAATACACTAGGATCGCCTCCTTTTAATCGAACGACGGTTTGATGATGATCGGCTTGACGTACCAGTTCATCATGAATAGCCTCTTGCCTAAGAATGTGGCGATTTGGTAGCTTACCGACGTAAATCAACTCTGCTCCTTCCTTTACTTCTTCTAGAAGCAAAGGGTTAACAAGTCTGTCGTACAGTACCACATCAGCTTGTCGCAATCGCTGCATTCCTTTATAACTAATAAGCCCAATATCCCCAGGACCTGCTCCAATAAGGTAAACGGTTCCTCTACTCATGTGTTGCCCCCTACCTTACAATCTGTTTTCCTTTTAAGTAGTTCACCAGTTTTTCTACCGACTGTTCAATCGTTTCATTTGCTGTGTCTACAATAATTTCTGGTTGACTCGGTGCTTCATAAGGGGAGCTAATGCCTGTAAAGTATGGTATTTCTCCTGCCCTTGCTTTTTTATATAAGCCTTTTACATCTCGCTTTTCACACTCTTCTAAATCACATTTGACATACACTTCAATAAATTCATTTTCAGTGAAACGCTCCCGCACACGCTGACGGTCGTTTTCAAATGGCGAAATAAAAGCTGTGGATACGATCGTGCCTGCATCAACAAACAATTTACTCACTTCACCGATACGACGGATATTTTCCACTCTATCTGCATCAGTGAATCCTAAATCTTGATTCAGTCCTTGGCGAATGTTATCACCGTCTAACACATAGCTGTTTAGATGATTGTTATACAGCACTTGATCAAGAGCATTTGCTAATGTCGATTTTCCTGATCCTGATAAGCCAGTGAACCAAAGTAAACAGCTTTTATGATTGTTTTTCGCTTGGCGGTCTGCTTTTGTAATCGTTGCTTCGTGCCAAACAAGATTGTCAACCGATTTACTCATGCACCTGCCTCCTGTTGCCCACGAATTAAAATTTCAACGACTTCTTTCCGACTAAATTCCGCCGGTGGCAGCTCTCCGTTTGCTAGCATCTCACGAACCTTCGTACCAGATAGAATGACATGCTGAGTAGGCTCATGTGGACATGTTTTAGACGAAGCCATATTGCCACATGCTTTGCAGAAGAAACTATGCTCAAAGAAAAGAGGTTTAATGCCTAGTTCGTCAGGCTGAAACTCCTTAAAAATTTCCTGCGCGTCATATGTTCCATAATAATTTCCAACACCAGCATGATCACGTCCAACGATGAAATGGGTGCAGCCGTAATTTTTTCGAACGAGGGCGTGGAAGATTGCTTCTCTTGGCCCAGCGTAACGCATTGCCGCTGGAAAAACAGACAAATGAACACGCTCTTCAGGATAGTAATTTGCTAGTAAGACCTCGTAACTTTCCATTCTAACGTCTGCTGGAATATCTCCTGCCTTTGTTTCACCAACAAGTGGATTTAAAAATAACCCATCCACCGTTTCTAGTGCTGCTTTTTGTATGTATTCATGGGCGCGGTGAACCGGGTTGCGCGTTTGGAAGCCAACAACGGTTTTCCAACCCTTTTCGGCAAACTGTTTTCGGGTTTCTGCTGGATCTAGATAATATGAACCAAACTGTTCGCGTTCTAATCGCTTTATTAGTACAATATCGCCACCGACGTAGACACTCGGTCTAGAAAAGAGCTTTGCAACACCTGGATGCTCAGTATCCTCGGTTCGGTACACATGTTTCGCTTCTCGCTTTTTATCAGGTTGATAGATGGTTTCAATCGTAATCACACCATAAACGTCGCCTTTATAGACAAGCTTTGCTTTCGTATGATGTTTCAATGCTTCGGCTTTTTGTTGATCAACTGGTAATGTGATAGGGATGCTCCATGGCTCTCCATTCACTAAGCGCATACTCTCAACAACTGCATGATAGTCCTCTTCATTTAAAAAACCCGTTAATGGAGAAAACCCACCAATCCCAATTAACTCCAAGTCCGATAAAGCAAAAGCATCCAGCTCAATCTCTGCCTCTATCCCTTTTATTGTGTAAGTCGGCTCGTATAACTGTACAAGTTCCTTCTCTTTTACTACCATTATTCTTCCCCTTTCGTCGGTGCGTGTAGCCCACATTCTGTCTTTTGATTGCCTTGCCAACGCCCGCTTCGATTATCCTCACCTGGCATAACCGGCTTCGTACAATAAGTGCAGCCAATACTTGGATAATGCTGGTCATGAAGCGGATTGTACGGAAGCTTGTGGAGCTCAATGTACATCCAAATTTCCTCTTCCGTCCAATGGATAAGTGGGCAAATTTTCACTTTTTTAAATCGATTATCTTGATTAATAAATTCAGTGTTCGCTCTTGTGGGTGACTGCTCTCTACGTAAGCCAGACAGCCACGCATCAAACGGTGCCATCTCACGCTCTAGCACGTCTAGTTTTCGAATTTGACAACATTGATCAGGGTTGGTTAACCAAAGCTTCGATCCAAATTGGTTCTCCTGCTCTTCTGGGGTAAGAGAGGATTTTGCTAACTTAATTTGCATATGAGGATACCGTTGCTTTACTTTTTCAATAAGTTCATACGTTTCTTTAAAATGAAAGTCTGTATCTAAAAATAGGATCTGTGCGTCTTTTTGAACTTTGGACAGTAAATCTAGCATGACCATTGCTTCTGCTCCAAAACTACACGCATAAACAAGGTTTTTTCCATAAGTTTGGTGAGCAAAACGTAAAATATCGATACTATCCCGACTCTTTAACTTCGAATTCAGCACCGCATAGTCCTCACCTTGCATTTCTTTATAGAGATAGCTCAATCGTGCTCCTCCTTCTCTTCCATTCGCATTATTCCGATAATCCCTTGTAATTTAATATGATTTAAGAAAATTCTACTCTTGATTAAATAGACTGTCAACTACTTATTTTCTAATAATTCTTTCTGTAAGCTGACTGTTTTTTTCCTATGCATGTGAAACAGCGAGCAGCTTTTAGCGCCTCTCCTTCAGACTGATGTTGGAGAGCTCCTCCTGTTAGTAAAAGAAGATGTTCTTCAAGAAGTGTGTAGGGAGTTCAATCACTCAAATGTTTAATCTTGTTAAAGAACGGTTACACACAGGATAAGTCATCGTTCCTACTCGGTAGGATGAACGATAAAAAGGAGAGATACTCTATGGCCTCAACAATTGGTTCAACAGCAAAAACAGGACAAATAGAACAGGAACAACAGAATACGCAACAAGAAAATCGTAATCATTTAACGTACGATGATGAAGTCATAAAAAAAATTGCCGCATTAGCAACCATTGAAACAGACGGTATTCTCGGTATGAGCGGAAGCTTCTTCCAAGGAATGAAAGAGACATTCGGCAGAGAAGAAAGTATTACAAAAGGCATTCGCGCAGACGTCGGTGAAAAGCAAGTCGCTATTGACCTTGAAGTATATGTTGAGTACGGGAAGAGCATTCCAGCTATTTATAAGGATATTAAAGAGAGTGTAGCAAGAAATATTCACCAAATGACTGGATTAGAGCTTGTTGAATTCAATATGAATGTAGACGATGTTTTTACACGTGAAGAATTTGAAGAGAACCGTTCAAGTTCAAAATCTCGACCAGATTCAAACCGAGTTGAATAAAACGCAAAAAAAAGCTGTTTTTAGCAGGAACTCACCTACTAAAACAGCTTTTTTACTCTTTTCTTTACTCTAGTTCTCCTTCTTTCCAACGAACTCTTACTAGATAAAGGGCTGGAACAACAAATAACGTTAATATCGCTGAAAATAATGCACCCGACACAATGGTAATACCTAGTGGTTGAAACAACGTACTGTTTCCAAACGCAATTGGGATTAAACCAGCAATTGTTACAAGCGAGGTTAATACAATCGGTCGAAAACGTTGTTCCGCTGCAAGCATCACCGCTTCTTTAGGTAGAAGCCCCTCTTTTCTTCGCTGTTCAATAAATTCAATGAGCACAATCCCGTTTCGAACCACAATCCCAGCTAGACTAACGCCACCCATCAACGACATAAAGCCTAAACCTGTTTGTGTTAGAAACAGCCCAATCATCGCTCCTGAAAAAGCCAAATACACTGCACTAAGAACAATGAACGGAATCGTTAATGAATAAAATTGAATGACCATCGCTATCAGAATAAGAAAGACTACAATAAGAAAAATTTGGCCAATCTGTACAAAAACTTCCGTACGCTCAGACGTTTCCCCACCGATCTGCACACTGTAGTCACTTTCTTCTAACGCAAGTAGCTCGTCTTCAACTTCTGCAATAATATCATCAGCTGATTGATTCTCTGCTGGAAAAGCACGAACGGTAACGGTGCGCTCTCCTTGTTGACGAGGAATTCGTGGTTGGATCTCTTCCTCTGAGAAAGAAACAACGTCAGCTAACGGAACTCGGTTTCCTGTTTCACCAGCTATCGTTACCGTCTCAAGTAGTTCACGCTCATCCCCTTCAATGACAAGACGCCAATCAAGCAACTCTCCGTCTTCATCAAATGTTCCAAGCGGAATGCCTTCGCCGAGTACTGCCAACGACTGAGAAAGCTCATCACTTGTTAATCCATTCTCCTCCATTGCCTCTCGATTTAATTCAACTACATACGATTGAACGGGATTCCCAATGGTATCATCTACGTTTAACACGCCGTCTACATTCAGTAAAAGCTCCTTAGCCTCGGCACTTTTCATCATTAATTCATCAATAGATGGTCCACTAATGTCAATCGCAATGGGTGCACCTACTGGAGGACCAGATTCAATAATGGACACTTCGTACGTTTCAATAACAGAAAAAGCTTCAGGTAACGTCTCGCTCCACAGATCCATTGCTGTTCTTGCTTCAATCTCTTCTTTATCAATGAACACTAGGAAGTTTGCTAGGTTTTGACTTTCTTCGCTGCCACCATTGGCGTTAAACAAACGTGGGATGGATGTTCCTGAATAGGTAGATACAGACCGAACAAAGTCATGCTGACCTAACCAACTAGCAATGGCTTCCGCCTCTTCCTCTGTTTGTGCAAGTGGTGTACCATCAGCTAACGTCGTCTCAACAAACACCTCTTCTCGATCAGAATCTGGGAAGAACTCAATTGGAATCCATGGGATAAGAGCATATGCAGCTGTCCCAACAATTAAACCCGTGAAAGCAACAATAAAGGGATGGTTGACAACGCCTTTCATTAATTTCCGCCCATACCAGTTTCCACCTTTTTCTAAAAGTGGTCCTGCAAGACCTGCTGATCGCCCATCTTGCTTTGTTGGCTTTCGTCTCTCCCTCCATACACGATAAACAGGGACACCGATTAAGCCAACAGCCGTCGATGCAACGATGGCACTAATAACAACAACAGGTAGCGGACGAATAAATTCACCTGCTCCACTTGGTAAGAATAAAATCGGAAAGAATGTAAACACCACAATAATGGTTGACGTAATAACAGAACCGAGTACTTCTGTCGTTCCTTTTCTCGCTGCCTCTTTTGCTGGTTTTCCTAACCTTAATTGACGCTCAATATTATCATTAACGACAATGGCATCGTCGACTAAGATAGCTAACACAAGGATATAGGCAATTAACGAAATTTGATTCAAATCAACATTTGCAAATGGTAGTGCCAGTGAGCCAATGCTAAGCGATACTGGAACGGCAATCGCCACACTAATCGCAGACCCTATTCGCAAGCCTAATGAACACACAATGAGAACAGCTAGAAAAGCAAATCCAAATGACCACGCTAAATCTACAAAAAGCTCTGATACGAGGTCACTTTGGGAATATAACAGCTCCATTTCTGCTCCCGCGGGTAACTCGCTTTCGAGTTCATCAACGTACCCGTCGAGTTCATTTTGTGCGGCAGGTACACTACTGCCTGACTGTAACGTAAACGTTAATGACAACGCTCGCTCCCCATTAAATTGGACAGCTTCTTCACGTGCTTTATAGCTTTTTTCCATTACTCCAACATCTTGCAGTCGAACGATATTGCCTTCTTCATCTACACCAACAGGCAGATTATTAAAGGAAGACACATCCTGATAGGTCTCCATATTAACAGGAACGATGGCCCCTTCTGTCTCCCATTCGCCTATCGGTGATGTATTTTCTTCACCTTGCAAGACTCCAAGTACTTGTGCGTATGAAAGGTTATTTTCTTCCATTGCTTCCGCATCGAGCCTAACCGCTATTTCTTCCTCCACGACTCCCTGTACGTCAACACCTGTTATATCAACAAGTGATGACAGCTTTTCTTCATACAGATCAATGAGCTGTAGGAGCTCATCCATGTCTACATCGTCATTATAGGTTATTTGATATGTAGCGAGCCCTTGATCCCCTAGATCTGTTTCTACCTCAGGATTTAAAGCATCGTCTGGTAACGTAGAAGAGAGCCCATTTACTTTTTGAGATACGTCATTCCAAATAGTCGATTCTTTTCCGACACTTTCGTCGAGTTCAACCGTAATAAGAGATAAGCTAGGCGCAGAAACCGATTCATAGGAAGTGATTTCTTCATACTCGCTTAAAATACCTTCAATTTGACTTGTAATTTGCCGCTCCACTTCTTCTGATGAAGCACCAGGGTAAGCGGTTATAATTTGACCAATTGGTGGTTCAAATTCTGGTATTTCCCGTTGTGAAAGCTGTGTAAAGCTAATCGCTCCGACAATCGTTAGCATGGTAAAGAATAAGACCGTTAGCTTTGGTCGATCAATAATCCAGCGCATACATTCCCTCTTTTCTAAGTAAGTATCACCACTTCATACCCTTTATAGGAGCTTGAAAAACATCCTATTTGCTAAATATCCAACAATCACCATTGTATAACGAACGCACATTCGTCTATAATAAAAAGAAAAAGACGAAAGGACGTTCGCTATGCGTAAAGAAGAATTGTTCGTTAAACGAGGAAATTTGCTTTGGGAAGGCAGTCGGATGATGCTGCCAGAGCACAAAGAAGGATGGCTTAAACTACAACAACAGGAAAGCTATATTCCACTACATGAGCCGTTATCCGAAGACAGCTGGCAGGAGCTAGGTGAAATCATTATGGATGCGATTAGGCAACAGTACGACACTACCGTAACATTCTGGCATGATGGTCGTTACCACTCACTAGATGGAAAGGTCACAAAGTACGATGATTTGAACAAGCGCATTAAACTCCTTTTATCAGACGACTACGAATGGTTAAACCTTCGTATGATCAAAGATGTTTGTCGAAAACATTAACCTCTATTTGACTGTTATGATGGAAGACAGTCGCTTTATGTCGAACTTCGATTAAGCACAAAAAATAAGTATATATAGTGTGAGATTATATTGATAAACACTATATATTGTGATAAATTACATGTATACAAGCAGAATCCTAAAACAAAGGGGAGCCTCGTCATGTTACAGCAACTATCCGATGATCTTCTTCTAGAAGCATATGATCGTGCGATCCAACATTGTTTGAATGCTGACTTTATTTCCATTATTAAACAAGAACTTCGGCGTCGAGGACTCCTGAAACATATACATATGAAAAAAGATCGTTCTTAGTAGTAGAACGATCTTCTTTGCCTACCCTTTTATGTGGTAGGCTTTTTATAACTTTAATTCTTTTTCCATAAACGCCATAAGCGAACGAATCATGTCTTCTGAGAAATCAAACGCTATTCCTGCTGCTTTATAGACATCCGTTAATGACGTTGAACTGCCTAGGGCAAGCGCGGCTTTATACCGTTTTAATGTCTCTTCTGGGTGTTCTTTATATTGCTTGTATAGCTGCATGGCTCCAAGCTGGGCAATAACATATTCAATATAATAAAATGGCACTTCAAAAATATGAAGCACGCTAAGCCATTGAGTTTCTTGCCACTTTTCATAACCAGACCAATCAACGACATTCGACTGAAGTTTTGTCAGCAACTCACGATACTTCTTGTTGCGCTCTTCCTTTGAATGGTTCGGGTGTTCATACAGCCAATGTTGAAACGAATCAATCACCATTCCAATTGGTAAGAACGTTACAATTGATTCTAACTGCTTCTGTTTGGCACGCTCATACTCTTCCTGGTTCTCATAGTAAACATCCCAGAACGGCAACGTAAATAATTCCATAGACATACTTGCGAGTTCACTTGATTCCATCGGCGTATCACGATAAGCCGCTAACGAAAGCTCTTTCTTCCTATCGTTATGAATGCAATGCCCCATTTCATGGATAAGGGTAATCATATCCTCATGCTGGTTCGCATGATTCATAAAAATAACAGAAAGCTGCGAAAGTGGCAGTGACGAACAGAACCCACCTGGCGACTTCCCTTTCCTGCTTTCAAGATCAAGCGTGTTTCCTTCTTTAAGCTGAGAAAGAAGCTGACCAAAAGAAGGGTCAAGCTGATTTAACACTTTTTCTGTCTTTGAAATAAGCTCTTCTGTTGTGTCAAATGGTTTTAACGGCTCTTCACCAGGCTTGATAGCGCTACGATCCCATGGTAAATACGAATCTAACCCTAATCCTTGCTGATGGCGCTTATGAATTTTTTCAACAACCGGCTTCACATACGTCGCCACATTCTCTGCTAAGCGTTTGCAATCCGCTGGTGTGTAATCAAACCGATCATATTTCTGAAACATATAATCTGCAAAATTCGTAAACCCAGCATTTTCAGCCTTTTTCTGCCTAAGTTGAATAAGCTCTGATAAAATTTCCTGCAAAGGCTCTTCTTTTTTTATGTAAGCCTCACGTAATTTTGTCATAGCACGTTTTCGTTGATCACGGTCAACACTTTCAGCATAAGCAGCTAATTGAGGAAGGGTTAGTTCTTTTCCATCCCAATCAGCGGTCATTGATCCAGTATGTTCAAAATAGGTAGTGGCTAGTTGATCTTCTTCTACCTCTAGCTGAATTGTTGCTTCTTGAAATAATGCCTGTGCACTTTTTCTTCTTTTTACTAAGTAGCCATACTGTTCTTCTGGTAATTGAGCTAAAACGTTTGATGAGAGAAACGCATCATCTAATAAAGCGGAATATTTCTTTACAATTGGCAACACAACTTGCTGATCATGCTCAAATACACGCTTTGCTTCCTTAGAGTCGTTATAACTATTAAATTCAACATAATGACCTGTCATCATTTCTTCCAGTTCATCGGATAAGTCCGATTCCTTTTGGAGAAATACTTCCACCTGCTCCACTGAATCAAGCGGAATGTTCAACAACTCGTTGTACCGTGCTTCAAGCTTATCCGTCTCTTCAAGTGAAAAAGGTTCCTTATAAAAGGTTGTCATCGTCTACCAACTCCTTTCCACCCATTTTAGCATTCATACAGAGCAGGGACTAGTTCAAGGCACTTCTGCTCGTCACTTTATTGAAAATGTGTTGATCGAAACGCAAAGTCCTTTTAAGATGAACTCAAGACGAGGATAAAAGAAGGAGTAGGGCACATGTTAAAACCTGTTTCAAAAGCTTCATGGCATACCTATCCAAGTATGGTAGCTGTCATAACGAGTCAATCAAATGATCAAGTCAATGTAATGGCATCAGGCTGGCACACCTTTATGGGAACAAACCCGGGACATTATGGGTTCGCTTTACGAAAAGAAACGTTTACATATGAGCTAATCTCACAAAGTAAAACCTTTGCAGTACAGTTTCTCCCGAGCGAATATTCCCAGTGGATTCAACTTAGTGGAACATATAGTGGCAGAGAACAGAACAAATTTGATCTTTTTAATATTCCTTACCACTTAAGTGAGTTGTGTGCTGTTCCTATTATTAAAGAAGCTTATTTTGCTTATGAATGCAACGTAGTAGGCGAGCATACCTATGGTACTCATGAATGGATTGTCGGTGAAGTCATACAAAGCTATCGACATGAGCAGGCATTTACTTCAAGCAATACAATCGACTTTGAGCAACTATCGATTCCAATGTATATTGGACGATCTGAATATCGAGCGCTTACAAAAGAGGCACCCCAAATGCTCCATCAACCACCCAATCATTTGTAGCCAATACAGGACGCCTTCAGAAAGAACGATTTAAACAACTTACATAATAAAAATCTACTTACTTTGACAAACGCACTCTCTTGGATCTCTACCTTTATTCCAAGAGGGTCTCAGTCAAGACGATTAATTTATGTCTCCTAGATAAACAATCGTTTTTTTATGATTGTGGTACTCAATGAGATAACTTCTCAAACTTTTAGGGTATATCCTATATTCAAGCAACGCATCTATAGGGAGCCATTCTATACCGACTTGATTTTTGTCTGGTTGAGTAGGTGCTTGATCACGACACTCCTTTACTGCATGACACAAAAAATAATAGTCAACTTGATGGACGTTGGAATCAAATGCAGCATATTCGTGATTCTTCCCGATGTATTCACGGATGTGAAGGAGTTCTTTCACATCTACTTCTTTCCCGACCTCTTCTAAAAACTCTCTTTTTAAGGTGTTATGCAGCGGTTCACCCCACTCCTGTCCACCTCCAGGAAAAAGATAAAAATCCCCTTCAGCATCTCGGTTTTTTGTTACTAAGATCTTATCTTCGCTAATCATAATTCCTTTTGCTGAATTTCTAATACCCATGAGCACCTTTCCTTTCCATCCACTAGTAAAAAATGCTTTCCGATTCATGATTATTCATGAAACGAAGTCGCACTTAGTTCTTTTCTCATTTTAAAATTTGTTAGATTCACACCTTTTCGTTCAACGGTTTGTTGGCGAACAGTCACGTAGCCTCTATGTGTAAAAAATACCTTTGCTGTTATACTAGACTCTGTTTCAATTGCTTGCAGCTTTAATCCCTTTGCTTCCCTCTCAAGTTTATCAACTAGTAGAGATGCTATCCCTTGTCTTTGATACTCTTTATGAACAAACAATCGGTTTAAGTAACCCTTAAACGTTAGATCAGCAAAGCCGACGATTCGATCGTTTACTTTTACAACAAACGTTAGGTTTTCATTTAATGACCTTTTCCACAGGTTTATTCTTTCACTTATATCCTCTAATGCCGCCCAAGCCTCTACTTGCTCTCGTGAATAGTCTCTTGCATTAACAGAATGAACGGTTTCATAAAAGAGCGAAACCACTTCCTCTGTATCGTTTTCATGAAATCACAAGATCCTCATTCTTTGCTCTCCCCCTATGCAACCTTACTGCACGCGATAATAGAAACGTGATTACGTTACTTTTTACTGAGGGCTAATCTCTATTTTTAAACGGAGCAGACGATAGTTTTTTCCATACATACTCCAAAGGTCCCGTTCCTAAATATGTAACAAACAGCTCTGCTGCTACCATCATAATTATTGTTATGAACAACCAACATAGAAGCACAACATAGACAGAAGAAACGGGGGCAAGATTGAAACCCCAACCATAAAACATAAGAGATGCGACAATGTTTTGTAAAATATAACAGCTTAATGCTGTTTTTCCTATAGCTTCAAACCGCTTCATGATCCACGGGACCATCTTTTTATGAAGAACCCAAGCAAACAGTCCAATATAACCTAATGCTAAAACAGGGGCAAAGATATACCTCGTCGCAAGGTCAAAATAACCACCTGACACAAGCGCCAATAAATTTAAGGGTATTCCTATCCCCAAACCATAGATCATTAGTTTCTTACGGATGACTCTTCCACGTTCATTGTTTAAAAAAGCACCTGCGCGATACAAGTGAATGCCAACTAAATACAGTGTGATATTCATAAAAAGAATCAGAATGGCTTCCGCTCGCAATCCTATAAAATGACCCACACGATAGCGGACTTGTTGCCAATAGGATTGATTCTGATAGACTGAGCTTATCTCTTCACCCATACGCTCCATTTCAAAAAGAAATGAATCATCTTTTAAAATAAAAAACCAGAGAATCGACACCAACACCACACCAAAAAGATGAATGAATCCGGTTATCATCATTATCTTCTTTAGAAGCTTTTCACGCTTACTTATCATGAACGCTACGATTCCTCCTGTGAGGGCGTAACTCATGAGCACATCGTACTCAAAAACAAAAACAAAGTGCAAAAAACCATCAATAAAGAGGAGAGCCATCGTCCATAGATACAACGGTATCCATGGTAATTCGTCTCTTTTTGTTTTACGGTATTTTAACTCTAGGCCTATTCCAAATAAAATTGTCAGCAGACTTAGAAACTTCCCATTTACAAACACAGAAAGAGACGCCTGTAAGAAAGACTGTATATCCTCCCACCAATTTGCGTTTACAAAGACACCAAGAAGATTTCCCGGTTGCGCAAACAACCAAATATTCGTTCCTAATGTGCCAATAATGGCAAAACCTCTTAAGACGTCTATCAAACGAATTCGCTTTTCACTTTGTTCCATCCTAAGCTCCTTGCACACCGTTTATTTGTACTTCACTCTACACGATGTCGCTGATCTTAGTTTACAAATGTTTCACTTGATTCCCTATTCATCGATGTCACTTCATTCACATGACAGCTGTCACAACTAGTGTGCTTTCAGGAAGACTTTCATTAGCCCTACTTAGATTCGTCTTGCATAAAAAACCATCGTCGATGGAATCGTTACCAACAAAATAGACGCTAAAAAGACTAAGACTTGTTGGGCGTCCCAATGAATCTCACTAAATCCGGCTACAAAAAATAACAAAAAGATGCTACTGAAGAGAACGAAATAATTCACCACCATCGATTTTCCTATTATTGTTTTTGCCCGTTCATCCTTTGGGAATAAGTGAGGGGATAGGTAAACCATCAATAGCTGATTCATCCCTAACGCCATTAATGCCACTGCCATCGTAAATTGACGATGGAGTAGTGGATCAATCATGATGTAAATGGCAACTCCAGTTAAAAAGAGACCAGTAATGAAAAACAGTAGTTGGTTTTCCTTTACTTTTCTTTTTTTCTCCATCATTTAGTCCTCCTCATAAATAAAAATATCTTCAATCGTACAGCTAAAGATACGTGACAGTTTGAATGCCAACGTGATAGAAGGATTATAGCGTTCTTTCTCCAATGAAATAATCGTTTGCCTTGAAACATCTAATTGATCTGCTAACTCATCTTGGGTTAAACCGTAGTTTCCTCGCAATACAAGGTGGCATTCAAATCAATGTCCTTCCCAAGTTAGTAAACGACAATCAAAAAGACATCCACTATCGAATGTCTTTCTTTTTTTCTCGCCCCACCTTATAACAAATCGGATTCAAGCTTTTTCAAATCACGATTGCCTCCTAAAACAATCAACACATCTCCTGCGCTCAGCATATCGTCCGGCATTGGCGTAATGGTCAGGTTTTCGCCTGATTTTATGCCAAGCACATTACACTTGTAGCGCTTACGTATATTTAATTTTGCCAACGTTTTTCCAGCGATTTTTTTTGTGGCGACAAGTTCGACAATGCTATGGTCAACCGAAATTTCCACATAATCTATGACTTTATCGGAATCTAAGCTGTGAGCAATGCGTATCCCCATATCAAGCTCCGGATGAATAATGCGATCTGCGCCAATTTTCTCAAGGACGCGATGGTGTTGTTGGTTACGTGCTTTTACCCATAACTTCTGAACGCCTAGTTCTTTCAACAAAAGAGTCGTTAAAATACTCTCTTGAATATGATCTCCAATGGCAACAATGACGGCGTCGTAACTTTCCGGCTCAAGAGAGCGCAACGTTTTTTCATGGGTGGTATCAGCGATAATGGCTCGGCTTGTAAATCCGTCTGCATCTTCTACTCGTTCTTCATCTGAATCAACGACAACAACATCATGCCCATGTTTATAGAGCTCTCTTGATACGCTCGTTCCAAATCGACCGAGACCAATGACTAGAAATTGTTTTTTTCGCAACTCCATCCACACCTTTCCTTATTATCCAATTAAAATCCGTTCTGTAGAATATTGATAGTGTTCCCCTTTTCTATCGCCTCTAAATGAAAATAGCACGGCGATAATTCCCACTCGTCCAATTACCATTAAGACCATTAATACAACTTGACTTGGTAAAGACAACTCAGATGTGATCCCTAAAGATAAGCCACACGTTCCAAATGCCGAAGCCGTTTCAACTAAGACTTGCAGTAGTGTAACCTGTGTGTCTTGTTCAAAAGCCATAATAAGCAAAATGGCTAGAAACAAAAGACCCGCAAAAATGGATAGCACCACGAATGACTTTTGTTGGTCTTCTTCATGAATTCTCCGGCCAAATACGTGCACATGTTTTTTTCCCATGGCAAAGCTTCGTAATGTAAGGGCCATAACCGCTAGCGTCGTTGTTCGAATACCTCCACCAACACTTGATGGGCTCGCTCCAATTATCATTAATAGTGACATAAATAAGAGAACAGGGATGTGAAATGCAGCTAAATCAACTGTGGATAGACCTGCACTTCTTGTTGTTGCCGAAAAAAAGACCGCTTGTGATAACTGTTCGTGCCAGCTTAAGGTAGCAAACGCTAAGTCTCTCTCTAAAAACCAGATCCCAAAGGCTCCAATTAAGAACACAAGAAAATACGTTGTTGTCGTTAGTTTCGTAAATAAGCTAAATTTAAATGTGCGTTTTCGGCTCTTTATGTATTCAATACATTCTAAAATAACTGGAAAACCAATTGAACCTGCAAAAACAAGTAAAATAGTTATACATTGAACAAAGTAATCATCCACAAATGGAGCTAGCGATTGACCTGTTACATCAAAACCAGCGTTTGTAAAAGCACTTAACGAGGCAAAGGCACCTTGTAAGTAAGCTTCAAAGGGTTCGTCAAAGAAACGTAAATAGTAGGTCCCTAATATAAGAGCGCCTGCTCCTTCAATACATAGTGCAATAACTATAAGACTGCTCATTAGACGAACAAGACCCGAAAACTGGTTTTGTACTCGGTTTTGGTCGACAATGATCAGCAAACGCTGTGAAAGGTTAATTCGTTTTCCTAGCATCATCCATGCAAAAGTGGCAAGTGTCATAATACCAATTCCACCTAGTTGTATAGCAAGAGATAGTACGAGTATCCCACCCCAGTTAAACGTTTCGACCACATTAATGGTCACTAGTCCCGTTACACTCACTGCACTAACAGACGTAAATAATGCATCACGATACGTCAACGAAACACCAGGTTCATGAAACACCGGCAAATAAAACAGAACACTAAACACGAACATGGAAAGTAAATAAGCGAAGAGAATTACACGAAAGGGATTACTCTTTTTTCGGTTCATTATAGACTCCTTATTCTCGTTCACGTTAAAAGATACGTCTTATACTAGGCTTAACCTATCAGGAATGCAATAAAAATTTTCCAATGCCTCTTCTCTTTTTATTTTGTGCTAATTTAATTGTTAGTTTCATAGAGTAAAGTAGAGGAAGGTGATTGTGTTGTGAACGTAGTCGTTAAATGGTTAGGAAGTATTTCTATTATGCTTCTATCCACACTTCTTATTATTAGCATTCTAGCAACAAATCAAACCTGGTATAACCGTGGACTGAATACGATTGTATCGCCTTTAGAAGGCGTTGATTTACTCCATTTAATTTCACTTGAACATCCTATTTTTAAAGAAGCACTCCCTCCTGAATTTAAAGCAAAATCGTTAAGTAACGTTATGGTATCAACCGCAACAAGTTTAGACTTCAGTCATCCTCTTTCATTGCTTTCACAAGGGATTCCAGCTATGGCGGCATTTGATACAACCATTGCTGTTGCGGGACAAGGAACAGATGTTACCAATATGCCAAGAGAAACGTTGCCCCCTGAAGAAGCATTAGCAGAACTCGCAAAAGAACATACAAATGAAGAAGAATCGCCTGAACAAGAATCTGAACATACCGATCCATCTGTTTTCATCTATCATACACACAGCTATGAATCATTTTTACCAGAATTAGGATTAGAAGGTGCAGAAAATGCGGATCAAGCCATTTCCAGCAATCCTGATTTAAACATCATTAACGTTGGGAAACATTTTGCGGACAGGCTCTCCACCCATGGAATTGTTGCTGATGTAGACAAAACCAATATGAATGCCTACATGCAAGAGCGTAGTATGACCAATTATTATTCGGCTTCTCGTCAGATAATCGAGGGTAAACTAGAGACACAGCAATACGATTTACTGCTTGATTTTCATCGCGACTCTGCTCGTCGTGATCTCACAGCAGTGACCATTAACAATGAAACCTTCGCCCGTATTCTTTTCGTTGTCGGAACGGCACACGCGAATTCAGATGCTCAACTAGCTGCCGCAACAGAACTTCATAACCGCATTGAAGAAGCCTATCCCGGCTTAAGTCGTGGCGTATTTACAAAAGACAAATCACAGGGGAATGGTATTTACAATCAAGACTTAGCCAATACTGCTATGCTGATCGAGTTTGGTGGAGTCGATAATACAATGGAAGAAAGCTTACGAAGCGCTGATGCCGTAGCAGATTTGTTAGCTGATTATTACAAAGAGACAATGGGTGAATAAAAAGAAAGCACGCCGTTTAAAGCGTGCTTTCTTTTGTTATTCTTCTACTTGTTGATGAACGGCGAACGAGCTTATGTCCGACAATTCTAGCTTGAGCATCCAATGGTGGTGAGGCAATTTGTTCCCGAACAAGGGTTGCCGCTTGAAAGCCTAATTCATAAATAAAGATGTCCATGGTTGTTAATGGTGGTGCCGAAAGCTCTGACATGAGTACATTGTTGAAGCTGACAACAGATATATCCTCTGGTACACGGTAGCCCATACTCGTTAACATTCGCAAGACACCTAGAGCCATAAGATCATCTGCTACAACAAGAGCTGACGGTGGTGTTGCTTGTGCCATTAATTCGATAACGGCTTGTTCCCCACCTTCAAACACTTCATCATGATAAACAAAGTACATCGGATTTATATCAATACCAGCTGTCTTTAGTGCTTGCTCGTATCCATGCTTATGATCAAGTGTGACATATGCATCTTTTCTTCCACCAATAAAGCCAATGCGTTCATGTTTTAATAGCAACACATACTCAGTTAGCATTTTAGCCGCTTTCACATTATCGTTAT
The DNA here is from genome assembly GCF_002019765.1 of Shouchella oshimensis. Lineage (GTDB taxonomy): Bacteria > Bacillota > Bacilli > Bacillales > Bacillaceae_D > Shouchella > Shouchella oshimensis. Next base: position 3,271,960 of record NZ_KV917380.1, read on the forward strand.
TTACATAAGAGACAACGTCTGCATAGTCTTCTGGTGGACGACCGATCACAACAAATGGAAATTTCTCTCTAAGTAAGAAAGGAATAATTGGATCAGATGTAGTAGAGTACAATAAGATAATACCGTCAACACGACGGCTATATACCATTTCCTTTACTTCCTCCATAATCCCTTCTTCTGTTTGTCCAGTTGATAAATATAAGCCATATTTATCTTTATTCGCTTGCGCTGTAATACCTCGCAACACCTCTGGAAAAAAAGGATTTTGAAAAGGAGCGTAGGATGCACTTGGCATAATAACACCAATGACATTCGTTTCTTTATTTACGAGATTGCGGGCATGAACATTAGGATAATAACCTAATTCATCCATTATCTCTTTGACTCTCTCTTTTGTTCGTTTACTTATTTTCGGACTATCGGCAATCACCCTAGAAACGGTTGACGGTGCCACGCCTGCTAACTTTGCAACATCTTTAATTGTACTCACTAGACTTCATCCCTTTTATCATTGTCCAGCTGTGACACTTAGTTCTTTGTACGAAACACACGGGCTTCATACGGCTTAAGTGTATCACTCACTTCTGTATCTACGTTTGATAAAACAAGTTCAGCATTCTTAATGGTAGAAAAAGGTTGCTCCTTCTCCGATAAATTAACGACTACATAAAATGTTTCATCTTGACTTGTTCGACTATACGCAACTATATGATCTGCCGTCTTAAGCAGTTGATAGTTTCCATATACTAGTGTATCAAATTGTTTACGAACTTCAATCATTTTCACATAGTAGTGCAAGATGGAGTCTGGGTCGTCCTGCTGACTTTCAATATTATTGGTTTTATAATTTGGGTTTACTTTCATCCACGTTTGATCGGCTGAACTAAAACCCCCGTTTTTTGATGCATTCCATTGCAACGGCGTCCGAGAATTATCACGTCCCGATTCCCAAATCACGTGCATAATGTCTTCATGCGGAACCCCTTTTTCAATTTCTTGTTTATAATAGTTACGCATGGACACGTCATCGTATTCATCAATTGATTCAAATTGAACATTCGTCATTCCAATCTCTTGACCTTGATAAATAAACGGTGTGCCTTTCATGAAGAAATACATGGTACCAAGCGCTTTTGCACAGCGTTTCCAATATTCCTGATCATTTCCCCAAGAAGATACAACCCGAGTCTGATCATGATTTTCAATAAACAAAGCGTTCCAGCCAACACCTTCAAGACCATATTGCCACTTAGACAGTGCTTCTTTCACAGCAGGAACATCTAACTTCTGTTCATTCTCTTTGTTCCATAGTCCAAGATGTTCAAATTGAAACACCATATTAAAAACACCGTTTTGCTCCCCAACCCATGCTGCCACGTCTTCAGGATTTTCCATTCGAACGCCATTTGCTTCACCAACTGTAAAAACATCGTAATGATCAAGTGTGTTTTCTTTCATTTCTTGCAAATAATCATGAATACCTGGACGATTCATATGACCATCGAAGGATTCTACATAGCGCTCTTCATTTGGGTTTGGTAGGTCCGGGAAACCGTCTACTTTTTTAATATGGCTAATTGCATCAACACGGAAACCATCAATTCCTTTATCCATCCACCAGTTCATCGTCTCATAAAGAGCTGTGCGCACATCTTTGTTTTCCCAGTTTACATCAGGCTGTTTTGTGGAGAAAATATGCATGTAATATTGCTCTGTTTTTTCGTCCCACTGCCAAGCAGATCCATTAAAGATGGACGCCCAGTTATTTGGCTCACTTCCATCTTCCTTTGCGTCACGCCAAATATACCAGTCTCTTTTTTCACTTTCTTTTGAAGAACGAGATTCTACAAACCATTCGTGCTCATCAGACGTATGATTGATGACAAGATCAATGATAAGTTTCATCCCTCTCGCATGCACTTGCTCTAGCAACTCATCAAAGTCAGCCATTGTTCCGAACTCTGCCATAATTTCTTTGTAATTTCGAATGTCATAGCCATTGTCATCATTGGGCGAGTCATACATTGGACTCATCCAAATAACATCAATTCCCATCCACTGCAAATAATCTAGTTTTTCAATGACACCTCTTAAATCTCCTATTCCGTCTCCATTCGCATCATAGAAACTACGAGGATATACTTGATAGCATACAGCTTCTTTCCACCATTGCTTGGACATGTTAATCGACTCCTATCTACTTTCTCTCTTTCTGTAGAAAAAGGTGCAAAATCATTCTGCACCTTCTTGAATTTTTATTATCCTTTTGTTGCACCTGACGCTAGTCCAGAAATCAGATAGCGCTGTAAGAATAAGAATACGATGGAAATCGGTACAGCGATTAATACCGCTCCAGCCGCAAATCGGGTAAAGTTTGTTGCAAATTGATCGCTTACGAAATTAAACAAACCGAGTGCTAATGTATAATTTTCCGGACTTCTTAAAACAATTCTAGGTAAAATAAAGTCCATTAAAGGATTCATAAAGTTAAATAAAGCAACAACCGCTAAAATGGGCTTGGCAAGTGGTAAAACAATTTGGAAGAAAATCCGAAAATGCCCTGCACCATCCAGCTTAGCTGATTCATCCAATTCTTTTGGTAATGTATCAAAGTAACCTTTTACTAAGAACGCATTCATCGGTATGGACCCACCAACATAGATAAGGATTAATCCCCATAAACTGTCAAGCAACCCAATTGTATTTAACAATACATAAATGGCTACCATGGCCATAATTACTGGGAAGATTTGCAACACAAGGAACAGATACAAACCGTTTTTCTTGCCGACGAATTGATAGCGTGAAAACGCATAAGCCGTAAAACAAACAACAATGGTTGATAAAATGGATGTAATCGTAGCAACAAACAACGAGTTCATATACCATGTTGTGTATTGACTTTGTTCATCAAAAAATAACCAACGATAATTCTCTAATGACCAATTTTCCGGTAACAAACTTGCTCCATAGATATTCGTTCCTGGACTAAGGGATAAACCAATCGTCCATAGTAAAGGGTATGCAATAATTACGAACATAAAGAAGATAAACGCATACATAAGAAAGACTTCGATTTTAGACTTTGTTTTAAGATTCATGGTTTATCTGTCCTCCTTGAATGACGCGCTGCGACGGAATTGGAAGACGGCAAAAAGCGCGACGAGAATTCCAATAATAATGGAGATTGCTGCAGCCATACTATATTGAGAGTTTTCAAATGCAAGGCTGTACACCCACGAAATTAAAATGTCGGTGCTTCCTGCACTTTGCCCTCGTACTGGTGGTCCACCCTCATTAAATAGATAAATAAGATTAAAGTTATTAAAGTTACCAGCATACTGCATAATTAATAGTGGCGCTGTTGCAAATAGGACGTGTGGTAGCGTGATAAACCGAAACTTCTGTACACGACTTGCTCCATCCATATCAGCTGCTTCATACCAGTCATCAGATACACTTTGTAAAATACCAGTAAAGAGTGCAAAAACAAATGGAAAGCCGAGCCACACTTGAATCATAATTAACGCAATTCTCGTGTAGAAAGGATCAGACAACCACGGCACTGCAAAGTCAAACAATGGCACAAAAAGATCGCTGTTAATAGCACCAAATCCATCATTAAACATAGCAGCAAAGATAAGAATCGTAACGAAACTCGGGACAGCCCAAGGTAAAATAAGTACGGTACGGATAAGTTTTTTATACTTAATACGCTTATCATTCACAATCACTGCAAGAAAAAGCGCAAGTGCAATTTGAAGAGTGGTTGCCACAACGGTCCAAACGATCGTCCACGATAGTACTGAGATAAACGTTTGACGCCAAATTGGAATCGTTGCTAGATCAATAAAGTTTTGAAAACCAACCCAATTCAAAACATTTCTCGGTGGGGAATTGAACAAATTGTAATCCGTAAACGCAAGTATAATCATATAAAGAAGCGGAAATACCACCGCGAGTAATAGTAATGCTAAGCCTGGCAATACAAGTAAGTACGGAAATCCTTTATCCCAGGAATGCTTCGTTCTCTCACGTAAAGACGGAATCGCTTCTCCTTCCACTCGCATCTTCGCGACACGACGAGCATCTTTCATCGTTAACAACACCATAATTGCTGCAAATACCGTTAGAAAGACAGCGACTATTCCTTGTCCAATTAAAACCCGAGAATCATCGACGCCATCTAATGTGCCGAGGGTAAATAACCCCCAAAAGCCCATATTAAAAATATCGTAAAACACAAAAATAAACGCAGCCGTAATAAGGAGAAGTAAACTCCCCTTTAACCATTGACGATTATATAGTTGTCCAATGCCAGGCACAATAGACAGAATGCCAGCTAGTTTGGGGTTGTGATTTTTCATCGGCGCTACTTCTTTCATTCTCGACCAGCCCCCATAATTTGTATTTCATCATTAATTAGATCCACAGTTTCTTCTAATACTTCTCTTACATCATGTCCTTGAGATATAAAAACATTCGCATCCCCCATTGGCCCCCAAACCGCTGAAACCTCTGGAACATTAGGCATGAAATAAGCATGTTCTAACTGTTCTTGGAACCCCTCATAAAGCTCATCATCTAGGTTCACTTCTGCTCGTGCTGGAATCTCCCTTTTATGCTCAAAGAAAATTTGAGCGCTTTCATCATTTGTCATAAATACAGCTAATTCTGTTGCCCAACTAATGTGATCACTATACCCATTAACCATCCACGCTTTTACACCGCCAAGTGAGCGCATCGGATTTCCATTAACCGTTGGAAGTGGAGCTGTTTTTAATGAATCTCCAAGATTTTCTCCGTATTCAGCAATATTCCATGGCCCTGAAAAGACTGCTCCAACGCTACCATCTAGAAACAATCCGTTTAAAATATCTGCATTGAGATTTTGAGGCAAATACCCTTCTTGGTGAAACCGTTGCAAGACTTCTCCACCTTCAACGGCACCATCGTTGGCTAAGCCTAAATCAAGGGTATCGTAATCGCCACCATCTTCAGCAAAAATGTACCCCCCGTATGCATCGTAGAATGGATAAGCAAAGTACATCTCCTTCGACTCTAATAGAAAACCGAATTCATTTGTTCCTGCATTTGTATATTCCTCCCCTATGGCTTCGAGCTCTTCTATCGTTGTAGGTGGTTCGGAAAGAATATCTGTATTATAAAACAAAGCATAGGTCTCCACAGCAGCAGGAACGCCAGCAAGCTCCCCTTCATACGTAAGCGCATCCAATGTTCCTTCTAAATAACCAGCTTCTTGCTCAGGAGTCAACTCGATATCAGCTGCCAACCCTTGAAGTGTGATACTTCCAACCATATCGTTTGGCTGATAAAATAAATCAGGTCCTCCGCCAGCAGGTGCATCTAGCGACATTGCTTCTAATTGATCACCCATACCAAAAGGGGTAATTCGCACTTCGATTCCTGTCTCTTCTTCAAAATTATCACCAATTTCGCGATAGGCAACAAGTTCACGTTCATCATCATTAACCCATATATGAAGTGATTCTGGTTTATTTTCTTCTGTAGCTGGTTCCGTTTCAAGCTCTTCCAAAACCCCTTCTCGATCAGGACCACATGCACTGAACAAGGCAAGAACTGCTATTGCACTAATTGGATACTGCCATTTTTTCATCTTAAATCCCCCCTACTCTATCGTTAACAAAGGCAAACGTTTGCATAAAAAGTTAAACCGTTTACATATCAATTTACATCCATAGTATACGGCTAATTTCACCAATAGGCAATATATAAATTTTCTATTAGGAAATCGTTTGCAAAAAAGATTGACACAGATCCTAAATCAACTATATGATTTACTAAAAACAAGCAGGAGGTATAGGATGAATCGAGCTGGCATTATTCATACACAGCAACACCACCACCTTTATTTAGCGTCGTCTCATGAAGCGATTATTCGAATACAAACGCCAAAAGGGGAAAGTGTAAACGTGACTATTATTCACGGAGATCCTTACGATTGGAAAGACGGTAGCTGGCAAGCAACACAAACAGAAATGAAGCTTCTTCAAACCGATGACCTGTATGATTATTGGTCTTCGAGCGTTTCTATGCCGTATTCTCGTATGCGCTACGGATTTAGAATTAAAACAGAGACAGAGACTTTATTCTATACAGAACGTGGGTTTTATACCGAGCGTCCTGCCGAGATTTCTGCCTATTTCTGTCTTCCTTATGCACATGATACAGAAGTTTTTTCACCCCCTCCATGGGTACAAAACACAGTCTGGTATCAAATTTTCCCTGAACGTTATGCAAATGGAAACCCTTCTCGCGATCCAGATACGACATTACCATGGGGGAGTGAACCACCAAAACCAGACACCTTCTTTGGCGGTGACTTAGACGGCGTTATTCAGCATCTAGATTACTTACAGCAACTAGGTATTACGGGTATTTACTTCACGCCTATTTTTGAAGCGTTTTCAAATCATAAATACGATACGATTGATTACTTATCTATTGATCCTCACTTTGGCGATGAAGACACGCTCCGCACACTTATTCAAGAAAGTCACAAACGAGGCATTCGCGTGATGCTTGACGCCGTTTTTAATCATAGTGGGTATTATTTTGCCCCATTTCAAGATGTGTTACAGCACGGGGAAAACTCGCGTTACAAAGACTGGTTCCATCCTTTTGAGCTCCCACTTCAACCAGATGGAGACCGTCCTAACTATGAGACATTTGCGTTTGTATCCTCTATGCCTAAATTAAACACGAAACACCCAGATGTGCGACAATATCTCTTGAAAGTGGCAACGTATTGGGTTGAAGAGTTTGATATTGATGGATGGAGACTGGATGTTGCCAATGAAGTTGATCATGATTTATGGCGTTCGTTTCGAAACGAAGTAAAGAATTTGAAAAAAGACGTTTATATTCTCGGGGAAATTTGGCATCAATCAAGTCCGTGGTTACAAGGGGATCAATTTGATGCAGTTATGAACTATCCTTTAACGGATGCCATACAGGGATATGCTTTACACCAACAATCAAGTCACGACGCACAAGTTGCGTTAACCAAACATTTAATGAGCTACCCAGCGTCCGTCAACGCCGTTCAATTTAATATGCTCGACAGTCATGATACAGCACGAATCTTAACGACGAGCAAAGAAAATAAAGCGTTAGTGAAGCTACAGTACGCCCTTTTATTTTCATTCCCTGGCTCCCCTTGTATTTACTATGGAGATGAGATTGGCATGGCTGGAGAAAACGACCCAGGCTGTCGGGCTTGCATGATATGGGATGAAGCAAAGCAAGACAAAGACATGCTTGCTTTTCTAACACAACTGATCGCATTACGAAAACATCATCCTGCATTTGGCACGTATGACGAGCTTTTCTTTCATCAATCTGACGACCCAGCAGTACTTCACTATCAAACATCTACAGCTGATGAAACCTTATATTTCGTATTCAACCGTAGTTTAGCAACCAAGTCGATTACACTTCCTAAGGAAAACCAAGAGCAATGGATGGATCTTTTTACTGAAAAAGCTTGTTCGACCACCTTCTTATTAGAACAAGAAAGCTTCCGCGTGTTACAATTAAAGCGCACATCATAATTGCTTTATTAACTTGCCAAGCGTATGAATGCGCTGGCAAGTTTTTTTACACGTATGAAACAAATGATAACGTTCAAATATAAAGGGGATACTAACTGAAATGGTCGATTCGCGTTCACTACACGAACAACTTAACCACAAAGTGGAGGAGTTATGGCAAGAAGAGCTTGAATTTTTAAAAACAATGATTCGCTTCCCTTCTTTAAGTGGAAAAGAACACCGCTTACAGCTCTTTTTAGCGGATTATTTAACGACGAAATTAAAATTACAGGTTGATCGATTTACACCAGCCATTCAACAGATTGAAAAACATCCCGGTTACTCTCCACCAAAGTGGACATATGAGTACAGTGATATTGTTATTGGTACCCATAAAGGAATTAACCCCTCAGAAGGGAAAACCCTTATTTTCCAAGGGCATGCTGATGTTGTCAGTGCTGAACCTGCCACAGAATGGGATTCTTCACCTTGGGAACCATTTGAAAAAGACGGACGCCTTTACGGGCGGGGAAGTGCGGACATGAAAGGCGGCATTGCCGCTATGATTTTTGCCTATCGTGCTGTTATTGAATGTGGCTATATGCCTAAAAATGACTTTATGATCCAAGTCGTTCCTGATGAAGAGCGCACAGGAAATGGTGCTTTAGCAGCCCTCGAAGCTGGCTATACTGCCGATGCTGCGCTTATCCCAGAACCGTTTGGCTTACAAGCATCTGTTGGTCAAGTGGGAGCGCTTTGGTTTGAAATTTCTTTACGTACCATAAAAAAAGATGAATATAAGCAAACCCAAACAAACGTTATTGAAAAACTTCATACCATTACATCTTCGCTAATGGCATTTGAACGCTATTTGAACCAAACTCGCTCTCATCTTGCCTTTTCCGATCAAGATAATCCAATCGATTTAAATATTGGTAAAGTAACAGCTGGCGATTTCGCTTCAAATGAACCGGTACATGCCACGATAGAAGGACGCGTCGCTTTACTACCCGGGGAACAGATTAGTGAACGAAAACAAGAATTACTCGACTGGATTAAGCAAGAGACGAAGAATGACATATGGTTTAAAGAAAATCCACCAACTATTGACTTCTACGGCTTTCATGCCGAAGGTACGTTAAGCGATGACACTTCTCCATTGTTTCAAGAACTGGATGCCGCTCACGAACGTGTGACAAAAACGAAACCAACGCGACGTACACTTCCGTCTACAACAGACGCACGCCACTTTCAGCTTTATTACGACATCGATACGATTTGTTATGGACCGGTTGGCGGTCAATTTCACGAAGTCAATGAATGGGTTGATTTAAACAGCATAAAAGATGTGACAAAAGTGTATGCCACTTTTTTAGCTAATTGGTGTGGCGTTGAAAAAAAATAATAAAACAGGATGGGCCCTAATGGCGCACATCCTGTTTTTCGTAAACCCTTAAATGTGTACAGTTTTAAGCTGCCGTTAGTAAATAAAGAAGGTATTCGTTAAATCACGTTTTTTTGTTCTAACGTTTTAATGTCTTCTTTAGAAAAACCAAGCTCCAGTAAAACACTTTCATTATTTTCACCAAGGTCTGGTGCAATGGATCGAATACTCCCCGGTGTTTTTTCAAACTTCGGTACAATGCCTGGTACTTTAATTGAACCTAAACGAGGATGCTTTACTTCGACAATGTTCTCTCTCGCTTTATACTGTTCATTTTCAACTATATCAGCAATACTCATAACGGGACTTATTGGAACACCGAAATGGTCCAGTTTTTCAAGCAAGGATTCTCGCTCCTGCGCTTGAATCCACTTTTCCACAATTCCGTTCGTTTCATCGTTATGTTCTAGTCTACAGGCATTCGTATGATAGCGCGGATCTGTTAGCATATCTTCACGATCCATCGCTTTTGCCAAACGGTTAAACGTTGTATCTGTACTTGTTACGAGGACAACCCAGTGACCGTCCTTCGTTTGGAACGTGCCAGAGGGGGAAGAATGACCTGCCAATCCAGGCGCACGCTCACGTACTTTCTCTAGCTGGTCATATTCTGCTATAAGAAATTCCATCATCCGAAAAACGGTCTCGTAAAGGGCAATATCAACCATTTGTCCTTCCCCGTTTTCGTGGGCATCACGGTGATAAAGAGCGGTTACCGCGGCAAACGCTACATATATTCCACAAATGTAATCGGTTAATGAAAAAGGAGGACTAACTGGATGTCGATCAGTGAATCCTTGTAAATACGTATACCCACTAAACGCCGTCGCAGGTGTTCCAAATCCAGCTTTACTCTTGTAAGGACCTGTTTGCCCATACCCAGAAACCCGAATCATAATTAAGTTTGGGTTTAGTTCTTTCAGCACATCATAGCCAACTCCCCATTTCTCTAATGTTCCCGGTCGAAAATTTTCAACGAGAATATCATGCGTTACAGCTAACTTCTTTAAAATCCTTACTCCTTCTTCTTGATGAAGATCAAGAGTTAACGATTTCTTATTACGTGACAAGCCAGGCCATCGAAGCGGTTCATCCCCTTTAAAGGGTCCCACACTTCTCGATGTGTCTCCTCTGCCTGGAATCTCCACTTTTAACACATCAGCTCCAAAGTCTCCAAGTAGGGCAGTTCCATAAGGAGCGGCAATCATTGTGGAGACGTCAAGTACTTTAACGCCCTCTAATGGTGTTCTCATTCTCATACACTCCTCTATTACTTTATGGAATACTGACGTGGGACTTTTCACTATTAGGTGAATAAATATCATTAATGTTCCATTGTCCATCAGTTGGTACTGGCTCGTTCCGCATTGCTACATCAAGAACGACTGGTTCGTTTACTTTAATCGCAGCCTTCAGTTCATGCTTAAATTCAGCGGCAGACGTGATTTTTACTCCTTTTACACCAAAGCCTTTTGCGATTTCGGCAAAATTAGGTGTGTAGCTCTCGCCGTCTTTCTTAAACAACGTGCCGTATGTTGTGTCATAATGTGCCATCTCTAAACCAGCAATCGTTCCGTATGCGCTATTATTCATGACCACCCATACAACAGGGATCTTCTCTTCTACAGCTGTTGCAAGCAAAGACGGATTTTGACCAAATCCACCATCGCCAATAAGGGAAACAACTACTTTATTTGGTTGTGCAAGTTTCGCTCCTAGTGCGGCGGCAGATCCAAATCCCATTGTTGCATAGCCACCTGGCGTTAGAATCGAGCCTGGTGTATAAATTGGAAACTGCTGTCCAACACCATTTTTATTCCAACCGACGTCTGTTGTAATATAAGCATCTCGTGGTAACACTTCACGTACATCAGCTAAAATTCGTTCCGGTTTCATTGGGAAAGCATCGCTGGTTACATTTTCATGAATTGAAGCGCGTAATGACTTTCGATATTCTTGAATGTCTTCTTTTAGCTTCTCATTGCGATCCATTCCATTTGGATACAATTGTTTCGCAACTCGATTCAAAGCAACAAGAGCACGCTTCAAATCTGCTACTGCACCAATTTCGACTGGATAATTTCGGCCAATCTCACTTGGATCAATATCGATATGGATTAATTTTGTTTTCGGAAAATTGAACGTGACATTCTGATACCAAGAGCTTGAATCTGCTTCTGAAAAACGTGTCCCCACACCAAATAAGTAGTCCGCATTCTTTGTTTGATCATTAATAAATGTCGTTCCCCAAAAACCTGTCATCCCTACTGTTAACGGATGGTCATCAGGTAAAACACCTTTCCCCATTAACGAGTGGGCAACTGGAATATTCATATGCTCAACAAATTCTCTTAACTCTTCTTCCGCTTGGGATAAAACCACGCCTCCACCTGCATAAATAACAGGACGTTCTGCATTGGCTAACGTTTCAACAATCCGTTCAGCCGTTTCTTCATCTAATGCAGGTTTCTCAACCACTTGAGTGTGGTGCTTTAATAGAGCAAACTTCTCTTCATCAACTTCTTTTGAGAAGATGTCCATCGGTACCGATACTAGAACAGGTCCAGGTCGACCACTTTCTGCTAGTTGGAATGCTTTTTGAATAATTTCCGGGAATAAGTCTTCCCGATCCACACGCCATGCACGCTTAACGAACGGTCGATAAATCTCCCATTGTGCGCCATCAGCATGCATATTCACCTCTTGATGTGGATGCTTGCCGTAGTAATGACTAGGCACATCTCCGGCAATAACGACCATCGGAATGGAATCAAGGGCAGCATTGGCTACACCTGTAGCCGCATTTGTTAAGCCCGGACCTAAGTGACTGAGAACCACAGATGTTTCCCGCTTTGCTCGTGCATAACCATCAGCCGCGTGAGACGCAATTTGTTCGTGGCGCACATTAATAAATGTAATGGGACTCTTATCAAGTTCAGCTAAAACGGCAATATTCGTATGTCCACATAAACCAAAAACGTACTCTACACCACGACTCTCTAAATACGTTACAAGTTGTTCAGATACTAGTTTCTTCATTAGACAGCAGCTCCTTTAAATTGTAATACGATTTTGGCGTAATTCCCGCTTAACGCCATCTGATACGCTTCTTCATATTCATAAAACGGTTTTATTTTTGATATAAAGACCGTTGGATCAAACTGTTCGTCCAGAAGATACGTCACGCTTGTTTGGAAATCAGTTGGAAATTCATAAATAATGCTTCCGACTATTTTTTGCTCTTTTCTTACAACTTGCGCTACTGGTATTGTTGCTTCTGGCGTAATGCCAATGAGCAATAGCTCACCTCCAGGCTTCAAAAGCGAGAAGCACGATTCTACTGATTGTTTCGTTCCAGCTGCTTCAATAACAACATCATATTGGTTGCCCGCTATATCCATTGGATGACCTAGCGTTATATCATGAAAGCTTCTTAACATAGCTAACTTGCTTGCATTTATATCAATTGCTGTCACTTCTCCACCAACATGTCTTGCTAAGGCAGCTGCAAGTAACCCTTCCGTACCACACCCGACAACTAGTACGCTCATACTTGGCTGAATTGTAATTTGTTTCATACCATGGACAATGACGGATAAAGGCTCGATGAGAACAGCAGCTTCATTTGATAATTCATCAGGTATGGGTAGGCAATAACGAGAATGAATATGGAGCTCTTCTGCAAATCCACCGTCACATGTAATACCAATTGACTGTTTCTCTAGACAAATATTCGGCTTCCCTTTTAAACAAAACTCACACTTTCCGCAAAACGTGTTTGGCGTAATCACGACACGCTTACCTTCGTTTATATGGCTTGCTCGACTTTCTATTACCTCACCGACTACCTCATGACCGGGACGCAATGGATACTGGGCGTGCGGTAATCTCCCTTTAAAAACAGATAGATCCGATCCACAAATGCCTCCATAAAGGAGTTTTATTCTGACTTCTCCATCTTGTAATAACGGAAGTGGCAAAGCATCGCGAACGTGCATGACTTGTGGTTGATCTAAGTAGATCTCTTTCAACGTACATCTCTCCTTATAGTGTTAAAAAATCTTGTAGAACAACCATCTTCGTTTCACTCATTTCTTCAATGGCAAAGCGAGGACCCTCCCGACCGATTCCGCTCTGCTTAACGCCTCCATACGGCCAATGATCCAAACGGAAATTTGAGGTTCCATTTACGACGATGCCTCCCATATCAAGGGTTTGAACAACTTTTCTTACAACTGTTAACGACTGGGTAAACACCCCCGCTTGCAAACCGAACGCTGACTCATTAACCTCATGAATGGCCCACTCTACGTCACGATAAGGTATTAAACTAACCACCGGGCCGAAGACTTCTTGGCAAACTACTTTGCTTTCTTTCTTTGGATTGACAAGAATCGTCGGTTGTACCTGTGCTCCATTTGCAGACCCACCGTAAAGAATATCAGCACCGTCAGCAACAGCCTCCTTTACCCAGCTCGTAATACGTTTAGCTGTTTCCTTTGATACAACACAGCCGATATCCGTTTTCTCCTCAAGAGGATCTCCTACATGAAGAGCTTCTGTTTTTTCTTTTACCTTTTCGCTAAATTTCTGGAAGACCGATTCATGTACATAGACACGCTGCACAGAAATACAACTTTGACCTGAGTTACTAAAAGCAGTTTTTGTTGCAAGGGTTGCTGCCCGCTCTATATCCGCATCTTCGTGGACAATCGTGCCAGCATTTCCACCAAGTTCTACTAACACTTTTTTCATCCCAGCTAGCTTACTAATTTGTTGGCCTGCAGGCACACTACCTGTGAACGAAACAAGATTTGTTCGAGAGTCGGCAACAATGATTTCGCCTATTTCTCTCCCCCCGAGCACCATTTGAATGGCTTTACTCGGCATACCAGCTTCAAGCAGTAGCTCTACAAATGCTTTCGCAATAAAAGGTGCTTGTGGTGCAGGTTTTAATATAGTTACGTTGCCTGCAGCAAAGCTTGGACCAATTTTGTGGCAAATTAAATTTAACGGTGCGTTAAATGGCGTAATTGCTGCTATCACCCCAACTGGCACACGGAATGTAAGCGCAGTCGAACCTTTCCCTCTTGAAGATGCACCGCCTGGAATCGTTTCACCAAACTGGCGCTTTGCTTCTTCTGCTGACTGAATGAGGGTTTCTATTGAACGCCCCACTTCATCTCGGGTATTTTTTAACGCTTTTCCTACTTCTAAAGAAATTAATTGAGCAAACGCTTCTTGACGCTCTTCCATTAACGTTGCCGCTTTATAAAGAATGGCAGAACGATCAACGGCTTCTAGTTTCTTCAACTCATTCTTATATCGAAATGCCGAAGCAAGTGCTTCTTCTACGCCCTGTTCATTTGTCTCGTATTGATAGCCAATTAATTCGTTTGAATAAGGGCTTCTTACTTCTACACCTTGATCTTCTAAGGTCGCACCCCATTGTCCATCTATAAACGACTGTGCAGATTTCACTGTCATCATTCTCCTTCCTCCCTTGCGCTCTTACCTGTATAGCGCACAAGAGCTTCTCCATTCGGACAAGGTCCTTTTATTAACATGCCTTTTTGTAATTCCTCATACGCATGAGCAACAATTCCCATGCCTCTTGATAAAGCAAAAATTCCTTTTGCTGCTTCAGATGGTACACCTAGCTCACACTGAATGGCTGCTGAAATACCATCAACGTTAATCGTAAGGGTACGTTTCTTTCGATGAGATATGATTTGACGGAAGTCTTCTAACAAGCGTAAGTACACCCCTGAAATATCACCTTCCTCAATCAATAATTGAGACAATTCAATAAGTCGCTTCACCCTCGGATCGTCATCATGCAATTGATGTCCAAAGCCGGGCAGTTTTTTTCCTGCTTGTAAAAGTCGATCTAGCTCTTCTGTAACGCTTCCCCGTCCTTCGTCAACTGCCTCCTTTGTAGCATACAAAATGGACATAGCCCCTTCCACCGCACCACCATGCACATCACCAAGCATATTTATCCCTGTCGCAACTGCCGAATTAAATGTAACGCCACATGTAGCAGCCATTCTCGCTGCTGCAATGGATGGCGCACGCGGACCATGATCAGAGCCAGCAACAAGAACGCTTTCAAACAATGTAGCTTTACGTTCGCTTAACTCTTCACCGACCAGAAGAAAATAGAGCATTTGGCTGTAGGTCACATTTCCAATTAAGTCTTCTACTCTTTTGCCTCTAATGATAATGCTGTTTTTCTTACAATCGCTAATCTCCGTTTCCCACCAAGCGCCACCTTTTTTATACGTTTCTAATGCGCTCCGTCCTGCCATATCCTCACAACCTTTTTTACTAAATTTTTAGATTATACTTGTATACAAGTATAAGTGTATCATACCATCTTTCGTTTGTTCCACTATCGATCTAGCAAAAACAATGAGAGCTGTGGTATGAAAATGACTAGCAGTAAATTAAAAATTAAAATACAGACAAATGGTAGAGCTGCTTTTGATACAGTGACGATGGATAGATTTGAAAGACTCGATGCTACAAACAAATTGACACCGATTGGTGGTGTAATAAAGCCAATTGCTAAATTCAAAACAACGAGCATGGCGAAATGAATCGGATCATAACCTAACTCCATTCCTACTGGTACCAGAAGAGGAGTAAAAATAATAATTGCTGCCGTTGTATCCATTACGGTCCCGACTACTAGCAACATCGCAGTAATCAACAAGATAATGATGAGTTGGTTATCGGAAATACTAAGAATACTGGAAGCAATTTGCCCTGGCATTTGTTCAATGGTCATCACTCGTCCAAACACCGTCGCTGCAGCTATAATAAAGAGGATCGTTGCCGTTGTTAGCGCTGAATTTCTTAAAATAGCAAATAGTTGATGCCACTTTAATTCTTTGTAAAGGAAGAATCCAGCTAATAAGCCATAGACAACAGCTACAGCAGCTGCCTCTGTTGGGGTGAAAAAGCCACTATAAATCCCACCAAGAATAATAAACGGGACAAGTAAAGCCCATTTCGCATCCCAAAACGCTCTTCCTACTTCTTTCATTGAGAAGCCTTCTTTTGACCCCTTATGTCCCTTTACTTTTGCATAGAGAAACGAGTAGATGACTAAACTAATTGTGACGATAAGTCCTGGGATCACCGCCGCAATAAACAAGTCTCCTACAGAAACACCACTGGTCACACCATAAACAATTAACGGAATGCTCGGCGGCAGAATGACACCAAGTGCACCGGCGGCAGCGATCAGAGCTGTTGCGAACCGTCTATCATACCCCATTTCAATCATTGCTGGAATCATAATCCCACCTACAGCAGCTACCGTTGCCGGTCCAGAACCAGAAATTGCGGAGAAGAAAAGACACGTTATCACCGCAGCCATGGCAAATCCGCCGGTGAAATTACCGACAAGTGTTTTTGCAAGCACAAATAGCCGTCGTGACAATCCTCCTTTAGCCATAAGTTCTCCAGCCAAAATAAAAAACGGTACAGCCATAATCGGAAAGGAATCGATGGCTGTTATAAAACTTTGGATAGCAAACTCAAATGGCATATTTCCGGCTACTACTAAAGCAAGTAATGAAGCTAAGATGAGCGCAATGCCGATTGGAGCACTTAGAACGAGCAAACTTGCAAAACTACCAAATAAAACCACTGCCGTCACGATCATCCCTCCCCCTATTGTTCATTGTGAACCTCCTGAACGTTCTTTTCTCCATTCAGTTTGTATGGTCTAGCATACAAGTAATGCTCAAATTCTTGCTTCATCTTTTGACTAATCCTTAAGGTTGTTAAAACCATACCAAGAGGCGCTGCCATGTACACATACCCCATTTTTATTCCAAGGCCCGGGGTCACTTGTCCAAGCCGAAAGATTTCCATACTCATCGCACCGCCATAAATGATGATAAATACAGCGAATAACAGAAAAAGGCCATAGACAATCAAGTGTAGGATGACTTGTTTCTTTTCAGTTAAAAACGATATAATCGTGTCAATCTTTATATGCTTTTCTTGTTTGACACCATAACTGATTCCAATAAAGACAAGGTAAATAAAGCTATAGCGAGCTAATTCCTCTGACCACCCTAAAGAGGTTCCTAAAACGAACCGCATAACAATCTGGAGAAATATAGCTATCACCATGGTAGATAAAATAACGACTAACAGAACTTCTTCTACATGACGTTCAATTAACTGGAAGACCTTCATAGCCCCTCCTATTCCTGGCTGTCAGCTTGTAATGCTTGCTCAATACGCTGAACCCAACCATGATGATCTTCTTGATTTCCAAACCGTTCTCTAACCGGGTTGCTTGCTGCAATCCAACGTTCTCGTTCTTTATCAGTTAATTCAGTGATCGTAATACCCTTCTCTTCCAGATAAGCACGACTGACCCGTGCCTCTTCTTGATTCGCTAAACGTTGAGAGGCTTGCACTTCGTCTGCCACTTCTTCAATGGCTTGTCTTTCTTGAGGCGTAAGTATTTCCCAAAACGCTTTACTAACCATAAACGGACTAGCATTATAGATATGATTGGTCATCGTCAAATATTGCTGAACCTCATAGAAATGACTGTTTACAACGTTTCCAATTGGATTTTCCTGCCCTGCAATCGTCCCTTGCTCTAGGCCAATGTACAATTCGCTATAATTCATTGGTGTTGGATTAGCTCCTAATTCACTCCAAATTTGCATATGCCACTGATTTTCAAGTGTACGAAGGTCTAATCCTTTTACGTCTTCTAACTCCTTAATCTCCTTTACATTGTTTGTCAATACTCTGAATCCGTTTTCAAAATAGTTAATACCAACTACCTTTTGCGCTTCTAACTCAAATAACAACTCTTCGCCGATTGGACCATCTAGTAATTCATACGCTTCACTTTCGTTTTCAAACAAAAAAGGTAGTTCTAACACATTAAACGTTGGCGCAAATTGTGCAATCGGGCCCGTAGACATTGTTGCTGCTTGAATGGTATTAAATTGCATCCCTTCAAATAACTCTCGATCCCCACCTATTTGGCTATTCGTATAGACCTCTACATGAATGGAGCCGTCTGTTTCTTCCTCTAAGCGGTCAGCAAAGTGATAGAGTGCTTGGCTTAAAGAACGATCTTCAGGTGTTGTGTTGGCAATTCTCATCATCTTTGGCTCTTCAGCATGACCAATTACACTACACGCAGCCAGTGAAATGAAGCAACTGGCTAACAACAATTGACGTTTCATACCTGTTCCCCCTTTTAACAGACTACTTTATTAGCGTATTCGCAAGGATATTCACTTTTCTCTCTTCTTTAATGGATAGACGCATAGCTTCAATCACTTCCAACGTTTTTACTCCGTCTTCACCAGGAACCCGAGCCTGTTCAATTCCTTCTATAACAAGGATAAAGTGCTTGAGCTCTTCGACAATAGGATCAATGAACTGGTCTATTGTCAATGTTTCTTCAACTAAAGCATGCTCCCACCCATACGCAGACTCATCATAGCGATACATACGCATGCTAGGAAAAGCAATACTTCCTTTCGTTCCAAAAAAGTAGTAGCAATCTTCCTCATAAAATGGATATTTGCTATTTTCTCCCATGGTTAACTCATACGACCAAGGAGCAGGAACACCATCTGTTAAAAAATAATTGACAGTCGCACCTGTATGTAAATGCAGTATAGCCGATACCGAGTCTTCTACACGGTTGCCGCGTATTAAACTCTTAGCTGTCGCGTAAACGCTTTCAACTTCACTGCCAGTTACATAACGTAAATTGTCGATATCATGTATCCCGTTAATTAGTAACGGGCCGCCGCCTTCATTCATTCGCCATGTCTCATCATAGTATGGCCGATCTTTTGCTAATGCCCACATGAGGTTTACACCAATAATGTCGCCAATTTTTTTTGTTTCAAGTGTTTGCTTCAATAGATTTATCTTGCTCGAATAACGACGATGATGGCCTACTAGTAAGTTTACCTTCCTTTTCTTACAATACTGAACCATTTCAACACCTTGAACCGTTGTGTCGGCAATTGGTTTTTCCACTAGACAATGCACGCCTGCATCAGCACAATACGTTACAGCTTCATGATGTAGTTGATTTGGTAATGTAATAATTACTCCGTCTAACGACTGTTCTTGAATTAATTGTTTATAATTCTCATATAACGGAACATCTAAACAATTCGCACGTTGTTTCGCTAAATCGTTAATACCAGCTACAGCAACTAGTGAAACCCCTTTCATCTTTACAATTGCTTCAGCAAATTGAAAACCATGATTTAAGCCGAGTACAGCCAATTTCAATTTTCCCTCACCACCATTCAATACTAGTATACAAGTATACTTAAAAAGGAAACCCAATTACGATTGGGCGTTAAAATAGTCAGGATATTTCCTCATAATGTCATCATAATAATTGGATACATTGCGCAAGTGGCTTACTAAAAGCTTTTCAACTTCTAAAACGTTGTTTTGCTCAATTAGTGTGACCAGTTGGTCATGATCCTCAATAATTCGGTCCATTTCTCGCGTTTCAAAAAATTCAAGATAACGCATCCGATTCACATGTCCACGCACTTGACGGACAATACTTGTTAACGTTTGATTTCCACATATGTCTAACACTTTGTCGTGAAACACTTCGTCGTACTGGTAGAAATCATCTACTTGATCGTTTTCAGCGGCATAGCGTTGTTCAGCTATTATAGCAAGCAAATCTTTTTTTGCAGCTTTATAGATGCGATTGCTACTATCCCAGAGGTTCGCTACTTCTTTAAAAGCTGTCACTTCTAAGCTTTCCCTTACCCGATAAGATTCCTGTACTTTTTTCTTGGAAATGTATTGAACTTGTATGCCTTTCTGTGGCTTGATAGCAAGAAATTCTTCAGATGCAAGCAAATGGATCGCTTCTCTTACTGGTGTCCTGCTAATGCCTAATTCCTTCGCAATATCATTTTCATAAATCATTTGTCCAGGCTTGTATTTCAGCGTAATAATGTCTTTATAAAGATAATGATAAGCTTCACTAGCTAACGTCTTTCGCTCAACAGATAATTTTTTCACTCGATTCAACTCACTATTTGTCCTGAATACTCCAAATTATATATGGGTACTAGTATACATGTCAATAGCTACTAGAATGTCTTTGTCGCTTTACCTTTATATACCTACACTACCAGCAGTTCATGGTCAATAGCAATAAAAATCCCCCTTTTTAACCAAACGTTACAGAGGGGGATTTTCCTTTTATTTTAACTTTATAGGCGTTCGTTTCACAACGAGATAGACAAAGGAAAACACAATGGTAACTAAAGCACCAGTTCCAATGAATTGAAGAATAGCAGGCAAATCATCAACGAGCGAACTAGACCACATAGATTGATTCAGCCCTAAAAAGCCGAGGGCAAACACAATAAATACTAAGCCAATTACCCATCCATACCGATAAAAGCCTACACTGATAAACCAGCCTACCGCATAATAAAACAAGAGTTGCAAGACAAAAAAGAGCATGAACAAAAGGGAAGAGTCAAGAAATTGGAGCCCCTCTGAAAAAATATCTATGGTTATCGTAATGGATTGACTGTCATTTGCTATAGTCGTTCCTTCGGTTTGATCGGAAATAACTGACTGATTTCCAACTACAAATGCCTCTATTAGAGAGAGCAATTTCACTATAAATGCCATTGTGACGGCTAACAAAATGGAAGAGACAATCGTACTTTTATAGTATCTTTTTCGCGTTTGTCCAAGCTGATAATAGTAACCTAAAAACGCATATGCCGATATAATCCCCAGGACAAGCAGAAAAATTCTTGAAGGTCCAAACGATAACAGGATAAACGGCTGAATCGTTCCTTCAAAATAAAAAGCTAAAGCAAGCAACGCGCCTTGAAACAATAGTACAAAGAGCAGAAACCATAAGAACCATCTAAATTGCTCTTGATAAAGGACTTTTGTTAATTGATTCATTCTAGTCACCCTCTTTCTTCTGTTAAAGCGATAAATAAATCTTGTAAAGGCATTTGACTAATCGTTATCTTATGTGTATTGCATTGTTCACGAACATGCTCTCCTAATTCACCAAAGACAGAAACAGCTTTTGTTGTTCCAAGTACTTGTTCCCGTATAACCTTTAATCCTTTTGTGAGATTGGATACTATTTCTGCATCTCCTGTCAGTGTGTTCCCTTTCTCTACTGCTGTTTGATAGGATTCGTCGAGAGTAAATTGACCATTTTCTATAATTTTCACTTCATCAAATAAATGTTCCATTTCCAAAACAAGATGGGTCGATACGATAAACACTCTCGGAAACCGTTCTTGCTCGTCTAACAGTTCACTGTAAAAAAGCGTTCTTGAAGGTGCGTCCATCCCAAGATAGACTTCATCAAAAATCGTAACAGGTAAACGACTGGCGAGGCCTAAAATTACTTGGGTCACAGCTTCATTTCCTTTTGATAATTTATTCATTCGTTTCGATGTTTTTAAGTTGAATTTTCGTGCAAGCTCATAGGCATAATCCAAGTCAAAGTGTTCACGAAATTGCTTCGCTTTTTTAAACACGTCTTCTACCTTTGAATGATCCATATCACGATCTAAATCATTTCGCTGATAGAATAATCCGATTGCTGAAATGGCGTCTTGGTTTTCAAACAGTGGCTTATTGTTATATAAAATCATACCTTCTTTTGCTTCTCGAGCACCTGCTAGCAATGAAAGGAGCGTTGTTTTTCCTACTCCATTCCTTCCTAATAGACCATATATTTTGCCCTCTTCGAATTGGCTAGAAACGTTCGTTAAGATCTCTGTTTTTCCATATGAGAAACAAAGGTTTTTAATTGTAATCATGCTTTTCACAACTCCCCTTTCTTAATTTCCTTTACATATTGAATGATTTCTTGTTCACTAATGCCTAGACGATTTGCTTCTTCGACCATTTTCAGCACGTATTTATCCACAAAATCTAACTTACGACTATAAAGCAATTTTTCTTTGGCTCCTTCTGAAACAAACATACCAATGCCTCGCTTTTTGAAAAGAATGTTCTCATCGACTAACATGTTCACTCCTTTTGCTACCGTAACGTGATTCAAGCCATAGAATTTCACTAGTTGATTAGTTGACGGGGCTTGCATCCCTTCTTTAAGTTGGTCATTCACGATTTGATCCTCTAGTAACGCTTTAATTTGCAAATACAAGGGTTTATCGCTATTCGTTAGATGATTCATTCGCACCTCCATAATCGACTTATGGTTATATAGTTATGTATATAACCGTATCAGTATAAATGTGACATGTCAACAAAAAAAAATGCTTTGGCTCATTTATGCCAAAGCATTGTATCTTTTAATAAAAACCTAATTGACCATCTTCCTCTTGCCACTTACCTGTCTTACTCTTCTTATGATCTTCTTTCATCCGCTTGATCAAACGGTAGAGATCAACGGTTCCTTTTTGATGGCTTTCTAGTGCACAACTTACAAAAAGCTCATTTAATTGAGCAAAAGAAAAACCTTCAGAATGCTTGATCACTGCAGCAATTTCCTCTGATGACAAGAGTTTGTCGAACTTCTTCTCGTGAACATACTGTTCTCTCAGTGATTCATCCGGTAGCGCAAATTCGTATCCCCGGTCAAATCGGCCAGCGCGATTCATCAATCCCGGATCAATTTCTTCGGGATAATTTGTTGTCCCAATTAAGAATATGCCTTCTTTCGATGTAGCCCCGTCTAAAGTATTAAGGAAATAGGAACGAACTCCATCTGGCATAGAATCGATATCTTCAATAATTAATATAATAGGAGCTAAACGATTCGCCATTTGAAATACTTGGGCAATGGACTCACTAGACGTGAACTCTGTAATCTGCCAGTAAGCAGCTGGGGCATCTACCGTATGAGCAATGGACTTTGCTAAGGTTGTTTTTCCATTTCCTGGAGGTCCGTAAAGTAAAATGCCGCGTTTATAAGGAATCTGATAGGTTTCAAAAAAGGATCGATCTTCTTCAAAGAGACAATCGAGCATTTGATAAATTTCTTCTTTTATCTCGTGTTTCAATAACACATCTTCCCGCTTTACCCGCTTTGTGATTGGTTGATGCTCATGATTAAGACCATCCATTCCATCTGTAAAAATAAGCAGCTCGTTACGACTCTTTTGCCATAATCGTCCTTTTATTGTTTCTAAAAAACGTTCCATAGCGAGTGAGCTTGTAGCAAAAACACATTCCACATTTGTTAAATGTGCACCATCCATTATTGGAATTTGTGCAAAAGCAATGCCTTGTTCACGATAGGCATATACATTATTGCTTAACGCCTGCTTCACTTTGTAAATTGGTTCATCACCTTCTGCATCATAAGTAAACGAATAACGCTCCATTTTTTCAACAATCATCGCTACATGCTCCAACTGATCGTTATTCGTCATGAGGTCCTCTTCAAATAGAGACCACAATTCAAAATGATATTCATTTATTGTGAATACCTCATATGTCTCATTGTATGTAGATTCTAATCGATCTAATATGCCTTTTACTATCATTGATAAAGCTGGGTAACCAGATGCACTCTGATTGTTTTCATTTTTAAATGAAATAATAGATTCCATTCTAACCTCTCCGATCATTTCGCATGAATACAGTACTACTATACATTGTCATACTCGCTTGCGTCACTTTATTTTTATAATTGATGAAGCGATTAGCTGCATAAATTAGAAAGAGAGATTATAGATACCAGGATGATTGTTTGTTTCTAAATAGGGAATACACGTTAAAACGCTATGGAGGGATACAAATGAAACTCGGCTTAGATTGTTTTCTTGAAAGGGATTATTCATTAGTTGAAAAAAAACGGGTTGGTCTTCTATCCAATCTAACAGGAGTGAATCAATCGCTCCAACCGTCGATCGACCTTCTTTATCAACACTCAAAAGTAAACTTGGTCTCTCTTTTCGCTCCAGAACACGGCATTCGAGGAGATGCAAAAGAAGGCGAGCACATTGAATTTAGCATTGACCCTCATACTGGTTTACCAGTCTATAGCCTCTACGGTCAAACTCGAAAACCCACCCCTGAAATGCTTGAAAACATTGATGTTGTTCTTTTTGATTTACAAGATATTGGTTCTCGCTATTACACGTACATTTATTCAATGGCTTATATGATGGAAGCTTGTCAGGAACAGAATAAAACCTTTATTGTACTTGATCGACCAAATCCAATTGGTGGTCTTAACGTTGAAGGCAATTTAGTTGAGGAAGGCTTTCAATCCTTTGTAGGTCTTTTGCCTATCCCTAATCGTCACGGCATGACCGTTGGTGAACTTGCCTTATTGTTTAAGCATGAGTTTGGTTACCAATGCGACCTTCATATTGTGAAAATGGAAGGTTGGTCACGAGATAGGCTTCACAACGATACAGGATACGCTTGGGTACCGCCTTCACCAAATGCACCTAGCCTTGACATGGCTCTCCTTTACCCAGGAACTTGCTTGATTGAAGGAACCAACCTATCAGAAGGCAGAGGCACAGCCAAACCTTTTGAACAATTCGGTGCGCCATTTATAAATGGATTTGAACTTGCTCAAGCTATTAATCGTCTTCATCTACCAGGAGTCATTGCCAGACAAGCCTCCTTTGTACCAACCTATCAAAAGTATAATGGTACACAATGTCATGGGGTTCAACTTCATTTAACCGATACAAGTCTCTATGAACCTTTTTCAAGCGGAATTAAAATCATCCAACTCATCGCTGAGCGTTACCCTGAGCATTTCCGCTTCAATAAGCCGACAAGTGGTCATTATATGTTTGATCTCCTTGCTGGTACAGACAGCTTACGAAGAGCCATACGAAACGGAGATCTGACATCCTTTTTCACTACAAGTAAAAAACAATCCGAGGCATTCTTAAAACAACGAAGTCGCTACCTCCTCTATTCCTAAGTCCTCAATGGTTGTATGCTTCATTACTCAAAATTTAGTATACTAGAGGCATCAGTTTAAAAATAGAAAGAGTTGATTATAATGGCCTTTATGACCGGCGGTCTAGTCATGCTTACCGAAATGCGTTCATCCCTTCCACCATCCGAGAAAAAAATTGCCAATTACATGATCCAACATCCAAAAGAAGTCATTTCACTTACAGCAAATGAAATTGGGAAACGAAGCGATACTAGTGGCGCCGCCGTCATCCGTTTATGTAAATCATTAGGGCTAAAGGGATTACCTGATTTAAAGCTTCGAATTGCCGGTGATCTTCAGAAAACAAAGGAATCTGGTTTACGTGATATTGAACCGAACGAATCGGTCATTTCCATAATTGATAAAATGACAACCAACACCATACAGACGATTCAGGAAACTGCAGAACTTCTTGACACTCATCAGCTTGAAAAGGCTGTTCAAGCATTAAGGAAAGCACGTAAGATTCATTTTTTTGGAATCGGTGCTTCGAGCATTATTGCTCAAGATGCCATGCAAAAATTGCTCCGTATTGACAAGACCGCATACGCATTTTCTGACCTTCATATGGCGGCAACGCTTGTTTCTACAGGCGATGAGCAAGACGTCGCTGTGGGAATCTCTTTTTCAGGTCAAACAAAAGAAGTAAAACAGTTCTTGGAGATTGCTAATTCGAGAGGAATGACGACGATTAGTTTATGCAAATATGGCCAATCGATTGTTTCTGAGCAAGCAGACATTCCTTTATATACATCTGCGACAAAGGAACCGACATTTCGAAGCGGCGCTACCTCTTCAAGAATTGCGCAACTGCAAGTGATTGATATTCTCTTTATGTGTGTCGCTTCTCATCAATATGAGGAAACAGTGACTCACTTACATGAAACCCGTGCAGCGATTGAATTTTTACGTTAGGGCTTCATTCAAACAAGCGGGTTTCGTCGATTTCCCCAAAAACCTTTACACATTGAAGTAAAGAAAGGCGGAAGGCTATGTATTATATCGGAATTGATGGTGGCGGAACGAAAACAGTGGCAGTTTTAGGCACTTCAAAAGGTCACATCTTAGCGTATCGACGAACCGGTGCCACTAATCCTAATCGAGCTGGGCTTGATACTTGCCTAGCCAGACTACATGAATTGCTTACTCATTTAAAAGAACATCATCCCACTGCCTATGCCCATGTTCAATCAATCTACTGCGGAATAGCAGGCGGTAGTTCTTCTAGTTATCAACAAGCGATTACGGCCTCAATACGCCCTATTTTACCAGAACATAGTACCATTACTGTTCATCATGATGGGATTGCTGCTCTTTATTCCGCCACACTTGGACGACCTGGAATCATTCACATTTCAGGAACAGGTTCTGTCACATACGCTTTGGATGCATTAGGGAACGAGCACCGTTTAGGTGGCTGGGGTTACTTGCTAGGTGATGAAGGTAGTGGATTTGCCATTGGTCGTTCAGCCATTCGGGCTGCTTTGACTCACAATGAAAGAAAGTCACCACTACAAAAGCTAATCCTCCAACACTTTTCAACCGATGCCATAGAGAATGTTATTCCTGCAGTGTATCAAGAAAATGGTCGCGATGCAGTTGCAAAGCTTTGTCCTTACGTCTTTCAAGCCTATGAAGAGGGAGATGTCATGGCAAAGCAGATTCTAATGGACACTGCAAATGGGATTGCTGTACAACTTGCCTCTCTTATGAGCAAAGTTCACAACGCTGAGGATTGGACAATCGTTTTAGCAGGAGGTGTCATGAATCAGCCAGCAATCGTCTCGATGATTAAGCATACACTTTCCCAAAAAGCCTCTTCCTGGTCCATTCTGACTCCTACCGTCCCACCGGTGATCGGTGCCCTAATTGCTGCTATCCAGCCTTATGAAAACGTTACTAAAGCAATCGTGACCAATGCGTTACACCTTCTAAATCAAGATACAGACTCTATGTAACCACCACCCATTTCACCGAATTTTTGCTATTAACTTCCATCCTTCGGAGCAAATCAATTAAACACATTGTCGTGAACGTTCCGATCTCTAAAGCGGCGTGTAGGTTTTCTTGCGACCCATTACGGGTAAAAAGCGTCATTACCAGGCTTAAAAATTGTGTATCGTTATTTTCACGAATTAAAAGCATTTTTTGAGCTAATTTTTCAGTATTGGGGATCTGTACATGAGTCTTGAGGTTATCGGAATGGCCATTGTCATTATCGCGATCATGCTCGTAATTGGAAAGTGGATACGCCTGAAAGTTCCTTTGTTTCAATCTTTATTTCTTCCTAGTTCGTTAATCGGAGGTTTCTTAGCCCTTCTAATAGGACCGGAAGTCATTGGGCGATTTGGAGGCGACTTTCTTAGTGACGGTGGATTATTTACTGCTTCTATTGTTGATGTTTGGGGAGAGCTTCCTGGCTTATTAATAAATGTCGTCTTTGCCTCATTATTTATTGGCTTCGTGCTACCGAAACCAAAGGAAATTTGGCAAACCGGTGGACCTCAAATCGCACTAGGTTATACCATGTCTTGGGCACACTATGTAATTGGACTTTTACTCGCAATCACAATTCTCACGCCCCTTTTCGGACTGAATCCAGCAGCAGGGGCCCTAATCGAAATTAGTTTTGTCGGGGGGCATGGAACAGCAGCTGGCTTATCGGGAACTTTTGAAGACATCGGCTTTGAAGAAGGCTATGACCTCGCTATTGGTTTAGCTACAATTGGCATGCTTTCAGGAGTAATCATTGGAATGGTGTTAGTGAATTGGGCGGCTCGTAGAGGAAAAACAACCACCCTCGATCATCCAAAGGATATTTCTGTTGATCAAAAAAGCGGTGTCATTGAAGAACAGAATCGAGAAGCTTCTGGTGTTCAAACAACCTCTCCTGTTTCGATTGAACCGTTAGCACTTCACGTTGGATTTATTGCTGTTGCCATCTTTATTGGCTATCTCATTCTGGAGGCATTCGTTTGGTTGGAAGAGGTTACATATGGCCAAACATTTAACGTTTACTTATTTGAGTATGTCCCTTTATTTCCTATGGCCATGATTGGTGGTATTCTATTACAAGTATTTTTAGCCAAATTTGATAAACGAAAACTAGTCGACCGTAAGACCATTTCACGCATTCAAGGGCTTGCACTCGACCTTTTAATTATAAGTGCAATTGCTTCCCTTTCTCTAACGGTCATAGGAGATCATATCGTCCCGTTTATCCTATTGGCACTAGCTGGTATTATTAGTAATATTGTATTCTTTCTTTGGCTAGGTCCGAAAATGATCCCAACCTATTGGTTTGAACGAGGGATCGGTGACTTTGGACAAGGTATGGGTGTTGCCGCAACCGGTATTATGCTCATGCGGATTGTTGACCCTGAAAATAAGACACCTGCCCTTGATGCATTTGGCTACAAACAAATCCTATTTGAACCAATGGTCGGAGGCGGTCTCGTAACGGCAGCAGCGATTCCATTTATTATTCAGTTCGGTTCTGTTCCTGTACTTATTGCAGCTCTTATTTTGATGATTGCTTTTTGGTGCTTAGGTGTCTTCCATACAGGCAAAATGAAGCCTTCCGATAAAAAACCTGACTAATCTTTTCAAAAATTGATGTTTTTAACAATCCAAATCGGGTAAACATAAAATAGACAAGATTCATTTAGGAGTGATTGATTATGGCAAAAGTAGCAGTACTTGTTACGGATATGGTAGAAGAAGTTGAATTAACCGATCCAGTTAAAGCGTATGAAGAAGCTGGTCACTCAGTTACGTTAGTCAATTCGAATGAAGACAGCAAGATTACAGGAAAAAACGGTGAAACATTTAAAGCCGATAAAAACGTAAATGATGTAAAACCAGAAGACTTTGATGCATTACTTGTGCCAGGTGGGTTTTCTCCAGACATGCTTCGAGCAGATCCTAAGAACGCGGAATTTGCTGCACACTTTATGAAAGAGGAAAAGCCAGTCTTTGCTATTTGTCATGGACCCCAATTTCTCGTAGACACTGATTTATTAAAAGGCCACGAAGTGACAAGCTTTGTTTCGGTTCGAAAAGATTTAGAAAACGCTGGGGCTACTGTTGTAGATAAAGAAGTAGTTGTCTCACGTCATCTCGTCACGAGTCGAGTTCCTGATGATATCCCAGCATTTAATAAGGAATCTCTTAACTTGTTAGATCAATTATAAGTGAAAGAATGAGTCTCCAACGCCTATTCTGGTTTTGGAGGCTTTTTTATTCATATTCTGTTCAACCACTCCGTACACTGATTGAGTGTCATAATTTTTTTTGAGAGGATGATTTGTATGAAGCACTACTTCGTCAGTTTCGTTTTTATTTTTTTCTGTTTCTTTCTTCTTCCACCTGCAAATGCAACTGCTCAGCAGCAAGAGTTGTTTACTGTTTTTACTCAACATGATCAACAACACTGGCAAATGTCAAACGGGTGGCGCAATAATGATCCCTTTTTCGGCTGTCACTGGCGGGCCGATCGTGTTAATTTCCCTAACGGGCAGTTAGAACTCTCCATTCGAAGTAACCCTTCTTTGGCCGCCCCCTATTCTTATGAATGTGCCGAATACACCACTCACGACTTTTATGGCTATGGTTTATATGAAGTATCAATGAAGCCATCAAATGTGCCGGGTATGATTTCTTCTTTTTTCACCTATACAGGTCCATCGTATAATGGAGATCCGTGGGATGAGATTGACATTGAATTTTTAGGAAAAGATACAACAAAAGTGCAATTTAACTATTACACGAACGGAGTTGGGAACAACGAAATCTTACACGATTTAGGCTTTGATGCTTCCCAAGATTTTCATACGTATGCATTTGATTGGCAACCGCACTCCATCACGTGGTATGTCAATGGGGTGCCAATTGCAACTCGAACGGAAAACATCCCAACAACACCAGGAAAAATAATGATGAATTTATGGAACACATATGGAATCGACGAATGGGCAGGACGGTATACAGGTGAAGCCACCCAAGCAACCTACGAGTGGGTTCGATACACGCCAAGTACGTTTGCACGAACTGTTCACTAACCGCTGTCATGTTGCTGAAGCACGCACATTCTTCTCATAGATGAAACTGCCAGCCAAAGAATGAACTATTTGCGCTCCCTACAAGAGTTTCTCGTAACAAGGGATACAGGAATCTTGACCGACATATGCGCTTTCTTTTTATTTGCCATTTGGTCCATTATTAATGTAGCGGCTGTTTTCCCAATCAATTTCGTATCTTGCCGTATCGTTGTCAAGGGTGGATGTACGTATTCTGCGATTTGGATATCGTCGAATCCCACAATGGAGATATCATTAGGAATGGTTAAACCTGCTTCGTATATTGCTGCCATCGCTCCAATTGCCATTAAATCACCTGCTACAAAAACGGCCGTTGGAGTGTCTTTTGCAGCTAGCAAGGTTTCCATCGCTGCTTTTCCCCCCTCGTATGTAAAATAACCGCCATCAACAATATAGTCTTTTGGAATGAGCAACTGGTGTTTTTCCATCGTTTGCTTATAGCCTTGAAGCCGTTCCTCTCCAACATAGAGCTTTTTATGTCCAGAAATATGGGCAATTTTTTTGTGCCCTAGAGTAATGAGATGATTCACAGCCAATTCAGCACCATAGAAGTTGTCGCTATAAACAACGCTGACTCCGCGTGTATCCAAGTCGATCACAACAGAGGGTATATCGGAATTGATTAATCTTTGAAGTTCTGGCGTATGACTAGAACAGACAACAACAACGCCATCAACACCACGATACATAAAGTGATCTAAATACGATCGCTTCTCTTTACCAATTTTTCTTGAAGCGAATAATAAATCATATCCTTCAATTTCAACCGTTTTCTTGAAATTTTCAATAACCGCATTAAAAAAAGGATGCTCAAGACCATTTCCAGCATCTTCGACAAACACAACCCCAATCGTCCATGATTTTTTGGTTGAAAGAGAGCGAGCATTTGAACTCGGCAAATAACCTAGTTCCGTTACAGCCTCATTAATAATTTTTTTTGTTTTTTCGCTTACGTCATTTCGTTTATTTAACACTTTAGAAACGGTACTAATAGAAAATCCCGTTTTCTTTGCGATGTCGTATATCGTTATCATTGCTTCTCCTTCCTACCTTTTTTACGGGACAGGGGTATTTTTTTTGTATTGATTAAAAGTAGTAAAATTAATGCTCATGATCACATAAGCAAAGACGCTTACGCCAATAAGTAAAAATGCTTTTGGATAGAACATCGCAACTAGCGCATAAGCAATGAGCCAAAACAACTGCAAGAACGATTTAAATGGATGAGCAAAAACCATCCCAAAAGCAAGCTTCAAATAGTGAAAGAGACGATGATCAAAGTGAGCCATAACGGAAAATAAATTGACAAATGTCATGATCGCTACTGCAGTGATACTAAAAATGACTACATATAAAAAGAAATGAATGGACGCTTCATAAAAGTATGAAACGAACTGATAGTTGACATAGATAATATAGAACACGCTGAAAAACATAGCACCATATAGATTTGCTCGTATAAACGCTTCTTTATAAAATGTTAAAAAACTTTTCATAAGAGGCAGGTCTTTCTTCCCGCTATTCCACTCTCTCATCATTCGGAAAAGCGCAACAGTAGCCGGCATAAAACCAAAAACACCGAGTCCGAGCAAAACAAAAAAGCACCATAAAACATTTAACGCGACGAATGCATAAATCCGTTCTGCCACTTTTATTACGATACTTGTCAACACTTTTCACCTCCATGATTGAGGCTGACAAATAGCCAGCCTCCTACAACTCAACTCTTAACTGCACCTTCAGACAAGCTTTGAATAAACAAGCGATTAAAGAGTAGAAAGACAATTAGTAACGGAACCGTTGCCCAAAATGTTCCTGACATTAACATACCATAATCTAATTGACGAGCATCATTTAATGAACGAAGCGCTACTTGTAGAGTCTGCATAGATGGATCTCTCAGTACTACTAGTGGCCAAAGGAAATCATTCCACACGGTCATAAACACAATAATGCCTAATGTTGCGAACGCTGGCAACACGGTTGGTACAACAATATTCCAATAGGTACGAAAATGCGAGCAACCGTCAATTCGAGCCGCTTCAATAATTTCAAATGGTACGGCTTCTTTAATATATTGTCTCATCCAAAAGATCCCAAATGCGTTAATAAGTCCTGGGATGATGATTGCTTTAAAATCATTTAACCATCCTAAGGACGTAATAATATAATACTGCGGGATTAAACCGAGCTGTGGTGGTACCATCATCGTTACCAATATAGCTGTAAAGAGAAAGGCTTTTCCTTTAAATTCAAGTTTCGCAAATGTATATCCAGCAAGAGAGCACAATAGCAACGTCCCAACCGTAACAGCGGTTGCGACAAAAAAACTATTCCACATTGCCCCAAAGAAATCAATGTTGTTTAGGACTTTTTGAAAGTTTGATACTAAATCTGCTCCCGGTGTAAATGGAGGTGGCACTTGATTAATTTCACGGTTAATACGAGTTGCCATAACAAACATATAATAAAACGGAAACAGGGACGCGAGTGAACCAGCAATTAAAAATAGATAGACAAACAGTTTTTGAACAGAAAATTTTCGTTTCCCATGATTCTTTTCCTTTCCCATTGCCTAACCTCCTATCCGACTTTTTTAGACCGTCCCATTCGACTTGTAATAAGTAAATTCACAACTGTTAATACAATAATAATAAAGAATAGAGCAATTGCCGCTGCAGAAGCAGTGCCAAATGAATTATAGACAAACGCATCCCGCCATAAGTAAGCAACCATTGTAATACCTTCTTCTCTTAAATTACGACCAAGGAAGATAAGTGGTTCAGTAAATAATTGCAAGCTTCCGATGGTTGCAGTAAAGACGACAAAAAGTGTAATTGGTTTTAACATCGGCAATGTAATTAAACGTATTTGCTGACTAATTGTCGCTCCATCAATTTTGGCAGCTTCATATAATTCTTTCGGAATACTTTGCATACCTGCTAAAAAGATTATGGTGTTGTATCCAACCCAACGCCAAAACACCATTGTTGCAATTGCTAGTTTCACTGGCCAATATTCCGCATTCCATCTGATTGGGTCAATATCAGCTAAGCTTAAAAGATAGTTCACAAAACCAAAGGGCTGGTTGTTAAAAACGACTCCAAAAATAATCGCTACTGCGACGACAGACGTAATGTATGGTAAAAAAATAATCGTGCGAAATGTATTTCTAAACTTTATTAACGCCGAATTTAAAGCAAAGGCAATTAATATAGCGAAGATAATTTGTGGTAGCGTTCCTAATAGACCAATAATAAAGGTATTTAGAATAGAGGAGTAAAAAACAGGATCATTGAAAATAAATTGAAAATTTGCTAGACCCACATACGTCATCTCTCCAAGTCCATCCCACCGGAAAAAAGCTAAGTAGAAGCTAAACACCATCGGAAAAAGCCCAAAAATTAAAAACAAAATAAAAAATGGTGAAACAAAGAAGTACGCAGCTAATGCTGTACGTCTTTTCTCTCGATTGCCTTTTGGCTTTATGTTTGGGTCTATTTGAGTTGATTGAGCTGCCTTCAACGTTAAACCTCCCTACTGGTTTTTTTAAGAGTAGTAAAAAGGATGACTCATTAACATGAGAGCCACCCTAAAATCGCAAAGATTAACGGGCTAAAATACGATCTATCGTATCTAAAGAAGCCGACCATTCTTCATCGCGATCATCACCAGCAGATACGTTATCTATTGCTTCTTTTATGACATCATCAATCGAATAGTAGTTGCGTCCTTTATAAACAGGAATAACTTGCTGAGCTGCTTCTGAGAATACTTGTGCTGTTGGAATTCCACCGAAATATGCATCTTCATAATTAATGAATTCGTCCATCTCGTACACCGCTGGGGCTGAAGGGAACAATCCATAATCTAAAAATGATTTTAGCTGTTGCTCTGGAGCTGTTAACCACGAAATAAACGCATATGCTTCTTCTGCATGCTCAGATTCACTTGGAATCGTCAAAAACGATCCTCCCCAGTTTCCTGCTCCTTCTGGCATCGTTGTAATCGACCAAATACCTTCTTCAGGACTATTGTCTTTAATAACCCCTTGCATCCAAGCTGGGGCAAGCATCGTTGCATAAGAACCATCAGCCATACCTGCAAACCACTCTGGTGTCCATAGCGGAATATCTCCTGCTAAGTCTTGATCAAAGAAATCAGCTGTATAGTCATACGCTTCACGTATTTCTGGATGATCATCTATAATTAACTCTTCATCAGTATTGAAGTATTGCTGGGAGGCTTGGTCTCTTCTCGCATTGTAAATAAGCTCACCTGCATCCGTCATAAGCTTTCCTGTTTCTTCATAAATTTGCACAGCCACTTCTTCATAAGCATCCCACGTTGGAATTAATTCAGAAACAGCCTCAGGCGAAGAGTCAAAACCTGCCTCTTCAAACACATCTGTGCGATAAAACATAACGGTCGGACCAATATCTGTTGGCAAACCAAACACAAAATCACCAGACGCACTTTCACTATTGTTCCAGACCCAGTCTAAAAATTCATCTTGAACATCTCCAGCGCCTAGGTCATATAAGTTGTTGAATGAATCTTCCGCTGTTCGGTACCGCTCAATTTGCGCTTCCTCAATCATCGCGATATCAGGTGCGCCAGTATCGGCAGAAATCGATGTAAACAAATTATCATGCATATCATTCATATCGCTATTTTGAAGATTAATGGTAATGTCTGGATTTTCTTCTACATATTCCTCAATTAATTTATCATATCCAGTATTTCCAAACTCCCAAAAAACCAATTCAATATCCCCTGAACCGATCGTTTCGCTCGTTGTTTCCCCTTCTACACTTTCACTACTACCGCCATCATCACCGTCTGAACCTCCACAAGCTGCCAATAAAGAAACTGATAACAAAGGTGCTGCACTGTAAATGAACCATTTTTTCATTGCCATTTCCCCCTCTAATCATTGAATGAGTACTGCATAAAAGACAACCAGAAAGCGCTTTCGGAAAAGAGTTTTAATTAAGCGCTTACAAAGAATGTCTACATACAACTGTAACTACTTATTAAGTAATATTCGCTGTAAGACTTCTACGAAACCGCTTTCGTAAATAATTATATAGGGCAGGTTTCTATTTAGCAATACCTTTTTTATCGGAACGTTCAGAATGGCATGATCCATCGTCTAAACTGTTGATTGGTTAGGTGTACATATGCGTAAAACAAACAAATTAAAAAGACATTCACTTCTATTTTTCGTGCTTATTATCTGCATTTATTATGACTGCATGCGGTGATGCTGCTGATGCCATCCCTGAACCTAAGGACCCTGACCAGAGGTAGCTGAGAAAGAGAATGTGAAACCTACGTATTCGGAAATGGACACCAGTGAATTGGAAGAGAATGCGGTGCTAATGGGTATAAGTGGAATCAGTGATGAAAATACATTTAGTATTCTCAATGATGAGAGAGAAGAAGAATTTATTAAATTAGTAAACATTGAGGCGCCAGATAAAGATGATCTCGGGTATGAACAACTAGCGGTGGATGCAATAAGCGCAGACACAAGGAATTTTATTTATTTAGAAAAAATAAGTGCGTAAAAGAAAGTACCTTTAGTGATACTTTCTTTTCTCTTTAGAAAAATTAACCTTTCCAGGCTTATCGAGTGCAATTCTTTTTTTATGATGCAAAACATCTTATTTCCCTTCAATTGTTACACGATTATTAGTAGTATCTGGACTATCTATTACGAAACCAATAAATCCTTCATCTACACGTGATAGTAACGCCGTCTGTTCGCCAATACTTAATCCTGAATATGTTGTATCAAATATTCTTTGGGAGATCATCCCTCCGTTTATAGTAAGTAAATTTTTTGGTTCGTCCTCAATAGATGTGAATGTGATGTCCTCATTATTAACTTCAAATTGATCTCCTTTTTCTTCCAAGGATGCTATGTATTCTACTTCGCTTGAGAGACCGCTTTCCCAATACAAAGATTTTAAATCATAAGTTATTATATGGTTGTAATCTTCTTCTAATATAAGAGAGATTTCTTTTGTATTCTGACCAAATTCATCTAAAGTTATATCTAATGTATACTCTCCTTCACTTATTCTTGTTGCATGTTTTTCGACTTGTTTGATTAACTCATCATCGGTTAATTCATTAACTTCCTCAAGTGTCAGTTTATCCTCGTCATTAATATTACCGTAACTTGTTAAATTTTCATCTGAAAAAACAAAAAGAGCACGAATAGAACTTTCTCTCGATGGCGTATTGCTAGTCTCTATCCAAACAGAATATTCTTCAAAGCCATCACTTATCTTCTTGAAATCTTCTGGTGAATAGTCTTGTCGTCCTTCATTCGCTTGAACCTCGCTAGAATTCTCTTCGCTACCACACGCCCCTAAAAGCGATAGAGCAGTAATCGTTGTGAGTATCACTAAACCGTTTATCTTTTTAATCATTGGATTAACTCCCCCTCAATTAATTAAGTCAACATTCCACTCAACATTACTATCGACTTTATAAGAGGACTTGTGAAGAAAAAAACAGCATTAATGGGGGAATTTACCTTATTGAAGGCTGAAACTAGCTTTAGTCATGGAAAGATAGAAATACCTCAACGAAGTTGTAACAATAAAAAACAACAAACCTTCCCGGCAAGCCGGGCGATGAAGAACTTGATTAAAAACATGGAGGGGGAATAACACATGACTATAATTTATGCAAAAGTACAAATCTATGTACCTGATGAACAAGTAAATATGTTGGTTCTGACACGTGATGCTTATCAAAAAGCTTGCAATTGGTTATCTAAATATATATTTGAGACGAAATGTTTAGATAAATTTTACCTTAATAAGTTGCATTATTCGAGTTTACGAGAACGGTTTAATTTAAAAAGTCAAATGGCTCAATCTGTAATAAAAACCGTCGTCGCCTCGTACAAGTCTAATAAGTCGAATAAGCACAAGTGGTCTTTAGTTCAATTTAAACGTCCATTAATTGATCTTGTATGGAAACGCGATTACTCACTAACTCAAAATCAATTTATTGTAAACACACTTGGTGGTCGGCTAAAGCTAAACTATGAGCGGAAAGGTATGAAAAAATACTTTAATGGTACTTGGAAATTCGGCACGGCTAAATTAGTGAGTAAAGATAAAAAATGGTTTTTGCACATACCGATGACTAAAGCATTTCCAGTGTTAGATACGTCGGAAGTGACGAACATAGTGGGTATTGACTTAGGGATTAATTTCTTAGCGACTACTTACGATAGTCAAGGGAAGACTACTTTTTATAGTGGTGGTGTTATAAAACATAAGCGTGGTCAATATAAAGCTATACGTAAACAACTACAAATGAGACAGACACCTTCTGCTTGTAAGCGGTTAAAGGAAATTGGTTCAAGAGAAAGCCGTTTTGTCACAGATGTAAATCATCAAACGACAAAGGCAATCGTTAATCAATATCCGAGAGGTACACTGTTTATTTTAGAAGATCTAACAGGTGTCCGTTCGGCTACTAAAAAAGTACGTGTGAAAAATAGATATGTGTCTGTGTCATGGGCATTTTATCAATTTCGCCTGATGCTTGAGTATAAGGCTGAATTAAATGGGCAGAAAGTAATTGTAGTTGATCCGAAGTATACATCCCAAACATGTCCTAAATGTGGACACATTGAGAAAGCAAATCGAAATAAAAAGCTACTCATTTTTAAATGTAAAAATTGTCAATACCAATCAAATGATGACCGTATTGGTGCTATGAATCTACATCAAATAGGAATGAAACAGATTGGTGTAGTTACTGCAGGAGTATAGCTCTTGCGGTAGGGGCGAAGTCAACCGTCCTTACGTTCCACCACCTCAAGGTAGGAGAGCCCAGCTCATTAGCACTACTGGGTAGGAACAAGCGTAGTTGTTTTCTATGAGGATAGAAGCACTGTAAATTTAACAGACGCAAACTCAGATTTAGTGAATCCTAAAAGGTCATTAAATCTAGAGTGTTGATCAGCCAGCCAATAATTCCCGTATCGTCAGATAAAATATCGGCATACCCAAGCAATGAGCCCGCGTTTCCGGCTAACTAAGAGACTATCGCTATTTTTTTCCTCAAGCATTTGTAACCTGTTATCCAAGAGCTAATATAGTGATCATGTATAAATTAACAATACCACCCCAGCAAACACTGTTTGTTGGGGTTTTTATTTTTAAACGAAGGTGTACACGGAAAATATCTTCAAAGTAAAACATGATAAGTAAGAATTCATATTTTAGTTTCACTTTATTTGGATTTTCTTATTTGTTTTTGAACTTGTATTATATAAAGCTGAAACGTCATTCATATTCAATTGATTGTGTTTAATTATTGATTCGATAACTTCTAGACCTATCTTTACTGAGAATTGTTTTTTTTCTTCAGCTAAAAACTGAGTTGAAGCATAGTTATATAAGGACTTCAACTTAGGAATTAAGAAACTATATAAATAAATCACAAAAAAAGGAATTTCATCTTCTGCATCAAGTAGCTTTATCTTTTCAGACAAATTTACAAACGTTAATATACTTGCTATATCAATGTTTACCCTCTTTGCTTCTATGGAGCAGAGAGGGTTTTTGGTTCAAGTTGGTGCAAATCAGCTTGAATCTCACAAATTACTTAAAAGTGTTAAAGCATCGGCATCTTGCTGATGCTTTTTTCTGGCATTGTTTAAGAACATTCGTTTGATTATTTGTCATCTGGGTATAGTATTGATAGTGTTATTTTCAAAGGAGTTTTCTTTTTGTAAAGTTCAGTCCCTTGAAACTCAGTATCAAATACAGGTTATGACTTTCAGATCATATAGCCAATTTACTATTTTGAAACGTGGAGGAAAAACAATGACGAAAGTTTCGTGGTCAAGATTAATGTTCTTTACAATGGTGATGTTTGTATTAACTTTGGCAGCATGTGGAAATGGTGATACTTCAGACGAAGAATCAACGGATAACTCGGATGCTGATACAGAAGAAAGTGTTGACGAGGGCGCTGATGAAAGTGCAGAGTCTGAACCAAAAGTTACTGAATTTGAACCAGCTTTTCCAGAACAAACAAGAGCACCTGCAGTAGAGACTGAAGCAGAACTTGATGTGGAAGTTGTTGCTGAGGGTCTTGGCGTGTCTTGGGGTATGGAAGAATTTGATACAAATCGCTTACTTGTTACGCAAAGAGATTCAGCAGAACTTCTGATTGTGGACCTTGAAGATGGCTCTGTTTCAGATCCAATCGAAGGTACACCAGAAGTAAATAGCGAAGGTCAGGGTGGTTTACTTGATGTAACCATTGCGCCAGATTTTGACGAATCAAGATTAGTATTTATGACGTTTGCTCAAGATATTGAAGGTGGTACTGTAACGGCTGTCGGTAAAGGTGTTTTATCAGACGACGAAGCTTCACTTGAAGATTTTGAAGTAATCTTCCAAGCAGAACCAGCATATGAAGGTAACTTACACTATGGTGGACGTATTATCTTTGACGATGAAGACAACCTGTTCTTAACAACTGGTGAACGTTCAGATGATCCAATTCGCGAACGTGC
Organism: Shouchella oshimensis; assembly: GCF_002019765.1. Lineage (GTDB taxonomy): Bacteria > Bacillota > Bacilli > Bacillales > Bacillaceae_D > Shouchella > Shouchella oshimensis. The sequence continues at coordinate 3,311,606 of NZ_KV917380.1, forward strand.
ACAAGACTTAGATGCTTACCTCGGTAAAGTCATTCACATTACACAAGATGGAGAAGCAGTAGATACGAATCCATTTATTGAAGATGAAGATGCATTAGATGGTATTTACAGCTACGGTCACCGTAATATTCAAGGTGTGGACTTCCACCCTGAAACAGGAGACTTGTGGATTGTTGAATTCGGTCCACAAGCTGGGGATGAGCTGAATATTATTGAACCAGGTAATAACTATGGTTGGCCAATTGTTTCCTATGGGATCGAGTACAGTGGTGAATTAATTAATGATGGTATTTCAGAACACGAAGCGCAAGGCTTTGTTGAACCAAGATACTATTGGGATCCAACAAGTGCACCAAGTGGGATGTCATTCTATGATAGTGACGCCATTCCTGAATGGGAGAACAACTTGTTCATCGGTGGTTTAGCGTCAAGCTATATTGCACGTGTCGTGATTGAAGATGACCTCATCGTTGGAGAAGAACGCCTACTAACTGACGAAGGCGAACGTTTCCGTGATATTCTTGTAACGGAGGATGGCGCACTTATTGCCATCACTGATGGCGGTAAGATTTATAAGATTGCTGCAGCAGGTTAAGGTGACGCTGAATCATTTATTATTCTCTAAAAGCACCTAACCTTATATGTCGATGTCATTAACGTAAGGTGCTTGAAAATAGTAAAGAAGCCAGGTGTTCATGGAAATCCATGAATGTCTGCTTCTTTTTTTAGCTAAGAAAGTCGTAGAATAGAACCTCACAGGAGTAGTCAGATAAGAAGATGAAATTAGATAATCGGCGTACTTTGAACCGACATCCATTTAATTCAAAATCACAATACCACCCCGACAAACAGTGTTTGTTGGGGTTTTTATTTTTAAACACCACACACTTAAAAGGACTCATTCCTCGAATGATGTATTATAGTAGATACCACTCAGCGATCTTTGTATCAAGGTGGGTGAATTACAGGAACATTACATCCGATAGAACCATTGAGGAATAAAAAAATTATCGAGGTGTCCTGTGAACTATTTTCGAGAATTAGATCGTTTAGCATAAAAACTGCAAAAACGTATACGTTGGTACAATATTTTTATAAAGGGGGATGAAAAATTACCTAAAAAACATAGACGAGATAAACAAAAAGCAATTTATTGTCATGGTTTTTTCTTTTTGGTCATATTACTTCTCTTTTTTTTAGTATGCGGTGCAATTATGAATATGAATATAGCACTCGATCTTAAAGTTTCCTTAGGTATAATTCTTTTCCCGTCAGTACTGTTCATCCTTTCTTTATCATTGAAGCGTTTTATGGTAAAGATCGTTAAGTTATATCCCCATGGTCATAACGAGAAATTTTATGAAGTCACTGAGCATATAGCTCAAATTGAAATAAAAAGCTGGATAACCAATAAAGGAATCACTAAGGAACAAATTGAACTACAACTACTCCCCTATCTAGATAGAATACTTATTGAAAAGAACAGATTTTCATTAAAAACGATTGTACATCTCGTTCTAACAAGCTCTATCTTAACTGTATCCATATTCTTAACAAATCTCATGTTGACTGTATTTAGCTATACGTCAGCTTATGAAGAGGCGAGCCATCTCTTTTATTTAATAGTAATTATATTTTTTGTAATTTTAATCGTAGGTTTTGTCATAATAAGCATATTTTTTTCTTTCTTTGAACCACCGTTATCTGAGCGAACGTATTTAATAATTCAAAGACTTTTTTGGCAAGAAATTAGCAATAAAAAGAGTTCTATCTTGAAGGTTGAAGATTATAGAATTCCCTTCTTTTTATCAAATAAAAGAGATCTTTTTCGATAATTCTGGTCTCTCACCGACAAGTTAAGCATAGCTCATCACGAGCTATGCTTTTATCCATTTCAGTGATGAGTATCGCACCATCCACACTTAAACAGAAAAAAAGTAGCCAGTCGACTACCCATTAATTGAAGCTTCATACATATAATCAAACCATGTTCACTTATCCAGAATCTGTTATAAAATACACACTTAATAAATAAATTACAATTTTTACACTAATATGTTAAAATATTTAACTGAAACGACAAAAATTAGGAGGATTGTGTGTGGAAAATATAAGAGACTATCAACTGAGGATTGACGAGCATATAAGAAGCCTGGGTGGTTACTGGAGATCCATATCTGCATTGGCAAGATTGAATGAAGAGGTGGGAGAACTCGCAGAAATCTTATTAGAACCAGAGTTAGATATGGAAGAGCTGGCAATGGAATTAGCGGATATTTTTGTGATATCTACTTGTATATCGAACCAGTACTTAAACAGATTAGATGAAGAGTACAAACAGGTGGGATTACCTAGAGCAATAAATGAACTATCTATTTTAAATTCTGAAGAGAAATCCGCTGAAGATATGTTCTTAAATATTGTCATCGCTTCAGGGAAAGTTTCACGCATTATCAACCATTACGAGGGAGACAAAAAGAAAAAGAAAACAGAAACAGTGATGACTCTTGGTTGTGAAATATCGAAATTACATAGAGAGCTCTTCATAATCTCTAAATATCACAATATTAATTTATTTAAAAATATAGATAAAGTTCTAGAAAAATCTGTTCATCGTGATAAAAACAGGTTTGATATCGCACATGATCCGATTACTGAACCCTCTCTGAAAAACTTCCAAGGTATAGTATTTAATACAAAATGCAGTTTTGCGAGGACTGCGAAAGTTTGGGGTAATTATGAATGGGATGAAATGTTGAGTTTTGAAAGAAACATTCAAAATAGCCTTCCTTCATTGATAAGGTTTACAAAGGCTGCGGATGCGGAAGGGTTAGATGGGTATGTATTTGAAATTAAAAATTCTAATCTAGAGGACAGTTTTGACGGACTTTGTTCGGTCTTGAAGAATACGATGGATAACCTATCTGCCTTTGACCCAACTGGAGAAAACGTTATGCAAACGCAAATAGATCATAGTGACTGGCAATTTACTTTTAATGGTGTGAGACTTTTCACTACAACCTTTGCTTCTTTTTATCCAAAAAACCATCCGAGATACTCTCCTATAGAGGGCTCTTACTTTATTTTTTTACAACCCGAGTTCTCATTTGACCACCATGGAATTCATAAGGGAAACGAGAAAAGAGACAACATTAAGGACTCTATCAGAGATAAATTTATCAAGACAGGTGGTTATTATGACATTGATTTGATAAAGCAACCAATTGAAGCTTATAAATACATTAAACCGCTTGAAGTTGGTTCTGAGCCAATAGCATGGTGGTAACATGAAAATAAGTAACCACACAAAAGCCATCTTCATTGCCATATTTGTTACTTTCTTATGGTCGACTTCTTGGGTTTTTATAAAGTATGGTTTAGAAGACATTCCTCCGTTAATATATGCTGCTCTGAGGTATGGAATAGCTAGCCTGTGCTTACTGCCATTTTTGTTTTTTAAAAAGAACCTCTTTGCCATAAAAAATTTGTCCAGGAAAGATTGGATTTTAATTGCAATTTTGGGTCTTACACACTATACGTTCACACAAGGTGCTCAATTTGTCGCTTTAGATCACCTTCCAGCTTCAATGGTTACTCTCTTACTAAATTTTACGACTGTGCTAGTAGCTCTAATGAGCTGGACTTTTTTATCTGAAAAATTATCAATGAAGAAATGGATTGGTATTGCAATAAACGTAACGGGAATCATTATATTCTTCATTCCAAATGGTAATTTAACTTTGAGTATATTTGGTCTGGCCATTGCTTTAATAGGAGTATTCTTCAATGCTGTTTCAAGTCTTTTAGGTCGGAGTGTAAATAGGGCAAAAAAGATCCCAGCAGTCGTTATAACGTGTTTGAGCATGATTGTTGGGTCCGCACTGCTCTCCCTAACCAGTCTATCAGTTGGAGAAACGATGCCGAGCCTTGGGTTTAACCAATGGTCTCTGGTAATCTGGCTAGCAGTTGTTAATACTGCTTTTGCATTTACACTCTGGAACATTTCTTTGAGAGAACTAACCGCAGCTGAGTCAAGCATTACGACAAATACGATGCCTATACAAATAACATTAATGGTTGCGATTTTCTATGGGGAACGGGTTTCAACAATTGAAATCATCGGAATCGTTCTAACTTGTGTTGGCACCTTCTTAGTTCAATTTAATTTCAAGAAAAAAGCCAAAAACCTTAATGGACAATATGATCCGCTGGTTTTAAAAAGGAAGGTATAGCTCATGACATACTTAATAGGTATATCAGGAGGAAGTTGCTCAGGCAAATCAACGTTCTCTGAGTTATTAGCTCGTAAAATAGGTTTTACTGATGCTTGTGTATTGAGTATGGACAGATTTTATAAGAATCCAGTTGGGAGTGAACTGCACTCGATTAATTTTGACCGAATTGAAGCTTACGATACTGATTTATTGTTCCGTTGCTTGCAAGAGTTTAAGAAGGGGAAACGCTCCGATATCCCTTTTTATGACTTTATCACTAGCACAAGGACGCACTATGAGGAATTTTTTCCGAAGAAATATATCATAGTCGAAGGTATTCTTTTATTTAACATAAAAGCTTTGAACAATATGTTTGATTTGAAAATTTTTTTAGATTTAGAACCAGATGTTCGTCTTGCAAGAAGGGTGCTTAGAGATGTAACTGATAGAGGAAGAGAGTTGCGAAGTGTAGTTGAACAGTATTTTCTGTCGGTCAAAAAGATGCATAATGATTACATTGAACCAAACAAATTAACATCAGATATAGTTCTAGACATGCAAGATGAAAGTACTTCTCTAGATATTGCGCATAAATTGGTACTCACATTGAATGAGAGAAGAAATCCTACCGCGTGTGACATTTAGAAAAGGATTGGACTAAGCCCTGTTCAAATGTGGATCTTAATCCAAAAGATTTAAAAAAAGCACTCGAATTAGAGTGCTTTTTCTTTGGTCTTCTTTAACTAACATCCCCTAAGACCAATAGCAAGACCAATCCCTAAAGGAATCGTTTATAGCAACAAACATTCTCCTCCCTAATAAAAATTCTCCCTATAGAAGATATACTCATATTGCACCGGTTAGTTAAAAAAATGGCAATCGGTTACATTAAATGTTTTGTTTTTAAAAACGTTGCAATGTTGTCGTGATCTGGGAATATAATTTTCTGATTAATCCCCATTCTATCTAAGGTTCTGAAGACTTTTTCTTTATCTTTTATCACGAATTCAATGTCACTTTCAATTTTACTAAAACTAATGTATCTAGGAAAATCTATAGCATAATGAGTAAGTTGAAAAAGAAAAGTTCCTTCTTGAGATTTCATTCTTCCTGATCTCATCGCGGGATGATCCACTATAAGTGGAAATACAATGTCAAAACGATCTTTCAAACTTAAATATCTTTCAGGTGTACCTCCCCTTGAAAATAGATCTTCTAGTAGGAACATAATTTGAACTTTAATTAATGTTAAAGTAATTATTGTCTTCTTATCTAGACTGTTGTGTTTAAAAGGTAGTTCTAATACTAAGTGTGGAAATGGGCTGCCTGGAGAATTAAATGTGTGCTTGTATGTATTTTCATCATTAATATAAGAACGATCATAATTAAAATATTTATCAAATTGATTAATGATTTCCCCTACGGTTACACTTGAAAAATCATTATTTGACTTTAAGGCCTCATTTAAAGCATGTCTCACTGTAGATTCTAGATACTTACCAACTTCTTCATCATAGTTTTGATTCTTCCACACATGTTCCTGTGCAGATAAATTTTCCGCACATTCTATTATAAGTTGATCTTTAATAACATTAGGAAGTTTACTCATAGTAATGTACAAGTATTTTGTAAAATCGTTATTAAAATAAAAATCGTTCAAAGTCATTTTATCTTTCTTTTTAAATTTAGAAAAATCAAGAAATCTTCTCTTGTCGAAAACATGCACCCTCGCTTCATTCTCTTCAAAATTTGAACTAGTTGCAAAAAATAATGCTGTGCTTGGGTTAGATGTAATATCGACTAGAGGTGTAGGTAGTCCATGATGTTGAGCATAATGCATGAAGTTATCTCTTTCTATTTCAGAAATATCATGAGCTATCTCTAAAAAATATTCGTTTAATGCTTTCTGATATTCTATATACACCTCTTTCTCTGTGAATAAAGAATTATGTGGTCTGTACGCAGAAGCCATTACTTTTTCGTAGGTTATACTCGGTTCACCTCTAAAATAATGTTTATCACCGTCCAAGTTTTCTAAAGCCGATATGTATTCCTGAATAGTGTTGATTTCAACTCTTTTTTTCAATGAACCCACCTCATATATTAATAGTAACTATTCTTTTTTAACAACCAAAACTATCTCTATAACCAAAAATAAAATACCAACAGAGTAGCCTTAACTACTTCTTTCACTTAATTATAAATTAAAAGTTCACACAACTAAAGCGAGTACCAGCAAAACAAAAAAGCCTCTCCTGTGAGATTAGGAAAAGGCTTTGTTTTACTAATTCAGTTAAGTAAACATATTACATATTACGTAACAGGTTTAACATTTAAACCCCATTTGGATATCACTTGAAAAGACCAAATTGTCAAATCCTCGACGCAAATAGTATCGACACTTCTCTTTGTGCTCCAATAGTGTTTTTAATGCAATCGGAACTTCTTGTTTAAGTAGGTCTTCATAATCCGCAATCGTCGATTTAGTCATCCCACCGAGCAGCGTATAATCAGAGCTTTCGAATTGGTTAAAACCACGGTCAGTAAGCATTCGGTCTATGCTGTTATAAATGAAAACCACGCTGACCCCGTTGTCATTTAGCTGATCAAACACATCACGAACATATTGTTTAATCCCAGGGGCTAACTGTTCAGCACCATGAAGTAAAACAACATCTCCTTGTGATAAATTTCCAACTGAGAAACCAAGCGCATTGACGAATTGAGCCACGAGAAGTCTTATATTAAGAGTGATTATATAGCGAGAAAAGAAATGCTGGAGTATGTGTTGTTTAAAGCCTTATCGCTCAAGTTTGATGAATTCATCGTCCCACAAGCCTCAGCGTATCTCCTAGATCAATATAGAGAGAAGAATAACCCTATCCTCGATTTCTGGAATGAATTAAACGAAGAGTTTAAATGGGACCTGATACCAAAGCAATTCCTTTATGATTTGTATGTAAAGTGGTTTGAACGTAGCAACCCAAGTGGAACCGTTATTGGTCAACGGACATTCTTTGATCAACTCTCTCCTATTATTGATGCAGATGGCAATTGGGATAATCACATCGGTGCCGATAAAACGAATATACGAACAGGAACGAAGATGGATACCGATGAACCGCTTATCTTTGAATATGGACTCGATAAGCCCTATCGGAATGGCGCTCCTTCCCCCTGGGTCGATTCGAATTACAACGGAACAAATAAGGGGAAAATTAAATCAATTTACAAAGAAATCAAAGTACTGTGGGATAGTGAGGCGGTAGTGACCGAATAAAAATCCGCTAAGCATATGCTTAACGGATTTTTTTTGCGATATAAATAAAATTAAGCGTACTACCTCAAACATTATGCAGCTTTTGTATACACTCTAAGTTTATCCTTTTCAATTTTGTAAGATGAAATGTAATCAGATTCCACCAATTCGCTTAAAAGCGCTTGATTCCATTCGTTATCATCAAGGGTTGGCTTCCTTCCATTCTCTGTAATGCTTTTATAAGGTTCGCCTAACTGTTGTAGCAGTCCAGTAATTGTTTGATGCTCCAAGTATGGTATCTGGCTAGTCAGAAACATGATTTTTAGACTTTGTTGCCCTCGAAACGAAAACAGCACTTCTGTCAAATCTGAATTAATCTCCAAACGTGATTTAACTATAAACTTAATTAATGTCATCACTAGCTCACGTGATCCTTCTTCCTTCAAATCTGAAACGAGCGATTTTGAAAGAATGTAAAGTAACTCCTCTTTATAGGCATTGGTTTTTTGTGAATTGAAAAGAGTTTCGAAATCGTGTATATCTAACTCATATTTGTCCTGGTCGTTAATAAAGTTAATAAAGCTTGTAATGTTCTCTTCAATTAATTTAACATGTAGACTAGGGTGTTTCTCTTTTAAATCCTTATAATTCTCTACTGTTAGGGTCAATACTTTTAGTTCAATTAGGATCTGTACGCGTTCTTCAGATAACTTATCTGTCGAGTAGAAATCCCAATGGATAACACTACTTGCTAATTTTTTATATGAAGAATTCTTAATACCTTCAATTTCAATAATTGCGCTTGATACTATATCACGGTCAACTTCATCTATTGTTTTAACATCAGATAGATTCTCTTTGGAAAGTTCATCTGCACGGTGCGTATCATTTAGATAGCCAGTCATTGTTTCATTGAAGCTTTCTACCGCTCTATAATAGTGTGAAACATTATGCCAACTGATTGAGAGCTTGTCTTGTGCAAATAAAACCTCCCATAAATCTTGATCAACCTCGGTCACATCTTGAATGCGTACAGTTTGTTGATGAACAATTTGCTCCTTCAAGTCTCTGTCCAGTAATTCCTCATTTAATAACTCTATTATCATCTCTTCTGTTTCTTGATGTATTTCTGCATCTAGCAGCACTCTGCGGACATACTCGTTTATATTTTGATCAACATAAGCAATCACGCCTTCCATATTCGCACCTTTGATTTCCGAATAAGTTAAGTTGTTGACCTTACCTTGTAAAATATCAGACAGTGTCTCCTTATTAATTTGATATAAATCTTCCTGCACAGCAAAGTTAAACACATCTTCCTTCTGTCTAAGATGCTCTGTAGTTTTAAATTTCACCTGAAGCTCACGGAGAATAGCTTGCTCCTTTTCGATAGGTAAGTTCTCCGATACTCTATGGTAATTTGTGAACTCTGAGAGGTAGTTTGCTAAGTGATCCTTTTTATTTAACTCACCAATGTCTGACACATCAGCAAAAGTTAAGATGTCAGTTAAAAAGGCCTGAATGTCTTTTTCTGGCAGGTTAGAACTCTCCTCGATGTAAACCCACATGTTGCTCCATTTATGACAAATATGTTTGATAAAAGTCTCCTTATGATTTGTTCTTTCTTTGAACACTGTAATAAATTCAAGAGTACCTCCCTCTTCATTTGTTAATTGAGAAAGTATAAAGCTCACATGTGCCTGAAATTCTTTTTTCTCTAATACAAAGTCCAATAAATCATAATTGAGGATCTCTCGCTGTTTAAATTCACTTAATCTAAGTCGAGAGATAACGCTACCAATATTATTTAGAGAGTACGAAAAACCACTCTCTTTGTAGTTCTTAACATTAAGAATAAAATCCATATCATTCTTTGTTAGACTGCCTGTGTGAAAACGAGAGATATAATAATTGTATGTATCATCAATATACCCATGACGAACGAGATAGATGAGTAAATCATTATTTAACAAATCTTCTGGAAAAATATCTCTACCGCTTTCTGCAATTAGTTCTTTTAGGCTTAGATCATTGACATCTGCTCTCTCTCTCTTTAATTTTGAAAGCTGATTTTTATAATCTTCTACTTTACCCTCTGTTCTATCTTGAATTCTTGATTCTCGTTCAAAGTAATTTTCCTTTGTTCCAAACACTGTTGCAATAGCAGATTTTTTAGAAATTCCCTTATGCCTTTTATGGTTATTTCCAATATTATAATCAACTCTTTCCGAGTTTCTTAATTTCTCAAAAAAAGGTGGTTTAATTGAGTAGTTGCTTCTTCCGAAATCCTCTCCTTCTAACTTAATGTGATAAACATTAGAAGGGCTAACTTTTGCATTCAAACCATTCAAATAAATTAGCTGTAATTCCTCAATAGAGTTTAGTTCTTCATCCGTAGCCGCTATTATTCTTTTCTCTATATTGTTTATTTCCTTGTCTAATGACGACAATCTTTGCTGAATAATCATACCCCTTTGATTTATCATTTGATAGACGAGGCCTTGATTGTATTGGAGTTGTGAAAAATCAACTGGATGTAGGTTTTTATAGATAATTAATCCGAACAACTTATTTGCATCGAGTGCAATCTTTCCTCCAAGCTTTTTCATATAAATGTCAAATTCGTTATATATATTCTTTAAAATACGCATATCATCAATATAAAGACTTATATCCTGAAGTAAATCAGGATTTATATCATCTTTATACGATGAACTGTTAATTTTTTCACTTAGTTTTTCTGCAGAATTAGAACTATGTATAATAGGAACTATTGGTATAATAAGGTCGAAAAACTTTGTCCGATTGCGACTCTGCTCAATTGTATCAACTTCTTCTTCTCCAAAGATATCATCCTTAATCGCATAAATGAAAACCACACGTCTATTTACAAGTTCGGAATTGTTAATAAGTGAATTAAGTTCTCTTAACCGTTCGAAAATATCTAAACTATCAAATCGATCTAAATCCTCGAAAAATACAACATCATATTTAGTTGATTGAAAAAAGTAAAGTATCTCATCAATAAATCGATCAAAAATTGAATCCTTATCCACTCTTTTTTCCATTTCAATTGAAGAATTGGCCAGTGTCACCTTATTAAAGTTGATATTTCCCCGCAAAGATCGATATAATTTGCTAATAAAAAAAAACGCATATAGGCTAATAAAAGCGAATAACAAAAGCGCAAATATAAGTGATATTGTTTCTTCGCTCTGGTTTAACAATGAATTTTCAAAGATTGATCCGAAGAGGTTTGGTAGAAAAAAATAGATAAGCCCTGCAATAAACAGCATAAATAAAAAGACTTGTTTAATTGTCGTTCCATTGTCTACGTGTGTAATTTTTCTGAATCTCGAAAACGGAATGGTTTTAGTTGAAACTCTGTAAATCATCTGCTGGAGAATACTCTTCTCTAACGCTCTATGTTTTTCCATGTGTTCTTCATCTTGAAAATTATTAGATGTGTTATTACTAAATGTGGCGAGTGAGATGTTTAAGAAGTGATAGGTATTGTCATGATTCTTTTCAAAGGTTTTCAGAATACTACTTTTTCCAGAACCATATGGACCAGTAACTGCAATGTTATATACTTTCTTATTTTCTAAACCAGACCTAATAGCCCCAGCGTAGATACCGTTTTTATCAACGTCATCATCGGGCGTTAAATCATCATATAGAGGTGTCACAGGAAGGTCTTTCAACTTACCAATAACCTTCTCTAATGAGCGGACTATCCATTTTTTAGATTTCACTTTCCACTGATTCAAATATTAACCTCCCTAAATTATTTAATCTTTATTTAACTAGATACTTATTGCATACTTTCACATAAATTTTATCGTGGTTCCATCTTTAACCATAGTGAAATTGTAACACTTTATATTAAAATACCTCAATAGACTCCTTATAATGACTATTTCAAAACCACAAAAACGACCAGACAAAAGTCTGGTCGTTAACGTAACATCTAACCTCTATTAAGCGAAATGAGCCTCTAGCCCCCAGAACTTGTTCCCTTTGAATTCTTTAAGCTCAAGTGAGACATTGCAATCAAAACTCTTTCCTTTTTTACTTGTTGCTGTAATCATAACTTTCCCACCAGCTCGTACATCCTGGATCTCTTTTTTTGTCAGTGTATAACCCAAGAACTCAGGCTTAAATGGAGCGTCTGCCCTGGTGTATGAGCTCGGATCTTTTCTTGGTTCGAAATGCGGCTCAATTCCCCACATCTTATTCCCTTCAAATTCCTTTAACTCAAATGTAACAGCAACATTGAATGGCTCACCTGTGCGCTTTTTTCCATATATATAAAGGAAAACCTCTCTATCCTTCTTCCAATTAACTGAATACTCTTTAGCATTCAGAATCACTTTAACATGCTAAACGAATTTGCTATAATGAAGCATTGCTAGATGGAATGAGGCGTGAAATGTTATTAGGAACGATTATTAATGCAGCAGCCATTGCTGTTGCTTCATTAATTGGTGTACGAATTCGAAACGTACCTGAGGAGATAAGTAAGCTTATCATGCAAGCACTCTCCCTTGCATTAATTGTCATCGGGATTCAAATGGCCGTCACAGGTGAAAATTTCCTTATTATCATTATAAGTTTGACAAGTGGCGCATTACTCGGTAGCTGGCTCCAAATTGATGAACGCTTAAATCAGCTTGGTCAATGGTTAGGAACAAAAATTGGTAAGAACAGCCAAGGTAACGTAGCTCAAGCTTTTGTTAGCTCTACACTTATTTTTGCAACAGGGGCAATGGCTATTATCGGCCCACTAGAAGCAGCACTTCGTGGTGATCATAGTTTATTATTTACAAAATCGTCCATTGATGGATTTTCTGCACTTATTATCTCTTCAACACTAGGGATCGGCGTATTCTTTGCTGCCATTCCTGTCTTTCTTTATCAAGCTAGTATTACGTTGCTAGCCAATCAAATCGATGCTTTTGTACCGAATATGCTAATGGACATGATCATCGCAGAGATTACATGTATTGGAGGCATTCTCATACTTGCCATAGGGCTTAACCTATTAAATGTGATTAATGTTAAAATTGCTAACTTGCTTCCAAGTCTCGTGATCGTTGTTCTTCTTGTTGTTTCTTTTCAACGGTTACTCTAATGATCTAACACAATTCTACTGAGTTGTGTTTTTTTATGACCTTTTCTATAAAACTCAACGCACCGATTTTCTTTTTCTTCATTAATAGTCTCACATTCGATCGCCTTACTTTCTTTTTCTCACCTTGTCATTCCTTTATTCATCTCCTGCTTTTAGTTAAACCTCAGCATACGCGATTTAAGTAGAGTTTGTTGAGTACGTCTCTTTATGTCAGTTTTAGACGAAATCACACGTTCCCATGACTTTTCTCCTGTAATATCTATGTAATATCAAGTTTTGTCGAACAAGCTGAACGTCCTACTACTATTATAGTTCCCCTTATTTACACGCATAATCCCTGTACCTATGCGGATTACAGTCATTTTACAAGTTCATTACTTCGCGGAAAATGGGTTGAAAGAGTAACTTATGTTCTGTATAGTTTGATCTTGCGAGAGACATTCCGCACAAAAATGGAATTACACACAAGAACGACTCATCTTACACATTTTCATAGTTCCATTACTTGGGGATGAATACTACATTATAAGGGGAGTTTTACAGTATGAAAAAATTAGTCACGTCACTTGCTGTCTTAGGATCAATACTTGTTGCCACTCCAGCATTTGCATATGAAGTCAAAAGCGGAGATACATTGAGTCAAATTGCTAACAAGCATCAAACAGACGTACAAAATATAGTAGAATTAAATCCAGACATTTACGATAAGAACTTAATCTTTATCGGTCAACAATTAACAATGCCTGGTGAAGGTGAACAAGGTCAAGTGAAAGGTGAAATTCAATCGAATGAATCTGCACCTCAAACAACTTCAAATGAATCGACTGCAGCTGAGTCAACAAATTCAGAATCGACAAGTGCTTCAAATGAAACAAGCTCTTCTGAAGCACCAGCTGAAACGACTGAATCAACGAATTCAACTGAATCCACTAGTTCTGAGCCAACACAAACTGAAGGCACTACAACAATGAGTGTGGAAGCTACGGCCTACACTGCCTTCTGTGAAGGGTGCTCTGGGGTAACAGCTACTGGGATTGATTTAAGAGCGAATCCGAATCAAAAAGTGATTGCTGTTGATCCTAACGTTATACCGCTTGGTAGCAAAGTATACGTAGAAGGCTATGGAGAAGCGATTGCTGGTGACACTGGTGGCGCTATTAATGGCAACAAAATTGACCTGTTTATGCCTGAACGTCAAGATGCATTAAACTTTGGTCGTCAAAACGTAACGATCCACGTTTATGAATAAATCATCAAAACAAGCTAGCCTGTGTAAGGGCTAGCTTGTTTTATACAAATCATCTTTTTAGCGAAACAAAAAAGCAATTACATAAGCTGTAATTGCTTTTATATCTTAATAATCAACGCCATTAATGGTTGTCACTTTCCAACGTTCAGCATTCGAGTATAGATGATTGTTCAATTTACTTGCCAAAGATTGCGCGGCAACAGGATCAATAAAAACCTTATCTAGTTGGCTGTTCGTGTCTTTAAGGGTTTCTGTTGCCCCGTTTAACATTCGTATAATTTTATACAATGTACGGGACCTCCCTACTATTTATTCAGCCTAAAGTGATTGCTGTATCTACATTGTGGCACACAATTAGATAAAAAGACAGTATATTTTAAAAATAATTAAATTTTCATACCCTTTTTGTCTAATTTTTAAACATGATTGAAAACCATGCGCCTATTTATGAGTTGGCTGATTCCAAAATAAGGCTTTAGAACGAACAGATAGCTATCTTACCAAACGCTTTAAAGGGGAAGCGTTCTCCACTCATCCAATATGAAACGAACTCATTTGTTTAACTGCTTATTCTTCCAACATATAGTCGTAGGTTTGAATCTTTTCAAACGTTTGCGTATCAATGTTCCACTGCAACACAATGATTTCATTGTAGCTGGTGTGTATAATGATTTTATCATCCCCTAATGATAGCACTTGATCTTCATTTGCGAAGGTTTCAATTTGTTGAGGAAAATCAGACCCCATGTCAGTACCACCATTACCAAAACCAAGTACAAGTAAAATCAAACAAACTAAAATGGCCGTTAAAAGGCCTCGATTTCCATTTTCCTTCACTCTATTCCGCCCCTTTCACTACTTACTATAATAGATTAACTCCCACCTGTAACGATTTTCATTAAACAAAATACCCCAACAACATTAGTGGGGTACTTCCTACAAAAGTGTATTTTTTGATCGACTACGATTCTTTGTATAGAGCACAAGCAGTAATGCGATAAAAGAAAAAACGCCCATTGTAGCAAAAGCCATCGAGAGACCTCTTAACGTACCCTCAATATAAGAGTATTCCGGCTGTGCCGCTTGAATACTTACAACGGTTGTTAAAATTGTAACGCCGAGTGCAGCTCCAAATTGTTTAACGGTGTTCACTATCGCTGTCCCATGAGGAAGGTCTTCTTGCTGTAAAGCATTCATAGCGATAGCGGTTGCCGGTGTCATCACAATCCCAACGGCTCCCATAAATAAGCTAAAACAAACAATCATAGCGATTACAGTTGTGTCTGCCCCCATTATCGTAAACCACATAAATGTCACGGCCATAACCGAATAGCCAATGATACCGAGCACTTTGCCACCGTATTGATCAAACCATTTTCCAGCTAGAAAAGAAGTTACAGATAGTAACAATGTGCCAGGCAACAAGGTCATGCCCGAAATAAAAGCAGTCCGCCCTTGTACATCTTGAATAAACAACGGGAGGAGTGTTTCTGTTGATAACAGTAAGATCGAAATGACAAATGACAATAACGTACCATGGACAAACCATTTTAAACGAAATAGCCGCACATTTAACATCGGCTGATCAGATATAAGTTGTATCCAAATAAACGTCGTTAGCGCTAGCATGCCGATTACTGCAGGTATGATGACATACATACTGGCTAGTCCGTACACACTGAAATTACTTATCGCCAGAATGGTACCGGCAAAGCCAATGGCTGAGAAAAACAGCGACGGTATACTTAACCTCGCCTGCCCTTTCTCTGTAATGTTCTGCATGAATATACTATTTAATACGAAAAGGGCAATCGCCAGAGGAAGCACGAGCCAAAATAAGAAACGCCAGCTTGATAAATCAACGATATAGCCTGCAATGGAAGGACCTATAGCTGGTGCTACATTCACAACCATGGTCATCAGGCCCATCGCATAACCACGTTTTTCAATTGGGTAGACGAGCAAGAGAACAGTTTGTACGAGGGGAAGCATCATCCCAGCACCAACTGCTTGAATAACTCTTGCTACAATGAGAAGCGTAAACGTTTGTGCGAAAATGGCTAATAGGGTTCCCAAAATAAAGAACGAAATAGCAACGAACGTTAACGTACGTGCTTGAAACCTTCCCATGAAATAACCCATTGTTGGAATTAACGTTGTTGTCGTTAACAGAAAAGAAGTGGTTAACCACTGAACTTGGGTCGCATTAATCGAAAAATCTTCCATAATTTGTGGAAAAGCCGTAATAAGCAAAAATTGATTGAGCAAAAATAAAAAAGATGCTGAGAGTATGGAAACAACAAGCATCTTTTTTCGAAAGGGTGTTAATAACTCAACTGACATACATCCCCCTCCTTTTTCATTTATTGAAATGACTTTTCCATTTTAACGTGAGGAATGCCATCTTCTTCAAAAACGTCAGAGGTTGTCACGTAACCGAGCTTTTCATAAAACCCTTCTGCATGTGTCTGACCATGTAAAAGAGCCTTCACACAACCCATTTCTCGAGCGATCTCTTCTAGCAACGTAATAATCTCTTTACCTAACCCGTGCTTCCGATATTCTTTAAGTAGGCAAATTCGCTCTAACTTTGCTTTTCCTTCTACTTGACGAACTCTTCCCGTTCCAACTGGTTTTTCGTTATAATAAACTAAAACATGTGTGCAAGGGGACGTTAAATCATCAAAGGCGTCAAATTCATCTTCTATTGGGCAATATTGTTCGTCAACAAAAACCTTCTTTCTAATAGAAAAAGCAAGCTCTAACTGCTCTTGATTAACAATAATCTGTTTATTCATAAACGTATCCTCATTTCTTTCTCATGTACTCACAATCTAACGTAACGTATTTTTGTTGTATTTGCAACAAAAAATGAAAGGAGTTTTTCTATGAAAGAAATTCTTCGCGAAATAGGGACCATTGCTCGTGCCCTCGATTCAATAAGTAATATTGAATTTAAAGAAATTGATCTTACAAAGGGCCAATACCTTTATTTAATTCGAATTTATGAACACCCCGGTTCTATTCAAGAAAAGATCGCCGAAATGTTAAAAGTCGATCGAACGACTGCAGCCAGAGCCATTACGAAGCTGGAAAATCAAGGCTTTATCTATAAACAAGAAGATCCATCCAATCGAAAAATAAAAAAGCTTTTCCCCACTGAGCGAGGAAAAGAGGTGTATCAATTTTTACTTAGAGAAAATAACCATTCAGAGGCGGTCGCTTTAAAGGGGTTATCATCTACCGAAGTAGAAACCCTCTTTAACCTACTTCAAACCGTGCGGAAAAATATTGATGTGGATTGGAATGAAGTGAAAAAAGGCAACAAACGTGGCTATTAAACTTCTAAAAGAGAGGGAGGGATCCCTTTCTCTTAGACAACTAACGTTTTTAATTCCTCAATAAGCTCCTTTGTAATCAAGTACTGAAGATGATTTTGTTCAATCTTTATGCGATACAGATTAAACAGACGCTCTTCCTCTTCTCCTCGCACCTCATGGCCATAGATATGCATGAGCAAGTAATCCGCTACTTCCTTTAATCGGAACATAAGCAGCAGATGATCTAGATAAGTGGGCGGTAGCCAACATTCTCGAGCGTACCCTTGAAAGATTGCTTTGGTCAGTTCATGAACATATGCCACAATGCTTCCATTTCCATGAAAGGAATATTCCATTGCACTATAAACCGGCACAACTAAATCAAACAGTAAAAAATGCTTCTCACAATCTTGGTAATCAATAAGGGTGAGTTTATTCTTCTCTACCAAAACATTCTCCAACCATACATCTCCATGAACGAGTCCGTATGTATCGTTCGTTTTTGGCACTGCTTCAAGATCACGAAAAATGCTCTCCATCGTCTCTCGTACTCTCTTTTCTACTTTCGGTATGTATTTCCTCCAATTGTATTCATCATTCATGTGCCAATCATTAATGGCCCGCGTATTTCCTTGATACAATTTAGACATTGTATGAATCCGTCCAATCTCTTCTCCTAATCGTTCAAACGTCTCCTTATTCCATTGATTTTTTTTTGCATGCTCACCTGGTGCTGCCCGATATACAACTATACGTATTTCTTTATCTTTGTAAGTGATTGATTCAATTGAACGATCTCTTTTCGAAAACAGAACTTCCGGTGCAGCCAGCCCTTTATCATGTAGCCAAACAGTCCAGTCTACTTCTGCTTGCTGCTCTACTATCGTTTTATAATTTGTTACGCGAACAAAATAACGCTTATGACCACTTGAACACGAAAACATTTCGTTTGTAACGGCCTTCACCTGATCCATATTCAGTTCATAAGATTCTCTTAATGCTTGCTTTAACAGCTGTTCCAAATGTATCACTCCCTTTGGCGTAATCGTACTTTCTCTGCCATACAAATACTTTCTATAAAATAATCCGGTGCTTTGCTATGTGATTGGATCTCCTCAAAGGTCATCCAATGAATGTCTGCAACCTCATCTGCACTTACGATTGAAGGTTGGCTTCCTTCTTCTCGTTCACATAGAAACACAATGTCAATGACAGGCTTTCCGTTCACTGCAAAAGTCGTATTTCGCACATAGACCATATCATTTTTCAATTTCAAACCAACTTCTTCTAAAAACTCACGCTGTATCGTTTTTTCTAATACATCTTTATCGATTCCAGATGCATCGACTTTACCACCTACTAATGACAGTAGTCCTCCTGCATGTGCTTCTTTTGAGCTTCTTTCAATAACAAGCCATTTTCCATCATTCCAAACTGCCCCTTCTACATTTACAATGAACATTCCTCCACCTCAATTCTCAAAAAATTCTTTGGCTTTTTATTCACAAAATGGTCTTCAATAAACGATAGAACATCTTCTGTCCCTGGTATTGACAACATACTCTTTGCGTCTTCAAAAGTCAGCCAGCGATACTCACTGTGTTCAAAAACCCCACTCATTCCTCCCTTATTAGACTGAATAGTTTTAATTATAACATAAAAAAAGCCCTTCACTCTTTGTTAACTCGTTTCATTTCATTAAACGAGTTAACATTGATAGCGTTTTCTAAAACTCTGAGCTATTCGTTTAAACCACTGACATTTCCTATTAATGGTTGCGCTGAAAGAAAGCTTGATTTCCCTTTCTCCTCAGGAGTAAAATAATACATTGTGACTTAATAATGTTTACTCATTGTGAAGGAGATTACTATGCAAAAACTGCGAACCAACAACAAGGAACACTATTATACGTTTTTGCTCCTTACGTCTATCTTATTGATTGCCGCTACCTTACGATCTCCTATGACTTCATTCGGACCGTTAATTCCGTTTATAAGAGAGGATTTAGCCATTTCAAATGTAACCATTGGTTTGGTTAATACATTGCCACTAGTAATGTTTGGTTTATTTTCACCTCTCGTACCGAGAATTTCTCGGAAAACAGGGATGGAATTCATGCTTTTATTCGCTATGATTGTCTTAACCATTGGCATTGTGTTCCGCTCCCTTGGATATACACCGTTCTTGTTAGTAGGTACCCTTTTACTTGGTCTTGGTATAGCAGTCGGAAACGTTCTAATGCCTGGACTAATTAAACTTAGTTTTCCATTGCGAATTGGTATTATGATGGGCATCTACTCTGTTTCTATGAATCTCTTTGGCGCATTTGCATCTGGCTTATCTGTTCCAATAGCTGAGTCAAACGCTTTTAATTGGCAACATGCTTTGCTTTTATGGGCTGTTTTATCGGCAATTGCTGTTCTTTTTATTTGCTTACGGCTGCCTGTTATGCTGTCGTCTCGAAAAAAAGTTCCTGGAAAAGTAGATAACCAACCTTCTTCTTCCATCTTTAAATCGAAGCTCGCTTGGTGCGTTTCGTTATTTATGGGACTTCAGTCGTTCATTCCATATAGCTTGTTCACTTGGCTACCAGACATTCTGCTAAATAAAGGCTTTACAGAAAGTGAGGCAGGATGGTTTATGGCGTTAATGCAAGTAGGGCTCATTCCAGCTACATTCTTTGTACCGATTTTTGCAGCTAAATTAAAGAGTCAAGCGTGGCTTGCTGTTGCATCAGGGCTACTATTTTTAATAGGGCTTGCTGGTGTCACTCTAACTGCATCGTCGTTAACTCTTCTATTCCTTGTTGTTACAGGTATGGGAATGGGGACAACCTTTAGTTTAGCCATGATGTTTTTTGTCTTGCGTACGCATACTGTCGAACAGTCTTCACAGCTTTCTAGTATGGCCCAATCTATTGGCTATATGATTGCCGCTACAGGACCATTTCTTCTCGGATTCATCGCGGATAGTACAAAAAGTTGGACTGTGCCACTCTTTATTCTTATGGTTGCGGCTATTGGCATTTCTTTATTTGGCTATGCTGCTGGTAAGGATCAAAAAATTGACAATCCTACACCTTCTTAAATGATAAAGCGCCTTTCTCCATGAGTCAGGCGCTTTTACCTTTGTACAACAGTTGCCTTTATTTGAATAGTTGAATGTCCATATCTCCGTCGAAGAAATACAGCCAGCATTCCTTTACCGGCACACGCCAAATTGTTTCGATTGCTTGCTTGTAGTACGCGATTTGATGCTCATAACGTTCTTTTAAGACCTTTTCGACTTCTTGTTTATCTAAGCTAGAAGATGGAATCCGATCGGTTTTATAATCAAGTAAACATAACTCACCGTTCTCATCCCACCATAATACGTCAATAATTCCTCGAATTAAAACGCCATCATCTTCTGCCCCCTCCTCATGAGAGGAGAATCGATCCTTAGGTTGGATGTATGAAAAAGGCACCTCTTTTTTTACTTTTTTCGCATGGAGTAAACGAGTTCCTACTGATGATTGATGAAACTCAATAATACGTTGGTAAGAGATAACCCGTCTTTCTTCTTGATTCAACGAGAGCCGATTCGAAATGGCTTCAATCTCTTGTTTAATGTGAGACGGATCGCTTGTCTGAAATGATAGCCTCTGCATTATACGATGCATAAGCGATCCTTTTTCAGTAGAGCTTAGCTTCTGTTCTCCTTTTAAAAACCTTGGCTCCTTTATTGAATGGGAAATGTTCTTCTCATACGTATCATTAAGGGAATGCCAGTTTGTTTTTTGTTTTAATTCGGTCACACTTTGTTTAGCAGCTGTCTTGGTCGCTTCAGGATATAGGTAATGGAAGGCCAGCCGGCGCTCCACTTCGAACTCCATTCCAGCAGTTCTTCCGTCCACTCGCTCTAACTGCTTTAGTAATTGAACAGTTGGGTTCGTGGACTGAGGTTGAGTAAGCGCTAATGTAGGGACTTCTACTAAATCATCTAACGTCCACTTTGACGGATGTTGTTTTTTGTTCGAAACACGATTCACACCTTCATGTTGGAGAACAACAGGTACGACCCAGTCAAAGAACCGACGAGCCTGCTTGCGCTCATGTAGAGAAAGGGAAGATTCCGCTTGTTCCATCCACACTTCCATCTTTGCCTCTCTGTCTTTAACACTACCTAGGAGAAACAGTTTTTCCTTTGCTCTTGTTAGAGCTACATATAGCACGCGTAGTTCTTCTGAGATTTGTTCTCTTTCTTGCAATTTCTTTATGGCTGTCTCTGCCATAGTAGGGTACTTTACCCGCCGTTCTATATCTAAGTAAGTAGAGCCAAATCCTAGTGTTTGATGAATTTGTGTTTGACGTCTCGTATCCATTAAGTTAAATTGCTTCCACATGTCTACTACAAAGACTACTGGAAATTCGAGCCCTTTACTTTTGTGGATCGACATTAAGCGAACAACATTTTCTTGCTCACTAACAGTACGTGCACTCTCAAAATCGTCTCCTTGGTCTTCCATCCGCTCAACAAAGCGCAAAAAGCGAAAGATGCCGCGGAACGATGTATCTTCAAACGCCTTTGCACGATCATACAAGGCTCGCACATTTGCTTGACGCTGTTTTCCTCCCGGTAATCCACCTACAAACACATCGTACCCTGTTTCTGTGAATAGTTCCCAGATAAATGTAGATATTGCAGTTGTTCGTGCTCTCGTCCGCCAATTTTGAAGTTGCTTATTAAAATGAGTAAGCCTCTCCATCCATTCACTTTTTTTCTTTTCATTCATTAGGGTGGCTTGCACCGCTTCATAAAAGAACCCATCTTGATCATGTAGGCGTATACTTGCTAGCTCGTCATCTTTCAGCCCGACAATTGGCGAGCGCAGTACCGATGCTAACGGAATATCTTGAAATGGATTATCAATAATTTTCAGTAGCGACAGCATGATCTGCACTTCTACATGGCGAAAGTACCCTTCATCTCGATCTGAAAAAAGTGGAATACCCGCTTTTTTGAATACGTCTACAAAAACGGGCGCTGACGGAAGGGATCTCATTAAAATCGTTATGTCTCGGTACTCAATGGGGCGCATGTGGTTTTGCTTTTTATCATAAACGAGATAGCCACTCTCTCGTAACTCATTAATTTTATTTGCTGTCCATTTCGCTTCTTTTTCTGCGGATAATTCAAAACCACTCATGTTTTCCTCATCTTCTTTTTCTACTAAAGCAACATGAAC
Organism: Shouchella oshimensis; assembly: GCF_002019765.1. Lineage (GTDB taxonomy): Bacteria > Bacillota > Bacilli > Bacillales > Bacillaceae_D > Shouchella > Shouchella oshimensis. The sequence goes on from NZ_KV917380.1 coordinate 3,334,009, forward strand.
GTCGTAGCCTTCATCCTCTTTTCGATAATCCTGATTGCCATACTGCAACGCTTGCGTTTGATCATACTCCACTTCACCTACATGCTTGTCCATTGTCTCTGCAAAAACGTAATTTACAGCATCTAGAACTTCTTTTCGGCTACGAAAATTATGCGCTAAATCAATCCGAATTCCTTTTGCTTCACTTAGTGTATCAAGAGGAAACGCTAGCTTTTCATACGTTGTTTGTTTCTCTATAAACAAACCCGGTTCAGCTAATCGAAATCGATAGATGCTCTGTTTTACATCCCCTACCATAAACCGGTTCTCACCATTTGCGACTAATTGTAAAATTGCTTCTTGGACTTGATTTGTATCTTGATATTCATCTGTTAACACTTCTTGAAACCGAGCTTTATATTGACGTGCAATGGCGGAGGGTTCTGCAATGGATTGTTCACTGAGTATATCGAGAGCAAAGTGTTCAAGGTCGTCGAAGTCCATCAGCGAGCGCTCTGCCTTTTCTTCTCGATACGCTTTAGCGAATTCTTTTACAAGAGTTGTTAACATTCGAACGCGCCCTTGCATCTGTTGTAGCCGCATCTGATTTCCTTTTGAATTCGTCATTAAAAGTTCTTGTGCTTTTTGGACTAATTTTTTACTATTGTCCCGTAGTCCTTTTACTCGTTCGGCCAATTGAGGATCAGATGGATCATCTTTTTTCTTACTAGGTAGCCGTTTCCATGTAAAAGCATGTAGCCGCTGTTGCCATTGATCCCAGGTTTGACAATTCGTAAACCCTCGTAGTGCTTCAAGCTCTTCTGTTAGCCGTTCACGATAAAAGGCAGGTCCGTCCCCTCGCTCAGCAAGCTGGAGACCTCGTGAATGATTAGCAATAGCACCTGAGACAAAGCTAAGCACTTCTTCTAAAATCACCTTCCCCCACGGACTTTCCCCTACATCGTCATACGGCTGTTCATACATCCTTGCGCTTTCCTCGAGCCACCTATCCGGATCTGGATGAGATCTGGAACGCGTATAAAGCTGTAACAGGAGCGTTCTTAGGCTTGTATCTGACCGGTCGCCGCTATACGCTTCTGCCATTGTATAGAAGTCGGGCATCTCTTCTTTATTGAAAGCGTAATAACGCTCTAATAACGCTTCAAGTACTTCTTCTTTAAGCAATTCTCTTTCCGTGTCATTTGCCAATCGAATTGTCGGATCAACATTGATTTCATAGTAATGGGCACGAATGAGCTCAGAACAAAAGGCATGCAGAGTAGAAATGGACGCCCGGTTTAATAAACGGTATTGGCGTTTTAAATAAGGAGTAGGACGAACGCTTAACTCCTCTTCTATCCGTTTACCAATACGCGCTTTCATCTCGGCTGCGGCTGCCTTTGTAAATGTGACAACAAGCAATCGATCCATCTCAACTTCATCATCTGGATCAATAACCCGCTTCACAATTCGTTCAACTAGAACAGCGGTTTTCCCACTACCAGCAGCTGCTGCGACGAGAATATTTCCACCTGTCAGAGAGATTGCCTGCCACTGTTCATCAGTCCAGCTCACATCTACTGGCTTTTCTTGTAATGTCCATTTAGGCATCTTCATTCTCTCCTTCACCGAGATGATCTCGCATTTCTTCAAGTGCATGTTGATTCGTTTTTTTGTAAATTTCATTATAGCCATAGCCAGGTAAGGACGGGTCAAATTGACACACTGCATGCATTGGACAAAAGCTACAAGCGACATGACCGTTTTCACGTTGAAACGGCTTTACTTCTGTTTTTCCGTTAGCAATCTCATTGCCAATATCAACAATTTTTTGTTCAGTGTAAGCAAAGAGTGTACGAAAATCATCCTCCGTTACGACTTTTGAGCGATTATGAAACGTACCGTCTTTTTTAAATTCTATGGGCACAACATTTGACTTCGTTGTTTCTTCTAGCGACTGATCAAATAACGTTGCGAGTTGACGATCCTTAGGCATCCACCCACTTAACTTAAATGCTTTTAGGCGTTCTTCTTCTTCCTGTTCTGTATCTTCTAGCACCGGGTTGTGTATATGGAAATAGAACATGCCGCCAATTTGGGATGATTGCTCTAACCATGCTTCGGAACCCTTTAACGCGACAGTTAAATAGACAGGGATTTGTAAGGATAGCCCTTCTATTACGTCAGAGAAAGCAAGCGCTGTTGCACTTGATTTATAGTCAATGACACTTAAATAAGATTGTCCATCAACGGTTGCCTGATCAATCCGGTCGATTCTCCCTCGTACAGTCATACTCATACCGTGTTCAAGTGGATACGAGGGGAGAGACAAGTTCGTCTGTGGACCAAAGGCAACCTCTAGCCCAATGGTCTCAAACTTCGAGAGTAACGCTTGTTGACGGATTGCTTCTGTTACGTTTAACGCAATCTCCTCTAGCTTGTCACTGATATACTGATAATGATTGGTACTCAGTAAAATCTTCCTTTGAATGATAGGAGCGACTTCTTCCACTGCCGCTATCGTCATTTCACGGCACTCGTCGAACGATAGCTTCTTCCATGTTTTATTACGATCCTTTTGCTTATGCGACATTAACTTCAGTACCATATGAAACAATTCACCGATGTCAAATGCTTCTAGTTTATACACATCTCTTTCTTTTAACTTTAAACCGTATTGCCCAAAATGCCGGAATGAACATTGCTTAAATAATTCCATACGGCTTACGCTCATCACAAGCTCCGAACCATATAAGTCTCTTATTTTTTCAATAGGTAATGGCACTTCTTTATATGCATAGTCTAGACTTTCTAACGCTGCCTTTAAGGAGCTATGCCATTGTTCCTGCTGTATGAACCAGTGGTACACGTCCCACCAAATGGAATCAATTGTTTCACCCTGCTTCCATTTTTGCAGCTGACGGATGAGTTCCATAAAAGCCTGCTTTGGATGAGATACAGATTCAATAGAATGATTCTCACTATCAGCATCAGCCTCATTTTGAACAAAGGTTAACGGAACAAAATCAAGGGTGTCCTTTATATGCCGTATAAGAGGCGAAGGTAGTAACGCGGTGCCCTCTTCATCAGCTAAAGCATAAGAAACAACCAGCTTTTCTGACGCATTTACTTGCGCCATATAAGCATAAAAATGTTCGTGCCACATTCGATCAAACGAGCTATAACCAAAAGAGACACCTTTTTCTTTTAGCTCATGGCGTTCCTGCGCACGAACAATCCCATTGTCTCGTGGCTTCGATGGAATCACACCTTCATTTACACCGATGACAAAGGTTGCCCGTACTTTCGGCAAGCGGGATCGCTCCATATCACCGATCGTCACTTGATCAATTGCTGGTGGCACCATTTGAAAGCGCATATTCTCAAAACCAGCGGTTATTGTCTTGAAAAACGATTGGGGAGTTGTGACATCATCTCCACCGATTTCAACCAGCTGATCTAGAATTCGAATGACGCCTTCCCAGACTTGTTCGTATTCACTACCTAGTTGAATAGCCCCTTCCGCGTCCACTTGTTGTTTAAACTGTTGTACCTTTTCAGGAACAGATAAAGCCTCAAAGAAGGTATAAACAGCTCGACTCATCTCGACAACGGTTTTACTTTGCTTTATCTGCTTCTCTAATTGATTTAGAGGTGCAATCAAGTGGTTTTTTAATTCATTTACAGCACGATTCGTTTCCCTTTCTTCTTCTGTTGGCTCATCCTCATAGCCATGTCGCACCGTTTTCACTCGCCACTCTACTTCTGTTGACCATAATTTCCCTTTGATTCCCTGCGCTAGAACAATTGTTTCTAGCTGATCAATTTGTTCGCGAAAGCGTACTGAATCTTCATCAAGGGGAGTGAATAAATCGGTTTTAAAAGCGCGAAAAAGCGCTTCATAAGGATAGCGTTGCATGATTGCTTCAAAGGAAGAGCGAATACATTCAATCAATGGGTGATGAATCATCGGCTTTGCCTGATCAATGAAAAACGGCACGTCATACATCGGAAAGATTCGTTCAATTAAGCTACTGTAAAGAGTTAAATCCCTTGTGACAACGGCAATGTCTGAATATCGATAGCCTTCCATTCGAACATAAGACCGAATGGATCGCGCCAGTGCATCTATTTCAACCCGTCGATTTACTGCTTCTAGTAACTCGACACTTCCATCATTCTCTCGTTTTTCGCGATCTTGATAGACGAGGCCTTCTTCTAATGAGGCAATACCTTTTTTCTTAAATTCCAAGCACGGTTCAAACCAACTTATTTTATACGATAACCCTTGTTCTTGAAGTGTTTCGACGAATTTATGATAGGTTTCATTCGTGTAGAAAAACGTATCTACTGTTGCATCCTTGTCTAAAGTGAAGGCGATCTGTACAGACGATGCTTCTTTAAACAGTGTCGTTAAAAAGCGACGTTCTAGCATGTTAAAATCATAAAACCCGTCCACATAAATAATGGCATTTTTTATAATAGTGGACGTTGCCATAACGTCCGTAGCACGTTTTAATTGATCTTCTTTGTCCGAAAACTGCTGTTGAAAAGCTTGTTCAAACGCTTTATAAACAACATAGATATCATGCATCTTCTCTTGCATCAATTGTGACTGATTACGACTTGCCTTATAGAACGCATCTGCGGTTAGCTCTTGTTGACGAAGCTCTAGAATGACCTGCTCCATCTCTTTAACAAAACCGATTGCATGACTTGAACGCTTAAATATGCGTAACGTTTCCTTTTGGTCTTCAATGATTTTCCTAAGTAAAACGTGCATACCCGTTCGATCAAGTAACGGCAGTTCTGGTTGATCCGAATCCACAAGAATTCTCTCTGCTAATGAATGCAAGCTTAGAACGCTTAACTTCGAAAAACCACCTGACTCCTTTGCCAGCTCATATTCAACTTGAAATGACATTTGATCTGGAACCAAAAACAGCTGTTCAGGCCCTTCTATTGGGAAGCGATTCAGTTGGTCGATCGCGTCTTTTTTTAGCTTCGTCGACTTACCACTGCCACTTCTTCCTAGATAAAAGTGAATCACGCTACCGACTCCATTTCGTTCAAACTTTTCTCCATCTTACCATGAAACAACTTCAACACTATATCCCTTTTAACCTCACCTTATTGGGTATAAACGTTTTTAAATAACGAACACTAATGATAACATTCTGTTGTTCGTTCTTTTCATCTGCATGTTTTCTTGGTACAATGTTTCATTACTGAAGTCTGTTACAATTGACAACTTAAAATTGGAGGAAACATCTTGATATTCGTTGCGATTATCCTTTTATTTATTGCATCAAGTTTCTTTTCTGGTAGTGAAACCGCTCTAACTGCAACAAATAAAATAAAACTACAAACAAAAGCCGCTCAAGGAGATAAAAAGTCCGAGCGTTTATTAAAGCTAGTAAACAACGCAGAAGAATTTATTCCAGGCATTCTTATTGCAAACAACGTCCCAAATATTATTCTGCCTTCCCTTGTAACCATTGTCGCCATTGATTATGGCTTAAACGTCGGAATTGCAACGGGTGTATTAACAGTCTTAATTATCATTTTCGCAGAAGTACTTCCCAAATCTGTGGCTGCTGCTTATCCACAAAGAATTGCCTATGCTGTTTACCCGCTTACCAACCTATTACTAAAGCTGTTAAAGCCTTTTACCTTTCTTCTTAACGCATTTACACGTCTTGTCATTCGGATGCTAGGAAAAAATGCTGGAACAGAAACGACTTTTTCAAAAGAGGAAATGCGGGCCATGGTGGACATTGGGCACATAGAAGGAACGTTTAAAAATGATGAAGTGTATCGGTTAAAGGGCATGCTCGATTTTGATCAATTAAATGTGGCAGATGTGCTACAAACACCACGTATTGACGTACAAGGATTACCAGCTGAGAGTACATTCGAAGAAGCAAAAGAAATTATTTTGAACAACCAATATACACGATACCCTGTTTACGAAGAAGATATTGATCATATTATCGGTGTCTTCCATTCAAAGTTTGTATTGAAATGGAGCCAAGAACCCTCAAAGCCACTTAAAGAAATGGCAGATTTACAGCCTCTCTATGTCTATGAATTTCATCCAGTCAACCGCGTCTTCCAAAAAATGTTACAGGAAAAGAAGCATTTTGCTATTGTCTTAGATGAATACGGTGGGACAGAAGGCATCATTACACACGAAGATTTAATTGAAGCGATGATTGGGCAAGATATTGAAGATGAAACAGATGTTGACGATGTTTTAATTGAAGAACAGTCAGAGTCACGGCTTGTCTGCGACGGCAAAATCTCCCTTCGTCGATTAAATAATGTGTTTCATGTCAACATACCAGAAGAAGAAGATAATTTAGCTAGTTTCCTAATCCAGCAATTCGGCTACTTGCCTACAGAAGGAGAACAACTAGATTATAAAGAACTACGCTTTGAGATCTTGGATATGGACGACAAAAAAGTAAATCGCGTACAACTCACTAAAAAAATTGACCCTATGCTTTCTCAATAACCCATAACAGCCGAAGTAGCTACTCGGCTGTTTCTTACGATTAATTCCAGAGAATACATGGTCTGCTTTATAAGTGGAAACAGTAGTCAAACAACCATGTCCAAATAACCTGCTATATGATTAACTGAAGATAAGTCGAAAGGAGTGCAACATTATGGCCTATCCCTATGCTGCTTTATTAACACAAGCCAGAGAAGATCTTTTGCTTTTTAATGAAAAAAAGAAACCAAATGCTGAGACTGATTCTACACACCCAACGTTAGGGAAGCCGTTTGCGTTTGGGAATACAGCTACTCTCTACCGCCAAGGAAATTTCGCTATCAAATTATACCATCCTCATTTACCCGCTGAAGAAGTTGAAAAAGAATATCGAAATCATCATTTTGCATATCAGCTTAATCTCTTTGTTCCTGATGTTCACCGCATTACCTCGTATCAACTACAACACGCTTTAATTCTCGACTATGTGGATGGAGAACCATTAGGTACAAATTGCTGGAAATCTCTATACACATTGGATCAATGTATGTTAACTGCAGTTAAGCAACAACATCACCTACACAGAATCCCACTAAAAAAGACAGAAAAAATAGAATTAATGCCACAGAAGCTAAGACGCCAAATTCATCAAGTCGATGATCTCTCTTCCTCCAGAAAGCATCATCTCCTGAATCTTTTACAACAGCTCGTCGAATCATCGACTTCCCAGAGTCTCTGTCATGGAGATTTTCACTTCTTTAATCTGATTAAAACAAAAAAAGGAATAAGCATGATCGATTGGGTAGATGCGAGTATTGGCTTTCCCTGCGCTGATGCCTGTCGCTCTTACTTACTGTACGCAAGCATTTCTCAAGCGCTAGCCACACTTTACTTATACCTTTACTGTGCGGAAGGGAAGTTGGATGAAGAAGAAGTATTAAATTGGCTTCCCATCCTTGCGTGTGCACGTTTATCTGAAAATGTTGCCTCTGATTCCAAGGAACAATTACATAGGTGGATATATGGAAAGTAGCGCAATAGAACGATTATGGCTGTTTCAATAAAAATATTTACAATCCGACGTTTATGTCGAAATAAAAGAGTGAATAGAGGTAAATAGGAATATTAAAAGGAGGACCACCATGAAACAAACCACACGCTTAGGCGTTATCTATTTACTCTTTTTTGCTTTTATGATTGTGACAAATTATATGTCTGCGACAAATGTTGGCACTGTTGCGAATCAAGATCAAGCATTGATTCAACCCGCAGGATTTGCATTTTCCATTTGGGGAATAATTTATTTTCTCTTATTCATTTGGATTATGCGTATCTTCTTTGTGAATCGCTGGAGCGGAGAGATTTACACTCGCATTGGGTATTGGTTGCCAGCAAATTTTCTTTTAAATAGTTTATGGATTATTGCATTTACACAGGAATGGGTCTTCCTATCGGTCATTATTATCATTGGATTGCTACTCACATTAATTGTCATTTACTTCAAAATCAATCGTCTTGATTTTCGTTGGTACGATCGCTTACCATTCTCTATCTATCTCGGCTGGGTATCTGTTGCTACTATTGTCAATGTATTTACATGGTTTGTACAAAGTAATACCACAACCTTTTTAGGATTGAGTGAAGTACCATGGACGATTATTATGCTTCTGGTTGGTACATTACTTGCTGTCATGATTGCTTTTGCATATCGAGATATCTTTTATCCTCTCGTGTTCATCTGGGCTTATTCAGCGATTGTTGTAGAGAACAGTATGCCAAGTATTATCGTCGTAACCGTCATTTGTATTGCCATCCAACTTGCCCTGGTTGTCTTTATCCTACTTCGCAAGAAATGAAAAAAACCAAAGGTCTACTTTACTTGAGGCCTTTGGTTTTTCTTCTTCTTATTATTTTCCTTTCAAACGAACCATCATGCCAAGGCCCCAACAATAAAAGACGAAGTAGAACAAGCGTTGAAGTAACCCGCCCCATTCAATTGGAAGAAAAGCGACAGCCATAATGGCTACTTTGATCATCGTTAATAGCCCTGCGCTTATCATGGTTAGCCTTTTTCCTTTATTTAGTTTTACACTGATACAAAAAAGAGCTGGTGCGACTACGAACATTACGAGCGCAGGATACGTATGCCATTCAAAACTTACATTTGCAGGTATGACGCTAAAGCTAAAGCCCACTGCAAACAGGAACAAGAAGACAAATCCAGCTTTTCCTATTCTGCTCAGCTTTAACCTTTCTTTCAGAGCCCACAACCCTATTAAGAGAACAATTCCAGTTAAAAGAAAAAGACTATTTACAATTGGTGCGTGGGGTGAACAAATAAAATAGTCAGCCCACGGATAGGTTCCCACACCGCACTCTGTTATTCCTAAGTCGCTCATTGGCTGGGATAAATAAGAATACGGGGCAATAGAAGCGCGAATAGCAAACGGCTCATAAACGAAATAACTAAGCAAGACAATCCAGCTTCCTACACCGATACGAAAAGGAATTTTCATGGCAACACCTCTTTTCTTTGACTATTACCCGTATCTTTTTTCTGTAAACTTCTAGTAAATTTCAAGGACTCTACCAATACACACCGAATCTATCTAGTAGACACTTGACGAATGAACGCCTTATTGATTACGCTTTAATTCTGTACATATAGCCATTGGTACATGTGAAGGAGGCTTTATTGGATGAAAAAACCATCCTATTTCTACACAACCAGTATTTTTTTAGTTGTTTTTCTCACTGCTTGTCAACAAGAAACCAGTGAAGAGCCTAAGATAAATCCATTAGAAGCGTATGCAGGTACATGGGAAGGTGAAATTGTTATTCCTATGCAACCGCTTTCGATTGAAGTCTCTGTCGAGAACGAGACGGCAACTTTATCGATTCCAATTCAAGGAATATTGGATGAACCTTTTGACGTCGTAGATGCAGATGAAGATTCATTATCCTTGGAGACAACGATTCAAAATCAAACAATTCTATTTACTGGAAAACGAGATGGAGATAACATTCAAGGAGAGTTTACTCAGCTTGGTCAAGAGCTTCCTTTCCAACTGCGTTTTAAGGAAGAGGAATTGTTAACAGAGATTTCCCTTGATGCATCTGAAGTTATAAAAGCAAAGGTAGATTTACCAGCAAACGAATCGAAGGACATGCCTGTTGCTCTTATCCTCCCTGGTTCGGGGCCAACAGATAAACATGGTAACTCGTATTTAATGCCTGGGCGAAATGATAACTTGAAACTTTTGTCAGAACATCTAAATGACAATGGGATTGCCACAATTCGCTATGACAAACGAGGAATCGGCGATAACGTTTCTCTGGCACCGAATAGTATCGAAACACGCTTTGATGATTATATTACCGATGCTCAAGCTTGGCTCCGGTATGCTAAAGAGCAGGAATCGTTTTCTTCTGTCCACCTGATCGGACATAGCGAGGGGGCGTTAATCGGCTTAGCAGCAGCCATTCAAGAAGGGGTTCAGTCGTATTTTTCCGTTGCAGGTGCTGGAAGAACCATTGATAAAGTATTAGTTGAGCAATTAGAAAATGATCCTTTTATCACACCAGAACTTCTAGAAGAATCTGCAGACATCCTTGAACAGCTTGTCCAAGGAGACATGGTTCAAGAGGTTAGCCTAGAACTTGAATCCCTTTTCAATCACAGTGTGCAACCGTTTTTGTCCTCATGGATGGCGGTCGATCCAGCTAAATTAATTGAGAAGGCTACGTTTCCCACATACATCATTCATGGAAATAACGACCAGCAAATTCCTGTTCATGATGCTCAGCTACTACATGACGCAAATCAAACTAGTGAGCTTTACTTGATCGATCAAATGGGACACGGACTGCGTCATGTCTCAGACGATATAGAAGAAGAAAGTATCGCTGCTATGAGTCATGACACACCTTTATCTGAGGAATTACTAACCATTCTCACAACAGCCATTCTTGAAAACCATATTCATACGACGAAGTAAACGCTTCGTCGTTTCTTTTGTAGATAACGACTGGCATCTGTAGCATAGAATCCTTCTGGTATGCGTTCCTTCTCTTTTTTTGTTATAACAGCTATAGGAGGGATCACAAATGAATGAAACCATATCAGTATTGACCAATCACTATTCTGTTCGAAATTACTTACCAAACCCAATTGAAGAGGAACAACTTCAAACAATTATTGAGGCGGCTCAAGCGGCTCCCACTTGGGGAAACGGGCAACAACTCAGCATTGTGGGCGTGACAGATCAAAAGAAAAAAAAGCAGATTTCTGAAATCATTGGTCAACCGTGGATTGACCAAGCGCCTGTATTTCTCTCGTTTAATGTAGACTTTCATCGAATTAGTCAAGCGTTAGAACAAAATGGGCAAACATTTAAAGCTAGTGAAAACGTTGATACCTTGCTAGTAGGTACAACTGACGTAGGAATTGCGATGGGCTATGCCATTGCCGCTGCTGAGTCTCTTGGGCTTGGTATAGTACCAATTGGAGCCATTCGAACAAAGTCAGATCGCATTATTGACGTTTTAGACTTGCCATCATACGTTTTTCCTATTGTTGGGCTTGTCATTGGTCACCCTGCTGAAGAAAATGACTTAAAGCCTCGTTTGCCTCTTGATTCGTTTTATCATAAAGAAACCTATCAACACGATCACTTGTCACATATCCGAGCATACGAAGATAAAATGAAAACATACATGCAGTCTCGCCCTATTCAAAAAACGTGGACGGAAACAGTTGCACGTTATTATAGCCATGATAAAGGAATTCCACAGACGACTGAATCACTCAATAAACAAGGATTTCACTTTAAGAAGAAGTAATTAAACACCTGACCTGTTGTTTCACAACACATTCATGAGGGAAGTGGATAAGTAGGAGGGATGTAAATGAAAGAGATCGAAACGAAATCAGACGGTTTACACTTTCTCGAGACGACCATGAAAAAAAGAATCAAAGAGTACATGAATAGTTACTCTATTGATGAAAACAAGCACTTGTACATTTACAGTAATTTTTACCATGCCTTAGAAGCCATCATTAAACACAAGAAAGATGCGGATCAGATTACCCTTGAAGATTTACAACCAACTTTACAGTTAATTGAATCATTCAAGAGACAAGCAGAATAAAAGGAACATGGCCTAGGCCATGTTCCTTTTATTCTTTAACGCAGGAACTGCATCCGTTCATTGAACAATGAAGGGTACGATAAAAAACCGAGCATAATACTTGTTACAATCGCTGTTGTTAATAATAGGAATAAAATGAGCAATTGAAACAGTACAGCTTGAACTGGATCAGCTCCAGCAATGATTTGTCCACTCATCATTCCTGGAAGTTGGACAAGCCCGATCGTTTTTTGACTCTCTATCGTGGGAATAGTACTCGCCTGAATAGAAGAAATCAATTGCTTCTGTACAGCTTGTTTTGGTGTTCCTCCTAGACTTAAAATCAATTCTGCCTCATCTTTCTTTGCTTCTACCTCGGCAGTAAATCGATTTAAAAATAAGATGCCTAAGACCATGGAATTTCCAATGACCATCCCACTAATCGGTATAATGTATTGTGCTGTAGCAGGTGTAATGTGTAACCCTAACAAAATGCCTTGAGTTAGCGTTTGAATGGTTAAAAACGTCACAATTAGTTTCCAAGTTATGCCACGGATCCTTTTCCCCTTTTTTCTTGCATTTTGTGTTGCCGCCGTAATCATTAAGACAATCATAAGGGAAATATACAAATAGCTTTCTGAGTCAAAAACAAATTGCAAAATATAGCCAACAGCAAGTAACTGAACAATTGAACGTATCGTAGCCACAAGGATATCACGATTTAAGCCAAGCTTTAGCACTTGAGACATGAGCAACGGTATGAGCACGAAAATGAGCGTAAGAATTAGCGTTGTCAAACTCATACAGGCTCCTCCTGGAGAAATGCCTTCACCCGGTCCTCTTTAGGTTTTGTTAACAACTCCACCGTTCCTTGTTCGACTAATTCCCCGTCCATCATAACCCAGCTATTATGAGATAAACGCTTTGCTTGTTCAATTTGGTGCGTAATCCAGCTAATGGTTGTGCCGTAGCTTTCGTTAATTGTGACAATTAAACGTTCAATTTCTTGAACCGACACACGATCTAGCGAGGACGTAATTTCATCTAACAGCAGAACTTCCGGTTGATTTAACAACGTCCGGGCAATAGACAGCTTTTGTTTCTGACCACCAGATAATTCTTTTGCCTGTTGATTAAGTAACGCCGCTGAAAGTCCTACTTCTTCTAATGATTGTTTAATCGTTCGATCACTAATTTGTTGATTCGCCAACGTAAGGGGCAGTAATAAATTTTCCTTTACTGTACCAGTTAGCATGGTAGCATGTTGTAACACAATGCCAATTTTTCTACGTAACGCGGATGGTTCGTAAGTTTCAATCTTTTCGTTATTGAATGTAACGGTTCCAGCTGTTGGCGTCCTCATACCATTGCATAAACGAAAGAGAGTCGTTTTCCCTGCTCCTGAAGGTCCAACGATGCTCGTAATCTTCCCTTTATTCAACGAACCGGTAATATCCTTAAGAATCGTTGTCTCGTCAACCTTATATGTAATGCCTTTAAGCTCAATTACTTTGTCGTCGTTCATTGATTGCTTCCTTTCAAAGGAGATATCCATACTATTCTCCGATTTTCTTACTTCTATGCGACTTTCACTAATTAATTATAACAAATATTAATTAATAATCAATATAAATAAGAAGAGATTTACGAGAATTTTTATTGGTAGCCAATGTAAAGGAAGCAAATCGTTAAAACGAGTACCCCAAGCAAGATACTTTCTATTACACCGCCTGTCCTAAAACGAGCAAGACGAAAACGGAATGTTGCGGGGTAAAGCAAACGAATACCTCGCACGGTGAGTGCATCGAGTATATAGTGGGAAATCATACCAATTAAAAAGCCTAGACGCAAACCTTCTTGTTCCGGAAAAAAATAAAGAAACAATAGATTAATGAGTAAGAGAAAGAGCAAGCTATGCGTAAATGTTCGATGACCAAACAATGTGCTAACAATCTTTGATAAGAATGGTAGCCTCCTCCCTATCTTTGAATGCGTGTGACAAATATCGGGTATAAGAGCCCCAATCAGCCCAGCAGCATAATAGCCAATCTGTCCTTCGTTCTGAAACAAAAAGATGTCGGCTGCTTGACAAGCAATGATCCCACCAATAAGATGTGTTTTTCCTGTCATCTTGACCTCCTTTTCAGTAGCAACGACTTATTTTACCATAAACACGAACATACGTATGTACTTTTATGAAAAGCCACTCCCATAGCCTCATTCGTCAACGACAAAAAGTCTAACCTGAGCAGCGTTAGACTTTCTTTTGATTATTCGCTAAATGTAGTTATCCACTCGTCAAAGGCCCTTACATACTTTTTAATCCGCTTCACCGTTTCCTCTTCTGTGATACATTCATCTTCAATATCAACACGCTTATGAACTTGTCCAACTAACAGTTTTGGACCAGACATCACGTAGGCATCAATGGCAATTAATGTTTGTCTCAATTGTGTTTGAGCCTGTACCGTTCCTGCGCCTTGTGGTGAAGCTCCAGCAAGTGCAATCGGTTTTTTAGGTAAAGGGGAATCCTGTGGTGGACTAGCAGCCCAATCCAACGCATTCTTTATAACGGCTGGCATTCCATTGTTGTATTCTGGTGAAACGATGATGAGACCATCCGCATGTCTCATCCCTTCTTTCAGTGCTTTCACTACATCTGGAACGTGACTCTCTTCCACATCAGCATTGTAAAAAGGAATACGTTCAATGGCAATTTCATTAAACGTCCAATGACTTGGTGCATGCTCTTTAATCGTGTTCAACAACTTTCGGTTATACGATTGTTTACGAAGACTTCCACATAGAAGAACGATGTCCATTAGTAAACCTCTCCCTTCATCTTTTCCAACCTTCCCATTCCCTTTACACAGTTTTCTAATCGGATCCAAATAAAAAAGCTCATCGTTATGCCGATAAGCTAGAACGTGCTTACAGTCTATTCGCAAAAAGCTTGATTAAGTTTAATTCAAACGCATTTCGATTGTAGTCACATGCAAGCCTCATCAGATGAGAAAGGTTTCGCTTTAAAAAAGCCAGATAAAGATTTGCTTTAAAATGAGATGAATCCATTGTTAATATATCTTCTAACAGGCCAACTGCCTTACTCCTTTCATCATGTACAATAAAATAATGAGCCTGTTCTACTTTATCAATTTCTTGAAAGTTAATTTTACTAGGTATCTGCTTTTTGTGTAAGTTTAAACAAAAAGGGATTACACTAGTCGTAACTCTCTTAGCAGCATCGATATTTTCTGACACGTTATAGTAGTGATTTGCTTTCCATAGATGACTTAAACTGCATTCTAGCTTATTCGAAAACGCCAAAATAGAACCAGCGATTTGATGAGCACTTCCTTTGAAAAACGGGGGTGCCAAAGGATTAACAATATTAGCAAGACAATTCTTTTCTGCTTCCTCCCAATCATCTGAATCTATGAACAATGAACGGGAATGGTAATGAACGAGCCTTGTTAACAAAACGGTCTTTACATAGCTAGGATCTAAATTCCTTAGTTTCATTACCATACTTTCATAAAACTTCTCGACGGTATGCTGGTCATTAATAAGTAATTCATATTGTAAGATTAAATCAAGCTTAAGTTTTAACGAATTATCCTGAACTTGCCCATAAAGTGTTCGTACTGTTTCCATAATGTGTGCGGTTTTGCCTTTAGATTGCTTCGATTGTCTCGCAAGGTCATACACTAGGATATGGTCTTTTAATATCGGATCATTCTGGTACCGCTCAAATAGCACCTCTTGTTCTTCTTCCAGGTTGTATAGCGATGTATATTCAAAAGCTGCTTTCACACATGCATAATCTGTGACCTTCATACAATAGGCTGCCATTTGTTTTCTGGCTTCCTTTTCATCAAAAAAAGTATCTACCAACAAAACCACTTGTTCAAAATCCATGTTGTTTTTTTGACTAGTTAAATACTCAATTCCATCGTCTTCAATCTTTTTACGATCCAACTGATATCGTTCCATAATCTCGATATGCATAAGTAAATAAATCCACCCTGTTAAATAATTTTATTTGCTTAGCTATTTGTTGATGATTGTATTAATACACAACGCATTCATTACTACCTATTCGCTTCAAAAGGTAAAAACCCTTCCTATGTTTCAGCAATTTCCACTGATGATTTTGGCTATTAGTTAAGTCGATTGACCACCTGTGAAACTTATGAGCAGAATTCGTATAAGAGACGAAAACGAGCACATTCCTTCAGGATGAAAGAACATGCTCCATTCTTATACAGTAAAAACTTTGTTTAATCGAGACCTTTTTCCTTTTTGAATGCAGGAACTGGAACTGGCGTAGCCGAGAATGTATTGATTACAAGATGAGCAGGGGGCAATATTCACTCTCTACCATCTTTCTCCTGTTACCCAATTAAGTAGAACGGTATTAAATCCATGGGGATCTGCTAAACTATAGCCATGTCCGACACCTGTAAATACTTGGTCTTGACAGTATTCATTCGTATACTTTATTTCCGTTAATGACCGCTTCATCATTCGGTTTTCTTTTTCACCGACTGTTACAAGCATTTTAGTTTTTACGGATGAAAAAGAGCTCGGCAATTGGTAAGACAAGTTTTCTCGCATAACCCGCACCAATGTATCACGTTTTAATTGCTTTGATTCTTCGTAATAGCGGTCAAATTGTTCTTCTGGTATGTAGAGCACGTTTGCCTGAGCTTTAGCGAAGGTACGATACTTTGCAAGTGGATAAGATGCTTGCAAAGCCAATAATCCTCCTGTACGAACGAAAGACGTCGTGTTAACAAGTGCACTGTTAATCATCGCTGTTTCAGCAACATTAGGATCTTTACTTATCATATCAATGACTACTTGAGCCCCAAGCGAAAAACCAATGAGGTGGATAGGCTTTCCCTCTGCCTTTTCTTTTGCAAGCTGTAGACATTTTAATGCACTTTGTCCAATGGAAAACTGTCCTTTACTCTTTCCATGTTCAGGTAAATCTACAGCTAGACAATGATAGGTTGAGGAAAAGGCAGTTAATTGCTTTTCCCACATCCAGCTACTAACGCCACCCCCATGAATAAAAAAAAGTAATGGCTGCAACGGATCGCCTACTTCTTGAAAAGCGAGGACACTCGTACTCATCCTTCACTCCATTTTGAAATCGAGATTGGCTCATAATCGTCCAATTGTTTTAATAACGATTCTGAGGAATCAGCGACAATGATGAGCTCTTTATATTGAGGATTCATAAAGCCTTGTTCAATCGTATGATCAATCATTGAAAGAAACGGATCATAAAATCCAGCTACATTTAAAACCCCACATGGTTTTTGGTGATAACCCAGTTGCGCCCATGTAAAAACCTCGAACCATTCTTCTAGTGTCCCGGCTCCTCCAGGTAAAGCGACAAATGCATCGGCAAGCTCTGCCATCCTTGCCTTTCGCTCATGCATGGTCTCAACAACATCTAATTGAGTAAGATGATGATGGGCAACCTCTACACGCATCAATTTCTTAGGAATAACACCATGTACATGACCTTCTTTTTCTAACACTTGATTGGCAATTGCCCCCATACACCCTACCTGTGCTCCACCGTAAACGAGTCCACGGTTTTGCTCTGCAAGTAAAGAACCTAGACGCTTCGCTTCTTCTATATAAATAGGATTTGTCCCACTGGCAGACCCACAAAAAACAGCTATCTTTTTTATCATTTGATTAAACCCTCTCTATTACGTTCATTTAATAAAACTTTTCTCCATCACTATTCTTTTCGACATCATTCTTATTTTTCCTGCGTATGTCAAAAAGGATGGTATCATTTACCATCCTTCATACGTAATGACAAAATGAAGTACTGTTAGTTCCTCAGTTGGATTTTCATACAAATGAATCTTGTCTCCATTAAAACGGATGCCGTCATGTTCCAGTAAATGATAAGCTTCATCTCCTATACGTACAATAAGCTCATTTGTCATAACCGTTACACATTCAAGCACGCCTTGAGGATGAGGGTCTGATTGGTAAATCGCTCCTGGTTTTAAATAACCTCGGTAAAGCTCATAGTGGTTTTTTTGAAACATTGGTTCAACGATAAACTGTTTATCAGAACTAGCTAATTCAAGGGATTGGTTCTTTCGAGAAAGCTCAATCCCTTCTTCGACCATTAATAAGGAAGCAACCGGTACACCTAATCCATTCGCTATTTTCCAAACAACAGATAGAGTAGGATTCCCTTCTCCTTTTTCAATTTTCATTAATGTCAACTTACTTATATGACTTTTACTTGCGAACGCTTCAAGACTGATACCCTTTTTTATCCGCAATTGACGTACTCGATCACCGATCTGTTGAGCAACTTTTTCTTCCAATTTCATCGCCACCATATAATTATAATAGACTTAAAGTATATTATAATATACAATAAGGTTACTTTAAGTATATAACATCTCACCTAAAGGGGTCTAGGTTATGAAGAATTCATTGAAAGACGCTATCGCTGACGGGTTGCCGATCGCACTTGCGATTGCTTCTTATGGCCTATCATACGGCGTACTCGCTCATCAAGCAGATTTTACAATTTTAACAGCTACGGTTATGTCCATACTTATATTTGCTGGTTCTGTGCAACTAGTTGCCGTTGCCATGTATGCTACCGGTGCTACTATACCAGCCATTCTACTCGCTGCCTTTCTATTAAACTTGCGCGACTTTCTTTATGGAATGGATTTAGCAAGAGATTTAAAGAAAGTGAAGCAACCATGGCGATTCTTTAGCCTTTTCGGTATAAGCGATGAACCTTACCTTCTTGCCAAAGCTCGATTCAATAAACACGGCACAGATATTCGTTATTTCTTAACAACGACTTTATTGTTTTATGTTGCCTGGGTAAGTTCTTCCTTTATAGGTGTATGGATTGGCGATCAAATAGACCCCATTCGTTTTGGGCTTGATCTTGCATTTCCAGCAGCGTTTACCGCTCTGCTCCTCCCTGCTTTAACACACAAGGCTGCTTGGCTAACTGTTGGGGCTGCTTGTATCATCACAATGATTGCTGAATGGATCGCACCAAATAATGGCTTTACCATTATACTTGTCGGCTTGCTTGCCCCACTCGTTGGTATTTATACACAGAAAGGAGTGTAGACTTATGTTTGATCAATGGCTACTCATTGTATTAATGGGTGTGCTAGTCTTCAGTATCCGCTACATTGGATTAGAATGGTTAGGACGTGTTACCTTATCTCCATTTGCAAAGCTTTATTTTCAATATGTGCCAATCGCTATTTTAACAACGTTTCTAGCACAGCAAGTGCTCAACCCTTCATCTACTGCCATTCTTTCTGTACCAACATTACTCGTATGTCTTTCCACGGGCATTGTTTATTTTTTTACAAACCATTTTTTACTATCCGTAATTATTGGTGTTATCTGCGGCATTGTTTTTCGTACGTTACTTTTCTAATGAACAGCCACATTGGTTTCAAAATCTTCAAATGCCAGCGCTTTAACGATACTTGCGGCTACCATACTTCCATCTGCAGCTGCAAGTATAAGTTGCGGGGCTTGATTCATTGTCATATCACCGGTTGCATACACCCCTGATACTGTTGTCTGACCAAAACCATCTGTTTCATACCCACCATTTTCATTTTCTTTGCAGCCAAGACGATTTGCAAGAAGGGAGGCTTGCTTAAGCGTACATGTCACAAAGCCTGCCGAACGCTCAAGTACAAGTCCATTTGTAAATTGAACCTGGTGTAGTTGACCATCTTTTCCTTTAAGTGCCTGAATCTTCTCTTCTATTACTTGAATGTTTCTTGCAGCAAAAGCTTCCTTCTGTTCAGTTGAAAGGACGCTTTTGCCATTCGTGGCTAAAACAAGATCTCTACTCCAGTTCGTAATGAGTGTCGTAAACATGCTTGCATGATCGTTTTCAGAGATGACCACCAAAGGTTGATCCTTAAGCTCCCACCCATCACAAAATGGACATGGAAATAAACTGGTTCCATAGTAGTCATGAATGTCTGGAACATCAGGCAAAACGTCTTTTAATCCTGTTGCAAGCAAAATTTTGCGAGTGACCAACTCAGTTTTTTCGGTTTTGACTTTAAACGTGCCATCGCCTTGCTTCTCAATCGCCTTCACTTGTTGTTGTTCCCATTTAATTGAAGGATAGTTACGTAAATCAGCTAATGCTTTTTGTCTAAATTGCGTTGGTGTCACGCCATCTTGGGTCAAATAGCCGTGTGAATGCTGTGTTACTTGATTTCGCGGATTAGCATCATCAAACAGCGTAACGCTCCGTTTGCCTCTTCCTAAAACTAGCGCTGCACTTAATCCAGCTGGACCGCCACCTATAATCACTGTATCGATCATTCTTTCATCTCCTTTTATCGATATTATAGATATCGAAGACTATTTTTATCTTTAATTTCTGTAAAAAGAGTACCGCTACCCGCGGCTCTTTTCTACCTCATTAGCGATATCTGCAATGGTTGTTTTATCTAGCTCTTCTTTCAATCGGTCTTCTGCTCGCGACATTGCTTTTTCAATCAAACACCCTTTTCTTTGAACTGCATCTTCATGGTCTGAGGAGCATCGAAATAATACCGACTGTCCTTCAATCGCATGAATGATATCTAAAAAAGAGATTTGTTTTCCATTCCGGCTCAGACTATAGCCGCCATTCACGCCAGGCGTTGACTCAATCAACCCTGCTTTTACAAGCTTTGTTAAAATTTTGGATAAGTAAGTTGGTGAGACATCTTGTCGCTTTGCTAGTACATCAACACCTGTTGCCTTACCACGAGGCATCGTCGTTAAATAAACCATTGTATGCAAAGCGTAGTTTGTTGCTTTCGAATATTTCATGCCCCTCATCCTTAATCGTTATTACAGACCTTATTTATCTGTAATATACAGTAGCATGTGAAATGGGGTGCTGTCAATTAGTTGTACCTTTAGTTAAGGAAGGATCACACAGTTTCGAAATCATTCCTTTAATAAGTCTTTCACCCGTAATGAGTGATGCAGCTTCCTTTACTTAAAAAGGGCTAGATTTTGTTGTTGTAAAAATTCAATGCATGGCTCAACCGGTAATTGCGGTAAATGAAATTCTTCATTGAGCACTCGCTCTAATTCGTTTAAATTATTCAATGTTCTTGTCTGCTTTTTACCTGATTCAAAGCGAATTGAAAAGGTATTGTTTACTATCGAGACACTGCGTTTCTGATGTAATTGATAAAGCTGACACCGAAATAGCTTCATAAAGGTTGCTTCTTTTTTGAACGAGTCTTGATAAAGCGGCTCAAAATCAGTTACGTCAACGATACTAATCAATGTTCCGTTGCGATCGGGCAGTTCTCCTTTCACCATTAAAGGTGGAGTAGCAGAGAGAGAAAAGCCAGCTTTTTGTAAAAAAGCCTCCACACGTTCTCGTTTTTCAGGCATATCAATTCGAACTCGACCCGAATATCCTAATAATAGGGCACGAATGAGATCAATAGCTCCTTCTTCTGTGTTACAAATGAGTGGCCCGATGATTCGATTGTAAGGTGTATCTATAGCTAATCCATATCCAACGATTCCTTCATCTTTAATGAGTACATAGGCTTTACTAGCTTGCTTTATACGATCCTGTAAGAATCCTTCTCTTCTCTCTCCAAATGCCATTGCATCTAAATCGACTACATCTTGAAACATGAATCGTTCAAAAGGCTGGGCTTGTACGAGATCGTTAAAGAATGTAGCGGAAGGATTTGTATATTTCACTATCCTACCCGTCGTTTGAAAGCCTACTTTTCGATAAAGGGGTTCCCCCTCTTTTGTTGCAATCAACATAAGTGATTGAGTTTGTGTTTTTTTATTTATACACGCTTCTGTTAGTTTACGACCAAGTCCCTTTCCTTGATGGGACGGATGAACTATTACCATTCCGATCGACCCAATCTTTTGTTCATCGTAAGAAATAAGCGCTCCACAAGCCACAAGTTTTCCATTGTCTTGAATTCCAAACACTGTGCCGTTTTTAAATATAATCTCTACTTCTTTTCTATGATAATCCCATCCAACAGCCTTTGAAAGGTGGACAATGGAATCCCACTCATCCACAGTTCATTCACGTACGATTTCAGTCACTTTAAATCCTCCATTGTATTTATCACAGGTATGCATTTATAATGATGAAGATTCATAAAAATTAATTTTTAGTATACGCTAAATGGATCCATTTAGGAAAACAATTGACTTGGAGGTTCTTATGCCAATTAATCATCTTACTTTTTCCGTTTCAAATCTTGAGAAATCCATTACTTTTTATGAACAAGTATTAGGTGCAACCTTACTCGTTAAAGGCGAAAAACTAGCTTACTTTGATTTAGACGGTACATGGCTCGCCCTGAATGTCGAAGAAGCCATCCCTCGTAACGAAATCGCCCAATCCTACACTCATATTGCTTTTTCAATTGAAGAAGAAGCATTTGAAAGCACAGTCCATAGACTTAACGCCTTAGAAGTCTCCATTTTAAAAGGAAGAACCCGAGATGAACAAGACAAACAATCCATTTATTTCACCGACCCTGATGGGCATAAATTCGAATACCACACCGGGACATTGCAAGACCGACTCGACTACTATCGAAAAGACAAAAGCCATCTCACTTTTTATTAATTACAAGGCTGTGTAGCGTCATGGGTAAAAAAGCAATGAAGGGGTTCATTGCTTTTTTCCATCGTCACACATATAGGTCAAACATCGTTACCTCATAGCCTTTTTGCTTTAAATAAGTAAAAAGTTGCCCACGATGGTGAAAGACGTGAGTCACTACTTCCATTAACCACTGAATTTGTGTCGTTCCTTTTTCAAGATAAAAGGCTGTCGTTGTTTTTGTCAGAAAGTCTTCATCTTCTAACTGAAATACATACGTCTTATAGGCTTCTAACCCTTTATACATTTCATCAATCATTGCTTGCCTAGTAGGAAGCGAATCGTATTTCTGTTCTATTTGTTGAATCTGCTCCTGAGTTTGTTCCTGCATAATACATAAATCGACTTCGGGAATGGCTATTAAATGGCGCATCAACTCTTCCAATGTGCGCATCTGTTCAGTTGGGCGATACGAATAGTCTTCCTCTCTTACTTTGTGTATTAATCCCTCAATCGACCGAATTCCAACTTCTAACTCGTGAAATGCGGTTTCTTTCATTTGGCTAACAGCATTCATTCTTATCAATCTCCTTTCGTAACTTTCTTTTAGTTTAGCTCATAATAGTGACAATGAGTGTCACGTTACACATAGTTTGTCCACATGGCTTGCATTTTTTCTTTTATCCTATCAATCGCTACTTGTGGTTCTTTAATAACGGCTTCAGAGCCAAGTGTCCAGATTACTTGAATAAAATAAGGAAGCTCCTGTTCCGGAACAGATGCTTCAATCCAACCGTTTCCATCTTCTTCTACTTTTACAAATCGTTCTACGTCAACAATCGATTGGGCTTTTCTTACCCCTTTTCGCGACAATTTCACTAAAAAATGGAATGACTCTTCACCTGTTTCTTCAGCTTCCAGTAGCCATTCTTGAACTGTCTGAAACGGGAGATCAACAGGTTCTGTCCTCGTCCTCTCGACCTGTTTAATACGATCTGCTCGAAATAAACGGATCGCGTTTCTTGTAAAACAGTATGACGGACAATACCAAAACCCATGAGAACTGTAAAGCCCAATCGGCTGGATCATTCTTTCCACCAGCCCATCTTCTTTTTCATAGGTAATTGTAATTGGTGTGCGCTCCACTGCCGCTTCTAATAACACGTCTAAATAACGCGCCTGTTTATGACGAGGAGGACTCCAAAACGCAATACGACCATTCATTTTTTTAATCCTCTTTCGAGCTTCCTGAGAGAAATGCTGATACAGTTTTTCTAGCGCATAGTCCGTTTCCGTTTTGAATGGCAGAGTAGGAACAAATTCCAACGATTGAAAAGAAAAATAGAGCGCAATTGCTTCTGTTTCTTTTAAAAACAACGGCGGAAGCATTTTTTCAGCGATAACATAATAGCCACCTCCATGACCAACCTCGGAATATAAAGGTAGCCCTAACCCGCTTAGTTCATCTAAATCTCTAAGAATAGTCCGATAGGACACATTAAATTCCTGAGCAAGCTCACGCGCTGTAAACTTATGTCGTTTATTTATGTAAAACAGTAATTCAATTAATCTTGTTGTCTTTGACATGCTTTCACCCTTTTTCAAGTAATGTCTACTTGCATGTATCATACTTCGTGCTAGGATAAGAAACAATTATTTCTCATATGCCAAGGAAGCAAACCGATGTTGTGGTTAAAGTAAAACAGGTAGTGAATTTCCCCTTAGCTACTCCAACTCTAAGATCTGTATAGTTCTGTCTCGCATTTCTTTCCCATACAGTCTTTCGACTAAAGAAAGGGTCATCGAGATTCCCGCTGTGATGCCAGCTGATGTAACGACGGAACCAGTGTCAATGTAGCGCCTGCCTGTAACAACGTTTACCTTCTCGAACGTTCTTCCAAATAAAGATAAAGCGGATTGATTTGTAGTAGCATCTTTACCGTCCAGTAGTCCCGCTTTACCTAGAAAAAACGATCCTGTACAGACAGAAGCAATCAGTGCATGGGGTTGAGCCTCTATCCATCCAATAATCTGTTGATCTTCCATTACATTTTTCATTGCTTTTATAGGACCACCTGGAACGAGTAGGACGTCAAAAGCAGGGCAGTTTTTAAATGAATAATCAGGTATCACTTTTAACCCATTATGGGCCGTAATAGACTCCCCTTCTTTTGATACTGTAAATACTTGAAAGGGCTTGTCCTTTAACGCTAATTGATTCATAAAAAGCTTTCTTACATCGCCTTCTGAAAAGACACTCATCGTAAATACTTCGTACGGTCCAGCAAAATCGAGTGCATCCACATAATCAAATAAAAGTATGGCAACTTGATACGTTCGCTTCATATACTCACCTCTTAGATCAATATACCTCATAGGGGTATATTACACAAGTGATTTTATTCAGATTATTCTTGACAATGTGGTTCCCAACTTAACATACTTACTTTATTGGAGGCGATATTATCTACCCTTACTCTCATCCAACCTAACAACTTTATGGACTCATTCGCGGACCTCCCTCTATTCAGTTAAAACGTTTAGTTAACGGAATGGAGGAAAAGAGAAATGGAAAAATCATTATTTACTACCTATTTACAAGAACAAGAAGAAGCTTTTAGTGGTTGGGATTTTTCCCGTTTAACTTCATTAAATCGCTTTAATAGTAGCTTATTACCATGGTCATATGGAGGACTAGCCTATGCCGCCATGCAACAAGCAAACGCCGTCCTCGATATGGGGACTGGTGGTGGAGAATTTTTTTCTAGACTTCATCCTTATCCACCTATTGCTTACGCAACAGAAGGCTACGCGCCTAATCTAACGATCGCTCGTCAACGCTTAAGTCCCATTGGCGTTACGGTTGTTTTTTCTCAAACCGATGAGAACATTCCCATACCATCTTCTTATTTTGACCTCATTTTAAATCAACATGATTCGTTCTCTGTTAACGAACTAGAACGATTGTTGCAACCTGGCGGAACGTTTTTAACTCAACAAGTCGGTGGAAAAGACTGTTCTGACTTAAATAAAGCTCTGGGAGCCAAGATAGATCCTTTGTATTCAAAATGGGATTTAGACCATGCACTAGCAGCTTTCTCTAATAAGCCGTTTCACATTCAAAAAGCACTAGAAAAGATCGGTGTGCAGCGATTTTATGATATCGGAGCAGTGATTTACTATTTAAAAGCCATTCCTTGGCAAATTCCTGATTTTTCTGTTGAGAAATATAAACATCCACTTCAGCAGATGCATGAGCATATTCAGCGTAAAGGCTATATTGATTTTATTCAGCATCGATTTCTGATTGAAGCGCGATTGCTGTAATGTAAGCGAAAATCTTGTCAATTTCATACATTAGCTTTTCTTATTGCCCCGGAAATAATGACAGATATTGCGATAATAAGAGGAAAGAAAGCTAAAAAGACCTTGAGGACTATACACGACTCAAGGTCTTTTTTTGTTTTATACCATATAGAACCCAAGCAGCCGCTAACACTGCCATAAGAATACTCGCAACATAGAACACCATACTTAAATCAAACCAGAAAAGAATTAAAAACGATAACAGCGGCCCTAGTGCAGCCCCTAGATCAACCATAACGGTGTGAACAGTCATCATCTTGACAGAGTCTGTTTTTGAAGCGGCTCCCGCAGCAAGTGTGTCCGTAACGGTAACAAACATAGTGGATGCAAACTGGAAGATAAAAATAACAATGAGCAGAGGAACAATCATGTCAAGAAAACCTAAAAACCAAAACGTGACAATGCTAATGAATAAAGGGACAAGTATGAGGGTTTGTTTATTAGTTGAGCGATCAACCATACGGCCAAACAGTGGTGCAATAAAGGGTTCCCACGCCCAACGAAATGCCTGTATTGCGCCTGCTAATCCAAGCACGCCAATGGTTAGACCCAAAATCGACCATTGCTCATCATAGCTTCGACCAATTAGTGTGCTTAAAGAAGACGCAAAGATACCTAAAACGATAAAACCCATTGTGGCACTTGTTGCGATGACTAAACGAATGTAAGGAGTGAGGAATGTTAAATCTAGGTTTTTATACTTGTCAGCTGCGTCCTGAGCCGCCTCATTTCCTTCTGTTTTCGGGATCAGCATATAAATAAATGGGAGAAGTAAAAACGAGCCGAGGGCAAAAATCGTCGTAACAGCCGTTATCGAAAAAATATCTACAAAGACGCCACCTGCCAACATCCCTGTTAAACCACCTAATCCCCAAAGACCATTGTAGAGACCCATTAAATTGCCCCGGTTCGTATCTTGAGACAATGAAACAACTGTCAATAAACCGCCAAGACGGATAAAGGACCATGCAACGCCCCATAAAATGCGCATGATAACTAAAACAATAAACCCGCTTGAAAAGCCGTAAAACAGCGTACTAATTCCTGCTAGACTTACAGCTACTACCATACCAACCCGCACATCAAATTTTTTATAAAAAAGTCCGATAAGAGGTGTAATGGGCAAGCGAACAAACCGATTAATGGATAAAAGTACACCTACTTGCCATACCGCTGTTAAACCAAATTCCTCCCAATTTAGCGGTAACACAATAAACAACATCGCGTCCCCTAATACGGCTACTGCTGTAATAAGCGCGATTGCCACAACTCTAGACTTTGAACTCATCCCCTATAAACCATCTCCTCACCCTCTTATATGTACACAAGTGTAACGCTCTTTTAAAAACAGAACAATCAAAAATTTAGTTCTTTTTACTACTCTTGTTCACTAGCCGTTCTTTTAAAAATCTCCGTCGCCTCTTTTGACAACGACTGAACTTGGTGTATATATAGAAGCATATGCTTTTCTTCTTCTTCGTTATACGGATAGGTTAATTGGCTAGCTACATCTCTCGCTAACGTACTAAATAATTCACATGCGATAAAAAGAGAGCGCCAGAAATCTTCATAGGAAGGACCACTATACGTGTGTTTGTATTGTTCCCATAATGTTTCAGGTAAGAAACACTTAAAATATTTACCCATTTTTCCTGTTGCCACCGGCGCGTTTTGATTTTGTTGAATCCACCAAGAGGTCATATGATTCAACGGCACTCTCACCACACCATCAAACATTTCTTTTGCATAAGGAAGCTCATCTCGCCAAATCCCTTTCACAACATTTTGTAGACACCACCAAAACTCGTTACAGCTAGTTAAAAACTCCGCTTCCGTTGGTTTTTTCACCCGATAACCTCTATCGGAAGCTAGTGGGATATCAGGCAAAATCCCCCTTTTATCTAATAACGGTATCGTTAATGAATCGTTTCCGTACTCATCTCTCATTGACGCAATCGTCTCAACATGTAAATCAATTCGGTTTCCATCGGTAAAGAGCATCAAGTACGTGTAAGAGCGGTCAGCATTCACTTTTTTCCCTAGAGCTTCATCGTGTTGAGCTGGCTCTTGCATAAGTAAACGCTTACCAAATTGATCCAACCATTCACGCTCTTCCACAAATGGTGCCGTATTCTCTACAACATAAACAATGTCGTAATCTTGAAAAAGGTCTTTCGGTGCGTTCTTGTTTGCTCTAGACCCATTCATATACACAGCTAAAATACGTTCATCTTCACTGGCGATTGAAAGAATAAGATTCATCATTTCCTTTTCTGATCGCATCGTTACTTCCTCCTTAAGCAAGTGGCTTCATTAACTCAATTTCATCCCGTATAGGAATACCATTTTCTGCAATAGACGGAATTTCAGGCTTAAGCAAACGTGCTTTCTTTACGGCTTCTTTATGAAGCTTATGTAGTACATAGCCTCTTTTTTGATAAAATGCAAGAGCATGTACATTATCATTTGTTGTCACAAGATGGATCGCTTTTATGTTCTTTTCTTTGGCATCATTCTCGAAGGTTTCCAATAAAGAAGTCCCTACGCCAACACCTTCCTTTACACTATCCAACGACATTAGTTCCACTTGTCCGTTGTGATACGCAAACGTGAGTAATCCAATAATGTTTCCAGTTTCATCTAGTGCAACAAAGCCATCCAGTTCACTACAATCATAAACACCGCTAGCAACCACCATTAGCGAAGAACCCCATTGTTGCCTAAAAAACGCTTCAACGTCTGTTCGATTGTCTTGATTAATTTCTCTGATCACCATCTTGTTACCTCCTTGAAAAAGGCACCTCGTCAATTTCCGAGATGCCTTCATTGTTAAATCGCGCGCTTAAACATCCAGCGATTTTGGAAGAAAAACGCCGCTGACTTTCCACCTAGCTTAATAATTTCCTTTGCATCTTTTTTCAGTTCAGGATTATTCGCTACTTTGCCATCAGATAAATAAAGTGCGTACAAGCCTTTCTTCAAAAGCATATGAAATTTCTCGTCAGGCAAGCCTTTTAATTTCAAGTTCGCTTGTTCATCTAGAAAGCGAAACCGCTCCATCATATCTTCCTTTGACTCATAGTACGCAGCAAAATTCATTTCATTTTCTAAGCGATCTTCCTCTTGATCAATAAAATAATCAAGCATAATGTGTAAGCCTTGGACCCACGGAAAATAAGCTTCTTTTATATGCTTCGACTCTTCTTTTGTCCGCTCAGAGGCAGCAGCATAGGCTGCAAGTGTATAAAGTGCGAGGGTTGATGCCGCACCACAAGCAAATTCATACCAACGCATCCCTGGAACAAGGTGCTGATTTTCTTCATAAAACGCTTTTAACAACGGTTCACGCTTCTCTTCTTCCACATGCTTGTACACTTGGAAATCAATATAATAACGCGCAACTTCCTTCATGTCATCTTTCATCACGTTAAAACCAGGAAATTGCTGCACCGCTTCACGGCAACGGGTCACCAGCTTTTGTAAATAGCCGTCATCATGAAAGCGTGGTCGATATTGATAGTAATCACTAAACTCTTTTTCAGGCTCTAATGTATCTAATAGCGCATTGTGAATAGAACGAAAATCATCCGGGTTCGTGCTGTCATTTTTGTCGCAAAGCGTATCTAAAAAATCACAAATCGACTGATACCCTACCATAAATTGAATATAGCGATCTTTATTTGCGCCAGACAGAAGACCGATAATACTGCCTCCTTCAGCGTGAAACGTTTTATCGCTAACAGTCCATGCTGCTTGTTCACGGATCGATTCGTCTTGTATCTTCATGGCTTCACTTTTCCAGTGACGTAGCTCTTCATGGGCTTGGGGAATGGTTTCCTTCTTAGCACGCGACACTACTTTAATTGCATTTGTTGGGACTGATTGCATACAAACTCCTCCAGCTTCATACCTTCCAATTTCTTTTTATTGTAGCATTTAATGCTTTAAAAACTAAACAAAATCCCCTTTTTTACTCAAAGGGGAAAAGGTCTACTCATTTTGGCTTTGAAATAAATCCGTTAGTATAGTAATAAGACCAACAATAAAGAAGATGATACTCGCATAATAAGCAATCATTGCTCCTGTAAATAAGGTGGGATCGTGTATGTCCATTGCCAACGCAATTTGAGTAAGACCGAATAATACAATGCCTACTATAAACAAACAGCGACCATACCAGACAACTTTATCGTTCATGTACGTGCCTCTTTTCCTATTTTTAATCCATTAGAAGCGCAACCATTCTAAATTTTTTGTAACATTTTTATCCTCTACGAAAGCCGCCTTCTGAATTAATAATTTGACCGGTAATCCAGTTGGCTTCATCTGTTAATAACCACGCAATAAGTCGTGCTGGATCATCATTTTCACCCATGCGCCCAAATGGAAATTTAGGCTTCAAGGCCTGCCAAAGTTCGTCCGTCATATAACCTGTATCAACAGGGCCTGGGTTGACAGTGTTCACTGTAATGTTGTAGTCGGCTAATTCATCTGCAATGGTCTCAGTTATCCCGGCAATGGCACCTTTTGCAGAGCCGTACGCAATTTCGCCGCGCAGGGGACCTAGCTCTTGTCCAGACGTCATAAAGATCACTTTTCCCCGCCCCGTCTCCGGTTTAAACTGCTTTGTAAAATGCTGGGCAAGCAACAAGCTAGATTGGGTGTTGACCACGTAATGACGAGAAAGGGATTCACTATTTATCGCCATTAAAGAACCATCACTCCCACTCATGGCATGATTACATACGAGTGCATCAACATGTACATGCTCGATGTTCTCGAAAAGTTGTGCAGGGGCACTCGCTTCCTCAAAATTTGCTGAAAACTCCGTTAGCGTTGCACCTTCTGTCAGCTGTTCTTTTATGCCACCTAAAACAGCTTCTAATGAATCAGCTCCCCAGTCTTGCTCTTTGTCGTGAATACGGTAATGCTGGATAACAATGGATGCACCGTAAGCAGCACATTGCCTAGCAATGGCATATCCGATCCCTTTTCTACGACTAACCCCTGTTATCAACACGGTTTTATTCTGCAATGGCAACGTTTCTCGCTTAAATGGCATTCGATTGTTCTCCTTTTGTTCAAGCTTTTACGATCCACTCAAAAGTTGTCAGCGGTGTTTTTTTGCTCCATTCTTTTTCCTCTACTACAATCGTTACTTCTTCTTGTATCGCAGGGCTAACAACAAACCGATAGCCTTGCATCGCATCCCCACCACTTCCCTCTGTCATTTGGGCTCTGTATGGCTTTGACCCTTTTACGTTGATTGTAAAAACCCTCGTCCGCTCATGAAAATTGACCTTCTCTGGACGACAGACCATTTGCAGGAGTAACACTGTTGCATTTTGATAGGTTTGCAACGCTGGTATGCTATAAAGGATGTCGTCCTCTTCATGTAACAACGATTGAGGAATGGTGTTTACATAGCCTTTAGGTTGAATTATTGGCCTATATTCTTCCTCGTTAGCGGCGACATGAAAAATACTCGCAATCATTTCCTTTTCAAGTTGATAGGTTTGTGCCCATTCTTCCATTTGATCCATAGACGGACAGCCTGGATTATTGTTTGTCATCACCTTACGTTTGTGTAGCAAAGCACAAATCTCTTCATCTATCTCTTTGACTCGTTTATTATCATATTCATCATGCATTCCATCATCCCTCCTACTTTAGTATAACATTCACTATTCGTAATGTTATCATTTACCTGTCTTTTTTATGTATACTGGTAAGAAGCATTCCTCAGCTTAGGAGGGCGTCATCTATTATGAATATTCTTTACGCATTTTTCCTTGTAGGTTTAGTCGCTATTCCCATTCGCTTCGCTTTCACTGGGAAGCTTGAGTGGATCCAAGTTTTCGCCACAGGATTCTTTCTGTTTGTTGCCTTCCTATTAACCTTGTTTCTTCGGTGGCAAGGCAGAAAAGATCAAGACTATGTCCCACATCATCATAGAGCTGTCTTTTCTGTTCGATTGTTTGATCGCGTATCAACGAATAAAAAGCCACTTTTCTTTCAAGGCAAAAAAATTGGTTATGTTGAACGATCCTACAAAAAGAAATGGCACCGTCTCCTCGAATCACTTGCTCGTGGACAAGGTAGTCACCACCTCCAACTTCATTTTTCATTTGAAAACGGCACGTATCTGTCTTTCCAACAACATGATAAACGAAAAGAATGGCATATCTACAAAAATGATATCAAGGTAGGAATTGCTCAGCTTGACTCAGCTCTATCTGCTTTAAAGAATGGACAGAGTTGTATGTTTGTTCAACTAAATGACAGCACATTTAAATTGACGACTGAGCTTATTGGTCAAGAATTGCGCATCACCTGTGACGATTTTCTAATCGGAACCGGTCAACATGTTAATCGATATCTATATGAACTGTCCCTCTCTTCAAAAGGAGATAAAGAAGAACACTACTTCTTGTTAGCCGTTTATGTTGCCTTTCATTTTATTCATCGTAAATAAAGGAGATGACACAATGGATCATTGGAAACAAAATCGTATTAAAGCAGCACAACAGCAGCAAAATCCGATGGCGATGGCACGAATGCGCACTGGCTTTGCGGTTATAGGTGACACGCAGTTCCTCCCCGGTTATTGCGTACTGTTACCAGATGAAGAATACCCCTCTCTTGAAGCGTTGCCGTATCAAAAAAGAAGCGATTATCTACTAGACATGAGCTTAATTGGCGATGCTATTCTTCATGTATGTAAGCCCATTCGAGTAAATTATTCAATCTATGGCAATACAGATCCCTTTTTACATGCTCATATTTTCCCAAGATACAGCTGGGAGCCTGAAGAGCGCATTCCTTATCCAGTTTGGCAATACCCAAAACAGAACTGGACGGATGAGAACGAACAGTTCCAAGAAAACAAACACGGTGGTTTACGAGCAGAACTAACGAAGCATTTACATATTTTGATGAAAGACGCTTATTAGTAAGGAGCCATGATATGAACACACAACAACAATTAAAAGAAGCCTACAACAAACAAGCGAAACACCGAGATTCTGTTATAACAGATGATTGGAAAACAAATGAAAGAGAAGGGTTTTTACGAGTATTGCAATGTGAAAAGAAGACAAGCTTACTAGAGATCGGTGCAGGTCCTGGACATGATAGTTTGTATTTTCATCAACATGGTTTCCATACATTTAGTACGGACTTGTCCCCTGAAATGATTGCCATTTGTAAAAGCAAAGATCTTGAGGCAGCAGAAATGAACTTTTATCAACTCCAGTTTCCTGATGAACAGTTTGATGCTCTCTATGCATTCAATTGCCTGTTACACGTTCCGAAAGCAGAATTAGGTGAGGTGTTAAGTGAATTAAAGAGGGTGATAAAACCAAATGGTCTGTTTTATTTAGGTGTGTATGGTGGGAGAACATCTGAAGGAATATGGGAAGAGGATGTTTATGAGCCTAAACGCTTTTTCTCATTTTATGAACATGAGCCTCTCCAGTCTCTTTTATCTGCCTTTTTTTCCATCGAATCGTTCAACGTAATTCCAAGTAACGTCATTGGTGGAGACTTGGCCTTTCAGTCAATTGTTTTACGAAAGGAATAACCTTTACGTCCTTCTTTTGCTCCCTTCTAACAATTGATTGAATTTTGTGACGTTTACCTTCTTATAGAAGTGGTATAGAGTAAGAAATGCAAATTGGAGGGCATTGTTATGCGCGATATAACCGAGATCACTGTACAGCAACATTTTTTTCCCGATGATGGTCGTATTCCTAACCACCCCCATTATCCTTTTGTTCGTTATCCAGCGGTTTTTGACAAAACGGATGCTATTGAAGAAGTGCTTGAACGGAATCATTGGAGGAATACGTGGCGAGGCAGTGTATTTGATTACCACCATTATCATAGCAATGCCCACGAGGTCCTTGTAGTAGCGGAAGGAGAAGCAACGTTACACATAGGAGGGGCATCAGGTGAGGAGCTTCATTTAACTATTGGCGATGTGCTACTCTTACCTGCTGGAACCGGTCATAAGTTTATTCGGGGTAGTCATTCATTCACAGTTGTTGGGGCCTATCCTAACGGGACTGCCTATAATCTTTGTACAGGTGATCCAATAGAGAAAGATAAACATATTCAACAAATTGCAGCCGTCCCTAAACCAAGTCACGATCCTATATTTGGAGAGAACGGTCCTTTACTGACATTATGGACATAAAAAAAGTAGCAAATCCGCTACTTTTTTTGTGTGTTACACCAACGTACCATAAAGGATAAAAGGGATTTCGTGTACATAATCAGTTCGTCTATGTCAATTTTTTCATTTACTGCATGGGCGTTGGCTAATGTTCCCGGTCCGTATAAAATCGTTGGTATACCATAAGCCGCTAACCACCCGCCATCTGTCACAGTCGGTGACATATCGACCTTTGGTTGCTCTTTAAAGACCGCTTCATGCGCTTCTGAAACGACTGAAAACCCTGGATGCTTTTCATCAACAGAGAACGCTGGAAACACTTCTCCTCGATCAACAATCATTGACTCTCCACCCCACTCAAATTGTGGTAGATGATCACGTAACCAAACATCTCCTTTTGCTACCGCTAGAAGATGTGTTTCAATTTCTTTTGTTACCTCTTCAATCGACTCATTTGGATAAAAATGAACCGTAATCCATAAACGGCATTCATCCGCAATAAATGCAGGGTGCCTTCCTCCTTCAATCACCGCAGGATTAATGGTGTTTGTCCCTGACGGAAATCCAGGATACGATTTTGTAATTGCCCAATGTCGCTCTAACTCTTGTAAAGCTGTAATCAGCTTTGCCATTTTTTCAATGGCACTCGCCCCATTTACACCACCCCCAGCATGAATAAGCTGGCGCCTTGTCCCGTCGTGATGCGTAGTTGGGCTTTTAATCGTAATCCACCCAGTTATGACACCACCCTGACCTTGAATCGAACAGTGACTCGTATCAGCTACGATGGCATAATCTGCTTTATACCCCCGTTCACAGCATTGCTTTGTCCCTGCTTCCCCTACTTCTTCTCCGATAACCGACTGTAAAATAACGTCCCCTTTTAATTCAACGCCATGGTCATAAGCTAGCTTTAACGCAAACAAACAGGCAGCAAGTCCGCCTTTCATATCTGCAGCACCACGACCATAAATCGACCGATCTTTTACTTCTGCAGTAAAAGGGGAGGTATCCCATTCTTCATCTTCTTCGACAGCAGCCACGTCAACATGTCCATTTAAGATTAAACTTTGAAAGGCCTCCCTGTCTGTTCCTTTTAACGTTCCGACAACATTCGGGTCACCTTCATATACATCCCACTGATCAATCGACATCCCCATTTCTTTTAAATAATTGGCAATATACGTTTGAATGGCTACTGTATTTCGTGCTGGTGGTGCTGGTGTTTGAAATGCAATTAACGCTTTCACTAGTTCAATAAGCTCGTCCTCGCGCATGTCCACTTGATCCATTAGTTCGTTCATTTTTCTCAGCCTCCTTAAATAAAAAAACACTCCTTAATGAAAAGAAGTGTTGAACAGAACATACCTATTGCTCAACCACTTCCCTCCGCTAGCATCATCTAGATCAGGTTTATAAGGGTTAAGACTTCATCGTCTCTCTCAGCATGACGCACCCCTAGTGGTAGGTGTATGTAGTTCGTTTGCGGTATTCTCTTCCCTAGTGTACCAAAACAACAACTCTTTTCACATCTATTTAACCCTCGCATCGAACTTACAGGCTATAACTCATTCCGCTAAATAATTTCAAACTTTTACTTGCTCACCATTTCACAATATGTTATTCTTACATTGTAAGCAGCTGAAATGAACTTCACTTTTCTTTGCTCATTTCTTCACAAAGTTAAACTGTTGGTGAGAATGGTTTCTCTCCTTCCTTTATAAAAACGATTGTTCAGTATTTCACAATAAATTTTAGGAGGCTATTTCTATGAAAATTATTGTTATTGGTTGTACACATGCCGGGACACAAACCGTTAAAAATTTGCTTCGTCTTCATCCTGATGCAGACATTACAGTCTACGAACGAAACAACAACGTTTCCTTTCTTTCCTGTGGGATTGCACTAAATGTTGGCGGTGTTGTAAAGAATGCAGAAGACCTATTCTATTCGTCTCCAGAAGAGTTAGAAGCCCTTGGTGCAACGATGCACGTTCATCACAACGTTTTGTCGATTAATCGACAAGCAAAAACCATTGTTGTTGAAAACCTTGAAACAAATGAAACGAAGCAAGATCATTATGACAAACTAGTTTATACCACTGGGTCAACGCCGATTGTCCCACCTATTTCAGGAATTGGGTTAAAACATATTCAGCTTTGCAAAAACTATGCACAAGCACAAGACATTATTAAGAAAGCGGCTCATGCTACTAACATTGCTGTAATCGGTGCTGGTTATATTGGTGTGGAGCTAGTTGAAGCCTTTGAAGCATATGGCAAGCATGTCACATTTATCGAGGGTTCTGATCGCGTTTTAAACAAGTATTTGGATCGTGAATTTACAGACGAAGTTGAACAAACGTTAACGAATCACGGTATTCAATTGGCACTTAATGAGAAAGTAGAATCATTCGCTGGCAATGATGACGGTTATGTAAAGTCTGTTCAAACAAGCAAGGCTACCCATGATGTTGACCTAGTTATTCTCTGTGTTGGCTTTCGACCTCAAACGGAATTAGTAAAAGACGAACTAGATACGTTATCCAATGGGGCACTACTCGTAAATGACTATATGCAAACGAGTGACCCTTCGATCTTTGCGGCTGGGGACAATTGCTCAATATTTCACAATTCTGCACAGCACCATGCCTATATACCACTTGCAACGAACGCAACTAAAATGGGCACACTTGTTGCTTATAATATTATGCAACCCACCATTCGTTACCGTGGTACACAAGGAACATCTGGCTTAAAGCTTTATGACCTTCATATGGCATCAACCGGTCTTACAGAAGATGCAGCGGCAACGTACGGTCTAGATGTTCGCTCTACAACACTTATTGATCATGAGCGACCAACCTTTATGCCAACTGCAACAGAAGTCAGGCTTAAGCTCGTGTATGAAAACGAGACAATGCGTCTAATTGGCGGTCAGATTATGAGTAAAAGTGACCAGACTCAACTCATGAATACCTTATCTGTCTGCATCCAGCAAGGAATGACTGTAGAAGACCTGGCATTTAGCGATTTCTTCTTCCAGCCACATTATAATAAGCCTGTTAATCTGCTTAACACCGTTGCGTTAAAAACGTTGGCTGAACGAGATCAGGTTCACCTACAAACTCAATAAAAAACGAAGCAAAAAGACGAATGTTCTCTATGATTAGCACCCTATCAAGTAAACTTTAACAACAATCCATTGAAGGGAGCCCATCACTAAGACATTCGTCTTTCGTTTTTTACACTTCATTCTATTTTCTAATAGAGTTTTGGCTACATCTACCTTTCGAATCACACCCCATAGATAACGTAGAACGTCCTATAAGGCTCACTTTATTCCTCCTCTAACCATATACCATCTAAATGCTTGCGACTCTGATCATTTTTCACTTTCCGATAGGTTTTGCTTTTAAAGATAATATCGAAGTCATAGTCTGCAGGGTACAGCTCTTCCGCTGAAATATGCAACGTTAAGCGCTTATGGTTAATGATTCGCTTGTCGTCCTTCACTTGCACGATATAGTTTCCTTTTTCATCAGGGCCTTTATAAATGATTGCCGTTTCATTCGTTGCTTGAATCGTTACATTATCCCCTTGTTGGAATACCTCCACATCAGAAGAGAGGGTTTTCTTCTGTTTGTTTGCGTGACGATTGAAAATAACTTGTTTACGAAACGCATCGCTTTGAAGGGCCTCAGCAGAAAAACGATCTTGATAGGAACGCTTCTGTCCATATGAGAGTTGATGTGCTTCCTCAACGATACTTGGATGTAAGCCTAATTTAAGTGCGATTTCAAAAGCCTGACTCTTCCCACTTTCACCGATTAATAATCGATACGTTGGTTGTAAGCTTTCTACATCAAATTCCATTGAGCCGTTAATGAAGCCGTCTGTATCATCGGCAAAAGTTTTCATTTCGCTATAGTGGGTCGTAGCGAAAAGTGTTGAACCCTTTTTATATAACTGGTTTAGAATCGTAATGGCTAAACCCATTCCTTCATTTGGATCAGTACCAGAACCAAGTTCGTCAAGCAAGACAAGAGATCGATCATTGGCTTCTCGTAATATCTCTATAATGGAAACCATTCTTGAACTAAATGTGCTTAAATTATCCTCAATACTTTGCCCATCACCAATATCCACAAAAATGGATTGGAAGATGCCGATCTGACTACCTTTTTCTGCAGGAATCAGCAGCCCTGCCTGAGCCATTGCAGTCAATAACCCAACGGTTTTCAACGTGACGGTTTTCCCACCTGTATTCGGTCCAGTAATTACTAACGCTCGATCAACTGCTCCACCAAAGGTTAACGTCAACGGCACTGCTTTCTGCCCTAAGGCTGGGTGTCTAGCACGTACGAGCTTAATGGTTCGATCGTTGGATAAAGAAGGTTTTATTCCTTCTATTTCCCGACAATATTTTGCCTTAGCGAACAACACATCGTACTCATGCATGACATCCATTGCAATTGAAATGGTCTGTTCTTGTGCTAGTAACGCTTCTGTTAGTTCAAATAGGATTCGTTCTACTTCTGCCTCTTCTGCATACGTGTACATACTTACTTCTTCTTGAATATCACTCACTTCAGCCGGTTCAATAAACAAAGTTGAACCAGAAGCGGATGTGTCCAGAACTGTACCGTTTACTTTATTACGGTATTCTTTTTTTATTGAAAGAACGTATCGCCCTTGGCGTGTGGAGACCATCTTATCTTGCAAGAAGCTTTTGTATTTCCCTCCATTTGCAAGATGCTCCACTTTCGTTTTTAATCGTTCTAAAGCCACTTTCTTTTGACGACGAAGGTAACTCAATTCTTTTGACGCATACTCATCTACTTGACCATTACGAATGGCAGAAGTAAGTTGTTCCTCTACTGAGGATAGATCATCAATCGAAAACGCATAGCTACTAATTAGCGGTGCAATCTCTTGTTTATCATTCATAAACCGCTTTAATTTGCTACAGTGTTCTAAAAACGATATCACTCTTGTAAATTGGTCCGCACGAATAAACAATCCTTTCTTTGCTTGCATAATCATTTGGGCAATATCATCCACAACGTGAATAGGAACACTGCCGCTACGTGTTAGAATACGCATAGCCTCTTCAATTTCAGTCATCTTATGCGCCATTTGACTTTGATTTACTAGGGGCGTCATCTGAAGAATTGTTTCACGCGCCCGATCCATACGGGTTTGTTCAGCAATGTCTTTAAGGACATCGTAAAATCCTATCGCTTCTAAAGTTTGTTGTTTCATTTAGGTTTCCTCCTTTTATTGCTGTATAAGGAACCATGGGAACGATTATTCAAGAGACAACAAAGAGACCGCTCTGAACAATCGTTCACAGCGGCCTCTTAGAAAAGGACCTACCTATTGTAGGTAGACTTCAAGTAGGACAACTCTTACTAGTAAACGTGTTCTTAACTCCTTGAAATGCCATGACAAAATAAGCGTCACCAGTACGCTGAAAAATCGCATTTCAAGCTATCCAATTCATGGATTAGTTAAGAACCACCAGATACATAAAAGTTGTCTCCTTTATACGTGCAATTATTTACTACACACCTACTATAGGTCTTTTCTCATGTGGAAGTCAAGGGACTTCTTTTTTTATTGAGCCTTAAACAGATTCAATTTTGTAGCCGACTCCCCAGACGGTTTGAATGACTTTATACCCTAACGCTTTTTCAAGCTTGTCTCGCAAGTTGCTTATATGCACCATCACAGTGTTATTTGAATCATAGTACTTTTCCTTCCAAACGCTTTGAAAAATAGTCTCTGAGTCAAACACTTGTCCCGCTTGACTAGCAAGGAGATATAATATATCAAATTCTTTAGAGGTTAATTTCAGTTCATTTCCATGCACTCTAGCTTGATATTTCTTTTTATCAATGGTTAAATCGCCTAACTCAAGGATGCCACCTTCTTTTGGAGCGCCGTGATAGTAGTACGCTCTTCGTACTAACGCCTTCACACGAACAACGAGCTCAAGAATGTTAAAAGGCTTAATAACATAATCATCAGCACCTGTCATAATTCCTGTAATTTTATCCATATCTTCTGATTTAGCACTAATCATCAG
The DNA here is from genome assembly GCF_002019765.1 of Shouchella oshimensis. Lineage (GTDB taxonomy): Bacteria > Bacillota > Bacilli > Bacillales > Bacillaceae_D > Shouchella > Shouchella oshimensis. Next base: position 3,373,891 of record NZ_KV917380.1, read on the forward strand.
GATAGGTAGACTATGGCTGCGCCTGACGGTTTGGCAAAATTCCAATCCATTCATTTCAGGCATCATCACATCTAATACGATTAAATCAATAGGATGCTGTTCCAGTTGTTTCATTGCTTCCACACCATTGCTAGCCATAATTGTGTTGAAGCCTTCATTTTTCAGAGAATAGTTAATGAGGTTTGCTATGTCTTGGTCGTCATCTACAATTAAAATTTGTTTAGACAATGCGGCTCACATCCTTTTTTACGAGTTGATGGATATCGTCTACAAGCACTCCATACGATTCGATAGACTCGGTCGTTCGTAAGGGTTCATATATTTTTGTCCTCTCCATATAGGAGGTGTTCCTTCGTCTATGAGAGAATCTTTACGCTTCCTTATCCATAATAGGCAAGGTGATGAAAAATGCCGTTCCTTCTGAATTACTCGTTACATCAATTTCACCTTCATGTAGCTCAACAATGTTTTTTGCAATGGCTAACCCTAATCCAGAACCTCCAGTGTCTTTTGAACGAGATTGGTCCACACGGTAAAACCTTTCAAAAATAAATGGGATCTCAGACTGAGCAATAGGTTCCCCGTAATTTCGAATTTCCATTTCTGTTTCTTTCTCTCTTTGGTGAAGAGTAATATCAATAAACGGTGCATCCGCTCCATACTTGATTGCATTACCGATAATGTTTTCAAATACCCGAGAAAGCTTTTCTCCATCCACATATTGCTTCACTTCTTGATCCGGAAGATTCATCCTAAAGCTCAATTTCGCTTCTGCCATTTGTAAATGAAAATGGGAAGCGATTTGCTTGATCACTTCTTTTAGGTCGATGTAGTCTTTATTTAACAGTAACTTAGGGTTTTTCGTCCGAATGTATTCAAATAAGTCGTTAACCATTGTGTTCATTTGCTTCGCTTTATCATAAGCGATGTCTGTAAAATAGCGTAAGGTAACTTCATCCTTATATTGATCTCTCTCGATTAAATCGAGGTAGCCCATGATAGAAGTAAGAGGTGTTCGTAAGTCATGGGATACATTTGTAATCAATTCTGTTTTTGATTGCTCAGCAATTCTTTCTTCATGTACAGTGGTTTCTAACCTTTCTATTAATTGGTTCACTTGCCTAGCTAATTGACCTAATTCATGATTTTCTTTTACCTCGATCCGTTGAGAAAGCTCGCCACTTGCCATCTGCCCAAGATCCTTTTCAATCTTCACGAAATAATGTATGTACCTGTGTCCAATGACCACTATAGATAAGACAATTCCAAGAAAGAATAATACATTTATTAAATTGAATAATTCATAGATATAAAAGTTCAGTGTTGCGTTAAAAGCCGCTGCAAATCGATCAAACACATTCACATAATAATGTAAGTTCGACACCTGGTACGTAAAGTAAAGTCCAGCAATAGCCACACTTGTAATAAACCCACTTATAAATAACAACATTACCATCTTAAAAAGTAAAGCCACATACCGACTATCCAACGCCATTGCCTCCCTTTAACCCATTTGTTCCTTATCCGAAACACTCTATCGTTTTATTCTCGATCCCAACGCTCTGGTATTCTCTTTATCATACCATCTAACAATCGACGCCATACCACTTTCTAAATGGGTTATTCTCTGTCAAGAGAAGCTTCTAAAGGAGGACGATACGGCTCACCAAAAGCAAACGATAAGAGCTTTTTTGTTTCTACAAATCGTGCCTGATCGTTTTCGGTTCCTAATACAACGGTTATAAACCGTTGCCCATTTCTGCTTGCCGTTCCAACAAAGCAATATCCCGCTTCATTTGTATAGCCTGTCTTAAAGCCATCCAACCCATCAAAAGCAAGGTCTGATTTGGTTAACATATGATTGGTTGTATGAACCCGTTCACCTGAAAATAACAGCGTATGAGAAGACTTGGCTGTATCTTGCAGAACCTCAGGAAATCGAGTAATGATCAACTGCGCCAACACAGCAATATCACGGGCACTCATTTGATTGCTTTGTGAATTTAACTCTGTTAGTCCTGTTGCGTTAACAAACGTAGATTTGGTTAACCCCATTTCTTCCGCCTTTTCATTCATCTTTTTCACGAACTCTTTTTCACTATCGGCTAAATGTTCGGCTAACGCAACCGTTGCATTATTCGCAGAGGGGAGTAGCATCGCCATATATAAATCATGAATGGGAACAACATCTCCTTCTGATAAAGAAATGTTTGCCCCTTCTTTCGATGCTGCCTCACCACTTATTTGAACAGGGTCACTCCAATCAATAATACCCTGTTCGATTGATTCTAATATGAGATACTCTGTCATCATTTTTGATATACTTGCAACAGGCACAGCCTCATCAATACCTGAGTCGATTACTAATTTATCCTCATTTACATCTAGTAACAATGTTTTTTCAGCTGTTGAAAAGAAAAAGGAATACGTTAGTAACACTAAGCTAATAGGAATTCCAATTGCCAGCCATTTTTTTCTCATCTTCGTCAACTCCTTCAAAAAGAAGTCTACCCACTAAACGATAAGAAGATAAAAAGAAAACCTTAAGAATCATAAAGAATGGTTTTAGGAAGAGTGTCTACACTCCTACAACTAAAAAAAGAACGTAACATGAACGTTCTAGGTTTAAAACATGACAGAATGGGTATAGTACCACATACTTACTCTTTATAAAGCTTGCTCTCCCCCCTGAGCAAGCTTTTTTTATTTGTAAGAAGACCGGCCTTTCTCTTTAAAATAAGAAAATATATGGACAGCGTATGTTGGAAAGAACGCCCTACCGGTTGTCTTTTTCAGTGTGACCCTTTTAACCCTCTATTCATTTCGGTACCATTCAATTGAATCTAAGTTTTCAATGTAAGCTGTCGCCTCGTTCTCTCCAAGTAACGTATATATACCTGACGGCAACGTCACTCGCGGATCATTGAAATCCATTGAGAAACTTCCTCCTCCATCAACTTTTACGTAAACCAAATAAGAGTCTTTCGCTTTTTGATTCACCACTTGCTTCGTTTTTTGTACATCTAACGCATTGACTTTTTGGAGCAATGTCTCAATCTCATCTGGATTATGCAAATACCCTACATTTACGACTCCCTCTTTGTACTGATTCACCTCAATCTGCTCAATGGTAATCTCATTAAATCGCTCAGCCATTTCTTCACCTACAGTTGACGGTGCTGGCTCCCTCTCTAAATAACGAGAATAGCCACCAATAACAATAAAAAAAATGATAAGAATAATAACAACATTCCGCTTCATCTATAGCACCCTCTTTCAACCTTTCATACGGTCAATTCCATAAAAAAGTTTCAATACCTCCTGCTCCTTATAGGAAAATACAATGCTTTTAGAAAAAGTAAAACCCAAAGAATGGACGTATAGGCGCCAACTCTTTGGGTTGTGTATATAGTTAACGACGCAGTGGATTGTGACTGGATCTAAAGAGTCTTAAAGCTCGTTGCAAAGCAATCACACATCCTAAAATAACGATGAGAATTAACGTTATGGTTGCTCCTGGAGGCGTTCCATATTCATAAGAAGTGAAAAGGCCACTAAGCATACCGGTTAAAGCAATAGGAATACCTAATAAGATGGTGGTTGAAAAACGTTTACTTAGCCTCATTGAAATTGCTGCTGGTAGAATTAAGATTGCTGACACTAATAGAGCTCCAACGATCGGCATAATAACAGCGATCGTTACTCCAGTTAATACGTTAAACATTATAGACATTGTTTTCACTGGTAGACCTGCTGTAAAGGCGGTTTCTTCGTCAAAAACCATTACGTACATGGCTTTGCGCAGGACAGCATATAGAATTAAAATGATACTTGCCAATGCCACTAGCATCCATACTTGTTGTGAACTAATGGTTACGATCGATCCAAACAAAAATTGATTGATGTTAAGTGTAGTACCACCTTGATTGAGACTCATTAAAAATAGTGCTAATGCCATTCCAGCAGACATTAAAATCGCAATGGAGACTTCCGAATAGCTACGATAAACCATTCGCAAATACTCTAATACAATGGCAATGACCATTACCAAGAAAATGTTTGTCCATGTTGGATTAATACTGAGCAACAAGCCTAACGCGACTCCTGCTAAAGAAACATGTGCAAGCGTATCTGCCATTAAAGATTGTCTTCTTAAAATCAGAAAGAGACCTAATAATGGTGCGATTAATGAGATGAGTAGTGAGGCTTGGAAAGCTCTTTGCATGAATCCATAGAAAAACATCTCCAAGGTAACCCCTCCTTCCGAACTAATTCAATATGTTTGTTACAATATTTCCTAAGTTCCTCATGATCATGTGAAACCATTAGTATACTCTTGCCATGCTTATCACAATTGTGCTTAAGCAATTTATAAAATTCTTCTCTTGATTGACTATCCATCCCTGTTGTTGGTTCATCAAGAATAAACAAATCTGGATCGGTAGCAAAAACCCGAGCGATCGATATGCGTTGCTTTTGCCCCCCAGATAGCTCTCCTATCTTTTTATGTCGCATTTCCCACATTCCAACTGATTTAAGGGAACGTTCAACTTGGGCTTTATCATTCTTAGTTAATCTTGTAAACCATTTGCCTCGTTGATAACGGCCAGAACTAACTAACTCCCATACCGTACTAGGAAATCCGACATTAAAGGAGGCTACTTGTTGAGGTACATACCCAACAAGTAATTTTTCGCCTAAGTGGTTTGTAGAAGATAACGTTACGTTTCCTATTGATGGTTTTAATAAACCCAAGATGTTTCGAATTAACGTTGTTTTCGCAGCTCCATTCTCTCCAGTAAGCATAACGAAATCTCCTGGATTTAATTCAAACGAAATGTTTGTTAAAACGGGCTCTTTCTCATAATAAAAAGCGAGATTCTCGACTTTAATATAGACCATGCTTATCTACCTTTCTTTTTCAATAACGGTGTACAGGACACCATTCTAGTTAAAAAAGTGAAACACAGGCATTCAGATACAGAAACTCTAAGCATTTACTGGACCAAGTTTATTTGCCAAAATCCTATTCTAGAATGGGCTCGCTGTTTAGGACAAGATTAGTAGATACTAATTTGCAATGACTCTAAATTATGTCGCATTGCTTCAATGTAACCTAAGTCATTTTCGAGCAGTTCCTCTGATAAAACTTCTAAGTCATATAGTACAGCCGTATCTGTTCCTGTTTCAGTTGCTACAGTTTGGGCAATTGCAGAGCTAGCCCCTTGTTGATAATAAATAACTGGCACACCATAATCTTGTACTAAATCAGCAATTTCTGACATACGGGAAGGGCTTGGCTCAACTTCTGTAGATAACCCTCCTATGGCAACTTGATCTAAATTGTAGCGGTCAGCAAGATAGCCAAATGCTTGATGCTGTACCACGAATACACGGTTTTCCGCATCTTCTAATGTGGAACGATACTCTTCATCTAAGCTTTTTAACTCCTCAATGAACGCATCTGCATTTTCCTCATAAACATTTCGACCATCAGGATCAGCCTCAATCAATGCGTCACGAATTATGCGAACTTGATCTTGTGCCAATACTGGATCCAGCCAAATGTGAGGATCTACATCATCGTGGTCATCAATTCGTACAGAAACAGCTTCTGATTCTAAATGTACATTGTCTTCCTCATCATAGAGAACCGCTTTCACTTCAAAACTTTCCCCTGTTGTCTTGTATTCAAAATGATCGGTATTCTGATCTGGTACAGCTTCCCAATCGTGATGTTCTTCCTTTATAAACCATTCCCACTGATCGAAATCTGTACGATTGTTTACGTCTGCAACTAATGTAACCACATCTCCAGTATGATAATGATCTGCTAAACCAATTATATCAATCTCTTCATTCGAATTTACCTGCTCATTATCTTCTTCACTATAGTCGTGGTCATGATCATGATCTTCATGGTCTGACCCATCACTTCCATGATTATCAATGCGAATCTCCTTAGATGTTGATTCAGCATAAACATTGTGATGATTGTCATAGATAACTGCTTTTAGTTCGAAACTCTCCTCAGGAGCATCCAGCTGTAATGTTTCTGCATATTGCCCTGCCAAAGCTGTCCATTCTTCATCAGAATTGGCTCGTTGATACCAGTGCCAATGATCAAAGTTTACATCCGCCGATAGCGTGGCAGTGATGTCGATCTTATCCCCAGTATGGTAGTGGTCTGCTATGCCGTTCATCGTCACTTCAGCTTCTTCGGACCCTTCGTGATGTTGCTCTCCGTAATCAAGCCCATCCGCTGCACGAGCAACGATTAAATCATCATTTTCTATTGCATTAAATAAACGATTAACCCAGAATTCCATTTCCTCACTGCTATAAACAAACACATCTGTTTCGTTCATAGTTGCAACATCTTGAGCACTTGGTTCATAATGATGTGCATCTTGGCCTTCTGATACCATCAATTGAACATTCGCACGGTCACCAGCCACTTGTTTTGTAAACTCATACATTGGTAAAAAAGAGGCTACTACTGAAATCTGAGAATCGTCACTAGTGTTGTTTTGACCGTCTTGCGATTGACAACCGGAGAGAACCGCTATTGCTGCGCAACTTGCCAGTATCGATCGATATACTTTTTTATTCATCCCTGCTACTCCTTTTAAACAAAAATAGGAAGAAAAGCGAAACGCTTTTCTTCTCAAAGATTATTAGTGTGCTAGTTGATCACGTACAATGCCATCAGCATCTAATTCAGACGGGTAATACGTTGGCCAATGGGTTACTTCTTCGAAAAGTTCCTCTTTGTCATCTCCCCAATACAAGTGGAAATGACTTGAAGGTGTTGGAAAAATAATATGATCACTGAATTGAATGTATTGAGGCATCTCGTCATCCCCTTCAGCTAGTTCGTATACAAAACGAACACCACGATTCCCTTTTTCATAAGTTAAAATTTCGTATCCATCATACTCATATTCCCCAGAGTATTCTTCATCGTTTTCAAGGAATGTAACGTGACCATTATCAATAATAATTCTTTCTACATCTGTTTCATATCCAGTTGTATAGTAGTCTTTATACTCTTCTGCAGTCATACTTCCTTCTTCTGCTTTATGTTCAAAGACTTCATCTAAATCACCGTTCACAAGATATGGATAGACGGATTGCCAATCGCCCTCCCAATCTGATAAATCACGATCTTGCACTTGATCATCATCAAAATAGCCTTGATAAATCTGTCGACTCTCCTCATCATGGCCGTGGTGATCGTCAATTATGATGGTTACAACTTCTGACTCTGCGTATACATTGTGATCATCGTCATAAAGCGTGGCTTTAATCTCTAAACCATCAGTCGCTGCTTCATCGCTAAATGTTTCAGATTGTTGTCCAGACGCTACTTCCCATTCTGTTTGACCAGGTTCTTTTGTATACCAGTGCCAATGGTCATAATCAACATTTTCAGAAGTTGATGCCGTTAATTCGATGGTGTCACCTGTATGATAGTGATGACCTAAACCTTCTATAGCAATCTCTCCTGTTTCATTTGATTCAGTCTCATTAGAAGAATCGTCAGTAGTATGTTCTTGTTCGGATTCAGTGTCATTATTTGTCTGTTCAGTTGAATCCTGACAAGCAGCTAGTGTGGCGCTTAGCGCTAAAACACTAACGAATATGAATGATTTCTTCAACCTCATCACCCTTCCCTTTTTTAACGTTAATCGTAATCATTACGTTTTATAGATTATATTGTTAGCATACACTTTGTCAAGATCGTTTTTTAATTTTATTTGTCACTCGGTTTTTCACTATTTCTTTTGAATGAATTGGATTAAACCATCTGAAAGCAAGAAGTGCTATTTTTTTGAGATGGTCGTTTCTCTAGAATCATTAGCAGACTACTTACCCTGTAGATAGCTAAAAAATATGATAAAACCGTTTGTGCTTCAAACGATTACGATTCAAGCACTAGACATCCTCCCCATATTCAAGTAGTCTATTTCATCTATTTCTTTCTCTACTTCGAACAATCTAGATTCTTCTTGCTTTTCCAAAGAGACTTATCCTATAATTAAATCGTAATGTTTACGATTTGAAAGATACACTTATGACAGGCTAACAATTAAGATTCCTCCATGGTTAATGTCACGATAGAAACATAACCTTCGAACGCTCGGATGTCTGTAGATACAATTAAGAAACAAACAATGTAGAACGAAAGTGAGTTGAGCGCTTATTATGAAAATACCTTTGAAAGCAGCGCGTCATGCGTTATTTGGTTCAGTCTCACCAAGCGTTAAAACCAAACCAACTGAAAAAGAACATATGCAGGATTTACAAAATACACATAAGGACTTTCTGTTCGACGTTAATCTTGTAGGGGTTGCCAATGTTAAACGACCTGTACAAATAAAAAGCACATCAAGCCCAGTCAATCAAACGACCGTAGCAACTTTTTCCATAGGTGCACAATTAAATCGCTATGCAAAAGGCACAAATATGAGTCGTTTTCTAACAGCCCTTGAAGAATTCAATGGTCAAAACCAAACCTTATCTCTTGCGTCACTAAAAAATCTAGCACGATCGTTAGCTGATCGTTTAAATCAAGACATGATTCATATTCACGTTGCTTTTCCTTGGTTTTATTCAAGAGAGGCGCCAACCTCATTACAATCAGCCCATAATCATTCTGAGATCGAGATCTCGCTTAACTACTCTAAAACACTAGGGTTTAAAACAGAATTAACCCTAGCATGTTTAGTAACGACTCTATGCCCTTGTTCAAAAGAAATCAGTGAGTATAGCGCTCATAACCAGCGTGGGGAAGTAAAAATGAGTGTAGAACTATGTGAAGACTTTGACGAAGATAAAATAGACTGGAAGAATGAATTGTTAGTAGCAGCGGAATCAAATGCTAGTGCAAGGATTCACCCCATTTTAAAGAGGCCAGACGAAAAAGTGGTTACGGAGCAAGCATTTGAGAATCCTCGCTTCGTTGAAGATTTAGTAAGACTTGTTGCTGCCGATCTTTATGAGTATGACTGGGTAACCGCCTTTAAGGTCACCTGTCAAAACCAAGAATCCATCCATCTGCATGATGCAGTCGCAAAAATCACCTATAAAAAATAGTAAGATACGTATTTTTAAGACGAATTCTTAAACGTCAATAATTAAACGAAAAACGTTTTTGCCGACAACCTTACAGAGAAGAACCTCTCTCTAAAAAACCTCATAGAGTAGAGCTACCTGCTTTCCTATGAGGTCTTTTCTCATATTTGTTTTTCTGACACATGGCTAAGAAAAATAAGAGATTAAGCATGCACCTCTTTGTTTATAGCCCTATTTTCCAACTGTTTACTGAATCCACTAATACGACAGGCTACAACAGCGCCATCCCGCAAGACGACCGCTCCAGGTGTACCAGTTAGGAGAATATCTCCGGGCAAAAGGGTCATCACTTCTGAATGAAAAGAAACAATATAGGCTAGGTTATATCGCATGGCTCCTATCCTATTGGTATGCTGCTCCTCCCCGTTCTGTAGTGTCGTAACGTAAATATCATCTAAACATGGATATTCATCTAAACTAACAAGTTCTGAACCGAAGCTAAAAAACGTGTTAAAGCTTTTTGCTCGAGTCAGATAGCGTAAGTTTTCGGCGTGGATGTCTGCTTCAGTCATGTCAAGGGCGGCTGCAACCCCAGCTACATAGTCAAGTGCATCAGCTTCAGACACTTCTTTGCACGTTTTTCCTATGACGAGTGCCAGTTCTGCTTCTGCCGTCGTATTTTTAGATAAAGGAGGTATTTGAATGAGATCTTCTGGACCTATTAAACTAGTGTCTGGTTTCATAAAGCTAACAGGAGCAACCGTATTTGAAGCAAATTGATCCTCATCACCTTTCCTGTAGTTCATACCAATTCCCCAGATTTTTCGTGGGTGTCTATAGAGGGGGGCAGGTACCCATTCTTCTAGAAAAGGCAAATGAGGATTTGCTAGCGCTTCTTTCCCCTCATGTACATACCAGTTTTTCAGAGACTCATATTGTCCTTTTTCCAGTAAGGAAAAAACGGTTGTTTCATAATGAAAATGAAAGTGGTCGTTCAAGGCAAGAAGCGGAATTAGTTTTCCACCAATTTCAATCGCTCCTTGCTCTTCATCATTCGCTTTATAAGATACAAGTTTCATAACAACACCTCTTCTTTTTCTTGTACGCTTCGTGCAAATTGCAAAAGTGCCAAATCATTGTGCTTGTTTGCTAGAAAAGACAGACCTACTGGTAAGTCATGAATGGTTAAGCAAGGAATGGTTACTTGTGGGATTTCGGCCAACCCACTAATTGCCGTTAATTTAAATGTATTTTTGCGGTGAGCTTCTAAATCACTTGGATCCGTTCCAATCTTAGGCGCCACATCTGGTGATGTCGGAATCGCTAACAAACCACCGTTTTGTAACAGTTCTTGTAACTGAGCTTTAATTGTACTTACTTGCTTTTCTGCATTTTTTTGGTCTTCTTCCGTTATCGTACTAGTCCACCGAAACCGTGTTGCAATATCATCAGCAAACGTTGGCTGATGCGTTTCGATCCACTCCCTATGTGTTTGCCAAATTTGGTAGCCTTGTAACGTGCGAAAAGTCTCCATGTAAGTGTCCAACCGATCTGTTGTTAAGCGGATTGAGACGATTGGCAAATGGCCCACCATTGCTTTTAGTTCTGCTAAGAAGGCTTCCGCCACTTTCGGCTGCACAAGTTGTAATGCTTCTTCAGGAACATATACTGTTGAAAAGGAAGTTAGGTGCTTATCGCTTTCAGATAAGAGGACACTTCCTACTTTTTCTAGCAAAGAAGCAGAGCGGGCAAACCAGCCAACTGTATCAAAACGAGAAGCAAGTGGAATAACACCTTCTATTGAAACAGCGTTATGAGTAGGTCGAAAACCGTAAATACCGCAGTAACTTGCCGGAATCCGAACCGAGCCTGCCGTATCTGTGCCTAGTGAAAAGTCAACGGACCCGTCTGCTACAGCAACAGCCGATCCACTAGAGGACCCACCTGGAATACGGTCATTTGCCACAGGATTAACGGGTGTTCCGTAATGACTATTTTCTCCGTTTAAACTAAACATTAATTCATCTGTTATTGTCGCACCAACAAGGGTTGCTCCTTCATGAAGGAGTTGCCTAATAGCTGGAGCATGGGTAGTCGCTGATTCATGTGTAGCAAGCCAGTCTGGATTCCCGGCACTAGACGCATGACCTTGAATGGTGAACACATCCTTCACAGCAAATGTATACGTATGTACTCTTCCTTCGCTTTTGTTTTCCTTTACGTTCCAGCCTCTTTGCATAAATGCTCGTGATTCAATCATTTCATCATCCCCCTTTAGATAAGTGAGTAAATCGAAGTTTTAATGCGAGCTGAAGCTCTAAGCATGCTTCCGCATCTTGCAAATCGATTCCAAGTAATGCTGAAATTTTCTCTAGACGATACACAATTGTATTGTAGTGTGCGTATAACGCATCAGCAGTGGCACGAACGTTCTTGTTTTTCTGAAAAAACACATCTAATGTTTCGAAATAAAGCACATCATTTCGTGTGCTTCGTAACGGACCAATGATTCCTTCAAGATAATGAGCGACTTCTGATGTTTGTGGCAAATGGTATAGAAGCTGATAGACATGTAAGTCGTCATAGTTCAACACAGACGTTGTTAACTGGTTATGTTTCGCGATGGTCTTTACATGGTAAGCTTCATTAAAGCTTTGCTTAATGTGCCCAATGTATTGAACAGCTCTTCCTCCGTAAAGCTGATAAAGGGGGGGCTGCCCATCTTTCTTTACAATTCGCTGTACAGCCGTTTCAATCATTTGCAGCATAATTGGTATACTTGTCTTTCGATCGACACAGATCAGCATGACAAAAGCTTTATCAAGGGATGTACCTAATACTTGACCGTGCGACTGCATCGTTATTTTCTTTAAGAAAAGCTGGAATGCTGTAACATCAGAAAATACGCCTTCCTCCAAATCTAAAATAACCGTTTGAAACCACTTATCTTTTAAGTCTAAATCGAATGAATGGGCGCGTAGGTCGATGTCATAATCCGAAACAATGTCTCCAACAACTAATTCTTTAACAAATTGGTTTAAGTATTTTTGTTCAATTCGTTTTCTAGCTGTTTGGTTCGTCAGCTCGATGCTCAGCATTGAACTCACTTTATCTAGTGTCATACAATCTACTTCAGTGAGATCAACATTCGTCTCAATACATGCTATATAAGGGACAAAATGAATAAGACCTTCAGAAACAAGAGGCACACAGTAACATTGAAACGATTCGTCTCTTATTGAAATCGTTGTTTTCCCAATACCTGCTTTTGCTTCTAACGTATGATTAAGGTGGAGACATTCTTTCGGTTCTAACACTTGCTCAAACAGTGGTGCGGTAAGCTGTTCCTCAAAATCGAGTACAACAATTGGATTGCCAATCATCTGTTCAATTCCTTTTAATAAATCAGGTAAAGAATGATCGCGATTGAGCTGATCCATAAAGACTTGTACGCGATGATACAATGTGACTAGATGCTCTGATTCCTGATAAAATACTTCTTCCATTGCTACCCTAACGACATCAGAGAAAATGGTTTGTGGTCGAATTTCAATGATTGGAAAAGACAACTCTCGTGCACGGCACAAAAGATCTTCTGGAATAACATCAATAAACCGTTCCACTTTAATACCCATCCCAGTTACCCCTCTGTCGTGAAGGGCATCGATCAGCTTTCTTAAATGAATCGTATTGTCCTTAAACAAATAGCCTGTTGTCATTACGAATTCTTCCGGGCGCACAAACTGATCAATATCTGGTGAACCCATGATGTTAATTCTCGAGATGCGCTTTTGCTTATTTTGGTCACCCGTTATTAACCGAGCACCATGCAAAGGCTCAAGCTCAAGCAGGCGCTCAATCGTTAACCCTCTTTTATGAAAGGAGCTCAACTTTATTCACCTCGCTACTGATCAAGCTGAAAGAATTCATTCGTAAAATAAGCTTCTGCGTCCTGTTTGTCTGAAATTAACCCACTTCCCTCTAAAATGGTTAATGTTTCTGCAATATTTTCTTCTTCTATCCAGCCATATGGCACGGAATCAAACTGAGCAATCTCTTCCAGCAACAGTAATTGTTTCCTCACAACCTCTTCATCAACAGCATCTGGAAATCGCTCCGCAGATATGGCGACGGCTTCGTCTACATGATCCAATGTGTAGCGGAATGCCTCGTCCATTGCTGCAAGAAATCGTGCTGCCGTGTTAGGATTGTCATTCAAAAACTGATTGTTGCCGATCACAGTTAATCCAGCTAAATCAAATTGATACTCACTTAAATAAAGCGGCGTTAATTCATAGCCAAGCTCTTGTTCAAATACAGGTAGTTCATTTGTTGAGAAGATGGCAACAGCATCGACTTCTTTTCCTAGGAAGAGACCGTTTCGAGCAGAAGCCTCCACTTGCACTGCCTCTACTTGAGTGGCATCGACATTCTCTTGATCTAGAAAACGAGGGAAAATATTCGTGAAGGTTGAAGCAATGGCCATTGCTATAGACTTCCCTTCTAGATCGGCTGGCGTTTCCACTGGAGTATCCGGGTGAGAAGCAATCATTATAGGAGAAGAATTCATGTATGTTGCAATCATTGTAATGGGCATTCCTTCTTCTACACCTTGGGCTGGTTCAACGGTAGACGTAATCCCCAAATCATCTTGCCCCTGGGCCACTGTTTGCATAACGCTTGTTGAGCCATTTCCTTCAAGTACATCGACATTTAGTCCATATTCTTCAAAGAAGCCTTTTTCTTGTGCAACATAGAAAGGAGCAAACTCCCCTTTGAATCGCCAATTCAAGCGGAGTGTAACATCTTCCACCTCCGGCTCTCCAATTTCACCTGTGTCAGCATTTACCGTAGGCTTAGCTAAAGAGCTTCCTCCTTCATTTCCACACCCTACTAGAAAACCTAGGAAGCAACCTGCTACTGTATAAGGAATAAACCGTTTCATCCTTTTTCCTCCTCTACTTCTTATGCTTCCGCCAAAATGCCTTGGGTTTGGAAAATTGAACGGATGGCTGAGACGTGTTCAGTGAATTCCGGTTCTTTTCTTGTATCTCCATTCCGGGGGCGAGAAAGTGTTGACGGAATTTCTTTTACAATGGAACCAGGCCGCCCCGACATCACAACTACTTTATCTGATAGAAACACAGCTTCCTCAATACTGTGGGTAATAAAAACGGTAGTAAATTGATACGTATCGGATAAGCGCAGCAAATCGTACATCATTTGCTCCCGTGTTAGCGCATCAAGAGCGCCAAAAGGTTCATCCATTAATAGCAGCTGTGGATCTTGAATAAGTGCTCGGCAAATGGCTACTCGCTGTTTCATCCCACCAGATAATTCATGGGGGTATTTCTGTTCAAATCCTTCTAACCCGACGCTTTTCAGTAGCTGCATGGCTTTATCAACAGTTGCTTTTTTTTGTTTCTTCCCATGCTTTATTTCAATTGGAAACAGCACGTTATCAAGGACAGACCGCCATGCTAACAAGACATCTTTCTGAAACACCACCGCCATATCGTCACGATGGTTTTTAAGATCCTCCCCATTCTTTTTAATGGATCCTGTTGACGGCTGTTCAAGACCTGCGATAATACGCATCACCGTGCTTTTCCCACAACCACTTGGACCAACAATGGAAACAAACGAACGAGGAGCAATTGACAGATGCACATGCGATAGTGCTTGTACTTCACCTGTTCTTGTTTGATAAACTTTACCAATGTGTTGCAGCTCAAGGCTCGTTGTCACGATCGATCACCCCCCGCTTTATTCGCGCTATACCAAGGCATCAGCCATCTTTCAAGTAATTGAACCGCTCCAAACAGCATCATCCCTATAAGGGCAAGTGTAAATAATGTCGCAAACACAAGGGGTGTATCAAGTCTTGCGTTTGCAGTGAGTTGTAGATAACCAAGACCGCGTTCTGAAGCAACAAACTCTCCAACAACTGCCCCTACTACTGCTAATGTAACGCCGACCTTTATCCCTCCGAATAGATGGGGAAGAGCATTCGGTAAACGTAAATAGAAGAAATTTTTCCACTCCGAAATACCAATTGACCGTCCCAGATCATGCATATCTTTATCTAATGAACGAAAACCAGTTACAGCATTGATGACAATAGGGAAAAAAGAGATTAAACAAGCGAGCAAAATCTTTGTGGTTAACCCATAACCAAACCAGATAACCAGAATAGGCGCAATCGATACCATGGGAATACATTGAATGGCAATTAGAATTGGGTACAGAGCGTTTGCCAAATAACGAGAGTATACAATGGCTATGGCAAGAGGGATACCAATGGAAACACTTAGTGCAAAGCCTAACCCTACTTCTGCCAGTGTTGTTAGTGCATGAGAGAGTAGTACCTGTGATTCGCTTAGCACACGTGTGAAAATGATTAGTGGAGAAGGCAACAAATATTGGGGAATGGCTAACAGCATTGTTGCCAACTGCCAAACAAGGAAAAAACCGATTAATGTAAATCCTGCCCACAATGAATGTGGTATTTGTATACGTTTGACGTTTTTTTGCTTTGCTTGTTTCATCCACGTTGTCTCTGTTTTTGTTTGCATTGTCCCTCCACCTCTCATGAGTAAATCGTTTTTTCCGTTGACGCAATCACCGGAACATCTGCGAGCAAATCACTAAGACGATCAACCTCGTAGTCCACATTACGATTAAGCTTCTCTATGGCTATAGCCACCTGTTGATTCAGCGGAGTTGCACTTAACCAAGATAGCAGCTGTTCGAGTTCTTCTTTTTCGTAGAAACGCTGCACGTAAGCAAGCAATTGTCCATATTGCAACATGTTCCCACTACCTAATGGATTAAAGTAGTCACGTAAATTGTCTGAACCAAGCTGTATAGGTACCCCTGCTTTTGCCAGATCCTTTACTCTTGTTAAATTCCTCGTTGCAATGGCCGTTGGACAAGTTGTTACCGTCATACCAGCATGTGCTACTTTCTCAATCGTTCGTTCAGCCAGCTCATCCTCTACATTCGCTAGGGAACAACAATGAATCGCTGTTACCTTCTGTTTATAGCCGAGGCGGTTCGTGATATCTGCTAGGTAGGGAAGATTAAAATCTTGCGGATTGCCAGTTTCATCAGTATGAAATTCAATCCAATCTAAATTTTTCTTCTCTGCTAGTGCAAAAATATTGTGAATATGAGCTTTGGCATCCTTATCCATGCTCGTATGACCACCTATGCCATTTACACCTAACTTAAGGGCTTCTTCTAGCAATACTGTTGTTTCTGGGAAGCGATCAAAGCCTTCTTGGTTAAATGCAACAATGTCGAGAACCACTCGATCCTTCCATTCTTGCTTTATTTCTAGCATCGCTTCAATTCCTCGAAGCTCAACTAACGGATCAACATCTACATGGGTACGCACGTAAGTAGTACCGTGTACGGTCATTTTTTCTAGCGCTTGGCTTGCTGCTCGTTTTATATCTTGTTTCGTCATCATCACTTTCGCGTCACGTGTCCACTCAGCTCGAACCGGTGCAGGTGCATCTTCGTACCGGTTTGGAGGAATAAGAAAGCCTTTATCAAGGTGAGCATGATAATTTTTCCAACCTGATTGAATGGTCTTCATGCTACACCCCCTACAATTCGAACAATAGGGGCAATGAGATTAGCACCTTGTGGGCCTTGATGCTCTGAACCTGCTGAGCAAAGAATTCTTGTTTCGCCAACATAGCTTCCCACCACTGCATTGGCAACGGCTTTTGCTAAAATTCCTGCATGCATACTTAATGCATCGGTATGCATGGTATGACGTTGACCACGAATATCTGGAAGAGCATCTGCTCCAGCATTAACAAAGACCTGTATAACTCTTTCTTGCTGGGCTTTTGTAAGAAATCCGTCGGCTTTTAATCCAACATCTTCGAATGCCTGTTGCAAACCGACTAAATCAAGGGCATCACCCATCACACCTGCACCAATCTTTAGCTCACTTACAGAAGTGGCTGAATTCCCCATCACAATTACTCTTACTGCGACTTGCTCCTGTCCAGCAGAGACACTCGTTTTTGTAGAATAGAGTGAATGATCTTGGTTTACACTTGTTTCTGTTAATTTTGAGCGATCAACTTCTCCTAGTGCTACGGCAGAGCCTAATGCAGCTGCAGCCTTTGATAAACTTCCACCCTCACCCCAAGGACACTTTATTTCAACACATTTAACATCTTCTGGCTGTTCTATGTTCGCTTCTTTCATAGCCACTTCTACTGCTTCACGTACAAGGTCGACTTGAGTTAATGTTCCAATTTCTTCTTTTCGTAATGGTCTCGTTGACTGGACGCCAAAGCTAAATCGTTTCGTGCCATCACCTACTTGATTACTTTCTTTTTTTAAGAAAAGGGTAAAATGTGGCGTCATTAAACCGCCTGTCTTTCCAATCATCATCATAGGAATGGAAGCAAACACCTCTTCTTGACTAATGTCTAAACGTTCTGATAATAATTGTTGGAAAGCAAGCGTTGCATAACCTCTTGCATAACCGTCTCCCTCGGTTTGAGCTATAATCGCTTTAATCTCCTGCGCATGTACTTGATTTGTATCAAGTAACTCTTGTAAAGCCGTCACATCTCCTGGATGGCTCATGTCACATCGAATCATATCGTAGTTCATTCCAGTCACCTCTTTTTTTCGCTGTTGATTGAATTTCTTTCATTCTAGCAACACGAGGAAACGAAGTAATGGTGAACCATTTCCAAATTTATCGATTCATTATTAGGAAGTTTCACTAATAGTAGCGCACCTTGTTATATCCAAGCCACAAGTCCGTTACAAAATCTAACGATCGAACATACAGAAACCATTTTTCTACATTAGCCATTCTGATTCGCCAGGATTTTCCCAACCTCGTTCTTTTTTTCCCAACTGTGTAAGAAACATCTAGCTCTTATACTTAAAACTAGAAACACTTCTCACGAGAAGCAGACACCTTAAATCATTAAGGAGGAGATGACATGAAGAAAGTAATAGGAGCACTATCGATAGCTGCTTGCACCACTTTATTCGCCACTTCATATGTCGGTGCAGAAGAGACTCAAGGAGAACCATCCATTGAACAAGAAGGATGGAACTTAGTCTGGAGCGATGAATTTGACGGCAATTCGCTTGACCCATCTAAATGGCGGCATGATATTGGCAACGGACAGCCGAATTTGCCTGGCTGGGGAAATGAAGAACTACAATACTATAGCGATGATCCGAAGAACGTTCGTGTGGAAAATGGGGAATTAATTATTGAAGCGCACCAAGAATCCGTTTCTGATCAATATGGCACACACGGCTATACATCAGGAAAAGTGTTAACAGAAGGTCGTTTCAGTCAAACTTATGGCCGTTTTGAAGCACGCATGCGTTTACCCGCTGGACAAGGGTTCTGGCCAGCTTTTTGGATGATGCCTGAGAATGACCAGTACGGTGGTTGGGCAGCATCTGGTGAAATTGATATTATGGAGAATGCAGGAGGAACACCTAATAAAGTAGGAGGCGCTATTCATTATGGTGGTCCTTGGCCGGAGAATCAATTTCAAGCTGGGGATTACTATTTCCCTGCTGGTACCGATGCGACAGGATATCACGAATATGCAGTAGAATGGGAGCCAGGAGAAATTCGATGGTATGTTGACGGGAACCACTATCAAACGATTAACGACTGGTATTCTACCGGTGGATCTTACCCCGCACCATTTGATCAAGACTTCCATTTAATTCTCAACCTAGCTGTTGGTGGTTGGTATGGTGGAAATCCAGACGGATCAACACCGTTTCCATCTTCCATGGCAGTGGATTATGTGCGCGTGTATGAGCGGTAAAGCCCTTTCATTAAGCTAGTGTAAAGAACGAGTAAAAGATTCATGAGAATGACTAAGAAAAAGAGTATTGAGGATCACCCCATACTCTTTTTCTTTATTCTGCTTCGATTTTTCGTACAGCTTCCATACTTGTATCAACTCTTTTCACAAAGAACGAGAGCAGTAATGCAATAAGTGTCATTCCAAACGCGACATAGAAAGAAAATTGGATTCCCGCTAATAACGACTGTTGCATTAGCGCAGCTTCATTGACAGCAGCAGGATCAGTTTGGCTTAAAATACTTTCTGCTTCGCTAGCAGCAACACTGTTCATAATCGTTACAAGAATTGCTGTTCCAATGGATCCAGATACTTGTTGTGCTGTATTGTTAATGGCCGTCCCGTGCGGATTTAAACGTGTTGGTAGTTGATTTAATCCGTTTGTCATAATGGGCATCATGACAAGAGACATTCCAAGCATTCGTATACTGTAAATAACAACAATCATAGCATACGGTGTATCAAGTTGGAGGTTAGCCAACATATAAGTAGAAATAGCCGAAATCACAAGACCAAGTACAGATATGGTTCGTGGTCCAAATTTATCAAATAGCTTCCCGGTTATAGGAGACATCAATCCCATAATAATGGCTCCTGGTAACATAAGTAACCCGGAATCTAGCGGTGAGATACCGCGTACGCTTTGTACATAAGCAGGCGTCAAAATCATACCGGAGAACATAGCCACTGCATTAACTGCAGCAATAACCGATGCCAATGCAAACATTGGGTACTTATACACTCGTAAATCTAAGAGCGGCTCATCCATCCGCAATTGCCGTATGATAAAGGCAGTGAGGGTAATGACACCAACGATTAATGTCACTAATACCCAAAAATCTGTCCATCCATCCGAGCTTGCTGAGCTGAATCCATAAAGCAACCCACCGAAGCCTAAGCTTGAAAGGATCACTGACGTGTAGTCCAAGTGAGCCTCTTTATTTTGAGGCATCACGTTTCCTAATTTCCATAAAGCTAAAACAAGACTAATAATAGAAAGTGGCAGAATCATTTCAAATAACAAGCGCCAATCGTAATTTTGCACAATGTAACCAGATAATGTTGGTCCAATCGCAGGTGCAGTAATCATGACAAGGCCAAATACACCCATAGCCGTTCCCCGTTTTTCCCGTGGAAAACTAATGAGCATCACGTTCATCAGCAACGGTCCCATAACAGAGCCGCCTACCGCCTGCACCATTCTTCCTGTTAATAACAGACCAAAGTTTGGAGCAAATGCCGCAAGAGCTGTTCCAATTGTAAAAATGGCCATTGCTGCTATATAAAGATTCCGATTTGTAAACCGGGTTAGTAAATAGGCAGAAGCCGGAATTAGTACACCACTGACAAGCATATAGCCAGTTGCTAGCCATTGGACTGTGGAGTAATCTTCAATGCCTAAATCCACCATAATACTTGGTAAAGCTACATTTAATAATGAATTATTTAAGAATGCTACAAACGCACCAACAAATAAAATCCCTATCATCAAGTAGGGAGGTCTTTTTAGCTGCATGCTTTCGTTCATGCATCGTCACCTCTAATCAGAAATTCAACACTACGCTATATTATACCTATGGTACAATATAGTCAATATATTATACTCACTGTATAAATTGTTTTTTTTCGTTCTAGAATTTATACTAAGCACATCGGAATCTATCGAGGAGGCTCCAATGAACGAAAGAAAGAAACATGTCGCGGAAACGGCTTTAAAACTCTTTCAAGAGAAAGGCATTCAGCATACATCGATCCAAGATATAGTAAAAGCAGCATCTATCTCAAAAGGTACGTTTTATAATTATTTTTCCTCTAAAAATGATTGTGTTGCCGAAATTTTAGAGGATTTACGATATGAAGCAAGCCAACGGCGCATTGCTGCACAAATCGGCAAAGCCCGAAACGATCGAACCATTTTCATTGAGCAAATTGCGATTTTCATTAAATTGCAAGAAGAAAAACACCTTTATCGGCTATTCGAAGCGATTCTCCATTCAAACGAAGCCGATTTAAAAAAGCTAGTCCTCAAGCACCGCGTGCATGATATGGAATGGCTCACCCAACGCTTAATTGAAGTAAGAGGTGAATCCGTACGCCCTTATGCATTTGAAGGAGTCGTTCTTTTTACAGGTATGATGCAACACACACTATTTGTTCATCGCTATACAAACAGTAGTTACCATCTTGAGACAGTCATAGACATCCTTCTTTCCTATTTAGAAGACATTCTGAAAAAAATGGAGCGAGACCAGCATCTGTTGTTGAACGATGGTGCCATTCAGCAATTCCGTTCCCAAGTTGAACATAGAACGATTACAAAAAAAGATGTGTTGTCTTACGCAGAGTCATTTGATGTAGCACACTTTTACGAAGAGCAGAAAGATTTATTTGATGCCATTTTAGAAGAGCTTCAAAAAGAGCGTATACGAAAAGCCGTTCTGTTACCTTTATTGAAACCGTTTCAAGCATCAGCACAAGATACAACAATGGAAGACACTGTACAAACGTTTATTAACATGATTTGGTATTACGTTCATTCATACTGACTCCTTTTCATGCAACGTGCATAAGGGCAGGGCTTCACTTATGAAATAAGAGAAAAAGATGTAGCAACGATTCGCTACATCTCTTTTATTTTCGAACGCCATTCTTCACGTAAGCGTTCATTGTATTCCTCTGCTGTTTCTCCTTCTTGAATAGGAAATTCGTCTTCGAGCTGGCTCCCTATTTCACGCCACGCATAATTGTAAGCAAAATGGTCATATTCCCATTCAAACATAAATGCTTCTAGTGACATTCCATGAGCGGCAGCGATGGGTTTCATAAACGCGTCGTCGACTTGTTCCAATTCTTGATTTATGAAGGTATGAATCTGATTCTCACTCATATCTACACCATATACTTCTTTTGCTACCATTAGTTGATCGTTTCTTTTTACATGAGCCTGTTCCGCTTGTGCGAGTAAATCTTCTTCAGACTGCACATGACCAGTAGTCAATTGATTGATTCTTAGTCTTATTGCCCATTTCTCTATTCCTTTGTCCCTTAGTCCATCTATAGCGGCGACATCTTCTCGCGCTTGTACAATTGCTTCTAGAAGTGGCTGTTGGAACTGCTCATTTTCTTCCGGGGCTATGGTTTGAATTTGGAAAAAGAAAAGGCTTACGATAAGAATTGCACCTAAAGTAGGAGCTTCTACGATCCATTTTTTCACCTAATCACCTCCACTCGTTTTACGTAACAACATGAACCATGTTTCATCCCATTAGACTGTTTTGCGAGCCAGCCATTTGTTCACCCATTGTGCAACGACTGTGTCTTAAAACTTTAATCGCCCATCTGCATTTGCAGGATTTCGCCATAAAAGAATGAATTTTATTACCAATACCCACTTTCTACACTTTTTGTCTTAAGGAACGAGTTGTTTTTATTTACTTAACAAGCTACAAATTACGATAAAATACTTACAGATTCGCTACTACTGTCTAGCTTCTAAAAAAAAGTGACTCGAAAAAAGGGGCACGCTCCTAGCAACATGTGAATCGTAAAAAAAAACGAGGAGGAAAACAAATTGAACGAGGATGTACTCGTAACGGATCGACTAGCCTTGCGGCAGATGACACTTGCCGATGTAGACCATTTAATGACCATATTTACTGATCCAGAAGCAATGGTTCATTATCCTGGAACAAAAAGTGAAACTGAAACAAAAAAATGGATTCATTGGCAGCTAGATCTTTATCAACAAACCGGAGCTGGTCTTTGGATCGTTGAAGAGAAAGAGACAAAAACGTTTTTAGGTCAATGTGGTTTAGTGCCCCAACATGTAGAAGGGAAAGATGAAGTAGAAATTGGTTACTTGTTCGCAAGGCATGCGTGGGGCAATGGCTATGCAACCGAAGCGGCATCTGCTTGCCGTGATTTCGCCATTAACGACCTAGGACAAAAGCGACTCATTTCCTTAATTGCTCCACTCAACTACCCTTCCATTCGAGTCGCTGAGCGAATTGGTATGACAAAAGAAAAACGCATTCTTACGTGGGGAAAAGAAATTTTGGTTTATAGTCTGTGTGAGTCTTCTTAGCTATGAGCAAGTAAACTCTTATACAAAATAGAGATGCCACATTTTGACTTAGCTTACAGTATAACTCGTAATTTTAAAAGTGGAAGGAAACGAAGAAAACGTTTACAATGTGAAGAATGACGATAAAGGAGAGATTCTATGGTATACGTAGCAGCTAGTAATAGATACGAACACATGCAGTATCGTCGGTCTGGACACTCTGGTTTAAAACTTCCACTTATTTCGTTTGGCTTGTGGCATAATTTCGGCGGTGTCGATGCAAGGGAAACGGGAAAAGAAATGATACGAAAAGCCTTTGACTTAGGCATAACACATTTTGATTTGGCAAATAATTACGGACCGCCACCAGGTTCTGCAGAAGAATTTTTTGGAGAGATGCTCAAGACAGATTTGGCGCCTTACAGAGATGAACTCATTATTTCCAGCAAAGCAGGTTACAAGATGTGGGACGGCCCTTATGGAGACTGGGGTTCAAAAAAATACCTCGTATCAAGCTTAGATCAAAGCTTAAAAAGAATGGGCTTAGAGTATGTTGATGTGTTCTATCATCATCGTCCTGATCCTGATACACCCCTTGAAGAGACGATGCATGCACTGGATTTACTTGTTCGACAAGGAAAAGCCTTATATATTGGCATTTCGAGCTATGATGCAAAGCAAACCTCTGAAGCCGTGAAGATACTCAATGACATGGGTACACCATTATTCATTCATCAACCTGCTTACTCCATGTTGAACCGTTGGATTGAAGACGGGTTGCAAGAAGTGTTGGAGGAAAATGGAGTTGGTTCGATTGCATTTGTTCCACTTGCTCAAGGTTTGTTAACAAGCAAGTACTTAAATGGAATTCCTAAAGGATCTCGCGCTAGTAAAGGAACGAGCTTGTCTCAAGAAGAGATCACCGATGCTACCATTTCAAAATTAATTCAATTAAACGAGATAGCAAAGGAGCGCAACCAGTCCCTAGCCCAGATGAGCCTAGCTTGGGTACTTCGTGAAGGGAAAGTCACATCAGCATTAATTGGCGCAAGTAAGGTGGAACAAATTGAAGAGAATGTAAAAGCCCTTGATCATTTAGCGTTTAGCAAGAGCGAACTAGAAATGATTGATAGTATTCTAACATCTTAATTTCGTTCAGAGCATCACAATGTAAACTAGAGTGCCCAGAGTTTGTTTCGATTCGAGACAAGCTCTTTATTTATCACCATGCCTTGTGCCCCGCTATTTTAACCATATGAAGCTGTACTCACTTTCTTCCCCTTATCAATCATTCCAGTTAAAAGGATGCTTCATTCACAAAAAACTTATTGACAGATCGGAATTATAAGAATAATATAAGAACACATTAGCAAGCTATTTTTTTAGTCTTAATTCCCACTAAATACATAGGAATACATAAAAGGAGTGTTGACATGAAAAAAATTATCCTTCCCTTACTATCATTAGGTGTTCTCGCTGCTTGCAATACCACCTCTAGTTCTGGATCAACAGTGGAGTTATTAAATGTCTCTTATGACCCTACGCGTGAATTGTATACGGATGTGGATGATGCCTTTATTGAATATTGGGAAGAAGAAACAGGAGAAACAATTAAAATTAATGCCTCACACGGTGGGTCTGGAAGTCAAGCACGCTCAGTTTTAGATGGCCTTGATGCAGATGTTGTTACGTTAGCATTGGCTTACGATATTGATGTTCTACAGGAAAGAGAGTTGCTCGATTCAGATTGGCAATCACAGTTCGCAGATAACTCTTCTCCTTATACATCTACTATTAATTTTCTCGTCCGAAAAGGTAATCCAAAAGATATTCAAGATTGGGATGATTTAATTCGTGAGGACGTTGAAGTCGTCACTCCAAACCCGAAGACTTCTGGTGGTGCTCGATGGAATTATTTAGCCGCATGGGGATTTGCTGAAGAAGCATATGGCTCCGAAGAAGAAGCACAAGCATTTGTGAGTGATATCTACAAAAATGTGGTCGCTTTAGATTCAGGCGCACGCGGGGCAACGACTTCATTTGTTGAGCGTAATATTGGGGATGTTCTTCTCGCTTGGGAAAACGAAGCGATTCTTGCTGCGAACGAATTAGGGGAAGATGAGTTTGATATTGTAACGCCTTCTATTTCAATATTAACCGAACCACCAGTAGCAATCGTTGATAAAGTGGTTGATCGGAAAGGAACACGAGAAGTCGCCGAAGCTTATTTAGAATTTTTATATACCGATGAAGGACAGCGATTAATTGCAGAGCATCACTATCGTCCAAGAAACGAAGAAGTTCTTTCAGAATATAGTGATTCCTTCCCCGAGCTTGAGCTCTTTACCATTGATGAGAAGTTCGGTTCATGGCAAGAAGCACAGGAAAAACATTTCGCCGACGGAGGCATTTTCGATACGATTTATCAACCTTAATACGTAGGAGTCGATTATGAAACGAATATTACCCGGCTTTGGGTTAAGCTTAGGCTTTACGATGCTCTATATGAGTTTTATTGTTTTCATTCCCCTTGCCGCATTGATTGTGTTTACTGTTTATAATGGCTGGGATACGTTTTGGAACGCGCTAAATGACCCACGTGTATACGCAGCGTTTCGCTTATCTTTTACAGCCTCGTTAATTGCTGCATTAATAAATGGTGTTTTTGGGGTTTTAATTGCTTGGGTCATGGTGCGTTACACGTTCCCAGGTAAACGGATCATGGACGGCATGATTGATCTACCTTTCGCCTTACCTACTGCTGTAGCAGGAATAGCGTTGACAAGCCTTTACACAGAAAGTGGATGGATTGGCTCACTACTTGCTCCTCTGGGCATTCAAGTCGCTTTCACACCAATTGGAGTTACCATTGCGCTAACCTTTATTGGACTTCCGTTTGTCGTTCGTATGGTGGAACCGGTATTAAAAACCATCGATCAAGAAACGGAAGAAGCTTCGGCACTGCTCGGCGCTACTCCTTTCCAAACATTTCGGACCGTAATCTTCCCTGTGCTCATTCCTGCCTTACTGGCAGGAATGACGCTAGCATTTGCACGAGCCCTTGGAGAATACGGCTCAGTCGTTTTTATCGCCGGTAATATGCCGATGCAAACAGAGATTGTACCGTTGCTTATTATGACGAAGCTTGAGCAATTTGATTATGGTGGCGCTACAGCAATTGCCGTTGTCATGCTAACACTTTCGTTTGCGCTTCTTTTGGCTGTTAATGCACTTCAGTGGTTTATTTCAAGGAAACTTGGACAAAGGAGGATAACGTAATGCAAGCAAAAAAAACATGGTTAAGCTATGTATTAATAAGTGTTGCGTTTTTATTCTTACTGTTGTTTTTGTTTCTTCCACTAATCGTAATCTTCTCAGGTGCTTTTGCCCAAGGCTTTCAAGTCTTTGTTGCGTCAATCACAGAACCAGATGCATTATCTGCCATTCAGTTAACACTATTAGTCGTAGTCATTACTGTTCCCTTACATACATTATTTGGTCTAGCTGCCGCTTGGGCGCTTACCAAGTTTCGGTTTAAAGGTAGACAATTTCTCATAACGCTTATAGAAATTCCTTTTGCGGTTTCTCCTGTTATTGCAGGGCTACTCTTTATTTTGCTTTATGGTGTTTATGGCTTTTTTGGTAAATGGCTTACAGCAAATGGTTTTCAAGTGATCTTTGCATTACCAGGAATCATTCTCGCGACGATGTTCGTCACGTTACCTTTTGTAGTGAGAGAACTCATTCCACTAATGGAGGCACAAGGATCAGAAGCCGAAGAAGCATCCGTTACCCTTGGTGCCAGCGGCTGGCAAACCTTTCTTCGTGTGACGTTACCCGCTATTAAATGGGGACTTCTCTACGGCGTCATTCTCTGTACAGCCCGCACAATTGGTGAATTTGGTGCCGTATCCGTTGTATCAGGTCGAATTCGAGGCAGCACTAATACGATGCCCCTTCACGTTGAAATCTTATACAACGAATACCAGTTCACGGCGTCGTTTGCCATTGCTGCATTAATGTCCCTCTTTGCCATTGTTACCATCGTTGTAAAGCAATTGGTGGAATCCCGTCAAAGGAAGGTAAAAACGAAATGACCATAAAAATGATGAACCTCTATAAATCATTCGGTACCACACCGATTTTAAAGGATATTAATCTTGAAGTGGAACAAGGAGAATTGTTCGCTTTACTTGGTCCTTCTGGTTCTGGTAAAACGACACTACTACGCATGATTGCTGGATTAGAGACAACCAATGGTGGCGAAATTGAGATTAAAGGGAAAAATGTCACCCACCGATCCCCACGAGAACGAAAAGTGGGTTTCGTGTTTCAACACTATGCCCTGTTTGCTCACATGACTGTATCAGCAAACATTGCATACGGATTAACGGTTTTAAAACGTAGCGAACGACCTTCTAAGCAAGAGATTACAAAGCGTGTGGATGAACTTCTTTCTCTTGTGAAGCTCGACGGTCTTGGAGAAAGGTATCCTTCTGAATTATCAGGAGGACAGCGTCAACGTGTAGCACTCGCTCGTGCCTTAGCTATTAATCCAGATGTATTACTACTAGATGAGCCGTTCGGGGCACTTGATGCCCAAGTACGTAAAGAGCTACGCCGGTGGTTACGAACGTTGCACAAGCAGACAGGTATTACGACTGTATTTGTTACACACGATCAAGAAGAAGCACTTGATGTAGCTGATAAAGTAGTTGTCATGCGCAACGGTACCATCGAGCAAGTAGGCACACCTACTTACGTCTATGAAGAACCCCGAACACCATTTGTCTATGAATTTCTAGGAAACGCAAACCGTTTTTCCGGTCAGGCTAAAGCAGGGACCTTGCACATTCAAGGTGCCGACTGGGAAACCGCTTCAACACTGGAAGAAGAGGAAGCGATCGGATTTGCTCGCCCACACGAATTTTCCATTTCGACGACTTATGAGGGAAAAGCCGACTTAAAAATAACGATCACATCCATTCATCCAGTTGGCCCTATTGTTTTTATTGAAGCGAAACATGAAGGTCACCCGGAGATGATTGACATTCAACAACCGAAAAAAACAATTGTCGAGCTTGGCCTACAAGTTGGCGATACCGCTTATATTCGACCTGAAAAAATTGGTGTTTTCCACGTAAATGACTATGTTATTTAACCAAGTCTATTCCATGCCAAAGAGCCTATACAAAGTGATAGGTTCTTTTGTCTTTTCTATTGCCTTAGTATTAATGACTCTCAAATAAAAAATCTTTCTTATTGTCAAGAAAGCGATCTTCTCGTCAAAATGATAGGATGAATTGATTCAATTTATTACCTAAAAGCAAAAGTTGTTTAAAGGAGGACAGCACTTGATTATTTTCTTACTTTTTATCGTAGTGTTTGTTATTGTCTTTATTCTTAATGGGATTTTCGATGCTTTGTTAAAAAACGAAGGAACACTAAAATCATGGTTTGTAGCCTCAACTGTAATTGCTTTTATTATTACTATAATGGCAAGCTTACTTCTCGGTATGTAACAGGTTTCAGCAGAGGAACAGAACCGATAACAAAACAAGTACATGAACCATACAGGTAATCAGGAAAAGGACATAGAAGTTATCTCATTTATGCCCATCTGTTTATTTTTATTTATACCAGCCTTTTTCTTGGATCAGCGAAATAGCTTCAATTCGATTAGTAACGTTTAACTTTTCATAAATCACCGATACATAGTTTCGGACGGTTCCTGTTTTTATGTTTAAATGATCTGCTACTTCTTTTGTGCTCTTTCCTTCTGCAATGAGTTGAATTACTTGACCTTCTCGATCTGTTAACGGGTTCGTGCTGTCGTCGATCATATCCATTAATTCAGGTGCATAGACTTTGCGTCCATCTAGAATCGTGCGAATGGCTCGTGCTAATTCATCACTTGGACTATCTTTTAGCAGATACCCACTGACACCAGCCGCACGAGCATAATTAAAATAACCGGTTCGCGCGAATGTCGTGAGAATAATAATTTTGCATGCCTCACCTTTTAATTGTTCAGCAGCCTCTATTCCGGTCATAAGTGGCATTTCAATATCCATGATGCAAATATCCGGTTGGACCTGCTTTACAAGCGCAACGGCGTCAACACCTGTTTTGGCTTTTCCAACAACTGTCATATCGGCTTCCAATTCTAACAAGGATGCAAGTGCACCTAAAACCATTCCTTGATCCTCTGCAATCACAATTCGAATCATAGTACCTCTCCTTCTTTTTGATAAATAATTCTTGGTATAGCAATGGTCAGTACTGTTCCCTCACTAGACGTTATGTCCAAATCCCCGTTCACAAATTCTAGTCTTTCTTTCATTCCAATTAATCCACTTTTCTTTCTTGCTGGTAGCTTATGTTGCAATCCGACGCCATCATCCCTTACAATCATACGCCATTCGTTCGGATGATTTTCTAATTGAATGGTGCACGTAGTAGCTTCACTATGCTTGACTACATTTGTCACAGATTCTTTTAAGCACATACAGAACACGTCTTCAAGTAGCAGAGGAAGGTGTTTAAATGACCCTTCTCCTGAAATCTCACACGCCATATCGCTGGAAGCAAGGAGCGCTTGAACATGGACCATCTCGTCTTTCAATCGCGCTGTTCTCATATCTGAGACAATTTCCCTCACTTCACGTAATGCTGTTCTTGACGTTTGGTTTATATCTTCAAGCTCTTGCTCAGCTAAATCTGGCTTGACTTTTAATAACTTTCGAGCCAAGTCACTTTTCAGGCCAATTAAAGATAGCTTTTGTCCCAATGTGTCGTGTAGATCTCTAGCAATCCGCTGCCTCTCCTCCACAACCATAAGCTGGGAGATTCGTTCATTCGCTACTTTAAGCTGGCTCTCTAACTCTTCTCTACGATTACGGTGAGAAATGGTAAATGGTAACAAAATCACACCTAATATACTAAGGACATTAAAAGGAAGTTGAGCCATAAACCCTTCATTCTCTAATAAGGAACCAATGGTAAACGCTATGACAGTCGTGGAAAGGTGCACGACATATAGACTAATAAAGCCTGCTCGGCTTTTTAAATTGCCTATAAAAAAGGCGATAAATAATGCGAAGTAGACATAACCAAAATAAATAGTCATGCCAATACTAATAAGCATTTCAATACTAAGTGCTACATAAACGGTCCAGCCTTTTTTGATAAAAGACAAACGATAGGCAGTGAAAAAAAGCATAATCATTGCCACACCTACAATAATTTCATAAACAGTAGATGAACGAATAATGAAGTAAAAGGGCAATAAGCAAAAGACAATCCATGCATAGAGACTTAACCCTGTATTTTTGGGGAAAATATGAAACCAGTGATACATTCTAAAGACTCCTTACAGCCAATTTGGTGTACAGCAAAGAAAGCTCCCTTTTCCGAGAGCTTTCCCATTTTACTTTTATCCTACTCGATTTGTTCTACCTCGTGAACGTCGAATGGATTGTAAGCGATTAGCCAGTTTCATTTCTTTAAAGCTAATAAACGTTTGATTCTCTTCATCATATAACCGGAAAGAAATGGATTCAAGACTCTTTTTCAGTGTAATCGTTGTTGCCGTCTGTAATGGTGGTGTATTCTCATGCGTTTTTTCTAAATAATAATTTGGCACTTTTGGACTTAAATGATGCACATGGTGATACCCAATATTGCCAGTCAGCCATTGTATAATCTTAGGTAATTTATAGTAAGAACTTCCATCAACAGCTGCTTTTACAAAATCCCATTCATGATCATTTTCAAAGTAAGAATCTTCGAATTGATGTTGTACATAGAATAGCCAAATTCCTGCTGCGCCTGACACATACATAATAGGAAGTTGAACAAGTAAGAAAGCTTCCCAACCAACAAGCATACTCATTCCAACATAAATCAACACAATACAAATATTGGTTACGTACGTATTATAGCGTTCCTTCCGTTTTGCGCCCTTACAATTGATACGATTTTCTATTAAAAATAAATAAAGTGGACCTAATCCGAATAAAATCAACGGATTTCTGTACAAGCGATACTTTAAACGTTCGAATGATGATGCTTCTTTATATTCATCTACAGTCATTACCCAAATATCACCTGTGCCACGTTTGTCTAGATTCCCACTCGTTGCATGATGGATTGAATGACTATGCTTCCACTTTTCAAACGGAAAATGAGTAAGCACACCCGTTACATTTCCTATTAGTCGATTCCATTTAGGTGACTTCAAAAAGCTTCCATGAGTACAATCATGAAAAATAATAAACGTTCGAACGACAAATCCTGCTGCGATAACGGAACAAACAAGACTTAATACCACAGAAATAGTTAAGCTCTGATAAGCTAAGAACCACATAATTAAAAAAGGTACTAGTGTGTTTATTAATTGAAAGACGCCAATCTTTGTATTCGATTTAGCATACGGTGCAACACTTTGTTTTAACGCTCGTTGTTTTTCCCTACTCATCTCCAACCACCTCAATCGTTATTGTAATGGTTGATACTTGCATACGTAAGACACATCTGTCATTCACAGACTATGATAAGTGTCATGGTCAAGACAATAAAGCCCGACTAAAAGCCATTTTACGTATAAAAAAAGAAGCCCTTCATTCCGAGTAGGCTCCTTTCGTCTAACTTTATATGAGGTTTACTATCAAGTAAAAGCAATTTATGGCATTGATATCTCTTTATCATCCATTTCCGTAAGTATATGTTGTAAGAAAACCCGTTCTTCCTCTAACAGGGGACGATTGAGACCGTTTTCAAAATCATCAATTAGTCTCTGTAAAACGTCTGAAGAATAAATACTAATACCCTCCTTTTGCCTAGTATCTTCACTATAGTACAAATGACTTGAGAATGAAAATCAATTTGTTAAAAAAGGCAAAAAACAGGAACATTAGCCTATTCTTCAGCTGTTTGTTTTGCATCTATTCCGTTACAGTTATTGTCGTTTGTGCCAGCGTCACACCATTTGCTAGTAAGGAAACAGTATGATCACCTGGGTAGTGCTTCCTGGTGGATAGATCCGCAAAATGATGCATCCGGTGACGCGTTAATGTCTCTTTTTCCGAAAATGCTCGATCTAAAAGAAGGAATTTTTTTCGTGAACTTTTTCCGTTAGCTTTCATAAAATCGATGGCATATTCAAAGCGAATTCTGCCCTTAACAGGCTCTTTAATCGCTACATCCCAAGATAGCGTAACAGAGTCACCAATTTTAATGGTAGTTGCCGAAGCCTCTAAGTGTGCATTTTCAAGAATGTGGGAACATTCTGTACTGTTCACATAATTGAATAGCGCATAAGCTTCAGGTACATCTAGTCTTAATAACCCTCTGCAACCATGACGAATAATCCAATCCGTATATTCATGCTGTCCTTTCCATCGATTGGCAACGGCTAGTACAATAGCAGGATGGTCTTTTGAAAGATCATTTAAATTGTTGGCAACACTTTTTCGGACGTATTTGGAAGGGTCTTTTTTCAAGAGCTCTAACACTTCTAAAACTGGGCTTGGATCGCGCTTGAAGTCCGTCAATGCCTCTCCCCACGGTAAGCGAGGACGACAGCCTTCACTTGCCAAACGTCTAACATGCTCGTCCTTATCCGTTGCCCATCTCTTCATTTGTTCCATCATACGGTCAGGGTCTTTCTTAATAAATGGTCGCACGGCAAACTCACTTGTTGAACCCTTCGTAAAATATTCAAGAGCGTGTATGGACTCTTTCCAATGCTCTAGTCCATACACTTCCACAAAATCAGGAAATAGTACAAACAGCCCTTTTTGAGCATCATTTCCTAATGACTGTAAAATACAAAGTGCCTTCCGATAATCCTTAGGAAGGGTTTGACCAAGAGCCAGTGTAATCTTTCGCATTCGTTCTTTTAAAGACAATGATTCCCACTGTCCACTAAAGATGGCTTCAATGAATTTCACCTTATCGAAATGATCATCTTTAGCGCTTATTCGCGTAGCCAAATCCTCTAATAGTGGTCTACTATACATATTTTTTAATGGCTCTGCCATCTTCTCACCTCTCCACACATCTTCGCCAACTCTCTTTTCTACAAATTTTATAGAAAAAAAGACAATTTGTGTAGGGATTTGCAACGTTATTCTAGAAATTAAGGGATATAAGTGAAATACTGTCGATAAGGAGTGCATTTATGTCATTAAAAAGCTTACCGAATCAATGCCTTTTAGAAGCGTACACCCATGCTCTCACGCTAGCTTTACCAGAAGATTTCATTCTCATTCTTAAAAAGGAAATCCTTCTGCGAATGCAATCAAACAATCAGAATGCGCCGGCAACATCATTTGTTTTGCTTCCTAAATCAGATATAGGAAATGAACTTAAGAAAAACGATCAATAATTAGATCAAAGTGCGCTTTCTTCTTACACAGTTTGTTGGCGTAACCTTCTATTCTTTTCCTCTTAATCTCCCTCTTATTCTTTATCCTGTTTGTCCTGCCATAAAATTGGTAGCTTTTGAGTCCTTAATAAAAACTCAAAAATAGCTTCTAATATTAAGAATATAAGCAAGAAAAGCAAGCTAGCTTGTTTATTAACTATTCTTACTTTAATAAACCTAATTCTAAATTTTTTATAAAATAATCACATAAAGCATTGTTAAATTTCCAATACGAGTTACAATTAAAACAAATAAATCCAGTAATAGTAATAATAGTGAATAGTAGAAAAAAGAAGCTTTGCTAAGCACAGCTTCTTACAAAACTATTTTTTCATTTCCTTCGTGTAATAACGATATAGAGAATAACAGGCTATAGTAAGTAAAACAACTGGAAAGATAACTAACCCAGGGGAAAACATCGAAGAATAAATCTGATTTAAACCATAAAGGTAAGTTATAAAAATAAATGTAAAAATTAAGCTTATGACTCCAGTTAATAAATACAACAAAAATTCCACCTTTTTAAAATTTTTGGTTTCTTTCCCCATTATACTAAATCTAATGAAAAAAATACATTAGAAAATTTTTAAAAAAGGAGATTTAAAATGATCAATGTAAATTCAAAATTTGCGGTAATATTCTTATCAGTTGTTACTCTATTCACTTTTTTAATAACAGAAGGGAAAACTGTTAACGCTCAAGACGAACAACTAATCGATTTAGGGAAGAACACTGAAGAATGGTTAGAAATGGAGGGGGCAGAAGTTGACATAAAAGTGGATGCTCCATACCAATACACCGAAGAAGATGGTAGTGTTACAATCTTTGAAAATAAAGAAGATATGGATGCTTATGAATCAGACACTATAAGAACTTTCGTTTCAGGTAATAGAACCACTTCAACTGTAGTAGAAAGAAAAGATTTCAGCAGAGTATGGATTAATTACCACAAGTTTACACCAGCGTGGAGTTATGCTGATAACTATACTATAACTAACGGTAAAAGTTATACAATGACTGGTAATTATAAATACAAGGGAATTACTGCAACTATCAGCGTTACACACAGTACGACAGTATCAGTTTCATACCCTGCTGATCCAAGGCGTTATAATAGATTAGGTGTTAGAAGTGATTTATTTTATGTAAAACATAAGCATGTAGAGAGAACTCCAGGAGGTAAGCATGTCAAAACATGGTATAGCGAAAGAATTTCGAAGACAGGCGCTCCATATATAGGTGTTACTTATAAATAAAATAAGATCCCCTCCATCAGGTAGCGTTTGGTGGACAGGGGGTTTTTCATATTAACAATCCCAGGAAAGAAGTTTTTTCTACCCTCAATTCTTTTTTAAAAGGACATATAAAAGGAATAACCCTTTCTCTCATTCTCTTTATCATCTTCTCAGTGCTCACATTCCTATTTATTGACCATCCATTTTTACAAGATCTTTTTCTCTTCAGTTTACTATTCTCTATTCCGGTTCTTATTGGACTATTGATTATCAGTCCATTTCTCCCCTTGCTCTATCGCTATTTTTGACCTAGTAAAAACACTTTCCCATTGAAATTTGACGCTTGTTCTGCTTGCTTGACCGCTTGTTGAACATTCGCTAATTCATATGCCGTACCATCATTACTAATAGTTAGTATGCCTTCACTTACATGTGAAATCAGTGTATTGAATGCTTGATGCCAGTGAGTGTCAGTAACAGTCTTGTTCCACTGCCTTAAATGGAAAAGCGTTGTTTGCAAACGACTTGATAATCCTTGCCAATTTACCTGTTGTCCTGATAGCAAGCCAACAGCCAAAAACACCCCATTTCTTTGCACGCAAGCACCAAGCCTGTTCCCTGCTTCACCACCAATGGAATCAATTGCTACCGTTGCACCAGCTCCTGCTGTATATGCTAGCACTTCATCGTACACGGATTCATCGCCATTGTTCACAACAGTTGTTGCGCCTAATTGCAGAAGTTCTTCTTTATAAACGTCATTTCGAACGACGGCAATGAACGAGAACCCTCTTAATTTTGACATTTGTGCAATTAATTTTCCCAGTGCCGAGCTAGCCGCATTCATCACAACAACATCTCTAGGCCTAAGGTTCAAAATGTCTGTACAAAGCACAAATGCTGTTAACGGATTAATATAAAGTTGTGCAGCAGTTCGGTCATTTAGTGTTGAAGGAATTGTCACTACATGAGCTGCTTTTGTTTGAACAACATCTTGCCAAGTCCCTTCTCCTCTTAACGGAAGAACACGCTTTCCAATAAGAGTAGATGACACATTGCTCCCTACCTCTTCAACAATACCTACACCTTCATATCCAGGTACAGCAGGCAGTGAAATGCGATGAGCATATGCCCCACGTATTGGAATAAGATCAGACGGATTAATTGGCATCATCGTCATTTTTACAAGTACGTCATCCTTCTTTAATGCCCGAGACGGACTTTCTTCAACAGATAAAACAGACGCAGGAGAACCAAACTGTCGGTAAATAATTCGTCTACCATTCACAAGCCCAACCCCTTTTAACGCATTATAGCATTAGGTTGAACGACAAAAACAAAACAAATTGGAACCTCCCTTGACTTTCCATCGATTCAATGTCCACACTTTATGGATTCCTTTTCTTTTTTGTTTAAAATGTTAACAGTCGTTAACATCTTACGTTACCTTTAGTTGGTAGAAAAGCTCGTTAATCCCGCTATAATGAAAGAAAAGGAGGATGAAAAATAGGATGAATGAGCATTTAAAGAAACTAAGAAAGAAAAACAAACTCACACAAGAAAACGTTGCAGAGCAACTACAGGTTTCCCGGCAAGCCGTTGCAAAGTGGGAAAGTGGCGATACGGTTCCTGATATGAACCATGCGATTGCTCTTGCCCGCCTGTTTAACGTTCGTTTAGACGATCTGGCTTCAGGAGAAGAGTCCCAATACGGTATCGGACCCAAAGGCAAGCATATTTTTGGAGTCACAACGATTAGCGAACGGGGACACATTGTGATTCCCAAAAAAGCTCGCGATCTTTTTCAATTGCGAGCTGGGGATAAGCTATTAATTCTCGGTGATGAAGAACAAGGATTAGCTCTTGTAAAGAATGAGCATTTTTTAACATTAGCCGGTGACATCTTCGCTGCCCAAAATGAAAGTGACAACGTCGAATGAAAGCAATTGAGACGCTTGATTTAACAAAACAGTATGCTACGCACAAAGCTGTGAATCAGCTTAATCTTTCCATTAGAGAAGGCGAACTTTTCGCGTTGCTTGGTTTAAACGGGGCAGGGAAAACAACGTTGATCAATATGCTCACCACTATACTTGCGCCAACAAGTGGTGAAGCTACGATACATCACCTTTCCATACAGAAAAAGCCTCAACAAATAAAATCACTCATTGGAGTTTCTCCACAAGAAAGTGCTGTTGCTCCTCATTTAACCGTGGAAGAAAATATTCTTCTAATGGCGACTATTTATGGAGCATCAAAATTAGAAGCAAAAAAACAGTGTAAACACACTCTCTTGCAATTGAATTTACAACATGAGAAAACTAAAAAAGCGAAGCATTTATCTGGCGGCATGATGAGGCGATTAAGTATAGGCATGGCGCTCGTCACAAAACCAAACGTCCTTTTTCTTGATGAACCAACTGTAGGAGTTGATGTTGTTGCTCGTAGAGAGCTTTGGAATGTTATCAAGGAATTAAAAGGGAGTATGACGATTGTTTTAACAACCCATCACATGGAAGAAGCAGACGCACTTGCTGACCGGATTGGTATTATGGCAAATGGATTCCTTATTAAAACAGGTACCCCTGCAAACTTAAAAAAGCAGAAGCATACAGACTCTTTAGAGGATGCATTCGTATCCTTTGTGCAAACAGAGGAGGTACCCTCTTGAAGACGATGGCATTCGCATCTCGAAATTATAAGGAAATGACGCGAGAATGGCTCACCCTACTGTTCGGGTTTGCTTTCCCTTCCCTGCTTCTTTTCTTACTCACTCTTATACAATCGAACATTCCGAATGAACCTTTTCACATTGAACAACTGACGCCAGGTATCGCTCTGTTCAGCTTATCCTTTATTTCTCTGTTCGCAGGAATGTTGATAGCAAGCGATCGTGAGTATTCTTTTTTGCTCAGATTATTTACAACGCCTTTACGTTCACAGCACTTCATCCTTGGTTACGCACTACCCCTTTTTTTATTAGCAC
The DNA here is from genome assembly GCF_002019765.1 of Shouchella oshimensis. Classification (GTDB taxonomy): domain Bacteria; phylum Bacillota; class Bacilli; order Bacillales; family Bacillaceae_D; genus Shouchella; species Shouchella oshimensis. The sequence goes on from NZ_KV917380.1 coordinate 3,411,560, forward strand.
TCGTACAAATGACTTTTTGCTATCTTATCGCTTTCTTCCTTGGTCTCCCACTATCTATTAACATCTTTTGGTCAATCCTAACTCTCCTTCCAGCGGCTTTGCTCTTTATTGCGATTGGGTTACTAGCTGGTAGTGTTTGTACTACTAAACAAGTTGGAGGCATTTGCGGAGCCGTTTTGACGAACCTATGTGCATGGCTTAGTGGTGCTTGGTTTGATGTCTCTTTAATTGGCGGCTGGTTTGAAGCTGTTGCCTATTCCCTCCCATTTGTTCATGCTGTTGAAGCAAGCAGAGAGGCATTATCTGGTCATCTCATCGATACACTTCCTCACGTAGGATGGGTGTTTCTTTACGCAATCGGTATGAGTGTAATGGCCGTCTTTACCTTTAAACGACGTATGCGGTACGTGTGAAAAATGGAAGATACACCACCCCTTTTTTAATATGATTCGAATTTCTTATCATAGAGGATTAAAAAGGGGTATTATGTTCATTACTACTTTCGCGATACAATAAAGATCGATTCTCATTACGAATGGAGTGATTCCATATGTTTGGTGCTATCTTCCTTGAAGTCATTTTTCCAATTCTTGTCCTTATGGCGTTAGGCCTCTTGTTACAACGCCAGTATGAGTTTAAATTAAAACCGTTTTCTACTTTATTAACTGTATGTTTTATGCCAGCATCGATTTTTTTAAATCTCTATTACGTCGACATTGATCTAATTGTTCTATCACAAATCCTTGGCTACCTTCTTTTATTTACACTGGTGATGATCCTATTTAGTACAGCGATTACTAAAATACTTCACCTTTCAGGTAGCGAAGCAGCCGTTTTAAAAAACAGTGTCTCACTAATGAATTCAGGAAACTATGGTTTACCTGTCAGTCAAATGATCTTCAGCGCTAATCCCCTTGGCGTTACGATTCAAATCTTTGTACTCATTTTTCAAAATTTACTTACCTATTCGTATGGATTGTATAACCTCTTATCGGCGACAAAATCCTTTAAAGGCATTCTTCTCTCATTCTTAAAAATGCCGATTATTCATGCCCTTATTCTAGGACTGCTTTTTCAATTGTTTCGGATTCCACTTCCTAGTTTTATTGAAACACCTCTGAGTTATCTTGCAAATGGGTTCATTGCACTTGCGCTCATCCTTTTAGGGGCCCAATTAGCGACTATTCAATTTGGTTTGTTTCATCGTGTTGTTCTTTTTTCTATTATTGGACGGTTACTCGTTGGACCATCCGTCGCATTAGGTATTATCGTACTTTTGAATCTTGATGGTATTGTTGCGCAATCTCTCTTTATTGCTAGCTCTTTTCCAACCTCAAGGAATACGGCAACACTTGCACTGCAATACAATATTGAACCTGAATTACATGCACAAGTTGTTTTGTATACAACACTTTTTAGCTGCCTTACAGTTACTGGTGTTATCGCTTTGTCAACCGTACTTTTTTAAGGAGGAATCTGTACTTTATTTTTAAATTAATTAGTCACATATTAGCAATTTACTTTCTTAATTGGCGGAAGCTTGCCGTGGAGGAACGGTTGAGCCAACGCAGACCTAGCTGCTATGTCTCAACACGTCCCTTCTTCCACAGGCGTCACCGCCAATTAAAAATTGCTAGTTCATAATACACCTCCTCAATACATGTATAAGTACCAATCCATAATGCTTCAAAAACCTTCTTCCGTTAATACATCTTCTCCATATACTCGATCGAAATGGTCTGTTTCGCCATCTAAGATTGCTCGCAATCTACCAAGTGTAGTGGCATCTTCTATTTTGGCTTCGCGAACAGTAATCGTCAGGCCTCGCTTTTCGTATTTAACTACATCTTCTCTCATTTCATCACCTCTCTGAATCTATGTAAGCATTGTTTTTCGCTTTTCTGCAACTATTTGGTAAGCTAACAGTAATAACCATCTAAAGCCTTCATAAAGGAGGAATGTTTGATGCACATACGAGATATGAAAAAGCGTGACATCCATGCCATCCGAGCACTCGCTACTAAGACGTGGAAGGCAACCTATACACCGCAAATTCCAGATGAGATTCAGAAAAAAGTCATTCGAGATGCTTATTCCTCCCACGAGATGAATCGTCGTTTTCGTTCTTCTATTACACTTGTTGCCGAGGAACATGGTCGTATTCATGGATATGCGTTTTTTTCCCGGGAGAAATATTCTGAGCATAACGCTTACCTTGAATCACTCTATGTAGATCCAGATCAGCAAGGTCAAGGTATTGGGAGATCTTTGCTTCATACAGGACTGAGACGATTTGAACAACCAGACCACTGCCGTCTGATCGTTTATAAAGGGAATAAAAGCGTTGATTTTTACACAAATGAAGGGTTTGAGCGAACTGGAGAGCGTACGGGAGATTTTTTTGGTTATCCAGTCACCCTCATTGAAATGGAAAAAAAACTAAATGGGAAAGGATGATCCTTATGAAGAAGACACTTATTAAAGGCGGGACTGTCATACCCGTAACAGATCAAACTACTTACATAAAAGCTGATATTTTAATAGAGGGGACAAAAATAAGTAAAATTGAACCTTCTATCCACGATGAAGAGGCCGACATCATTAATGCGAGTAATAGGATTGTGATGCCTGGCTTTGTTGACAGTCACCGTCACACTTGGGAATCTATGATTCGGAATATTGGTGCTGATTGGTCCTTACAAACCTACTTGAGTAAACTCTATTATGGTGGGATAGGTTCAAAGCGTAGACCTCAAGACGATTACATCGGCAATTTGTTTGGCGCGTTAGAAGCATTAGACGCTGGTGTAACAACCATCCTCGATTGGACAATGATTAATTCCATTGAACATGCTGAAGAAAGCATTCGTGGATTACAAGATGCTGGAATTCGAGCTGTATTTGCATATGGTGCACCTGGAGATGAGGCATTTTGGAACAATGACAGTACATTAACGCATACAGACGATGCGAAAACCATTCAATCGGCTTACTTCCAATCCCCAAACCAGCTGCTTACATTAGGTCTTGCTATTCGCGGCCCTGAATTCAGTGCATGGGATACAGCTGTAAACGAAATAAACACCGCTCGAGAAATGGGAATTTTGGCTACCATGCATTTAGGATTTGGTACTTGGGGACGTACAGCCCATTCCATCGAACGCCTTGACGAGCAACACCTTCTTGGAAAGGACTTGAACTTTACGCATATGAACCGCGTAACCGATGAGGCCATGAAACGAATTGCCGCTAAGGGTGGGAGTGTGTCTGTCACACCAGAAGTCGAAATGATGATGGGCCATGGCTACCCAGCTACAGGCCTCGCTCTTGAAAATGGTGTCAAGCCTACTCTCGGTGTCGATGTCGTGACGTCTACAGGTGGCGATATGTTTGCTCAAATGAAGTTTGCCTTACAAGCAGAGAGAGCGCGAGTCAATGAAAAGCTTCTTGATGAAGGCATAATGCCCGGACCAGACCTCCATCTCTCTGCCAATCAAATCCTAGAATGCGCAACTATTGAAGGAGCTAAAGCACTCTTACTTGACGACAAGATTGGTAGTCTTGAAGTAGGAAAAGAAGCTGACATTATTTTACTAAATACGTGTGATCTAAACTTAAGTCCGATTACCGATCCAATCGGCGCTGTCGTCCAAACTGCACATCCAGGCAATGTTGATTCTGTATTCGTTGCTGGTAAGGCCGTTAAACGACACGGTCAGCTGTTATTCAGTAATCTTGACTCACTTCGTAGCCAGTTATCGGACGCGCAACAGCATGTGCTTGCTCATACGAACGTATAGTAGCTGAACATAACAGCCTTACGAGCATTCGGAAGGCTGTTCGTTTTTGAAATATTTGTGGATAACACTTCGAAAACGAATTCATTTTCCACAGTTTTCCGACTTATCTACATTTTTTATACACATATTAACCTCTTTGATCATCAATTTTGATTGTCTGTGATGGTTATCCACATTCATGAACAAGCACGCTAAATAATAATGAATCCCGCCAATGGTCTTTTGACCAGAGGTTTTCGCGTAATCTTCCTTCTTCTCGCATGCCAAGACGCTGTAGTACCCTTGCCGAGGCACCATTATTCGGATCGCATGTTCCATAAATACGATGTAACTCTAATTCTTCAAATCCATATAGAAGCATCTTTTTTGCTGCTTTTGTTGCTAAACCTTGTCCCCAATAATCAGGATGTAAAATGTACGAAATCTCGCCATTTGTTTTATCTCGCACATTTAATTCTGTAACGCCAATCGTTCGCCTATCTTTTTGAATAGCATACGCAAAACGGATACGTGGCACCTGCTGAGCAGCCTCTACAATTCCTTTCACATAATCGGTCGTATCTTTCTCTCTCATTGTCTCCCATGGTTGGTATTGACTAACGATTGGAAGTGACGCATAACGATGAATGGCTTTCCAATCTTCATAAACCACTTCTGCTAAATCGAATTCCGCTTCTGAAAATACTACTTTTCCCACTCCAATTTTCCCTCCCTTTCTATTCACTCACCCTTACTCTATCATGAACGATAGGCAAAATAAAAAAGCCTATTAGGCTCTGAACGAATTAATACCCTTGCTTTCTTCTTAATTGAAACGCATACCGTCTTAAGGTTGATGTAACGTTGTTTTCATGCTGACACACGTCGCAATAAACATAATGAGCAGTCGCGATATATGCTTTTAATACATAGTTCGATAGGGCCTTCGGGTTTCCGCACTTATCACAAAATACTAGTACCTTCAATTCGTTCGCCTCCTCACATCCAGCATTATAATCTTTTGTATACCCATTTCACATAAAAAAACGCACCTGCTTTAGATGCGTCTCCTTTAAAATTCTTTTCGCTTGTATAGAATGAGTGACACGATATAGGAAAGGACAAACACGATGAGAGTGATGCCAATAAACAGTAAGCCAAAGAATAAATCGGCGTCTGATCCAAAATAGGTTCCCTCTTCATTAAATACCATTGAAAAAATCGTATAAGTCAATAAATAAACACCGATTGAGCCACCCATTCCTAAAACCAAAATCATATCACTCTTTTCGGCTCCAAGGATATAGGTTAGGGGGTACGTAATGACTCCCGAGGTTAGCACAATGCCAATGATCGACAAGATTCCAACAAAGAAATAATCTGTAGGCACTTGGTTAAATAAGTGAGTTGCGATAAAATAAGCGGCTCCAGCAAAACCAACCCCAACTAGAAGTAACAATACAAAGAATAAATAGTGACTTTGGACAACTTTGGCTCGACTTATTGGGAGTGTAGCCATATATTTACTCCATCCAGATTTTCCTTCATGCTTTAACACTTCTAACGCTGGTGAAACCATAAAACCAATCGCAACAAAAGCCGCTAATCGATCAAGCATACTCCCTTCAAAAAATATGAGGATCACAACCGGAATAACGAATGCAAGCAACGCATACACCCATATTGATTTTTGCACACTATAATATTGATTTAATAGCAACCCTTTCATACATGAACACCTCTCATGAGTAATACTGTCATTTCATCTAAAGATGCTGCCTTGCCTTCTTTCCCTTTAACAAGAACAGAAACAAGCTCCTCCTGTACTCGATAGGCGACAATTGTTTCTTTTGTTAAAGAGTGAAATTCCTTCGTCGTACACGATCGTATGCGGTAAGTCGATAGCAATGATTCTTTCTCAATATCAAATAGAATCCTGCCATCTTTAATGAAAATAAGCGAATCGGCAATCTTTTCAATATCACTCGTTATATGAGAAGAAAGAAGAATGGATCGCTTTCCATCGCTGACAAATGTGCGTAATACACTCAAAAGATCATCACGCCCACTCGGATCAAGCCCTGCCGTTGCTTCATCTAACAGAAGCAGCTTCGCATCATGGGAGAGTGCCACAGCTACCGATACCTTCATCGACATGCCTCTTGAAAAAGACCCTATTTTCTTTTTTCTTGGTAAAGAGAATTGTTCGACATATGAGTAAAACATCTCTTTATCCCAATTGCGATAAATTCCATTAAACACACGTTCTAACTTCACAATAGTTAATTCTTCAGGAAGTTGAACGGTATCAAATACAACCCCAATCTCTTCTTTTACAAAGTCTTTTCCGTCTTGCATTTCCTGACCAAACACGCGGACAGTACCTTGATCCTTGCGAATGGAACCAATGATAGAACCAATGGTTGTTGATTTACCGGCACCATTTTCCCCAATAAAGCCAACAATCGATCCTGGCTTAATGGTAAAGGAAACATTTTTTAAACCAAAACCACCTTGTTTAAATGTTTTGTTAAGTTCGCTTACTTCCACTAAAGCATTCACACTCGCACCCTCCTTTACCTCAACCGTTTACCTTATTTCCGATCGATCACCGATCGTGTACACCATTATCTCTTCTAAAGACGCCTTCTCCATTACCACTTCATCTCCCATTAGACGTCTTACAAGGCTAGCTTGATTCGTTAACGCTTCAAACCCAAACGATGTCTCTTTCACTTGTAAAAATAGCTTTCGCGTATCTGAATCAAGCAAGTCAGTAGCACCTCTGACAATAAAATGCTGATCGAGAATCGCGTCTTTCTCATCATGTAAAAGGACTGTTCCATTATGGAGAAACAGAATATAATCAGCGATTTGCTCTAAGTCAGTCGTAATATGCGTCGAAAAAAATACAGCTTTTTCTTCATCCTGAATGACGTCCATTAACAACTGCAAAATCTCTCTACGACTTATTGGATCAAGAGCTGACGTTGGTTCATCTAACACAATCAAATCAGCGTGATGGGATAACGCAATCGCAATGGAAAGCTTCATTCCCATCCCCTTAGACAATTGACCAATTTTTTGATCGGGACGCAAGTTGAACTGGTTTAAATAATGCTCAAATCGATCATCATCCCATTTAGAATAGAAATTGGAGACAACGTTTTTCATTTTTTCAATGGTCAGATGCTGGTAAAGATGGTGCTCAGAGAAAACAACCCCTACCCGCTGCTTAATTTCCTCCCTATTAGACTGATACGTCTGATTAAACAAGTTGATTTCGCCTGAATCTGGTTTCACTAAATCAAGCATCAGTTTAATCGTTGTTGTTTTCCCTGCACCATTGGGCCCAATAAAACCCGTAATAAACCCTTTTTTAACGGAGAAAGAGACATCTCTTAACAAAAAGTTTTTATACGTTTTATGAACATGATGAAATGAAACAACCTCTTCCATTATTCTTCCTCCTCATATAGCATTACTACTAATTCTTGAAGTTGATGAAGGGAAATATTTAGGTTTTTACTTTCTTTTACAATTTCCGCCAAGCCCTGTTCAACCATTTGCAAACGCCTCTCTTGAATGAGATCTTGATTTTGTCCTGCTATAAAAGACCCTTTCCCAACATACGAAATAATGAAGCCGTCTCGCTCTAATTCTTCGTATGCGCGCTTTGTCGTGATGACGCTAATTTGTAATTCTTTAGCTAGTTTTCGCATTGAAGGTAGCGGGTCGCCTTCCATCAACTCCCCTCTCAATATGCTTTGTTTAATTTGATTTTTAATCTGCACATAGATTGGTTCTTGAGACGCATTCGATAAGATAATATTCATAGGTACCTCGCAATTGTTATCTTTGTATTTATTGTACATATACTTTATATACAATGTCAACGGTTTTATACAGTCCATTTTTTCAGTAAAAAACAAGGATTTGCTGGATCATTGTCGAAAGTTCTTCTAAGGAGAGGTATTTTATGAAACTCAGGAGTTGTTGCTGTCTCTTTAATGAGAGAGAAGAACTATTATGTTATCCCCCAATCATAACGGGAAAAGACCAATAAGGATTAGTAGAAGACTAGGAGAGACCATTAAAAATGACTGAATCCATATGGATCGAACGCATAAGCCAATTCGATTCTACTTTACGTATTCATAAGCTTGAAATGATCCATTCAGGTTGGGATCATACCATCTTGTTTGTAAATGACACTCTTGTGTTTCGTTTTCCTAAAAAAAGAGGTTTTGAGATGGCACTGCATAAGGAGTTAGAATTAAACCGCGCTTTACAAGCAAGACAAACTAGTTTGTCTGTTCCAAGACTGACTCCACTCTTTATAGAAGAGACTTTAGTTGGCCTTTCCTATCCTCTTATTGCTGGTGTTCCAGTCGAGACCATTGAAAACCAAACAACACTTTCAACCATTGATTATCAGCATCTAGGAAATTTTTTAACAACTTTACATCGTATTACTGTTGATGAACTTCCGAATCTACATGCGACTCATAGTCATTCGTTTTGGGATACTATGTATGCTCAATTGCAACAAAACATTTTTCCCCAGCTCGAAACCAACGTCAGCCATGCAATTAACGTTGTTTATGAGACTTTCTTAGAATCATTGTCATCAAATAATAGAAAACCAGTACCGATTCATGGAGATCTTACAACGGCTAATATGATTTATAATCAAGGCGAACAAAAGCTAGTGGGGATTATTGATTTTACAGACGCACAATTAAGTGATCCAGCATTTGATTTTGCTGGGCTTTATTGGACATATGGTCTTGATACGGTTCTTTCTGTATTACGCTATTACAAAACAGATGAATGCAAGCACGACATCGTTGAACGAGTAAAACGGTTTTATGGACTTCAACCACTTTTCCACCATCTACTTTACTTGCACGAACAAAAAGAGCTAGACAAAGCTAGCCCTTTTGTTAACCGTTTTCTTGAATTAAAAAAATTGGGGGGGTTTAGATGACTTACGACATCGTCTTTTTTGACGTTGACGGAACACTCACAAACAATAAAACCGGACGCATACCTGAGTCTTCCAAAAGGTCAGTTCACGCATTACTAAATCAAGGGACACTCGTCGTGGCTGCAACCGGTCGACCATTATCTATGTGTGAAGTGTTAAAGAAGCTCGGTATCACAACGTTTATCACTGCAAACGGAGGCCTCGTCACACATCAAGACAATGTCATCTACAGTCAAACGATGAACGTAAGAACGGTGCAAGCAATCGAAAACTTTGCACGGCAACATCAGCATGCCTTATCGTTTTACAGTCACACATTTCATATGAATGGTTTTCAAAATGAGAAGATCACCCATGCCTTGCAGGAAACCCTATCTCTCATGACCTATCCACCAATTAGACAAAAAGATACTCTTTTACCTGTCCATTTGCTTTGTCTATTTGGAGATGAACGGATTGAACAGCTCTACAAAACAGCATTCCCATTGTTACAGTTCAAGCGCTGGCATCCTTACATCTTAAATGTGTTGGAAACAGATATTAGTAAAGCACGGGCTATCGAAAGCGTGTTACATTACTTTCACCTTGACCGTTCTCGTGCAATTGCTTTTGGAGATGGGGACAATGATATAGAAATGCTATCCTATGTTTCTGTTGGAGTTGCGATGGAAAACGGTTCTCAAGGGATAAAGAAGGTTGCCGATTACATTACTAAATCCTCATCAGAAAACGGTATTGAGCATGGACTAAAGCATTTTTCCATTATTCCTTAATAACATTGTTGGTAGCCCTCAGATTGCTTTATCAGGAAGTAGGGAAGTTAATGTACATTTACACCCTATTTCCACCAGCGATACTAGATGACTAGAGGAAATTGCATAATCTCTCTATAGACCTTTAGCTGATAGCTTGTTAGGTTCAATAAACGCTCATATTCGCTACAGTTGTTGTGCTGTTTTATGTGAAGTTCAACAAGTTTCGGTACTTCCCATACACATCTCAAAGCAAATGAAGTAAAAAAGCCATATCGGATAAAGGCTTCGTTTAACTGAATACCTGTCTCAACCAATCCATCTACGTAAGAACGAAGCAGAAGCTCTTGGTATTCTTCCGCTTCTTGAATAGGAATAGCTTCTTGGCTCAGCATAACGCCAAACAACTTCCCTAAATCTTCCCCTACACCTGAAAGACTCATAAACTGCCAGTCAATCAGCGTCACTTGCTTCTGATTAACAAATATATTTCCTTTACTCAAGTCTTGATGGGCAAGCACTCTAGGAAGCGCTTTCAATATGTTCAATTGTTTCTCCATGTTAGAAGTTAATGAGAGGTACGCTCGTAACCTATCGTTCACCTGTTCACTCAATCGATTTGAATCGACAAAACCGTCCACCTGCATTGCGTACTTCTGACTGCTTTTAATCCAAGATGCCATCCAAGTCCGACAAATCCATTCCTCGTCGTGAGCAGGACCATTTACGTACGTTCCGTTAAAATGTCCGATTGATTTCGCTATAACAGCAAAGTCTTCCTTCGAGAACTGCTTATGAACTCCATTCACTTCTTCCATCCAAATCCAAATCGTACCATCACTTTTTTCCTCGACCTCATAACAGGTTGGGCTTTTTATGACATTCGAATAACGATTAAGAATACCAGTTTGATGGATAAGAGCCTCTCGTTTCCAATAATTATGGTGCTGTGGATTCCGTTTATCCTCTACCTCTTGAATCACTTTTATTATAAGCGACCATTTTATCTTTTTAAGGACTGAGCCAAAAACACGGTAAATGCCTTGCGTTGTAAAATTCACTTCTCCCGATAAAGCTTGTACGTTCCATTCAAGCTCTCCTTTTGTTAAAGGGCGCTTAAGCTGCAGACTCACACATTTCACTAACGTATCTTGATTGATACTTGCTTTCATGTCAGTTGTAGACATACCTTCCACCCTTTTTAAACAGATTCCCTCAATTCCTGTAGTATGAATTCACGCACTTCTAGAGAGTGCGATTTTATTGCTTTTTTGTAAACAATATAAGTAGGTAAATTTCAATCCACGCACTCATATAGAGTGCGATGATTATCTCGAAACAAAATAAATTGCCCATCTTATTTCAATCCACGCACTGTGCGATCTAGATACGTTGAGTGTCAAATCAAGACGTTTACGATTTCAATCCACGCACTCATATAGAGTGCGATATTGAGATAGGTGAATTTACTGGCGAGGGTCTTGATTTCAATCCACGCACTCATATAGAGTGCGATTTTTGTAAGCTCCCAATCGTAGCCGACTGCTGCAGATTTCAATCCACGCACTCATATAGAGTGCGATAAATTCAGTTAGATGACTACAAGATATCGTAATAATTTCAATCCACGCACTCATATAGAGTGCGATAGCGGGAGAACGCTTAAAAGCACCTTTCTCCCCCTAAATATTACCACAAATTAGCCTTCAGGTAAGATTTTTTAGCTAAACCAATTACACATTGTTACATATTAAGTCAAAAAAGCGGTGCGGGTCACCCAGGTTTTTATGTTCGCTTGGGGTTCGCACCAATTATGAAGTTACTTTCAAAAAAGGTTCTCCTAAATGAAGATAGTCTCTTTAAACTTGTGACTTGGAATTGGTTCTTTATTAATTGTTCTAATAAATTCACTGATTTCCTTTTTTCATACAATAAAAATCTATTGTTTGACCCCTGATAAATGATCTTCCTGCATAAATTTAATAGAGTTCGTCTAATTGTAAAAAAGGTCATATGGCGCGCAATTGATGAACAGCGACCATTTTTTATAACGGTAAGACGTAATACTTTTATTCTATAACATTCACTAGATAATAATAATAATTTGCTTTATCTCATTAAGTTAGACAAACGTGCATCTTCTACATACATCAAAAAGACTGCTTTAAAACAAAAACACCCTGATTACGACCAGCGTGTTTTAAAGACCCACTTTTAATCGGTAAGCATGCGCCTGTAATGGAGGGATACTCGCTGCGTAGAGATATTTTCCAAATAGTTCTCAGCTAATTGCGTCGCTTGTTTTGCTTCAGAAGAAACCATTTCAATTCGCGTTGTCATATCTCTTGTCAATTCTGTTTCCTTCTCTTCAAGGGCGTCAATAAACGCGCCGCTGCTCGTACCTAAACTGGCACGAAGGGATTGGCCTAAAGTGGCTTGAAGCAAATAAAGTTGATTTATCGATAGCTCAAGCTGAAGTCGTTTCCACATATAGCTTGGTGGTTCTTTAAATTGGTGTGATATCACAACCACTCCTGTATCATCAGGAATCATGACTCATCCTCCTTCCTATTACCCCGAAAGTGTAAAAATCGCGGCAACGTTGTATTCTTCATCAAAAATCTCTTCGATCCCTTCACGCATCTTTTCAAGGAAAGTGCGCTGCTTTTCCAATTGCTCCACCAAAGCCGCTTCCCACACTGGCCCTTCAGGCAATGCGATTCCGCCAATTTGGTCATGCACGACAATTCGCTCCATACGGCTGCCTACAGGCGCATGGCTTTTATTTAACAAGTGCTGATAGCCCTTAGGATTGCTTTCCATATCATTAAACGCTTGGACAAGCACCTTTTTCCGGGTTTCGACATCCTCTACGATCTCATTCTCATACAGACGCACAAACGCTTGTACTTGTTCTTGTTGTTGCTCCACAATCGTTAGACCGTTGTAATACGCTTCGACAGTAGTACTTAAATTAACACGGATTTCCTCGCCTCCGTGCTGAGTGCTCAAGATCATTTCATTGTTCGAGTACGAGACTCCGTTTTCTGCATTCAGCGCATTCAACAATTCATGGATACTGTGGCTATGACCAATTTCACTCATGACTTCCTGCAATTCCTTTTCTAACGCCTGCCAATGGCCAGATAATTTTTCGCCATGTTCAATTAAGAGCAACAAAAAAGCCAAGTCACTTCCTAATAGCCCACTTCCTCCATCTCGCATTAAATGCGGATATTCTTTATACACATCTTCAAGATGCTCATAATCATTAAGGATTTCCAAAGACTCGGTCAATCCATTCAATTCTTTGACAATGTTGTCTTTCGAAGCCTCATCAATGTAGCCAGCCTCAACCAAATACCCGAACACCTCTTCAGCCGAATCGTTTAAGCCTTGAACTGTCTCTATGATCGGCCCTATGTTCCGTTGAAATTGTTTTATATGGTCAAACTCTGTCAATGCCTTGCTTAACAAATCAAAAGCTTGTGGAATTTTCGCCCCTACCTGCCCGAGCGCATGGGAACGAGCCATCTCGCCTCGCATAAAGGCAGGGTACTCATCTAAATCAATCGTTTCCGATTCCATCAACTTTTGAAAATCTGCTTGCAACTCGCTTACATCATCAAACACCGTCCGTTTGAGACCCGTCATGTCTTCTAGCACTCCAAGTGCACCATCTACCCCATCAGTTACATACGCATCAGCGGCCGGCATAAAAATCGTTTGCCACTTAGCGATTTCCTCATCTGGCAGATTGGCAAAAAGCGGCGACAGCCCTGCATAATTTTTGTTCGTTACAATCCCCTCTTTCGCGTCGATCGGAACCGTCACAAATCCTCGCGTATTTTCCATCAACGCATAAAGGGGGTCATTAATCGAACGAAGTTGGTAAATAGAACCGGTGTCGATTTTTTCTTCTATGTACTCGATGGCAAATTGTTCGAATTCATGAGGGGGGAGGGTGTAGATGGCGTTTTTGTTTGTTATAGAAAGATTAAATTGATTATTTACTATTTCTGCAAAGTCTTCATCAGCCGTATAAAGCTGGTATGCATTGATTTGCGCACCATTAATCCCGTAAATTTTGTCGAAATTTTCATTTAGCACTTGAGCCGTTAAATTATTATTATTGGCGAGCGAGTGACCTAGACCGACTGTCAACATCTCTTCATCGTTTATATTAAACGCCCTTTTTGCTTCATCAACAAAAATGTCGACGTCGATTGCCTGAGACGCGTCTTTTCCTTGGAACAGTCCGATAGCATTATACAACCAATCACCCTGATCATTTGAACCTTGTGAAATTACATACAGTTGGTTGATTCCTTTTTCTTCGTTTTCAAAATATATTGCTGTACCGTCATAATCCGATTTAATTATATTACTTTCATTTGAAGAGTACACTTTCATGTCTGCTGGAAGTTCTTCGCCCGTTTCCTCTATATAAATTCGCCGCACTTCTTTTTCAAACTCCTCTTTAGACATTCCATCTTTCATTTTATATTCTAACTGAGTAATACGAAGCCAAACTTCGTCTTTTTTTAATAGTTCGTCAGTCGCCATTTGTCTCATCTCCATTGCTATGGGTCCCTGAAAACTCAATGGACTTCACCCACTGAAGTACATAATCTTCTTCCTCTGCAAGATCCATCTGGCAACTTTCAGACTCTTTATCCACACATGATGCAATATAGAGAAATTCCATTCCTTGAGGCGCTTCTTTGGAAGAAACTTTATAGCCTATGACGACATATCGCTGGTAACCATCCATATCTTCAACTTTTGAACCAAAGTACGTGAGACCATGTTCATCTTCAGCTTCTTTCCATTCCTCTTCATAATCCCAACGGCCTCTTAAATTATCCAGTATCATATCTGGCCTCTCTGCATACCCACTATAATTATATTGATAACCAACTAAATACCCTCTGTTTTCTTCTTCACTTTCATAAGCAAAACGCAATTTTTCATAGTGGTCCCCATCCACACCAGATGCGTTGTCCATAAGCACAGCCTCTTCTGGAAACCAAATCGTAAAGGCGTCGATTTTTGAACGCATTAAATAATACCCTTCCGCTACTGGCTCTGTCGACACCATCAGTTCTCGGGAATACTCATTTTGAAACGCATCAATCTGCGGCAAATCTGCCGGATCCATTTCCGCTGGTGTTCTTTCTGTTTCTTCATCTGGTGAGCTATCCATTTGGCCACATCCTCCTACCATCAAGGCAATAACAATTGCCAACAATATCTTTCTTTTGACCATTCTACTCGACTCCTTAGGCCTCACTACCGCTTTTTTATCATTCTTAACATAATTATGAAAATAACGACACCTACATAAGACTTGTGAGTTTATACCTATTAAGGTTACTAGAAAGCAATTGGAGAGAAAAAGCCGCTAGATTCTGCTTTCTTATCGGTCTGTCTTTTTTTAATAGTTCGTCAGTCACCATTTGTCTCATCTCCGTGGCCACGAGTACCTGAAAACTGAATCGACTTCATCCAATGAAGAACATAATCTTCTTCCTCTGCAAGATCCATCTGGCAACTTTCAGACTCTTTATCCACACATGATGCAATATAGAGAAATTCCATCCCTTGAGGTTCTTTTTGAGATGACACTTTATAGCCTATGACGACATATCGCTGGTAGTCATCCAATTCTTCAACTTTTGAACCAAAATAAGTGAGACCATTTTCATCTTCAACTTCTTTCCAGTCTTCTTCATAATCCCAGCGCTTTCTTAAATTATCCAGTATCCAATCTGGCCTTTCAGCATACCCGCTATAATTATATTGGAAGTCAACCAAATATCCTCGATTTTCTTCTTCATTTTCATAAGCAAAACGCATTTTTTCATAATGGTCCCCATCCATACCAGATGCATTGTACATGAACACAGCCTCTTCTGGAAACCAAATCGTAAAGGCGTCAATTTTTGAACGCATTAAGTAAAACCCTTCCGCTACTGGCTCTGTCGACACCATCAGTTCACGAGAATGTTCGCTTTGAAACGCATCAATTTGCGGCAAATCTGCCGGGTCCATTTCCGCTGGTGTCTTTTCTGTTTCTTCTGGTGAGCTATCCATTTGCCCACATCCCCCTACCAGCATGGCAAGAACAACCACCAGCAATAGCTTGCTTTTATCCATTCTACTCGACTCCTTAGAACTTCTTTTAATACTCCGCTATCACTTTTCCTATGGACGTTACCAGAAAATGATTAGAGAGTGAAAAAAGTACTAGATTCTGCTTTCTTATCGGTCTGTCTTTTTAATAGTTTGTTATTCGCCATCGGTCTCATCTCCATTGCTACGAGTGCCGGAAAATCGAATCGACTTCACCCACTGTAGTGCAAACTGTTTTTCCTCTTCTAAATGAATCTCACATCCTTTAGCCTGTTTATTTACGCAACCCACATCGTACACAAATTCTATGACTTGGGGGGTTTGTTTGATAGAAACCTTATATCCAATTACAACATATTCATTTGGAGCCACTTCTTTTATCCCGTACAATATTCTACTCTCTTCTTCTTCAACTTCATTCCATTCATCTTCAAAGTCCCATCTCCACCTTAAATTATCTAAGATGCGTTCAGGTTTTTTGGCATTTCCTCCATACTGGTATTGAAAATTTCCTGTATACTCTCGATTTTCATTTTTATTTTCATAGGAAATTCTAAGCTTTTCATAATGATCCCCATCCACACCAGAAGCATTGTCCATAAACACAGCCTCTTCTGGAAACCAAATCGTAAAGGCCTCAATTTTTGAACGCATTAAGTAAAACCCTTCCGCTACTGGCTCTGTCGACACCATCAGTTCACGAGAATGTTCGCTTTGAAACGCATCAATTTGCGGCAAATCTGTCGGATCCATTTCCGCTGGTGTTTTTTCTGTTTCTTCATCTGGTAAGCTATCCATTTGCCCACATCCTCCTACCAGCAAGGCAAGAACAACCACCAGCAATAGCTTGCTTTTATCCATTCTGCTCGACTCCTTGAAAATCTTTTTTCTTATCTGAATCCACGCACTTCTGAAAAAAAGCTAACGCCACCTTCATATCCCTAAATATTACCATATATTCATTTTCCAGAAAGGCTTTTCAAAATACCTATTACACATTGTTACATGTTGAGTCGAAAAAAATGGTGCAGGTCTCCTAGGCATGTTCGCTTCGGGCCCGCACCATTTTCAGAGTGCTACGTATTTTTTTGCTTTTTCTTTTTTATACACCCTATCAGGTCAATTGAAGGTGTTCGGCAAGGTTTTCTTTATATGCTGGTCGAACAATACCATGCTCTGTAATAATCGCGGTAATAAGAGCATTGTCTGTTACGTCAAAAGCTGGGTTGTATGTCTTTACAGCCGGTGGCGCCATCGGCTGTTCATACCAAGAGTCGGTTATCTCTTTACCTGAACGCTCTTCAATTTCAATGTCTGCTCCTGTTTGACAGCTCCAATCAATGGTGGATGTTGGTGCACAGACGTAAAACGGGATGCCGTAATGATTGGCAAGGATCGCTAAACCTGACGTGCCGATCTTATTCGCTGTGTCCCCGTTGGCAGCAACTCGGTCACAGCCAACAAGTACAGCATCAATCTTGCCTTGCTGCATAACAATCGACGCCATATTATCACAAATTAATGTAACATCAATGCTCGCTTGCTGAAGCTCCCAGGCGGTGAGCCTTGCGCCTTGCAGAAGTGGCCTTGTTTCATCAGCATATACACGAAAGGAATAGCCTTGTTCATTTCCAAGAAAAAGTGGTGCAAGGGCAGTTCCATATTTTGCTGTTGCAATGCCGCCTGCATTACAGTGGGTTAAGATCCCATCTTCTTTTTTAAGTAATGTTAGGGCATGCCTGCCTATTGCTTCGCAAACCTGTGCGTCTTCTGTACGAATGGCTTCCGCTTCTGTACGCACCGCTTGTAGTACATCTTCTACATTTGCCCTTGGCTGCTGAACAATCTTCTCCAAGCGCTCTAACGCCCATGCTAAATTGACCGCAGTTGGACGAGATGAAAGGAGATACGCTTTAACATTAGCAAATGTCTGACGAAGCTCAGCCACTGTAACGTAAGGATGCCGGACAAGTTCCACGTAGGCACCATAAGCCGCGGCAATCCCGATGGCTGGTGCTCCTCTCACTTGCAAGGCAACAATGGCTTGCCAAACATCTTCTTGTGTTGTTAATGTTCGATACACGATTTCACCTGGCAGAAGCGTTTGATCAAGGATGACGAGTGTATCTTCACTCGTTAGCTTCACTGATTCAATGGCTGACATAGCTTCCGACTCCTCTAATCGCTTCGACAACCCCATGGCCTGTTTGATAATCGCTACGATTCAAAATAAACGTCTTTCCTAGAGTTAAGCATGCGATTTCAGCTTCACTACGGGCTTGACTGTCTGAGATACTTGTTATGTCAACGACTTTTGCAATGCCAATGATTCGGCGACATAGTTCCAAACCAACAACCGCTACCGCATCTTCTAAAACACTTTGTAAGTAATGTTCTAGAAACCCTTCATAGTGAGCCACTCTTTCTGTTGTTTTCTCCTGAAACGCCGTAATAAACTTCTTTTTAAATTGATCAACTAATGTTTCAATTGTGTCTAAAAGATAGTGTTGAAATGCTTCTTCTCCTTCACTTGTGTAGACACTATTCGTATACGCAAAAATGAAGTTTGCGATAATGTTGCCAACGTCATAGCCAGCTGGTCCATAAAAAGCAAATTCAGGGTCAATGACTTTTGTTTCTGATGATGTAACAAATATAGAGCCTGTATGTAAATCACCATGGAGTAACGCTTGCGCATTCGTCAGGAACTGAAATTTAAGCTTCGCTGTTTCCAGAGCTAATTGTCGATCTCCCCAAATTTCTTTTTCAACAAAAGACTTTGTTTCTTGAAAAACATCGTTTCGGGGATGTGGAAAAAATGGTTCCGTGTAAACAAGATCTTCTGTAATTTCGCATAATTCTGGATTTGTATAAGATTTCACTAGCTCTTTTTTCGCTTTGTGATCAAGAACAAGATCAGACGTCGACACAAGGGTTTCCACAAGAAACGTTGAGAGGTGTTCAGCGAGCTGAGGGAATTGTTGCCTGTTTAATAAAGCGGTTCGTAATATTGTATAATCCGATAAATCCTCCATAACAACACAGTTCTTGTCCCGATCATAGTGGTATACTTTCGGAACAAAGCCAGGAGCAAGCTCTCCTTGCAACCGAAGAATATCCGTCTCAATTCGATTGCGATCTGGAGAGACGACGAATTCATCCGAAAGACGCGAAACGGGTCCTGCTTGCTTAACAATTAATGACTGCTTACTCTCTTCATCATGCACACGAAACACATAATTTAAGTTACCATCTCCAATTTCCTTGCAGACAAGGCGAGCATCCTTATTAAAAAAACCAAACGCTTCTTTTACATACGTAACCACTTCTGTTTCTGTCATAATGGCTGCCGGCCATTCTTGTTTGGTCATCTTTTTTCCTCCTCATTTGTTTGCTTGTATCAACTCTCCTTGCACCTAGCGCCATCATTTCATATAAAAAGCCTCTTTCATGTACAAGAAAGAGGCGGTAGCATACTTGATCCGTCTCTTATCTCTCAGGTGATAACCTGTTGGATGTAGCACCGTGCCTTGAACCTTCTAAGAGGTTTCCATAAAATAATATACGGAAGGTCGGTTGCTGGGCGTCAAAGGGCCAAATCCCTCAGCCAACTCTCGATAAGAGCAATATTTTATTGTGTTGGGAGTAATCATAAAATGCAGCTCCGTTATTTGTCAATACTCTTTTTTCAAAAAAATACAAACGGTTTACAAAAGAACCGTCTGTTGGAATCTTAATAAAGAAGAAAAAAAGATTGACGTGCCACAAGAACCCTGTCATAATCTATTCCAACGATTCATAATTGAATGAAAGATACAACTCTTATAAAGAGCAGGTGGAGGGACGAGCCCGTTGAAGCCCGGCAACCTGTTTCAGTCCCTAGACTGATTCAAGGTGCTAATTCTCTCGCGCATTGTGCGTGGCAGATAAGAGGACACGACTTTTGTTGTATACACGCACACGTCCTCTTCCTCATACGAAGGGGACGTTTTTATTTGTAAACATAACGAAAGGGGCTACTTCGATGAGCGATGTGACAGCGACTTACCTTGTTCCAAGTGGTGGAGATTTACATAAAAAAGCAGAAAACATTGCTCTTGGACTAACGGTTGGTTCATGGACGAACTTGCCAACACTTGAAAAGCAACAACTTCACAAGCATAAAGGTGTGGTTGTAGATGTTCAAGACGACGGTAAAAGTGGAATTCTTACAGTGCGTTACCCCTCAGCCAATTTTAGCGATGACATTCCCGCTATATTAACAACCGTTTTTGGGAAACTGTCATTAGATGGCACCATTAAGCTCATTGATCTCTCGTTTAGCGAAGATGTTGCTCGCCAATTCCCCGGACCATCCTTTGGAATAGAAGGTATTCGTGAGCTAATTGGTGTTTATGACCGTCCGCTCGTCATGAGTATTTTTAAAGGAATGATCGGCAAGGGGCTTGATGAATTTGAACAACAGCTTTATGCGCAAGCCTGTGGTGGCGTTGACCTTGTTAAAGATGATGAAATTTTGTTTGATAACCCTCTTACGCCGTTTGAAGAGCGTGTTAAACGAGGAAAACGCATACTCGACCAAGTTGAACAGGAAACCGGCAAGCGGGTATTATACGCTGTTAATCTAAGTGGCCGTACCTATGAGTTACGAGAAAAAGCACGTCAAGCTAAGCAGCTTGGTGCATCAGCACTCTTGCTTAATGTGTTCGCGTATGGACTAGATGTGCTGCAAGCCCTCGCAGAAGATCCTGACATTCAACTACCGATTATGGCTCATCCAGCAGTATCTGGAGCGTTAACGGCTTCAGATCAGTACGGCATTTCTAACAAAGTATTACTAGGTACACTGTTACGGGCGGCAGGCGCTGACCTTGTCCTATTTCCATCCCCATACGGAAATGTTGCCCTAAAGAAAAACGAGACAACCGCAATTGCATCTGCATTAACTGAATCAGCTGTTTATCGCCCTTCTTTTCCTGTTCCATCCGCAGGAATTCATCCAGGGCTTGTTCCTCAATTGGTTGAAGATTTCGGAAAAGAATCTGTTATTAATGCTGGAGGCGGTGTTCACGGGCATCCTCAAGGAGCAGCCGCTGGTGCAACAGCTTTTCGCCAAGCCATTGATGCAGTCTTAACCAAAACCCAGTTAACGGATGCCGCCTATGAAAAAACTGAACTCGCGGCAGCTCTTGAACAGTGGGGAGGAAAAGGATGACGCAACGCCAACCTGTCTTATTCTGTGATTTTGATGGAACCATAACAACGAAAGACAACATCATGGCCATTATGGCTGCTTTTGCTCCACCAGAATGGGAAAAGATAAAAGATGACATACTCGCGCAAAAGCGTTCCATTCGCTCTGGTGTTGGCGACATGTTTCATTTAATTCCTTCTTCAAAAAAAGAAGAGATTCGTGCATTCGTTCAACAAGCAACCATTCGTTCTGGATTTGCCGCCTTTGTCGATGAAACCAACCGTCAAAACATTCCCCTTCACATTGTCAGCGGCGGAATTGATTTTTTTGTAGAACCGATGTTGAGGGGGTATTCATTAAACGGGGAACTTTATTGCAATGGCAGCGATTTTAGTGGTGACACAATTCACATTACATGGCCCCATGCCTGTGACCAACATTGCGGAAATGACTGTGGTTGCTGCAAACCATCTATTTTACGTCAGTACCCAGAAGATTCCTATTATCGAATTGTTATTGGGGATTCCATAACCGATCTTGAAGCAGCAAAAATCGCCGACTATGTTTTTGTATGTGGAGACTATCTGGAAGACAAATGCAAAGCTCTTCGGCTCCCTTATACGCGCTTTGAACAGTTCCATACCGTTGTAGATGCCTTACAAACGTTAGGAGTGACGCGATGACTACTGGACAACTTTCTCTTACACAAAAATGGGATGAATTAGCAGCCATTAAAGATGAGCTTGCTGAACGGGATTGGTTTCCTGGTACAAGTGGAAATTTATCCATCAAAGTATCCACTGATCCCCTCACTTTTCTTGTGACAGCTAGTGGCAAAGACAAACGTAAGCGAACATCTGAAGACTTTCTTCTTGTTGGAAGAGATAGCCAGCCAGTTGAAACAACTTTACTAAAACCATCCGCTGAAACGGTGCTTCACCAACGCATTTATGAGCAAACAGATGCAGGGTGCTCCCTTCACATCCACACAGTTGATAACAACCTTATTTCCGATCTTTACGGGGACAAAGGTGAAATTGTCTTTCGAAACCAAGAGCTTATTAAAGCCTTTCAAATTTGGGAGGAAGACGGTGCATTAACGGTTCCGATCGTTGAAAATTACGCCGATCTTACTAAGCTTGCAGATGCCGTTGCCAATCGAATACACCCTGGTATTTATGGGGTGTTAATTCGTAACCATGGCATTACTGCGTGGGGCCGAAATGGGTTTGAAGCTAAAAAACATTTAGAAGCCTTTGAATTTTTATTTTCATATCAACTAAAAAAAGAGCTGTTGGCACGTTAACTACGTCGCCTAGTATCTTGAGGAGGAATGGACAATGGCAACAATCGTTATTCGAGACACAGAGGAAACCATTAAAGGACAAGAAGCAGTACAAGCTTTTCTAGACAGTCAAGACGTACTATATGAACAGTGGGACCCGGCAAAATTACCGAGTAGTCTACAAGGAAACTGCCAAATCAGTGATGAGGACAAAGAACAGATTTTAACTACGTATGATGCCGATATTCGGTCCCTTGCTGAACGCCGCGGCTACAAAAATTGGGACGTTATCGCATTAAACGAACATACACCTGATTTAGATGCGCTCCTGAAAAAGTTTGAACAGGTTCATACCCATACCGAAGACGAAGTTCGTGCTATTACCGCAGGCTCAGGAAGCTTTGTGATAAAAGGGGCTGACGTTGGGTACTTCGATGTCCAGCTAGAGCCAGGTGATGTGATTAGCGTTCCTGTAGATACACCTCACTTCTTCACTCTTTCTGACGAACGTCAAGTTGTTGCAGTGCGCCTTTTCATTGATTCCGAAGGTTGGGTTGCGCACAAGTATGATGATCCTGCCTTTAGTAACTCTAACGAACGATAATCGTTGTATTCAGGCTTATGGCACCTTTGTCCTAAGCCCTATTTTTTGGAGGGGAAATGATGACCCAATTTGAACAATCAGCACTTTTGCAAGGTCTTCCCGATCAATTTTTTGCCCGTTTAACAGCGACTGTAAGAAAACACCTAGCACAAGGTCACGACATCATTAATTTAGGTCAGGGCAATCCTGATTTACCGACACCAGACTTTATTGTTGAAACGCTTCAGCAAGCGGCAAGCGAGCCACAATTTCAGCAATATTCTCCTTTTAGTGGTCATCTTTTTTTAAAAGAAGCTGTTGCCACATTTTATAAACGTGAATACAACGTCACCATCGATCCAGAAACGGAAGTCGCCGTTCTTTTCGGTGCCAAAACAGGACTTGTAGAAATTAGTCAATGCTTGCTAAATCCAGGAGATGTAGCGCTTCTACCAGATCCAGGCTATCCTGATTACACGTCCGGTATTGCATTGGCACAAGCTCAAGCATCACTCTTTCCGTTGCTTGCGGAAAATGACTTTTTACCAGACTACAAGTCCATCTCAAAAGAAACAGCCGAACGAGCTAAGCTCTTGTTTTTAAATTATCCAAATAACCCAACTGCTGGCGTCGCCACACACGATTTCTTCGAAGAAACGGTCCGGTTTGCATCAGCGAATAACATTTGTGTTGTTCACGATCTTGCCTACGGTGCGATTGGTTATGATGGTGTGAAACCGCCGAGCTTTTTACAAGCAGCTGGCGCAAAAGAAACCGGCGTCGAGATGTACACTCTCTCAAAAACATATAATATGGCTGGCTGGCGTGTTGGTTTCGCGGTTGGAAATGCGTCGGTTATAAAGTCTATTAATTTGCTACAAGATCACCTGTACGTCAGCCTGTTCGGTGCCATTCAACAAGCTGCAGCAACCGCACTCTTATCCGATCAAAACGAAGTAAAAGAACTAGTTGCCCGTTATGAAAAACGACGAAATGTCTTTGTTAACGGATTAAAACGCATCGGTTTAGAAGTGGAAGCACCAAAAGGCTCCTTCTTTGTGTGGATGCCTGTTCCACAAGGGTTCACATCCGAATCGTTCGCTGACTATTTACTAAAAGAAGCACATCTCGTTGTAGCACCTGGAAATGGATTCGGTCAATATGGCGAAGGCTACGTTCGAATTGGTTTACTCGCAGAGGAAGATCGATTAGAAGAAGCGATTCAGAGAATGGCGAAGCTACGTTTTGCGTCTATTACATCATAATGAAGACATAAGAGACAGGAAGAGTTCTTCTTCCGTCTCTTATTATTATTGCTAGGATTTCCCCTTAGCATTCTCTCTATCGTTTTGACAATCTACGGATCGAAACATTATACTAGTTTTTCGGAATATATTTTGAAAAAGGAGTCTTATTTTATGGAGGCAAACAAAGAGACAGATAACAACAAGCAGTACACAACGCGCAACTTAGTCGGGCTATTCTTAGGTCCTCTATTCTTTGCCTTAGTTTATTTCCTCATTCCTGAAAGCGTTTTATCCCATGAACCAAAAATCGTATTAGGGGTAACCCTCCTCGTTGCAACATACTGGGTAACAGAGCCGATCCATATGGCAGTAACGTCTCTACTTCCTCTTGTTTTATTTCCTGCATTTAACGGAGTCGAGATCGGTTCAATTGCACCAGCATACGGCAGCTCCGTAATTTTCATGTACGGTGGTGGTTTTGTCATCGCCCTTGCCATTCAAAAATGGAATTTACATAGACGCATCGCGTTAAATATTATTAAGATGATCGGAACGAAAAGCAACCGAATCATTCTCGGTATCTTAATCGCAACCGCTGCCATTTCCATGTTCGTATCAAATGCTGCTACCGCATTGATGATGCTTCCCGTTGCAATCGCTTTAATTAACGAAGTGAAAGATAAAAACATCCTTAAAGGTAAGAATTTCGACTATTTCTCAAAAGGCATACTACTGGCAGTCGCCTATGCAGCTACAATCGGTGGACTTGCAACCCTTGTTGCAGCAGTCCCGAATGCCCTACTTGCAGGGATCGCATCCTCTCAGCTTGATCGTACCGTAACGTTTGCTGAATGGTTATTATTCGCGAGTCCAGTAGCCATCATCTTACTAATTGTTGTTTACTTTTATTTAACAAAAATACAATTCAAAGTAGATTCAAATGATGAAGACACAGAAAGTACAATGGCCTTTATTAAAGAAGAAATAACGAAACTAGGAAACTTTACATCCGATGAGAAAAAAGTGGCTGTTGTATTCGGCATTACAGTCTTACTATGGACATTGTCTCCATTTGTTTCCGCCCTTGGGTTTATTCCTGGTCATGTTGGTGAGTTTTTCGACAATCTCAATGATGCCACCATTTCCGTATTTGGTGCTGTCTTACTATTCTTTCTTCCTAGTTCGAGAAAAGGTGAGCGGGTGCTCGAATGGACAGATATGAAAGACCTCCCATGGGGAATTCTCATTCTATTTGGCGGAGGGATGTCCATCGCAGCCGCTTTTGGAGAATCTGGGCTGAATGAATCGATTGGAGATTTACTACAAATGCTTCAAGGGATGGAATACATTTTTGTCCTATTGCTTTTAGTCGTATTTGTACTCGGGATTACTGAAATTCTCTCGAATACAGCCGTTTCAAATTTAATTCTACCACTTACTGTCGGACTCGGTATTGCCTTAGGTGTTGATCCTCTACCTCTTATGGCTGCCGCTGCACTAGCTGCTGGTTCCTGTTATATGCTCCCAGTCGCCACACCTCCGAATACAGCTGTATTTAGCGCAGGCTATCTCGCTGTCGGTGACATGGCGAAAGCTGGTGTATGGCTCAACATCGTCTCTATTATCGTCATTACCGGAGCCGTGTACTTCTGGATGCCAATTGTGTTTGGATTGTAAACTTGAAAACCCCTACTTTACAAGTGGGGGTTTTTGTCTAGACATTTACAAGTACAGACATATCGAGAGGGATACATAGTCCGATTTTCTAAGATGATATGGTCATCATTCTAATTCGTGCAGTCTATAATCCACGCACTCACATAGAGTGCGACAGCGAAAAAGGGCTCAAAACTACCTTTTCCTATTAAATAGTACCACAAATTGATTAAGAAAAAGAACCCACGCTCCATATCCGTTACATATTTTCACACATTCATCCAAAAAAGTGGTGCGGGTCTACTAAAGATTTACTGTTCGCTTCGGGTTCGCACCTATTAAAAGAAGAGGGCGACTCACTACACATTCATTTTTTTTGACATTTGATTGGTGGAATACTGCTTTTGAAAGCCAAATAATAAATCCGAGATAACAGTGATAAATTTTATTAAATTTAATAAAAGGGATTCAGGATAAGGAGAGCGAATTGGTGCTCTCCTTTTAGTATTAGCCGTCAAAAATAAGAGGATTAACAGCCTCTTCCTTTTTTACATAGTGTATCAATTGCAATTGGCAAAGTACTTCCGCTGAACCTTCCTTAAAACAATTTCTCCGTTGTTAAGACTGATATTCTGACGTAGGCCTCGCTTATGACCATGTATTGGCTATTAGGATTGTATCTCTTTGAGGTAATACGCTCATTATCGAGATGGATTTCAAGTGGGTTTTTCATTCTTATTTCTTCCACTGGCGTACAGGTTTGTAACCAGCTTCGTGGAGGAAGGAATAAACGGTCTTCTCATCAAGACCATTGATTTGAATTCCTTTTTCCATGGCTGTTATAAACATTTTTGCTGTGTATTCCAATGTTTGTAGCGCCGTTCTTGCTTCTTTAATATTGACATCACAAACGATTACGCCATGATTTTCTAAAAGAAATACATTTCCTTCCTTCGCCTTGCTTTTCACCGCTTGAGCCAGCTCTTTACTGCCTGGATGGTAATAAGGAATACGCACGACTTTCTCCAGATAATACATGGCTTCAACAAAGTAGTTAGACGGCAGATCAAGACTTGTATTCGCAATCAACGTACTGTAAAAAGGGGAGGAGTGAAGCACCGCTCCAATCTCCTCGCGCTCCTCATAAATGCCTTCATGCATCAAGAATTCCTTCGACGGTTTCTTCCCCACAAGGTGTTCGCCCTTCTCACAATAAGAAAAGTCTTCTACTTCTAGTTCACCTAAATACGTGCCTGTTGCTGAAATAAAATACCCTTCTTCACAGCGAGCGCTTATATTACCTGCGGTTCCCCAAGCAAGATCTTTATCCATCATGTACTTACCTGTTTTTTGTAAGTCTTGTAAGATGATTTCTTTGGCCATTAGGACCCCTCCTTTATTTTACCCATTCTACAAATGTGGTCGTAATTGTTGGGATAAATGCGATAATTACAAGGACAATTAAAATTGCAATATAAAATGGAATTAAGCTATACGTTAATTTATCTAATCGTAACTTACCAATTTTCGAAACGACAAACAAGTTCAGACCCATTGGTGGCGTCACCATACCAATTGCAAGCGTAACGATCATCACAATCCCGAAGTGAACTGGATCAATACCTAGTTGAGATGCTACCGGTACAAGAATTGGTGCCAAAATAATAATCGATGCGTTTGTTTCCATAAACATACCGACAAGGAGTAATAAGACCATCACAATACCTAAGAAAACCCAAGGATTTTCTGAAATAGATGTAATGAAGCTTGCGACTTGTTGTGGAACATTTTCGATCGTTAGTAACCAACTAAACAAGCCAGCCGTTGCAAGAATTAACATAATCGTTGCTGTTGTAATAGACGCTTGAGAAAGAATCGTTTTCAGTTTCGTAAAATTAATTGCTCGGTAAACAAAGACACCAACGATAAAGGCATAGGCAACTGCTACACCGGCAGCTTCTGTTGCTGTAAATATACCAGAATAAATACCACCTAAAATAATAACAGGCATAATAAGGGCTGGAATCGCTTTAACAAAGGCTTCGCCAATTTCTTTACCACTTTTCTTTTCTTCTTTCGGGTAGTTACGTTTTTTCGCAATAATAACCACCGTCACAATTAAAGCAATACCAATTAATATTCCCGGCACCATACCAGCGATAAATAAATCTCCGATTGAAGCCCCAACTGCTGTTCCGTATAAAATTAACGGAATACTTGGTGGCATAATAATACCAAGAGTTCCAGAGACCGCTTGTACTCCTCCAGCAAATTCTTTTTCATACCCTCTATTGATCATCGCTGGAATTAAAATCGCTCCTAATGCTGCTGTTGCTGCAACACTTGAACCTGAAATGGCTGCGAAAAACATCGTTGTCACAACCGTAACGATCGCTAATCCACCGACTAAATGACCCGTTAACGAGTTGGCTAAATTAATTAAACGTTGGGAGATTCCACCGTATTCCATAATAACACCAGCTAAGATGAATAATGGGATTGCCAACAATGGAAAGGAATCAAGTGATACAAACGCTCGTTGCGCTAATGTTAATAAGGTAATATCTCCTGCCAGAAGCATCGCCAGACTTGTAGATAAGCCAAGAGCAATCGCTACTGGTACACCAATAAAGAACAATGCAATTAATGATACAAGTAAAATCGTAATCATTCGTTCTCACCAACTATTCTATCAATACTATCTTCTATTTTTTTCTGTTGGATTAGTAAGGCAATAATGTTAAATAGCATGAGCAAGGCACCGAACGGAACCGCTGCATATGCCCATGACATTGAATAACCAAGGGTTGGTGTCGATTGATCAACAACAATAAACGTTAATTGTGTTCCGTAGTAAGCAAGCAACAAACAGAACACGGCGCTTATCAATAGTACAACAGTTTGTAATCTTGCTTTGTTCTTCACATTTTTCATAACGTCGATTAGAAAATCAATTGCAATATGCTGGTTATAGCGCATCGCTAATCCAGATCCTAAAAAGACAACATAAATCATTAAGTAACGGGCAATCTCCTCTGTCCATGCAAGCGGCACATTAATGACAAAACGAGTCGTTACTTGCAAGACAACCAGGATAGCCAAAACAGCTAGCATAATAGAAACGATATATTTAACGCCTGTATTTACTGAGTCAATAAATCGAATGTATGCATTCATAAGCTCTACTCCCTCATCCCTTGAATCGTGTCGTATAGCTCTCTTCCGTACTTGTCCGCTAAACGTTCGTTCACATCTTGGACCGCCTCACGAAATGGCTCTTGATCTACCTCAATTTGCTCGACACCTTCATCAAGCATCATCTGCAACGCATTTTCTTCTTGCGTGGCAACGATTTCATTTTGGAAAATACGTGCTTCTTCCGCTGCTTCTAGAACCGCTTGTTGCTCCAATTCGGTTAACTCTTCAAACGTTAAGTCACTCATAAGCAACTGTACATAACCGAAGACATGGTCGGTCATAACTAGATAATCTTGTACTTCATGAATTCGAGCACTCGCTGTAAATTCAATCGGGTTCTCTTGCGCGTCAATCACGCCTGTCTGCAGAGAAGAGTAAACTTCACCGAAATTCATCGGTGTTGGACTTGCTCCCATCGCTTGCCAACCATCTACAGAAGCTTCAATATTGGGTACACGAATCTTCACTCCTCGTAAATCAGCTGGGCTCTCCACCAATCGATTCGTTGTTAATTGCCTTGCGCCACGTAGCCAGAATTCCAGCCCTCTCACACCAGTTGCTTCTAAAGTATCTTCCTGCAACCGCTTTCCATCTTCTCCATAGAGAAAATCTTCCAAATGATCCAAATTTTCGAATAAGTACGGAAGCTCAAGCACCGCATATGGGTCATAAAAATTGGACATTACCCCTGCTACTAAAGCAAAGTCAACCGAACCAATTTGCATTCCTTCTACTAGATCGCGATCAGCGCCAAGAGTAGAGCTTGGATAAACCTCTACCTTGACACTTCCGTCTGTTTTTTCATGAACTAAATGAGCAAATTCAACTGAAGCTTGATGCCAAGCATTCGATTCACTTTGAATATGACCTAGACGCAATAATTTTGGTTCATCTTCCGCGCCTTCGCCAAAACTACAGCCAGCTAAAGCAACCATCATGGCTGAAACAGGTATCCATGTATGTTTTAATCTCATCTATTAGCCCTCCTGATTGAAAGTGACAATGACTTTCACTGATTCATCCTGCTTCTTGTCTACCATTTCAAAGCCACGATTAGCCTCTTCATAAGAAAGCGTATGGGAAATAACGACATCTACTGGCAGTTCACCTTTTGCAATAATCTCTAACGCTTCTTCTGTATCCGGGCGATTATAGGTCATGCAACCGACGATTTCTTTTTCATTCTGTTGCAGCTGTTCTACGTCAAAGTCTTGCTGTCCATGAAACATGGCGACGGTCACAACACGTCCACCTTTTTTTAATAGATTCAAAGAATCATTAATAATTCCCGGGACGCCAGCCGTAATAAAGACTTTATCAAAAGAACGACCGACTTTCGCTTTCGCTTCTTGAATCCAATCCGGGTTGTTTCTGATATTAAGCGTTGAAGTGGCTCCCATTTTCTTCGCATAATCTAAGGAATAATCGAGCACATCCGTGACGACGATGTCGGTTGCTCCTTTTGCTTTCGCAGCAATTAATGTCAGTAAGCCAATCGGACCTGCTCCAAGGATCGCTACACGATCACCAGGCTGAATATCTCCTTTACGTGCGGCATGCACACCTACAGCAAGCGGTTCAACAAGCACACCTTGATCATAACTAACATGATCCGGAAGTTGGATGACTTGTGACTCTGGAGAGGTAAAATATTCTGCCATTGTTCCAAGCCAGTCGCCCATTCCTGGCGCCAAACGCTTATCCGATAGATTCGACTGGCCTGTCATCACACCTTCTGTTTCACCCGTACCGATTTGTGGCTCCACCGTAACGCGGTCCCCGACTTGGACATGCTGTACATTACTACCAATTTCTACAACTTCTCCAGCTACTTCATGACCAATCACCACAGGTGGTTTGCGAAACGGATGTAACCCCTTATACGTATGAATATCTGAGCCACAAATTCCCGCTGCTGCTACTTTAATTAAGACCTCATCTGCTTTTAACGCTGGTACGTCAATTTCTTTTACATTAATTGATTCTGCTACTTCTACAAAAACCGCTTTCATGGATGTCCTCTCCCCTTACACACTACAAATCATTGGAAATACATCATCTTTGATTCATAGAGGTGTTTTTTCATTAAGCTTGAGCAGTCTCCATCTTTATTCTTTAAAGCTTCTAAGATGTCTACATGTTCAGCATAGAATTTCTGTACTCGATTTGGGTCTTTCTTTAAGTGACGTAATGTAATACGGCGAAGATGATCTTGATAGTTCAATAAAATCTTTGTAATTTCGCTATTTCCAGCAAACTCACTAATCGCTAAATGAAACTCATGATCGAGTGTCGCAAACGCTTTTACATCTTTGTTCATGGCTGCTACTTTCGTTGCCTCTATATTTTCTTCTAACTCTTTAATTTGTTCTTCGGTGATGCGCTGGTAAATCTCTTGACAACTGTAAGTCTCCAGCGCAATTCGAAGATTATAAATATCATTAATTCGCTCAATCGAAATATCAATGACAATGATGCCTTGTTTGGAAGATACGGTGACAAACCCTTCTGATTCTAGGCGCACCAACGCATTTTTTATTGGAGTCTTACTCATCCCTAGCTCGTCTATTAGCGTTCGCTCGGACAAGAACTGCCCCGGCTCATAGTGCTCTTCTAAAATCTTACTTTTGATCTTTTCATACGCCACATCTTTCAATAACATGCTCTCTACCATTCCTTTAGTTTATTTAGCGCCGGATTGATAGACCTTCTCGAAGAAATGCTCGCCACCTAGCTGACCACTCTTTAAGGCAAGTTCCAGTCCATCATATTTCGCACTCTCAGAATATCCTAAACATAAAGGAGCCCCAGGTGCAACAGAATCTAGAACTTCTAAACCATAAATATCAAGATTCGAGGTAACAAAGCCTGATGTATCTCCTCCTGAAATGATGACACGTCTTAGATTTGTATGATCAAGGATGTGTTTTGTCCATGCTCCTAATTTCTCACCAATGAAAATACCGATATTCTCTTTCTCTATTCCTGCCTGTGCTAAATGATCTCTCGTTTCTTGAATCGCAGGATCATCGGCACCTTTCGCAGTATAAATAACCACTTTCTTTTTTAATTTCAATTGTTCCATAGTTTCTCTTAAGAAAGCTTCTGCTTTTTGCTCATCGGTAAACAAGTCGACAGAAATCTTAATTGAATGAAAGCCTGCATCTTCCGCGGCGATGAGCTGACTTTTCGTCACTTCAGATACACTTCCAGAAACAGCAAAGATTTGGTCTACTTGTGTTGACTTTTTCTCTCGCTCTTTTCTGTCTACTAGCCCTTCACGCTTCATCGCGTCACCAATTGCATATTCTACACCAGAAGACCCTAAGAGAAATTGTGTCTCTTCTTTTCTTTTAGCCCACAGAACTTCAGACACCTTTTCCATATGACTCGCTTGTAGCGCATCATAAACGACAATATCGCTCTCAGGTTCTTCCTCTATGATCGTAGCTGCTGATTGGCTATCTAGCGACTGTACCGTCACGTTACCGATCGTCTGTTTCGTTTGCTTTTGTAAATGAGTTGCCAAATTGGCTTCGTTCATTGGCGTTACAGGGTGCTTCGACATAACCGGATGCTGATCAAGACGATAAACATCCTCTTTGAATTTTGCAAAATGGCTACCAAACACTGTAAATCTGCCTAACTTCGGTGCAGCGACTAAAAGCGGGTAACTTCCTGTCATAAAGTATTGTCTTGCAAGATCACTTGCAAACCCGATACTCCCTGTTTCTGGAGAAGAATCAAAAGTCGAACATACTTTGTAATGGACAAAATACGGATTCATTTCTTGTAAGAAGGAAAACACAGGCTCAAGCTCTGCTTTCATCCCTACTTTTCCTTTCGCACGCGCTGTACCAGCTACACCAATACAATCGACACCTTCAAATCTTGCTAGCATTTCTTTATCTGGAATTCTTAAAAATAAAATAGTCTTTAAACCATACTGGTCAAGCGCTTCCATCGCATCCGTTGAACCAGTAAAATCATCACCATAAAACCCTAACGTTAATCTACTCATTTTCCTTCACCACCATGAATCTATCTTAGATCTATGTTATATCTATTACGGATCTTATCAACCGTTCACACTTTTGTCAACCGTTTTCATAAAAAAAAGAAAAGGGTTTCATCGAGCTGATTGACTTCTTCTTACTCTCTCCTTAAACTCAGAGCGGCATTGAAAGGATTGATCTGGTATTTCTTATATTCTTTTCCTTTTAGGGGAACGGAATCAATTCGGGGATTGAAGATGTTGACTTAAAACAATTGAGTTGTTTGTAAAAAAGTCGCCTCTTTTATAAAAAATTCAACCGTTTTGGAAGAGCTTTTGTTTTTTTCTTTTCTAGCCTCTTAAATTAATCATTGAGTGTAAATGCTCTACATACTTAAATCGATGCACCCGGAACTCCTGAACCATGAGATCGAAAAAAGGAACGGTTTTATCAATACCTAAAGCAGGTAATTTTCTTACATATTGCAGATATTCCATGTAGCCGCTAAAAAGATGATGAGGATGAGTGACATCCAAAGCCACCTGGCGTATTCCCGCTAACTATCGTATTAGATTCAGGGTTCTCTTTATAATCTTGTAAAAACTCATCTAATGTTTCCCACGGAGCATCTGCACGAACAGCGATAATGCCATAGTCAGCTGCAAGATTAGCGATAGGAGTCATATCATCCCAGTTGTAATCAGAATTACCGGCAAGCAATTGAAAAAACCATTGTCGTTGATGTTGAAAAAATATGATGGGGATCGTTTACATTTTGTATGTACGCCCATCCTACAGCCCCTGTTCCACCAGGCTTATTAACCACTCCAATCGTTTGATCCATTAACCATGTTCCATAATCGCGTTCGATACAACTCTGGCGAATGTATCCCACCCACCTCCAGCAGAAGCAGGCGCCACCATTTCAACTAGTTTCTCAGGCTTCCATTCTGTTGATTCAGTATCCACCGTCCCCTCATTACTAAAACCAACGACAACTAGTACCAACATAAACAATGCCAAAGAAATGGGTAATCGCGGTTTCATACTATCCCTCCCTCAATAATTACATCGCTTTCATAATAAATCGCACCCGTTAGAAACGCTTAATCAGTTCTTCTTCGTTCACTTCGCCTTCATAGGGACACCCAAATGACACCGTTAATGCGCCGCCAACATACACATTTTTTTGGTTAGCAAGCTCTACAACAGGGAGCAGTTTCTCCACTGCTTCTTCACGGGTACAATTTGAATTCGCTAATGAATGGGAATCCGTTGCTGATAAAAGCAATTTTATTTGATTGATCCCAACACCGATTGCACGCTCAGCTCCTTTCAGATTTGGTACGAGCGCTCGAAATGAAACGTCTGTTAAGCTTTGGATGCCCTTTACAACCGCTTCTGCATCTTTCAGTTGAGGAATAGCCCGTGGGTGAACAAAAGAAGTCGCTTCGATATGACGAATACCACATGCTGCCAAAGCTTTGATGAGCTTAATTTTTGTCTCGATTTCCACCCATGTTTCCATTTGGAATCCATCTCTCGGTAATACTTCCCATATCGTCACTTCTTCTAGATACCGTCTTTCCATTTACACGACCCCGCTTTCTTTCAGCTTAGTAATACGTTCTTTTGAATAACCCAATCGGTATAATCACCTCTGCCCCCATATCCCCTAACAAACTTGCCGCAAAAGGGGCCGCTAACACAGTTGAAGCATCAACAAGACGAATACCTGTTAGCGGTCCGTTCGATAAACTCATCTGATCGACTCCTACAGTTCCACTAATCGGTTAATAAAACCACATAACGGAACTTTTTAATTGAGCGTATCATATCTTTCCAAATGAAACGACGGCAAAGACTAGTTAAATTTGGATTCACCGATTCATAAACCGATCATCCTATGATTCGCTTTATGAAAGGGATAATTTCTTTTTTCCTACATCTAATTGTTCGTTTATTTATGAAATGATTGCTATAATAAAAGAGTTCAAAAGCTTCTAGGGAGGGGATGTAATGACTTTACCTACAAATAAATTAGTTGAATATTGGTATAATCAGCAAGGCTTTTTTACTATGAAAGGTGAAAAGAATCAATACGACCTTCTAGCTATTCAGCATCAACAAGACGCTTCATGGCGCTATATTCATTGCGAGATTTGTATTCAACCTGATGAACACCCAAACTTTTCAGATCACCATGAGAGCAGTGATCACCGTTCTACGATTTCCAACCAAATTGAACACTGGATGAATCGGACGTATACTTCTTTTAAAAAACGAGCAGCACGAGAAAAACATATTCCCAATGTCGAATGGGAATATGTTCTTGTCTATCGAGATGAAACGAAAATCCAATACTTAAAACAAGCGAAACCTAGTCACCTTACCTTTATCCCTATTCAAACGATTATTGCTGAATTGAAAGAAGACGAACAGCCTCTATAATAAAAAGGGGCTGAGTCTATTTCTGCTTTATTCAAGACTCCTGCACAGTTGTCACTATCTCTCCCACTCTATTTCTTTTACGCATTTCTCTACTCCACCTTATCTCTATGAACAATATGAACGTAATTTTCTTTATCACCAAAACCTCCGTTGACTAAGTTATTGTGATAGGCTTATCAAAATATAAGATTATGTAAGCGTAAACATTTTCTTTTTACATCAGGAGGGTTTAGCTTGTTAAGTATTATTGGTATATCCATTATTCTTATTACTGTTGCTTTACTTATATGGGGAAAAGCAAGTCCAATTGTTGCCATGATTATTGTGCCCCTTGTTGGTGCACTTGTTGCAGGTTTTGGATTTACTGAAATTACGGAGTTCTTTGAGATAGGAATTGACCGGGTACTCAGTGTAGCCATTATGTTCATCTTCGCGATTCTGTTCTTCGGTGTTTTACAAGATACTGGTTTTTTTGAGCCTATTATTCGTGGGATGGTTCGACTGACTAAAGGGAACGTCGTTACTGTCGCGGTTGGGACAGCTGCAATTGGTACAATTGCTCATCTCGATGGTGCCGGTGCAACGACTTTTCTATTAACTATTCCAGCATTACTACCGTTGTACAAGCGTCTTGGTATGAGTCCCTATTTACTCGTGATGCTTGTTGGTATAAGTGCAGGTATTATGAATATGGTTCCTTGGGCTGGTCCCACAGGTCGAGTAGCTAGTGTGATTGGCGGTGATCCCGTTGATGTATGGCTACCACTTATTCCAATGCAAATCATTGGCGTTGTTCTCGTGTTGATTCTCGGATATATCTTAGGAGTAAGAGAGAAGAAACGAATTCAAAGAACTGCTCATTCTGAAGCCGCGGCAACAGCCATGACCGATGCGGATATGAAAGAAGCACTGGATTCGATCAGTAATTCTGGAGATCCTAAATTAAAGCGCTATCATCTTATTTGGCCAAATGCACTTTTATTTGTTTCATTGCTTAGTGTATTAATTTGGAACCCTCTTCCATCTGCCTATATCTTTATGATTGGACTTGTGTTAGCACTTATGATTAACTATCCCAATGTTCAAACACAAATGGATCGTATTAAAGAACACTCTCCTAGTGCATTGTTAATGGCTGCGGTCATTTTGTCCGCGGGTACATTTTTAGGGGTATTAGATGGATCCGGTATGTTAGAATCGATCGCAGTTGACAGCATTGCAATTTTACCTGCTGCCGTTCTACCCGTTCTTCATATCATAGTAGGTTTGTTTGGAGTCCCGTTTGATATCATCACGAGCACGGATGCTTACTATTTTGCTCTTATGCCAATTGTAGAGAGTATTACATCTGAAGTCGGCGTGGCTAGTGCCTCTACGGCGTACGCGATGATGATCGGAAACGTGGTTGGTACATTTGTAAGCCCATTAGCTCCGGCTGTCTGGCTAGCTGTTGGACTTGCAGGGATCGATATGGGTAAATACATTCGTTACTCCTTCTTCTGGTTTTGGGGTTTCAGTATTGTCATGGTCGTAATCGCTATTATTATTGGCGTCGTGTAAGAAGCAAAAGCACTCTCATGAACGAGAGTGTTTTTCGTGTTTCTCTTCACAGGCTGACTCTTATCAAGTTTCCCGGAAAAATTCTTCGTATTTTAGTTTTACATCTAGCCTTAACGGTTATCTTTTCTGTAGTAGACATTTCTAATGAATTGAGGGGAGAATGTACATGCCGTATCACATCAAAGTCTATGTTATAGGTAGAGAACAGCCCATTTATGAATCAATAAGGGATGATGGAGACGTGAATAAAGCAGCTAAATCGATTGATGGTGCACTAACAGAAAACAAGATTGTTTCATTCGGAGTCATGAAAGAAGACGAAGTACTCGTGCGCTCTGAAAATGTCACACATGTTGAAATTACGGAAACATCGAAATCCTAATGAACGGTACCCTTGCTTCAAAGCTCTTAGACCTAAGATAAAACCCCAACGCTAACCAGCTTATCGTTGGGGTTTTAGTCAATAAAGTCCAAAACGAAAATGGCTTACGAGGAATTGGCTTTTTCCTTATGCCAGCTCCAAGTTGCTTGTTGTTTTTCTCGAAGATTTAGTGATGGTTTGTTAAATAGTCAATCGCTTTGTTCAAGAACCGATCAAAATGTTCAGGATAATCATGGTCTAATTCGTTTACTAATTCAAACACATGCTTTACGTTCTTTTTCTCTAGCAATTTAATAAACGTATTCGTACAGTCAAGAGAATCTTCATCTTGATCACCACAGATAATGTACCCTTTTATGCCTTTGTCTGCCATCATAGCTAATTCATCAGCATACTGCTCAAGATCTGGTAACCAAGGTCCCACAAAAATAAACCCTTGTACTGGAATATCACGTTTTAAGATGGTGTTTAAAATAACACCTGCCCCAGCAGAGAAGCCTCCAAGAATGATAGGTCCATGATTCACCTGAACATTCTGTTTCATTGTTTCATAATGAGTTTGCAACTCCATTGATCCTTTTTCTAAATCATCCCAATTATAACCACCTGAGAATTCTATCTGAGAAGACTGTGGCAATCCTAATACGAAACCATTTGATGTAACCGTTTGCCAATTGACTTTTGTAAACGAATTGTTTTCTTGGTTTCCATGCAGGGCGATGAATAAACCCTCTTTCGTACGACCTTTATCTGGAACAATCACTTCCAATGTCGATTCAGCATTTTTTTTCGCTTCTTCTTCTCTATTTCTACATAGATCAATCATGTATTGAAATTCCTCGTTCTTACGAAGGGAATCCAAGTCCTCATCTTCCAAAAGGTAGGTATAAGAATACCAATGACCGTTCTCAATGATCGCCTCTTTCATTATTGCTAAGGCTTCATCTTCGTGTCCAGATGCAGCAGCCAAAGCGTACTGAAAGTTGTAAATTTGAGCATGGTTTCCTTCAACCTCATTCGCATGTTTAGAAATATAGTGATAGGCGTCTTCCGCTCCATTTGTTTTATATTTTTCCAATGTTGTGTTCAGTAATTTCGTATACTTCATTTGTAAGATCGTTGCCCCCTATTAGTTTGTATAGTTCTGTACATTCATCTAAATTAATTCTTTTAAAACGATTAAATGAATATTTTTTTAAAAACAATCATAATATTCCCACACATTAAAACATACCATAAGCATATTGGTAAAACAAGGTTATCGTTGCATCTAAAGTCCTAAAGAATTTTTAAAAAATAGAGGCTGGGACATAAGTAGATAGAAAGACCAAAATGACGAACATTCCTGAAAATAGGAACGTTCGTCGTTTGTTTTCTATGAACATTAGCGGAAGGAGAATCCGAAAACTCCTGGGGGATCAGCACGTGTCTGAAGACTCTGGAGTGGCGGTTTTCCACGGAGGAGGCTGAGGCCGTGTCCCCGGAAAGCGAAGGATTCTCCTGTAGCGGTGCTACTCAGCATAGTTTAGACTATTCGTCTTTTCAACTACTACTTTTCGTTATGTCCCAGCCTCTTTTACGCTTTAGCACTTCATCTTTACCGACTGAAAGGCTCGTTTTTTTATTCATCCTTGCTTTCAAGATAAGCATTTAAATGCTCATAGACTTTGTTTTGATCTGCTTCAAGCTTATTCCCTGTATCAACGAGTGGGCTGAGCGTTGAGTACGCTGGCAATTTATCATTATTGTATACTTGAATAATTTCATCCTGATTAATTGCATAAAGAACCGCTTTTCGTAAATCAACGCTTTCTGCTACATCGCGGTTAGAAGTGTTGAACGCGAGATACGTTACACCGTTACTTGGAATACTTTGTAGTTGAAGCTTTTCATCACCTTCAACAAGATCCATTTTATTTTCCGGTACGCCATAATACATATCAATTTCCCCACTACGTAAAGCCGAAAGTGCTGAATCAGAGTCACTTATAAATCGAACCCGTACTTCTTCAATTGCTGGCTCATACTCTGTTCCTGCTTGATAACCTGGGTTCTTCAAAAATACTGCTTCATAGTCGTTCTTATGCGTCATGATATACGGACCGCTTGCATACAAACTATTCTCTAAACCACTGCCTTCTGTCACTAAACGCTGATCGCCATAAGGAATGTCTGTATTAACATCAAACTCTTCAACGTTATAGGTGTTCACTGATTCGACTTGTGACTTCGATACAATGCCAGCTGATTGATGAGCTAAGTAATTTAATACTTGAGGGAACGGCTCAGTTGTCGTCAATTTCACAACTTGATAAGCCCCCTCCTCTGAATTCGCAGCATCCTTGTCTGTGACAAGGGAATCAATCGATTGATCAAGACCAGATTCCAACTGTTCAAGAATTGAATCTGAGCTTCCAGCCAATGTCGCGTTTTCTAATTCAGTTAGATCGGAGACAGCCGTCACCTCACCGATATGTTCATGAAGGGTATACGTCCGATGATCTGGCACAGAATCGCGATCAGACGCTCTCTCTAAAGAGAAAATAACGTCCTCAATTCCAACACGCTCCTCTGTTTCTACCACATCTTCTCCCTCTACCGCCGCAAAGAAGAGATCATCTCGTAAAACGAAATAGTAATCCTCATTTCCCTCTGCAATGGCGTATTCATATGAAAGAGAGGCATCCGCTGTAATAGCATCATCATCGGTTAGATTCACTAAGCGAACATACATATTCGTGTTCAGTTGATTAATGGAACCGTCATTCCCTTTAATTGGGTCAAGAGATGTTAATTCTGATATCGCTTGAGTCAGTACTAGCGGTCTTTCTCCTTGCTCTTCTTCATTTACATATCGAACACTGTCCCAAGCAAATGCGCGTGATTTTGATAGACGAACCGATTCCTCTTGTAGCACATCTTGATTAAACGCCTGGTTTTTCATAGACGTATAGAGTGGAACGATATAGGCATTCTCGGTTACTAGAGTTTCTTCTAATTCACGATACGTATCGGTATACTCTTCTGGTGATTCGGTTGAACCTTGTTCAATAAGTGCATCAATATCGGCATCGTCTATTAAACTATTGTCACCATCTGATTTAAATAATGAACGAATCGCATAATCTGGGTTTCCTGTCACTGTCGTCCAGCTAGAGATAGCAATATCATAATTGCCAGCATCTCGCTGCGAAACAAAGCTGCCATAATCAGGCTGTTGGTTAATTGAAACCGTAAATCCATTAGACGTTAACTGATCACGTAAGATGTTAATATCTTGTTCGTTGCTACTCATTGCCAGTAATTCTATGTCAACTGCTTCTGCTGGCGGTTCAACGTCTGATGCCTCTCCCTCCACATCGTCACGTGTTGTGACATTACAAGCACTTAGTGCCACCAAAGCAAAAGCCGCGAGTGTTAGTCCCCATTGTTTCTTCATGTTACATCCCCCTTAGATTTGTTTTACGATAAACGTGGATCGGTTGCGTCTCGTAAGCCGTCTCCTAAAAAATTAAACGACAATAC
Organism: Shouchella oshimensis; assembly: GCF_002019765.1. GTDB lineage: Bacteria > Bacillota > Bacilli > Bacillales > Bacillaceae_D > Shouchella > Shouchella oshimensis. Next base: position 3,452,292 of record NZ_KV917380.1, read on the forward strand.
GAGTAAAATGATTGCTAGACCTGGAAATAAAGCAAGATGAGGCTGGCTTTCTAAATAGGAGCTTCCTAGTCTTAAAATATTGCCCCATTCTGGTATATGTGGTTCAACGCCTAAACCAAGGTAGCTTAAGCTGCTTGTTGCCAAAACCGCGGTGCCAACTGTTAATGTCGACCGAATTATCATTGGAGACATGGCATTTGGAATGACATGCTTCACTAAAACCTTTACATGATTTGCTCCTAAAGCACGTGCAGATTCAACATATTCAAGATTGGATACTTGTAATACATTGGCACGCATCGTTCGTGCATAACCGGGAATGGCCCCTACACTTAAAGCCAAAATTAAATTGACTGTACTTGCACCGAATGCCGCTATGATGGTAATCGCAAGCAGGATATCAGGAATAGCATACAAAACGTCGAGAGAACGCATAATCACATTATCTGAACGACGGCCGAAATAACCGGAAATAGCTCCTAAAATCCCTCCAATGACAAACGGAACAAGGGTTGCAACAAACCCTACAATTAAAGAAATCCGTGCCCCAAATATGACGCGTGAAAATACATCACGACCATAATTATCTGTGCCGAACGGATGGGCAAGGCTTGGTTCAGCTAGAATCGTACTGTAATTATTGGTAATAGCATCTCCGTAATCAAAAACACCATAACTACTAACAGATATCATAAATAAAAATAGAATGAAAAATAATCCAATCATCGGCGCTGGGTAAGAAATTAATTTTTCTAGTAGCCCTCTCTTCTGTTGTTCTTGAATGAACATTGTATAGAGAACGATTAAGACGAATAGATTTCCTGTTACAACTGTTAGTAACAGGAGAATACCTAGACCCCGCTTTCTATTCCTCGTTGACTTCTGAATGAATGGAAGTGCAAAAAAGAACAACAGGTGTATAAGCAATACACTAAATAAAAGAATCATAGATGGGATAAATGTATTTGCCACGTAGGGCTTAAATAAATTCACTAACGACACAAGAATGACGAGCACATCTGCAAGAATCATATAAAAGGCAAGAATCGTCGTTGCAGTTCGTTTTTCTTTCACGACATAGAATGCAGCTAATGACGCAAAGACATTCCCTGTAAAAACACCGAATAACAGTACCCACGCTAAGCCTTTGCTAACGCCATCTCTTTCATTGTCTTTATAGCGACGTTTATGAACAAGAAAAAGAAGGAAGCCGTGTAACATCAGTATGATAAATTGAATAGATGTATAAAGAAAGAAGCCACCATATTCGCCCCTACCGTTTAGATTCACTAACGTTAACAGAAGAAAAAATCCAGTCGATAAAAAGAAGAAGAAGCGAACCTGACGAAATGTAAACTGTTTTCTAGCTCGATCCACACGCTCACCTCCTAACTAGTATTCTTTCATTTTTGCTCGTATCCGTGGATCAAGGAATGCATAAAGTAAATCAACCAATAAATTAATAATCGAAATCACAATCGCTATATAAATAACACCGCCAAGTACAGCTGGTATATCAGGAATAAATTGTTTATCCACAATATAACTACCTAATCCACTAATGTTGAAGACCTTCTCCACAACGGCAGCACCACCAAGCATTCCACCAAATTGAAGACCAATGATGGTGACAACAGGAATTAACGCATTCGGTACTGCGTGCTTTACGATAACCGTCCAGCCAGACAGTCCCTTTGCTTTTGCTAGCAACATATAATCTTCCTGTATGACATCCAGTGTTGAGGAACGTGTCATTCGCGCAACCGCAGCTGTTAAACTCGTTCCAAGCACAATTGCTGGCATGAGCAACGAAAGATTGTTTGTGCTACTATATGTTGCCGGGAGCCAGCCTAGTTGAATCGAAAACTGCAATATCATGACTAGACCTAGCCAAAAACTAGGAATTGAAAGTCCAATTAATGCCACAAACATAAAGAACTGATCATAAAACGAATGTCGTTTTACGGCTGCATAGATACCAGCAGGTACCGCAATTACAATGGCTAAAATAAGGGATAGAAGTGTTAATTGTAACGTCACCGGAAACCTGCGAAAAATGGTTTGAACAACCTCTTCATTTCCTTCGTACGACTGGCCTAAATCAAATGTCCATACGCCTTGAACCGCTTGCCACAGCTGAGTAAAGTATGATTGATCAAGCCCATAAACCCGATTAAATGCTTCAATTTGCTCTCGTGATGCTTGCTCCCCTAATAAATTTATTGCTGGATCAAATGGTGATAAATAAAGGATCGTAAATACGAGTGCGGTTACGCCGAAGACGACGTACACCATCATTAGCAAGCACTCAGCAATGTATTTAACGTATGGATTCGCATAAATCATAAGCAGTACGTACATAGGCAATGCAAGAACAAGTCCTACTGTAAAGCCAATTGGCTTTGTTAAAAAAGTTGACACATCTCTTCGTAGTCGTTGAAGCAGCTCTCCTTCGTTTTGGCCACTTAATTCTTGTTTAAGTCGTGCATCCACAATTTGGCTTGTTACTTGTACTGATTTCTCTTGCTTAAAAAAAGCTTGTTTTTTCTTTTCTTGATCAACTAATTCTTGCCGTCGACGTTCGGATTCCGCAAAAACAGTTGTTGTCGAAGGTTGTACTAGCACAACGACCAACCGAATGATATGTAGTGGTAATCCGAGCAACAACAGTAAAAAACGATACGATGGTTGCTGCATCGCTTTATCATATTGAGAAGCGATAAAGGCTGTGACTCGCAACGTGGACAATCTCTCATCACCTCCAACTATAAAAAAATCTATAAATGTATGTATGAATATAGCATCGCTTGTCTGTTAAGTCAATTAAGTATATTGATTTAATCGGGATTTAATTTTATGATAAGAAAAAGAACGTAAACGGAGGATTTTCAATGGAGCAATTAATGCGCATCTCAGACTTATCAGTTGGCTTTATAAATGGTGATGATTATATTGAAGCGGTCAAACAGATAAGTTTCACAATTAATAAAGGAGAAACCCTTGGCATCGTTGGAGAATCAGGTAGTGGCAAGAGCGTCACAGCGAAAGCGATTATGCAACTACTTTCTCCTTCTGCTGTCTATGGTGATGACAGTCAAATTGAATTCTTATCAACTAATTTACTAGATTTACCTGAGAAAAAGATGCAGCGTATTCGTGGTAAAGAAATTGGAATGGTGTTCCAAGATCCAATGACATCTTTAAATCCGACTAAGACAGTTGGCAAACAAATAACAGAAAGCATTCGGAAACATCAGAAGCTTCCCCCTCATAAAGCTAAACAAGAAGCATTGGTACTAATGGAAAAAGTCGGCATTGCAGAAGTTGAACAGCGATTTAAACAGTACCCTCATGAATTTTCAGGCGGAATGAGGCAGCGCATCGTTATTGCCATCGCTCTTGCATGCAAACCTCGCCTCCTTATTGCAGATGAACCAACTACCGCACTCGATGTAACGGTGCAAGCTCAACTATTAGATTTATTAAAAGACATTCAAGCTGAGACAGGTACATCCATTTTGCTTATTACACACGACTTCGGTGTCGTAGCAGAACTGTGTGATCGAGTAATCGTAATGAAAGAAGGAGAAATTGTAGAGGAAAATCAGGCAACAGACATCTTTGATTACCCACAACATCCTTATACGAAGCGCTTACTGGATGCTTTTCCTAAGATGATGACGGATAAAGAAGAACCTACTTTTTCAGATAACAAGCCGCTGCTTCAAGTTCGCAACTTAAAACAGTATTTTCAATTAGCAAAAGGGCATGTAACGAAAGCAGTCAACGATGTTTCCTTTACCATTTATGAAGGCGAGTCATTTGGATTTGTCGGTGAATCTGGATCTGGAAAATCAACAACTGGTCGTTCGCTGCTTCATTTGCATAAACCGACTAGTGGAGAAGTTCTATATGAAGGCTTTGACCTAGGGCATCTGACACCAAACGAATTAAAACACATGCGTCGCCATATTCAAATTATCTTTCAGGACCCATATGCCTCATTAGATCCACGCCTGAAAATTATTGATAGTATTGGCGAAGCACTTGATTTGCATCAATTAGTACAGACGAAGCAAGAGCGTTACACCCGTGTCGTTGAACTCCTGACATTAGTAGGCTTAGACCGTGACATGGCTTATCGCTACCCTCACGAATTCTCAGGTGGGCAACGACAACGAATTGGCATTGCGCGGGCACTGGCAGTTCAACCAAAGCTTATTGTGTGTGATGAAATTCTTTCTGCACTCGATGCATCCATTCAGACCCAAATGATCGAGCTACTCAAAGACCTTCAACAGAAGCTTGGGCTAACATATCTCTTTATTGCCCATGATCTCTCGATGGTCCAGCAATTTTGCGATCGCGTCGCTGTTATGTACAAGGGGAGAATAGTCGAAATGGGATCGACAAAAAGGATTTTCGAACACCCCCACCACCCTTACACAAAAAATTTGTTGGCTGCCATACCGATTACCAATCCTAGCCTGCGTCGCTATGAGCCAGTTCCGACGCTGCCATTACCCTTTATTGAAGAAGAGGCAGATCATGAATTGGTTGAACAAGCCTCACATCATTGGGTTGCTAGATCGGCTGTATATGAGAAAATCACTACGAATGTCTGAACAACGCGTCTAACACCATCGGTAGCTGTCGAGCAGTTACTGGTGGTGTATTTTTATGAATACACGTTACCTAAAAATAAACAAATAGCGTATTGGGAAATATCAAATAGTTCTTACATGAATTCCCTTTTATTAGTAAAATAAACCATATACGAAGAAAGGAGGGGGTTACATATGTCGGACTTCATTCGCTCAGAAATTGTCGGGGCGAAGATTGTAGAATGGTACAGTTGCATTATTGCTCGATCCGTTGATCAAGCGATTCATCTGCAAGCTGAAATTAAGGACATGCTTAAAAAAATGGAGGAAAGTGACCAAATTCTTGCTTATTACTCCCTTGTCGAGTACCGCTTTAACATGATGATGGATCAAACAACAGATAGAGAAGCAGGCGACGAAATGTTTAATCGCATTGACCCTATTGTAAAAAGCTCCATGGATAATCTCCTACATTATTACTATTATTTTATTAGTGGTCAGCATGAATTTCTTCAAGAGCATTATCGCAGTGCAATTAAATTATTTCGTAAAGCAGAGCGGTTGCTAGAATATGTAAAAGATGACGCAGAAGAGGCAGAATTTCATTATTACATGGGGTCAAGTTTATACAGAATAAATCAATATGTATTTGCTAGCTCATACTTAGAAGATGCAATTGTTACGTTCAAACGTCTTCAGTACACAGAAAAAACCATTTTCAGTTATAACTTGTTAGCTGGTTTATTTTCTGAAACAGATAATTACGAAAAAGCACATGACATCTTGCAAGAAAATCTTGTAAGTGCACGTAACTACCCCGTTGCTGAAGTCATTGTTCTTCGTATGCTCGGTATTAATGAATATCGTTACAAAAACTATTCTGCCGCAAGAGGATATTATGAGAAGGTCTTAGAAAAGATGGGGACACAAACAAACCCACTCATCACAAAAACAAAATATAATTTAGCTTTAACGCTATTCAAGCTTAATGAAATGGAAACCGCAGTTATTTTCTTAAAAGAAGGATTACAAGAGGCAAAGCATTTTAATATGACAGAATTCATTGCAAATTGTTCCATATTAAAGGGCTTGTACGTTGACGAGAACCATTATCTCATTGACCGGTCTCTCCAAATGTTAAAAGACCATGACCTACACTTCGAAATTGAAGAAATGGCAGATGAATTAGCGATCTATTTTGAAAAACAGAAGCAAACTGATCTCTCTCTAAAATATTTACGCGAAGCTTATTCTTCAAAGAAAAACCTATTAAAATTAGGGGTTGATTAATATGAAAAAATGGGCTCCCATAGCCTTACTAACCATATTGTTCTTTTCTTTTTCCTCAACCACAAGTATCGGTGAGCTTGTTGATGCTCCTATAGACGCACATTCTAAAGCTGATACCGGTCATTAAATGTACTAATAGAACCACAAGGGTTCTATTTAAATTCTTCTACTCACTCACAAGTCCAACTACACATTTAAATCGCGATTGCGTCTTTTGTTGCTTCTTTACCCCTTCTTTGCTATCTAGGATGAGAATGGTGTGACCAACCCATAGTCGCAAATAGAGAGAGCGAACCGATACCGGGCCTTTTCAGCCCCTATATTCCATTTCGGTTCCATCTCTATACTCGACTTCGGTTCGCAACAACCAACGATTCCCCCACCCACACTCAATATATTTCATTCGCAACGTCTCCTCTAATAAAACGCTTCCAGTCAAGCAGCCCGTTCCATTCTAAAAATAACTTTTCTGCTCCTCTGTAAAGCGATAACAAAAAGGCAAAAGAAAAGAAACAACGACAAACAAGAGCAACATCATACCTATATACGCTAGAAATGAAATAGCGGTAAACGTCCTAACAATAAACAAAGGAATAAATGCCATAAGAAAGATCAAACCAAAATTTAGCTTACTTCGCTTTGACTGGTACTGCTTCTCTCCGCAGGATGGGCATTTAGTTTTTGCAAATGTACATACGTACGCTTGTTTATAGGAGTAAGTATATTGACACGACCAACAACTTGGCAAATTCATCAAGCATCTCCTCCTTTTTTTTCATTGTACCATGACAAAAGAAGCTACTGTACCCGTTAATCCACTTCCGTTTTCCAATGCCCTTCATTGAATGTAAACAGCGAAGTGGATTCGTTATGAAGCCCACCACGCTTACATGCATTTCTTCTTCATTTTCTGCCTACAATTACATAAAGTGGCTCCTTACCTAGCTTCATTGCAGGAAATGATTTAGTAACAATGGTAAACCCAGCATTCATCATTTCCTGTTCCATTTCTCCAGAGAAGACTCTTGGTCCTGACACGTTTTCCGTTTTCTCTATATCAATGCAGACAAATACTCCACCTTGCTTTAGAGTTGATCGAATTTGGTCTAACACAACAGATAACGGCTTCACTTCATGTAAAGAAATAGAGGCAATCGCTGTATCGACATGATCTTTGGGAATTGGTATTGTTTTAAAATCTCCAACAATAGGTTCAATGTTATGAATGCCGCTTTCGTCACTTGTTTTCATGAGATACGCTAAAATGTCTTTGTCTGAATCAAGTGCGTACACTTTGTCGACTTTAGTTGCCACGGCACGAGCCACATAGCCTGTTCCGGTACCAACATCCAAAATCGTATCCTTTTTATTAATTGTAAAGTACGAAAATAAGTCTTCAGCAGGAAACCGTTGTAACCCTTCTAAATTTGCTATTTTACGTTGGATCCGATTGTTCATTTTTTATCCCCCTAAATAATAGATATAATAACTCTTTAATAACTATAATAAAAAGAAAAAGATTTGTACAGCTTTATGCTTCATATTTATAACGACCCTATTTTCTTATGCTCACTATCCTTCATGCTACTAAGTCACATGAAGGTGCCTACTTGCGGCTTAAATTGGAAAGCGTATAATGAGCTTCAATCAAGGTAAGCTTAGTAAAGCGTGCAATCGCTAACGATATAGGAGGGATTCTTATGGAAATGGAAGGACAAGCAATTATCGTAACAGGTGGCGCGAGTGGTATTGGTAAAGAAACCGTTAAACAACTTGCAGCTAAGGGAGCGTCAGTTGTGATTGCTGATTTTAACAGTGAAGCGGCAGCATCACTCGCAACAGAAATGGATCTTGCAGATAAAGTTGTTTCTTATAAAGTCGACGTCTCAAAAGCAGAAGAAGTAGAAGCAATGGTTCATTGGACCGTAGAAAAATTCAATACAATTAATGGTATTTTTAACAATGCCGGTATCGGGCTTGTAAAGCCACTGCTTGAACTAGATCCTGCATCTTATCATAAAGTCATAGACGTTGATCAGCATAGTGTTTATTACGGTATTTACTATACTGCGAAGAAAATGGTTGAATTAGGTGTAAAAGGAACAATTGTGAATACAGCATCCATTTACGGCTCTATTGCTGCCTTAGGCAGTTTTAATTACAATGCAGCGAAAGCAGCCGTTGTGATGATGACAAAATCAGCAGCCTTAGAACTTTCTGATTATGGCATTCGTTCTGTTGGCGTTGCACCAGGATTTATTGATACCCCCATTTTAGGTGACTCAGATGAGGCGAAAGAACAACTTGCCCAACTACACATGCGACAACAATTAATTAAACCTGAGCAAGTCGCAAATGTCGTTACGTTTTTATTTACAGACGCAGCCAATGCTGTAAACGGTCAAACCATTCCGGTTGACGATGGCTTCTTAAGCTTTAAAACAAAGTAAATCAAATGCTTAGAATACAACAAAAAGACGAATGATTCCCATGAACAGTTTCCTATCTAGTCGACACGTAAAAAAGTGAGACACTGGAAGGAACTTATTAAATCTTGGGCATTCGTCTTTTATTTTTTACTATCCTTTTATTCCTGTAAAGGTAATGCCATTAATAAACGTTTTTTGCATAAAGAAGAAAAGAACGATAATCGGTAATGTCATCATGGTGGAAACCGCCATCATTAGATGCCATTGAGACCCTTGTTGGTTTTGAAATTGTTGTAAACCTAATGATAGTGTGTAAGATGCTTCTTCTGTTAAATAAATGAGCGGTCCAAGAAAATCTGTCCATGAAGCCATGAATTGAAACAACGCAATAGCTAGAATGGCTGGTTTCGCTAACGGAAACATAATCTGCCAGTAAATTCGCCACTCACTTGCTCCATCAATCTTTGCTGCTTCTCTTAATGTATCTGGCAATCCTTTAAAAAACTGACGTAAAAGGAAAATAGAGAACGGAACCCCAAAAAATGCTGGCACAATAAGAGGTAAATTCGTTCCTACCCAACCGAATTGATTAAAAAGTAAGAATAACGGAATCATTGTTACTTGAGCTGGTATCATCATGACAGCAATGGTAATGGCGAACATCACGTTGCGTCCACGCCAGCGTAACTTTGCGAAGCTATAAGCAACAATTGGGCAAGAAATGACTACGCCTAATGTGCTTAATCCTGTGATCACTGCGGTGTTATATGTGTACGTCCAAAATGGGATGTATTGAGTCGCTTCTATATAATTTTCCCATTGAAAAGGACGAGGGATAAATTCAGGTGGAAAACTAAATACTTGTGTGATCGGTTTAAACGACGTTGACACCATCCAAATAAATGGAACGAGAAAGATGATGGACGCGATTATTAAAACAGTATGTGCATAAATCTTTTTAAAACGCTTCTTTGCAGTTGCTTCCACTTCTCATTCCTCCTCAATCACCTTGATAGTGAACCCATTTTTTTGAACTCCAGAAGACAAGACTCGTTAGTACTAGAATAATGAGAAACAAAATCCACGCCATTGCCGAAGCATAGCCCATTCTAAAATAGCTAAATGCATTATCGTATAAATACATGACGTAAAAGGTTAATGAATCAGCTGGTGTTCCTGTTCCATTCGTCATGGCATAGGGCAATGTGAATTGTTGAAAAGCACCGATAAAACCCATCACCAAGTTAAAAAAGATAACCGGTGTTAGCAAAGGCAACGTAATTTTAAAGGTTTTTTGTAAGAATGTTGCGCCGTCTACTTCAGCTGCTTCATAATATTCTTGAGAAATATCACTTAACCCGGCTAAATAAATAATGACCGCTTGCCCAATTCCCCAAAGCGACATTAATATGAGTGCCGGCTTTGACCAGAACGTACTTCCTAGCCATGGTGGCCCTTGAATGCCGACAAAATCAAGCATCGCATTGACTAATCCGAACTGGGGGTTTAAGAGCCATACCCATAAAATAGCCAAAGCCACATGTGGTACAAGTGTTGGTAAAAAAAAGATTGTTCGATAGACCACCATTCCCTTTACCTTCATGTTCAGCACCATTGCAAGAGCGACACCAAAGATGATACTAAGTGGTACAAAAAAGACAGCAAAATATATGGTGTTATATATGGAAATCCAAAATAAATCATCTTGAAACAGCTCACGGTAATTAGCTAATCCTATAAATTCTCCACTTTGAAGAATACTGAAGTCTGTAAAGCTGTAATACATAGACGAAAGCAATGGGTAGCCAAAAAAGAGTAGTAGCCCAATTACCCAAGGCATCGCAAACAGCCAGCCTGTAAGGTTTTCGTTTGATCGTCGCTTATTCACTCTTACTTTGGTTGGTTTATTCGTTTCAAGTTGCGCCATATTGAATTCCTCCTATTCCTCAGCTTCTGCTTGGTTTACCCTTCTTTGAACACGCTCTAAAAGCTCTTGTGGCTCTCCTCTTCCATGAATAGCGTATTCTACCGCTCTGTCTAATTCATTCCACAACAGTTGGCCACTAGGAATAGGTGGTCGTGCATTTGAGTTCGGTAAAATATCAATAAATTCAGTCATTATCGGATCATCCTGATACAAATCTTCGTTCACTTTATCAATAACAGACATTTGATTATTGATTTCACTGTAGGTGATTTGCCCCTCATAACTACCAAAGTACTTCATAAACTCCCATGCTTCTTCAGCATGATGGGCACCTTTTGGAATAATGACAGATGTCCCACCTGACCATGTGGCGAAATCATCTCCAGTTGGTGTTGGTATCGGTGTGACACCATAATTTAGATCCGGTTTATATTGCTGAATCGTTGATATGGAAAAGGGACCATCGACTTTCATACTATAAATCCCTTGAATAAAGGGGTCCATTTCATTACTCCCTTGAGCCGTATCAAAACTCGTTACGGTTGCAGCATCGTATTGATCTGCGATTGACACGATCCATTCTAGTGCCTCAACATTTTTAGGATGATCAATGGTTAACGTATTCGTCTCCATATCATAGAAATCGCCGCCGAAAGTCCAAGCCCATGTATACAACCATCCTTGAGCGGTCCAGGGAACCATTCCTAACTCCTCTACTCGCCCGTCCTCAATAGTAGACAACTTTTCAATAGCGTCTTCCAATTCTTCTATGGTCGTTGGTGGATTTTCTGGATCAAGGCCAACTTCTTGAAAGCGGTCTTTATTATAAAACAATAGACGGGAATCTGTTGTAATTGGCATGGCATAAATATCATCTTCATAAGTCGTCTCGTCAACAGCGTAATCGTAATATAAGCCCATATCATATTGATCGTTTTCAATAAACGGTGTAAGTGGTTCTAATGAATTTTCAGCTGCATATTGAGCGACTTTAAAGCGGTCAAAATGAGCAAGATCAGGTGGGTTTCCTCCAGCAATCGCTGTCAGTAAGCGTTGATCGTCCCCTTCTGTTGAAGCACTATAAATTTCTTGCACAAATATATCATCTTGACTCTCGTTAAAATCGGATACAACTTGGCGAATTGCTTCAAGCCCTCTACCGGTATGATTATGCCAGTAAGTAACAGTTGTCTTTCCTTCAATCGTAATCGTTTCTTCAATGGCATCGGATTCCTCTGCTGAACACCCCGCTAACACCATAACAGCGACAACACTTGTCAAACTAGGAAAAACCCAACGTCCTCTCCTTCTTATGACTGACAAAACCTGTACCCCCTTCTCATGAGTAAGCGTTTTCATTTACTTGGAAACACTTTTACCGTTTCTTTAGTCACTTTAAGAATCGTGCCTGTATCACTTAATTTATTATTAGGGTACCATGCTCAAGTTGAGGATTATACGCTAAAAATGCCTAATAATTTCGATTATTTGTCATTGGCTCAAATCTTCACCACTCTATCTCAACGAAATCATTATGTATAAAACCGTGTTCTTGATTGATATTGCACGTCATTCATCTGTTTTTGTCACCCTTGTCATACTCCTGCTTACTATAGTAGAGAAAGTTACTGTCTATTTATACAAATTAAGGGTGTGAGCACCTTGGGTAAAAGAAATTATCCAACTGACCAGTTCGCAAAAGCGTTTCTCGCTCAGAAACGCACTCACTTTAATACGCCAGGGCATCATAAGATCGGAACAGAGTCAACATTTAGTAAGCTAGCCAAAAGCCATTTGTTTGAACTTGATATGATCGATGTTAACGTCTTAGAACCATCCGTTTTAAATGATGTAGCCAATGAGATGGCAAAAGCCTATCATGCAGATCGAAGCATTCTATCCACCCAAGGAACGAGTACCGCCATCATGGCTATGATTTTGGCAACCTGTAACGATGGCGGCAAAATGATTGTGCCTAGGAACGTACATCGTTCTGTCGTAGGAGCAATGATCCTCGCCGGTGTGGAGCCTCTCTTTCTTGAGACCGAATTTGATAACGACCTTGGCATTTCCCATCATTACTCTGCGAACTCGCTTATACATGCAATCAATCAGTATACAAATATTCAAGCCATTTTACTAATTAACCCCACCTATTTTGGTGTTTGCACAGATTTACAAACCATTGTTTCCATTGCTCACGATAAACAGATCCCTGTTATTGTAGATGAAGCACATGGAGCTCATTTACCTTTCCATCCTCAATTACCTATTAGTGCAATGGAAGCAGGGGCTGACCTAGCAGCCACAAGTCTGCATAAACTTGGTGGCTCTATGAATCAAACGTCAATTCTTCTCTATCGAAAAGGGCTGGTTGACTTCCGGAACGTTCAGAACGCAATGAACTATTTAATGTCCACCTCGCGTCCTTTTCAACTCATTGCTTCTCTGGATTCAACTCGTTATCAGCTAGAACAATCGGGAAGGTTGCAACTTCAGAGAGCAATGGCACTTGCTGAGGATTTTCGTACAAAAGTAAACACACTAACGGGTATTTCTTGCCCGACTAAAGATGACCTACTTTCCTCAGATGCTTCATTCGATCTTGATCAGTCGAAAGTCATCATAAAAATAGATACACTCCCCCTTTCTGGATATGAATTAAAACAGTTGCTAGAAAAAGAATCAAATATTCTACTTGAACTAGCTGACACTCGCTACGCTTTAGCTATCTTCACAATCGGAACAACAAAAAAAGACGCAAAGAAATTATTTCGTGCTCTCAAAAAACTAGTCGCTCGCTATCAAAAATCTTCATCAGTAATGAACCCTGTAGTGAAACCACCAGCACCAGTCATGAGCATGACACCAAGAAAAGCCAGTTTCTCACCGCAACAACTCGTCCCTCTTTCAGCTAGTCTCGGTAAAATAAATACAGAATTCGTTATCTCCTATCCCCCTGGAATACCCATTCTCATTCCAGGTGAAAGAATTACCAAGCAACACATTGACTTTATCGTCAATCAACGTACTAGCGGAGCTACGTTCGTTGGTTCTCAGCATCCACAGCTAGAGGAACTGACAGTTGTTAAGGACCCGACGTAACGATGTTTGGCTAGAAAGTTTTCTAGCGTTTGAGGCCCTATAGCAGGAGTAGTAGAGCTCTTTTTTTCGTTGATGCCTCTATTCAACTTCACCTTTCATGCTGATTGATGTACGATATTCTATACACAATAAAAATAGCACTTACGTCAAAGTCTATCATGAGCTGGTTCGTAGAGAGGGTGAATCGATGAATCTGGAAATGCATCTTAAACAATTGGAAGAATGTCATCTAAGTGGAGCGGTCCGAGAATCTGGTGAAGCGCTTGGTCACATACTAGCGGACGATTTTGTTGAATTCGGGAGTTCAGGGAAGGTTTTCACTCGCCACGATTTCGTCGATGGCGCAAGCCTTCACACATTAACATTGCATGATTGGACTATGCATCAACTTGGTGAACAGGCCGCTCTCACCACTTACCGAGTGAAAAACCATTGTTTAAACCGAGAAACGTTAAGAAGTTCGATTTGGAAGTACGACGGAACGGATTGGAAACTTTTTTTTCACCAAGGAACCATAGCAAATGAACAAACAAAAGAGTAATGTATTTTTTCTAACGAGATCGTTAAAAAGAGGCTGGGACATAACGAAAAGTCGTATTTGAAAAGACGAATAGTCTAAAATATGCTGAGTAGCACCGCTACAGGAGAATCCTTCGCTTTCCGGAGACACGCCCTCAGCCTCCTCCGTAGGAAACTGCCACTCCAGAGTCTTCAGACACGTGCTGATCCCCCAGGAGTCTTCGGATTCTCCTTCCGCTCATTTTCATAGAAAATAAACGACGAACGTTCCTATTTTCAGGAATGTTCGTCATTTTGGTCTGTCTATCTACTTTTGTCCCAGCCTCTTTTCATTTTATGTTGAATGCTTTAAGACGTGAAGACGTTTCACTTCTTCTGCTAATTCTTCGTCAGGTCCATCAACAGAAATCGATTTGACTACATCTTCAATAGCCAGAGGGTGCAAGTTGCCGGGCTCCAACCCTATTTCCTTTTTCCATTCACGCAATTGCTTTGAGGAGCTTACATAGACAATTCTGCCTAGCCCTACTAAACCGTGAGCAGCTGCACACATTGGGCAATGTTCACCAGACGTGTATACAGTGGCAACCTTCCGTTCTTCAGCTGTTAAGTGAGCGGCTGCCCACCTGGCTATAGCAAATTCAGGATGTTGTGTTTGGTCACCACTAGAAACATGATTATGGTCTTCAAATAGGATGTCTCCTTTTGCTGAAACGAGAAGTGATCCGAACGGTTCATCACCGTTTTCCAGCGCTTTCTTTGCTAGTTCAATACACTGGAGTAAATAGGCTTTATCCTCACTCGTAATCATCATACACCCCCCTTTTGATAAACAAGCTTTCCTTTGAAAAAACTAGCCATCACGTCGTTTTGTCTGGCAACAAATTCTGCTGTAGAAGAGCTATCAACAAGAATAAACGAAGCATCCATTCCTTCTTGAAGCCATGGTAAACCTTCTTCTAACAAGAGCGGCTGACCTGTGATGAGTTCGAGTGCGTTTGTTAGCGTATCGTGCTTTGTTAAACGGAACATTTCTGCATAGCGGTTAAGCTTCTCCGTAACCTTACCGGTTCCAAAAGGAGACCAAGAATCGTAAACATTGTCACAACCAATTCTTACCTGTACCCCATATGACCGTAACTCTTCCAAAGGTGGGATAACACCTGTAATAGGAACACTTGATACAACTGAAATTCCTGTCTTGGCTAACTCTGTAAAAACTTCAGCCCTTTCTTCTCCAACAAAGTCGTTCAACCCAAATGCATGGCTAATCGCTACCTTGCCTTGCAAACCGCTTTGCTTTGTGTAATCGAGGAGCGTCTTGACTGTTTCTCGTCCATGCTCTCCACGATCATGAACATGAATGTCAATTGGAATTTGAAACGCTGTAGCGAGCTCAAAGGTTTGAGATAGGGATTTTTCTACGTCCCCATCAAGGGAAGAAGGGTCTACACCCCCAATCAAATTTACTCCAGCCTCCAAAGCTTGCTTCACTTCTCCATAGGCATCGGAGCGCAGCATACCATGTTGAGGAAACGCAACGAGTTCATAGTCAAGTTTTCCTTTAAAGTGATGTAACACGTCTTGTACTTCTTCTAAATACCGCTGTCCAACTTTAGGATGAACGTCGATATGGGATCGAAAGAACGTAACGCCGTTCGCCAATTCTAGATCGATTAAATTGCGTGCACGCTCTTGTAATGAGAGATCTAACTGATCGAGTTCCTTTATTTCTTGTGTAAATCGCTCAACAATCGAATTCGCTGGTGTAATTGGTTGCCACGGCACACCAAGCTTACTTTTGTCTAAATGACAATGCATTTCTTGTAAACTTGGTAGTAACAAATTTCCATACGCATTAAAGCCATCTCGTTTTCCGGCTGACTGTATCTCTATGACCTTACCGTTCTCCACCTGTATATCGAACGATTCGGTTCTACTGCCGTATACAAAGTCCCCTTCTGTTTCAAAACCTGTTTCCATACGCACATTTCGTATCCACTCACCCATATCCTTCACCTCACTGCCTCTACTCTACCCGCTCATTAACAGTCAGTAAAGCATTTTGATCCAGCCCTCAACCATCAGATGAAAGCATCTGTTTAGCCATTTCAACCATATCGTTTAAGCCTGACGACAACGCAAATTCTGCAACAAGTATTGGTGACGCAGCACGAACCTCGATAATGTGCTGCTTCATTCCTTTCCACACACGCCCACCTCCTTGCTCATAGGTGACAAGTAATTGATCCAATCCCTCTTCTCCAAAAAGTTGATAATGGGCTGCGAAATCCTCAGACACGTCACCAACAGCTACTTCCGTCCAGTCGATTAAACCGCTTACCTCGAATTGTTCATTAAGCAAAATGTGACCCGGGTGCAAATCTCCATGCTTCACACCTGAAAAAGTCGGCCAAATCGAGTCATTCTCTAGCCACATTTGCCAACGCGCCCATAGCTTTGGATGAATATCAAAATGATTTTTAACACGGTTCATTCTTTCTCTCATATGAGATTGAAGTGATGTACCACTTAGCATATTAACTCCAGTTCGTACCATCTGATCCGTTGAAACATTGTGTAGGTCCGCCATCACCTTACCTAGCGATTGCTGATAGGAATGTGGAGGTTTTGTTTCATCAAAGATCCATACGTACGCTTGCTGCTCCATATCAATGGTCGCTGCCGGTGTACCATCGAGCTCTTTATAGGCAATCAACTCGTTTGAAAAAATCGTCCACTGAGGGACTTGAAAACTTACATGTGTGTCTATGATCGTTAAAGCTGCTTGTTCTTTTTTACTATGTTTTAAGGAGTCCTCTCTACGAGGAATGCGTAAAATCCATTTTTCACCTGTCGTGTCTTTTGCATGCACTACTCGAAAATCAAGTCCAGACTCATTTATTTTCAAAGAGTTCTCCTCTAATTGTAATTGATGGCGCCTAGCTAATTGTATGATTTCTGTTTGATTCATTCTCCAACATCTCCCTTTATTAATTGGCGATTATTAATCGTATACTTCACGTCCGCTACTTCATGTAAAAACGTTCGATCATGACTTACAAGAATAATGGTTCCTTCATATGCTTTAATAAATTGTTCTAGTGCTTTCATGCTTTTCACATCCAGAAAAGTAGTTGGTTCATCTAATACCAGAACATTCCACTCACCTAAGAAAAGATGACAAAGCTGTAGCCGGATAGACTCTCCTCCACTTAATTTACTTACACATTTCCTTAAATCGTTCCCAAAAAAGCCCATATTAGCTAATGCAGAACGAACTCTCGCCTCTCTCTGATCACTATTTTGCTTAATAAATGCTAGAACCGAAAGTCTTTCTTTCCACTGAAAATCAAATTGTTGATAAATGCCAAACCGAACATTGGGCGAGACCGTTATCCCTTCATGTTGACTTACAATTGATTGTAACAGCGACGTTTTCCCTGACCCATTTTCACCTGTAATGGCAATGGTTTTACCTAAAGGAAATTGGAAGCTTGCGTCTTCTATTAATACGCGACCGTGTTTTTTTAACGTTAATTGATTGGCAAAGATCGGCACTTTATTATGAAGTTGTAAATACGCTGGCTGATGAAACACAATCTGTCTTTCACGTTCAACGGCATCTACTTCGGGCAGTTGCTGAGCACGTTGTTCAAGTGCCTTTGCTGCTCGCTGAATAGACTTTTCACTCGTTCCTTTCGATTTTGTCATAAACATGCGATTCGCTGTCGCTTTCGTCTCCTTCTTTGACATCGACCGGTTCCCTCTCGTTACGTTTCGTGCTTTTTTCTTTTTCTCTTCTGCAGCAGTTAAGAGACGATTCTTTTCCTTTTTCATTTGTTCATACTGCTCTTGTTGAATCGATTGTTCCAATCTTTTTTGCGCTTCATAAGCAGTATAATTCCCGCTATACTCATTTACTTGACCGTCTTTTAATTCCCAAATTGTCGTTACAAGCTGATCCAATACATACCGATCGTGACTAACGATGACAAGAGTACCAACATAATAGCGAAGTTCTTCAATAAGAAAATCGACTCCTTTTTCATCCAGATGAGTGGTGGGCTCATCTAGTAACATCCCCTCTCGATAAGCACTAAACAGCTGTGCTAATTTGAGACGTGTTTGCTCACCACCACTCATGTCTGCTCTACTTTGATTCGGAAGCTCCAGTCTACTACTCCATTCACCCTCCACCTTACCTTTTCCAGGGGCTTCTTTTTGAGCGAAAGAAGCAAAGTCAATATGCCGATGAACTTGACCTCTACTTGATTGAATACTCCCTTCAAGCACATTTATAAGCGTACTTTTCCCACTTCCATTTTCCCCAACAATACCAATGCGATCACATTGGTGTAGATGCAGGTGATCGATTTCCAAGATAAGTTGATCTCCATACGTAACAAGGATATCGTTAAGTTCTACTACTAATTGTTCCATTCTTTCACGTCCTTTTCATGATGAGATAAAAGGCGCATCATCACAAAAAACCACAGACATACGGCGTCTGTGGTTACGAGTAAACGAGGGTAGAACAAAGACATGTCTCCCTTTTTTCGAAAAAAAAAGAAAGACAGCCTAATCTGCCTTTCTCCCCGTTTCTTCTATCCGGTGAAGGTTGTTAAAAATGTGCAGACTACTCCCGTTTACTCTGTTTATGAAAACAGAGCCTTTGAACATATAGAATTACTGTTTGTTCAAAGTTTGCTGGCGTAATCTTGCTGGTAACATTCTTAACATTCCTCCTACCATTAAAGTTAGTGTTACTATAAATGAGATGACCCATGACGTCAAGAAAAACTTTTCCAGTCGTGAAACGGCTAGACATTCCTTACGCTCTGTTTACTTGTCACATTGCTGGATAAAATCCAGTTCATTCTGCTCTCTTGCCTTCGCAGTCACCCACTGAAGGAACATCCACTCTTTCTCGTTAACTTTCCGACCAAGCTGTTCTTCAAAATCAATAATTAACCCACACATGTTATGATCCATTGATTTCATAGGTCCTCCTGCAAACACCTTTTCTTTATCTTATGTATATACACCGGTAATTGCAAGAGAATTTAGATAATAACGATGTATTTTATTCATTTTATTTATTTTGTTCATAAAGTTCACGTTGACTTTACGTTTAGATGTATTAGTATACTAGTGAAAAACAACTAGTTTGACGACAGACAAAGAAAGAAGGCTTTTCTATGATTGGGACGTTTGTAAATGTAGCAACAATTCTTATTGGTAGTTTCATAGGAACCGTGTTAAAGAAAGGATTATCAGATCGATTTCATACGATCCTTCTTCAAGGGATGGGGCTCGCCGTTATCGGCCTTGGCATTGGTGCCCTTACGACCAATTTACCAAACAGTGCATATCCTGTCTTATTTATTATTAGTATGGCGCTTGGTGGCATTATTGGGGAGTGGACTCGATTTGAAGATCGGTTTCGTAGCGCCTTATCTTTCATACTTAGAGGACAAGCGAATGAAGGGGTAACGACCGCTATTCTCCTTTTTTGTGTTGGTACGCTATCAATTGTTGGGCCAATAGAAGCTGCATTAAATGATCAATATACGTATCTTTATTCGAATGCGATACTCGATGGCTTCACCTCTATTGTACTTGCCGCAACGTTCGGGTTTAGTATTGCTTTCTCTGCCTTCATTTTGCTTCTTTGGCAAGGAAGTATTTACTTTCTAGCAAGCTTTGCTTCCCTTTTCTTTACTCCTGAATTACTGACCGAGATTTCAATCATTGGAGGGCTGTTAATACTGAGCACAGGACTAAACATTGTCGGAATCTCTTCCTTTAAAACGTTAAATTTAGTACCAGCTTTACTCATTCCCGTTCTCTTTTTTATACTAAAAATGGGTATGATCCACTAGATTTCCCAAGAAATCGACAATGATCATCGTTAATAAAAAGCTCTTGTAACAGGTATTTTCTCTATTTGAAGGATTCATTCAGTGAGTAATGCCATGCTCTCAAACCTTTTATAACGGCTTAACAAACCGTACATTTCCCAATATCAGTTACGCTTATTTTTGTTGGCTGCCGGGTAACTCTCTTCATGTACAACAAAATATTGAAGGGAGTTTTTATTATGAAAACCTGGTTTTACAGCCTTACCACCTCCATTCTTTTTTTCCTTATTTTGGCTGGAGGAAGTTCTTATGCACATGCATCGACAGACGCGGCAAAAGTCCACGCAACTCCACCGGAGAATGTTTACTACGAAGAGTTGAACGGTCTGTTTATTGAGTTACCTTACGCAGAAGATCTTGTAAACGTTGAAAAGGAAAACGATACTCTCTTTATTAGAGATCTCACAACCAATGACCTATTGGAACAAATCACCCTACGAAATACCGTCCAAGCAGCAGATGATCATCCGCTTTTACCTCCACCGATAACGGTGCCACCAACTGAAGAATTTATGGAAATGTTCTCCACAAGGGAGTACAACGGGCTTGAAGTTGTTTTAAATGTACGGTTTGTTGTCACTAAAAATGCTGAAGGTATTTATGAAGAAGTTGTCGACATTCGCGATGCATGGTGGACAACAGGGAGCGGTCCCCATACTTTAGAAGATTCAAATACGGATATTCTTCATGGTGATTTTCCAGTAAGAGAGTTTACTGTAACGGGACAAACAACCATCGTCACACAAATCGATGCTAGTGCTCGTGCTGGCTTTGAAGCGGCAGGATTTAGTGTCGGAGTTGACGTTTCAGGAACTTATTATGCTCGTATGACAGTCCGAGACACAATGGTGTTTGATTTATTTTCATAAGAAGTAGACCGCTCTTTTAGTTGAGCGGTCTTTATAATAGTGGATAAACAAGCTTAATAATGAAGTAGGTTACGACAATAGCACCAATCCCCTCTATTACTCTCCTCATTTTAGATTTATGATCGAGACGTTTCTGTAGCTTTCTTTCCCTTTCAATCTGTTTATCTTCTGACTGCAATAGCCACACAACAGTCGTAACGATATAACTAGCTAAAACGGTAATCAGTAGTTGACGAATACTAGGGACACCCTTTTCCATAGCAACATTCGCCAGAATCATACCCGTTACTACCGCAACAGGTAAGAAGACAAATGTTTTTATCACTACTTTCTTTCGAAGCTTTTCCTCTTCTAAAAAATTCAACTCATACCAGCTCCTTCCTCTTTATTCCTCTATTTCCCTATTCCCTTTTATTTACATAAAAAACCGCTATAATGCTCTTAATAGAGTCTTCTCCATGCTCTGTTAGCCCATTGCCACATATGTGCTATTTTTCAGTCTTTGGAAGAATTTTAGTTACCGCTATTATAAAGACAAGGGTGATGCCTATGTTGACCTCTAGACAAAAATCGATTTTGCTTACATTACTTGAAAGCGATCACTTTGTCACTATTGAATTCTTAGCCAAATGGTTAAATATTAGTAGCCGAACCATTCGCTATGACTTAGATGCGATCGATACCAGCTTAGAATCTATTCAAGTGACAACGACTAGAATGCCAGGAAAAGGCGTTCGCTTAAGGGTTGGAGACGACAAACGTCCTTACCTGTTCGAGTTAATTGAAGGAAAGCAAGAAAGTACAGACAAGCATACTCAACGACTAATGATGAGTCTGTTCGTCACAATTAATGGAACGTTTACGATTCAAGAGCTTGCGGATCAATTCTTTTTAAGTCGCTCAAGTGTCCACAAATACTTGGTTGATGTGGAAGAATGGCTTGATCACTTTGATTTGCAACTTGTCAAACAGGCTTGGAAAGGATTTCAAGTCATTGGTACTGAACGAAGCCTGCGATTTGCATTTTATCAAATGCTCGGAGACAAACGAGCCGATTTGGATCGAATTGAGGACTGGTTAAATGTTAATGAACGTGAAATGGAGCTTATGAAAACATGGCTTTCGCTTGTTCAAACAGAGCGAGGTGTACATTATAGTGAATCCTCCATCGATGTCTTCACGCTTTTCTTATGTTGGTGGAAAAAACAAATCACCGCAAAAAGCTATGTATTTGTACCAAAAGAACACCGGCATAAGCGCCACTTTCATTTAGGTGTCATTGGTACGTTTATTAAAGATCATGTAGAAGACGAGCGTTCCGTTTTACATGAATCTGCGTTTCTTGATGATTTATTTGATCAGGCAAAAGTCGTTTCGTATCAGAAAGGAACGTCCCATTTCAGAAAAAACAGCCGAGAGAGTCAGTTCTGTGAGCACTTATTGTCTCAACTATCAACCGTTCTGCATACAAATTTTCTTGCAGATGAAAAACTGACGAATGATTTAACACACCACATCAAAGCTGCATTTATGCGGATGTCACAAGGTGTGGAAATTGAAAATCCCTACACCGAAGAAATTAAAGTTCGGTATCGCGCCATTTATGAAATGGTTTTTCAACTAACATACAATATGGGGATTCATTTATTAGCAAGCGAAGTCGCCTATATTACGATGCACATTAGCGCCGCTTACGAGCGGAGCAGAAGCCGTGACTTTTTACCAACCGTAATGGTTGTCTGTTCATCAGGGCTTGCAGCATCGTCCATCTTAACAACAAAGCTAGAGCAAATTGAGCCTGGTTTTCACATTATTCATGTAGTCCGAACCCAAGATCTTGAGCAAGTTCTACAAGAAACAAGTCCTGATTTTATCTTGACCACTCAGGAAATTTCCATTCCACACTGGCATCAGACGAAACGGTTTCGTGTCAGTCCATTACTCAGTGACCAAGATAAGCGATTGATTCAACACGAGGCTCATAAAATTGTGAATCGCAAACAGCTAGCTTCCTTTAATGAGGTCTACGGAAACGCTTCATTAGTAGAACCTTCTTTGTTTGATGAAAAAATACACACGATTAAGACAAACGATTGGCGAGACGCCATCACATTAGCGTCCGAACCCCTTCTCGCTGCAGGCTATATTGAACAAAGCTACATTCAAGAAATGATTATGTCTGTAGAACGAAATGGAACCTATATGGTGTTCCTTCCGAAAGTGGCTTTTGTTCATGCAAGCCCTGAGCATGTAAAAAAAGAAGGCATTAGTTTAACGATACTCGAACACGAGATTGAATTTGGCGACCTTAATCCTGAACAAGTCACGATGATTATCGTCCTCGCTATGAAGGAAGCGCATAACCAAGATTTTATACAGCTCTTTCACTATCTAGAAAACGAAACATCTCGAACACAGCTGTTACAAAAATGGATTGGAAGAAAGGACGCGACATGATGCCTACATGGATACGAAAAGAACATGTTGCCGTTAACGTAAAAGCAAGCAACTGGGAAGAAGCTATTCAAGCGTCTGGATCTTTGCTGTTAAGTACTGGAGCCATTACGCAAGAGTATATCGCTCAAATGATTCATTCTGTCAAAGAAAATGGACCATACATTGTGATTGGTCCTGGTATCGCCATGGCACATGCTAGACCAAGTGAAGCCGTACATGAGGATGCTATCTCACTAGCAATACTTGACGAGGCTGTGTCATTCGGAAGCGAACAAAATGACCCTGTTGATCTTGTGTTCTCGTTTTCTGCAACTGGAACAGAAGCACATTTGAAGCTTATTGAACGGCTTTCAAGCGTACTCATTAATGAAGAAAAAGTCGAACAACTGCGCCACGCTCAATCAAAAGAAGAGATTTTCAACTTAATGTAAAGGAGAGGTAAAAAAATGGCTAAAGTAAAAATTATGACAGTATGTGGTTTCGGGCTTGGGTCTTCAATGGTGTTGAAAATGAATTTAGATGGGGTTCTAAAAGAGCTTGGCATTCAAGCAGATGTATTTACAGGTGATGTCGGCTCTGCCCAAAGCACCCCAGCTGATTATATTTTCACAAGTAAAGAATTAGGCGAAAAACTGCAAAAAACGGTTAACAAGCCGGTTATTATTATCAATAGCTTTGTGAACAAAGCAGAAATCAAAGAAAAAGTTGAGGCGGAACTTCAGGCATAATGCCTACGTTCCTTCCAACTATAATAAGGGGGGGTTCTTTATGCAAACAGGAATGGATTTTCTTATTGAGGTTATTCGTGAACCAGCTATCTTCTTAGGTCTTATCGCTCTTACAGGACTGTTGCTGCTTCGAAAAGATTTTTCTTCAGTCGTTTCAGGTACTGCAAAAACGGTTATTGGCGTTGTCATTCTGACTCAAGGTACGAATATTTTAATGAACTCCATTGCACCATTAACAGAGGGCTTTAATGTCATGTACAACATTGATAACCCGGAGGTTGCTCCTGCCCTAGGGGCCGATACCATTCTGAGTCAATACGGTACACAAATTGGTCTTGCGATGTTAATTGCCTTTCTTATTAATTTAGTCGTTGCCCGCTTTACACCTATTAAGCACGTTTTCTTAACAGGGCATATGCTGTTTTGGTTCCCTTTTATCTTTGTTGCAGTCGGTATTGAAAACGATTTATCCAATACGCAACTCGTTCTATTTGCTTCTATTTTAACAGCTCTTTATATTATTATTGCTCCAGCTTTATTACGACCTTTTGTTCGAAAAGTAACTCAGTCAGATGATTTTATTATTGGTCATCCAACAACCATACTTTCCTTAATTGCAGGGATGGTTGGGAAACTTTTTGGGACAAAAGGAAGATCGTCTGAGGATATTAAATTTCCAAGTTCAACGGAATTTCTTCGTGAAATCAGCATCACCTCTTCCATTGTCATGTTCTTTGTTTACATCGTAGTCAGTATAATTATTGGTTTTGATACGGCTTCAACAGCTTTTGGTGCAGAACAAAACCTGGTCATTTATAGCGTTATGCAAGGGATCCTTTTTGGAGCTGGGTTAACGGTTCTATTGCTTGGTGTAAGAATGATGCTTGCTGAGATCATTCCAGCCTTCCAAGGAATTTCACAAAAATGGATACCAAATGCTGTACCAGCACTCGACGCACCTATTTTATTCCCTTATGCACCTAATGCTGTCTTAATCGGATTTGTTGTCTCGATGATTACATCAGTTGCAACCATTTTTATCACAGGTAGTATGGGGGTCTTCTCTTTCGTTATTGTTCCTTTAACGATTACGTGTTTCTTTGAAATTGGAACGGCCGCCATTATTGCCAACGGACAAGGTGGATTAAGAGGCGCCATTGCTGGTTCTGCTGTAGCTGGTGTTGTCATGATCTTGCTTGTCGGTCTATCTGTTCCTATTTTAAGTGGAACAGCCGCTGATTGGATTGTCATCTTCGGCGGAAACGACTTTTCACTCTGGAGTTTCTTAGGTGATCTCATTGCACGTCTTTTCCCTGGAGGATAACGAAATGTCTTATATAAAACAATATTATCAATCTATTGAGCACATCCTTACCCGGATTTTACAAGAACAAGAATCCATTCTTGAACAAGCGGCAACGTTAATGGATGAGGCAGTCGAAAACGGGCGCTCTCTCTATATCTTTGGGGCTTCCCACGCAGGAATTGTGGCTGAAGATGCGTTTTATCGTGCAGGAGGACTTGCCCTCTTTAACCCACTCTTTAGTCCTGCATTAATGCTAAATGTCGAACCCATTACACTTACTTCTAAAATGGAACGATTAGAAGGATATGGCCAAATCATTCTGGATTCAAAGCCTGTTCAACAAGGCGATGTTGTCTTTATTCACTCTGTATCAGGACGTAATCCTGTCGCAATTGATTTAGCCATTGAAGCAAAAGCACGAGGAATGATCGTCATTTCGTTGACGAATCTGACCTATTCAAGGAGCGTACCTTCTCGTCACTCTTCCGGTAAACGATTGTTTGAAGTGAGTGACCTTGTTATGGATAATTATGGAGAACCTGGAGATGCAACGGTGTCCATTCAATCGCTCACACAGAAAGTGGCTCCGACATCTACGATTTCTGGAAGCTTTATCATTCATTCCATCGTACTCAAATTCATTGAAAAGCTAGAAGCAAAAGGGAAAGATGTCCCCGTCTTCCGAAGCGCAAACATGGATGGTGGAGACGACTATAATGAGCAAATGATAAAGAACTATAAAAATCAAATTCACTATATGTAATAGAAAAGCAGCTCCTTAATAGGGGCTGCTTTTCTTCATCGCTTTTCTTCATCGCTTCCCCTCATTACCAGATTAAATATTTCCCAACCTGTCTCTACATTGATGAATAAACTCTACCAAACCCTTGTCACTCTAACCTTTTTCACGCACTTCTATTTCACCAACTCTAAATGTATATGCTACATACAAGTTTTTTGCAATGTGTTAAGATGCTACATTGTTAGTAGAAACAGAATTTTAAAAAGAGAGAAAAAACACACACAATGAAAAGAGGGAGAGTCCATGCAATTGACCATTTTCACCGATACATCTTTACGAACATTGATGTACTTAGGGATAAAAGAGAATGAAATTATTACATTAAATGAGATTTCTACAGTTTATGATGTCTCGATTAATCATCTAAAAAAAATTGCGTGGGAGTTAAACAAGTCAGGCTACATTGATTCGGTAAACGGACGAAACGGTGGGTATAAACTAGCACAATCCCCAGAGTATATACAAATCGGAAACATCATTCGTAAGTATGAGAACTTGGAGCTTGTTACGTGCATGAAAAAAGACGGTTTTTGTGCTTTAGAACCCGCCTGTAAATTAAAACGAGCGCTACAAGAAGCGCTCGATGCCTATCTGAATGTGCTTGATCAATACACACTTTCTGATTTGTTAACAAATCAAGATGAGCTGGTAGAAGCATTGTTCAGCGACTATAAAATGAAGGCCATTCAACATTAATCTATTGGATAAGCATAAATAACGAATCGTTCTGGGGCGTGGTTGATGAAGTCAAAGGGGTAGCAAGTTGTGACTACCAATACTTCTTCACCCATCTCCCGAATGACCGTTCGATCATCAGCATCTACGATCTCTGTCTCCTCTATTTTATATCGGAAAGAACCGTATTCCATATGCACAATAAAAAGATCACCTATCTCTAATTGACCGAAATCGCGAAAAACCGTATCTCGGTGCCCTGACAAAAGGATTTGTTCATCGCCACCTGGTAATACAGAATCACGGTAATGACCAACCCCCCGCTGCAACTCTTCTGGATTCGTCCCTTCTACAATAGGAAGCTGTCGATCTAAAGACTCAATCTCTAAAATAGCGAAAGCATCGCCTTGGTTAATCTCTATTGATTGAAAAGACTCTCTTGCATACTCATCACTTGGCGAAAGAAAGGAACTCTGCGGCTCCTCCTTGTTTGTCATAGTTAAGTTCAATTGATCCAATGCGCCATTGTTCCCCAAATCAACAAACAATCGCTCTTGGGCTTCTACCATTGACTGATCTTGCATAGACTTTGTCTGATAGTAGTCATACCCGAACCAAACAAGCAGGCACATGCCAACTACTATTAAGCTATTGCCAACCATTTTCCACGCTCTAATTACGAAACCCCCCTTTCTCTATAGGCAGAACGATTTTTCAGGAGCTTGTAATAGGCTACATAGCCTGATAAATAATGCTCCGTATCATCAATTCGTGAACGAAATGAGTGATGGCGAATATAGAAGCTACCTAAAATTCTGCTCGGCTTCTTAAAATACATGGCGACCTCTGGATAGAAAAAGCCATTTCTTTGATATTCTGCTCGTACATGAAACGTTTCTTCTAATCGTTGAATCTCTTTATGTGTAAGCAATTCTTCCCACCCATGCTCTCTTAATCGTGATACCATATTCCATCCGGCTAATGTCAGTTCAAGAAAAGTAGGGTACGTGGTTTCTCTTTTTTTAATGAAATTTAGCTTTTTCAAAACGTTCTGTAAGCCGAACTCAAAATACTCTTTACGTGGTCGGTACTTTGTTAGCTCGTTCGTACAATAGCTTAACCAGTGGTCATGATGCTTCCAATATTTTTTTTCGATAAAATACTGAAAGGCGAACTCAACGGCATCGATCCATTTTGATTGTGGATCCTGTTCATAGAGACGCATGAGGGCAAATGCCGCTTCTCCGTCGTAATAAATAATTCTAAAATTTTCTTTCACTTGTAGATTTTCTGGGTACAAAACATGATTAAAACTGCCATCAGGTTTTTGCATCTGCAAAATGCCTTCCCCCAATAATTGGGTTATCTCTACATACTGACTTTGCTTAAACACTTCTTGGAATTTTGTTAATGCCAAAATAGCAGCTGCATTGGCTCCAAGCTTAATTTCTTTGTTTTCTCCAACGCCGTCAATTATATAGGCAACATTAACGGATTGAATGGTATAGCTACGTGTGCAATGATTAACCAGATAATGTAGCCCTCTTTTGATCGCTTTTTCTAATACTTCATCAGGATAAAGCTCGTAGGCCTCTAACATGGAATACAATGTACTCGCATGTCTTAGCACATTATAAAATTGAATTTCCTTATCAAAACAAGAAAAATACCCATATACAAATGCCCCTGTATCTTTCACTTGATTTGCTAGAAAAGTTGCGCTTTCTCGTATTAAATGGTCTACTTCATCTATTGTTAACGGCGTCTTTCTCCGTCCATTATCTAAGTTTGTGTTGTGTACAGGAAATAGGCGATTTTTTCCAAAAAAGAATCCACGTGTAGTAAACGTTCGAATCTTATCAATTCTACTAAGATCAAGCTTAGGCATTAAAGGACGATGGCTCTTAGCATACTCTTTTAGATTCTTTTCTTGGATAAAGCCCCTTCCAGTTTGTTTATCAATTTGCACAATGGCGTTTCCGTTAATTTCCTGCTCTAAAAACGCAAACCGATATTGTTTATCGAAAGAAATGCCTTTTCGAAAATAGTTTTTCTTTGTTTCTGTTATGACTTTCACGAAATCATTCACGCTATGACTTTCTTCACTTTCTACAATATCTAATTTTAACCAATCATACTGACTTTCTTTGTAATGCTGAAGCGCTTGCCTCTTCACAAGTCGCCATGCTTTTAATGGAAGTGTTTCACTAGCCTGGAAAACATCTGCCCTACGCTTCGGACACCCAATCGATAGAAAGAAAATGACTCGTGTTGAATTTTTCAAAAAACCTAAATGCCCTTCTTTTTGAAGAGTCTCATAAAAAAGATCTAGCTTTTTTTCTAAAGAGTCTACTTGTTTCGATTGTGATGTTTCCATGTACATTCCTCCTAATTAATAGGTTAGGGGGAGAACGATCTCCCCTCTAACGCATCTTATTAACTCTTACCCATTCTTCCTATTTCGTCCGAAGAGTCTTGCAAATAGACCGGAAAGAAGTGCCATTACGCCAGCAGCTCCATAAGCCCAAGCATGTGTGGCTGTTTTTGGTAGCTTATCTCCATTTCCATCATAGCCCTTGCCAGAGTCGCCTCCATAACGATTATCGATTCGTTCGTAATCCTTATCCTTGTCGGAATCCGCGTCGGCATCTGCATCTGCATCCGCATCGGCATCCGCATCAGCGTCAGCGTCAGCATCCGCATCAGCATCCGCATCGGCGTCGGCATCCGCATCGGCATCCGCATCAGCATCGGCATCAGCGTCGGCATCGGCATCAGCGTCGGCATCAGCGTCGGCATCAGCATCAGCGTCGGCATCAGCATCAGCGTCAGCGTCAGCATCTGCATCTGCATCTGCATCAGCATCCGCATCGGCATCGGCGTCGGCATCCGCATCGGCATCCGCATCAGCATCGGCATCAGCGTCGGCATCGGCATCAGCGTCGGCATCAGCGTCGGCATCAGCATCAGCGTCGGCATCAGCGTCGGCATCAGCATCAGCGTCAGCGTCAGCATCTGCATCTGCATCTGCATCAGCGTCCGCATCGGCATCCGCGTCAGCATCAGCGTCACCATCGTCGCTAACTGGTAAAACTCTTACATAGGATGATTCACTTTGCTGGCCATCTTCATCAACTTGGTAAAATTCGATAATTGTTCCAGCAGGTAAAGGCTCATCCAGCTCAATGGTGAATACACCATTATTGTCAATAATAATATCAAGTGCTCGAATTGCTGACACATCACTCGAACCGATAATCTGACCATTAACAAGTGCGTAGACAGTCGATCCAACGAGCCCTTCACCAGTTAGTATTAAATTATCTTCAAAGATTGGTGTTGATCGCGGAGCATCTGGAAATACCCCTTCAGCTGGATCGTCATCATCAGAATCTGAGTCTGAGTCAGCATCGGCATCCGCGTCAGCATCGGCGTCAGCATCAGCATCTGCATCCGCGTCGGCATCCGCATCCGCATCTGCATCGGCGTCAGCATCAGCGTCGGCGTCCGCATCAGCGTCCGCGTCCGCATCAGCATCAGCATCGGCATCAGCATCGGCATCCGCATCTGCATCAGCGTCAGCATCAGCGTCAGCATCGGCGTCAGCGTCAGCATCAGCATCTGCATCAGCATCAGCATCTGCATCAGCATCCGCATCTGCATCCGCGTCAGCATCCGCATCAGCATCCGCATCCGCATCTGCATCCGCATCAGCGTCCGCGTCAGCATCGGCGTCAGCGTCAGCGTCAGCATCCGCATCCGCATCGGCGTCAGCGTCAGCATCCGCGTCAGCGTCCGCATCGGCGTCAGCGTCCGCATCGGCATCAGCGTCCGCATCCGCATCCGCATCAGCGTCAGCATCCGCATCCGCATCCGCATCAGCGTCAGCATCCGCATCAGCATCCGCATCCGCATCAGCGTCAGCATCCGCATCCGCATCCGCATCAGCGTCGGCATCCGCATCCGCATCTGCATCGGCGTCAGCATCAGCGTCGGCGTCCGCATCAGCGTCCGCATCAGCATCAGCGTCGGCATCCGCATCAGCATCCGCGTCAGCATCGGCATCGGCATCCGCATCCGCATCCGCATCGGCGTCAGCGTCAGCATCCGCATCGGCGTCAGCATCCGCATCAGCGTCGGCATCCGCATCAGCATCCGCATCGGCGTCAGCATCAGCGTCTGCATCCGCATCAGCATCCGCATCCGCGTCTGCATCAGCATCCGCATCAGCATCGGCATCAGCGTCAGCGTCAGCATCAGCGTCCGCATCAGCATCGGCATCGGCATCAGCATCCGCATCGGCGTCGGCATCAGCATCGGCATCAGCATCAGCATCGGCATCAGCGTCCGCATCTGATTCATCGTCAAAAATTAAATTTTGTCTTGCTCCTTCAGTCCGAATGGCATTCAGTAAATCAATATCAATGAACGTTTCATTGATTGCTGCTGCACTTACGACAGCGTTCGGTACCATTGGATCACTTATTTCTGTTTGTAACCTAAACTGCGTGCTTCCTAGTAAATTAACGTCTAGTGCAGAGGTTAAGAGATCACTCGAACCATCCACAATGGCGTCAATTAAATCAAACAAAGGATTTGCAGCTGTTTTAAGCGCTTCAATGGCTGTTCTTACACCAGGTACAAGCCCATTATATTCAAGTTCATTAATCGCATCCCTAAGCGGTGTCAAGAATTCCACAAAGGCTTCACGAACATATTCACCAAGACCTTCTGTAAAATCGACCGTGATCGTTGTTCCATCTTCAGATACAATCCCAGCTACCTCGACCTCATAAGCACCTAAATCCTGTACGCTACGAACCGAATCAAACGCAGTGTTTAGTGGATTCAAGTCCAGGATATTGTTAATGCCAGGTATACTTGTCAATGCCTCCACTGCAGTACCTACCGTATTTATAATAGGTGATATACCAGGCAAGTCTCCAGGTGTTACTGCTGTTAGCTGCGCGTTAATCGTAACCGTTGTATTTCCCACTACTTTTCCTTGAAGTTCTTCAGGTAGGGTGAAAACAACTACTTTGTTATCTGCCAATCCAACATTTGCAAGACCCGTTCCACTAAATGTTAAATCAAGATCATAATTTCCAGCTTCGTTCTTTTCTTGTCTCTCCCCATTATTTGAGACAAGTGATGTATTTTCTAAAATCGAAACATTAAGTAACGACGCTTGTTCAATGGGTGCCGCTAAAGCAACAGACGGATTCGTTAATGGACTTAAGTTAGTTGTTGCAGGAAATGCTAGTTGAGTCGTTGTGAATAGTAAAGATGAAGCAGCAATAATGGCAGTTGTTTTTTTAGTAACCCTTCTGTTCCGTGCATGCATTTTCTTCTTATAATCAATCTTCCTATTTCTCACTTAGAACCTCCCTGTAATATGACCATTCGACTTCATTCGTACGTTTTGACTTACATAATCCTCCCTTCTGCTAAGATCTTGTTCTATGGTGTATAAAAACCTCGATGTTTGTCTTTGAAAAGTATAACAAGTCTAATAATTTAAAAAAATTTGTACTTTACATACACCTTTTATTTATTGGCTTTTACTAAAAGAATAAATGACGAAAACTCCTATCATTAGGCTCTTTTTATTGAAATAGAAAATATAAAAATTTTTATACATTGCATAATCAAAATGAATGTCTTTCCATTTTTTTAAAGGAATTGAATGATAAATCGAAACAAAAAAGAACACGGCTTAACGCAAACGTGTTCTTTTACTCGTATGGCATCTAAACGATAGCTAAAGCATCATCTATTATCCTTTATGAAGTTTTCGATATTCCCCAGGTGTCATGCCTTCAATTTTTTTAAATTTACGAATGAAATTAGCTACGTCCTTATACCCAACATCGCTCACAACATCTTTAATCGGCTGATCTGTCTGAGTTAACTGTTCTTTTACATAACGAATGCGCAACCGTTGTATTAATTGAGTGAACGTTTCACCTGTTTGTTCTTTAATAAACCGACTTAAATAAGAAACAGACAGATAAAATTCTTGTGCAACCACTTCTAATGATATCTCGTACTTTTTATAGTTTTGCTCAATATAAGTCAGAATATCATTTTTCAATTTATTGTTGTGACTATCTTTCTTTTCTTCCACTTCTTTGCAAATCACTTCGACAATACGTTGCAGTTGTTTGTGCAACTGGGTAATTGACTTAAATTCAACTAATGGATCAACTTGTTTCATATAACGATCAAAGCCTAATTCAGATACAGTTCGTAACGTCGTGTTGATAATATCAAAACAAATACATTTTATTTCATTAATCGAAAGCCCTTTGCTTCCTAACGCTTCAAACATATCGCCTAACATTTCGTTTGCAACAGTAAAATCGCCTTGCTTGATACTTTGTACATACTTCATTTGCTCTTCCTTTAGATAGCCTAGCAAATGGTGGGTTTCTGTCTCTAAATCCTCGAAGAACAGAACGCTTCCTTGAGGAGCGGAAAATTTATATTCCATCGTTGCAAGTGCTTCAATGTAAGAGCGATTAATTTTTGTCTTATCGTCGTACAGTTGTCCAACACCGATTGTTGGCTTGTAAACCGTAAAGTCTTTCATCTCCTTTTGAATGTCATGAACAATGTGATCAATAGCATCTCTAGTCATATTTCCTTTTGAACCAGCCATTGAAATCATGACAACAATTGAATCAGAATGCAGAAAGTCAACTGCATAAGCAGTAGCATCTTCTAACGTCTTTCTTGAAACCACTTGTAAAAGCTTATCTTTATCTTTCGTATTCGAAAACGATTCTGATTCAAATTGCGCAATAACAACAAAGAAACAATCTCCTCTTAATGATAATTTTAACGATTCCATAATCGACTCAATCTCTTCAGCGTCGTAGTAATGACCTCTTAACAGACGAGTCAGAAATTGGTCACGGGCAAATGGTTGATGTAGATCAATGGTTTCATTTAACAATTCATGATTTTCATATAAAGACGTAACGGTTTTGCCTAGATTCTCCAATTCATTTTCACCTTTAACAAAAGGTGGGGAATGCTTCCCTTTATGAGTAATGGCGATGAGCTGACTGATCGGTTTGTATTGATTTCTACCTAAAAGGACAGCTAATCCTAAACCTACTACAAATAGGACAACTAAAAAAGACACCATAATCACTTGTACGTTATTGAGCTTAATAAAAAACTGGTTTTGGTCCATTACTGTAACAAATGTCCATCCGCTTACCTCTGACTCTACCGAAACCATTGAATAATCACTTCCGTGGAGTTGAACGGTTTCTACTCCTGTAAAGCCGTTTGATAACGATTGGATATCCTCTGTTTGAACGAACTCATCACTCGTAACAGATGCGACGGTTTCCCGATCTTTGTTAAAGATATACACATTTCCTTCTATTTCTCCTAGAAGATTGCGGATCATATTAATGATTGTGGCTTCTTCTATAAAAAACATAACCGTTCCATGGGGCTTTTCTGAATTTGGTGAAATTGGTACAAGATAAAGAATACGATTACTAGCTACTCGTATAAGCGGTACATCTGTATGTAAGTCAGCGAGTAAATCTTCTCTCCCTACTCGCTGCAGTTCCTCACTATTTTGTAAAAGTGCACTCATCGAATACGAGCCATTTGTCGAATAAAGAACATCTTGTTGTTTATAGTAGACAAATAATTCTTCAACAATGGCACTATTTGCTCGATATTTTCTCAATTCATCCGTCGCCTCCCCACCATAATAGGGGTGACTAATCATATAAGGTGTCAAACGAGGATCTAATGAAATTCTTGCTGATAATGTAACGAGCTCCGATAAACGTTCATCCGTTAAATTCCTAACCTGTTCTAAGTTATTAATGCTTGATTGCTCAATTTCCTCTCTTAAACTCGTTACCGCATTATAGTAAATGACAATACTCATAATCGTAAAAGGAACAAGGAAGACGAGAAGATAGGAGATGATATATTTGTATAGTAATTTTGAACCTCTTTTAGTCAGCACCTATCCACCTCCCTTTTTGTTCATCTTCTTCGTAAGCCCTTTCAAAAAAATGATCCGCAATAGTTAACGATGTATTTATTCTATGATAGCGATAAACATCCATCACAAGCAAGAGGGATTCACATTCTTTTTTCATTTTTTCGAAATGAAAGAATACAAATCCCTTTATTATCCATTTAACACTTATTGTTCAAGTATAGTAATCGTTACCTCTTCCGTTTTCTGAGATTCACTTCCCACCATTATGTTCACCTTTCCAGGTTCTGGCCCAAATGTCATGTCCTTATTCCAGATGGAAAGTGCCTCTTCACCTAATGTTACTGTCACCGTCTTTTTTTCTTGTGGTGCCAGAAGAATCTTTTTAAATGCTTTTAATTCCTTTATTCTACGGGTAGTTGTTGCTTCTACATCCTTTATATACAATTGAATGACCTCCGCCCCTTCTACTAAGCCAGTATTTACAACATCAACTTGTATAGAAATTAATTCTCCAGCTCGCAGACCTGCTAGCGATATACTTGGATTCAGCACCCGTATCTGTTGTAGAGCAAACGTTGTATAGCTTAGACCATACCCAAAAGGAAAAAGCGGTGTTGCCTCCATATCCAAGTAAGTAGGAGCTCTTCCTTGATCTTTATAATTGTAATAAATCGGCAACTGCGCGCTTGAACGAGGCATTGACACTGCTAGCTTTCCACTTGGATTCACGTCTCCAAACAACACCTCACTTATCGCCGTACCTCCCTCTTCACCAGGATACCAACCACATAGTATAGCCGTACAATAGGGTTCAATTTCAGTAAGTGCGTGTGGCCTTCCTTGAATCACAACAGCGATTAATGGCGTGCCTGTTTTCGCTAATTCAACGATTAGTTCTTGCTGCACCCCGCCAAGCTGTAAATCGGCTACGTCCACACCTTCTCCACAGTCCATTTCCGTTCGACGATCATCTATAATAGCAGCACCATTCGTATCAAATGACAACTCCACATTCCTTGCACTACTTCCACCAATAACAACAATCGCAACATCTGCATCTACAGCTGCGGTAATCGCTTCCCTAAATCCCTCTTTCGAATACCCACGTACGCTACATCCTTTAGAATAAATCACTTCTCCAGCACTTTGTTTTTGAATACCTTTTAAAATGGTTGTCCCTTTATCGGTTCTCCGAAACGATGTATAGTCTCCTAACTGATGTTCAATCTGATCAGCGTTCGGTCCAATAACAGCGATTTTTTTTGTTTTTTTCGCCAAAGGTAATGTGGCGTGTTCGTTCTTAAGTAAAACGATGGTCTCTCGGGCCACTTGCTCATTTAGCTGTTTAAATGTGGAATAACCAACGACTTCTTTTGAACGGCTCTCATCAACAAACGGTTCTTCAAACAAGCCAAGTAGGAATTTTAGCCGTAACACACGACGAACGGCTCTATCAATAAGCTCCTCTTTCACATCACCATTCGTTACAGCCTCACTTAATCTCGTAAAAGCAACGTCCCATAAACTTAAATCAACACCTGCAGAAAGCGCTAAGGCACCAGCTTTTTCAACACTTCCTGTTAATTGTTGAAGCCGATCATTTGCCACGCCATCTGCCATCACAATCCCTTCAAACCCCCACTCTTCTCGAAGAATGCCCGTCAATAATGACTCATTTGCGTGACAAGGAATGCCGTCAATTTCGTTGTATGCAGCCATACAACCAAGGGCACCGGCTTCTACCCCAGCTTTCATACCGGGCAAGTGAATTTCACGTAGTTCTCTTTCACCGATTGGAACAGGACCGGCATTTAACCCCCTTTCTCCTGCACCTTGGGCAGCAAAATGTTTTAACACCGCACCAATTTGATTTTTACCCGGTTTGCCCTCCTTACCTTGTAAGCCATATACTGCAGCTTTCGTCATTTCTGCTGCTAGAAAAGGATCTTCACTATAACATTCCTCTGACCTGCCCCATCTTGGATCTCGTAAAATGTCCAATGTAGAAATTAAACCAAGGTGTGCTCCTCTAGACCGAATTTCAGCCGCGATATAACTGTACGCCTCTTCCATAAGCTCTGGATTCCACGTCGAGCCGATGCCAATGTTCGTTGGAATCATCGTTCCGTCTAGTGCTTGATGACCGTGTGGGCACTCTTCTGATAGTAGAATAGGAATACCTAGCCTTGTATGGTCCATAACATAGCGTTGAATGGTATTAGCTATTGAGGCATTTTGTTCTGTCGGTATGCCGTTCTCATACGTGACACCAGACCAAGGATCAGAGCGAAATAAACCATAAAGAGCACCCATTCCTTCCCCGAAACGCACCTGCTCTTTAAATGCTTCAGTTAGCTCAATCCCTTCGTTCGTTTTGTTATACGCATCCCATCCGTACATTTTCTGATTCAGCTGCCCAACTTTTTCTTTTAACGTCATCTGCGACAGCAACGCTTCAACCCGCATCTCAATTGGTAAGCTTGGGTCTCTATAACTCATCGACCATCCAACTCCTTACTTGTTACTAAATGTAATTGTTTTCACTTCAAAAGTCTTGATTGTCGTACGTAAAACGCCTGCTTCCATAGACAGCGGAGCAAGGGGTGTTTCTAACAAGTTTGTTTCAGTTGCCTGTTGAAAGGACGGTTGTGGGAGCTTCAATTCCATTGCTTCCTGCCCACCACTCGATTCATAGAAGCGCATCGTAATCCCTTCATCCTTTTCAGATCGCTTCACGGTATCCAGAATCGCATGTTGTGCCTTTAGCTCGATAAAGCTATGCTGAGTTGGCAACGTCCCTTTATGCGCATCCGCCTGTATAGAAGTGACAGGATGGTTTAATTCATAGCCCCTTCGCACAACATTTGCTGAATTCCATGTACCTTGGTGAGGAAGAAGTGAATACGTAAACAGGTGATCTCCTTGATCAGCATTAGGATCTGGCCATTTAGGTGCTCTTAGTAACGATAATCGGAGCTGACTACCTCTCACGTCGTAGCCATATTTACAATCGTTTAACAAGCTGACGCCATAATTGCCTTCCGAAATATCGGCAAAACGGTGTCCACACACTTCAAATTGCGCCTTTTCCCAACTTGTATTAGAGTGAGTCGCTCTTTCAACGACACCGAACGGAATTTCAAATGTAGCTTTACTCGTTTGAACATCGACTGGGAAAGCTACTTTCAACAACTTATGGGTTTCGTGCCAGCTCACCTTTGTTTCAAAATCTATTCGGGCGGCATGATGGTACAACACAAGGTCTTGCTCAATGAACGAGCTTGATAGCGTCCATTTAAACCGAATTCGATCCATCGTCTTTCCTTTTAATACAACATCCACTGACAATAACTCAGGTCGATATGCCTCTTGCTCAGCAAACAGAGGATCGATATCCCACGCATCCCAATAAGTGGGCTGGTCATGAAAGAGCTGAAACTGATTGCCACACTCACCTTGCCTCAGCACTTCCCGACATGCCTGTTTATCATACAACCTCGTCAATTCGCCATTTTCATTCCATTCGATCTGATAAAAATCGGTTTCCCACTTCCAATCAAAAGGCTGTGTTAGCATCGGTGTCTTTTTCTCTTCTTCTGACCGTAACCATACCGTTCGATAGCCCATTTGTGGGATAGCTGGTACGTAAACCATTCGAGTGACTCGTCCATCCTTCTCTATAACACAATCACTTTTTAATAGCTGATCGTTCTCATCTACTACAACAAGCGACAATAGTTCTTCTTTCCCTACGATCTTTACAACTTCCGATCTCTCCCAAGAGAGACTATTAAATACGATAAGCGGCTGCCCTATTCGATTTGTTTCAACCTCTTGAGCAAGCGCCTGCAGAGCTTGTTGTTTTACGCCTTCTCCAATACCTATGAGTTCTTTATAATCTGCTTCCGCTTTTTCGTATACTTCTGGAATCGAGGTACCAGGAATAATGTCGTGAAATTGATTAAACAATAAAAGCTTCCATCCCTCTTCAAGATTCGTAGCTTCCCACTTGCTCGTCTTCAAGCTTAATAGACTGGACCAAATTTCGGCGTCACGGTATAACACCTCTGCTTTCCGATTCCACCGTTTCACTTGACCATGTGTCGTATATGTACCGCGATGAAGTTCCAAGTAAAGGTCTCCAACCCAAGTAGGCAGGACAGGATTTGCTTCTACAACACGATCAAAAAATTGATGTGCCGTACTGTAGGATGTATCCGGAAGTCCTGGTAAGCTAGCAGATCGCTCTACGTATTCGAGCATTTCCTTTGTGACACCTCCTCCTCCATCACCATGACCATAAAGGAGCATTTGCTCTGGATGAACAGCTTTTTGCTTATAGCTTCCCCAATGCTCAGCTATTTCCTTTGGG
This sequence comes from Shouchella oshimensis, assembly GCF_002019765.1. Lineage (GTDB taxonomy): Bacteria > Bacillota > Bacilli > Bacillales > Bacillaceae_D > Shouchella > Shouchella oshimensis. The sequence continues at coordinate 3,491,280 of NZ_KV917380.1, forward strand.
TGTGTGTGCTCATTAACGCCGTGGTTGATGTAAGAAAGAATGCTTGTACCGTCGATTCCCACCCAATTAAAAAGATCATATGGAAACGGATTTGTGTCATTCCAATTCATTTTCGTCGTCATAAAATAATCTAAGCCTGCTTTTTTCAACAGTTGAGGTAAAGATGCACAATAACCAAATGTATCCGGCAACCACTCAATTCGAGGTCGCTTACCAAACTCTTCTTGATAAAAGGCCATTCCATACAAAAGTTGTCGCACAAGGGATTCACCAGAAGGGATGTTCAAGTCTGGCTCGACCCACATGCCTCCAACGACTTCCCACCGTCCACTATGAATATGCTGCTTCACTCGTTCGTAAAGCTCAGGATAATGGTCTTTAACAAACGCATAGGCTTGAGGTTGACTTTGAGCATAGTGAAAATGGTCATAATGATCTAACAATGTACTCATGGTTGAAAAGGTGCGACTCGTTTTTCGAACAGCCTCTTTCATCGGCCATAACCATGCTAAATCAATATGAGATTGCCCGACCATATGGATAGATCCACGATTCTGTCCATCTATGTCTGTCAAAGCGCGAGAAAGAGCGGCTTCCTTTTCACTTACTAATGCACTATTGTCCAGTAGAGTAGCTACTTCTGTATTCATTACCCATTTCTTTACTACCATCAGCTCGTCAATGATCTTTATTCGATTCATATCTGATTCTGGTAACAACTTAGCCGCTTCCAAATAAACCTTCATCGTGTAATACAAATTCTCTAATGCTTTGTTTTTTCGAACAAACCCACTCTCCAATAAATACAATGGTGCCGGCGCATATTCCGCTGGCTCGTTTTGCCTATTTAATGGATCAATGACTTGAGCCGTTGGATTAAACAGCTCCATTTTCACTCTATACGAATGTGGATTCTTTATTCCTTTAGGAAGAGGTACGCTATGCCGATTCCGATCTATACCATGATACGGAATACCATCAAGATACACTAATCCTTCATGGTTTGTTTTCACCCCATGCTGACCTACGTGAAAAACCAGTTCAATCTCTTCATTCATCCATTTTTCTGGTACTTTGAGCTCCTTTTCAAGGATCATCGTTTCTCCAGAATCAAGTAACCGATCTCCAACTTGAATGACATATGGCTCTTCGTCTATTTGTTCATATTCACCTGGGTTCTTATAGTAGCTACGTGTTCCTATCCAATCTTTTATATCAATGCGATCATGATGGACCCACTCTTGAATTTGATTTAAACACCGTTGTAAGCGTTGCATATTTACCATTCCTTCTCGCTTTATTAGAGAGCGATCGTTAATTTTAATACGTATGCGTATGGAAGGTCATGCTCCCCTTCCCAATCTGATCTGTTTACAACTAACTCGTTTTCAACTCTATGAAAAGACAATACTTGACCGTTATTCATCAACTCTACCTGGTCTACAGCACCTTCATAAGGAATCGTTAGTGAACCACCGTTTAAATCTGCTTTCGTATGAATGAAAACAAAGCAGTACACAATATTTCCCTTCCTTGTAAATGCCATGTTCTCTAAATAATATGGGGACACAGGCCTTGTTCCATAAATGCTTTCCCCAAATTGTTGCAACCAAGCACCTAATTCCTTCATACGTTTAACTGCGCCTCTAGGCAGACGACCATCCGGCTGTGGTGCAACATTTAACGCTAAATTCCCACCCTTTGACACAATTTCTATTAATAAATGAACTAGGTCTCTACCAGATTTGTAGTCATCGTCATATCGAAATGAAAAAGCACTCCCCATTGTTATACAACTCTCCCAAGGAACAAAGATTGGTTTATTAGGTACCATTTGTTCAGGTGTTAATATATTTTCATACGGTCCGCCGACTGTACGATCAGCAGCAAGAAGCCACGGCTGTGTTTTCCTCGCCTTCTCTACCACTTCTCCTAAACGAATGTCTTGGTTGTTTTTTGGGGAAACCCATCCTGCATCAAGCCAGAGCATATCAATTCTGCCGTAGTTGGTTAACAATTCAAGTATTTGTTCGTGGGTAAATTGGACAAATTGTTCCCATAATGCTGGATCTTCCTTTGGATCGTAAGAAGGTCCGCGCCTCGTGTACCCACTACCTGTCTTATTCGGAGTCCAGTACGATGGGATATGCCAATCAGCTTTTGAAAAATACGCTGATATTCCCAATCCTCTTGCTCTAAACGCATCAAAAAGCTGCTTGCATACGTCAGCATAAGGATGCCGATGAAACGGACAAGCTGAACCTGTGATTTTATACTCTGTTGTCTTTGTATCCCACATCGCAAAACCATCGTGGTGTTTTGTTGTAAACACAAGATACTTAAATCCAGTATCCTTTGCTAAATCCGCCCATGCATCAGGCTGGAATCGAATCGGATGAAAGGTTTTGTTTAACGCAACGTACTGTTGCTTTAATGATTTCGAATCATGCTCCCAGTCAATTTCTTCTCTCGACCACTCTGCATCCTCGTCACTTAGCGCCCATGATTCAACCACACCCAACTGTGAATATGGCCCCCAATGCATCATCACCCCAATTTTTTGATCTTTAAACCATTCCAATTGCGCTTGTAACGCTTTCTCTTTCGGCGCCACATAGCTCTCTTCTTTACTGTAATGATGTACACCATCTGTTACTTCTTCGAGGTTATCTGTCATCTCCATTCCTCCTTTTTAAGAGAAAAAGCTCGTATACGACTTGAACTCAAGTTTAATACGAGCTTCATTTTTAATTAGCTACTTGCCCAACGATCATAGGCAACTTGATAAATCTCAATGTATTCTTCAATGTTCATACTTTCAATGGTGTCCACATATTTATCCCAGTTTGACAGCGGTTCTACCCCAGTAATAAACCGTGCCTCTAACTGCTCGACATAGGATTTAAGGTCAACTTCTATCGTATTGACAATTTCTTGTTCCTCATTTGTTAAATAAAGAAGAGGAATCGGCACTTCACCATAAGGCCCAATCTTCTCTTCTGTTTCAGCATCAAGGAACTGATCAAATTCACTCACTTCAACACCTTCGACTCGTTTTACTAATGTTGGTGTTGGGATACCATAGGCCGGAGTTAATGTCCCACGGTAATCTTCCGCACTATCGAATTGAGGTGGCGGATCAAGCTTCACCTTATTTCCATCTTCATCACGCTCAAAAAGATAGCCTTCCGGTCCATGATCTAAGAATTCAGATCCTTCATCCGAATAGAAGTAGTCAACCCATCGAATAGAAGCTTCTGGGTATTCATTATTACTTGTAATCGCAAACGTTCCTCTTGTAATGCCTGGATTAATTGGAATAAGTGGTTCATCAGTTATAGGACTAGATAACGCATGAAACATTGGATTGTTCATAGCTTCATCTTCTGATTGACCAGTCGTAAAGAACGAGAACCAATCCGGGAATAAACCAAGTCTGTTTTCTTGTCCTTTTGCTTTCTTTTGCTCATCAGACTGAGAAAACGTTTCTGGATCAAGAAGCCCCTCTTCGAACAGTTTATTCATGTACGTCAAGTATTCCTTATAGTTTTCCGTATGAGGGGCATACCGTACTTCCCCGTCCACTTCTTCAATTCCCCAAGCCTTCATACCAAATGCCCCGAGAAATGCTAAACGCGTACTATTCATTTGAACATCAAGCAACGGAATCTCGTCTGCTTCTCCATTACCATTCGGGTCTTCATCTCTGAAACGGACAAGCAGATCATATAACTCATCTGTTGTTGTAGGCACTTCTGCATCAAGGGCATCTAACCACTCACCGTTGTACCACATTGGCACAGCCCAGCTTGAATTCGGGTGCTGATTAATGACCGGTAACGAATAAATATGACCATCAACCGTTGTAATTGAACGAGCAATGTCAGGATTTTCATCTAATAACCGTTGAATATTTGGCGCATATTCAGCAATAAGATCTTCAAGCGGAATTAGGATTCCTTGTCTCCCGTAATCCACTTCCATTCCTGGTGTTAAATTCGATGTGCCGGCGCCATAAATAATATCAGCCACGTCGCCACTAGCAAACGCAAGGTTTAATCGTGTTGCAAAATCACTCATTGGCGGCGTCGTGTACTCAAACGAGATATTCGTCATTTCTGAGTACTCTTGCAAAGTCGGCATGTCTTTCCACTCAGCAAGTCCTGTACCAGGTGCCATGAGCGATAATGTAATTTCCTCTTCAACGATAGGAAAGCCCTCTTTACTTACTTCAACATCAGGATTCGTATTAGAAGTCGAGTCTCCATCCGTATCACTCGAGCTACAAGCAGCAGCAAATCCTACACAACAAAGTCCTGTTAAGCACAGCTTTAATGTTTTCTTCATTTCAAAACCCCTCTCGTTTTTATAAAAACAATTGCTTTTAACCCTTTAAGGACCCAATCATTACACCCTTTACGAAATAACGTTGTAGAAACGGGTAGACAATGATGATTGGAAGTGTAGATACGATCATCACACCATATTTTACAATGGCAGAAAGCTGTTGTCGGCTGTGTAAAGCTTGGGCCATCTCGCCAGTTATTTCTGTATTGTTTGAAGACATTTCATTTAACACAAGAATCTCCCTTAATACCATCTGAAGGGGGTATAAATTCCGATCAGATAAGTAAATGAGTGCATTAAAGTAACCATTCCAATGACCGACTCCATAAAACAACGCCATGACCGCAATAATAGGAGCAGATAGAGGCAGAATGATTTTGAAGAATAGTTTGAAATTAGAAGCGCCATCAATCTTCGCTGCTTCTTCTAACCCTTTCGGTATGGTCATTTGAAAGAACACCCGGGCAATAATAATATTCCATACTGCTGCGGCATTCGGCAAGACCATCGCCCAAATCGTATCAATCATACCAAGATCCCTAACAACAAGGTAAGTTGGGATTAGTCCGCCACTGAAAAACATCGTCAGAACAAACATCCCTGTAAAGAAGCCTCTACCAAAAAAATCTCTTCTTGATAAAGCGTAAGCCGCTGGTATTGTCACAGCTAAGTTAATAAACGTTCCAAGGGTTGTGTAAAGTATCGTGTTTAAATATCCTCTCCAAATCTCACTATTTTGAAAAATCATCTCGTACCCAGCAAACGTTATATCAATGGGGAAAAGCCACATCTGTCCACTATTGACGGAAGTTGGACTACTAATGGATGCACTAATAATATAGATAAGAGGATAAAGAACAACAGCCAGCGCCACTGTTAAACAGAAGTAAACAAAGGCTTTAAATACTTTATCAACTTTGGTTTCTCTGATTTTCGTATTCATGACTGTACCCTCCTACCACAGACTTGTTTCACTCGTTTTTCTCGCAATTTGGTTCACAACGATAAGTAAAATGGCATTGATCACTGCGTTAAAGAGACCTACCGCAGATGCAAAACTATATTGCGCATCAAGTAAACCTGCTTTGTACACGAACGTTGCGATGACATTTGAAGACTCTAAATTTAAAGGGTTTTGAAGTAAGAGAATTTTTTCAAAGCCCATTGCCATAATGCTACCAACGTTCATGATTAGTAAAATAACCATTGTCGGGAAAATAAATGGGATGTTAATATGCCAAATGCGCTGTAATCGATTAGCACCTTCCACGATAGCCGCTTCATGATGCTGGGGGTCCACTCCAGAAAGCGCTGCCAAATAAATGATCGTTCCCCAGCCCGTACTTTGCCATACGCCAGATAATACATATACGGTTTTAAACCAAGCAGGATCTGTCATAAAGGCAATTGGCTCAAACCCTAGAAATTGAACAAAATGATTAATAACGCCGGTAACTGGTGAAAGAAAAGCAATGACCATTCCCGCAATGACAACCACGGATATAAAATGTGGTGCATACGTGACAGTCTGAACCGAACGTTTAAAAAAGTTATCCTTTGCCTCATTTAATAATAACGCCAAAATAATTGGTAGAGGAAAACCAACAATTAATTCGTACACACTAATGCCCAGTGTATTGCGAATTAAATCCCAAAAATAATAGGAATCAAAAAAGCGGATAAAATGTTTAAAGCCAACCCATTCACTTCCTGTTATACCTGCTGTTGGTGTAAAATCCTTAAAAGCAATTTGCACACCGTAAAGAGGTATATAATGGAAGATAAAAAAGTATAAAAAAGCTGGCAGTATAAAAATATATAGTTGCCAATTTTGCAAAATTTTTCTGTTCTTTTTCCTCTTTATGATCGGGGGCGGAGCGCTCGTCTGGTGAGAAACCAGCTTTTTTGTTTGTAGTCCCATCCATTTCCTCCTTCGTCTTAAATTGTTCCAATCGTAGCACTCCGCTTGAAATTGTATCAATATGTAACATTCTCATTTGAAGCTCCTTATCTTTGAATACGCTTTCATTACTGTAGTTTAAACAATTCCGATATGTTGGATATGTTGTGGATGTGTTGTTTTTGATAATTAGTGGAGCGGTGCGGGTTCGGGACGCTTTTTAAAAAAGATGCCGCAGGATTGACGGTTTGGGAGGAACGGTTCAAAGTTGTTTCTGAACTACGAGAAAGTCAAGAAACCAAGTTAGGTAAACCTAGTTCTCTATACGATTGAGTTCAGCTTACAACTGAAGGTACTACCCCAAAATCTATTTCCGATTTCTACTCCATAGATTCCTACAGATCCATATTCACTTAAAAATTGTTATAGCTCTTTGGAAGAGTAACAACAAATACACCCAAAGCTCAATTCATTCGCTTCTTATGCCAAGATACTTAGACTCCCAAAAAGATCTTTTATCTACAGGGCTCATTTGTGATACATCCTCATACACCAAATCTATTTTCATTTTTCCTGTGTCGTCCAATATGAACGTTAACGCCTTCCAAGGCTCTTGCCCTTGATCTTGGAATTCTTTTCTTAACAATGAAAACAATTTATATAACTCATATTCATCCTCATCTAGTAAAAACCAATCTGGTATATCTAAGCTGTGTATAGGTTCTTTCCTACCCTTAGGGTAATAATAAAAAAATACACGTTTATATCCTTCCCTCATCTCAGTATAAACATATACTTCTTCCCAATCCTCTGGAATAATTGTAGTGAGTGTATTAGCTATTTTTTGATAAATGGTTTCCATTGCTTTTGTATCCAATCTTATCCCTCCCTTTTTAACTCGTATAATTAGTTAATATCTCGGATTCTTTTCTCCCATCAATAATATAATTCAGGTCTCCATTGCCTACCTCATCTTCCTTAACTGCTCCTGCTTTACCGCGCCAACATCTTGTTGAATCCTTTGCGAATCCATCGCATTATATGGCACACGGTTCACTGTGCCTCCGGCTGGCGCAAGAGCAGGCGTACTGCCATTGAGGTTGGTTTGAAGGTTGTCCATTCCCCGGGCGAAAGTAATTTAAGAAGTCATAGCCCCTTAAGGAACTATGACTCTTAGTTTATTTTCATTTTCCATTAAAACAATTCAAAAACACCATAATGCTTAGTAATCTATACCATGTTTGAGTTTATTCATAAAAGTCATCTTCCATTGAAAGCAATTAAATTCTATTCACCCTTCACCCTATTAAGGCTACTTTTGCATCAATATAGCCTTCTCAATAAAACTAAAACGGTTTAATTCATTCTAGTCAACAAATTCCATGTAATACGAATCATCTTTAGAAAATTGTATTAAAAATTCCTCTAGAGAATTTGCAATTAAGATTTCATCGTAAAATATAGGGTTCCCATCATCTAATCGTTTTATTGTGAATAGAACTGTTTCATTTACTTCAAAAAAAACGTATTCATCAACAAGGTCATCATAAAGATCTATGTCAGGAAAATATTCAAAATCATTTTGTTTTAACCTAAAGTCTCGAACTGACAATGGATCCATCAGACGATTTATATTTCCACTGTCTCCCTTTAAAAATCCATAACCTAGCTCCATATAAAATTCTCTTAACTCCTTTGGGAATGTGATGCCCAAATCATTTTCTGCTTGTTTAATAACAGTTTCGTCTAATGGATAGAATTGATTGTTTTTATTCGCTTTTAAGAATTCGTATTTCATAATTTCCCTCCTCTAAATAACTCTCTGGCAGGTGAACCAGATCCATGAATTCCCGCCTGATGCTCATTTGGAAACTTGGCTGGGTGTACATTCCACCACATATGATCTCCGGCGTAATTATTTTCAATGATATGATGAGCATCATACTTATCACCTTTATTTCTTACCAATAAACCAGTCTTCTCTGAAAAAATATCTTCAGTATATGTTGGCCACTTTTGACCAGAGTTTAACTCCCATTCACTAACAAGTTTGTCCTTTACTTTATTAAACTCTCGTCTATGGACCCTTGTTTGCTCTTTTGTAAGAGGTGTGTAATCTTTTTTTCTTAGAGCATCTTTTAAATTTTCAACCTGCAATTTATCAAGTTTTCTACCAGTTCTTCCTTCTATATCCCGAATATATTCTCTAATTAACGATCCTTTGAGTTTAGGTTTAACCCCACTCCCTACCTCAATCTTCCTTAACTGCTCCTGCTTTACCGCGCCAACATCTTGTTGAATCCTTCGCGAATCCATCGCATTATATGGCACACGATTCCCTGTGACTCCGGCTGGCGCAAGAGCAGGCGAACTGCCATTGAGGTTGGTTTGAAGATTGTCCATTCCCCGGGCAAGGCTGTTTTTCACTTGACCAGTGGCACCTTTTACGGCAAGACTCGCTTGGCCAGTGGCTATTGTAGCGCTCATTTTCATGTTTTGTGCATAGGTGTTGAGTGCTTGTACTCCTCTGGTTCGCGTGTTACTCATAGAAGTTCGCAAGCTCGGTCTGGTTGGAGACGTTTGCGTTGCTATTCGCAATTCGATTTCATGCCGGGTTTTGTAGCCGTCCTTGCCACCGATTCTCCCTAACTTGGCGAGTTGGCCGCTATTGGCGACTTTTGAGACTCCTTTATCGCCGACAACCGCTGTACCAATAAGGCCCAGAGCATAGCCAGTCCACTCGCCTCTACTTTGAGCATCACCATTAATCACATCGTCCTCAAATGCGTTCCATAGTTCAGTTGCGATTTCCCCTACCAACGCAGGGTCATCCACAATCGCACCAATAAATTCGACCGTGTCATTGTACACGCCTATCGGGTCTGTTACGAGATTAACAACACCTTCGACTGCATCCCCTACCGCATTTACAGCTCCGCTTCCTACACCTTTAAAAAAGTTGAACGTTGCATTCAACCATCCCCCGCCTTCATCCACGTCTTGCTCGATTGGGGGCGCCACGCATGCTTGAATCGCTTGTTCGTCATTCATCATCGCACTAACTGGGAACTGATTCATGTAATACCAGCTCATTGCCTTGAGTCCACCTGGGATGTTAGCATAGGCACCAGTGTAGAGGAATTCAAGTGGTAACGCGGTCTGATACATCACGCTTTCGTGTCCTGTCAGGTCAAATGGATCTGGTGGCGTCATTTGGATTGCTTCGGTAACGAGGTTCGCGTATAAAGCCTCTACATTCGCATCGACTTCGGCAAGCGTTTCTGCTGATAGAATTGCCCCGCCGCTCGACCAGTTTGCGACTTGAGAGACGACGTTCGTTACTTCTCGGAGCGTGCTTTCAGCTTGGGCTAGCAATGCTTCATTTTGTTCGTCGAGGGCGTGTAATGTCTCAATCGTTTCTTTTGCGTGGTCTTTGCCACGGTCTACCTGTCTTAAGACCCCTTCCATTGAAAAAGGAGTAAGCGGGAGAATATCACTAATGGATGTGCGGATTGATTCAATTTCGTTGGCATCCTCTGTTGCCGTTGTGGCGATGCGATCGAGCCCGTTTTTTAGCTCACCAGAAAGAAACTCCTCCCTAACGATGGCCGAGCTTGATTCAAAGCCTAGTAAGTTCGATTTTACTCTATCTAATTGTTCCATGTATTGACGAATGAGTAAATGAAACGCTTCGAGAACAGGTAAATGAAGCCTCCTAAAATGGTCTTTTAACGCCTCTCCGCCTTTGCCTTGCAAGGTCTCTAGTTGTTCAATCTTCTGGATGCTCGCTCGCAAGCTTTCAATGTTATCGGAATCCTGTTGCTTGGAAATTTTGATTTTGTCAATCGCATCCATCACTTCTTGTACATCAAGAACCTTCATTCATTCGGCATCCTTTCCTATCATTATCTATGGCTTGCGAGTGAGCGATCGACTTCTCCGTATGTTTTAACAAGCTCCTCACTTTCTTGTTGCACGCTTTTGAACACATCTAAAAACGCCTTAAGTTGAGTAGCGTATCCACTTTCGAACTCGGCCAGTTTTGAAAGAAAAGCCATTGATGATGTCTCAATCGCCGGTTCACTATCTGAAACTATGAAACTTGCTTTTTCACCTGCTTCACTTAATACGCTTAGTACTTCTTCTTCATTCACTTTAATTTCAGGCATAAGGGGATCTCCTCTCAATTTACGTTGATAGACGGTTCCGTAATGTTTGCAAAGACGTTTCCATTGTTAGTATAGAGGTTAAGCACCTAGACGCCTCACCTTGCAGATTGGAAATTTCTGATTCGATAGAGCTAAGCATTCCCTCAGCACGATCCTGCGCAGCTACGTACGATACGTGCAACTCGCTTCGAATATCCTCATGCTCGGATGCTGCATTGCCGCGCCAAGCGTCTCCATCAATCTCTGGCTCGTTCATTCTCGCCTTATGGTTATGGAGCATTTCTTGTTCAGTGCTTAGGGCATTTTTAGCTTTTTTTAACCGCTCAATCTTATCTTCTGTATTTCCGAGCTGTGTGCGCATCGTGCCAAGTTTCGTTTGCAAATTAAGAATTTTCGTCAAGTCAGCCACAGTAAAAACGACCCTCCTTTTCTACTTATGGTTTTTGCAATGTTCATTCAATAGCTACCATTCACTTTTTCCTTTTCCATTTTATAGGAACATAAAGAAACTGTCTATTAAAGTCAAATTACGTTTACTAGATTATTTGTCAGATTATAAACTAGTAAAAAGTGTACACGAAAAAAGAAAGAAGCTGGAACAAAAGTAGATAGACAGACCAAAATGACGAACATTCCTGAAAATAGGAACGTTCGTCGTTTGTTTTATATGAAAATTAACGGAAGGAGAATTCGAAGACTCTGAAGTGCGGTTTTCCACGGAGGAGGCTGAGGCCGTGTCCCCGGAAAGCGAAGGATTCTCCTGTAGCGGTGCTACTCAGCATATTTTAGACTATTCGTCTTTTCTAATACTACTTTTCGTTATGTCCCAGCCTCATTCTCTCTATTTAGACCCAGCGCAGGGGGCTCCTCCATTAACTCAATATCGCACCTTGTCCAACGAGCGTGTCTTGCAACTGCTTCACGTTAATCTCTCGTGGAGAGCAAGATTCTTTTACAGCAAGAGCGGCGGCGGCTCCAGCAGCTTCACCGATTGCGAGGCAGATTGCTTGAACCCGGAAAGAGCCGAGGGCTTCATGGGTCGCTGAGATGCAGCGGCCGGCAACAAGCAAGTTGTTCAGTCCTGTTGGCAGGAGCGAACGATAGGGGATGTCGTAGTGGGTTCCTTTTGGTAGTTTGTAAATTTCTGTTGTAGCTGAGTCTGGTGAGTGAATGTCAATCATATAGCAAGATTGTGCGATACAATCGTCGAACTGCTTTAAGTCGATAATGTCCTCTTGTGTCATAACGTAGTCTCCGATAACACGTCTTGTTTCCCGTATACCTACTTGTGGCGCCGTTTGCAGAAGCTCGGCTCGCTCAAAGCCCGGCACGTACTTTTTGAGGAAAGCGATTCCGTCTAGTACTTGCTCCCTCCCAAGCACTTCCGCATCTGTCAGATCGTGCGGATCGAGGGCATTTTTCCCTTGAATTCGGCCAAAGTTAATGCCGACAACGTTGTCCATCCATGGAACGGTAAAGATGGCCGCGACATGATCTCGGTTTACTTTCGTTAGAAAGCCATCTCGCTTAGCTTGTTCAATTTCCCGTGCGAAGCCTGTTGCATTTAAATAGTGATAGCCGTCATCGGTTTTCCAATAACCACGGCGTCCTTCTTCGTCAAGCTTATGGCCGAGAGCGGCTGTATCAACGTTGCCGAGCACGTACATGAGTGAGGAGGGCTGGGTACCTCCGTCTTTATCTCTACCAATCTTGCAGGTCGCCCCGGCTCGTTCCGCCACGTCTCCATCACCTGTTGCATCAATAACATGAGTCGCTATCAGCGCCTCCCTACCTGCCTTGCTTTCAATGAGAATCGCTTCGATGGTGCCGTCTTTCGTAATCGTATCAACAATCGTCGTGTGACAAAGAAGCTCGACACCTGCTTCGGCGAGGAGCTCAAAGGCAAGTATTTTGTATTGCTCTGCATTAAAGGGCTCCCAGCCTTTGCGATCGGTCATGATGAGACCTCCTCTATCGTAGAGCTTTTGTCGAATTTCTTGAAAGATGCCACCGGTAATAAAGCGCTCTTTGTCATGATAGCCATATGCGAAAGATGTCACCATCCCCGCTGTTCCCATGCCGCCAAGAAAACCGTGGGATTCAAGTAAAATCGTTTTGGCACCGTTACGTGCAGCACTTAAAGCAGCACCAATTCCTGCAGGACCTCCTCCACATACAACCACGTCTGCCTCTCCTCGTACGCGCACTTGTTTTTCTACTTCTGTGATCTGTCTCATTTATAGGACCTCCGTTTTTCTTATTCTTTTGAACCAGACATAGCTAAGCTCTCGATGAATTGCTTCTGTGCGAAAAAAAAGATGACTAGCACAGGCAACGTCGCTAGAACAGATGCGCTCATGAGCGAGCTCCAATCGGTTCCTGCTTCATCTGTAAATAAGGAGAGCGCGAGCGGCAACGTCATTAACTCCCTTGAGTTAATAAATATTAAAGGCTCTAAAAACTCGTTCCAATTCGTTAAAAAGGTAAAAATGGTGACCGTTGCTAATGCTGGTTTTGAGAGTGGCAGCATAATCTGCAAGAAAATTCGAAAGCGAGAACAGCCATCTATTCGGGCTGCATCTTCTAATTCAGCAGGAACCTGTTTAAAAAATTGGCGCATCACAAAGATGCCAAATGCTCCACCAGCACCAAAGATTGGAATGATGATTAACGGCCAATGTGTATCAATCCACCCAAGTTCTCTCATAAACAGAAAAAGCGGAATAATCGTGACTTCGCCAGGGATCATCATCACACTTAAAAAAGCGAGAAAAACAAGATTTCTGCCTTTAAAAGGGATCCGAGCAAACGCATAGCCTGCTAGAGAGGCAAGGAATACTGTCCCAATTGTGACGGCTGCACCAATGTAGATGCTGTTGAACATTTGCCTCAAAAAATACGTACTAGTTAACACATTGATATAGCTGTCCCACTGAATCGGATTTGGAATAAACGTTGGTGGCAGTGAGAAAATTTGATTTGGATCTTTTAATGACGTGGTTACCATCCAAATGAAGGGAAGCAGCATAATCGCCGAGATCATTGTTAAGAGCAAATAACGAATAAGTGTGGACATGGAATTAATCTTCATTGTAAACCCACCTTTTCCGTAGCCACCATTGAATCAATGTGAATGCAAAGATTAGAAAAAATAGAATAAACGCAGCCGCTGAAGCGTAGCCCATGTCAAACAGACGAAAGGCTTTTTCCCAAATATAGTAGACGATCACTTTCGTGCTACTTTCCGGACCTCCACGTGTCATCACAAAGATTTGGGCGAAGATTTTCATCGCCCCAATGATTGTAATAATAGTTGCTAGAAACACGGTTGGGGAAATAATGGGAAGCGTAATGTTCTGGAATTGACGCCAGCTCCCTGCTCCATCGATTCGTGCCGCTTCGTATAAATTCTTCGGCACCATCTGTAATGCTGCTAAAAACAGGACCATGTTTAGTCCTACATTTTTCAACACACTTGTGATAATAACAGCCGGCATCGCCAAGTCCTTACTATAGAGCCATGCTTGTGGTTCAACTCCAACCCAACCAAGGATGGAGTTAATAAATCCGTAATCAGTCGCAAACATATAGCGCCAGACAATCGCCCATACAACAAGTGTTGTGACTACCGGTACAAAGACAATCGTTCGGAACATGCCCATCAGTGGTAGCGGATGGCGCAGTAGCAGTGCCAATCCAAGAGCAAGAAGAATATTAAAAGGCACAAGCCCGGCAGTAAACAAAATGGTATTGCCCATCACTTGTTGGAATTCTGGGTCTTGGACAATAGCTCGATAATTCGCCGTTCCAATGAACTCCGACTGACCAAGCAACGGCCAGTCTGTAAAGCTCATATAAAAGGCAAAGCCAATTGGCACGAACATAAAAACAGTGAAACCGATGAGCATTGGACTAAGAAACAACCAGCCTGCGAGGGTATCTTGTTTGAAAAATGGCTTCCGCCGTTTTGTTTGGTTTTGTTCAGGTTGCGTATCTACATTCATCTCTTAATCCCTCCGCAGCTCACTCTTGCACCAGCGGATTAATACTCGCTTCCATCTGTTCAAGAATGTCGGCTGGTTCCGCAGTCTGACCAAATAACCGGTCAAACCCTTGTAGAATGTGATTGTCGATGTTTTGCCATTCAGGGTGAATCGGTAAGACACGTGCTTCCTCGCTTAAGCTTAAGATCGTTGACTCCATGCTTTCCCGAGGAGGATTACCAGGTTGTTCAATAAATGCATCCGATTCAAGTACCGATGCGCGTGGTGGTGCAAAATAAGTAGAGGTTGCTTCCATTCCTGTTTCACTCGCAAAGTAGCGAATGAGATCAAGCGCTTCTTCTGGATGCTCGGTTCCTTCAAACATCACATAACCTGCCTGACCAAGAATCGGCGAGCGCCCTGCTGAGCCAAGGGGAACTGGCGCAATATCCCACTCAAATGCGTCAATGCCTCTAGCCGTTGATACATAGCTATAGACATCAAAGAACATCCCTACATTACCAGCTTCAAATGCAACCTGATCGCCTGCGCGTGGATGAGAGCGATCTTCAAACATCATTCGATCGAGCATCGCTAATGTCGAAATACCAGCATCACTGTTCCACGTAAACTCGGTTGTCTCTTCGTTAAAAAGGTCGCCTCCCTCAGCTCGCGTATGAGCAAGTAGGTTTTCCCACGTTTCCCAAGCCCGAAAGAAATTGGCACCGTAAACACCTTCATCTTCGGCAATAACAGCTGCGGCTTCTTCAAAAGCCTCCCACGTCCAGTCTCCTCGACTTTCAAGTTCTTGTGGTGTGTCTAAACCTTTTTCTTCAAACAGGGTTTTATTGTAATAAATGATATGAGGTGGACTAGAAAACGGCACACCATAGAGGGCGTCGTCCACTTCGTACTGGGTAATCGTGCCTGGCAAGATATCATCGAAGTTAAATGATTCATCTTGTCGAAGAACCCCAATGTCTGCAAGAATGTTATTCTCGATAAATTGTGGCACCATCCGTTCAGCCGCCCAGCCGATGTCTGGAAGTTCTTGTCCAGCCGCTAATACCGTCATATTTTGCTGGTAATCTGGAAATGGTGTTGTTTGAATCGTAACGTTTACATTTGGATGATCGACGTAATAGGCCTCTAATAATTCTTCATAAACGGCAATGTGGTTTTCATTGCCCCATGTTGAAAAGGTCAATTCAATTTGTTCTTCTCCATCATTTGTCACCGACCCACCAGAGGAAGAACAGCCTGCCACAATAAGCAAAAATCCCGCGCTAACACCCCATCTTTTCATCTTAGATCCCCCTTTTTTGTTCTTATTATCAGTTTAAATAAAGCGCTTACAATTTGGGAGGGTGCTCGTTTTTGATTTGGTATCTTTTATTCAGGTCTTTGGTAAAGTGATTGTGACGGACATCCCTATTCCTTCCTCGCTCTTAATGGTCAGCACAGCTTGTTCTCCTAAAAGCAGCGCAAGTCGCTCTGCGATATTGGTAAGCGCCACACGGTTTCCAGTTCCAATACTCATGGACTGCTTCATTCCTTGCCCTTGATCTCTCACTTCCAAGTAAGAAAACGTGTGATCTTGCCACCCCTTTACTACAATTCTTCCTTTTATTTCACCATGTTGATGTCCATGCACGATGGCATTTTCAAGCAACGGTTGAAGAATTAATTTCGGGATGAAGAGCGTCAACATCTTCTCTGGTATGGAGATATCAAACGTTACTTTTCCTTCTAATCGTTTTTCTTGAATGGCTATATACGCTTTAACGAATAACAGTTCATCTCGCAAAGGAACAAACCGGGTTTTCTGATCGATGCTGTAGCGGATAAGGCGTCCGAGAGAAGCGACCATATCGGAAAGTTCGTATTCATGTTTTGTAATCGCAATCATATTTATATGTTCTAATGTATTGTAAATAAAGTGGGGGTTCATTTGCGTTTGCAGTGCTTTTATTTCGGCATCTTTTTCACGTATTTCGGTTTGATACACTTTTGCAATCAGCTCGTTAATCTGCTCCATCATATGATTATAGCTAAGAGCAAGTTGACCCAGCTCGTCTTTCGAAGAAGGCGTCATACGGTGCTGAAATTCTCCTTTTTCAGCCCTTTCCATCATTTGGCGTAGCTCAAAGATTGGCTTGGTTAATGAACGCTCAGCGACTCGCGCTAATAAAAGGATGACCGCTGACACCGCTACCATTAATCCAATGGTGACGATTCGGAGTGACTGGGAGGCACCGACAATTTCATTTTCTGGTAACAGCACAATCGTCTGAACCTCTCCACTCGATTGCCGGAGCACCGGTAAATAATTTACGCCATCAGCCGTCACTCGTTCACGTTCAACAAGGGGTTGTCCCTCTTTGTCTACTTTCTTTAAAATAGGCGTAATGGCTTTTCCAGTTTCATAAATGAGCTGTCCATGACGATCAACCATTGTGATAGACGCTTCTTCTGATAAATCCACATCTGTTAACAGGGATTCAATATAGCTCATTTCGATATCGACTTTAATCATGCCAAGGGGACGGAACCCATCTGGATCTCGGAGTAAGCGGCCAACTGAGAAAACGGTCTTTTCGTTCCCAACCATATAGGCTGGCTCGTGAGCAGGCACGAGCAAAGAAGCACCTTCTCCTTGTTGAATATTCTGATGCCAGAAGCTAGATTCATCACTAAAACGATGTACCGTTCGAGGTGAACCGAGATCGCTAAACAAACTTCCATCTCTCGCAATAATATGAACCCCAGAAAGCTCTTTTCGATTATAGGAGAGGGTAGATAGAAACGAACTCATGCGTTCAAGTTCTTCCGTTTGTGGATAATAAGAATAAGAATCCTCGGTTCGGTTCTTTAAAATCGTTAAAATTTCTCGATCGTATAGAGGAAGAAGGGATAATCGGTGCATTTCATCAATAAATGCATTGACGTTCTGATTCAATTGATCAATCACTTGTACCGTGTAATGGTACGTTTGACCCTCCAACGTTTTCGAAAAATATGAATAGGTAATCATTCCCAGTAGATTTAAAGGCACCAATACAATAGCGAGAAACAACACGATGATTTTCTGTCTCAGTGACATGCTTTTCCCACCTCACTTTTGTTGCATAAACGTTTTCTTCCTGTACTGCGTCGGTGTACACTGCTTTTCTTTCTTAAATAGCTTCATAAAATGTTTCTGACTTTGATAGCCTGACATTCTCGCTATCTCGTAAATGCGCAAGTTGGTTTGATGAAGTAACGTCTCAGCCCGTTTCAACCTTCTTTCAGTGACATACGTAGAAAAGTTTTTTCCACTCTTGTCCTTAAACCATTGACTGAAATAAGTCGGATGTAAGTGCACAAGCTTAGCTACATCTGTTAACGTAATGTCTTGATCTATATGCGCTTTAATATAGTCATCCACTTGCTGAATGAACGGATCTTCGTGATAGCTCTCTTCCACCTCACTTAATCCGGCTTTAATTTCATCGAAAGCAGCTACCACTTCTGTTCGATCAATCGGCTTTAATAAATAGCGACTCACCCCGTGCTGAATAGCTTGCTGAGCGTACGAAAATTCTTCGTGACCACTCACAACGATAATGCGCACCTGTGGAAAATAAGCACGGACTTGTTTCATTAACGATAATCCATCTCGTTTCGGCATTCGAATATCCGTTACCAAGACATCAGGACAATCATGAGCGAGCAAATGGAGCGCCGTCTCGCCATTATCGGCCTCACCAATAACGGTAAAATCCCTCACAAGCTGATTCACAATTGTTACCAGTCCTTTTCGTATCATTTTCTCATCTTCTGCAATAACAACTTTATACACTTCCATCCCTCCCTTTTATAGAAAAAGAACCCTCTTGATCAGAAGGTTCCATTTCGCTTACTCAGTAAGATTCGTTTGCATTCTAAGTGATTCTACTCGCATGGCAGCATCACCTTGTGAATCCGCTCCAATTTTCAACAGGTCTTGACCCGTTTGTGCGATCGATGTCGAATGGAATAAAAACTCACCCTCACGATACACGTCGTACGTCGTTCTTCCTGTTGAAACAAGCGTGTACCGTGCTTGAGCAGTTGGATTCATTTCCACTGAAACAGTCGGCTGATTTAGTCTGTCTTGAATCCACCCTCTCTCACCATCATACTGAATAAAAATTGATTTTTGTTGGTTGCCATGTCTAATACTCATCTCGTTTCCTCGGCTTGGTCCCAGAACAGCGAGATCTGCTTCAAGGGTAAAGTGAAAATCAGGCAAGTAAAAACCGCTATGTGTGAGGTAATGAAAAGAACCACTCCCTCTTCGCTCTTCTTGAATGTCAACGAACCCAGCCCCTTGCTCAATGGTTCCTTGAGCCGCGCTTCCCTTAGCAACTTGCCAACGTCTCGTGTAATCGACAAAGGATTCGTCAATGACATTCCAGACCTCTCCTTCACGAACCTCAAATAACACGGAATTTGTCGAAAGACGTTTTCCTTTGTAATACACTTCGGCTTGAACCGATGCAAATCCTTCTGAACCTGAGTAGAGCCTCCCTTGATCTATGCGCACAATTGTTGGATCACTTGATGTGAATTCAACGTCTAATTCCTGCTTATCAATGAGGGATCCGTCGTAACGTTCGGCTATTATTTCGAACTCAATTTCGCTACCTATAGGGACAACTACATCCGTGGAACGTAGTGTGGCTTTAGCCATGTCTCGTACTTCTTCATCATATATGGCACGAGCAAGCGCAATTTTTGTTGACCCGCGTTGTCCTGCTTCATAGATCATGTAAACCTCATTCTCCGAATAAATATACGAACGAGAAGCCGCTCGTCCGTTCTCTGGAGCATTTTGTGCCGGCTGATAATAAGCGCCTAAATGAATTTCTTGATCAAAATTTTCACCAACATCGACTACATATTGATTGCCAGATCCTCCATGAACCGTTACGTAATGATTGCCGTTATAAGGAAAGTAATACGCACCGGATAGATTCCCTCCTTGGTCCGGTTGAGGTGAGATTAGCGGTTCCTGCTGTGTCTCCCATTCACGTCCATCTTTCGACCACGCTAAATAGATTTTCCTCGTGCCATTGTTATTTCCCATTAACGTCATGACGTAACGATTGTCTTTCCCTTCAAGTTCATGCTCGAACACCCGCGCATAAGAGGCTTCATTAATTTCTGTATAATCACTCGTGCGAATGACCACTTGCTCATAATCAAAATGAATGCCGTCTTCTGATGTAGCAAGGCGTGTCACTGAATTCTCTCCATGAAAATAGAGAAATAACTTCTCTTCTTCTTCATTCCAAATTGGATGTGCTGAAGCAACGTGGGATACACTGTAATGCGGTTGCCAATCTCTTGCGATGATTGGATTCCCACTGTATTCCATCCAAGGACCTTTGATAGAATCCGCATAAGCAAGCGCAATACCACCAGGTCTATCATGAGGTCCATAGTACATGTAATAGGTTCCAAGAGGTTGGTCAAAATAATCTTCAGCTCGAATGACTGTCGGGAAATCATATTCTCCTGTGGGATTGTACATCAGATCATCTGGATCAATGATCGTTTGTTCATAATAGAATAATGGCAATTCATGTGTCTTTCCATGAGCACCCGTCACAATCAAGCTTCCAAATAAAAAAACAACCAAAAAAGCAAACGCTTTCAAAATGTGTTTCATGACATCCCTCCTCTTATTGTTCTATTTAGTATAGCGTGGTCGCATCATTTCTATATTCCTGCTCCCTTAAGATCTAGTAGTCTCGAATTAAGATATTGGAAACAATTACTCTCCGCCAAAACACTAGCCAATCCCTCATCCTTCCCTTATGCTTAACAGAACAAAAGTAAGGAGATGCTCTATGAAAACAGATCGACAACTAACGAGCTTAATGGCTTCCATTCGTGTGTTGAGCTCGACCCGGGAATTGCCTGATGTCTTACGCCAACTCTTACAAGAAGCCTTACATGTCATTGATGGCTCAACGGCTGGCGTTTTATTTTTATATGACGAACAACAAGACGTTCTTTATGCAGAGAGCGCAATCGGCTTCAACATGGAAACATTAGGAAAAGTCCGCTTAAAGCCAGGGGAAGGCATGAGTGGTAAAACGTTTCAACAAAAACGAGGCAACATTTATTCTCATCTTCACGACACTAAAACAGGCATGGCCAACTTAAGCACTCAAAATGCCCTATATTATGAACAATCCTTGCCTGAGTTAGCATACCCAGTTAGCGCTCTTTCTGTCCCTCTCTATCTATCAGATGGGACGTGTATTGGCGTATTGACGGTTGATATCTTTGAACGAAAGCATACATTCGAGCCAAACGACCTCGACCTATTAGAAACGTTTGCACGGCAAGCATCGATTGCTGTTGAAAATGCACGCTTGTATTCCCAAAATAAGCGAACGCAAGAAATCCACCAAGCACTCTCTCGGGTGTCCCTTTCTTATGGAGGATTGAATGACATTACAGGTGCTTTAGCTCATTTACTATCAAAGCATGTCGTCGTTGTGAACGAATTTGCTGAAGAATTGTCTAGTTATCCAGAACGATCACCATTTGCTCTTCCGTCTACTCTCTTAGAAAGCATGCTAACATCACTTTATATTGAAAAACATCAAGGTGTACAAACATGGACAATGGATAACGATCAAACAGCGCTGTACACATTTCCAATTCAAATTGATACAGAACCAATTGGGCTTCTCATTATCATTGGAAGTAAAGAAGCCATGTTAAATCCACTTGATCAAGTAGCGATTGAACAGGCTTTACCTATTTTCGTGATGGAGCTCCATCAACGAGAAAAACAAGATGTAGACGACCTTATGTATACTGCAAGACTGCTAGAAATGGTTATTCATTCATCAGAACCTGAAGCCCCGACTCAAGAATTGCTCATGCACATTCCCACAGGTTCGCATCAGCGTTATGTGATTGGAAAGCTACAGTTAGAGCATTCAGGTGTACCGGTTCCGATGTATAATCGTATGAAGCAACAGCTTATGCGTAAAGTGTATTATGAACAATCTAAACTAAGCGATGTCACCATTGTCTACGAACGCCATTTTGATTTGACGTTTCTTTTTACGTTTTCAAGCGCAACCATGCCCTTAACTATTAGAGCGTTTTTGAACGAATTGCTATCCTATACACAGTCTAAGTGGAACCTATCTGGTTATGTAGGTCTTGGTCGCCATGTATCCAAGCCAACAGCTCTAAAAGAATCCTATATGGAAGCCGTTCGGGTCATTCACTATTTGCAGCGTAAACAACGTCCGAATGAACTGGTCGACTTTGATTCACTTGGCCCCTACCGCTTATTTTTGAATATGAACGAAGAAGAACTAACAGACTACGTTTTTGATAAACTAGGCACACTAATGACACATGACTCATCAGGTGAATTACTCAACACTCTCTTTGTCTATATGGAACAAGGTCAGCGGTTAAAAGAAACAGCCCTTGTGCTTTACGTTCATGTAAATACCGTAAAGTACCGGTTAAAAAAAATCTATGAACTCCTTAAAATAAAAGGGTTTACAGTAGAAGAAGCCTTTAATACCCATTTAGCTTTAAAAATCGCAAACTATTTAGAAATAAATTCATTTAGCCACAAAAGACAAAAATAAGCCGTGAATTTTGTCGAATAAGACTATAGAATTGTCTGTCTTTTTAGATTATAGTCAGATGTAAGCATTTGTTCAGACTCTTTTGTCAACGAGCAGTGCAAGACTTTGACAGAGGAGGAACCGGTTTGCAACCTATTTATTTAGCACTTTTATTCATCGCGATCATTGCCATCGGTGAGGTCATTTCCATTAAATCTCGAGCAAGAATTCCAACATTACTTGTGGTTGTCGCAACAGTGTTTGTTTTGTTACAAACGGGAATCTTACCTGAAGAGTACATTGCTGCCTCAACATTCGTTGCTGTCGGCGGCGTCCTTGTACCTGTATTAATTGTTCATTTAGGGACAATGATTCCATTAAAAACTATGTTCAAACAATATCAAGCTGTATTGATTACATTAATTGGTTTAGCCTTTTCTGTTATTGGTGTCATCGTTATTGTCACGCTTCTTTTTGACTATGCAACGGCTGTGGCAGGCGCCGGTCCCATTACAGGCGGAATCATTGCGTATATTGTAACGGCCGATGGATTAAGAGAAGCTGGCTTAACAGCCATTATTGCTATTCCTATTACTGTTTTTACTATTCAAAATTTCTTTGGAATGCCGTTAACATCTATTTTTCTCGCTCGCTATGCGAAAAAAATTCGAGCGGATGAAACCGCTGCAGACGCTGCTCAAGGGTTAGCGCCTGATTCAACAGAAAAAGAAAAAAGCTATGTGCTTCCAAAAGAATGGATGCAAAGCCATTTTGTCATTATTTTTCTCCTTTTCGCAGGTGGTGCTCTTGCCGTCTTTTTAGGACAGTTTACAGGTATTAACGCCAGCCTTTGGGCACTCGCTATCGGTGTAGCCGCAGCGGCCCTTCGCTTTTTACCAGAACGTTCAATGGAAAAAGCAAATAGCTCAGGTATCACGATGATTGCGTTAATATTCGTTGTCATTAATTCCCTCATCGGTGTCACTTGGGATCAAATTGTCGCTTCCCTACTACCGGTTATGGTTATTATGATTGTCGGCATTGCTGGGCTCATGCTCGGCGCCATTATCGGAGCAAAGCTATTTAAATGGGATATAAATAAATCAATTCCGGTCGTGCTTACAGCCCTATATGGTTTTCCTGGAGATTACCTCATCGTTGAGGAAATTAGTCGGAGCGAGGGACGAACTGAAGCTGAGCGTCAACGTATTATGGACGAACTAATGGCGCCAATGTTAATTGGTGGTTTTACTGCCGTAACAGTTGGTTCTGTAGCAATCGCCAGTATACTAATATCAACCCTATAAAGGAGAGTTTTTAGATGACGATAACAGCTATTACAAACGTAACAATGATTGATGGTACAGGCATTGACGCCATTGAACAAGCAGTTGTACTTGTGGAGAAGAATCACATTAAAGCGGTAGGAACTTCTCAAACCATTCCCATTCCTTCAGACGCAACGATTATCGATGGAGGTGGTCAATACCTCCTTCCAGGACTCATTGATACTCACGTTCATATGGCACTTGAAATTAAAAATGTGCAAGAATCGTTATTAACACCATTCTCGTATCGGTTCTTTGAAGCAGCAAAGCGACTAGAAACGACGATTCAAACAGGCATTACTTCTGTACGTGACGCGGGTTTTGCTGATGCTGGCATAAAAAAGGCTGTAGAAGATGGCTTAGTAGATGGTCCTAGAATGCAAGTGAGCATCAACCCACTTACCATTACAGGTGGACACGGTGATAGTTGGAACATCTCTGGCATTGATACGACACAGCCTGTTTATCCAGGCATGCCTGATGGAAAGTGCGACGGTCGTGAAGAAGTACGCAAAACCGTTCGTGAAATGTTGCGTGCCGGAGCTGATGTTGTGAAAGTCCATGCAACTGGTGGTGTGTCGAGCCCTACCGATCATCCAGAATTCACTCAGTTCTCTCAGGAAGAACTTGAAGTGATGGTCGAAGAAGCAACGTTTCGTAAAGGTGTGAAAGTAATGGCTCACGGGCAAGGAGCAGAAGGGATTAAAAACGCTGTTCGTGCCGGGATTCATTCCATCGAACATGGCATTTTTATCGATGACGAAGCATTAGAACTCATGCTTGAACATGGTACCTATCTCGTCCCAACCTTGCTTGCTCCTCTCGCCGTCCTAGAGGCTGCCGAGACATCAAACACGATGGCTCCCTATGCCATTGAAAAATCAAAAGAAGTCATTGATATTCATAAGAAAAGCATTGAAAAAGCGTACAAAGCAGGGGTAAAAATTGCAATGGGTACTGACGCAGGTGTTTTTCCACACGGCATTAATCTTCGAGAGCTTGGTCTTATGTGTGAAATTGGCATGTCGCCAATGGAAGCCATTGTTGCGTCAACGAAAACCGCTGCAGAATGTATGGGCTGGGGAGAAAAAGTCGGCACAATCGAGGCTGGTAAATGGGCTGACCTCATTATCGTAAACGGTAATCCACTTGCTGATATACACATTCTAGAAAATCATGAACACATTACTTTTGTGATGAAAGACGGTAACACCTATAAAGATACACTTGCCATTTAATAAGTAAAACTGTCCTTTTAGGGGCAGTTTTTTGTTTTTTGTAGGCTACTTGCTTCTTACAGCACATTTCTGTATACTATTACTTAACAAAACGTAATCATTACGTTTTAAAAAGGAGGATACATTTTATGAGTTTACCTTCACAGTTACAGCAATTATTTGCAGAAAAACTTACTATACATAAGCGCTATCGCTTTTCTATTGATCAAGACCTTCACATGATAGATACAGCTTTCATTGTAAATGAAATTATTACGGCTTCTGAAGAGGAAATGGAGATATTATTCCCTATCTTGACCAATATGAGCGAAAACGAAGACACCTTACATGACTATCTTGAGTATTTAGCAACCATCTATGTACAAACAAATGAGAGGCATTCGACGTTCTAGCATTCAGTTAGCCGTTGTCTATCTGCACGATGATAAAAAAAGGAGATAAGGGCTAATTAGCCTCTATCTCCTTTTCGCTTTTATTATAATTCTTCCCCATTCGTTGCAATCACATTTTTGTACCAAGCAAATGAAGCTTTTTTGGAGCGATTTAACGTACCATTTCCTTCGTCATCCTGATCGACATAAATAAAGCCATACCGCTTTGACATTTCCGATGTTGACATACTAATTAAATCAATTGGCCCCCAAGCCGTATACCCAAGCAAGTTCACACCATCTTTAACAGCCTCTTTCATCTGTTCAATGTGCTGCTTCAAGTAATCAATTCGATACGTATCCTTTATCGTGCCATCCGCTTCAACCGTGTCGTACGCCCCTAAACCGTTCTCAACAATAAATAATGGTTTACCATATCGGTTGTGGAAATCACGCAGGGTAACACGTAAACCTTTAGGATCAATTTGCCAGCCCCAATCGGATGATTCAAGATACTGATTTTTCACAGCACCTTTGACTAGGTTTCCAACCGTATCCTCGTGATCACCGTGGGTCGTAACTGAAATAGACATGTAATAGCTGAATGAGATAAAGTCGACTGGATACTGCTTCAAAATGGTGTCATCTTCTGCTTCTTTTTCAATCACAATCTCATTCTCTGCAAAGAACCGATTCATATAGGAAGGGTACTCACCTTTAGCGTGAACGTCTGTAAAGAACAAGTTCAAATCATTATCTCGTTGCGCTTTTAAAATATCGTCTGGATGGTTGGTTACTGGATAAGTCTGCATTCTTGCCAGCATACAACCAACTTGGGACCCTGGGATAATCTCATGCGCTAATTTCGTCGCTAAAGCACTTGCTACGAACTGATGGTGAACCGCTTGGTAAGCAATTTGGTCGCTTGTTTTATTCGGAACACGATCAATTAAAACCCCGCCACCTGTATAAGGGCTATGCGTCATAACGTTAATTTCATTAAATGTTAGCCAATATTTAACAAGGTCTTTATAACGCGTAAACACCGTTTCTGCATAACGTGTAAAGAAGCCGATGACTTCACGACTGTACCACCCATTATACTTTCGCGTAAGCGCGAGTGGTGTTTCATAATGTGAAAGTGTAACCAATGGTTCGATCTTGTATTTTTTTAACTCTTTAAAGACATTTTCATAAAACTGCAATCCCTTTTCATTCGGCTCCGCATCATCTCCATTCGGAAAAATACGTGCCCAATTTATGGACAGACGGAATACTTTAAAACCTAGTTCTGCAAATAGGGCAATGTCTTCTTTGTAACGGTGATAAAAATCAACACCATCTCGTTTCGGGAAGCGATCTTCTCTTTTCCCAGCCAACACATCTTCAATGTATTCTGACGTGACATCCATCGCCATATTCATGCCCCGTTTTGATTTTGGAATATACGGGACCATATCAGCAGTTGAAAGGCCTTTTCCATCTTTATCAAATGCACCTTCTACTTGGTTGGCAGCTGTTGCGCCTCCCCATAGAAAATGTGAATCAAATCCAGTTATTTCGTTTTTCATTTTCTCATCGTCCCTTTCCTGTTCATTTCTTTGGGGGCCACTGCGCTGCAGCCCCCAAAACGTTTAGCGAATAATGGTTAACAGTTGTTCCCCTTCAAAGATAAGACCAGATTCGTTCATAGGAAGGACATCTAGATAATCTGGTGTATTCGTTACAATGATCATCGTTACCGTTTGAAATCCAGCTTCCTTGATGGCCTCACGATCAAACGTTATGAGCAGTTCCCCAACCTCAATCCGATCCCCTACTTGTACGAATGCTTTGAAGTGCTCTCCTTTGAGGGACACGGTATCAATTCCTATGTGAATGAGAATTTCTTCGCCTTCGTCTCCTTTAATCCCAATCGCATGTTGAGAGTCAGGAAGAACCATGACCTCTCCAGATATAGGAGCAAAAATCCGGTTTTCTGTCGGCTCAATCGCGACGCCTTTTCCCATAATTTCCTGGGCAAACGTAGGATCAGATAAGTCTTTTAAAGGTACTAATTCTCCTTTTAATGGGGAGTTGATTGCTTTTTCTTTACCTGAAGCAACGATTTCCTTTTTATTTTCAACTACTGGCGTTGAATCGTTTTCTTCTGGTATGTCTTTAAAACCTAAGACCAATACGAGCACAAACGGAATGACAAGCGAAAGAACAAACAGAAGAACCGCTACGACAATCGCGCCAACCGCTCCACTAGGATCTGCAAAAACAGGAATCGAAAATACACCTACTAAACCACCAAGAGCAAAGGCTTTAAAACCATACCATCCTGCAAAGGCACCAAGTACACCACTTGAAAGCATGGCATAAATAAACGGTTTCTTTAACTTCATGTTCACTCCATACATGGCTGGTTCCGTAATACCGATCATCGCTGAAATACCTGAAGAGGCAGCTAATTGTTTTAACGCTTTATTTCTCGATCGAACTGCAACACCAAAAGCTGCCCCTGATTGAGCTAAATTGCTAATGAACATCATAGGTTGCAAAAATGTATCGGTTCCGCTGGAGTTAATGTTCTGAATCGCAATTGGAACAAACGCATAATGCATCCCCGTCATGATAACGAGCGGCATAAGACCACCTAGTAGCAACCCTGCGACAGGACCTGCGACATCAAAAAGCCAAACAAAAACAGTTGAAAGTCCTTCCCCTAAATTCGATCCAAGTGGACCAATAATCCATAACGTTATAGGCAAAACAATTAAGAATGTAAGTAAAGGCGAGAACATTAATGAAATAACAGACGGTACTACTTTTTTAACGCCGTTATAAACATATTTTAAAAGTAGAACAGATAAGATAATGGGAATAACACTCGATGCATAACTTAAGACAGGGATGGAAATGAATGAAAGATTAAACAACGTAAAACTTGTTTGATCCGTCAGTCCATTAGCAGCATCAATAAATGTTGGATACATCATCGTCCCAGCTACAATTAAAGCAAGATACTCATTTGTCTTTACTTTACGAGCTGTAGAAACAGCTAGGAAAAACGGCAGGAAATAAAAGACACTATCGCCAATCGCATTTAAAACCGCATACGTATCACCTGTATTTGTCATCCAGCCAACGGTTACAAATAAAGCCAGAAACCCTTTAAGTAAACCGGCGCCTGCTAAAGCCGGAAGAATAGGAGTGAACACACCAGAGATAAAGTCCATAACAGACGAGATGACGCCTGACTTTTCACTCTTTTGGTCGTTTTTTCCCCCACCTTCATTTTCTACTAGTGGTTCTAACTCTGCGTAAACATCAGCCACTTTGTTTCCAATAATGACTTGAAACTGATCGCCTGAAAATTGAGCGCCTAATACGCCATCTATTTGTTTAATGGCTTCAATGTCAACGTTGTCTTTGTTTGTTAAATTAAAGCGTAAACGGGTAACGCAATGCCATGCTTGATAAACGTTTCCTGCTCCGCCTACATGACTAAGGACTTTTTCTGCTAGTTCCTTATGCTTTGTCATTGTTTTCCTCCTATTTTGAGCATAAAAAATACCCAAACAGTCGACGTATGCCGTACCGTTTGGGTAATGCCTGATCAAATCAGTAACAATCCTCTATGACTCTTCATTATTCAATTAACGTTTGGTCACACGCCAAACATGTAAAGTAAGATATAGCCTTTCATTGGATGAAAGTGTCCAACCGTATTTTGTTTCCAGTAGTTTTGCTATCTTTTCAACCGCCTGATACGCTTTTTCATACTTCGTTTTCACTAGCTCAAGAAGGGTTTTATCCACTTCCTCTTGTTCAAGTGCGTCTTGCTTCATTTGTCGTATTAAAAAATAGCGTAGATGAGTAACAAACCTTGTATAGTTCAAAGAATCCTCGTCTAATTTAATCTGAAAATGGTATTGAACAAGTTCAATCACACGATTAATCAACTCTGTCATCTTTAATGTTTCTTCCATTTTCGTTTTGTTTTCTTGCTGACCATTCACAAAATGATAGGTTAGAAACGTCTCTTCGCTTTTCGGTAACAGCACATCAAGCTTGTCAAATACTTGACGAATGGCTTCCTTCGCTGCTTCATATTCCTTAGGATAGAGATTTTTCACTTCCCAGCGGCTCGCTTCAGCATAATCAATTCGTTCATTTGAGCGTTTGATTGCAAAACTTAAATGATCGGCAAGGGTTAAATAAATAGAGTTCGTAAATGTAACCTTTAAACTGGATTCAGCATTTTTAATAATTTCTACTGATACGTCGAGGACTTTAGGATCAATTT
Organism: Shouchella oshimensis; assembly: GCF_002019765.1. Classification (GTDB taxonomy): domain Bacteria; phylum Bacillota; class Bacilli; order Bacillales; family Bacillaceae_D; genus Shouchella; species Shouchella oshimensis. Next base: position 3,520,544 of record NZ_KV917380.1, read on the forward strand.
CATTCAACACTTGCATAATAGGCTTTCGAGTAGAAGATTGTTCCGCAACAAATTTACGACGAATGTCCTCCTCAGGAATGAGGTCGCCCTTGCTTTTCTGAAAACCGACGCCTGTTCCCATGATAATCCACTCTAACTCAGAATCATCTTTCACCAATGCAACATTGTTATTGAATGCTTTTATGAATTTCATACTACGTCCTCCACCTATCCAAAAACAACAAAAATCCCATCTTAAGAAACACAAAAAATGCTTGCGTGCTCTTAACATAGGTAATGCCTGATCGAATCAGTAACAATCCCGTATTGTATTATGATTACACCATACTGCTTTTTGTAACCGATGTCAACTAGTATTCGTTACAACCTTTAATAGAAAACCTTTCCATCTTTATGCTAAAGTGAAAGAAAAGGAGGTCTTGGAGAAGATGACTATTAACCTCATTATGCTACTTATCCCGCTCGTATCCTTACTGCTCACGCTTATTTTCCTTATTGTTCTCATCCCAAAAATCAACACACAGCGAAAGAAACATGCAGAGACGATTAAACAGAATCAATCGGAGCAAGCACAATTTCGTCAAGATCTAACCGCCATAAAAGAGACCCAAGAGCACATTTTAGAAGAACTTTCACACCTTCGAAAAGAAAAGCACTCCAACCATACCAATTAAAAAAACCTGTCCAATCGACAGGTTTCCTCTTCTTTACAGTTCTTTTAAAATGCCTTTAACAAGCGACGTAAACGCTTGGTTCGCTTTACCCGCAACCACGATCACATCGTCATGACTTAGCGGCTCATCTAAAATTCCGCAAGCCATATTCGTTAAACAGGAAATCCCTAACACTTCCATACCTGCGTGTGTAGCAACTGTTGCCTCAGGAACAGTTGACATGCCTACAGCGTCTCCTCCTAGAGTGCGAATCATACGAATTTCTGCTGGTGTTTCGTATGCTGGTCCGCTCCACCAACTATACACGCCTTCATTTACTTTTGTGCCTTGTTCTTCAGCAACTTTTTTCGCGATGCTGCGAAGGCGACTGCTATATACTTCTGATAAGTCCGGAAAACGTGGCCCAAGTTCGTTCTCATTTTCACCAATTAGCGGATTTGAACCTACCAGATTAATGTGATCGTTAATCAACATAAGTTCACCTGGATTAAAGGATGTGTTAACAGCACCACACGCATTCGTAATGATAACCGTTTGTATCCCTAATGCTTTCATTACACGAACAGGGAAAGTCACTTGACCAAGAGTGTAGCCCTCATAATAATGATAGCGCCCTTTCATTGCCGCCACCGTCTTGCCATTTAATTCACCAACTACAAGCTTATTAGCGTGGCCAATGGCTGCTGATTTTGAGAAATGTGGAATATCTTCATATGGGATTTCTACCGCATTTGTTAAATCATCTGCTAGATTACCGAGCCCAGACCCTAGAATAATGCCTACTTCTGGAACCGTACTTGTTTTTGATTGAATATAGCTTGTTGCTTCTTTTATTTGTTCAATTAGATTCATGTTTCTTCCTCCTAAATAGAAATATGAGTTGCGACTAATCGCAGTGGTTCACTTGATTGCTTGGCAAAACTTACTGCGGCAGCTCCTTGCATCATCGAGTGGATCACTGATGCCCGTCTCAGTGCCTCTGCTTCATGAAGACCACCATCCATCAATTTTTCGGCAATGAGGCGTTCCCAATCTTCAAATGCCTCTTTACAAGCTAACCGTATCGCTTCACTTGATGAAGCGTTTTCAAGGGTTAGAGCAATCATCGGCACACCGCGAAAATATGTACCTTCATCAAATTGATTCGCACTATCCTCAATAAGCTTTGCAATAGCGATATTGGCTGTTTTTTCTTTTGCTAATTGCATCGTTAAATACGAGTGTACTTGCTCCTGCGTCCATTGAATGGCTGCTACTGCTAACGCTTCTTTCCCGCCTGGGAAATGATGATAAATAGATCCTTTTGGACTACCGCTCACCTGAATGACTTCGTTTAATCCAGTACCATGATACCCTTGCTTCTGCAAAAGTATTGCCATTGTTTCAATCATATTTTCTTTTGTCGATTTAGACACCTTATCCAATCCCTTATTGTTCTGTCAGCTAACAAAATTATAATATAATCATAATCACTGCGCCATTTAAGAGGTTTGCACAAGTGGCTGCAAACAACGCTTTTCCAAACATACCTTGAAATTCTTTTTTTCGATCTGGAACCATGCGAGAAAGCATACCAATTAAACTGCCAGCGGCGCCAAAGTTCGCAAATCCACTTAAGGCAAACGTTAGAATCGCAATGGATTTAGGTGAGAATGCATCCATTGATGAATAGAAACTGCTAAATGCAACAAATTCATTCACTAACAACTTCTGAGCAATTAAATTCCCCGCTTGTACCGCTTCCCCCCATGGAATGCCGATAAGGAATGCAATCGGAGCGAATACAAACCCAAGCATCATTTCTAGCGTTATATTTTCCAGACCAACAAGTCCTCCTAAACCACCGATAAACCCATTCAATAATGCAATTAAGCTAATAAACGCAATGAGCATTAATCCAACATTTATCGCGTATTGAAGGCCTTCTCTTGAGCTTTCTTGAATCACATCAAGAAGATTCGTATCTTTGTTCCGTTCATCTACACTTTCCGCAATATCAGAAAAGCGTTCTTGTGTCACTTCTGTTTCTGGAACCATCAGTTTAGCAAGCATAATGCCTGTTGGTGCTGACATGACCGCAGCTGTCAATAGATAGTTTAGCGGAATCCCCATTGTACTTAAACCAATCATCACGGCACCCGACACAGAAGATAAACAGCCAACCATTAACGAAAATACTTGTGAGCGTGTCATCGTATGTAGATAGGGTTTGATGGTTAACGGCGTTTGCGTATTACCTAAAAACATATTTGCTGCTGCTGCAACGGATTCTGTATAGGATGTACGCATGAGCTTCGCAATACCGCCACCAAGAATTCGGACGACCCATTGCATGACACCAATATGATAAAGCAAACTAATAAGAACTGTTAAGAAAATGATCATGCCAAGAACCGTTACCGCAAATATGGCAAACTCTCCCCCTTGTGCCAGTGGACCAAACACAAATGCCAAGCCTTCGTTTCCATAACCGATAACCGTTATAATCCAATCCGATAAAACAAGTAATGCCTCACGACCAAAATCCCAGCGGAGAACAGCAAAACCTAATAAAATCTGAAGAGCAAAACCAATCCCGACTGTGTAAAAATTAATTTTCCCTTTGTTTTCTGATAGCAAGTAAAGTATACCGATAATCGTAAAACAGCCAGCCAATCCCCATAATACTTCGACCATGTTTTCCTCCCACACCTATATTCATTAGACCAGTCTACATAATTATCATAAATCATGTATAAGGAAAAAAACAGTACTTATCAGAATTTTTCTTTAAGAGATTGTCTAAATGATTACATTCACCGGCTCCATTCGGCAACCCTACAGCTCCATTCACGAATAACCGTTAGCTTGAATTCATCCGTAGCAAGGCTTCTGACATTCTTGAGTACCATTCACACCAATTATTCTCCTTCCAACAGAATTCTGCCTCTTTTCACCAGTATTTGAATGCGGTAAAAGCATGCCAACAGTATGATGAAGGAGACAAATTAAACAGGAGTGATCGTAGATGGAAACCTTTCAAAATCTTTTAATTACCTTAATTGAGGCAGATACATGGATACAATATCTAAGTGTATTTGTCATTTCGATTGTCCCTTTTTTCGAATCCTATGTGGCCGTACCGATTGGCATTCTTTTTGGCTTTCCGAGTATTCCCGTCATCCTTATTGCAGCTATTGCCAACTGGCTCTCTGTTATGGTCTTCATTTGGTTAATCGCGAAGTTCCGCAAATCCAATGGAAAGAAATCAACTAAACGCTATGCACGAGCACAAGGCATCTTCAATAAATATGGAGTCGCCGGTCTGTCCTTTGCTGGTCCAATCATTTGTTACCACGTTTGCGCTGCCATCTCGATTGCGTCAGGAGCTGAAAAATCGTATGTCAGCCTATGGCAAGGAATTGCCATTGGAACATGGTCCATTGCTTTAGGCATTGCGTTCCATTATGGTATAAACCTTCTTGAATATATACCGAATCTGAATCCATTCTCTTAAAATGAAAGGATTTGTTCGTCTTGAAAGCATCGGTTAAACTTTTTTTAGTCCTACTTATGTTTCTTTTCGCTGTGTTGCCCTTTTTAGTGATTTATGATCCATTATCGAAAGCCGTACCATTTCTGCCAAACTACGAATCCCCTTCTTGGTTCGTTCCGGCTGGCTTCGTTAGCATTCTAGGAATTGTCATTCTTGCAATCATGTTGGGAAATGGAGATAAGCACGAACCATTTTGATTTTTTCTCCCTACCGTATACACTAAGAACAAGATGACAAAGGAGCCTTAATCAACCATGGCATTTTCTTTTAATAATTTAACAAAAATTGAAGGCAACATCGTAAAGGTTCCCCCTTTGACGCTCAGTGCTGAAAAAGGGGATATCCTTGCTATTCAAAGCGAGAATGAATACATTCAGCGGCTATTTGAATTGTTTCATCATCCAAATCAACTGAAGAGCGGGACCATTTCATTTCCAGAAAACAGCGTATATTTTTTTCAGCGTGATGATGGGTTATATCGACGGTTAACCGTTAGCGAAACGGTGGCCTTTTGGTGCAGATTGTATCAACAAGATATGGACGTAAACACGATTTTAACGATGTGTGAACTGCAAACATGCGCATACAAAAAAACCAAGTTCTTAACCCATTCTGAAAGATGCCGTTTACAACTTGCTTCTGCTCTTATACAACAAGCCGAAGTGTATCTATTTGAAGATCCTTCCCTTATGCTCGACCTACAATCAAAGCAAGTATTGCATACCTTACTCACCCATTTAGCTGAAAACGGTGGCACTATTCTTATCTTCACAACGACGCTAGAGGATGCCATCCGATTAGGGAATAAAGTATACCGGTACAACGAACGGGGGTTGCATGAATTGGAGCAAGATGACGAGGAACCAGGAACAATAGAGGAAAAATCTTCTCCAGATAGCACGGATATGCAAGTCCAATTAAATAAAGTAAGTGCCAAGATTGATGACAAGATTATGCTTTTTAACCCGATGGAAATCGACTATATCGAAGCACGAGATGGGCAAACGTATTTATTTGTTAACCACGAAGAGTTCTCCTCTTCTACCACCATTAAAGCATTAGAGGAACGCTTACAACCGTTAGGTTTTTTCAGATGCCATCGCTCGTATTTAGTCAACCTTCAACGAGTTAGGGAAATTATTGTGTGGAGTAAAAATAGTTATAGTCTTAGTCTTGATAATACGTCGAAGAGTACCATCCCCTTATCAAAAGGGAATTATAGTAAGTTGAAAGAGTTGATTCAGCTATGAAAAGACTCACAAAAGAACAGAAAAAAGCGTTATTCTATAAAGATCTATTGGATTTACGTTGGAATGGGCAAGTTCTCTTTAACGTAATCATTTGCCTTCTCGTCACGATTATTTTTCTCTGGTATCCGCGACAAGATCTTCCAATTTCCTTTGTTATCGGGTTTACCTTCGCTATGGTAACGATGTTTACGCAGGGAAATCTTGTTGTTGAAGAAAGAGAACAAGGGACGCTAAGACGCTTACAACAAGTTGGTTTTTCCATTAAGGATGTCCTTATTATAAAAATGTTTGTATCGTTTCTCGTTACATCCGTTCTTGTTATTCTCTTTTTACTCTTCTATCGATTTGATCCAACGATTAGCTTTAACTTACTTGTTCTTAGCTTTCCCGTTATTATCATCATGCTACTTGCAGGAACGTTTGTAGGCTTACAAGCAAAAAATACCATTGAGGTGAGCTTATATGGTACTCCTATTGCCTTATTCTACTTGTTTCTCGAAGGCTTGCTCATGAATCATCAGTTAGGTTACATGCAGTGGATCGCGTTGTTCCCCAATTATCACTTGTATTATGGCGTAACGAGCGACTCCTTACTGCCTTATTTACTTACCCCTTATCTTTGGATGATCATTGTCGTAATCGTGTTCACCTGGTGGTTTATGAACAAAATGAGAACAAATGATTTATAACAAGCTGTCTGATTCTTATAGACAGCTTTTTTTTATTGGCAACAAAACGTTCACAAAGTAATCGGTATCATTATCGGCTGGACTCTTTTTTCATTGCCTAAACTGACTAATTGTCATAAAATCAATTTTTAGGTTTAAGAAAGAATGGTCAGTATACGTTCTTAATTGTCATTTATAATAAATCAAATTGTTAAGGAGAGGTCGTATGGCTTGGGTGTATTTAGTCATCGGAGGGTTACTGGAAGTAGGTTGGGCACTCGGTCTTGATTACTCAGACGGATTCACAAAAATAGAATTTGTCATTCCAACCGTTATCTTGTTTAGTTTAAGCTTTTATTGCTTTGCGAAAACGTTAAAGACCGTACCCGTGTCCACCGCATATGCCGTGTTTACCGGACTTGGAGCGTTTGGAACGGCAATTATTGGTATGGCGATATTAGGCGATCCTGTTAGCTTACCGAAAGTTATTATTGTCGTTCTTCTCATTACATGCATTATTGGACTTAAATTAGTAAAAGACGAACCGCCGGATACTCGTACTGGAGGCGAAATCTAATGTATTGGATGTTTTTAGTCTTGGCTGGTTGCTTTGAGGTATGTGGGGTCATTAATCTTAAATTAACAGAGGGTTTTACCAAATTAAAGCCTACTCTTTTTTTCTTTCTGTTCATGGGCCTTAGCCTTTTATTTCTTTCCCTCTCTTTAGTCGAAGTTCCCATCAGCATTGGCTATGGGATTTGGACAGGAATAGGCGCATCTGGAAGTGTCCTATTAGGTATGTTTCTGTTTAACGAACCAAAGAACTGGAAGAAACTTGCGTTAGTAGGTGGAATCATTGCGTGTATCATTAGTTTAAAGATTGTATCCTAGATTGATTTTCATAAAGAGAAAAGCTACTAGGAGTTAAATCCTAGTAGCAAGGGATTCATTCTATTATTGTTGAACCGTCACTTCCTGTTCAATTCCTCGTGCATACAGTTCAAACATCTGTAGCGTTTCAGTCTTAGATGGCGGATGAAACGAAATCATTTGATTGACAAGTAACAAATAAGAGATTTCTTTCGACGTTAGATATTGTAGGCCTCCAAGCATTTTGGCAGATTGTGTTGAAAGTCGCTCCAACGTTTTGTCGATTGCATGGCGAGCAAAAAGGGTTTCCTGAAGAATAGACTGCTCATACTGCTTACTCTCAAACTTAAAGGCAATCCCTTCTAACGAAGTCATCGCGCCTTCCAGCTCAGCCATTAACTCAAACAATCGATCCAAAGGCACACGATTCGCCTTATTTACTTTCTCAACAAGGGTTGATGTAACGCCTATATATGTAGCAATCATAAAAAGTTCGAACCAGAGTAACCCGTTTGTAATAGTCGAATCTACACTTTCAGGTGGCCCAGCACGATAAATACACGCGTTAGGGACAAACACATCTTTTAATACTACCTCTTCCGTGTGCGTACCTTTCAAGATCCAATGCTCCCAAAAGTCATTCACATGAATACCCTCTGTGTTTGAAGGTATGGTAATAACCGCCAAATCTCCGTTAGGAAGACCAACACTGGCAGTTAAGAGATCCATTGTCTTCGAATTGGTACATGGTTTTTTTGTTCCATTTACAATGATGCCACCTTCTACTCCCTTCGCTTGAACAGTTGGTGAAAAAAGGGTGTTCTCTACCCCTTCTGCAAAAGCAGAGGCTAATAAGAGATTGTTTTCGGCAATTTGTTTAAGGACTTCTTGTAAATTAGGTTGTATGGTTGCAGCTTCAATTAGAGACGCAACTGAGAATTGGTGCATCATTAAAGAAACAGCAAGAGAAGGAGACTTACTCGCAATCCAACGTTGGATATAGATGGCATCAAGAGCCGTCGCTCCTTTGCCACCATATTCCTTAGGAATCATTAATGCGGTCATTCCTGATTCTTTCGCTTGTTGAAGAAGTTCGTCTGTATGTTTTTCACGATCCCATAAAGAATCTTTTCCGAACTCTTCATCAATCGTTGGAAAATACTGACGAAACACTTGTCGTTCCTTTTCTAAAAACAATGACATTCCAATTCCTCCTCATTTTTAAGAACGTTGTTTCCCATTAGAAATCAATCCTGTAAGCAAAATGACAGAATAAGCCAATAATAACCACGATGCAAAAAACTGATCCATTCCCGGATCCAAATTCACAAAAAACTCTGCGAAATAAATTAACACAATAACATCGAACACCATTCCCGGTAGTGCAATAAAAACCGCAGCTTTCAATTGATTAAAAGCGTTCAGCTTTTTATACCGATAAAGGGGTAGCGTAATAACAAGTATTAGCGGAACAACAATGACATACGCTGCCACTAGAAAAAAGGTATTATCCGGGGTGAAGAAGAACTGCCCTAAAAATCGAAAGATAGCCGTTGCCCCTAACCACACTAAGAAACCCCAAAATAGAAAGAACAAGCATGATCACCTCCTGTATACGATTTTAGTCTTACTCCGATGCTTGATTCTCTTCCATCTGCTTTAAAAGGAGGGTTTCAAGACCTTTAAACACTTTTCCTGCGTCAAAATCTTCAATCATCATAGACTGAATGGCTAAACCATCTATTAAAGCGTTCATTAACACACTCCAGGTCTCTGCTGATACACCATAAAGCCTTTCCCCTACCACAGCTTCAATTTGTTTTTGTAACACTTGATTTTCATAGGTTAGTAGTTCACTGATTTGTTCTCGTATTTTATCGTTGTGCAAACTAGCAGTGACCAATGATGAAAATAAAGAGTGGTAGGACGAATCGCTTGAATTTCTTTCAGTTGCAGATTTTAAACCGGTTTGAATCCATTCTTTCGCTTGTTGATTCGAATTTTTTTTCATTTTTTCTAATCGATTCCATGACGTTTGACACATATCACTTACGACTTCAACCATTAGCTGGTCTTTCGTTTTGAAATGATAGTAAACAGTGCCTTGCGTTACTCCTGCTCCTTGTGCAACTGCTTTAAGGGTTAATTTATTGACACCATTTTCAACAATACACGTTTTCGCAGATTCAATTAAATCTTGTTTCGTAATCACATTTGGTTCGGCCATGCTTAGCCCCCTCATTATAAGTTAGTTATATAACTAAAAGCTTATAATGATCGATAGCAAGTGTCAATCCTACCTAACTAAACACATAGCCTTCAATGGTTTACTTTGTCTCCACTTGCCGTTCACTTGTTTCCATTTCTTTTAAGTTGTAAGAAGCGAGTTCATTGGCAACCTCTCGCGGTGTTTTTTCGCCTTTTAAACTCTCTGTTAAAATCGTTTTCACCGTTCCTCTAATTCGCTGAGCAGTTGCTTGGAAAACACCCTGATAGTCTGCTTGCCCTGTTATTAATAAACCAAAACCTGTCGCTGATCCGGCGTTTACAACGAAATCAGGAAGAATTACTTTACGTTTTTCCAACAAGATCTGCTCTGCTTCATTCGTTGTTGGAAAGTTCGCAGCTTCCACAATGAGGCTTGCCGTTATCTTATCGGCATTGTCTTTGTGTATAGCATGTGAAATCGATGCTGGTATAAATATATCTATAGGTAGTGCAACGATTTCGCTAGATGGCACGATTTTAACATTTTTGAATAGCTCTGGCTGTATGATTCCACCGTGCTCTTTTAAGACTTGAAGTTCTGGAAGAGAAAAACCTGTTTGTCTATACATACAACGATGGGCATCGCTAACCGTTGTTATCGTTGACCCTTTCTCTAATAAAAGCATCGCAATTCCACTGCCTACCGTTCCAAAGCCTTGAAGACCAACCTGAGCTTGTTCAAGATCCAGATTTATCAAGTGGGCAGCCTCTTCCATTGCCTCCATTAGACCAAAACCAGCAAGGTAATCCATAAACGTCTCACTTAATAAATCGTCAATATTTTTCCCTTCAGGCATCTGGATCTGAAACCCTTGTTGTTGTCTTATTTGAACGACTAGTTCAATGGGATTAAAAGAAATGGATTCATAGATAGACTTGACGTTTTGACTTGATATTCCCATATCTTCACCGATTAAAAGCTTTGTTTTTAATAAAGACTCTGCCATGCGACCGAATGCTCTTAACTTCTCTTCTTTATCAGCACCTCCCGGATCACCGACTATTCCAACCTTTGCCCCGCCGAGCGGTATACCCATAACACTGTTTTTCTTTGTCATCAAATGAGCAAGAGTGCGAATATCCTCCATCGTTACGGTTGGACTCATTCGTATACCTCCAGCAGCTAATCCACCCATCAATTGATCGATTACAATAAAAACTCTAGTGTTTGTTTCTTTATCGTACCATTCAACTTCGTAATACGGATTCATTGGTTTCCTCCTTTTGCGCGACTTCAAAACTAAAAGCAAACGCACGATCTGTTGCATCTAATTCAGCCATCATCGCGTTATCTTGTTGTAATCCAACAATACCAACTTCACTAAGAGTGCGCTTCGCTAAAAAATTGCGATAGCATAGCCTTCCGTTTTCACTCATTGTCCGCTTCACATCCTCAAGAATGAAACGAAACTCTTCTAATGGAATCCATCCAGAAATATCAGAAAGAGAGTACTTATCAATTGCTCGCTCAGGTAAGGATGCTAAGTAAGGATCAATTCGATCAGTGACGATCTCGACGCGATGAAGATTCCGTTTGATGATGTCATAATTCTCTTTTAGCAGATAAACAGGAAGACCCTTGTCATTTATATAGTGTCCACAAAACAAAAAGGTAAGGAAATGATTCTCTTGGACCAAATGGTGTTTAAATGTATGCTCAAACCTCGACAATAAATAATCACCTATGGAGAAATCCTTCTTGACTTGATTAAAGTAACTTGGATCCCCTAAAAATTTCTCGAAGAATACTCTTTGACTCAACAGCTTAACTGCTCGTTTCCATAAAAAATTGTTCCAGTTTTTATCGAAATAGTCTCTTTGTTGTTCAATGGTCTCGCACGCCAATAATTCTTTGAATTGTTTTCGTCTAAAACGAAACAGGAATGAACCCATATACTTTTTGTAGAACATCTCATGTTTACCTAAATAAATAAATCCTTTTTCAATCTTTTCAATGTGCCTTAACCAAAATGTTTGCGCCTGTTCGGATAAATCTTCTTTTACTTGTTGAAACATCTCTCGGCGATTTTCACTTTCCGTTATACCAAAAAACGCTAAACAATCCTCTCTTTCGAAATGCTTAATCGCTGCCATTTTTAATTCAAGTAAAAAGTTCTGGTAAGGGTTGGCATCAATTGAAATCAGTTTACTTGGCTCCTTTATGAGAAGCGCTAAACTCCGACAACCGCTACCTGTAACAGATAAAACAACATCCTCATTCTGGATATCAAGAGCCCTTATCTCTGAATCAGAATCCTCGTCACTCGTTGTGTATAAAAGCCAATCATTTTGATAAATGCTTTCTTTGAGCTTATCTTCTACCGACGGTACTTGAGTTCGCTGAATGGTATCGACTCCACTCATTTGCCTGCCTCCTTTATCGTACTAGATGAATAAGCATTCGCTTCCTGACGTAACACTATTTCTGCCCGAATGTTTAAGATATCTTCATCGGTTACTTTTTTACCAAAGCTTTGCAGGTCTGCAAGTCTAAATTGATGCTTTTCTGCTAACCGCTGAATGTAATACACATCTTCCATTCGAATTCGTCCACCTATCCCATAGCTTTTATTCGCTTGGTCGAGTGAAAGCAACATCGTCTCCGATAAACAAGCTAAATTCTGACCTGCATCATAGCCTAAGTTTTGTCCAAATCGAATAGGGTCAGCATACTGAACAAGTCCCCCTTCAATAATCAGAACATCCTTCCGCTCTTTTTGCACATCCCTTCCAACATTTGGAGGCTGAGACACGTCGCATATGACGGCTCCTGCCTTAATTAAGTGAACAGGAACAAACTCACTCATTGAACTCGTTGCTGTGAGAATGATATCCATATCAGCTAATTCTTCTTCCAAATACACACTATACCTAATGGGAATGGGTTCATTTAATGCTTCAAAGATCCGTTCGATTGGATCGATCACATTTGGAAGAGACGATTTCGTAATGGTCGGACTTTCAAGCCATGTATCCAAGATTGATAACTCTTCTTCAAATTGGTCCGTCCACCGTGCCATATGGAGAACATCTAACAACCGCTTACGAATTCCTGTATTTTCTTTACATTCCGTTAAACAATCGAGGTAAATCCCATTAGCCAATTTCTTCAGGCGGTTATAGTTAGCAACAGGATTGTTGCCATTTTTTCCAATTAACGTTAACTTGGAGGTTTTCCTCGCTAAAAGATAAGAACCAATTCTTCCAATGGCACCATTCGCTCCGATTACACCGATTGTGGAGTCGGCAATGGTATGTTCTAATAAATGCGCTCCTTTTAGCATCGCTTCTGTTGCATTAATCATTGTGAGTGTGTTCCCAGTAGTTAACGTGACACCCTCATCAAGTAAATCATAGCCTCCTCTTGTAACGATTGAGGTATAGGCACCCAGTCCAATGACATCAGCCCCTAACTCTTTTGCAAGCTGAACGCCATCTTTTATCGTACGTAAGACCTCTTCTTTAGGACGGTCGAGAATTTCCTCCCCACCGTATGTAATGCCGATTAGCCAACCTTCTGCGTAATTGCCATCAGCCCCTTTGATCGCCGGCAATTTGCAGATCACACCTGCACCGGAGAAGTCTGCTTCCCATTTCAAAATGTCCTTTAACTCTTCTTCACTAAACTGTTCAAACGAAGGGGTATTCTTGATCAAATCGTTTGTTGACGGATAGTGACAGAGAAACGCGAACGAACCTACTAAATGACTCGTTTCGTCGATCATTGATGACAAGATCGGAAGGTTTCGGTCTCGGTAATTTCTTACCTCAACTGGTATTCGACAATCCCCTACTGTATAACGATACAATAAGTAAAAATCTTTTTTGTATAATATCTCGCATAAACGATCAAAGGCTTCACAAAAATAATCAATATCGCATCGATCAACGTTTAATGGTGGTTGCATCCTCAATGTTAATGGATCATTTAAAAAAGGAACGATCCTTATATGGTGCACATTTAATAAGTAACCTGAAATCATGTACCCATAGCCACCGAAAGAAATGAGGTTCGCCATTTCAAAAGAATCACTTGCGTCTATTTGCTCAAATTCAATCGCACAAAGAAGACCTCTACCACGAATTCCTTTTATGACACCTGGCCACTTTTCCTTTAATTGGTCAAGCTTTTCACGAAGTTCATTCCCTCGCTCTTTTACATTCTCGAAGAAATCATCTTGGTTTTTTATTGCTTGAATAAAGGACAAACTTACGCTCGAAGTAAAATTATTATTCGCAAATGTTGAGCTATGATTTAAACCGAACCGATCCGTCCAAAGTACTTCTCGACTAATACAAGCTGCGATCGGAACTAACCCCCCACCTAACGCCTTAGATAACAAAACAATGTCCGGCAATAGTTTCTCTTCCGAGGTCACCGCCCAATTCCCTACTCGACCAAGACCAGTTTGAATTTCATCCACAATGACCAATACATCATATGAATGACATAGCGCAATGGCTGTTGATAAGTATTCAGCGTCTGGAATGTTAACGCCACCTTCTCCTTGTATCGGTTCAACTATGAACGCAGCAATTTCGTCTCCACTCGTCTTCAAAACTTCCGACAAGCTTTGAAGATCATTGTAAGGAATTTTAGGATAGGAATCATGATGAATAAAAAACGGCTCTTGATACACTTTTTGCCCAGTAGCGGATAAGGCCCCAAGTGTTTTTCCATGAAAACTTTTGTGACAAGAAAGAATTTTCTCTTTTTTCGAATAAGCTCTTGCTAACTTTATTGCTGCTTCTACCGATTCCGCACCACTTTGTGCAAATGTACAAATATTCAGATCATCAACAAAAAGGTTAGTTAGTTGGATAGCTAATTCTTCTGCAAAAAAAGGGGCTGATGGCTGACACAAACTTGGGTATTGATTTTCTTTAAAAGTCTTAATACTCCGCCATATTTCTTCAGGGTTGTAACCAAGAGGTAGTGCTCCGTATTGTGAGGTATAGTCCACATATTCAGTTTCATTCGCATCATAAAGCCGATTGCGCCTTCCTTTCATATAGGTCTTATCCATATGAAAAATGGTCATAATCTTGGAAATTGAAGGATTGATCGTTTTCACATAAGCTTCCCCTCTCAAATGTTATTTCAAAAAAAAGAATTGACCCACTATTTAAAATATCATAAATATAAAAACCAAAACTGTCAATCAATAGGGGGAAGAAAAAATAATCATTTTAATAAAAAGAATGAAGTATCCATTTTTTAATCACTCTTAAATACTCTTAGAGCGTAACAAAATCGCTATAGTAATGAAATTCCATTAACCAAACTTTAACGTAACCTTTACACTGGCACTACAGTGTAATCGAGCATGATCAAAAATGTCTAGACAATAGCTCTTATCAAATACAAGCTTCAAATGACTGGATATGACCGCTGGTTCACCTTAAAAATACCCAATCATAAAAAACAAGTTCTTCAAAATGATGATTAGTGCTATGACCCACCATTTACAAAAAATGAAAAAACCACTAGCTATTTTCAGTTACCCGAAATTAGCTAATGAAAACCTTGAATGAGAAACATTGTTTCATAGTTTAGCAATTTATTCGTTTGAAGGATGTTATACACGATTAATTAAACGTTTGATTCATTCAATCATGATTTGAAATGGCTTATTCTCGTTGACAAAGCCCTTTCGAAACGTAATGATAGATACATACTCTATTCATTTACTCTACACATTATCTAGGAGGTCTTTATGCCATTTTTTTCTCATAATAATAGCGAGATTTATTATGAAGTCGCTGGTTCTGGTGACGCAATTCTTTTTACCCATGGGGCTTCATGGGATCATGCACAGTGGCGACCACAAGTAGAGGAACTCTCTAATGATTACAAAACAATCGTTTGGGATGTACGGGGACATGGAAAATCTACTTTACCGGATAGAAAAGTAGATTCTGAAGAATTTAGCAGTGATTTAATCGCGCTTCTCCAACATTTAGGTATAAAGCAAGCCCACCTTTGCGGTTTATCTATGGGGGGCCATATTTCGTTGCAAACAGCTATTCGTTATCCTTCTTACGTACAATCCTTACTATTAATCGGCACGCCCTTTACCAATACGTATAACTGGTTCGAAAAACTAGCTATTCCGCTTAACCGCCTTTCTAGTAGATTCATCCCCATGAGCCTAATGGCTTCTATACAAGCAAAAACCCTATCAACCTTTAATAAGAATAATGCTGACTATATCAAAAAATCCGTTCTTTCTATCCCACATAAGCAGTGGGTACGTATTTGGGATGCCGTATCCAGAATGGAAAGCAAGGAGGATCTTCACAAAGTAAGCTGCCCTACCCTTATTCTACAAGGGGATCATGATACGATGACAGCGCGCCAACAAAAAGAAATGGCAAATAAGATTCCTCAAGCAACACTTGTTTACATCGAAAACGCTCACCATGCGACAAATCTTGATAATCCTGTACAGGTGAACAACCTAATTATGAAACATCTAGTATCGTTAGAAAGGTCCTAATAGATACAATATCCTCTTCAACCTCCCTCTATTTTTTTCCTCTACTTTCTCCATAAATAATTATTTTAATAAATCAGGTTTCAAATTACCTTTTAAAAGGTATGAGTAGGTACTAGTCTAATGACTACAAGCACGACTCACTCATTACCTAATTATGGAGGTACTTTTTTGGAGAATTTATTTCAACAGTCAAACGTGCTTGAAACCATCGCTTTTGTTGTCGGCCCCTCCCCTGCCACCGTTCATTCCATCACGTACGATTCACGGAAAGTCACAACCAATAGCTGTTTTATTTGTATAAAAGGACAGCACGTGGATGGTCACCAATATATAGACTCTGCCATAAAAAATGGCGCTCAGGTTATCGTTGGAAGTGAAAAAGAACTTATGATGGATTGGTATTTCAAACGACCTGACCGTACATTTGTAGTGGTTCATGATAGCAAAAAAGCGCTGGCTAGCTTTGCATCTGCTTTTTATCAAAACAAACATAAGGAACTTGCCTTAACGGGAATTACCGGTACAAACGGAAAAACAACCATTACGGCTTACATACGCTCATTAGTAAACGCTCTCGGCGAGCCAACCGCTTCCATTGGAACAGCAGGAGTTTGGGATCAATACGGAAAAATCAATGTAGAAACAACCACACCTACTACACCAGAATCATCTGATCTTTATACGCTCTTTGATCAACTTAGAGAAAACAAAACAACTCACGTTGCGATGGAAGCCACGTCCATTGCCCTTGAACAAGGGCGCCTTCATGGATTACAGTTTGATATCGCGGTTCATTCAAACTTACGACCAGAACACCTTGATTTTCATAACACTATGGAGCATTATCGAAACGCAAAACTGAAGCTTTTTCAACAAGCAAACAAAGCGGTTGTGAACCTTGATGATGCAGGGATGTCAGCTGCCATTATTAACTCGTTTCAAGGAGAGCTTTGGACCTATAGCATTGAACAGGAAGCGACCGTCATGGCACAAAAACTACAAACGCAGCAATCTGGTACCTCCTTCGACTTAATCGTCCATGGGAAACGCTACTCCGTTATGGCACCGATATTCGGAGAACACAATGTTGCAAACCTTTTAGCTGCCGTCACGACTTGTCTGGTAAAAGGATACGCTATAGAGGAAATCATTCGTTGTTTTCCACTTGTTAAAGGAGCTCCTGGTCGCTTCCAATTACTAACCGATTATCCAGGAAGGCAGTTAATTTTTGACTTTGCTCATAGTCCTTTCGCTTTTGAAAAACTGTTCCATACTATAAAACCCTTTTCCTATAAACGATTAATACTTCTTATTGCTGGTATTGGCGTCAGACCTTCCTATTTACGACCAGAAATTGCAAAGGCTGTTGAAGGAAAAGCGGATGAAATCGTTGTAACTGTTGACCATCCTGGCGATGAAGACCCAGAAACCGTCATGGCAGATGTTATCTCTGGTTTTATAAATAAACCTGAGCACCTACACCTAGTAGGAGAAAGAGGCGAAGCCATTCAAAAGGCACTATCATTAGCAGATGAAGGCGATCTTATCCTCATTACCGGTATTTGCATGGAAAATTATCAGATCGTTAAAGGAAAACGCTTACCCTATGATGACCTCAAGCACATTCATCTATTTCTTGAGCAAGACACCAAAACAACCTCCGCTTAAACGATACAGACGACATCTTTTACTGAATTGATGTCGTCTGAACTACCTTCTTACGCAAATCGAAACGGTATCCTCTTTTCTTCACCTGACTGCATATCTTTTCTTTTGTACTGATTCTGTTCCACTTCCTCTTCCCCAATGATAATGACATACTTCACTCCCTCTTTATTCGCTTTCGTTAACGCTTTTCGTAGATTCTTACTGGACCATTCACATTCAACTCGGTAGCCCTGCTCTCGTAACTCACGAGCCACTAACAAGGCTTCGGTCTGCTTGCCTAATGGAACAATGTAATAATCTACTAATGGACTAGCTGGCTGGTTCGTAGAACGAATTGCTTCATACATAACATCAAGGCCAAAGGATATCCCAACTGTTGAGAACGTTTCATCTGTACCAATTAACCCACCAATCGCTTGATCATATCTACCACCACTGCCAATACTTGACGTAATCGTTCCATCTTCTAAAAATAGCTCGTATACCGTACTCGTATAAATTTCTAGTCCTCTAGCAAGAAAAGGATTAAAGACACATTGTTTCTCAATGGCTAAAGATGTAAGAAACGACTGTAGTGCTTCTATTTCTGCTATTCCCTGTTGCACGTCTACACTTTCTTCCGCGTATCGTTTGAAGTAGTCCATTGAATGTCCTGCTTGTAAAAACGACTCAATCGTGGCTGTTACCTGTTGAGATAGCCCTTGCGCGTGTAACTCCTTCACAACGTTGCTCGCACCAATCTTCTCCAATTTGTCGATAGTGAGGATCACTCTGCTTTGTTTTTCCTTTTCTACTCCTATACATGCAAGCATACCTGTTAACAGCTTACGGTTGTTATAGTGAATCACCATTGGTAATCCGAGTTTTTCACACGCATCCACCGCCATTAACATGCATTCTGCTTCTGCAACTTGGGTGTCAACGCCAACAATATCGACATCACATTGGGTAAATTCCCGAAATCTCCCAGCTTTAATAGGACCATCTCGAAAAACTTTCCCAATCTCATAACGTTTAAATGGCATGGTCAACGTTGGATTCATCGCCACTACCTTTGCAAACGGAATGGTTAAATCGTATCGCAGTGCCAAATCACGCTTTCCTCGGTCTGTTAACGTGTACATTTCTTCTAAAATCTCGGCGCCTCCACCGTATTTAGAAGCCATTAAATCGGTGTAGTTCAAAATAGGTGTTTCTAGCGGTTTACAGCCATATTGACTAAACACGTCCTCAAGGGTTCTCTTCATATTCCGTCGTATACCTTCCGCTGCTGGTAAATAATCCTGTGTGCCTCTTACATTTTGGTAATCCATTTTCTTCATTCTTCTTTCCTCCTTTTTTTAGTAAACATAAAAAACCGCACTTGATTAGTGGTACACTTAATCAAATACGGTTTCATGAGAAATAGTCTTCCTATGTGCGATTTTTTAGAAATCGGCTAGCAAGACTACTTGTTATGATGATGAAGTTGTGAGCTTACAAGTATTTTCATTTGATATAGTACCATCTATACTCACCTCGAATGCATATGATCGTATCACACCGACAAAGGAAATACAATTTGTTTTTAAAGGAGGCAGGAAAGACATTGGACGTTATTCTAGCAATAGGTGTGTCAATTCTTTTTGTTATTATTAGTATATTTCAACTTTTCTTGGCTTTAGGTTTTCCACTAGGTGACTATGCAATGGGTGGTTTCTATCGCGTATTACCACTTCCCATGCGTGTTGTTAGTGTTGCCAATGCATTGATTTTGCTCGTGATGGCCGTCACCTTTTTAACGTATACAAATGTATTAACTGGCTTTGCTTTTTTGCCTGTTCATCTTCTTGCTTGGCTATTCACACTGTTTCTGGCGATAAATACATTAGCCAACTTCGCTTCTAAAAGCGCAAAAGAAAAAAAGGTCATGACGCCGCTTTCTGGTTTGGCGTTCATTTTATGTTTAGCGATTTTGCTCATGTAACTGAAACCTTCTTAAAAAGAGCCGCCGTTCCAACACCACCAGCAGCACCGACTGTGGCGATGCCATACTTCATGTTACAGCTGGGTAATTCGTGAAACAAGCGACAGACATTGATTGCACCAGAAGCACCATAAGGGTGACCAAGAGTCAGAGCACCGCCTGATACATTTACTCGGCTAAATGAGAGGGGTATGTGGTTTCCACAAGCAATCAGTTGCGCCGCGTAGGCCTCATTAAATTCCATTCGTCCGATAGCATCTATGTGCAAGGAGTTCCGATAGAGAAGTTTTTGAATTGCACCAATTGGACTTATACTAGCGTAATTTGGATCATCACCTGCGCTTACGCTATCAACGAATTGAAGCCACGGTTTCACACCTGCTTCTCGACAGGCTTTTTCAGACATCAGGATCACTGCTGCTGCCCCATCTGATTTTTCACAAGAGTTTGCCGCCGTAATGGTACCAGATGGCATTATAAGAGGCGGCATTCTTTTAACTAACCTCTCCGAAAGCTTACGTATGCCTTCATCTCGTATCCCTTGATGTGCTAAAATTTTTTCTTCGTCAAACCGACCTTCCAGATCCGCTTCATAAGCCCGCCTATAGCTTTCTAGCGCATACGCATCTTGCTGAGCTCTGGTTATACGAAATTCCTCGGCCACGCTTTCAGCTGATGCTGCCATATCAGGATCACCGATGTCAGCAGGGGCAAACGAGGCCCGGAGAATTGGCGTTTTTTCTCCAACTCGAAAGCGGGCAGGCTCTAAGCTCGTGCTTTCCACACCACCAGCTAGGTAACAATCTCCAGCACCTGCTTGAATAAAACGAGCAGCGGTAACAATAGCTTCTAATCCTCCTCCACACTGACTATCGACAGTCAATCCGGGAACGCTAGGATGAAAGCCTGCTTCAAGTAACGAATGCCGGGCGATATTCCCTCCTTCGCCAACTGCATTACCCATTATAACCCCATCAACTGGTAGCGCCTTCCCTAGTTCTGCCAAAACTGCCGCCGCTAACTTTTCAGGTGAAACCTTCTTATGAATGCCCCCTTTTTTGCCAATAACCGTTCGTTTTGCTTTCACCACATAGACTGCATTCATCTCGTTTCACCTCCAACGCTTGTCGATCGACTTTTCCATTTGCTAATAAGGGCAATGCTTCTACGACGTAAATCCTTCTTGGACGTTTGAGTGTAGGTAGACATTTTTTCAGTCTTGCTTTTATCTGTACCAATGCAAACTCCTGAGCTTGAGCAGTTTGCACGAAAAGCACCATTTGATTACCCCAATATCCATGATACGTTCCAACCGCTACCGCTTCTTCTACAAACGGCAACGCTTTTACCACTCTTTCCGTCTCTTCTGGGTAGACATTATGGCCCCCAATCGTCAGCATATTCCCTATTCTTCCTTTAACATGTAAGATGTGGTGTTCATCGAAATAGCCGATGTCCCCAACTGAAAATGATTCCCCAATTGGCGCTTGTCCTACATAGCCAGTAAATAAATATGGGCTACGAACAACGAGTTGGCCATCTCGTTTTACTTCAACCTCTACACTGGGAAAAAGTTCCCCAACAGCAGAATTAAGCTGCTTTCCATTTGAATGGTTTAGGTACGAAACAAAACTTAGCTCTGATGCACCGTAAAACTCATAAAGCGTTGCTTGGTTAAAGATCGCTTTTACTTGAGCTCGATTTGTTTCATGCCATTCCGCTCCAGAAACAATGACTTTTTCAACAAGCTGTGCATCTATTCCCTCCAGGGACAGGGCATACAGCATTGTTGGCACTCCATAAATAACGTTCACTTTATAAGCTTCTATTGTATTCTTTGTTTGTTTCACTTGAAACTCTTGCTCTAAACAAACCGTTGCCCCAATATGGAGGGTATGAATGGTTGCAAATAAAAACAAAGAATGAAAGAGCAATCCTGGTATGCAAACTCGATCTAACTGGCTTAGCGCAAACACTTGTTGCACATCGTCAAAGCTCCCTGACCACGACAAATGGTTCCGAACAAAGGCTTTAGGTTCCCCAGTGCTTCCAGAGGTAAACCCTGTGTAAAACGGTTCCGTTCCTTTTGCATACGGAATAGCTTGTTTTTCGTCTGACGTAGGAAAACTAGACATTCTCCAAATGGTAATGTCCGCTTCTACTGTTTGGAAACGATTGCTCAAAATAACGTCTGCTGTTGCTTTTTTAGCCATTTTAATCACATCACATTCAGACCAATTCGGATGACAAAGTACACCATTCCAGCCAAGGCTTGTCACCGCTAAAAACCAGTACAATTGCTCATCTTGTTGCATCACATCAATAGCCACAGTAAAGGGATCTTTCCTCTGATCTTTTTGGGCTTCACGATACAAATGCCCACGGTATTGCTCCACTTTCTCTTGAAGCATGCAGTAAGGAATCTGCTTTTTATTATAGATAACAGCGATTTTGTCTGGTAGCGCCAAAGCATGATGATGAATCTGTTTCCCAATAAACACGAAAAACCCGCCTCTCCATTCAATTGTAAACTTATAAATTATTTGGTTTACAATAACACAAAGGAGCAAGATCGTCTATTTAAAAACGGCTCCTGTGGAGTCTGCAGGAAACTACTTAAGCCTCTTTGTACTAACGCTCTAATCGAAATATGAACAATCTGTGAATTAGTTTGTGAAATACTTCACAATTAAATAATCAAGTGTATACTAAGAGTATAAAGAGAATGTGAACACATTCACAAACTAAGGAGGTTTCCTATGTTACATTTTTTACAATCATCTAAAATGGCGCAGTTGCTTTTAACCGTTCTTCGTGTCTCACTTGGCTGGATGTGGTTTAGTTCTGGTATTGGAAAAGTAGTTGGGGCAGAATTTCATGCAGGTGGATTTTTACAGGTTGCTGCTGCAAATCCTGTGCTCAAAGGGGAAGATGTCGCCTACCCGCTATACGTCGCTTTTTTAGAACATGTAGCCATCCCTTATGCCGACCTTTTTAGCTTTCTCGTTATGTGGGGAGAAGTCCTCATCGGAATCGCCCTTATTGTTGGTCTTTTCACAAAAAGCGCAGCGTTTTTCGGTGGTATGATGAATACCTCTTTCCTCTTAGCAGGAACCGTATCAACGAATCCGCTCATGCTTATTATGGCCATTATCCTTCTTATCAGTAAACAAAACGCTGGACAACTTGGATTAGACCGCTTTACCCCTACTATTAAACAAAAAGTAAAAAAAGACTATGGCAATAAAGATACTCTAGCCACTTCATAAGCACGCCACAAACAAACGAAATTAGCCCTCTGAGCGTAAGCTGTCAGGGCTATTTTTCAGTCGACGTCCCATCCACTTGTTTCCTGTTTCAATCTATGTCTATTGCCTTCTTGAACTTTTTTTATCACCCTTGGACGTTTTACGCTGACAGGTAAAGCCAAACAGGAGATGCGAACCTCAAATGTAACATCACCCGCTCCTCACTGTTTGCTTTCAGACTATCTTTCTATTCATAACGAGTAAGTTCTTTTAATTCGATTAAATACTTCCAATAAGTGCCGCTGTTAAATCAGGATAGTAATTTCGTTCCATTCTTATACGCTTTTTAAGATGCTTCTTTTCAGAATGAATTTAACCAGTATACAAGAAACATAAGGATAAAAAAACTTAACGTCCCAAATAGATTGAGAGCAGCTAGTAAAAAATACTTTCTCCACAAAGCTAGAATCATGCCAACTGGTCCAATAATAAACGTTAAGAGAAATAACGGACTTGCCACTTGAAAAACGATATTAGGAACCCAAACAGCTACACACAGCAAAAAACAAATCGTAGACCAAAAAGCGTATGACCTCTTTTGTAAAGATTTCACTTCTTCAATAACCTCGCTCCTCTATTTACACAAATTTTTACTTCAATTTAGCGAGACAGCCTCAAAATGCTCCACAACCGGAAACGGGTCATAAAAATGATGAAGCAGTTGCTTCCACTGAATATACTCAAGCGACTGTCTAAATCCAATGGTATGATCTTCTATGGTTTCCCATTTCACAAGTAACAAGTATTTACCTTTTACTTCATGACAACGTTGCAATTCATGTGACAGGTAACCTTTCATTGAAGAAATAAGAACAGACGCTTCTCGAAAGGCCTCTTCATACTCTTTTTCTTTCCCTGGGATAACTTGTAATAGTGCAGCTTCTACTATCATCTTCGCTCCACTCCTTCTCTAGATTTCAGCGGCTTTATATCTTTTTACATAACCATTGGCTTAGGTGTGTATTAAGAGACAATTCCATCCATACATTTCGCTATACGTAAATAACGATGTATTAGATTCACCTTCACGTAAAAACCCCTATGCATGAACAGCACGGGGGTTAAATCTTCTATTGTGTTTTGTTTACAGAGGCATCATAAATAGAATCAACAGCTGTTTGTAGCGCATGGATAAATTCCGATTCAGTCTGATCCGCATGTAAGTCTTGACTAAGGGCTCTGGAAAAACTCGCGATCAATCCTTGATTACGCTTCAGCTTCTTGTTGGCTTCGTCCCGAGAGTAGCCTCCAGAAAGAACCACAACACGAACGACACGATCATGATCAACAAGCTCTTGATAAAATCCGTCTTTGGATGGGATGGTTAGTTTCAACATCACCCGTTCATCGTCACGTAGCATGTTCAGATGGGTGAGCAGCTCTTCTTTTAATTGGTGCTCTATCGCTTCTTTATCTGCGCTATGAATGTCCACCTCTGGTTCAATGATTGGGACAAGTCCTGCTCTAATAATGGTCTTCCCCATTTCAAACTGCTGCTCGACAACCTTGTGAATCCCCTCTTGATTTGCTTCTTTGATAACAGAACGCATCTTTGTACCAAATATATGCCGCTCATTCGCACGCTTGAGGGTTTCATCAAGATGATCGATTGGCTTCATTAATTGAACGCCATCTTTTTCATCTGCCAATCCCTTATCCACTTTCAGAAAAGGGACAATGCCTTTTTTATTTGCGAGATAATCGGCTGTATAGTCACCGTCAATCTTACGGTCCATTGTTTGTTCAAACAGGATCGCCCCAAGAATCTTATCAGAATGAAAGGCAGAAGACTTCATGATGCGGGTTCTCATTTCATGAACGAGGTCAAACATCTCCTCCTCTGAAGCATACGCTTCTTCTGGCACACCGTATTCAGCTAACGCTTTTGGTGTACTCCCGCCACTTTGGTCAAGAGCTGCTATAAATCCTTTACCGGTTTTGATTTTTTCCATCTGCTGTGTGTTCATGTCACGTAACTCCTTCCGTTTTCACCAAACAAATTAGGGTTCTGTTTTGTTTGTACCCTTTCTTGCCGGTGTTTATACATTTACAGACTGCTGTCACGTTTTTCGCTAACAAAAAAAGAACGCTCCTAGAGGACGTCCTTTTTGTGAAAGCTTACTTCCATTCTGTTACTTGTTCAACCGGCATTCTATACGATTTATACCCAGCTTCGTTCGCTTTACCAATCGAAATTAACATAACCGGAACATACCGTTCTTTTTCTAAGCCAAATGCTTCAGCGATGTTCTCTTTATCAAATCCGCCAATTGGATTGGTGTCATAGCCAAAGGCTTTCGCTGTTAGCATAAGTTGCATCGATACGAGTCCACCATCAATTAAAATGGTTTCCTTGTTCTGTTGATTACTTATGCCTGATAAAAGACCACGAATAGCAGGAACTTGATTTTCTTTCACCTCTTCAGGCATCAGCCCTAGTTCAACCGCTTTGCCATAGATCTCTTCAAGATAATCTAAATTATTCATATCAGCAAAAACGGCAATGACCGCTGACGACGTCTTTACTTGGTTTTGGTTAAATGAAGCAAGTGGCGCTAATGTTGATTTCGCTTCGTCGCTTTCAATTACAACAAATCGCCAAGGTTGCAAGTTAACAGAAGAAGGTGCTTTTATAGCCGCTGCCAATAGTTCAGTCATTTCTTCTTTTGAGATTTTAACGTTTTCGTCATAAATACGAATGGATTTTCTACTTTCAAGTACGTTTAAAAAATGTTCCTTCGTTGTCATTTCATTTCCCACTTTATCCATTTTCATTACTCTCCTTTGCACGAACGGCTTCTTCAATGTTCAGCTCGACGCGCTGTATCATTTTATGGAACAAACTTAATTCTTCTTCTGTAAAGCGATCAAACAGTTGATCAATAAACTCTTTCTTTTCCTTGTATGACTTCTCTATCTCTATCTTTGCTACCTCTTCTAACTTAACCCATGTGGCACGTTGGTCGTTATCTTTTCGATACCGACTAATGACACCCGATTTTTCCAATTGCTTTAAATGTCTCGTAATGGCGGCAGGATCTATATTCAATTGCTTCTGCAAGTCCGCTTGAAGAATTTCGTTTTCTTCAAGAAGGGCATGCAGTATTTGAATACGTGACGTACTGGCTCCAAAACAAGATTCAAAACCTGAACATAACTCTTTATTTACAGACTGTAACTTTAAGAACAGCTCTACTTTAAGTGCACACGAATTCATTAATGGCCTCCTTTACTTGACTCCTCAATTATTGATATCGAAATGATTGATATATCAATAATATAGGATGAACCGTCTTCTATTGTCAATACAATTTTTAAAAACGCTTCTCTTATAACCACATTAAGAAGGAATACATCAATAAAGCCAAGGCTTTACAGCCTTGGCTTAGATGCAGCTCTTCACTTAAACATACAAAAGGGTGTTCGTTAGTTAGAGGGCACTTACTATAGCACCACAGATTGCCCCTGTTACAACAATCACCCAAGGCGGTAGCTTCCAATAAACCAACATGCTAAACAAAATCGCTACAAGCGCAAAATCAATTGGTTCAAAAACAGCACTTATCCAAATCGGTTGATAAAAAGCAGAAAGTAAAAGACCAACAACAGCTGCATTTACACCCATTAATGCGCCGTTTACTTTAGGATTTCGTCTTAACTGGTCCCAGAATGGAATCGCCCCTAGTATTAAAAGAAACGCCGGTAAGAATATAGCCACTGTTGCCATTAAGCCGCCTAGCCATCCATTCATTGTGGCTCCTAAATAAGCAGCGAACGTAAACAATGGTCCCGGTACGGCCTGGGTCACTCCATACCCAGCAAGGAATGCCTCTTCACTTACCAATCCAGTTGGCACAAATTCTCGTTCCAGTAAAGGCAGCACCACATGACCACCGCCGAAAACCAACGAACCGGATCGATAAAAACGATCAAACATGTCAATCCATTGAATGGACGTTAGTTCTCTTACTAGCGGTAATAGTAGAAGCAAGCCAACAAAGAGTGATAAGCAAATGATGCCAAAGCGACGCGATAACGGAAAGGACATTTCAGACTTCACATGATTGTCTTGATGCTTGTACATCACATAACCTAGACAAGCAGCCAACAGAATGATTCCAACTTGCGCAGCCAGAGTATGCCACAATAAGGTAACGACCAATGCGAGAAGAGCAATCGCTTTTCTTTTTAAATCGGGGGTTAACTTTTTCGCCATTCCTATGATGGCATGAGCTACAATTGCTACTGCCACCAATTTAAGACCATGAATCCAACCAGTTAACTCAACACCAGTTGTTTGCATAAATAGAGCGAACAGAATAAGAACAAAAACAGACGGGAGTGTAAAGCCGAGGAACGATAGAACCCCTCCTAGAACGCCACCACGAAGGACGCCAATCCCAATCCCTACTTGGCTACTGGCAGGACCAGGAAGGAATTGAGACAATGCGACTAAATCTGCATAGCTTTTTTCATTGATCCACTTTTTTCGCCGTACATATTCCTCGTGAAAATACCCTAAATGAGCGATAGGTCCTCCGAATGAGGTTAACCCTAACTTTGTGGACACAACGAGGATCTCCCACCACGTATGGACCTTGCTTTTTTCTTTTTTGTGATTCAACCACAAACACCTCTTGCGAAATCTTTTTGTTACAATGTATCTAAAATACTATCACGACAGTATACGAAATCCTTCTTATCACGAGGAACTTTACAAAATCTTAAAAGTTTAATCGTGGAGAGACACCATTCAGTTTACTTTATAACAACGATCCTTGGTTGGAATTAAATTAACTTTTAACTCTTTAATCAAAGCTGGAATTGTAATATTAAATGCTCTAAAACCTCATACTTATGCTAGAATCCTTTATCAAGGTCAAGCTGGTCGCAAAACGCCTTCCCATAGGTTACTAAACACTCATTTGAGTTCAGTTCGCAATAATACCAATGTTAGAAAGAGCGCAGCTTCTCATGAATTCGGTCACGTAATAGGGCTTGATGATCGTACAAGTGGTAAGTCAATAATAAATACAAGTCGTAATCGTAATACATTGATAGAAGGCATTGCAACTGATATAGCTAACGTAAACAGAAGATTAATGAATAGGGGGACAATAGAACAAGACTAAAGTCTTCTTATTTATTTCCATGTAGTTGACTTATCTTTATAATTTGTCCTAGCAGACCTCTAAGCAATCCCTCACGAATAAACGTGTTTATTAACAGGTAGAAAGCACGCATCTTATCGGCTATTTAATTTTTTCTTATTAGCAATTTGTTATTTTACTGTACGACCGGAAAATTTTTTCACAGCAGAACTAACACGAACATACCTAATGTACGCCAAAATTGCTGAACGATTGCTCGACAAAGTAGACGATCAAGCCGAAAAAGCTGAATTTTATCAAAAGCTTGGAATGAGTTATTACAAGATCGACCAATATACGTTTGCCATTTCCTATACCGAGCAGGCTCTAGAAATATTTGAAAGAGACTCGTTATATAAAAAGAACGAAATTACTTGTAAACTAGCCCTCGCCATCATTGCAAGCGAAATGAAGCTATTTGACACGGCAGAAGCTCTTTATAGAGAAATTGGCAAAATGACAAAGCCTTACCCCTATGAAAATGCTCTTACATATCACAACTTAGGACTTCACTACATAGCATTAGATCAGTTTGTAAATGCCATGGAAAGCTTCAAAATGGCACTAGCTATTCCTGAATTCAAAGACTCCGTAACAGCAGTAAAAACAACGTATCATCTATACAATGTTCAAATGATGATGGGCACTTACTCATACGGTATGGACGATCTCGAAAAAAGAGTCAAAAGGCTTAAACTTCCGGAATTCATTGCACGCTGTAAGATCAGTCGTGGACTATATCTTGAAAACAATATCACTCTTGTTAATACCGGTTTAGCCACGCTTGAATCGGACGAATTGTATTTTGAATATGCATTAATGTGTGACGAAATATCACACTATTTCGAGTCTAAAGGAGATTTAGCACGTTCCCTCGAATATTTAAAGTTGGCTCGAAAAATGGGTCAAAACAATCATATTGTGGGGGTGAATCAAACTTAAAAAAATGGTCTTATGCACTTTTAGCAACTGCCATCATCACTATTATTACGACTAACTCTCCGGGCGGAAAAGGCGATGTCGAACAAGCAGGTGGAGGAAAAGGCGACGTTGAAACGGCTCCATTCAACATGTGAATTACTACTGATAGATTTAGGAAGTATTTAAGTACCATCTTGATCACAAATAGGTTTTGAGATTAGCACATCCTACAAAAAAGACAATCGCAAAGTAACGGTTGTCTTTTTTTATCATTTAGATAGATACATTGATTGGACATACAATAAAAGATGGAGCTTGTACCCTCCCTCATTGTTATGAAAGCATATACTAACAACGAGTTAAGGATACAAATTTTAGCTTTATCTTAATCTACATCCTCACCATGTGAAGCGAATAATTTTTCTAACAAATAGTTTTTCTTCTTGGTGTTTTTAACGATCTTAAATTGAACACCAATCAGTGTATTTGATTCGTTCTACTTTACGCTTCTTCCATCTACCATACTTCTTTACAAAATGCCAAGACGTTCAAAATTTTAAAATCTTATCAAAGAGGTTTTCTATGCTCGTCTTTCGTTAATCGTAACTCGGCTAATATCTCTTTTTTGCGCTGGTCGTCTACATAAATCTTACGGGAAAACACATCGTACTTTTCCATTCGAATTGCTTGTAAAATCTCTCTGTACATGATAGTAGCCCCATATACACTAAATTTGGCTTCATTAGGATACACATCCAACTGCTCTAAAGACTGGTCATAGTAGTGTTCGGCTTTTCTAGCTACTGCTTCCCACAGATCAATAAACGATTGGTCGACAACTCCTGCTTTTAACTGCTCCTCGGTCACCCCGTACTCATTCATTAGATCAATAGGCAAGTAAATTTTGCCTCTTTGAAGATCCTCTCCCACATCCCGTAGGATGTTCGTAAGCTGCATTCCTTTTCCAAGGGCAATAGCGCTTTCCCTCAATGCGTGATGATCCTTTGGCGCAAGAATAGGTAAGAGCATTAGCCCGACAGTACTGGCTACAAAGTACGAATACTGCTCCAACTCTTCTATAGTGACGATCCGCTTTATTCGCAAATCGAACGCTTGTCCTTTTAATTGATCTTTAAAATCGGATGGATTCACATGAAACTGGTTAAACACATCTTTTAGCGCTAGCCACTCGGGCTGGGAAACATCTTTATCTACAAGCATCTGATCGAACTGTTGCTCAAACGTTTTTAGTTTAAGCCTTTTTGTAAACATCTCGCCTTCATCGTCAACAATGTCATCTGCTTGTCTGCAAAAAGCATAAATCGCCCAAACAGCTCTTCTCTGCTTTACTGGGAGAAAATGAAAAGCTTTCGAAAACGTAGCAGAATGTGTTTTCATTCTTTCATAGCATAGCGCATAGGCATCATCTAAATCAGTCATCTTCAATCATCCTCTTCTCGATAAAACGATGGTATACGTAAACAAAGCAAATAAAAGAGAAATCGTTAGCGCATGGATTATTCCAATTGTTAAGTTTTGATTATATGTGAGTACCATTCCAATCCCACTGGCAAGTTGAATGCCAATCAGCCCTGTACTGATCAAACTAATGATAACGAGGGATCGTTGCTTTTTGTACATACGAATGGCCCAAACGGCAAATAGAAGTACGAGCAAGGCTAACGTCATTCCTGCAAGCCGATGAAACATTTGGGCAAACACAATCGTCCCTTCACTAAAAAGGATCCATTCACCATTACATAGTGGAAACCCAGAGCATGCCGTCGCAGCGCCCATATGCTTCACAAATGCCCCTGTATAAATAACCAAGTACGAATAAATGGTGAGGGCTATCACATACCGAAGAAATGCTTTTTCTACAGTCACCTTAAACGGATTCCACCGCTTTTCAAATGTAAACAGCGTGATAACAGAGACAGCCGCTAATGAAATGGCTGAAAAGCCGAAATGAAGGGCCATAATTAACGGCGGTTGCCCATAAACAACTTGACCAGCTCCCATTAAACCTTGAAGCAAAATAGCCGCTGAAGCTAAAAGAGCAAAAAAGCGAATCTCTTTTACATAGGATAACCGTTTCCAAGACCAGAAGGATAAGATGAACACAAGCATACCAGCTATACTGGATAGTAAGCGGTGTGTGTATTCAATAATCGTTTCTAACGTTGGATTGTACGGAATAACATCTCCAAAACAGAGTGGCCAAGTTGTTCCACAGCCTTGTCCAGAGCCGGTCTTTGTGACAATGGAGCCTTGAAGTAGCACAAACAGTACAACAATGGTTGTTACGATGGAAAAAATCCGGAGCTTCTTCATACGTCCCCCTGGTCGTCTATCCACTCTAAAATAGTTGTTATGATCATCTCTTGTTGCTTATCAACAGAAATAGCGGCTTCATTGTCTCCAGATTGAGGCCCATATACCCCGAACTGAGCGTGATTTCCTCCCTCTATCTCAATAAATTGAGCAGGATTAGGAAGATTTGGGCGATACTGATTGATTTTTTCAGGTGTACTTAAGCCGTCTTCAGAACCACTAATCGACAAAACCGGAAGCTGAGACGTTTGTAAGTAATCATTATCAGCAGCATAAGCACCTAATAACACTAAACCAGAAACCTTATCCAAGTTTGCATCTGCATACATAGCAGCTGCCGCTCCTCCCATGGAATGACCACCTATATACCAGTTCAACGAGTCAACGCCCTCCCTTTGAAACAACTCATCCGCTTTAGAAAGGTCAAAAATAGGTAAATTCAAGCGGACAGATGGAATGGCTACCGTGATGCCTTGGCTAGCTAATTCCTCACCTAAAAAGGCGTAAGCATCTGGTTCTACTTTGGCTCCTGGATAGAGGACGAGCCCATTTTGCGGGTCATCCGCTTCAAATAAAAGCCAACCATCTTGTTCCTTTACGCTTTTAGGAAGGTCTCTAATAGCACTGTACGTATTTTGTGACCAGATATAAAAGCCTAGAATACTAGATATAATAAGAGCGAGGATAATGAGCAATACGAGTTTCATTCTTTTTTTCTTCATTAGAATCGAATCACCCCAAAACCGATCAGGCATAACAATAAAAAGCTTATAAAGGTTGAACCTAACAGAACGTAGGATTTAATAGGCTTCTCTCGCTTTAACAACATTTCTACTAAGCCTATACACAGTACAGCTATAATCAACTTCATTACAAAGACGAGTGGGAAAGAAAGAGAAATGGCTAAACCAATTCCACTTGTTAACATCAACACTGCAAGAATTCTAAAAAAGATCTTTAAATAGAAAGAACGATAAAACAGACTGACAATTACAGCTAATGCTAAAATCACCCATGTCCCAATGTGCGTTTGATAAAGAACGTTATCCATATGAATCTCCCCTCTGCACCATATGTCTTTTTTGACATATGAAACTATAGTAATAATAAACACTCGTCAGACAATGGTCAAGAAGATATGGTATAGTTTCTTTATATTGACAAACTTTAAGGAATGAATAAGATATGAGTCTGCGATATGCTCTTTTAGGAATCATTTCCAAACGACGCGTGACTGGTTATGATGTTGTCCACATTTTTAAGCAACAGATGGTTCATTTTTGGGGTTCAACCCACAGTCAAATTTATACAGAGCTTCACAAAATGGAAAAAGAAGAACTCGTAGACCACGAGCTTGTGATTCAAGAATCATCCCCCAATAAAAAGATTTACTCTCTTACAGATAAAGGGAGAAAAGAACTCATTCGGTGGGCTATAGAAGAACCTTTAAAATCAGCCAAAATAAAAGATGAATTTCTTATTAAAACCACTATCTTCCCAATCTTAACTCACAAAGAAGTGCTCACTCTTTTAGATGAAGTGATAGAAAGGGAACGCATTACGTTAGAAAAGACAGAAGCGTGGAGAGACCATTTCAAACAAGATAACAAGCAAGACCTCGGGGCTCTATTAACTGTGGAATACGGCATTCGGTACGCGAAAATGTATATAGAATGGTGTCAGTGGGCAAAAAGCCTAATAGAAAAAGGAACGACGAACTAACAGACACGAACGTGTACCATACAAAAACACAAAGAAACAAACTGCTGAACTCATCTCCAGCAGTTTGTTTGGTTTCGTTAGTTTAGTGCTAAGCCCCCACTAGCATAACCCGCTACAGTATTTAATAATGTTAATCCCGTTGCCGTCGCCGAAAATACTAACAACAATCGATCGCCAGCTGCGACTGGGATATTTAACCCGGATGTGATCCCGCTTGATGTGGCTCCTATCGTAATCGCTCCAGTTAACGCTGGTGCTAACGTTACGACTGCACCAGGAATCGCTGTTAACGTGTTCGTTGGCGTCGGCCCTGGAGATCGAAACACTTGAGCCGTAATTGTTACAGTGGTACCAACTAAGGAAAGTCCTGCTGTCACACTAAAGAAGCCTGATAACGCTGTAATCGTCCCACTTCTCGGAACAACAAAAGCAAAGTTCAGTAACGTTCCAGCTGCACCAGTAAGGTCAATCGCATTCCCCCCTACTAAACCAACGCCTACAACCGAATTACCAAACCCGACTAAGCTCGTTGTTCCTGCCAATCCACCAGCAATAGTAGTTAAGGTTGTTGGTAATCCAGAAGCAAATGGTACAACCGCTCCTGATCCAGCCACCCCGGTTGAACCAGTCGTTCCTGTTATCCCTGTAGCTCCGGTGACTCCCGTGGCTCCGGTTTCTCCCGTTATTCCTGTGGCTCCCGTGGCTCCTGTGACTCCCGTTATTCCTGTGGCTCCCGTGGCTCCTGTTGCTCCCGTTACTCCGGTTACTCCCGTGGCTCCTGTTATTCCGGTTACTCCCGTGGCTCCGGTTACTCCCGTGGCTCCGGTTACTCCTGTGACTCCTGTGGCTCCCGTTATTCCGGTTGCTCCGGTTACTCCTGTGACTCCTGTGATTCCCGTGGCTCCGGTTACTCCTGTGGCTCCGGTTACTCCCGTTATTCCGGTGACTCCTGTTGCTCCGGTTACTCCCGTTACTCCTGTTGCTCCGGTTACTCCTGTGACTCCCGTAGCTCCTGTTAACCCAGTGGCTCCTGTTAACCCAGTGGCTCCCGTTATTCCGGTTACTCCTGTAACTCCGGTTGCTCCCGTTTCTCCTGTGACTCCTGTGATTCCTGTGATTCCCGTGGCTCCTGTTAATCCAGTGGCTCCTGTTAACCCAGTGGCTCCTGTTAACCCAGTGGCTCCCGTTATTCCGGTTACTCCTGTAACTCCGGTGGCTCCCGTTTCTCCTGTGACTCCTGTGATTCCCGTGGCTCCTGTGACTCCTGTTTCTCCGGTTACTCCCGTTATTCCGGTGACTCCTGTTGCTCCGGTTACTCCCGTTACTCCGGTGACTCCTGTTAACCCAGTGACTCCTGTGACTCCCGTTACTCCCGTTACTCCCGTTACTCCCGTTACTCCGGTGACTCCTGTTGCTCCTGTTATTCCCGTGGCTCCGGTTACTCCGGGTTCCCCCGTCGCTCCTGTTATTCCCGTGGCTCCTGTTTCTCCAGTTACCCCAGTCGCTCCGGTTTCTCCTGTGGCCCCCGTGGCTCCTGCACCAGGTCCTGTGGCCCCCGTGGCTCCTGTTGCTCCGGTTACCCCAGTCGCTCCAGTACCAGGCCCTGTGGCTCCGGTGGCTCCTGTTTCTCCCGTCGCTCCTGTTACACCGGTTATTCCTGTGGCTCCCGTTACTCCTGTTAACCCAGTGACTCCCGTGGCTCCTGTTATTCCTGTGGCCCCTGTTATTCCCGTGACTCCCGTTATTCCGGTTGCTCCCGTTTCTCCGGTTGCTCCCGTTTCTCCGGTTGCTCCTGTTTCTCCCGTGGCTCCTATTTCTCCAGTTATTCCGGTTACTCCTGTTATTCCCGTGGCTCCTGTTATTCCTGTGGCTCCTGTTATTCCCGTGGCTCCTGTGGCTCCTGTGGCTCCTGTTTCTCCCGTGGCTCCTGTTACTCCTGTTATTCCCGTGGCTCCTGTTGCTCCCGTGGCTCCTGTTATTCCCGTTTCTCCAGTTACCCCAGTGACTCCCGTGACTCCTGTTATTCCTGTTGCTCCTGTTTCTCCCGTAGCTCCTGTTATTCCCGTGGCTCCCGTACTTCCAGCTCCAGTCGCTCCCGTCGCTCCTCTCGATGCAACTAAGCTATAGTCCGCTGATGTCCCCGGCTCTCCTGTCGGTGGTGCCGTATTGACTACATACAAACTTCCCTCAAAACTTACCAACTGACCGACTGGATAACCAGGCGCTAACGCTGGATCGTATTCCACTATCCCGCTATCAAACCCGATTCCGGTGGCTCCTGTTGGACCTGTGGCTCCCGTACTTCCAGCTCCAGTCGCTCCCGTCGCCCCTCTTGATGCAACTAAGCTATAGTCCGCTGATGTCCCTGGCTCTCCTGTCGGTGGTGCCGTATTGACTACATACAAACTTCCCTCAAAACTTACCAGCTGTCCAACTGCGTAACCCGGTGCTACCGCTGGATCATATACCACTATTTCGCTATCAAATCCAATTCCAGTTGCTCCCGTTGGACCTGTTGGACCAGGAGCACCCGTAGCACCATTAAAATCACACTCACATTCAAATTGACCTGATCCACCATTACGTAACGTACGCCTAAAATATTGGATATTGTTGCAGTTATGAAATTCACTCAACCTACTCACCCTTTACAATGTTGGAGAAAACTTTTTCTAATCATTATATTTTGGGTTTATGTTAAGGTTCTTCAATTGTTGATTCTTTTCAAAACAGGGCCAGTGCCCAAAGGAGTTAACTTATAAAAACAATAAATCTTGAACACGTCGAATGAGGCTGGGACAAAAGTAAATAGACAGACCAGAATGACGAACATTCCTGAAAATAGGAACGTTCGTCGTTTATTTTATATGGTAATTAGCGGAAGGAGAATCCGAAGACTCCTGGGGGATCAGCACGTGTCTGAAGACTCTGGAGTGGCGGTTTTCCACGGAGGAGGCTGAGGCCGTGTCCCCGGAAAGCGAAAGATTCTCCTGTAGCGGTGCTACTCAGCATAGTTTAGACTATTCGTCTTTTCAAATACTACTTTTCGTTATGTCCAGCCTCTTCAACTCTTTTTCATATACTTAAGACTAGAGTTTCAACTAGTTTTCCATATAGAGATGCGTTAACATAGCCCCCAATACGCAATTGCTATCTACTAAATCTAGCGCCAAGCCATCATTCTGACTATGTGTCTAATGTTCATACATGTGCTTGAAATTTAGATCTATAAGAAGATGAAATGACTTAAAGAAGCTAATTCGTCTTACTTTTCACTCTTCAATTAATGAATAGATCACATGCTCTTCTAACGTATCATTGACCAATTCGACTTTTGACGCTTGGAAATCAAGTGCGGCAAGCTGGATGGCATTTTCGAACACAACACGATCCGCTTCTGTTACTATGTCTTCGTCCATTGTATATTGAACAGATGCCCTTCCATTAACGAGGGTTGCATTTACAATGTCAATTCCCTTCACAACGGCAGAAGCGTAAAATGCACCTTCTTCATCAATGATTCCCATCTTATACACAGTGTCTGAAAACGATAAAAGCTCACCCTCTTCATTTACAACCTGTTCTTCAAGTGCCTGGCCAGCTAAAAATAAAGTCTCCTCTAACGCTTCATCATAGACTGTATAATACCCACGTGTTGCCTCTCTTTCTTCTTCAACTACTAGAGGTTTATTAACCTCTCTTTCTGCAACAATAATATCTGTTCCACCGTCAGGATTGATAAAGACAATCTCTTTTATCCCATAGAGGTCACTAATCCCAATCAACGAGTCGTAAAACAACGCCGTTTGTGCTGTTGTTGTGGATAATTGACTCCCTTCTTCATTAAATTGGACGGTTAACTCTCGTGATTCAAGAGATAAACTTGTAAAAGAGCTCAAAATATCTTGTTCAGACGGATCGCTATCAGTAAGGGAATTTATTACTTGCTTTTCCAATGAATCTATCTCTTCACTTTCGTTACGATTAATAGAGAAAGCCGTATAAAACGCTTGATCCTCATCTATCAAATGAGAGTGAAGTACATATCTTTCGTCCACTTCGATTTTTTTATACTCCAAGGCTTCACTTTCACTATCTAGTTCTTCTAATTCTCCTTCCTCCGTTTCAATCGTATTTTGATTTTGCCCATTCAATTCATCACCAGAACCTTGACAACCAGCAACTAAAAACACTAATAAGAAAAATACAGTCACCTTGTACACACGCCACCATCTCCTTTGTGTTCAGATACCCGACTTTATTGGAAAATAAAAGGTGTATTGCGATTTATTTCAAAAATACACTCTTTTCCTATGTCACTATAAATTCCTGCCATAGTCTTTTTACTGAGTAACTTTGAAATTTAAGGGTAAGAAGTAAATAGCAAATAGGAGGGGACTAATAGTGGAAAAACAAAGGCCAGGTTGGTTAGAAATCATTGTATTAGCCATTGTATATATTGTTGTGGTTGTCGTATTCTCAAAAATCATTGTAGAGCAAACGAGTGAAACACCTATAATCATGGGGTTAAGCTTATCCGCTTTATCTGCAGGCGCAGGGCTTTGTGCTTTCGCTGCAGCGTATTTCCTGCGCATTCGAAAGCCGCTCCCCTTTGGGTTAAAGAAAACAACGGGTAAATGGTTGATAGCTGGAGCAGTACTCGGGGTTGCCGTTTATGTATCAGGAGTCGTTCTGTTCAATATTCTTGCTTTCTTTGGCTACACAGACTTTACTACACAGGACGCCTACCGAGAAGCAGCTGCAGGTGGTACGCTCTTATTTCTTCTTCAATTAATTTTGATTGCCGTTGCAACGCCAATCGGGGAAGAGTTTGCTTTTAGAGGTGTGCTAACAAGTGCTTTACTTCGATATGGTCCATGGGTGAGTATCATCATAAGTTCCTTAATCTTCGCCGTTGCACATGGTATTAACGAAGTGCTCCCAATTGCGTTTTTCACTGGATTAGCGGCCGCCTATTTATTTTATCGGACCGGCTCAGTCTGGCCAGGCGTAATCGTGCACTGCGTTAATAATGGTTTAGCTACCCTTGCATCGTTCATTGCTATGAACTTCTTGTAATGGCATGACAACATATAAAATATTGATTTCTTCTTTTACGGATGGTGAAGAATTGGGGAACCTGATTTCCCTTTTTCCCCATTTGACTCATGGTTCCTAAACGATAAAACGGACATACATCATTTACTTTTACCGCTAGTTTGCTTCAAATCAAGCCGGGTTAGCATTATTTTATCTTATTTATTAGCTCAATATACTGGGAGTCACCGTAACCTATTGTCGGAAATAAATGAAACAACGTTTGAATTAATTGTTTTGTAGGTAAGTCTTTATTCTTTCTAATATATTTCACTACTTCGTTCTCTGCTTTAAGCATATCTAAATAAATTTTAATTGCTTGATACATGATTGGCATTAACTCGTTTGATGGCAAGACATGGTGAATCATCGTCTCTTTATAAGTTAAATGGTAATGCCCTAAAGTAAGCTCTGTTTGATTAACTTTAAATTCATCTTCTCTAAAACTATTTAAGAACACTTTCCCCTTATACTTTGTTTGTTCAAGATAGGATAATACAGTAAGCACATTCATCTGACAAAACATGTCTTCTCCAAACCATAACACAATACATGTATACTCTTTGTTAAACAGATCATGTAAAGGCACGATGACCTTATCCATATAACTTTCTTCTGATTCATTATGACCATCGGCACGAGTACGAATAAAAGTATGATTGAGTATTTCCTCTGTAGTTTTATTCACGCACATCGCTTCATTAAAAGGTGCATAATCAGCATCTCCCAATAGTTTGTTGGTTTTAAACTCATCATACATGAGTTGTCCATTCATAATATGCAGGATATTTTTATCAAAAAGATCACTTCGCTCATTCTTCACCTTATTAACTTCTATTTTTCTAGAAACATTCATCGTAGATCCTGCCCCATTCTTATAAGTAGTGAGTTTAACAATTGATTGAACAGGAACCTTCTTCATCTGATATTGTCCAGGATTGATACCAAAAACCCTTTTAAAGGCTCTACTATACGCTTCCTGTGAGGAATAACCATACGTGAAAGCCACATCAATAATTCGTTTATTCTTCGACAAGTCTTCTGTAGACAAATACAATCTCCTAAGAAGAATATACCTTTTGATGCTTACACCCGTTACTTGATGAAATTTAAATGAATAATAATAAGGGGAATACCCCATATAGTCCGATAATTCATCTAACGAAAATCGGCCTTTTAAATGGTCTTCAATCCAATCAATCATACATTGCACTTGTTCCATGACGTGTCTCACCTCCATCTATAGAATAAGCGCTATTCATTTAGTTGATTTGATAATAATTGTGTTTTTATCATCCAAGATTTTTCTATCCTAAACGATACAAAGCCTCAATTTTGTATTTTTATCATGTCTAATGAAGAAACAGAAAAAAGTATTACTTTTATTATGTCGGCTTCTAATTTTGGGTTTTTCCGTCCTACTAATTTCCGACTAGTTCCTACTCTTTTGCATTCAACACTTCCAGTCATTGTGGATAAAACATACATTATTGATAATGAGTTAACTCTGACTGGTGTTCTCAAGGACTTTTACAAGTTATGATTGCATGAACTAGTGTCATCAGAGTATACCCATCTCCTTGATCGTGACAGCTCTTATCTTTTCATCAATCAACTAGTTAAAAAACTAAACTTGTAATTAGCTTTTTCATCCATTCATAAAAAAAGAACCAAGAATGTAAGACCTTGGTTCTTTTAAGTCACACTTTATATGATTTACATTTAAAGATTAAAGTACGGTGGAGAGGAGGTAAACCTCTATATAAAAAAGTTCAAAAATGGCTTTTACAGTTTGTCATTCAGTAAAGGTAGCTAGATTCTCTAAAGTGGACCGTAAACCCGTGTCGTGATCTTCCTTACGAATACCTTCAGGTACGTTCTCACAAATAATCGTGACCTTTGTGCCTTCCGAAATGGATTCTAAGAGCCATGTCTGTTTCATCTCACCTAAAAATTCTTGATCATCGGAATGGAATTTTACTGATTGAACAATTCGCTTGTTCGGAACCAACTCTAAAAACTTCACTCGGGACACATCGGTGTTTTCTGATGTCTTGCCAGGGTTCGAGTGATCCATTTCGTACGTGAGGGTCAATCGATACGTTCCGCCTTCGCGAGGATTAAACATGTCAATATGACCCGACATCCCTTCCGGTGGAAGCCACGAAACGAGTGCTTCTGGATGCAAGAATGACTGATAAATGGTTTGTGGTGATGCCACTATTATTCTTGAAGCAGAATCTGTTCTCCTGTTACCTGACACATGAGCCATAATAAAATCCTCCTTATTTTGCTCCTTACCTTCACTCGATCAACTTTCAATTAGTGTTAACCTTTTTCCGCGTATCTTTCCTCTAATTTATTTCTATGTACTGTAAAAACATCCTCTAAAGAGATATTATATTTATTAGCAATGACAGCTATATTGCCTAAAACATCCCCTAGTTCTTCAGTAAGAGCCACCTTATTTTGTTGATAATCTCCTCTTTCCTCTTCCGGTCTATCTCTACCAATTTCAAGAGCTCTAATTGCTCTAGCTACTTCTCCAGTTTCTTCAGATAGAAAACCAATTCGAATAAAAATATCTAAATCGTGCCAGCCTCGTTCTTCATAATAAGTTTGAATCCAATTTTGAAACTCTTCACTCGTCATATTCATCCCCCATATCAATATGTAGTATCAACAAATCTAATGTTACCACCATATGGAGTTAAGTTACATAATTGAGTGTTAAATTTTTCATTTAACATAGTTCTCTAATCCAATGATCTTGGAGTAAGTAGAAAATCAATCTGAAGAGCTGACATTAATAGAGAATAAACATCAAACTGTTACTTGAGACATCTGTAAATTACGATTTTCTTGTGAATTTCCCATTTACGAACATCCTTGAAACGTTAGCATAGCTATGAGGAAACCTATTCCTCATAGCTTTTTTAACTACTTTTCTTCATAAGGGGAATGTCACAAGGTAGAGACATGTTCCAGCACCTAATTGTAGAGTAAAGTGCGATTCTTTTCTATACAACACCCCGAGCGAATGGGCAAGATGGGATTCTTATACTAACAACCAAAATCTGTGCAATCCTTTTACTCTTTACTACTTTTCCAAGTCGTATAAGCGACTGTAACAACTGCTGCAGCCAAGTATACTAACCATCCAGGATGCCAGGTATCCCAAATAAAACCGATGGCCAAAAAAACAACCGTTGCCAATGGCCACATGACCGCATGAATCCACTCATGTTTAGTTGATTCCTCATATTCTTTATATTCCTTTAGGTATTCTTTATTGTGGGTAACCAACCGCTCCCCGTCCATTGCAGAACCAGCAATAATAAACAAATACACAGCAAAGGCCCATATTAACGGCATTAATGCTAAGAGGGGATCTCTGTTTGCATGACTTGTGTCGCTAGCTAAAAAAGGTATCCCAAAACTTAATATGATGATGACAATTCCCGTAACAATTAAGAGTCCAAACTTCTTGCGATTAGCCAAGCTTTTCTGTTTAAACTGTTGAATAAACGAATCATCAAAAATTAATGGTTGTGTTTCGAGTTCTTCATATGCTTTCACACTTAATCCTTGCCATACCAAGATGGCTACTCCACTAGCAATCACTACGATAAACAACACATAGCTAAACGCATGTTGAAAATACATCGGTAATAAGACCGAAGCTATAAGAATCGCCACTCCAGTTGCGATTTTTTTAGCGCCCTGCCTCTTATTTAGAAGATAGGCTTCCACGACTTCCTGACTGGCATAGTAACCTTCTTCCGTTCCTTGTTCTCCAAGAGATTGATCTTCCTCCTTTAATAGGTAATCCAGGGAAACGTGAAATAACCTACTCATCTTCACCAGTTTTTCTGTTTCTGGAAACCCTTGACCATTTTCCCATTTACTGATTGCCTGTCTTGAGACTTGAAGCTTTTCAGCAAATTCCTCTTGAGACCATCCTTTTTGGGCTCTCAATTTTTTTAGTTTTTGATAAAATTCCATTCTCCTCACCTCATTCTTATCGTAATCCAATGACCACTTTCCCTCTACCTACCAGCGGTTGCAACCGCGCCATTCCTGGTTGCACTTTTCATTTTTTGCGTGGCATCGCCGTTTTTTGGGTTGCTATTGCTCATTCGTTCC
The DNA here is from genome assembly GCF_002019765.1 of Shouchella oshimensis. Classification (GTDB taxonomy): domain Bacteria; phylum Bacillota; class Bacilli; order Bacillales; family Bacillaceae_D; genus Shouchella; species Shouchella oshimensis. Next base: position 3,562,621 of record NZ_KV917380.1, read on the forward strand.
ATTCAGCAACCTTATGTTTATTCCTCTAACGGTATATCTGAAAGAAGCGATACAAAGCGAAGAAACGTCATGAAAACCTTTTTAAGCACTAAAAAGACTTACCGAAGACTTTCCAAACACATTTAATTCCACTATTTCATCTTAATTACTGGTGATCTTAAACGCCATCACACTATGTTTAATGGTCGAAGTCAGTTCTTTACATTTAGAGAGTAGCTTAAAGGACTCTTCTTGTTAAGCAAAATTAGCAGTCCAAAAAATATAGCACAATAAGAACAGACTTAAGAATAAAATACTATAAGATTTCCACGTAATCACCATCTAAAAAGCCTCATAATGTTACGTTACTTCTAGTGTATTCATTGGCACGATTAAACTTAACAGTAAATCATCTATCCTCCTCAAGCACGTCAAAAACCAATAAAAAGAGGCTGAGACATAACGAAAAGTCGTAGTTGAAAAGACGAACAGTCTAAACTATGCTGAGTAGCACCGCTACAGGAGAATCCTTCGCTTTCCGGGGACACGGCCTCAGCCTCCTTCGTGAAAAACCGCCACTCGAGTCTTCAGACACGTGCTGATCCCCCAGGAGTCTTCGGATTCTCCTTCTGCTCATTTTCATATAAAACAAACGACGAACGTTCCTATTTTCAGGAATGTTCGTCATTTTGGTCAGTCTATCTACTTTTGCCCCAGCCTCGTTAACATAACGCTTCTTCTAAAGCAAATTGGGCTTTAGTCGCTCTTTAAACTCGTACAAGTGGTGATGGAATAAACCCAATTTTTATCATATAGTTAAAGTACGTGCGTAACAACTTCTTGTCCATTATGGGAAAAGTCAGCCCGCTCTCGCTAAGAGCCTTTTCCACATTGTTCGAATTGTACGTGGGCATATTTTCATAAAGCTCAAAGGCTGTCTTCCCATTATAAAGCTCTTCAGAGAGAAGTGTAAGAAATGGTGTCAAAGCATTATCGCTCGAATTCTTTGTATCCTCGATAAGTTGCTGAACCCAGTCTTTATAAGGAACCACCTTAAGCGAATAGCCGAGTGTGGTATTCATTTCTGCAAAGAAATCTTCAAGGTCCATACTATCTGTCGGCGGCGTTAGATGGTATGCTTTTCCAAAGTTAGTTGGATCGAGACAAATTTCTCGTACAGCTTTGGCCACAAAATCTACAGGTACAAATTCTTTTCTTTGTCTCGGTAAATGAGGATATGTCCCTAATTGGATGCAACCTTTGATCATTCGAGCAACGTAATCTTCGGTGTTATTTACACCTGTATGACGATCACCCATGATAAAGCCTGGACGAAACACCGTCATAGGAATACCCCTTTTGTTTGCTTCCCACATTACGCTTTCAGCAACCCATTTGCTTTGCGCATAACCCATGTCTTTATAAATAAACGGTTCACTTACCTCCAACCGACTATCCTCTTTTAATTCTTTAACATCCGTAAAATAACCAATCGGACCAAATACAGATATCGTTGATACATAATGAACCGGTTTGAGAGTTGACGTGCATGCAAGTTCAAGGATCATCTGTGTACCAGTTACGTTTGCGCTTTTGTGCAAATCGTAAGCTTGAACATAGTTTACTTTTGCCCCATTATGATAAATGACGTCAATGGTTTTCGCTAATTGATCAAATTCCTCTCGGGTTAGCCCGAACATTGGTCGATCTAAGTGACCAGGAATCGGTAGAATCTTCGGCTCATACGCATCAGACCAAATATGATACTTTTCCATATTCTGTTTAATGCGTCGAAGACCTTCTGCTACACTAGATGCACGAACGAGACAGTAAATATTCGCTTCCTCATCATGCTCCAGAAATTCTTTGATTAAAAATGCCCCTAAAAATCCAGTTGCTCCTGTTAAGAAGATGGCTTTTTGTTTATAGAATGAAGGGCTGAATGTAGTTGATGGTGAAATGCGTTCGTCTAATTGAATCTCATTGGCTAAATTTACTGTAGTTAAATCGGTTTCTGTAGATTGATTCGTTAGGAAGCTAGCTAGCTTGAAAATAGTGGAATACTTATACAACGCGCTTGACGGTAAGAAAGTGTCGAGTGCTTCTTTCATACGAATTATCGCTCGAGCTGCAAGAAGAGAGTTTCCTCCAAGTTCAAAAAAATCATCGTCCACGCCGACCTGATCGACTTGTAATAGATCTTGCCATATGTGTACCAGCTGTTGCTCCCTTTCTGTTTGTGGCGCTTTATAAGGCACGCCAAAGTTGGGACGAGTGAACAGTGTATTCGACAATGCCGCGCGATCTACTTTCCCATTAGTTGTTAAAGGTAAGCTATCTAGTATGACATAATTAGAGGGGATCATATATTCAGGTAATTTTTGCTTTAGATAGGCTGTTAAATTTTTAAGGTGAAAGGTTTTTTGATTCAACGGGACAAGATAGGACACGAGACGTTTATCTCCTGGCGTATTTTCTTGAATACTAACGGAACAATGCTTAATCTCATCATTTAGTATAATGTGATTTTCGATCTCATTAAGCTCTATTCGAAAACCACGAATTTTAACTTGATGATCCATCCTACCTAAATACTCAATAGTTCCATCTGGAAGCTTACGTACGAGATCCCCTGTTCTATAAAAACGCTCACGATTCAAGTAAATAAACATTTCTTTTGTGACATCCTCACGATGCCAATAACCACTCGCAAGACCGAGACCGCCTAGAAGAAGTTCACCAATTTGACCATCATCGACAATGTTCAATTCCTCATTTACGATTATCATGGAGGTTCCATTGAGAACCTTACCAATCGGAATGCTCGTATCGAAATTGGTTCGATTCGTCAATTCAAATGCCGTACTAAAGACACAGTTTTCCGTTGGACCATAAGCATTAAAAACCCGAGTATTTGGCAATCGTTCCACAGCTTTTTTTGCAATGGTAGGCGACATCACTTCCCCACCACTGATTAAATAGTTAACATCGATTAAATCGTCTATCCTTTCATCAACCATGAGGTTAAACAAGCCTGTGGTTAAAAACAGAATCGATACATTGTGATCACGTACCACCTTAGCAACACTTTCCGGTGTAATTGGTTCCGGGTTACTAATGGCTAACTTCGCACCATTTAATAAAGCCCCCCATATCTCAAAGGTGGCTGCATCAAAAGAAGTGGACGCAAAGTGACCGACGGTTTGCTGGTGATCAATTTGAAAATAATTTGTTTCTTTCACTAGTCGTATAATAGCTTGATGTGGGATCGCTACACCCTTTGGCGTTCCAGTCGATCCAGAAGTGTACATAATATAAGCCAAATCAAGTGGTTCAACGTTCATAGCTGGAGGAGTTGCTTTTATTAAATCAATTTGACTTGCTTCTTGATCAAGTAAGATGGTAGCTATTTGAAGGTAAGGCATTTGGGCTAGAGTGGTAGATGTCGTGATAAGAGTCGTGACGCATGAATCACCGATCATATATTCAATACGTTCTTGAGGGTATTTCGAATCAATAGGGACATAAACACAACCAATCTTGATTGTAGCTACTATCGCTACAATCAGTTGAGGCGATCGATCTAGGGACAGTCCGATTAATTGACCCTTCTTCACACCTTGATCCAGAAGATAATTGGCGAGACGATTACTAGCTTGATCTAGCTCTCCATACGTCATGTCCGAATGACCAAACGTTAACGCGATATCCTCTGGTCTTTCGTCTACCTGCATTGAGAAAATTTCCTTTAGACTGCGCTGCATCATAAAATAGCTCCTTTTTGTTTTTAACATACACGTTCCCAAAGATACTGCATCTCATTGCTTCTATTTGTACCTTTTAACAAGTATACCTTTCAATATGCTAGACTGATATTGGGAAATGTGTCATGTACCGATGACGCAAAGGAACAGGAAGTGAGTCAGGTAGACGATTTATAAATGTGTGAGCGAGACCTTTTCTATGGCACCATCTTCTATTTCGTATACAGCAGCTCCCATCAGGGGATTCGAATGAATATCAATAAACGCGTATTTCTTTCTATTATGAGAATAAAAAGGGTTACTAGAAGCCAAACAGATGTCTCTCAACTCATCAATTCGAAACAACCCTAGCTTAATTATGCTTTCTTTCTTAACCCACAACTTGTATAAGGTAGAGCTGATTTCATCCCCCTCTGCTAAAGAAATCGCTTCTCTCTCCAATGAGGACAAGAATGAGTCTCCAAATGCTGAGTCCAATACAGCCCCCATTTTTTCAATATCAATGCCTACTGGTTTATGAGCTGAAATACTTGCTACATAACCACTCGTATGTGACCAAGAGACAAACGTCGTTGCAGGGTGCATCACTTCTGGTTTGCCATGATTCCCACCACAAGTCGCACAATGCTGAGTCAATTCTATTTCATGAATCGCTACACCCGTAAGATGGTGTATACAGTAACGAGCAAGTAAATGAGCGGCTAGGTAATCTCTCTGATCATTAGGAAACCGGAATCGATTGTAGTTTTCCATTTCCTCTTGATTCAGTCTTATATCCATCCCACTTAAATTGTTTATGACATTTTCTGTCTTTCCATACACGATCGATATTGTCATATGTTCTCCTTTGATTGGCGTGTGTGCTGTTCAAATTAAAATGAAACAAATTGTCTAACGCTTTCTTTGAGCCTTTTTTCGGCTCATTTTTATCCATATAAATATTATCAACCAAAAAGCTATTCCTAACGATAAAAAGACTATCGGAAATGGATTTCCATCAAAAAAGTAATACATCCCAATACCAATAAGAATGTATAGAATCAGTAACACTACGTACTTTCCCCAATGACCAGGCATCGTCACCATTCCCTTTAAAAATTGTCTTTAGAATCACTTACCCTGATATAAAAAGTTTATTCAGAATTTACGAATATGGATTAGTTCTATTTCTCAAAGAATAAGTAACTTAATAAGTATACTTAACGATTTAGCCAGAGTGGTACAAGCAATTCATGAGTGTCACGGGGAAAATCAGATATGAATCAATCTTGATCGGTTTACAGCTCATCTTGAGCTTTTTACATTTTATAAAAGAGGCTGGGACGTAACGAAAAGTAGTATATGAAAAGACGAATAGTCTAAAATATGATGAGCAGAACCGCTACAGGAGAATCCTTCGCTCATTTTCATATAAAACAAACGACAAACGTTCCTATTTTCAGGAATGTTCGTCATTTTGGTCTGTCTATCTACTTTTGTCCCAGCCTCAGTATTTATATCCATATTATGCTTTAGTTTTTGTGTTGACTGAGGAGCACATCAACCTGGTCACATGTATCTGGAACCGTAATCGAAATCATGAAATTTCTATCAATCAGATATGAAAGAGACTAACGTAGGTTAAGTAAGCTGTTGTGCCTTTTCGTTATAGTTCTCAATAATGGAGATAGTACTATCTGCCACGTTACTTCCGAGAGATCCATATAATTCCTTATCACCGATGACGTAGAATTCCTCTTTCGCACGAGTTGCTGCCACATTCATAATATTGGCTTCAGAAACGGCCCAACTAGCTGCACCACTACTTGTAGAATCTGCCCCTAACACAAAGTAAACAATCTTCGCTTCTTTTCCTTGAAACGTATGTACTGTCCCGACATTGACTGGCTTTCCATTTTCTCTTTTTGTAAAATCAATGTCATCTAACACACGTGCCACTTTAAAAGCAACGTTTCTAAATGGTGTGATAACATAGATCTCCTCAGCTAAATCCGGTTTATGTTTCAAACGATTTGTAATGAGCTTTTTAAGTAAGAGAGCTTGTTCTTTCACATACTTGTCAATGGCATTTCCTGTTGAATCAAACCAATCTGATTTCCCCTGTGCGGCATCCCCTTCTTTACCTTGAACCATTAAGTTGTTATACGAGATCTCATTTGAAATGGTAAACATCGGGTAGTTTGACCGTCGATGCACCCAAAGAGGGATACCAATCCATTCTTCATCGTCTTTTTGAAAGCCAAACTGACTCGTTGCATCAACAAGCGTTTGAGTCGATGCATCAGCGGAGACAAAGGTTTCATCTACTTTGTAATGCCTCCCTATCAAACTTAAAACAGGCGAATCTAAAGTTAATACAGGCTTGATTTGTGAAGGGTCTCCAACGACCATCACCTTTTTACTTCTTAAGATGGCCCCGACACTCGCTTGCGGCAGTGCTTGGCCCGCCTCATCTATAAATAAATTCCCGATTGTGTTTTCATTCAAATGTTTAAACATCCGACCAAAACTAGCAAACGTTGTGCTAATGACAGGGATCGTGAAGTTGATCCATTGCCACGACTCAGCAAGTATTAAAAGCCCATTTTCTTTTGCAATGTAATCAGACTGCTTTTGCCAAATCATCCTCGCCTTCTTTACATTCTTTCTATTTTCATAAAGAAATTGTTTCCGTACTTTTAGCGCTGAAATAAAGAGCTCTGATTGTAAGGTACGGAAATGATCAGAAAACCATGGGTTGGATTTTTGGAGTTGATCATAGGAGAGTGAAAAATCAAGTACCTTCCTATCACTTTTCACCAAATCTTCTCTCAAGGCTGTTATTTGCTGCTCTAAATTTCGCAAAATCGTTTGTTCAGTACTAATCCATTGATTGAATTCAGCCTGTGATTCTTCAATCCGTTTCACTGCGCTCTTTACTCTTTTTTCATAATCATGTAGTTGCTTCTCCAACTTCGACTGCGTCTTTTTTAAGTCTGTTTGCTGTTGAGTCATCTGATTCAGTTTGTCATTTGCGCTTGTAAGCTCTTTCATGTATTCGTTCATTTCCGGCACCTTTAACAGTTTTTTCACCCAGAAAAGGCTCGGCTTCTTTGCGCTAATGACATCATAATTCCTTTCAGCTTGAGCTTGTACATTCTTTAGATCTTCGAGTTCGATAGATGTGCTATCATGTTCCTTTTTAAGATGAGCCATTTCCTGTTCGACTCTTTCCATGTCGTCTCTCTCTCTTTTTTCAACGGAGGCTAAGGCTTCATGCTTCTGCTTTTCTTTTTCATTAAAAGCAGCAAGTTGCTCAGTATAGTCAATGGTTACCTTTTGAAAAAGAGATACCTTTTCACTGAATTGTTGTATCGTTTCTCTTTCTTTTTTTAATCGTTCAGTAAGACGCATAAATTCCTTATAGGCATCTTCATTCGTTTGGTAGTCATCTTCTAAATTTTTCTCAATTGATTCGATATGTAAGAGAACGTTATTCATATTTTTTGAGGCGCCACCCTCCAATGAAAAGGTCCCCCAATTCTCATCTTCTACATGTTCAAGGGTAAGATCACGATTCTTTCCAACCCCTTCCACCTTTACTTTAGAGTTGGATAATTGCTTAAAATAATCGGCCTCAGCAAGCTGATTTTGAAATTCTTCTGAGATTTGCTCGTTCTTCGGCAATTCTCTAACAATGTTTTGAACCGCACCGTTATTTGAACTGGCAACAACGATATTCTTCTCAGAAATAATGTGTGGCAAAACACCCAATTTGGCATTTTTCCAGTACGGTAAGCTACCGTCTATACGTTTTGTAGATAAAGCGACGATTTCCGATGCTTGCTGTACAACTAAATCCGCAAAAATATCTTTAAGTAAGGTGGTTTTACCTGTACCTGGTGGACCATTTACACTACGAATGGGGTTACGATCATTTGAGGCGAGATTAACCGCAACCTGTTGCATAAAGGACAACGCAAACTTCGGATTACTCGGGAAACGTCCAAGAGGATAAAATTTCGGCTGTAAAATACTCTCAAAAGCACTCGGATTAAAGTGAGGGGACTCTTTATTGCTGTCAAGATTCTGGCGAGATCCTACAAACCCATTAAAATAGCGATCCAAGTTCTGATTCGACTTTTTCTTTGCCTTATTCAAATCCTCTATAAAAAACGAATGGAGATTAGGATCACTATTCGTGACATCGTTCACGAATTGATAACGAAACTGTTCCTTAGACACCACGTATTTTGTAAAAAGTTCCTTCATGGTTTGATTAAAGTCTTCTTCAAATCTCTTTTTCAAATCCTCTTTAAAATTATCTTCAAACCCGGTGAAGTTTTTAGGGAATTTCTTGTATTGTTGAACATAGCCACTCATTGTAAAGAATAACTCGTCTTCTTTGAAATTGAGTTCGTTATCAAAGCTTAATAAGAAGGTGAACTTGTCAGATTTACTCACCTCTTCATACGATTTTTCAATCTTAAATTGACTCCTCAACAATTCAATTACTTCTTCAAAATTGAAAATGCCAAAATAAAGTACGAGACCCGATTTCTTAAATCCCTTTTCAGTAATGTTTCGTTCTACTTTTTGCTTTTCTAAAAAGCGTAAGAAAAAGCTATGCCAGTCTTCTTCTTGAGTACGTAATGGCACTAAAGAAGAATCTTTTTTATTCATAGAACCTTCCGACAGCTGTTCGACCATGATCCATGCATCTAAAATATCATTTCTTTTATTCATGTGTCCCCCTGAATATATGTATCTGTTCACTACTTTTCCACAACCTGATTCATGATGCAGCCATACATTCTAGCCGCATCAATAGGAGTAGATCTCTTGAAAATTTTAACATAGTCTTTGGGTTTTAGCAGAACGATACACTTCGTACAACTTGCTATAGTCTATAACCTTATCTATTCTCTCCGATAAAGCAAGATCGGGTTCTTTTATTTCCTACCTTTTTTCATGTTGGCAAATAGTTTAATTTCCACAATTTGTATAGTAAATATGGTAAAGTGATCCTAGTTGGATACTACTAGGCAAAGAGGGTGTATAACATGCAGGAGGAGAAAATCCCTTCATCGAAGGTGGGTGCTAAAATTGTAGAATGGTATAGCTGTATTTTATCAAGCTCCTATGAAGACGCAACCATCCTCAAACATGAAGTGACGCAAATGCTCAAGAAAATGGAAGATGATGATAAAATCCTAGCCTATTATTCGCTTGTCAATTATCGACATGAGAATATGCTCGACGGAAACAACAAGAGCGTGTCGCTAGAGGATACGTTTCAGTATGTTGAAACGCAAATGGACCATTACTTAAAGTATTTGTACTATTTCGTCAGTGGTCAAGATGAATTTAATAACCATAAGTATCGAACTGCCGTTAAGATGTTTAGAAAGGCCGAAAGATTGTTGGAATATGTACAAGACGATGCAGAAGAAGCTGAATTTTTAGGTTATATGGGCTATGCGTACTATAGAATAAATCAATATCTCCTTTCATTATCGTATCTAGAACAAGCGGAAACAGTGTTTAGGCGCCTAAATCTAACTAAGAAAGCAATTAATAATAAGCAGGTGATGGGTGCGATTTATGTAGAATTAAGACAGTATGACAAAGGTGATCAAATTTTAATTGAAGCTCTCAATGAGAGTACCTATGCTACAACGACAGGAATTATATTAAGAGCACTTGGTCTTAGCCAGTTCTCACAAAACAACTATCCGTCAGCGCTTCATTATTTCAAAAGGGCTTTAGAGATTGAAGAACATGCAAACTCTATTTATGGAATGAACACTTTGGCGGAAATGGCTCATGCCCAATTTAAGCTTGGCGATAAGAGCAACGCACTTATTCATTTAGAAAAAGCCAAAGCAAGCGCACACTTTTACAATGATCTAGAGTGTAAAGCTAGATGCAAGTATTTGGAGGGTCTTTATCATGCAAGTAAAATCACAGTGGTTGACGAAGCTTTAGACGAATTACTTAACGCTGAACTGTATTTTGAGTTGTGTGAATTGGCTGAAGAATTAATTGACATTTTTGAAAAAAAGGGTGATGATAATAGCGTAATAAAGTACTTCAAGATCGCCTACAAAGCAAAGTTAAACCAAAACATGATTGGGGATGATCAAGAATGAAAAAGTATCTTTTCGCTTTTATTGCAGTAACCTTATTTACGTCTACAGCGTTTTCTATTCAATCCGATGATCATCATGTTATTGAACCATTTGGTAAGACTGGTTACGATCAAACATAAAATTCCTCTACCTTCTCAAAACTAAGGTATCCTTTGTTTTGAGGCATTTTTCTTATTTAGCATGTAAATTTAAAGAGAAAAAAAAAGTCGAAGATCGTTCCTTCCCCTCTTCGACTTTCTTTTATACATCAGCCGTATGATTGCGTTTTAAAAAGGTAATGAACAACGGAATTACTAATAAAATTGATAGAAAACTTATTATTGTATCAGGAACGAACTGAACGAATGTGCTATTAACAACGTATAATGCTATAGTTGAGACAAATAAAATCAGGTGTAGCACATCCCATGCTTTATTTTTGAAAAGAGAGACTCCCTTTTCTTTAGTAGCAATAATTAAAAATACGCCGATCATAAGAATGAAAAACGCCATATCTGACACTCCTTTTTAGATCAATGCCCTATTCCCCTATTGCGGAAAAACAGCCACTTCTACCTGTATCCTTTTCGAAGCTTTATTAATACTTACCTTGCTTCAATCCTCATACACATAGAATCTACCTCCTCGTTTATTCATCGGTTTGCTTCCCCAACGCAGACTAGATATTTCTGGCAATAAGTGCCTTCGATTGCCCCAATTTAATAGATGAACAGTGTCTAACTCCCCTACGTACCTATCAGTAACAAATTGGGAATTAAACGCAGGTTTATGGACATTAATCAACAACCGCTCGGCTAAGTGAATTTGTTCAAACCATTTATCATAAGTGATTTGATTCTCCCCACCTAATCGCCCAATGTAAATTCTTGTATGAGCCGAATCATTCATGACTAGGTACCTATCATTGTGTTGACCCAACCGCGTTTTAAACGTTTGATTATTGGCTTGGCCAATGTAAAGCAACACATCACTTCCATACGTAATATGATTTCCATAGATTTGATAGACACCATAATCGGTTGCCTCATTTCCCAACCGCTTCACTTCTTCAAACGTAAATGGTCCTTCCCAGTAAAGCTCAATCAGTATCATAGAAACACCCCTTTCTAAAATGGTCATTCATAGCTACCGTAGCTAATTCACTTGACCTCTGACAAGCCTCATTCCGATTAATCCTAACCAGAGTAAAAACAACATACCAATGGTTTCGGTTACTAGATGTAACGCATGATGCCCGAACATCAAAAAGACCCACGAAGTGAGATAACCAATAATAAGTGATCCACCTACAATGTAACCAAATAAACGTAACCGTTTGTTCTCGTTAAAAAGCTGTTTTGAATAAAGAATGACCCAGCATGCCAGTAACAAATTCGACAGCACGTAAAGACTTGTTGAAAACCCACCTTCCAGCATCGTCCACTCAAATACGTGCATCGCAAACTGCCTTCCGTACTCCGTTGTATGAATCTGATACAGGTTAATGGCATAAGCCACACTTACGGCTTGTAACATGAATGAAACCGAATAGATAAGAAAACCCGACACACCAGCAATCAGACCCGTCACACTGGCAAAGGACTTGTTCGGTAAAAGAAAGTACATACCTATTGGAACAAGGATTGTTACTAGCATAACAATTGATTTACTCCCATGATCCATTGCTACATAGCCAACTAATGTTGAGTGATACTCTAATCCTGCTTCCATCAAGGGAACACCTTGGTCAAATGTAGCTGGAACGGTAATCGAAAGTATGATATTTATGATTAACCAGATAAGAATAAATACAACATGGATAATGGCTATCCAGCCTATGCATTTGATCCATTTCTCTCTATTGCTTATTTGCATTCCCCTCATAACAACCCCTTCTCTCTTTCAAGCAATCTTATTTTCAGACCCTCTACAGTCTACCTTTTTTGACTATCCATGCACGTTCGTTCCTTTAAATTCTTACTACCCGCATCAATTTAAGTCTATCAATTGTTTCGTATCATCATTTATTAGAACTTCTCCTACCCATAATGGATTGCCCTTGTTTTGATGCAAATTCATTTCCTCCCCTATTTCTGTTAACGTGGTTTCAAATACAGTGATGGAATAACGCATATCTATTTCCACTGGCACATTTACAGATCTGTTTTCAGTTAAATAAAGGTTTGCATCTTTTTCAAAAGGATCATTAACATAAGCTACAGGGTGATGATCCATATACCTTGGCTCATCTAAGTGTTCAATTTCTAACATGTACTCATTTTGAGTCGCTTTATTTTTAGATACGATAAATTCTAAGTTAAAAACCGATTGTTCTTTACCAAAAGTACAGCTAGACAACGTTAAAAGAATTGTAAAAGTAAATATAGAGTAACGCAAAAGATCACTCCTAATGCAGTTAACAAATTCTATAAATTTATAAATTCATTCGTTCAACATGGGTGTCGTTACATATTCCAGTTGAATGTAGTCAACAAGATCCACTATTCTTTCATCATCGTAACCAGGCTCCGGAATATTTTATAGAGCGATTTGGTTAATTCATCTCGTTCAAATATCTTTATTACTCCCGCTCGTCTGAATTGAACCTTAGTCCCTTTAACCTTCACTTCTATATCCTTAACCGTAAAATGCCTTATCCCTGTAGCTTGATCAAGTTCATTTTCGGTTAATTCTATTTTCACTTTATCCGACACTCTTCTTAGTAGTTTCCAAATGAGCGCCTCTTCTTTGGATTTCATAAAGAGTTCCGGTAGTTCATTCGCTTCTCTTAGTTGAGTTAACGTTGTCATCATTGTATTTGCGATTCCATAGCGTACGGGTTTAATGGGATCAATTGATTGCCAAGACTCCATGCAAAAAGTCATTTGCTGATCTCTAATTGAAATATCTTCAATTCTTCCATAACAAACCACACCATTCGTCTCATTAACCTTTTTACCTACATAAAGAGCAAGGTGCGTTGCTTTACGCCAGTCTCGAGGTAACGTATTAATGGGGATCTTATACTCCTTCTTATGTAAGCTTTCTTTATAATTATCAATTGTTGAGACATTTGTAATGAGTACAAATTCATCTAACTCCGACTGCCACTTATGCTTTGTACCTTGAGGTAAAATGCCTTCATCATGGAGTTCTGACGGACTTTTTTCTACGATATTTTCAATTAGTTCTTCAACTAACTTTGTAGTAGAAGGAAGAAAAGGTAGTCCCCCGATGTTGACTTCTTCAATACTTTTAAAAAATTGGTGTTCCCGATATCCCTCTTCAAACCCAAAGGGAAACAATACATATGCACCAAAAGCTGTTTGTTCATATGGACCTTGACGTTTGTGAACAATTGCATCTCGGTAACGGTGCATTGTGTTAATGTCTTCTTCCATAGGCCCTGGAATCTGATATTTAAGCCCGTAGTAACTTTCCTCTGCAGCAAAATCAATTCGATACTTCGCGTCAAACACATAATTAAAAGATTGATTCATTCCTTTTTTCGTAACACTAAGGACAATGTCTGGCAATTGGGTTGTGGTCGGATTCCATTCACGTTTTTGATAAGTTAGCTTCATTTTTTCACCGGTAAGGGGATGTTCAAAGAGTCTAGATGCACTTTTGCTCGCATCTAAATTTACAAACAATCCGTTTGATGTGGCAGACACAACATCTTGACTAATTGAAAGGTAGCGTTTGCTTAAAATCTGTCCAACCTTTAAAAATGTCCAGTATTCATACAACTCAGCAACATTTTTAACCGACATTTGGTACTGTTGGCCAAATAGAGCTAATCCTTTTGAAACCGTCAAATAAATGTGTAACACATCACGATACCCAGGTGCCATTTGTAAAACCGTGTTAAATTGCGTCATCGGAGTTGCTTTAATTCCTTGCCAGAATGGTGTCCTGAGTTTATGTTTTAAAGCATTTAACTTTTCCATTACTTCACTGCGAACAACCGCAAATTCATCAACTGCTTGGTATCGACTCCGACTGGACAACTGTTTCGTAAGGTCAATTAATTTCTCAACCACCCTTTCCATCATCCACTTTATATATTGATTTTCTGGCGTATTGTACACAACATACATTTGCCGATTTAACGCTTTTGACGGAAGTAGGGTCTTGCCATTGACCTCCAATCCCATTGGATGCTCTACAAAAAGTCGACCATTCTTTCTTAATTGCTTTCGACTGTAAGAATCTAGCCGCTTCACTTTATCGGCGCGTTCCAACTCGTACGTTTTTTGTAAGTTGTGATGAGGCTGTGCCTCAATTCTAGTGATTGCTTTAACAAATGAATCAAAATGATAGGTAAATAACCGATAGAACTCCGACATCGTTGGCTGCCCATCTATTCTAATCGTCGCACCTAAGTGTGTTTTCCGCAAAAAATGATAAGATAAATTATAAATTTCATCATTTACTTCATTTAATAATTGTCGATAATCTTCTTTATAGTCTAATTTAGCTGGAAAAATCTCTATGGTTGTCGTCAATAGCGTTTCCGTTTCTGACCTCACTTCAAACGTTGACAACCCAACTTCACTCCCAAAATTGAGTTGCCCCATTAGTAAAGACTGTGACCCAACATTTAACTCACTTACGGCATTTCTAAATAAGTGGAATTCATGATGAAACGAAACCTTTCGATCATTTTTTGGAATGATTAAGAATTGGTAGGTCGTTTGTTCAAAGAAAATCGGCCGGAAAGGACCCTCATCAAGTAACACTAAGTGTTGATGATCGACGTCAAATACCTTAATCGATTCAACTTCTTTCCCGTCCGCTTTACATTCCATCTCATCATGAAAATCCAAACTCCGATACGTCTGTAATCCTTCATATCGAGGGTGATACGGTCTACCTTTTACAATAAAAGAAAAGCAAGCTGTTTCAATCTGAAGTAATTCAACTTCCTCACGAGCTGATCCAGAAGGATGTAAAGCCATCTTGTTCCAGCCCCCTCAACATCTCAGCCACTTTCTCCGTGCTTTTTCGATAGTTTGCTAGCTCTATTTCCTCTGCAACAATATCCGCATACTGTTGAATTCGCTTTCCTGTTAACACGTCAAATAATGCTAGTAGAACATCTCTCATTCGCGCATCGCTACCTGTTAACCTAGGCAATATCTTCTGCAACAAACACAAATCAAACGCATCGTTCTGGGATAATAGACGATCGCGCTCATTATAGACCAGGTAAAAACAAATTTCGTCTCTTATTCGATAGCCAATATGAGACCCATTTAATTTAAGTGCTTCATTTACACGTACAAGAAGCTCTGTCACTTCATTTATTAAGCTCGGGTTTAATGCATAAACATCTTTAAGGGTTAAGAACTCTGCTTCTAAACGCTTATTGTGAAGAGCGATTGGCGCTTGCTCCTCTAAATCAGTTAAAAAAGATAAGTGATCAAGACGGACACGATTAAATTCAATTGTATTTGCTCGATCTAATACTTTCTTACTGAAAGGAAAAGTCGTCTCGTCCATATTGACTGTACCAATTAAGTAGACATTTGCCGGTAAATACACATCTTGACTCTCAACTTGAAATGGTAGTACCCTTGAACTCACCTGTTTCCCATCTTGCCACTTCTTGCTTTCCATGACACTCAATAAATCACTAAAGTAATATTCAACACGAGCTAAATTCATTTCATCCAATAAAACGAAATAGGGTCGGGTTGGATCTTCAATAGCACGAAGCAGCACATCGGTTAATGGCCCCTTTTGAAATTCTCCTTTTAAATCTTCAAACCCTATTAAATCGGTCCCATCATTCCAATCTGGACGAACTGGTATAACGGTAAATTGACCATTTTCTTCAGTCGCCCCAAGACTCTCCGCGAACCAACGAACAACCATGGTTTTACCCGTTCCTGAGATTCCTGATAAGATAACAAACGGCTTTGTTTTGAGAGACAGATAAAGATTGGTTACTTCTTCTTTTTCATAGTAAAACCCCTTACCGCTAATATAGGTATGGATGTGATCTACCACACGTATTGGCTCCCACTCTACCATCGATTCCTGCACCATTTCCGCTCCAGACTGAGGAAGCTCATATGCGTCTTTCTTATTCAAAAATTGAATATAGGACTCGTAATAACCGATCATCATTTCTAAATCTTGTATCAACGTCTCTTCCGAAGGCATTTGTTCACGATCATATTCAATGTATGCAGCTGTAGATTCCGCATAACCCTTAGCCGTCTTCCCTGCACCCATATTAAGTAAATCGTTCTTATTAATCCTAGCATCCATTTCGATGTTCTGACGTATTTCTTGCTTCACGTTTGCCATCGTTTGCGAATCCGTATTCGTCACCCCTTGTCCAAACGCTAGAAACAATTTACTCATATCTTCATGAAACAAATAAACAATGTAAAAGCCATTTTGAGTTGAACGTGTAATATCCTTATGTAAAAAAGCAATCCATGGTGTAAATGTCCAATTCCCCTGACCAACAGATGTCTTTATTTTGAATTGATCATGAATAAACGGTAATTTTTTTAGCTCATTAGCCGCCGTTTCATTCACAAGTTGATACATCTCATTGTCTTTTGAAAACTTTTCCTTCCTTGCAGACGAATAATTGTTTAATATACTTATAAATGTCTCTCTTAACCTTGTATTCAACGGTAAGCGCTCCTGACTGTTTTCAATATCATGAATCGGTAAACAATTTTCATCAATTAAATGAAAATAGGAAAGCCAATTTAGTGTATGCGATAGTCTATCCTCTGCAACGGATTGCGTAATTTGATTTTCACCCCGAGAATTCCAAACGATCTTTCGTACAATTTCAAACAATAGTTGCTTTCTTGCACCCTTATTTTTATCTTCTGAATAAACTAAGACAGATAAAACCATCTGAAAAAAACGTTGCGATAGGATTTGAGTTTTAAGCAACTCGTCCCGCTCTTCTTGATTGGATGAGGCACGATATCTTTCAAAAAAACTATTCTGTTCATAATGTTCTTTATCCAAAATGCCGAGCATCCTTACGTTTTGACGCGCATTTGATTTTCGTCGAAAAAGATTTTGATTCCCTGCTAATTGTTCGCTAAGTCGATCAGCTTTGTACGTTCCAGTAGCCAACTCTTCTAGAAATATTGTTACATCTTTAACTGTACTGACAGGCAATTCTTCTGTATGAAATGACGTTAATCGGATGACACCTTCTTCAACGGAAATCTCTGCAAATGGAAGGCTAGCCAACAAACTCGCCACTAACACATCTTCATTTATTGAATATGACCCTTCATTTAATAATTGTTTATAAACTGTAAGAAGTTCATTATATTGAATCGATTCAGACTTTCCATTTTCTAAACTGAATTCTACTGAATTATCATTGACTAATTTAACAGTTATTTCTATATTGCCCTTTAACAAAAACATACTAGGCTTTCTTTTAAGATACTCGTTTAATAATTGTTCAAACAAATGATCAACACCTCTACTAATCTCTTAACCTTTCTATCTATTATATAAGACCTTAGCCATGAGTTAAAATAGAAGCTTATTTATTGAAATTTAAAACACAAAAAAGAACCGTTCACTTAAACGGTTCCAGATCTATCATATTTATATATAAGAATCAAACCATTCCGCACCATACGCTCGAGCTTTTACCCCAACTCAGTTCTTCTCCTTCTAACGTCATTACCTCTACCCCAGCTTCTTTTGCAATTAAACTTGCTGCAGCAAATTCATAAGGCGTTTGATTTATTGATAAGAATATATCAGCATTTCCTTCAGCAACCGCACAAATCTCAAGCGCTGTTGGCAGTTCTGTTTTTCTTACTCGTTGATAGGCAGGATTTTGAGGTTGCGACTTCCGTAGAAAAGAGGAATGAATGCGAATTTCGGCTTCTCTTAAACTCATTAATTCATTCCGAAAGATTCTTTTGCCATTCAAGTAAGCACCGCATCCTTTTTCTGCATGGAAAAGGTTGCTTGAAAGGTTATCATAGACCCAGCCATGTATTGGCATTCTATCTTTCACGATTAAGATGGATAAAACAGAGGATGCTTTTGAGCCATAGTAATAAGGGTTGAGTGAAATCAACCAGGTTGGATGGATAGCATTTATAGCAACTTCTTGGTGTGGAAAACAGAGGATGTCAGATGGATAAGTGTCTGTCACACTTCGTTGGATGAAGGTATACACTTTGGATTGGATTGTCGTGGATTTTGCTTTATTTGTTTTTGAAATGGTGCTGATTACTTCATTAATTAATTTCGAAACAAACTGTTGTCGGGGTAACATCGGATCACCTCAAAAAAGACCTTTACATTATTATAAAGGCAATCAGTCATGAAAGTTGTACGCATAAGGGTACACAATAAAAAACTACACAATAAAAAACTACACACTAAAAAATCCGCCGCGCTACCCTAAGCGAAATGGCTAATGGGAAGCGCGAACGGATTCAGTTGGAGCATATAGAGAAGATTGCGGATGCTTTAGGGATTGAAGATATTAATGAGATCTTGAAATTTAAGTGAGATGCCAATCATTTATTTGGCTTTTAATACTCCTTTAAGTAATTCAATTGCATTTTCTTCTGTAGGGTCGTTTGTTCCAAGCTCACCTTTGAACGCTTTGGAGAGGATGGATTGTTTTAGTTCTTCTAATTTCTTACCATCAGAAACTAGGTTTAATGTTTCTTCTTCCCTTTCAATTAACTCTTCTAATTTGCTTACTATTACATTTTGTTCCTCTATGGAAGGTATAGGCATGACTAGATTTCTACTTTGAGAAACAGATATGTTACTTTGACCTACAACTCCTTTAGTTGCATTGATGACCTCTCTTAAGGTTTCTTCATACTGGAGACAGTAATATAGATATTTAGTTAATACATATTTTATCGGTCTAAAACGTACTATTGCTTGATTCATATTCATTTCGTTATATTCTTCGGGTATTATGGCAATCTTCTTTAATGGTGGACCAACTATATTCATAATTACATCATTTGACTTTAATTTTGATTTTTTTAATTTTGATTCATGAACCTCTTTTGGAATATACTGAGGTTTATACGAAAAAGCAATTTTATTATTTATTATGTTATATACTTTTAAAAATGGAATTTCACCTTCTTCAGAAATATCTTTCGAAGGTGTACTACCGCAACTTATGTTATAACAAAACATATTTGCCTTTAAATACAACCATCCATTAACATCCATAGATTCTTCTGCATTAAATTTATTGAACATCTCTGCTATTTCGGATTTTTCTCTTTTGGTTTCAACAATTTGATATCTTATTTGCTTTATTCTTTCAAGCCTTGTTGCAGCCGTTTCCAAATTTAGGTTTTCTTCCCGCCACTCCCTCGTCAATTCCCCCCGAAACGCCTTATCTAAAATTGCCGCTCTTCGCAGTTCAAATGATTCTTTCGCTTCGTCAATCAACTGCTTCGCTTCGTCAATTTTATTTAAAAGCCGCTCGACCTTATCAGCAATTCGTTTTTGCTCGATGAGGGGTGGGAGGGGGAAATCTAACCCCTCTATTAACTTACTACTAATATTTGGCTGTGCTCCACCATGAGCCTTACTTAAAATCTCATGTGTCTTATTAAACACATAGTAATTCTTATAAGTCTGATTCAACGTTTTATCACTAACTTCTTTAATATTACCTACACGTTGGTTTTGTAGTGCTACTTCATCAGTCTCGAAGATCCCTGTTTTACCTGTTGTAGCACCAGACATTGCAATAAGCAAATCACCTTTACTAATTAAAAACTTCTCACTATACAACTTTTTAGGAACTCTAGTTGCTTTTAAAGTTGTGGTCTTTCCATCAGAAATATCAGAAATTCTAATAATGGGTATACCTTCATTACAATAATCAGAACTCTTAAATGCATAACCATTAAAAAGTTTAGCAACAGTCCCAAAACGTACCCACACCCAATTCTCCGGCACTTCATAAGGCTGCTCTTCCTCCGGCACCAATGCTTCTTCCAACAACTCTTCCATCGTTTGTTTCTTCTTCGCCATTAGTTATTCACCTTAACTTCTTCTGTTTCGCGTAATTCTTCTACGACTTCCCCGAGTAGTTCCATCGCTTGTTGCAGTTTGGCAATCGCTTCTTCGGCGGATTCGATTGGGTCTGGTAAGTTGTCGTAGGAAGATAAGGATTCGTCGGCAATTAAGCCGATGTCTAGGCTGTCGTTCTTTTTGGCGATGTCTTCGCGGCTGAAGTGATTCCAGCGTTCGTCTTGAATGTCTTGACGGTTTTCGGCTATGTATGCTTTCATAAATTCTTCAAAGTGAGCCATCGTTAACTGGTTCCGTTTTCCGAACGAAGGCATGTTTGTACGTAAGTCGTAGACCCAGACATCTTTTGTGCTGTCTTTATCTGTTTGTTCACGGTTGAAAAATAAGACGTTTGTTTTAACGCCTTGGGCATAGAAGATTCCCGTTGGTAAGCGTAAAATCGTATGCAGGTTACACTTATCCATTAAGTCACGACGGATTTGCGCTCCAACACCACTTTCAAATAAAACGTTATCTGGTAGGACGACAGCTGCTCGAGCTTTGCCATTATCTTTTAAGGCATTATAAATAAGCTGGACAAAATTTAATTGCTTATTTGATGTTTCAAATGTTAAATCATCACGAGAAACACGCTCGCCGCCTTTTTTTGTTCCAAATGGTGGATTGGTTAAGATCACATCATAGTTTTTCATCCATTTCCCATTACTTGATAAGGAATCGCCATTTTCCATACGGCCTTCCATGTTATGAAGCAAGGCGTTCATTAACGCTAAACGATGTGTCCCTTTGACAAGCTCCATCCCATTAAACGCTGCTTTCTTTTGGAATTCTGCTTCTTGTGGCTCAATTTCAAAATAGTCATCAGTTTTGCTTTTTAAATATTGATCAGCAGCAATCATAAAGCCAAATGTCCCTGCAGCGGGATCACTACAACGCTCGCCGATTTTCGGATCAACCAACTGCACCATTACATCAATTAAGACTCGTGGTGTGAAATATTGACCCGCTCCTGATTTGGTCTCGCTCGCGTTCTTTTCGAGCAAGCCTTCGTATAAATTACCGAGACCTTCTTCTTTCGCACTATACCAGTCAAGCGCATCAATCGATTTAACGATCTTCTCTAAATTTTTTGGTTCCGTAATACTTGTTGATGAATCACTATAAATTAAACGTAATTGAGAATGTTCACTTTTTCCAAGATCCAACAATAATTGTTGATAGAAGTCTTTTAATTCCGTTCCTTCTTTTTCAACAAGTTGATTCCAGCGATAGTCTGCTGGAATAACCGCTTCCGTTTTTTCACCTTTTTCTTGCATCATCTTTAAGAAAAGTAAGTATGTTAGTTCCGTTACATATTGCTGATAGGTAATTCCGTCATCACGTAACACATTACATAAATTCCATAGTTTTTGCACAATTTCTTGGTTGTTCATTATTGCCTCCGTATGCCTTATTTTTAGCTTTATTAAGTATAAACGAAAAAAAGAGCCTCATAAAGAGGCAGTAAATTGAAACTTTCAACTAATATAGAGGTGGTCATTAATTGTGTCCACCACGATATCAATATGATCGCCAAACTCTTTCTTCATTTGCTTGTATCCTCCGTGGCTTGCGAAAGGCTCTTCTGAAAAGGCGTCTTGAGATGTAGGTGCAAGAACAGGAAATTGGATCAATTGCTTTTCAATTCGTTCGAGCCAGTTCTTTTGCCTCGGCTTCCAGTCATGCAAAGCGTATACTTTTTGCATTGCATTTTTAATACGGGCCTCATGGTCGATTAGTGCTTCGCCTAACGCTGCTTGGCGAATAAAACTAATAATATTTGCAGCGATTTCCTCGTTCTTAGCTTGCTTCCATGCTGATTGCAAATGCGACTGTTTGAAGTTTTTCGTCTCAAGAATTGCATATAATTCTCGTAAATCTTTTTTTGTTAAATCGCGAGGGCTTGTGACGACGACTTGCAAAGCAGGAATTTTATTAATGTTTTCGCGGATGAATGCCGTAAAGCCTTCTAAATAGTCTTCTGGCTTATCATTTCCTTCTCCATAACCTCTTTCAATGGAAACAACTTCATCTTCTGCATGTGAGATATAGCGACGATCATTTTTCTTTGTTTGATAGTTTTCCATATACTCAAATAAGATTTGGTGTTGTATTGCATCAACAGGTTGATAACCTTTTACATCATTAACCCACTCATCAACAGTTTGTCCACCAGCTAACTGCTCAAACTGTTGCTTCCCTTCCTCTGTTAAACGTTGCTTTTTCCGTTGTAATTTGGCAGTCAATTGTTCACGGTAAAAACTCGTTTCTTGTCCCGTTTCTGCCTGAGCCAAACCATCAGCTAACTCTGGAATTGTCATGGTTTGTTTCTTCACAATAGGCTTCATTTCTGTGTAACGCTGAAGCTTACTGTAAATGCCTACTGCATCATATATATTGAAATGAGTTTTCCCTATTTCAGAATTTAACCTTGTTGCTCGACCTAGCATTTGATCGTACAGTATTCGAGACTGAATCCGACGTAAAAAAACAAGGTTGGTTATAGCAGGTACATCAATACCAGTTGTTAACAAATCGACGGTAACGACTACATTCGGCAAGCGTTCGTTTTTAAATCGCTTAATTGCATCTAAAGGCTTGTATATGGAGCCCGTGATCTTCATAATGGCATCGTCTTCAATCACATCACCAAGCTCCTGATAGGCTTCTTTTAACAAACGCACAATTAGATCCGCATGTTGATTCGTTGCAGCAAAAATGAGCGTTTTTTCTTTACTTGAAGGATCAATGTATTGCACAAGCTCTGTCAGGATTGCTCGATTGAATGATTCTGTAATCACACGACGATTAAATTGTTCAATTTCAAAATGGACCGTATCCTCCATTTTCTCCAGAACCACTTTCCCTGCACCTACATCAAATACTTCGACATCTTCATCTTTTTCAAATTGAATACCATCTTCGGACAACTTTGTCTTAAACAAGTAAGGGGGTTCGTGGTCGACTAAAAAACCATCTAACACCGCTTCACTATACGAGTATTTGAAAATCGGCATTCCAAAAATGTCTGTAGTGTGTAGTGCCGGCGTAGCGGTCAATCCAAGCACAGCCGCATCAAAATAATCAATTACACGCCGGTACTGACTAATATAATCATCTTGGTCACGAAACGCTAATTCATCTTCCGACATTTCTTTATCGCTTGTATATCCGCGATGGGCTTCATCCACAATAATAAAATCATATTGGCCAACAGAAGGAACTTCTAGTGGGTTTGCATTATAAAAAAGGCGGCGAACCATTCCCTGTACCGTCGCTATTTGCACTTTAGTCGCTTCTTCTGGCGTCATGTCTTCCAATGTCTTTACATCGTAAATATCAGAGAAAGACAACTCTTCAAATTTTGTATCTTTTAAAGAATCCTCTGTTTGCTTGCCGAGCGAGCTTCGATCAACTAAAAACAAGACTCGCCTTACTTTCTTCGACTTTATTAAACGATACATTAAAGCGATTGCCGTCCTTGTTTTTCCAGTACCTGTCGCCATTGCCACAAGCATGTTTCTCTGTCCTTCTATTAAAGCTTTTTCCACAGTTGAAACTGCTCGTTGTTGATAAGGTCGCAGTCCAAATTTTGTTAGATCCTCTTCTTCTAGTTTTCGATTCGCTTCCTGATCATCCTGACTTAAAAAGAGCTTTAAATCAGCTGGGGAATGCCATCCTTCTAAAGGCCTTGCATGTACCGTTGGTTTTCTCGAATCCCAAAACCAAATGCCAGATTCTTCTTGTAACTGTTTTAAGTAGCGTCTTCCGTTTGTTGCATACAAGAAAGGTACCTGATATTCACCGGTAGTAGGTGTAATTACCTCATCACCTATTTGAATGATCCGTTTTGCGTATACCTTCGTTTGACTTTCCAATGCACTTGGTACCGTTTTCCGAATTGCTTTTGCCTCAATAAATCCAACAAGCTGCAAGCCAATAAATAACGCATAATCAACTCGACCACCATTTACTCGCCACTCTGCTATGGCCATGTTCTTATTCTTCTGCGGCAATGTACCTTTTTGGTGATTAAAAAATTGCGTATCGGTTTCCCAACCAGCATCGCGTAATTTACTATCAATAATAGAACGTGTTTCTTCTTCAGATAGATATTGGCGCTTTGCAAACCTTCTGGTTTTTCGTTTCCGTTCCGCTTTAACCTCTTCTTCTTCCACTTCCGCCTTAAGGCGTGATTGTTCAAGTTGCACTTCTAATTTTTTAATTTCTTCTTCATGTTCAAGTTGCAGCTGTTTTAAATTAACGACCTTCTCTTTTTGAGGCTTTTTAAACTCAGGTGCCTCAAAACTCCAATCATCGCCATATACCTCCATAAACCAAGCGGCGAGTCGATAAGCAAGATTCAGTAGAGTGATAGCTTCATCTGATTCTCCATAACCAGCCTTGTGCATAGCGAAATTTCCTTTTGTTCGCAGTGTATGTAATAAGTCAACAAGTTCAGGTTCAAGCAGGCCTTCTCTCTTCATAGCGTTAATGCGATCTACTTGATTTGTGCCCTTAACTTCCTTAATGTTTTCAGCTGCTAAAACGAATTGAGCCAATGTCTCCGCGAACAAACGAAGCTTCATAATTGTCGTATGTGGGTCTTGAAAAACATTTGTTTCCGCTGTTTCTCCTAAGTTTGAAAGAACTTTCCACTTTCCTTTTAGAAAAGAAAAATTGCTGGTCATGAAGTCACCTCGTTTGAAATATGTCTGCTAAAGATTCGTTTTAATATGTAATAAACCCTATTTGTTAAATATCTACGCTATACAAACCTCTTAGTTTTTAAAAATTTTGTTTCGTAATACCAAAAATATTATAAATAATCACGAGCAAACTTTAAATTTTTAATTTTTTATCTTTATTTATAATATAAACAGCTACTAAAAAAAATATTGCACCAAAATAAGAGAAGTTTGGGTAAAATACGATAATAAAAATAATACTTAATATGATAGCAGAAAATATTAATAAATTTAGAACTTTATCCTTAAATTTCTTACCTCTAAATAATTGACCAGAGTTCATCAGACTAATTAAATGTACAACTAATACACAGTTAATTATATAGCTGATAAACAAACCCAAAATTTTTATTTTCATAAAAAAACTATCTTCCAAGTATAAATACAAAACAATTATTGTAAAAAACATCCCAACCGCTATTAATAGTAGTGTTACACTAGCCGGTACAAAGATCGGCATAAACCACAAATTCACACTCCTCATAAAATGGTCATTTAAAGATCGTTCTGATTGATTAATCTGGTTTTCTAATGTTGCAGTCTTCTTTATACCAATCAACTCTGACTTCACTAACTCTTGAATTGACTGCATATCTTTTTCAGTGTTAGTGGTTCTTAATTTGATCAACTCATCTCCTAAAGAATCACTAACGTATACTAAGATCTTTGGTATTATCTTCTCGACTTCTTTAAAAGAGATTTCTTCATGAGTTTTGCTTAATTCAAGATTTAATTGATAAAGATATTCTAAGACTTCTCTTTTTTTCTCTACTTTAATTTTCTCCATTTCTGTAAAACGTTTTCTAACATCCTTAAAAAGCAAAAAAGCTAGAATAATAATTGTTAAAGATACAATAAAATCAATAGGATCTAAATCTAAATGTTGCTGATATAATTCTACAAGCGTATTTACCATAGCAAAATCCTTTCTTTACTTATTAACTTATAGAGAAGAAACATAATTAAATAAACTTTAATTAAATCTATTCCTCCACATACTCGACTAAATCCTCTACCTCACATTGCAACTCCATGCAGAGCGTATCAAGAGTCTCTCTAGTAATAGATTTAACGCCTTTGCCTTCTTTTGAAAGCTCTTTATCATTAACCCACTGGCTAATCGTATTCGGACGAATCCCCGTTCTCTTGCTTAACTCGTACATGGTCATCTCTCGTTCTTTTAGGAGCTGTTTTAATTTTATGCGAATCATGTCTTCCTCCGTATAAATGCCTTTGTCAAAGAATAGCATTTTAACAATTGACGTTATTAACTCAATAAGTTATTATTAACTCAAATCGTTAAGTTATTATGAAAGGAGTTAGACTATGCCTTTTAAGTCCGTTACGATTATTGAAGATTATTCAGATAGATCTGAAACAATAGTTTACACTCACAGAGGGTGGATACAGGAAAATGAACGAGTAGTTTGGTATGTGGATAAGACAGATTGTTTACTGCTACTAGCTGATATAAAAAAATATAAAGATAATCATACATATGAAATTCATCCGTCATCTATTGTTGTGCTTATGAAAATTCGTCCAGGAGAATTGTTTGAAGAAGAAGACCTAGAGCAATTTCTAACTCAATTGCACGAGATCTCGCTACTCAATTATTTAAAACAATTAGTAGATCGGAACAGCTCCTTGAACCTTCATTTAGATCGTATATTTTATTAATTTCTTGATTAAGAGAGAAGTACATATGCTATATCTACATTTAAAGATATCGGTAAATTTGGTCCAATTTTTAACAAGAATTATTAAAACCCCTCCGCTCAATACTTGCTAAAAAATATAGTAAGCTAAATTTCATCGACGGACTTAATGATCGGGAAGAGCTCGAATAGAGGTGTTCACCCTAACCTTTCCCGCTCTTCCTTTAATCCTTGCCAATATTCCCACCCATTTTTTGACGCACCGCTACATAAGTCTGCCGCATAGCTTGGACTTGGACACACGATGTCTTCTGTTAGGCGAGCGGATTTGTCATCGATGGGCTCAGCTTGGTTTGCTTGAATTAGTTGGTTTATTTTTGCTTTTAATTTCTGATAGAGTTTTCCTTCGTCTTTATAGTGTTTCAATTTTTCTTGTGGAAATAGGACGGTAGAGCCCTTTGTAATCACAAATTGTCCATCGTGAAGATAGATGGTGGCAGGATGGTTTTTTTCGGCTGGGTAATAGGTTCGTTCTCCTTCATACGACTCTGCTTGCTTTGCTTGTTTTATTGTCACGCCTAATGCTTCTAGCAAGAAGGTAATTTGCCCAGCAAATGTGTTCATTGCTGCTGCCATGTACCAATTGACGTTCGGTTTATTGATGCGCATGTCCCGGTTCTCTACAATATAAGTCGAAGCGTTAAAGCGCTGGATAAATTCATATTCAAGAAAATCAATCAGTTGTTTATCGAAGCTATTGTTGTCGGTTACAAATAAAATGCCGAACTGCCAAAAGTCTTTTTGCTTTAAGTGTTCTTTTAATCGTTTGATGCCATGTATCGACTGACCAATGTAGATACTTGGTTCTTCGACATCCGAGATAAGAAAATAAACGGCATAGTTGTTGGCGTGCTCAAGTTTCTCTACTTCTGCTAAAAGGCTCTTTTTGAAATAAAAGCCGCGAATTTGGCTTGTTGGCTCCTGTACCACTTTTAAAGAAGAAGCGTGGGTCGAATCTGGAAAATACATCATCGCTGTTCGTTCATTTGGCATGTCGGGTGCAGTCCTTTCTTCGTATCCTCTACCCTGTTTATCGGTTCTCACCACTGTACATTTACACACAAAAGAACGATCGTTGGCGTTCAGTATATTAGTAAATGATATTGGAAGAAAATAAGGCAGTGTCAGCCCTCACTGGTTTCGACATTTTTCTGTCAATTATTCCGTTATGGAATTACATGTACCAATTCAACAAGTGCAGCGAACGGTAGAAGATACCTCAAGTTGGATGACAGAAGGTTATGTTAGTCTATACATGTTAAAGAAAAACGATGCGTCCTTACATTGGGATGAGCGCTTGTTCGATTGAGTTATTCAAAGAATAAAAAATGGGGAGGTTTTATTATCAGAATTCATCTTGTTGGTTATCTGATTGTTTTAATGATAACTCTTAGTGGGTGTATCTTTAACGATTCAGCAAAAATAGGAGATTCCTTGGATGATTTTGAAGATTTATATGGTGAATATGAATTGAATGAATCACAAAGTTACCCAACTGCATATTTTTCAAGCAATAATTTGCATGTTGCATTTGCAGATTATGATGAGGAATACAGAGCGAGAACTATACGTGGTGAAATTACATCTCTCGAATCACTTGAAGAAGCTTTAAACGAAATCAATGAACGCTTTGTACCAAAGGAATATGAATACAAGGGGCCAAATTGCAATAATCAAATGGTAGCCGAATTATATGGTGAAAAAACAGACAGCCCAGGCTTTTATTTTGTTGATGAAGATCAGTTAGGGATTGAGGTTACGCTAAACACGAAGGACGGCAACATTTTAGGAAGGGTGAGTGTTGAAGAAGTAGGGTCTGTGGGAGAGATAAGGTATGATTGTGAAGTAGAAGTGGAAGAATCAATTAAAGTTGGTAATTTATAATAATAGCTTTTTTGAATGTTATGGAGCCTTACCCTATTTTTGATTACAAATTTACGTTTTTTCACCTCATTTAATTACATCTTACCTGTTTGATATAATAGGCAAACTATGATATTCTAATGGCATAGGAATAATTAAACACCGATTAGAACCTGTTACGGAACTAAATAGATATTCAACAAACTTCTTTATCGACTCTTCTAAAGCAAGATAAAGAAGTCCACTTAAAGCTGCGGAAATGGCTAGTTTCCGACGGCTTTTTTGTTTTTCTTTTTGCCGTTCCATTCGCTGTTAACGTGTGGGTAAAGGAATAATTAAACACCTCCCTCCTATTAAAATAGGAGAAAGGATCACAAGCCTACTACACTATTAACTATATCGTGAATGATAGTTTCACACCACCACTAGATCTAAATGAATTTAATTTATTCATTAAAAAACCTAACTGTATAAACGGTGAGGTTTTATATTCAATAATTCATGCACTATATATATTTCTTACTTCTATTGAAAAAACAATATGCTCCCTGAAATAGCAAATAAAAAAAATACGCTAGCGCCTACTAAGAAATGTTTTCTTTCTTTTCTTGTCTCTTGTGTAAATGCTACTAAAGCTAAGATGCTAGCAATAACAAAAAAGAATGCAGGCATTGGTACGTTAAAAGGAAAAAGGTTTGTAAAAAAGGTGAGGGCTGTCATTATACTAAATACGACTAGAAGAATGATTAAAACTCTACTAAGTATTCTCACAACTAACCTCCTTTCTAAAAAGGATCAGTGCTAAGAATAACATTAAAAACAACCAAATCTAATTAAAGTAATCCCTACTTTTCTTTTAACTCTGTTGCTGGTGTTTTAGTTGCAGGACCAAAATCTCCATCAACATCAATTAAATGCCCTCAACTTCGTTTAATCCTTTTTGTTATGAACGGGTGACACTAGAAACGTTCGTTCGACCAGCACCACGATTTATTGAGCGTACTTTTAAAGCCTTATCTAGGTATCGAGTGTTACCTTCTGCCTCATGTTTTATTTTGCGACTATTGGGAATCCATCGTATAAGGTCACAAATGGAAGGGTGTTCCAGATGAACGCTGGTGTGAAAATCACCGTATTGCTTGTTGCATTTGCTATTGTATTTACCGGTGTTGGTTTTCTAGTTTCTGATGAGTATACAGTTGGAAACGTTATGGCTTATACCGTTATTGGGATTGGTGTTGGTGTCCTTTTCGTTTTATTGCGTTTAGCCGTTGACAAAAACAGAGGTAAGAAATTTTTAGAGAAATAAATGAGTACGATTGATACCAACCGATTGGTTGGTTTTTTTCCGTATTCAATACACTTTACCGTCTTTACGCTATAAAATTGACGCGGATGGATTAGTGCTATCCTCCATTGGTAAAAGCAAAGGCAGATGCTTCTGCCTTTGCAGCTCTTTCTTTAATCTAGCTTTTCATCAAGCAAGGACCGAAGCTCCTGTAGATCTTCTTTTGTGAGGGTTTCGTCTTCAATGAATTGTAGCATCATCGACTTTGTTGTGCCGTCATGAACACGTTTAATAAACGAATTGGTTTCTGCCCGCTTACACTCATCTTCTGAAAAGAGTGGCGTAAACGTGTAAATCCGCTCATCCCGATTCACTTTGATAATCTCTTTTTTGGTTAAACGGTCAAGATGCGTGCGGATTGTTTTGGGCTTCCAGTCAACGAGCGCCTTGAGCTCTGTCACGACTTGACGTGCACTTTTCGGCGGATTTTTCCAGAGTACCTTCATCACTTCCCACTCTGCATCTGAAATGCTCGGCATGGTTTTACTCATTTACTCCAATCCCCCTGTTAGAATTCCTTTATCTACTAAAATGGCTCGGGTTATATCAGCCGCACTTTGTCCCGTGGCCTCTTCATCACCAGCTAGATGCGTGGCAAAAAACAGCGTATCGTCTGTCGTTTCCACAAAACCCACAAACCAACCGTTCACAGCCCGTTCATTCACCACACCAGTCCCTGTTTTGCCATAAAATGCGGTTTCACCCGTTTGCTCAAGCAAGAGCGCGTCTTTAACCGCCGTGACTGATTTCGCTTGAAACGGAAGTTCGTTGCTATACAACCGATGTAGCAAATCAACTTGCTCAACTGGAGAAATGGTTAGCGAAGATTCGAGCCAAACTGGCGTCGGTCCCTCAATCGATTTGTTGCCGTAATTCAACTCGTTGATATAAGTCATCATCTGGTTAAGTGACATGTCTGCTTCTATTTTTTCGAAATACCAGTTAACCGAATACTGCATCGCGCTATTGAGGGTTTGTTGCTGGTTCCATTCAGGGTAATCGTGTGCTGTCCCGTCCCAAGCGAGGACGGTATCTGGCTGAACAATACCTTCTTCAAGCCCGATCAAGGCACTATAAATTTTAAACGTGGAGTTCGGTGAATAGCGTTGCTCACTTCCGGCTCGATTATGAATGAAATAATGATTCTCTTTAGCGCTGTAGAGCACAAAGCTTCCATCATGATCAGCAAAAAAGGAAGACAGCTCATCATAGCTGGCATTTGACTGATCAAATGAATACCTTTGCTCCTCTGCCGCTCCTAAAGCAAGCCATGGCGTCTGCAGGACAATGAACAACACTACGAGCGTGTAAATAAGACTGCCTTTGACCGTATCTTTTTTAGAAGAACTGCGGTAGTGAATAAGAGAATAAATGCGTGTCTCAATCTGTTTCTTCGTCCCACCAACACCGAGTTCAAGCGACGAATGGGATTGTTTTTTCTCAATGAACTGAAGCAGCGTCCTCCCGTAGGCTTTGCGCTCGCGCATGCCGATTGTTTCAATAACAGCTGCGTCACAGGCAAGCTCTCGGTCCATTACCATCTTTTTTCGTGCGAGCCAGACGAGCGGGTGAAACCAATAAACGATTTGAAATAAGAGCGCGGTCGCATTTATCCGAGGATGGTGCAGCTGATGATGCTTTAGTTCATGCAGGAACATGTAACGAATCTCATCGGTAGAAAAAAGATTATACAAATCTTCCGGAACAAGGAGATAAGGACGGAGAATTCCGCATGTTACGGGTGACTCGATTGAGTCTGACTCCAATAGGCGTGGTTTCTTTTTAAGCCCTAGCTCCTTAACACAGGCGTCATAAGCGATCGTTAACCGAGAGTCCTTTACAGCTCTCGCCCTAGCAATTATTGTTTTTAGCTTAAAGAGGGATTGGAAAATAAGACACAACCCAAATCCGATTCCTCCAAGCCAAACCACGAATAAACCAGACTCAAGCCAGCCTAAATCAAACCTAGTAACAGACACGCTAAAGTCAGAAATCGTCATGTTTGTTGCTTCTGTCAGTTGCGCTCCTCCAGGAAGTTGAGGACGTTGCTCTACTCCCCTCGTCTCTCCAGCAAAAAACGGAACGGCTTGAAGGGGGAGAAATGGGAGCAAAAGTACTACAAAGAGAAGAGACCAGAAACGATCCAACCAAATGGCCGGTAGTCGCACTAGTTTCATACCCTGACGAACGAGAAAAAGTGCGCTAATGAGCAACGTTAGCACTAGAAGTGTCACAAGCATTCGTTATACGCTCCTCCACTTGTTTCGTTTTTCGTTTATCATAACACGAATAAAAATCGTTTGACAGAATTAGATTACATTTGTAATATTGACTACAGTTGTAATCTTAATAACGAAAGGTTGATTGACATTGAAGAGATATGGAGCCATTTTTACATTAACCGTATTAGCTGCCTGCGGAACACCTGAGACAACCGAGCAACAGCAACCAGATGATGAGAACAGTGCAGCAATATTTTCCGTGCTTGAAGACCACTATGATGCACGCTTAGGCGTGTATGCACTTGATACGGGTAATGGACAGACCATCGCATACAACGAGGATGAACGCTTTGCCTATGCTTCGACCCACAAAGCGTTGGCGGTTGGCGTGCTGTTACAGCAGCTTTCCCTTGATGAGTTAGACACACAGATTCTGTTTTCCGAAGCTGACCTTGTTACATATAGTCCGATTACCGAGCAACATGTGGAGACGGGTATGAGTCTACACGAAATAAGCGATGCCTCGATTCGCTACAGCGACAATACAGCGGCTAATCTTATTTTCAATGAAATTGGCGGTCCATCAGGGTTTAAAGAGGCACTCCGAGAAATCGGAGATGAAGTGACGGAACCAGAACGAATGGAGACGGAACTAAATGATGTTAAACCTGGAGAAACACGCGATACAAGCACAGCTAAGGCTCTTGCGGAAAGCCTCTATGCCTTTTCACTTGGAGATGCACTTGACGAAGAAAAACAAACGCTGTTAAACGACTGGCTGATCCATAACACCACAGGCGACGCACTCATCCGTTCCGGTGTTCCTGAAGGTTGGCTTGTCGGCGATAAAACCGGCTCTGCTTCCTACGGAACACGAAACGACATCGGCATTATTTGGCCACCAGATGAAGATCCAATTGTAATCGCTGTGTTATCAAGCAAGGAACAAGCAGATGCTGAGTCCGATGATGCGCTAATTGCCGACGCGACTGAAGCTGCATTGCGCATGCTGATGGACGATTTTGAGTATGGAGCAAGCCAGACGCCTTAAGAGTAGCTTAACTTGTTTGTTGTTCAGCGGACCAGTCCTACACTGCTTTTAAATGGACGAGAAGACGTTAAATTATTGAGAAAACACGCCTGTTGATGGCGTGTTTTTTCAAGACTGTATTTTCCCAAAAGGTACTTCATAAGAATGAGCCATTATGCTTGTCTAAAGAACGACCACTTTTGTTTGATAATGAAAGATATCCCTACTTAGTTCACTTAATTTACCTTAAGATACTCTTTCGCTACCCAGTACGATTTCTGGCATCCAAAGCTTTGCGTTTCTTAACGTATATAGGACAGCTGTCTTTTTTCTAATGCATCTTCAAGCCACCTTGGATGCATCAGCAAAAGATCATCAGGTAACTGATTGCAATCAAAGTAACGCACATCTAATGTTTCTTCATTTTCCTTAATTAAATTCCCTCCCACAACTTCACATTCAAAACAATTTGTAATAAAGTGACTCACCTTTCCGTTGGGGTATTCAAAGATTTGTGAAGCTGGGTCAGAATAAACACCAATTAATCGATTCACTTTAACTTGTAAACCTGTTTCTTCCCTAATTTCTCTAATGATCGCCTCTTCGACAGTTTCTCCTGGTTCGACATGACCTGAAGGAATCCCCCATAAACCGTTATCGGCACGCTTCATGAGGAGAACGCGCTGCTTCTTATCAAAAATAATGCCCGCTACTCCCGCTTTTATATGATCTGGCCAAGAAAAGGAAGGAGAAATCCAATGCTTTATTTCAATCTTACGATCAAATAAACTTTTTAAATTCGGTATCGTCACATCAGGATTTCGAAAATCTCTAGCAGACGGAAATTTAGTTGTCTCTTGATCTGAAATTAAAATGGTTGGTATTCCTGACTGATGTGCTCCTAACACGTCAGTATATGGATTATCACCAACCATTACTATTCTATCGGATGAAGAGAAATCGGCCATCGCTTTTTCAAACATATAAGGGTATGGTTTCCCTACAATGATAGGCCTCTTCTCTGTTGATACGCGAATGGCTTCTACCATAGCTCCAACTGCAGGTAACGGACCTTCCGGAGTCGGATAGGTTCTATCTGGATTGGTCGCAACAAATGTTGCACCTTTATGAATGCACCGCGCTGCTAATTGGATGTCATGAAAAGACACATCACCATCCCACCCGACAACAACGGCATCAACGGTATCTTGGACGTCAATCGTAATACCAACCTGTTGACACTCCCATTTTAAATGTTCATCGCCTAAAACAAGTGCCGTTCTAATCTTTTCTTTCTGTAAATATTGCGCAGTCGCCCAACCTGATGTAATCACTTCTTCGACACTTGCCTCTATTCCTAAACGATTTAACCGACTTACTGTTTTTTTTCGTGTTGTACAGGGATCATTTGTTAGAAAACGAATCATCTTTCGATCCTGCCGAAGACGTTCCAGTGTTTCTACTGCTTCTGGAAGTGGTTCGGACCCTATATATATCACTCCATCTAAATCAAAGAAAAATACATCAAATTCATCAACAATCATACGATCCTCTCCTTTGAACAGCTAAAAAACCTCACGATTTACTCTTGTGCTGGTTTTATTGATCGATACAGAACGAAGGGAGGGGAGTCCCATTCATTTTTCCATTGGTTACATTTTTCACCTTGACTCATTCCTTATCACTCCTCCTATAAAATGAAAAACCACTTCCAGATTTGGAAGTGGTTTTTTGTTAACAAATAATAGCATTCAAAAAATTTTGATGCTCAACACTTCCCTCCGCTGGTATAAACCAGATCAGGTTCAAAGAGTTAAAGACTTTTAGCCTTTTCTCAGCTTTTAACACAAAAGCACCCCTAGTAATAGTTATTCTATTGTATAAAAAATTAATAATATTCACTTTCATCTAAAGAGTAACATAAATAAATTGAAGAATCTACGAATTTTGAAATCCAATCGCGTATTTTTTGTTAAAATAATACATTTAATCCCCCAATGCATCTCCCCTCTCTCACTCATTATTCACAAACGGAAATAAACAGCCCACATAATAACTGCACCAATCAATATCAATCCATTCTAAATAACTTCTATTTGTTCGATACAGTCCACCTACCTCATATTTTGTTTTGACTCGTTCTTTTCACAGATAAAAAGACATCCAGCGTGTGCTGAATGTCTTTTTCCTTTACAACGGCAATGGTGCAACCGCTGAAATGAGTTGTTTTTCAATTAACTCCTGCCAGAATGCTTCTGGGATCGTCTCTTGTAACGCGTCGAGGTCTTCCTTAATGCGATCAGGTCGCGTTGATCCCGGAATAACCGCAGCGACAGCTGGATGCGCTGATGAGAACTGGAGCGCTGCTGCTTTTAGGCTGACGCCGTGAGACTTTGCTACTTCTGTTAGTTTGTTTATTTTTATTTGAACGTCTCCTGGGATCTCCCCGTAGTTATAGTGATCTCCACCAAGAAGGGCGCCCGAGCTATACGGTGCACCTACCACAATAGCTGAATTTGATTGCTCGACTTCAGGCATCATTCGGCGCAATGTGTCTTCATGATCGAGAAGGGTATATTGGGTTGCTTGTAGACTAATAGTTGGATGCACTTGTTCAAGTTGAAGAGCAAGCTCAATTGGGATGGTTGTGTTTACACCGAGACCCCAACCTTTTATGACACCTTGTTTCTTTAAGTCGTCAAGAACAAGGAATGCACCTGTTCGTGCTTCTTCAAATTTGGCAATCCATTCGTCCCCGAGAAAATCAGGTGACAAATCGTGCACGAAAACATAATCCAAACGATTTGTTTGCAGTCTTTCCAAGCTTTGATCAATGGAAGTATGCGTAGCCTCTGCCGAATAGTCGGTTGTGATTTTGTTCGTTCGACCATTCGTAAAGAGACCTTCTTTTTCCTCTGTTTCATCTTCTATGACGCGACCGATCTTTGTGCTTAGAACATAGTCATCTCGGTTTTGCTTGGAGAGAAACTTCCCTAACCGAAGCTCGGCCAGACCTGCCCCGTAAAATGGTGCGGTGTCATAATAACGAATGCCTGCTTTCCAGGCTGCTTCAATTGTCGCTTGGGCTTCTTCTTCTGGCACTTCCCGGAACATATTGCCTAGGGGTGCTGTACCAAGTCCTATTTTTTGAGTCAGTAATTCGTTAATGTGATCCATATGTCATTCTCCTCCGTTTCATTCATATGCATCTTTTACCGTTCATCTGGAGGTTTAAACCTCTCATAAGCAGGATTTTTCTTCCTTAAAAAGCGTAGAATGCCATAACCCTTCAGATTGCTTGATCCCATGAGCATAGGATTGTTGGTGACCCTCCTGTTTGACCTCATTAATTTCGCCAAATAGCAATGCTTATGTTAGTAAATTGGTTTGGGATTTATCTTCTATACTTATGATGAATGTCCAGTTCCCACCTTAAATATAAAAAAGATTGACACTATTTCGCGTCAATCTCTTCTTAAAACTAAATCATTCTTTTAAATTCTCTCAAACCTCTTCACTCTATATGATCTATTTTTTCTTTTACTTACTTTTTGTTTTGTTGATCGTGTTGTACTCTACGACTAAAGTTGTAGACTGTGTGTGTCTTATGTTTGAAGTGATCAACTGGCATTTCCATTATAGTTTTATTAGACATCTACAACACAACTAATCGGAGGTTCTAGAATGATTAAAGGTTTATATGAAGCACACCTACCTGTAAGTAACATCAAGAAATCAATTGAATTTTATGTAGGTTTAGGACTTGAACTGGATCATACTGTTGAAGATAAACTAGCTTTTTTATGGATTGTAAAGAATGAAAGTTGGTTAGGTTTATGGCAAACAAAAGAAGTTCATTATGAGTATCATCCTTCTATCCGACACATAGCATTCCAAGTATCGTTAGACGACCTAATGCATTCAGTTGATTGGCTGCATACTCGCGGTTACAAACCAAGAGAAGCCTTTGGATTTGAACCAATCGAGCCATTTGTCATGCCCCAAAAAGGATATGCACATGCAAAAATTCATTTTAATGACCCTGACGGCAACAGTTTAGAATTGATTTGTAAACTTGATAACAAAAGGGAACTGACTGAACGAATGTATTTAAGTGACTGGCTTAAAAAAAACCGCTAGCGTAG
Source organism: Shouchella oshimensis (assembly GCF_002019765.1). Lineage (GTDB taxonomy): Bacteria > Bacillota > Bacilli > Bacillales > Bacillaceae_D > Shouchella > Shouchella oshimensis. The sequence goes on from NZ_KV917380.1 coordinate 3,599,622, forward strand.
ATACGTGAATTGAATAAGCTTCATAAGGACTACTAAAAAGAGCAGTTGCCTAGGCGACTGCTCTTTTTACACGCTATGGGCGTTTTGTATAGTTTTGAATAACATCTACAATAGGATCATTGCGTGTGAAACTGGTTTCCGTTGCTGATGTTGCCCATTTTCTTCTAATGTCTGCTTCACTGTCGGCGTAAATATCAACTTCCAGCGGATTGCCTGTGTACATGCCCCAGCTACTTCCTTGACCGGTTACCTTATATGTCCAAGTTGTATAACTCCATCGTTGTTCATCATACACCCGTAACGCGTAATCCCAACTCTGTAGATTGCTAAACAATGTAAATTCTCCAACCAAAAGAGGGACAGGGTAATTGGTCCATTCATTGACCATCGTCACTTTTGAATCCACAAATTGTTTCTGATAGTCGAGGTTGTTAATGTCGTCCCATCCATAAAAGTGATACGAATAGACAACATTTTGCCAACCGTACAAGTCAGGGTGCGGAAGGTCCATCGGGTCCCAAATCGCTTCTATAATAATGATGTGATCTGGATCTTTTCTGCGAACTGCTCGATAAAGGCGATCATAAAAGTCAAACTGTTCCGTTCCACTTGCACCGCCAGGCTCGTTCAGTAAATCGTACCCAGCAATCCATGGATGGTCTTTATATCGTTCTGCAATACGTTCCCATAAAAAGACAGTCCGATCCATATTCTCAGCGTTCCCATATAAATTCCCTACGTCAGGGAACCGTGTGTCGCCAGAATGGTCCTTTCCATTTTGGGAGCCAGGCGCGCCATGCATATCCAAAATAATATACAATGCTCGTTTTTCCGCTTCATTTATAAACCAATCCATTCGTTCAAAAGCAGTTGCTTTTAGGCTCCCATCATCGTTCAACATTTCAAAATAAGTGAAGGGAAGCCGGATGACATTCATCCCCTCCGCTTTAACGCGATCAAAATCACTTTCTTGCCAGTACGTATCTTGAAAAAGGTTTAAGAGCTCCCAAGCTGTTTCTTCACCAAAGCGTGAAGCGAGGGTACCCATTGCGGTTTTTTGATCAGGTGCGTTTGTTGGTGACATCCAGTTCTCCATAACCAGCCAACCACCAGCATTTGTTCCACGTAAAATGACTTCATCACCAGTACCAAACTCATTCCGCATTTTCTTCCCATCGGTTTTTAAAAACGGTGTATCCCCTGTTTGGATGGTAGTGCGTATAACCTTTTTTAGTTCTACCCCCGTATGCTCATTTTCAGCTTGCATGTCAGTCATTCAAATCCTCTCCTTTTTAAAGTAATACGGTCTATAGAGAAGATATATGAAAAAAAACAACGGTTTTTAACATTTTCGAATGGAAATACTAGCAGTGAAAATTGAGTTACATTCTTCTTTTAGTACATAATAACGACAATGCTGTTTAAGGAGCTGAATGAATGAAAGTACCTATACTCATACTATTGGTTGCAACCTTCCTTTTCACGACACCAATACAGGCTCAAGTCGAATCGAATTCCCAAAGTCAACAAGATCAGATTATTGAATCGATACTGTTCGTAACTATTTCCAACGAACTCAAAATGAAATTTGATAATCCAATGAGTTTCAGTTGCGTACATGGTCATTCTTTTAAGAAAACTTTAGAAGGACATCAATTCAAAGTTGATTTAGTTGCTTGTGACAATCATGATACCTATGACGTGAGAATGACATTCAGTGATGAGGAATTATATGGAAATTGGGACATTATAAAATTTAAACAGAAAAAACGTAGTGATCATACGCTTACTTGCCACTCTTAAACAATTTCAATGACTTCATACATTGAGATTTAGTCAAAATCTTACACCATGATTTTTTCCGTTAGAAACAGTCTTATACGTATTTAGCTCTAATTACTTTCATATGGTGTAATTCGTGCCCGGCAATGCCATATGCAATGGCGCCTACCGATACCGAACTGTTCATTACAGTCCCACAACGAACCCACGCCTCATCATCAATGGTTGAGATGAGGCTTAACGTGTTGGCGCGTACCGCGTCTAAACCAATTAGTAACTGTTCCCACGACTGTTTGTTAAAGTGTGCTGCAGAAACATATTGATCTTGGTCCATTGCTGGGAGTGGTTCACTTTCATTTCGCGCAATGGCAAGCATTCGATACGCCATCACACGCTCCGAATCGGTCATATGTCCAATTACTTCTTTTAAAGTCCATTTTCCTGGAGCATATGCTTTTTTTGCTAACTCCTCTGACACGCTGCTTAGGAAGGGAATATTCTCATTTCGTTGATTAGTAAGTATGTCTTTAATATCGCCATCAGGAACAAGGCTCACATACCGATCATGCTCTGGATTTTCAATAAACAAAGGGCGTGGACGCATAAACATCCTCCTTATTGGAATCATTATTTTGCTTTTAGCTTCCTATCAATTATTTCAAACTTCCAAAAAATTCGCAATCCCATTAGCCTCTTTTAAGCTGGGAATATATTCGTTTTGCTAGTGATCATTTCTTTAGATATCAACCGCCCGAACGTTTACGTGCCCATTAATGAAACCACCTCTTTCCTTTCATCGTAGATTGACTAACTAGAACGATTCAAGAAGGTGCTTATCATTTTCGATTTCGGTACGGTATTGTTGCAAGTGATCGCTTTTGCGGGTCTTGGTTTTGTCTTCTACTTACTTTTTCTTAGCGCCAAAGCTTTACGAAAATACTTTAAAGGTTAGCATAGCGATGAGGAGTGCCTCTTCCTCATCGCTTTTTTGTTGCTAACTCATTTCCAAATTAAAGTAGCCCTTTTAATAAAACATAATCTTAGCTCTTATTTATTTTTGCAATTTTCTCTTACTGTAAAACAAAATAAATGTAGCACTAATAATGATCGTTATTGATAAAAACAAATAAGCTGCTCCTTCAAAACCTCGAGCAACTACAAAACCATAAGCAAATAACCCTAATGAACTACTAATAGCTATTATTGACGGTACATAGACTATTTTCTTACTTTGTTTACCTCTCCCTAACAAAACGGTTATTAAGAAAACAATTAGACCGATAGCTAAACCAATTCCTAAAGGAACCGTTAATAACATCAAGCATCCTCCTTTCTAAATTACCCCTATAGAAGATATACCTAAGTCCATCCGGTTAGTTCAAAAAATTTTGGTGTTACCCAATTAATTTACCTATGTCCTCTCTTCAACTACAATCCAATTCGTTATGTGTCGATTAATATTACGTCCTGAATATATTAATTTGGAGGTACAATGAATTACTTATCACTAGATCAACTACCTAATTTTATTCCATGGTTGACGATTATTATTGCGGTAATTTCGGTTGTGGGATGGATCATTAAGATGTGGAACACAACACCGTTACAGCTGCTTTATGAACCAAGACATAAAAAAGTTAGCCATAATTTCAGTATTGTAATTATCATATCTTCATTTATTTTTTTAGTATTTTTATATTTCTCTTTTCAAACAGCAGAATACATAGGGGATGATTTTTTAGGGTTTATTGGTTTACTAGCTATTTTCCCATTTTTAGGTGCATTTCTTTTCATATTAGGTCATTATTTCGTACTTATTTTTAGAGAAAAAGTAGTTGTCAGGAAAAATCTCTGTAAATCTGTGGCTGCGATAGGTTTATTGTCATTATTAGCATTAAACTATTGCATAAATGCTATACATGTTCAAAAAGAATTGTACACTATAGAACAACTACCCATAATCACGATTCAATTGTTATTTCTTATAATCTATTTTTTAACAATTCCTATTTATATTCGGAAGATAGAGAAGGCTGGTTATTACTTTGAAATTGAAATTATTCCTGAAGAAGATCAGTATAGATTACCAAAGAAGATGGTTTTCCAGTACTCCATTCGAGAAGATATCCAGGTAATGTCTTTACCGCATACTAAAGGGAAGGATATTCTAACACAAGATACTTTCTATGTGTATCATCTTCAAACTAAGCAATTTCAGAGAATTGAAGGAAAGAGGATTTAAATAGTGTATTATTCTATAAAGAAATTAGGTTACCATTTTTGATTTCGGTACGGTGATGTCGCAAGTCATCACATCTGTTGGGCTTTGGTTTTAGTCTCTACCTCCTTTCTTTGAGTACCAAAGCTTTACGAAAATACTTTAAAGGTTAGCATAGCTATGAGGAGTTTCTATCCCTCATAGCTTTTTAATATTCTTAAAAAGCCCGAACGAAGTCACCTTCAATCTTGCTTTATCTTTTCACTTTATCTCGTTCTAATTTGTAGATCTTTAGTAGTGCTAATCAAAAGGGGTCGTTAGTGCATATAGCTTGAACAAATCTACCTATAGCTTTCACATGCCCAAGATCCAGTAGCTAACACCACGCATAAACTGACCCACAGCCTCTTTAACTTTTAAAAGAAAAACGACAGTGCGCAATAGATTAACAATATGGCCATCATTGAGCCTATGAGCTAAAGTGAAGGAGCTAGTTCAATATAATTTGAAGTTATCTATAAGACTTGTATGAATCATCGTTACTTTCAGACTTTTACTAAATTTAACCAAGTTTATTTTGCTTTTAGTTTATGACTTGTCATATTTTCTGTCAATAAATCAAGGAAATCACGACTCATACAATTTTTGATCTTGCATGGTGTAAAATAATATGGTTTAGGTAGTAAAAAAACTATCCTGCAATTTTAATGGCATAGACCCCTTTCTAAACAAAATACCTGACCATACAGTTCACAAATCCTTAACTCTTTATGACTTCTTCAAGAAATCTGCGAATATCTTCATTTTTTCTAACCCATCTATATTTACCCATTCTGAACAACATTCTCAGGTTTTTTATTTCTCATAAGATAAAAGATTAGAGAGCCAATTGATCCAATTTAACGGATGGTATCATAATGATTCTAAATTAATTTATGTAGAATCTTTTTATTTTTTTTGATAGATTCCATTAGTAGTTCAAGCATAGACTCCATGATTAGTCCATCTTTATAAATAAAAGATGTTTTAATAAATTTATCAACCTTATTAAGGGTGTGAATACGAACCATATCTTTTCTCTCGTATGGTTCAACGTAAGGTTCTCCCTGCCGAAGTTAGGGAAATTCCTCTATTATTCCTTAATAATAATTGACAGTTTAATTCCTTTTCTAATTGTTTAATTCTAATCGAGACGCTAGATTGTGAATATTTAAGGATAAAAGCAGCTTTTGAAATACTATTATGTTGTGATACCATCCAAAAAATTTTAAAATCATGATAATCCAATAATTTCTCCACCTTCGTGATTGATATTAATTTTGTTTATTGCTGACATTGTTTTTCTTAATTGTACACAATAGCAAGTAAGGATGTATATTTAAGATGAAAAAAGGAGGAAGTGAAATGTCATCTAATTTATTGTCAATTTTTCATACTAAAGTATTTCCTGTATCTTCTACTGGTGGAAATCCTTGTCCTGTTGTATTTGAGGGTGATAATTTATCAGATGAGGAGATGCGGAAAGTAGCAGAAAGCTTTATGGAAGAAACGGTTTTTATATTAAAGCCTTCTCTGCATGAAGCAGATGTGAAATTACGTTATTTTGTACCGAATCATGAAATGGAGATGTGCGTTCATGCAACAATTGCTTCTATAACAGTATTAGTTAAGGAGAAAGGTTATAGTAGTTCACCAATTCACTTAGAGACACCTTTAGGAATTGTAAAAGCTTATTTTCAACAAAACGAGGACATGGAAATTGATATTTTGGTTGAACAATTTCCACCTGAATACATTGTTAATAACCCATTGAAAAAGGAAATTGCTAAGGCTTTGAATATTCTAGAATCAGATATTGAAAGAAAGTGGCCAGTACAATCCGTTTCTACTTCAAGAGCAAAACTAGTAGTTCCATTAAAGAGTATAGATACCCTAAACAAACTTCAGCCGAATTTTGATTACTTATGGGAGGTTTGTGATGTTTATCGAACTACAGGCTTTTATCCATTTGCAATTAATGAAGAACAACTTAACACGGTTTCGGCAAGGCAATTTCCAAATAGAGCCGGTTTTAAGGAAGATCCGGCTACTGGTGCCATGCTCAATATACGTTTCTATTTATGAAGCCAAGCGGAGAACAATTACGTATAATCACTAATTATATTGAGACTGGTTTAATCAAACCTATAATTGATCGCGTTTTCCCTTTTGAAGATGCTCAACAAGCGATGGAATACGCTGAGTCTGGGAGAGCTAAAGGGAAAATAATAGTGAAAATTAAATAGTTACGAAAGAAATAATGTACTGCATAATGCCCGGTTAGCGAAAGAATATAAAAGACACTTCATCTTATTAGAAAATCAACATCTAAAGGGCGAGTTACAAGTAAGTAATTAAAATATTACTTTGGTCATAAATCGACTAACTAGAACTCTTCAAGGGGAGTCTTACCATTTTGGACGGTACGGTTATTTTCAAATGATTACTTTTTTGTGAATTGGTTTTATCTTTTTCGTCACTTGTCTTAGCGTCAAAGCATTACAAGTAAACTTTAAAAATTAAAGTTAGAAACGGCTATGAGAAGTACTTATTTCTAATAGCTTCTTTACTACACCTCGCTCCTCCATGGTTGATAACGACCCGCTTTGTTTACAGTTGCACTTTTTCTTTTCTTTTCATGGTACTGCAATTTTCGAAGCCAATCTTCATGACTTAATACACGCTCTCATTAAGGCGGCTTTGTCGATCTGCCTAAACAATGTACGATTAAAACAGCAACACTTTAATACTCAGGTAAGTGCTGTTGTTTTAATAAACTTTTTTTCATTTGACTTTATAATAGATTTATTTGAAAACTCATAAATATTAACATGATGTTGTTCACTAAATCCTAAGATTTCATGTGATGTAAATATGATACTTCTATCTTGGCTTAATAGATGATTAAAAATTGATAGCATTTGCTTCTTACCTTCCTCATCTACACCAGCAAATGGTTCATCAAACACGTACCATTCTCGATCCAAGAACGAAATAGTTATAAAGAAAAGTTTCCTACGCTCTCCACCTGATAGAACTGCAACCTCTTTATTCCATATATTCTCAAAAAAACTTTCCAAATTATAAAAACTAGCTTTCCTGAAAAATTGTTTCTTGTACGGCGTTATATTATCTAACGTAAAAACAAATTGAACAAAGTCTTTTACTTTTAGTCTCATCGAGAAATATAAACTTTGGTTTAGGTAAACAATATTTTCATTCCCCGTAATATTTCCATCATAGTTATTTAGAATGTTAGCAATACAATCTAAAAAGGTTGATTTTCCCGTCCCGTTTGGACCGTATAAAAAGTTTAAACCAGGATTAATTACAATATTTGTGTCATCAATAATATTTCTATACTTAAAATTCTCTACCTTAATCATACAATCACCTTCTCATTATAGAATTAACTTCGTATTTTTTAATACAAAAGAGTCCACTTAAAATAAAAACTATTGAAGAAAATACGTAGATTAAAATGTCAATGTGTGTTCCAATTGCCAATAATTTTGACGTGTATAGTAGTGGATTAAGATAATTGAATACTCCCGTCATATTAATTAGCATAAGTGAAATGAAAAATATAATTGTAACAACCGTATTGACCGTGTTAAAAGTACTCTTCTTAATCATCGTAAGGTTAATTGACAAAAACGCAATAGGTAAAGCCATTACTATTAGAATCATTGAGTAGAACATGGACAAAAAGAAATTAAGCTTATAGATTACAGTTGCTACAAGGTTTAGAGTCAAAACGCTGAAAAATGCAAAAGTAATTTGAGTTAAGATGTTAGCTACAAAAAATTGTGTTCTAGATTGATTGATTGAAAAGTATGTTTTCAATAATCCCTGTTCTCGAAGTCTTACAGCATGAAGCCCAACTCCAAACACATAGGATGACATGATTATAAACGACCAAAAGAAATTTAAATGCATTACGTCAGTGACAGCTTGACCGTTTGCAATTAAGAAAATAATTGGAAGCAACGTAGACCATATAAACGGCAATTTCTCTTTTAAAATCATCTTCATATTTAATACGTAGTAAGCTCGAACGACATTCATAATTAGCTCCTCCTCTAAGGAAACGGTATAAAATTAAGCTCTCGGTTAAGTGAACAGTTTGTTGCGTTCTCTATATAAAGATAAATATCTTCTTTGTATTTTGATGGGTTCATATGGGGAAACCAATTTAAATCTAGAACTTTCGTGACTTTTAAATGTTCATTCATTCGTTTTGATGGAATAGCAACAATTAGTGGGTTTATTCCGTATTGTCTATTTAGTTGATTCGATAAATCTTGTATATTAACAATCTCTTCCTTCGTTTCATCTACTTCATCTCTGATAATACTTACTGGAGAGCCTTCAAGATAACTATACAGCTTTTTCAATTCCTCAGGAGTCAATGAATCAAAATCTGCATGGTATTTATCTTTTGGGAGCTGTTCAGACGATTCTTTATTTGTATACTTTGAGAATTCAACGGCGAAATATTGTAACATTTCTTGCAAAGCTTTAACCGCAGCCTTTATGACATTTGATCCTGTACCCATACCAACTACCTTATTCTTATTACCATAACCAATTGCAAGTATCACATAAACATCGTCAACCATAGAAATATTGAAAAATTTCAACTCATCAATATAATTAAACAGGTATTTCTGATAATTTTCAAAAACAGGAGATTTCGTCTTAATTATTAGTTGTGTCCCCAACGATTGAGAAAGATAATTAAAGAGTAAAGATTGCCTTTCTAAAAACTCTAGAAACGAACTTTTTATAGTGTAGCTTGATTGATAATGTGAAGACATTCCACAAGAATCTACGAATTGATCTTCAAATACGACTTGCCCTGATGGCACCTGATGCACTCTTCCATCTATTAGGGAAACTGCATTTAAATCCTTTGTACTAATTGAATTCGAATTAACAAGGACTTCCCGTTCAAAAAATTCCCCTAATGTACTCACGATGTTGTTAATTGCGTACGGTAAAACACATTCATAAGACTTTACGTCCACTTTCTCGTTTTTTAGTATAAATATATTACTGTGATGAGATTGAAAGTGATCACGATTTAACGCCAGTGTAATTCGATTCATTAAAAATCCATGATTTCTAATAATGAGCCCACCTCTCTATAACAAGATACATTCTGGTGTGTTCCTAATATCTTGCTTTTTAATGTTATAAATTTGGTTAATTGCTCGATTAAATCCACTTAGGATGTACTTCTTCTGTGGTAAACAATTATATAGATTTTTCGAAGCACACTTAATTGTCAAATTATCATCAGCACCAGGTAATACATGGTAATCAATTGATGTAATCCAAGAATCAACTTCAATATCTGGATTATTAGAAACCTCTAGCGGCTTTTCTAAACTTAAGCTCTCTGATAGATAGTCGACATATTTTACTACACCCTCATGAAATTTATCACTATAATTATTTAAATGCGACAAAGGGTTATTTCGGATTTGCCATTCAATAGTATATGCTTCAGCCAACGCTGTACGGAAAGCAGTATAGAAATCTGAATCTAAAGCAACCCCGGATGCTTGAATTCTATTATTAGCAATTAGAATAACAAATACGGTTACACAATTGGTAATGTTTTTGGAGAAAAACATTTCAATTCTCTCGCTATAAAAAGCAAATGAGTTGATCAGTCTATGTAAATCGTTATTGATCATGACCTTAAACCCTAATTTCTTATACCAAAACAAATACATTTCATTTTTCTCTAATAGCTCAGTTAATGCTTTTTTCTTAATATCTACAGAACATAACCCTGATGCACTTCCGGTCGTGTCACTGTGGCCATAGAAATTGCTTTTACCGTAACCAAAATCTGTTGAAAATCTTTCAATTTCGCTTTGCCTAACATGATTATATGCCTTTACTTTAATGTTGTTTAAGTTTGCGAAGCCCATTCTTCGCCTTTCAAGATGCTCTTGATATGCCTTAATTAAAGATATGTGCTTTTTCTTGTCTATTCCTGTACTTGCTGATGGCGTATTCCCTTCGACTGTTTGAACGCTGCCTAAATTGGTGTATGATATATATGGATTTACTAGAAAGTCATTCACGACTGTCCCATAATTTTTTTTACCGGTAAATATCATTTTTTCTCACCAATGAAGATGGTCTTAATGTGGAATTGTTTTCGAAGGTTTAGTCCTAATACGTAGGTCCATGGCTGGTCAGGAATAAATATAGTTCTCAACCAATGCACAAGCGTCAAATGACTCGTCACTTTTCCAAACCATTCCCCTATTTGAACCAATCCATCTCTATAACCTTGTCTACCTAAAATAAAAACCGCTTCTTCTATGCTAAGAAAAAAACTAAGAGACAAATGAAATTCTCGCCGAATAGGTTGAAGTAATTCAACTGAATCGTCAATTTCCTGATATTTCACTAGATATCTGTTTTCAAAATCAAATGTGTAAAAACCTGTTTCAAGTTCAAATTGATCTTTGAATACACCTAATACTGGAAGCGTGAAATTTAATGAGTCAGTATCTATATAGTGTTTTAAAACATTAGTAATATGCCACAAACTCTCATGCAATTCATCAAAAGAATAACGTTTTAAGAAAGTGTCTGCATGTATCACTCTTCCTCTTTTTTCTTCAATCCAAGTGCTTCTAATTTCATCTTTACCTAATACACTGTTAATGTCTGTAATGCGCGTTGTATTTTGATGAAATTTCAACACATCGTTTAGTGCTTTATCATCAAGTAACATACTTTTTGCTTCATCCCAATAGTTACTACTCATAGCAATCACACATTTCCCAGTGATAAGTTAAATCTTCTTGCTTTGTCCCTTGTTCAATAGAAAACTCATATGCTTTATTAATAAAATGATCAACATCTTGTTCAAATTTGAAATCTCTTACAATGCTTTCGATAGCGGGTAACAGATCATTTGCACTGAGCTTTGATTCAACATTAAAATGCGAGACTCTACGATAAATTAAGTCGATTATGGTTTGGAAATTTGGTCCACTCCCGGTAACTTCACCTCGGAGTTGGGTTTCTAAACTATAATAAAAGCATTTTGGACAAGGGTTCTTCCACTTGTCTTTACTATAATGAGACACATAAATGCTGTGGTTGTAATAAAACATCACCTTAATAATTGCCGATTTTTGTTTAATATCATTAACAACTTCAAGAAACTCTTCTAAGATAAATGGATTCAAAAAGATAAAAACTAAATCACCATCTCCTACTTCATGTGTCTCTTTTAGCGATGATTTTAGAAAAAATCGATTTGAATCAAATAGGTCTTCTACAAGATAATTAAAGGTTTCTGTCATTTTATCGTTATTAGAAAATAAAAAAATATTTTCATAATCTATTGTTGGTTTTTCATAAGAAGAGAATATCCTATTCTGTAACAAAAATCGACTCACTTCTTCACCCTTATTTGGAAATTGATTAGCCAAATCTTTCGATGATACTGACACAATTCTATTGCTTTCCAAGTCCTTAAGATATTGCTTTAATTCTTGATCATTAATAACTACTGTTGATCTCCCTGTTTGAATGACACTCGCTTGTTTTACATCATTGATTAGATATGGGTTCACTTTGTACATATCAGCACCTCTTTTTTTAAAGAAGAGCACTATTTCAATGTGAAATAGTGCTCTTCAGTTTTCATATTATTCACCAAATAGTTTTGAATACCGTTCCTCTTTTTCTACATCTCCTGCCCCTGAGCAGCAGCAGCAACAGCAGCAACAACAACCGCCACCGCCACCACCGCCGCCGCCACCGCTGGCTAATACCGGACCTGAGCTAGCGCCAACACCTAAAGATGTCGGATCAAGATCGCTAATTTTTTGTGCTGTTTTACTGTTTGGTTTGATTTCCATTTGTATTCCTCCGTAATTTGTTTTTTGTACACTCTGATTATATAAAGGTCGTAAAAAACATGAATTTGGTCTTAGAGGCCAAATACAGCAAAAAAACACGAAATCCTCAAAGGAACCGTGTTCAGTCTGTTATAATTATGAAGATATTCATTTATTAGCACTTAATATTTCCTTTTTTCTTTTAGTTATTGTTTCTATAACGTTTTGCTTGCCTTCAATTGTAAAAATCACTTCTGCTTTATCTATTGCTTGTATAGCTTCCTCAATATGACTTAGTTTCCAGTGGGTGTAGCCAGATTGATAATAGAAATTCCCTAAAAGGAACATTGAGTCTTGTGCTCTAATCATTTTTACAGCTGCGTCACAATAAGTTAAGCATTCATTATAGAGTTCAAGATGAAGAAGAATTTTAGTGAAATTGTAGTGAATCTTTATCTTACTTTTAAAATCTACATTGACGTTAATTCTAAGATCTTCGATTAGACTTTTATATCCATTGTATGCTAAGTCATATTGCTCCGTTTCTCCATAAATAACACATAGGCTATTCTTTATAGAAAAATCTAACTTTGAATTTGATTTTTTTGATGTTTCTTTTGATTGGAGTGCATGTGTTAACATTTGAATTGACCCCTTAGCGTCACCTTCAATGTAGTAAAGACAGGTGGCTTCCAACCATAAAAAGTACCGATTACCTTGATCATCGTTAAATAAAGGGTTATTTTGCTCTAATTTACAGAAATCATTAAGCTCTATGTAATTCTTTTCTTTAAGCATTAAATCTACTTGATGAATTACTTCATTGACATATTCTACATTATCAAATTTTGAATGGTTTATTATATCCTCAACACTGATTCCCATTCGATCGGCAAATTGAACAAGCAAGTAAGATGAAGGAATAACATTCCCCTTTTCAATTCGACTTATTAATCCTTGGTCACATATACCTGCAGCCAAATCACCTTGAGTTATTCCATACCTTCGCCTAAATTCTCTAATAGCTTGACCAATTTCAAAACTTTTCATGATAAGCTCCCCTTTATAATATGACTATATTCATAATTGTTACAATAATCAGTAGGTAAAATTCTGTATTTGGTGAAATTTGCGCAAAAACAGCTATAAACAGAAAATCCCGTCAAATTTGTTTTCTTTTATACTAAAAAAAAACAAAACGGGGGCAATAACATGAAACAAGTAATTTTAATTTTATCTATTATATTTGCATTGCAAGCAGGTTCTTTTGAAGACAATTATCATGCCAAACAAGCAACTATTGAACCTTATAATGACTTACCATACGAACATTAATTTTCCGATTTGCTATTTTTACCATTATTTTAACATCTTTTAACGGAAACATCCAGATGCCATATTGATGAACTGCAGACAAGTATTCGTATAAAATAGTCTGTTGCTAACCTCAGCAAAATTAGTAACTTACAAAAATTAAACAATACTTCTTTCAAATCTATATAAAGAAATAAACAAAAGCTTTAATAAGTAAAAACTCCTTTATAACTTCAATAAAGGAGTTTTTACTTATTTATGGTTTTAAATCTTCTTCGTTATCTCGATCTGTTGCAGTTCTAAGGACACATCGTAAAGGCTTAGTTTGATAAAAAAAAGCTGTTTCTTTGCTTTACACAATACGATCATAAAGCTCATGTATGCTTGTTGAGTATTGCGCTTGATTTGCTAGGTTCATGTTCTTCAAAATGTCCACTATAACCGTTCCCCCATTAAACAAAGTATTACATTTGATAAGAACAATCTGCCAAAAAGCACGAAACGACCAGACTTTTGTCTGGCCGTTAACGTAACATCTATTCTCTATAAAACAAAATCAGCTTCAAGCCCTAAAACTTGTTCCCTTTGAATTCCTTTAACTCAGATGTAACATTCAACATTGAATGGATTTCCTGTTTTGCTGCTATTAGCTTTAATCGCTATTTTTTCACCTGAACGAAGCTTTTGTTCATCTTCTTTTGAGAATGTATAACTCAGACCAAATTACTTAAAAAGGCATGTCCAGTGTGTATAACGCTCTGCGGTCTTACACTAAAAATCCCTAAAGGCTTTCGTTTACGTTGCCAAACCGACGTTATCGTAATCTTCTTCTTCCAAGTCACCGACAATTTCACTTAGAATGTCTTCCATCGTCACAAGACCGCTTATGTCACCTTGATCATTTGTCACCATCACCATATGGGTGCGTGTGGCTTTCATCTTTAGGAAGACATCTTGTATGATCAAAGATTCTTTTACACGTGGAATGTGGTGCAAGTACGAATCGATCCCGTTGGCACGACCTGCTGCGATACTTGTGAGCATTTCTTTCGTGTTTACAAAGCCAACGATCCTTGTTCCTTCTTGGTTTACAACGGGATAACGGGTGTATCCTTGTTGCTCAATGGTTGTTAAAATGTCATCGATCTCCATGTTTTCCTGTAACGTCACGACTTGCTCTTGCGGAATCATGATCTCGCTTAATGTTCGTCCATCAAATGAGAAGATGTTTTCCAAGTAAGCTAGCTCAGTTTGGTTAATTTGTCCGCTATTGTAACTGTCTGAGACGATAAGCTTCAACTCTTCTTCTGAGTAGACGGTCTCATGCCCTGCTGGTTTAACGCCAAACCACCCTAGTAACTTGCGGGCTGATCCGTTTAAAATGCGAATGAAGGGTCCCATGATGACCCCAAACCAGTAAAGGGGAGGTGCTAATAGAAGCGTCATCTTCTCTGGAAACTGGATTGCAAGTGTTTTTGGCGCTAATTCTCCAATTACCACGTGGAGAAAAGTCACGATAGCAAGGGCAATGGCGTAAGACATGGCAGTTGCCAATGTGTCTGGGACGCTGTAGTAGTCAAAGACAGGTCGCAGGATATTTTGAACAGTTGGTTCACCTAATGCACCTAGCACAAGTGCTGTAATGGTAATCCCAAGCTGACAGGCAGATAGGTAGTAATCAAGCTCATGTGCCACTTTCTTAGCAAGAACCGCTTTTTTGTTCCCTTCTGAAACGAGCTGATCAAGCCTTGACATCCGAACCTTTAAAATCGCAAACTCTCCACCGACAAACAGTCCGGTCAAAAGAATAAAGAGTGCGACAAGGGTTAGATTTATACTAATAAATGGGTCCAATTCATCCTTCTCATGTAGAGAAGGGTTCACCTCCGTATCATTTAAGTTGCTTGAGTAAGCTTAACTGGTTGGGGTTGCGTCCACTTTACTTTCTTAACATGGTGTTCGTCTGCTTCGACAACCGACCAAACATGGCCTTCTACTTCCATTTGAATGCCTTCAATCGGTCCATCCATGACGTGACTGTTTTGTAAGAGCCAGCCACCGATGGTATCCACGTGTTCACGATCATGAAACACCAATCCAAATTGCTCCTCTAAATCATTTAACAGCACACGACCGTTAATCAAGTAATCGTTCGGTCCGACTTGTTCAATATCGCTTTCTTCATCCCGATCGAATTCGTCACGTATTTCCCCGACCAATTCTTCAATGACTTCTTCCATTGTGACAAGACCTGCCGTACCACCGAATTCATCAATAATGACAGCCATATGCACTTTTTCTTTTTGCATTTTGTGCATCACATCTTGAATGCTCGTTGCTTCAAAAATAAATGGAAGCTCGCGCATATAGGACTTAATGGATACATCTTTTCCAGCAACAATCGCTTGAAGCATTTTCTTCGCGTTGACGACGCCAATAATATTGTCTTTGTCGCCATCTTCTATAACTGGGTATCGCGTATAGTTGTAGCGATCCATTAACGCCACTAGTTCCTCTATCGCCATGCCTTCATGGATGGTAATCATTTCTGTACGTGGCACCATAATGTCTTTTGCCACATGTTCGTCAAATGAAAAGACGTTCTCCATATATTGAAGTTCTTCTTTATCAATCGCGCCGCCTGCATAGCTTTGCGCCATAATAATTTTCAGTTCTTCTTCTGTGTACGCTTGATCATGACCAAGCGGCGTGACGCCAAACACTCTTAACAATAAACGAGAGGCACCATTTAACGTCAGAATAAATGGGTACATTAGTTTACCGAACCAATACAATGGTCCTGATAAAAGCAACGTCATTTTTTCCGAGAATTGAATTGCCAATGTTTTAGGCGCCATTTCCCCGATGACAACGTGTAAATAGGTCACAAGTAGAAACGCAACCGCATAAGAAATAGCAGATGATAAGGAGTCTGACACATTAAAGAAGTCAAACAAAGGATACATTAAACTACTTACAGCAGGCTTACCAAGTGCACCTAAACCTAAAGCTGTTACGGTAATCCCAAGCTGACAGGCCGATAAATAGTAATCGAGGTTCTGCGTAATTGTTTTGGCGACAGTCGCCTGTTTATTTCCTTCCGCAATCAGTTGATCAATTCGTGAGCTTCGGATCTTGACGACCGCAAATTCAGAAGCTACAAAGAAAGCGGTTAATGCTAAAAATAGTACAATGAGCAAGAGATTAATAAATATGCTTACTTCCAATGATTTCCCTAAAGAAGGGATTCACCTCCAAGAATTGTTGTTGTTTCAGTCACTCTCAGAAACAGATTCACTTTTCTCTTTAGCTCCTCAATCTTTTATGAATGACAAAGAGGGCAGCTTAGAAAAGCAACCGTTTCTTGCGCTAGTTCCGTTTGATTTCTGTTAAAAAGCGTCGCCTTCCCAATGGGTGTCCCTCCCTATCGTATACGTATTGTTGGCTAAACACCTTTACGTTCGAGCTTCCTCACGTATTTGGTGTAAGAAGAGTATAGCAAATTCCCGTAACCGAAAGCCGTTTGCGTCACATCTTACAAAATACATTTACACAAACTTTACAAAAGCCTGTCCCACACTAGTGAGACAGGCTTTTATTTAGATCAATTGAACGTAAGATGGATTAGCTGTAATATAGAGCCCGCTTTTTAATCGATACATGCGTGAGCCATTTACTGTTAATTGCTCGGCAATGGTGAACACTTCATTTCTTGAAACCGTCGTATAGCGTGCATTCCAATCCGGTCGATTGTAAACCCATAAGCTGTCGACAATAACACGAAGTAGACGACCCTCCATAGGTGGTGCCGGTTCAGGGCTTGTACCTGCTCGAACATCAGCAATAAATTCATTCCAAGAAGGTAATAAATTTGCTGGACAGTTTTTGCCTGTCCAATGTTGGTGGGTAACAACTGAATTGATGCCAATTGATAACTCATTCATTAATCGTCGCACTAAGGAAATGGCGTTTGCTCGTGCCTGCGGAAAGTTGCCATCTCGGTTTACACAAATTTCAATCCCAATTGATTGGCGATTTCCGTTTGCACCAGCGTGCCAACCGACTTCGTTAAAAGGCAAGTGCTGAATCGCTTGAGTATCGTCCACCGTCACATGCCATGAGACTTGTCTTGCCTGAGCATCTGCCCCCTTTACGTAACGTGCATGCATTTCGGCATTTGCCCCATTAGACGTATTGGCGGTCTCATGAACCGTAATATGCGTTGGACGTAAAGCAGTCTGCGGACGATTTGAATTTGATTGTGGGATAAAATCTTGTTTTAGTTCCATTATCGTTTTCCTCCATTCTGTTGATGTGTGCTCCTCTCTAGTTCACGAATCGCATCTGTTAAATGTTCAATCCGTTTTTCAAAACGAATGAGTAAATAAACAGCCACGAGCGTGGGAAAACCAAAGTTCCCTAACAAAATTGCCCAATCAGGTAGATTTTCCATATGATGTTCCCCCCTCTACTAGAAAAAGAGAAAGCTTCGAGAAAAAATCAATCATGAGATGGAGAAAAATATAAAATGGGGATTTAGAAGGATAAGTCGGGGTGGTTCGTTTGATACGATCAAGCGGCGCCAGCAGGACTTTATAAAGGATTAAAAGCGACCAACGTTATGGAAATGCCTTGTTTCTAAACCGTTTAGGTGCTTTTTTTATTTTCCCAACCTAAACACACAATTAGTTCACATTATTTCGTTATCCTTGTTGTATAGTTAGTTCAACAAACATTATATTATTATAATCGAAATGAGGAATGACCATTGAAAACAGATCCACCTCGATCGTTAAAACGTTATGGTACGGTTTGGCGATGGCATTTTTACGCTGGTCTTATCATTGCACCCATTTTACTTCTTCTAGCGATTACAGGAGGCATCTTTTTGTTTAAAGGTTCGATTGAAGCTTCCATCTACAGCGAGTATTACGATGTGCGTCCTAACCAAGATGGTGTGACGTATCCGCCTAGTGAGTTGATCGCAAATGCGCTCACTGCTCACGAGGAAATTGAAACGGTTACCTCTTATTCCCCTAGTGAAGAAGCCACTCGATCTGTTGCTATTGGCGCTTCATTTGAAGATGGGGCATCGGGCACCGTCTTCATGAATCCATACACTGGGGAATCATTAGGGGTGCTCCTGGATCAAAATCGGGTGATGGAACGGTTAATTGAATTACATAGCGAGCTGATGCTCGGAACGTTTGGGGATCGAGTTGTTGAACTCACAGCTTCATGGACCATTATTTTGATCGCTAGTGGCCTTTATTTGTGGTGGCCAAGACGCTCCAAACCTACTCTCTATGGGGTCTGGCTCCCGCGGGTGCGAAAGGGCAAGCGTGTTCTTGTTCGCGATTTACACGCAGTGCCTGCTGCGTGGCTATCCATCGGCCTCTTGATTTTCGTTTTAACAGGGATGTTGTGGACTGGTTTTTGGGGAAATGGTGTGCAGCATTTAGCCACAAGTACAGGGCAGGGGTATCCCCCGTCTATTTGGGTAGGTGATGCTCCGCAATCCTTAACAGAGGATGTAGCAGAATCAGCCTGGGCTGCACAGAAATTACCTGTACCGCTTTCTGGGAACGCCCAAGGCTATGAACAGGTTTCAATTGATGATGTAGTCACAACAGGGTTGCACCGGGAATTACATCCGAGCTACACCGTTTATTTTCCAAGGAGTGAAACAGGCTCCTTCACGCTTTCTGCCTTTCCTGACCAAGCAAGAGACGAGGCGACCATGTATGTGGATCAATATACAGGTGCTGTTCTCGCCGATTATCGGTATGATGACTATGGTCTAGTTGGAAAATGGATGGCAACGGGGATTACGATTCATAAAGGGCTTGAATTCGGACTTCTTAATCAATTGTTCGGCTTACTCATTTGTATTGGCTTAGTTGGCATCATTGTATCAGGGTTTTTCTTATGGAGACGCCGGAAGCCTCAACAACATATGGGTGCTCCAAAAGCACATTCCATTCGTCATAACCGGGCTTTGCTCGTCATTCTACTCTTATTTGCTGTTGTGTTTCCACTTGTTGCCCTTTCTCTTCTCGTTGTGTTCTTATTGGACGTTTTCCTTATTCAAAAAAACAAGCGTCTCAAAGCGTTTTTCCACGCATAGGAGGTTGATAACATGCGATTATTCTTTACCATCATGAGCATGACTGTTTTCCTGTCTGCCTGTTCTTTTACTAGCCATAACCCTGAAGCGTACACAGAGTTTCAACCGCTTCAAGTAAGAGTCGAATTACCTGATTCCGTCTCGGAAGGAGGGAAACAAACGATTTATGCGTCTGTCTCTCAAGGAGAGGAGGAGATCACAGATGCGGATCTTGTTCGATTTGAAGTCTGGTCCAATAATCATGAACAACATGAATATGTAACGGCTACTTCTGAAGGAAATGGGATCTATGCAGTGGAAATTGATTTTACACAGGAAGGGCTCTATTTTGCCAAAGCCTTCACACAAGTTGATGACTTATATGCGATGCCGACAAAACGTTTTGCTATCGGCAAGATCACACCTGAAGAAGCGGAGTATTTACTAAACGGCTCTTCACAACCATTTTCAAACGATCATGCACACCATTAGAACATGCACACTCTTTTAAGGATGCAAGTAATAGACGGTGCATGAAAAAGACGAATGATCCCGTTGGCGGCCATTCGTCTTTCGTTCTTTGTACGGTTTCCTTTTCATCGCTACTTGTACTACCCTTTCGTTACGCCCCATAGTTGTTCGATAACATCTGTCTATTCACTAGCTGATGATATAATGTATTTCTCTTGTATAAATCCTCATGAATCCCTTGATCTGTCACTTCTCCATTTTCAACTACTACAATGTTGTTTGCGTTTTGAACAGTTGCGATTCTGTGGGCGATGATTAACGTTGTTCGTTCTCTCATTAACTCGTTCAATGCGTCTTGAACAAGCGCTTCCGATTGCCCATCTAAGTGTGCTGTTGCTTCATCGAGCAAAAGGATGTCCGCGTCTCTTAAGATGGCTCTTGCAATGGCCATTCTTTGTCTTTGACCACCAGATAACCGAACCCCTCGTTCTCCTACCTCTGTGTCCAGTCCTTTTGGTAGCCCCATGATGTCACTCATTAAATTCGCTTTGCCTAAGGCTTCATAAATGGTCTGATCGCTTTTTGCTTCCTTTAATCCATAGGTTACATTCTTTCTTATGCTTCCGCTCATAATCGGCGACTCTTGACTTACATAGGCAATTTTCCTTCTCCACTCTTCTAATGTATAGGAGTAGATCGAGTCATTATTGAAGAGAATATCACCTTCCTCTACAGCGTAGAATCGTTCCACTAGCGAAAACATGGTTGTTTTACCAGTTCCACTAGGTCCTACTATAGCGGTTACATGATTTTTCTCTGCCGTAAAGCTAATGTTTTTTAGAATGCTTCTTTCTGGATCGTACGAAAAACCGACGTTTGAAAAACGAATGCCTCTGAACGTATGCTGTTTTTTTCTCACAGGCTCTTTCACTGGGTCACGTGACCCCTCATATTCTTCCTGCAATAATAAGTAAACCCGCTCAGTCGCACCCATCGCTTTTTGCGCTTGCGTAAAAAACTGTGCCATCATGGAAAGAGGATTAATAATTTGAAAGATGTAAAAAACGACAGCGACCAGTGCACCTGCTGAAAGGCTTCCTGTGGCTACTTGATACCCTCCATATCCGATAATCATTACGAGCACAAGTAGAATGATTGCTGTCATTAACGGAGCCACAATTGCTAGTATTTTTCCGGTAGATAATCCATAGTGATAGAGTTTAGTAGCGCGCTTAGTCCCTTCTGCTGCCTCTTGCTTTTCAGCAACAGAAAATTTCACTAGTCGAACGTCTCCTAGCACTCTACTTAGGTCGCCTTGAAAAGAAGCCGTCTCCTGCTGTAGGTCTCTTGAAACGCTGTACATTCGTTTTCCAAGAGGCTTTATCACAAAGAACGCTAATGGAAAAATAATTAAGAAAAGCAGCGCCATAGACCAGTTTAAAACAAAGAGGATGATGAATGAACCGATTATTGAAATGAGCCCTGTAACGAAGGGGACTAAATGATCAATAAAAAAATTTTTCATCACATTGGTGTCGTTGGTAATGCGGCTCATAATTTCGCCGGAATTGTTTTTGTCATAGAACGTCAGGGGCAATCGTACAACTCGATTCCACAAGTCATCCCGAAGACGTACGATCACTTTTTCACCGATATAAATCATTAAGTATAAGGATAGACCAGATAAGACAACTTGAGTAACGAACAAAAGCACTAACCCAACAAGTAGGAGCCCATTAAACGATTCCTCGATGAGCAAGTTCACAAGATCCATAGCTATTAATGGAATGACTAGCGACAGCCCTGTTTGAACCAAGGAAAGTGTAAAGGCAATTGTTAGGAGCATCCGAGACGGCCTATAGGTAGTAAAAATCCCAACAAATTGTTTATACGATAACGTTTCCATAGTGAAAGTCTCTTTTCATAGTTAGAGTTTCAGTCGTTCATTGAAAAAAGAAATAGACACAAACTTTTTGTCCCTTTTAAACGATATAGAAATCTTTATCAACGAAATGCTTGTTTATTTCCGTAAAACAGCCGCTATAAATTCACCATCTTCTTTATACGTTTCACCGTTCACGTCTGCATACACTTGTTCAAGTGTGAATCCAGCTTCTTCAATCTCTTGTCTTAAGTCTTCCACACTAAAGTATTGATTCCAATAATGATAGTTAACGATTTCCCCATCTTCAAACACTAAGACGGTTTTTTGAAGTGAGACATTATTAGGATACTTTTCAGTGGAGATCAACCCTAAATGCTTTTTTCTTGATAACATACTATTTTTACTTGAGAGACTCCACTCTCTTGATTCTTCGAAATCTGCGAAACTTTTGTCTGACAATACATCTAGCAACACGAATCCTCCAGGTTTAAGAGCTCTATACATATTCGACAGTACTTTTTTCCGTTCATCAGGGTTCAAAATACCAAAGATTTGATAGATTAATAGGGTTAAGTCAAATTCTTCTTCATAGTTAATGGTTAGGAAATCTCCACAGTGATAGTCAATGGATAGGTTCTTTTTCTCCGCTTCTTTTCTCGCATACTCAATGGAGTTCTCAGCAAAGTCAATGCCTGTAACGCTATATCCTTTCTCAGCTAGCTTTTCTGAATACAGTCCCGGTCCACAACCAAGATCAAGTATAGATTGGTAGTTTGTTAGTGGCGCTATCTCACTTATAAGATCAATGGACTGCTGAATAAAATGTGCATCTTTACTTGCACCGTCCATTGTTTCATCCAGATGTGACTGTAAGACAAAATCAGCACGATCCGGATCAAGCCAAATATCCTGCGACCCTTCTGCAAACACTTCAGGACTCTTTACAACTTCTAATAACTTGTCCATTTCTACCACCCTTATTTGAGTTTTTATTGCAAACCGACTATAATGTATGCAAGTTGTTAGCCAAACAGACTAACAACTTGCATCATAATTAACAATCGTTGCTTGCTGTTGACCAGCCTACTGCGGTTGTTGTTATGGTCACTGTTGCTGGTGATTTTTCAACGCTCCATTGCCCGTGGTCGTTTGAATGAGTTGCCAGCTTTTGTAATTCTAGTACTTGATTCATGTACGTACCTCCTATGATAAAAGATCTACTATTAACAATCGTTGCTTGCTGTTGACCAACCTACTGCCGTTGTCGTGATTGTCACAGTTGCTGGCGATTTTTCAACACTCCATTGTCCTTGACCGTCTGAATCATGCGCTAATTTTTGTAAGTCCAAGACTTGATTCATGTTCGTCACCTCCTTAAAAGATTCCTACCTACTTTTAACAACCGTTACTTGCCGTTGACCAACCTACTGCCGTTGTCGTGGTTGTAATGGTTGCTGGTGATTTTTCGACGCTCCATTGTCCTTGACCATTTGAATCGTGCGCTAGTTTTTGTAAGTCTAAAACTTGATTCATCGTGTTTTCACCTCCTTTACAAATTTCCAATGAGCCTTAACAACTATTACTTGCCGTTGACCAGCCTATGACGGTTCTTGTTGTTGTAATGGTTGCTGGTGATTTTTCGACACTCCATTGTTCTTGACCGTCTGAATCATGTGCTAGTTTCTGTAATTCTAAAACTTGATTCATGTTGGTACCTCCTCTTATCCTTGCCAATGCTTAACAATCATTACTCGCCGTTGACCAACCTACTGCTGTTGTCGTGATCGTCACGGTTGCTGGTGATTTTTCGACGCTCCATTGTCCTTGACCGTCTACTTCATGTGCTAGTTTCTGTAATTCTAATACTTGATTCATCGTTCTCACCTCCTTTACAGAATAATCGGCTTGTCCACATGTTGATCAACCTTAACGAACTTTTTTCAGTGCTGATCCTTTCGTGCTTGATAAAAAGGTTTCCACATTTATGAGAGGTAACCAATACAATGGATTTTTCTTCATAATCGATTGGAAGGCTAGAATGATCCCAGAACTACCGGAAAACAAATCATCCGATAATCGATAGGAAAAATTACCTGGATAGAGATAAGCATCTTCTTTTTCAATTAAAAACAAATGTGCCAGTTGAATGACATCTTTTGTACAGTCCCATTGTGCTTGTCTATCTTCTACTAAGGATGGTACTAGCAGAAACCCGCCTGCACCATCGAAGAGCCCACCACTAATGGTGCATCTGATCTTTGAGACATTCAAAATAGAGTCGAACTCTTCTTTAAACAGTTGTTTGCCGCTAACATGATTTACATACCAAATGGCTATACCGATTCCGATTGAACCTCCAGATAAATACGGTAATAATCGATTGTTCTCATCCAATGTTTGCAGCATATCCGATTCCTCGTCTTTTTGCGTTTTATCCAAGTCTTCTGCTATGAATTGAATGGCTTGTTGCAGGTAGTCCTCATTCGATGTTACAGAATAGAGCGCAGCGTAAAACAAAGCAATACCAGATACGCCATCGATTAACCCTATCGGTACAGCAGACCAATCGTTAGTCTTCAATGATGGCTGCTTTTTTCTTGCACTGTCAATTCTATCTTGAATAGATTCAGCATAATCCAAATATTCGGTTTTATCCGTTTCCAGATACAGACTTATATAAAACAAACCGACACCAGAGAGACCAGAGCGTAAAGTTAGATCGTTTCTTTCGTCTGTTTGATTTATTTTCTGGATTACTTGCTGCACCGATTCTGTATATCCTCTTTCATAAAGCAACGTACCGATTCCAGCCAGTCCCGAAAACAAACCGATGTTTTGAACAGTTGGAAGCTTAGCCAATAAATGAGTGTTGATCCACTTATCTACTTTTTCTAAACAATGGTTTGAACGATACAAGGTTAAAGCCGCTCCACTCCCCCCATTGAGTATATTGAATTTCCCATCCTTTAACTCGTACTGACGGATATCACCATTAATGAACCTTTCATCATCGGTTACATGTTGACCTAATCCTTTTACTAGTTTGTTCACAATCTGTTGTAAGTCTTCCGTCTGCTCGTCCACATCTAACTGCCATTGATATTGAATATCGCTTTGATAGGAACGAATCTGATTAGCTGCTTTTTCAAATAGATCGATAAACTGCTTATAAATGTGAATTGGATACTGGTTCTTAATCCACTCTAACTGGATAGGGGCAAGGTATTTTTCTAATGTATCCGACGTTAGGATTGGTAAAGAAAGATACCGTAGTAATTTTAGATAGCCGAACCAATCCCTTGCACCTGCGACGTTAATTTCATTCGAGATAAAACCAGTAGTCGCCATCCCAGGTTTGTCAGTAGAATAGACGGATGACGCCGTTTCAAAATCAATTAACTTTACTTCTCCACTTGAAGTCAGAATCACATTTGCTGGTTGAATATCACCCATTGCTATGCCTTTTTGGTGCATGTCCTCCATAATGTGATAAAGGTTCGTCATAATGGACATGATCTCTTCACCATACAGGTTCAAGTCTACACTACCTACAAAAGGATAGTTTTGTACTAACCATGATCTTAAATCTGAGCCTTCAATGTATTCTTCCACAATAAAATAGTGTTCCCACGCTTGGAAGTGATCCAAAACATTTACAACTCCAGATACATCTTTTAAGGTCGTTAGTGCATCTAGTTCGATCTTCTGCCTCTCTAATGCATCTCTGCCTATTCCGTCTAAGCCAGCTACTGGTCTAGCCTCTTTAATGATTACTTTTTCATTTGTTTTCTTTCTTGTGGCTAAATAAACTCCCCCAGCGTTACTGTAGCTTAAAGATGTCTCCATCGTATATTCGTTAAGTTTAGTCGTCTCTTCGTTTAAAAGTAGATCATCTTTTATGTTTAATGAATCTAAATAAGCATCATACGTTTTCATAAATGTTGGTACTTGATAGAATGGGTTGCGTTGATCAGGGATTAATTGACCGGTATCGTCGTATATACAATGTTCCCCGTCTTCATTTAATATTGTTTTAAATCCTCCATATCGATAAAAAACATTGCTATCCTTCCAACGCTTATCATTTAAAATATATGGACCTTTCTCATACTTCTTTGTTACGTCAGCAAAAACATCTAATAATTGTATAAATTGTTCATCATTGAGTGGATAAATCGTTATAAATTTGCCTGATGAGGCACGGTTCGCATTTTTTGAATTCATTTTCATAAAGCTCTCTCGGTCTTTTAAGTGCTTAAACACTAGCTTGCGTTCCATGCAAACCCTCGCTACGTCATTAAGAACGGTTTGGGCATCATTCTTAGAGGCCGTTATGTGGATCTTCCATCCTTGGGTCGGTAAATGCACGCCATCTATTTGATAGTGTGTCCAAACGGATGCCTCATCGTAATGAACAGAATACATGCCCTTATTTTCGTTCGTAACCGTTAATTCACCTCCTTCCCCTTTTTGTATTTTCCCGTAATGCTCTGAGTCTACTTTTAAATACTGGTGATAAAGAAAGTTACCTTCCAATTTTTTCATCCTCCCTTTCCTCTCCATAGCGAAACATTACATTCCCCGTCTAATGGCTCTAAAAATAATCATAAATAGACATGCTACAACCATGAATACCAGAATCATGTTAAATACCCAAGTTTCGTAGAAAGCAAAATTTTCCGTAAAAAAATCTTGTAAGGAAAAACCAAAGATGCTCCAATTTCCTTGGCCATCCGTATTAAATGACCGATTGAGGTTCAGTGTTTCCGTAAGAATAAATAGAATATTAACACCTAGTAACGTCAAACCATATTCAAAAATATCCCGTATGAATGTATCTTTTTTCAAAATAGGCCTCCCGTTTAAACGTAATCGTGAATTAAAATTCTTTTCGCTTATAAACACTTAAAGCAATGAGGAAAGAAAGGATATAAAGGATGAGCCCAATCAGCACAAAGGTCAATGAATAAACAACCATTGATGACGTCTCTGCCTCATTGAAAGCGAGTCGTTCAAATACAAGATTGGAAACCACTCGTTCCATCAGGAAGCTAACCAAAATGGCTGCACCTGCCGCCACAATTAAGACACCATCTGACTTTTCTGGTCCTAATAAATAAAGCAGAGGAAAAATAAGTGCTCCAATTAACAATACAAGCATAATAGAAGGCGCTAATTGCACGAGGAGTTGCATGTAAGACTCTTCCACTACAATAAAATACACGAAAAACGTTACCGTTGTAATGACAATTCCAATTGCGAGTACTGCTAAGTAAAAAAGATAATGCCCAAACACGATATGTGCTCGATTAACTGGCATGGTTAGCACAAATTTATCGTAGCCAGACTTTGATTCATGCTTAATTACTTCCATTGCAGGGATGGAAACTAATAATAGCGTAAGCAACACAACGAAAGGATGCATGGATTCTTGACCAAACCCTAACACCAACGCAGCTACAAAAATGGATATGCCAACATACATAAATAAACTACGGTAGACTAAGTAATAACTTGTTAGTAATAATGCATTCATTTCTTTTCACCTCTCGCTAGGAAAACACTTAAATCTTCTAGTGTTAATTCATTAACAGGTACGTTATCCGGTACAACTCTTTTATCAGAGATCAATACCACAAACGCATCCTTTTCTTTATACGATGTTACAATATGCTCTGGTTCTACTGTCGATAAGTCATTTTCATTCATTTCTACGATTGCGTATTGATTTTGAATGACTTCTCTCTTTTCCGTTAAAATGATTTCGCCATCTTTTATAAAAACAAGGTGATCAGCAATCTTCTCAATGTCACTCATAATATGAGAGGATAACAGAATGCCACCTTTATTCTCCTCAACAAACCGAGTTAGTTCCTCTAGCAATTCTTTACGTGAAGACGGATCAAGCCCTCCTGTCGCTTCATCCAATAGAAGCAATTTTGCGTTATGAGATAGTGCTACAGCCACGGATAGCTTCATCGACATTCCTCTTGAAAACTCTTTTACTTTTTTATCAGTCGGCAAATGAAACGTTTCTAACAACCTGTCAAATCCTTCTTGATCCCAGCTACTATACATTTTCACAAACACTTTATTTAATTGTTTAATCGTCAGTTCAGCAGGCAAGTTAATGGCATCAAAGACAACGCCAACTTGCTCTCTCATAGATGGTTGCTGACCATGTACTTCCTCTCCAAATAATCGAACCGTTCCTTCATCTTTTTTGATTAAACCTAAAATTGTTTTGAAAGTAGTCGACTTCCCTGCTCCGTTATCGCCTACAAATCCAACAATTGACCCAGCAGGAACATCTAAGGTAACATTCTTAAGAACATGTTTACGTTTAAATGTTTTACTTATATTTTCCATCTCAAGAAGTACAGTCATTTTTTATCCTCCTAAAAATATATAAAAAATATTATTAATTTTTTATATATTGAAAATACATTTCACATTGTCCATATAGGTTTATATATAAAGCAGCATGACAACCTATATCGAGTATAAAACACACTTCAAATCGGCACTGTCTTGATTTATGTATTTATATACCACAGCAAATTGTTTCAAAACCACAAAATTTCAATTTTTTTATTATTTTTACGAAAACAGGGATTTTTCTGGCTACTCTTTATGGTTAAACTTGAAAAAAACAGGCTCAGAAGCTAGATGACGCCTCTCATCTCTATTTTTATATACCACAGCGCCATGTTTCAAAACACGAAAATGACCTTATTCTTTTACTATACAGCCTGATAGCATATTACATACGTTGTCTTCATTGTCTTTTTTATGAAACAAGCAATAAGAGATGCATAGACTAGTATAAGTCGTTCGAGCTCAGGAAAGAACTGTCATCTAGAGGTGATGTATGATGTTAGAGGTTGCGATACTCTTTGCCATACTGGTCGTGTTAGGCTGTCTTGGTGCCCCATTAATGAAAACCTGGAAATACCTTATACGCCAGATGATTATCGGGTCCATTGTCCTAATGGCTTTTATGATCGTTCTCTTTTTCTATGAATTTATTGAAGGCGGCTTTATGCGGTTTTAGTGTTAAATATAGACAAGAAAGAAGGCCCATGCAAGGATACATGGGCCTTCTTCTCTGAATCAGAGCAAGCCATTGATTAGCGATCAATCACGTTAAGGAAGATCCTCTCGCATTGATATGTAGGATAGGCGTTCACCTATCCTTTAACACTAATCAGATAAGACATTCTCTGTTTCTTCATGAAGGATCGCTTCAAGATGCATAATTTGGTCATCCAGCATCTCCGTAAAGCGAGCTTCATTACCGGTTACTTTTCTCCTCATTGCTTTAAGAAATAGTAATTCCCGGCGAAACAGTTCTCGCTCAAA
Organism: Shouchella oshimensis; assembly: GCF_002019765.1. Classification (GTDB taxonomy): domain Bacteria; phylum Bacillota; class Bacilli; order Bacillales; family Bacillaceae_D; genus Shouchella; species Shouchella oshimensis. Next base: position 3,628,679 of record NZ_KV917380.1, read on the forward strand.
GCGATTCATGATAGATATCCTCCTTAAACATGATTGATACCTATGTGTATTGATTACCCCTCTTTCCATACGTAAAACCACACTTTTGGCTATCTTTCTACCATCCAGTGAACAAATAGGCGAACCTCTTTAATACGAACGGTACATTCCTTGGGATCGGGGGGCTGTATATTCAAACGCAAACTTCTTATATAAATGCTCTGCTTCCCCATCTGCAATAAGGCTAACATAGGAACCAGGCAATGTGTGTTGATCAAGGTAGTCAGTAAGGTGCTTCATAATAACGCTGCCTAACCCTTTTCCTTGATACGTAGGCTTTACTGCAATATCAACTATTTGAAAAAATGCGCCACCATCTCCAATAATCCTGCCCATACCGATTAGCCTATCTCCATCGTACAACGTCACTGCATATAAAGAATGACGAAGGCCAATTTCAGCTGCCTCTACCGATTTCCCACTTAATCCCGCTTCCAGTCGTAACTCATTATAAGCTTTCGGATTTGGGGCTTCATGCATCACTGTATAATCCAATTTCTTTCCCTCCACTTTATTCGTTTCCTAGCCTTCAAAATCGCTGAGCATACTTGTAAACATTCCTGCTTGCTTCCCTACTCCTCCATTATACACAAAAAAAGTATAGGCAACTTGCCTATACTTTTTGTACACCTTATTTCCCTTCAGCGAGCTGTATTGCCTGATTCAGTACGTTTTCACCTTTCATCATCCCATAGTCCATTTGATTAATCAGATCGACTTTGACGTTGTACGGTTCAGCTTGTTTCGTAATTTGTGCTTGCATGTAACGTACTTGTGGACCGATTAAGAGGACATCCACTTTTTCTAAATGGTCGTTTAACTGTGAAGCGGATACGGCATCAATTTCACACGTTACGCCTTTCACTTCAGCTGCTTCTCTCATTTTTGAAACGAGCATACTAGTAGACATTCCAGCTGAACATACGAGTAAAATATTCATCTTTTTACACTCCCTTTGGTAAGCGTTGATAGAGTTCAACCAATTCAACAGCCATTTCTTTTACTGTCATCGAGGTCATTAAGTGATCTTGTGCATGAATTAATAAAATGGAAGGGGTGACCCCGTTTCCTTGCGCTTCTTGTTGGAGCAGTTCCGTTTGTCCATGGTGAGCCGTCACAAATGCATCCTCGGCTTCTTTTAATTTACCTGCCGCTTGCTCAAATTCTCCAGCCTTTGCCGCTTGGATGGCTTCCATGGCAAAAGAGCGAGCGTTTCCCGAATGCAAAATGAGGGTGAATGAAATTTCTTCAAGTGTTCTTGTCATGATGGTACTCCTTCTTAACCGTTTTCGTTTTCAATTCGTTCTTGTGCACGTTCAGATAAGCGAATAAATGGTATATAGATAAGTGTGGCAAGTGTTAAGTTAAAGAGCTGTAAAACCACCCCTGACCAATGCCCTGAAACAAGGAATCCGCTTATAATAGGCGGTGTTGTCCAAGGAATGGCAACTGCCGTTTTCGCGACAAATCCAAAGGAAATCGCAAAATAAGAAATGATGGTCAATAGTATTGGTGATAAAACAAATGGAATTAACAGTGACGGATTCAACACAATGGGCATACCGAACATAATAGGTTCATTAATATTAAACGCTGCTCCCGGTGCACCTAATTTCCCAACCGTTCGGTAATGGGACGTTTTTGCTACAATAAAGATTGCGGCGATCAGTGCCAATGTTGTTCCAGAACCACCCATAAAAACGTAAGCATCAAAGAATGCTTTCGTTACAATCGCTAGCTCATTTCCAAAAATACTCGCTCCTGCTTGAACAAGCTCAGTATTTGTAATACTTGCTGATAAGTATACACCTTCCATAATCGGTGACATAATATTCGTCCCGTGCAACCCGAAGAACCATAAGAAATGATTAAGAAACACAACGATAAGTGCTGCTGGTAATGAATTTGATAATTTTAGTAATGGCGTTTGAATCCATTCAAAGATTAATTCGTGAACGCTTAGTTGAACGACTAATGTCATAAACATTTGCAGTAAGCTAAGCCCTATGAGAATTATAAGAAATGGAATTAATGAGCGAAAAGATTTCGTTACACCCTCAGGTACTCCCTGTGGCATTTTAATCGTAAATCTTGAATTAACAAGCACTCGAAATAATTCAGTTACAATGAGGGCATTAAACAACGCAACGAAAAGGCCTTGTGATCCTGTCCATGCTAGTGAGAGTCCCCAATCCTCAGTAAACGGCGATAGCATAACGAATGTGGAAACGGATAAGATTGCTGCTGCTAACCCATCAACATGATAGGAACGAGCTAGATGATAGGAAATGGCCATCGTAACAAGGAGAGCCAAGATTGCATAAGAGGCATCCCATATATTTCCGCCGAACATGGTGAAATTTTCACCGAATATCCCCATCATAAACGCTTGATATCGATCGATTGTCGGTAATGGGAAGTTGTTAAGTAAGATAGCAAACGAGCCAATAATAATTAACGGAATAACACTGACAAAGCCATCTCGAATGGCAACTAAGTGCCTTTGTGCGCCAATTTTCCCCGCCACTGGCACAACATTTCTTTCTAACCATTGCATCATAGAAATTCCCCCTTTTTATACTTGCTGATAAAATTGCGGCAAATCTTCTTTATGTGCGTCCAATAACTCTTCCATTAAATCTTTTGCAAGCGTTTCTTCTCGAACAAGTGGATTGATGACTAACGCTTGATACAGGCGCTCACGATCGCCCTTTACAGCTGCTTCAATGACCAATTCCTCCATATTCTTCATCAATTGAATGATGCCTCGAATTGAGAGCGGAAGCGTTCCTATTGAAATTGGTCGTGGTCCCTCTCCCCCCATGACAGCATTGGTTTCAATCACAGCATCGTTCGGTAAGTCTGATATGGTTCCATTATTTTGAACGTTAACGGTTTGAATATCGCCTTTATTTGTATAGATACTTGTCATAACGTTACAAGCCGCATCGCTATAGAAAGCCCCTCCTCTTTTCTCAAGTTCGGTAGGCTTTTCTGTTAACTCTTTATCGTCATATTTTTTAAAGAGCTCTTCTTCTACTTGCTGGACCACTTCAGCCCGTGTTCCATTCTCCCAATACTCTTTTAAACTTTTCTCTAGCATCTCTGCCCCTTTAAAGTAATAGCTATGGTAAGGATTCGGCAGCATCATAAAAGAAGATAAAAATGTAGACGACCATCCTTCTGATACGATATTTGCTGGAGAATATTGATTTGACGGATCTTTTAATCGCTCAATCACAATCGATGTATAGTCCACTCCTTTTACAAGCACGCGACGACCAAATACAAAATGATTTAAGCCAATAAATTCAATTTCAACATCTTCCGTTTGGCAGCCTAGAATTTCTGCCACACCTGTTCGCATATTAAATGGAATGTTACACACGCCGATGACGCGTTTATGAGAACCATATTTCAACAATGCTTCTGTTACCATTCCAGCAGGATTCGTGAAGTTGATAAGCCATGCATTTGGACAAAGCTCAGCCATATCCTTAGATACCTCTAATAAAATCGGTATCGTTCGCAAGGCTTTAAAGATTCCTCCTGCACCATTTGTTTCCTGCCCTAAAGCGCCGTAAGAAAGTGGAATTCGTTCGTCTTTTTCTCTTGCTTTCAATCCCCCCACTCGAATTTGACTTGTCACGAAGTCAGCATTCTTTAATGCGTTTCGTCGGTCAAGACTGGCTGTAATCATAATGTCTTTTCCTGATTTTTTCACCATTCGCTTTGCTAAACGTGAGATAACGTCTAACTTTTGTTTTCCTTTTTCAATATCCACTAGCGCTATTTCCGTCACTGGGAATTGATCATGACGGTCAATCATGCCCTCTATAATTTCTGGCGTATAGCTAGATCCTCCACCTATGATGACAAGCTTCAACATCATAAAGCCCCTCTCCTGTTACTACTCTATTTGTAGGTATAACCGTTATTTGAAATCGCTTTCTTAATAAAACTACAATTTATCATAACAAATAAGAAATGTACAGCATTATTTGTAATAACAACTTTAAAAGTAATTCTCTTTTTTGTCATTACCTTTGTATGAAAACTTCCCATCATTTATGATACAATAAAGGTATAGAATCTGGAGGGGTCATGCCAATGTCTGCAATGCACCAGCAAATCAAAGAAAACATTATTCAAAAGATAGAAGCCAATGAATATGCACCTCAATCACAACTTCCCACAGAAGCTGAGTTTTGTGAAACATATGGTGTGAGTCGTACTACCGTTCGAACTGCTCTACAACAACTTAGTCAAGAGGGTTATGTGGTTCGAAGACAAGGACAAGGTACCTTTGTGGCAGAACCGAAAATACGCACCAATTTATCCCAAACGATTACCTCTTTTACAGAACAAGTCACTTCACAAGGAAAAAAACCTTTCATTAAAGTATTGTCATTACAAGTGATTCCGGCTGATGAAGAGTTGGCCGATTTACTACAGACGGATGCCAATGCTGCTATTCAAAAAATCATTCGCGTTCGTTATGTCGACGAGAAGCCTTTGCAATATGAGATTGCTTATGTACCGTGGTCTATTGCTCCAGGTATTACTGAGGAGCAATGCTCCGTTTCCTTGTATTCCACACTAAGAGATCACTACAGTGTTCGTATTGCGCGAACTGAGGAACATCTTCAGTTAACAACTATGGACCCTTTTATTGCTACAAATCTCCAATCTGAAGAACAGACACCATGTTTTTATTTGGAAACATTGGCTTTCTTAGAAGACGGTACAATTGCGGAGCATTCGCAAACCTATTTTCATGGGGAGCGAGCGAGTTTTCAAATTGAACGACACTATAGTTAATGGAGGTTTAGGGAATATGTCTAACGTTGTATTTAATGCAGATGATTTTGGATTATCACGAGGCGTTAACTACGGTATTTTAGATTGCCATTTACATGGGGTCGTGTCATCTACGACCATGCTTGTGAATATGCCTGGTACGCGTCATGCTGTTGCCCTTGCACAGCAGCACCCTAGCTTGCGTGTTGGAGTTCATCTTGCTTTAACAATTGGTACACCCTTAGCAGAAAACGTTCCAAGCCTTACAAATCAGGATGGCCAATTTAGATCTCTTCTGGAACAACGAAACGAACGTCTGATTGATCCAGCCGATGTGCTACGAGAATGGACAAAGCAAATTGAAACGTTTTTCGACTTCGGGTTAACGCCTAGTCATTTAGACAGCCATCATCACATGCATAATTGGGCTCATTTGCGCCCAGTAATAGAGGAACTAGCATCCGTTTATCAACTTCCTTGGCGGCATTATTTTGAAGAGACGCCTCACCAAACTCAGATGTATACAGAGGCATTTGATGAAAGGTTTTACAAACAAGGAGTCACTCATAAAGCGTTAGATCGTATCCTTGACGAACATAGAGGCGTACAATCTTTGGAGATTATGTGTCACCCAGCTTATGCAGACACGACGTTAACCACCACTTCTTCTTATGTCTCTGAGCGTTTAAAAGAAACAGATGTTTTAATGACGTATACATTACCAGATGGATGGACGCTCAAGTAACCATAAAACCACACTCTCCTTTGTTTTACGAGAGTGTGGTTTCCGTTTCTTTCTTATTTTCCTTACCATTAGTAACAAGAATAAGCCCCACATACCAAGCATAAATGCTGATATAGAGTAGAGAAATGATTGATTGAAAAAGCTAACTTGAACAGCCTGCCATTCAATACCTCTTGCCCATATAATTGGCAAAACCGTTAACATAATCGATGCTTGAATAATAGGAGACGTAAACCGCTTTACTTTTTTCTTCAAGACAAGCTGTACAATGGCGCTTACGAACAGTACTACGACTAACTGAATAATAAAAATAGTTTCCATTATTCTATTATGAGCTCTTTAGACTTGCATTAGTTATCCCAATAGCCCGTTTCCATATCAATAAGCCAATGATTTTTTAACAGTAGTGCGCGCTCAATCCCAGCTAGGACAGCAGCAACAATTAAAGTTGTATTTGCCCAATCAGGTAGTGTTATAGGAGATTGAAAGGTGCCGATTTGTTCGTGTATCCAAGGAATGCTTGTAACGAGCTCTACTAATTGTGGTAGTCCAAGTAGAAGAGAGACGAGTAATACCATGACAGCAGACCGTCCTATGCTTTTGCTTAAGATAGGGAAGCGTTGGTCAAATCTCATGCGTAGTCCTTCACCTGAGCGCTTATCCGGCTGTAGTACGTATTCTCGTTGACCACCATCCTCTACATAATGCATTCGACTTAATCCATAATCTGTGGTTCCGACCTCAATGACACCACCAGGTACAGGGAAAGCCGCCGGAAGACTTGAGGTGGCAATATGCTTACCATTAAGGTATAACTCTGCCGTGTTATCTTCGCTAAAAAAATGAACATTCACTGCATACACATGGTCTTCACTTTCATGATTCCTAAGTTTTAAATAAAATAAAGAGCGAGTTAATGGCTGCCAAAAACGGAATGGTTTTAAGCCATGACCGTCGCCTTCCTTTACTTTATTTACTTTCTTTCGGCGTTTCCACTGACGATAGGAACGAAACATAAAAAGGGCTCCTTTTTTCAACTTTATAAACAAATAGGATAACAGTAAAGAATCATTGTTTTATTTTCGGAATAGAGGCAATGACCCAGCCAAAAATACTCCCACTTCCAATGCCGAATATGAGGGCGGCGGCATTGTTATTAAAAGAAGTGAAGCCAACAAATGTCATCGTTGCTATGGTAATCGCATAAGTAAACCAGTCCTGTTTCATGCTGTCTCCTCCTTGTTTCCTTTTTATGTTCTACGGTTACTGGCACAAAATGTTTCATTTACATAAAAAGAAAAAGAGACACAGCGATGGTGCTGAGCCTCTTTTTCTTATACAGATCGTTTCTTTCTTCTACCAAGTGCAAAAGCTGCTCCGACAATACTTAAGCCACCAATTATCCAGGCAACATAGTTGGTGGATGTTTGTGGTAGATGTCCACCTTCTGTTGTTGCTGCCAATTCATTCGGCAGCCTTTTTTCAAAATCAGCTTTTCGAATCTTCCCATTAATCCCCTTCGTTCGATCCACTACTTGGGAAACTTCAAAATCTGTCGCTGCACTTAAGTAAGCAAGGGCTTTTGCTCGATTCATACCGTAATGATGTTCCAAGAAGTCAATCGATTGACGTGTCGCCTCTTTCATCGCTTCATTTAAATCTTCATCAAGACCAATCGGCAACCAATAGTCCTCTGTCTCGCCAATTGGGTGGTTGAATGTATGAGCGTTCCCAGGAATTCCGGGATCTCCTTTCTTTAATACCGACAGCCGAAAGGTAACTCGAAGTGACCCTTCAAGAGCGCTCAACGCGACTTCACCATCACCTTGTGAAAAATGAGGATCTCCAGTATAAAACATGCCACCTTCTACCTCAATCGGTAAATAGAGGGTTGACCCTACACCTAAATCATTTATATCCATATTCCCACCGGTTCGGGTTGGAGGGACACTATCTACTCTATCAATCGTATCTGTTGCAACGCCCATCATTCCCATAAAAGGTTGAAGCGGAAAAAACACATCTTCATCAGGGATTTCACCATACCACTGCCCATTTCGCATCGTAATGGGGGTGAACACCGATACATTATTAAATAATTCTGGATTTTCAAGACTTGCTTCTTCATCTGGTCCATCATTTTCCGGAAACTCTCCTGGCAATGCACCACGGCCATGTCGGTTTGAAATAACGCCGTATGGAACCCGTGGCGTGAGAGACAGCGTTTCTACTTTTAACACATCACCTGGTTCTGCACCTTTAATTTCAACTGGTCCTGTCACAATATGGGGACCATGTTCGCCGAATTTATTGACAATATCTGATTCTGCAATGGCAATCGCTTCAGAAAGAATGTCTTTTGGCTTTACTCCATATTGACCGAAGTAAGAGATAGGATCTCTGCCTTGATCATCAAGCAACCCTTCAGCTGAAACTGTATCAAATGTAATCGTTTCTCCTGATTCCATCTTTAGTACCGGTGCACTTTTTCGGTTTGGCAGTTCACCCCAGCGAACGTTTTCCACTGTTGAGGGTACATAATGTTGACCTTCTGCCTCCTGAGGCTCCATTGTATGTAAAGGAAATTCTTCTGCATAGACCCCTTGAGTCGCAAGGGCACTACCTACACCTAACCCAACTGCTAGTCCTTTCATGTCCCGCTCTCCCTCCATCTGCCTTTGTTTAGTTTAGCTTAACAAAATTTGCCTCTTTCTTAAGAGATGTGGGTAGATAATCTTCCACTAAAATGACAGGCACATATAAAAAAAAGACCTTCGAAAAGGCCTCTCTATCGAGCTATTCTTCGTCAGTCGACCAACTAAAGTCACTTGTTTCAATCGCTTCATACAACGCATTTGCACCATTTACGTGAAAACGATTCTCTCCCCACGCAAAGCTGGCATCGCTCACCAAAATCGTTGGTGCTGTATAAATGGACTGCTCTGTTGTCTCAACTTCTATATGATACGTTACCGTTGGTGCACGATCATTCGGAACGAGTTCGGTCACGCTACCTTGTTGAAAGAGTTCCATAATTGCATCACGGTCGTCTATCGTCACTTCTCTTCTCGTTGAATTCGAACGCTCACTTGACTCTTGTATGATTTGAATAGAAGTGATTTCACCGTTTTCACTTTCATAACGAGTGATCTCTTCTTCTATCGTCGTCTCTTCAGGAATGTAATTTACCATGACAATTCCTGCTACACCGACAAGTAAAAGCGCAATGAAGACATAGATAACCTTCCTAGCCACTTTTACATCGCCTCCTTTTTCATACGACCTATCCATTGCTTTTTTTATAGATCTAGCATAGCAGGAAATAGACGAAATTCAAAACCTATCGAACAGAATACAAGGTTCGTTCACATTTACACATTCAACAATGCGATTTAAACAGACGTTGCGCCTTGTCCACCATCAATCCGATAATAGCTACCCGTAATGAAGGATGCCTCTTCAGAAGATAAAAACAGCATTAGCTTAGCAATCTCTTCTGCTGTTGCATAACGATTCAGCGGAACACTTGCTTCAAATTGTTTACGTGCTTCCTCTACATTATCTGGGTTTGTATTTTTTTCAATTGAACGAATCATGGCTGTATCAACTCCAGAAGGCGCTACCGCTACAACCCGAATATTCTCCGCAGCCCCTTCTAAAGCGGCTGTTTTCGTTAATGCAATAACAGCATGTTTGGACGCTACGTAAGGACCCATTCCAGGTGCACCAAGCAACCCGCCGTTGGAAGCGGTATTGACAATGACACCATTTTGTTGTTTTTTCATTACTTTCATCACGTATTTCAGCCCAAGAAAGACTCCTGTTGTATTGACATTCAAGACATTTTGAAAATTAGCGAGGGTTTGTTCAGTCAACAAACCAAACTCACCATTAATTCCTGCATTGTTAATAAAAATATCGATTTGTCCATAGTGAGCAACGGTATGGTCTACAAATGCTTGGACATCATTCTCTTTTGAAACATCTCCAGCTACTAGTAATGTGTTGTCTTTATCTAAGTTTGCTTCAGACGATGCTTTTTCTAAAGCTGTTTTATTTAAGTCAACTAAAGCGAGTTTAGCTCCTTCCGCTTGAAAAAGCTCTGCTGCCTTTATCCCAATTCCTCCAGAAGCACCGGTTATTAATACAATTTTATCCTGAAATCTCATGGATTCTCACCTTCATCGTTAAAAATTTTTTGTTTCAAATCGACTATAAACCTACGTAATCTCCTAAACAAGTACGCACCTCAAAGTGATTAAGTATCCCAAGCGAAACGAAATAAAGCTCATTTTGATGACTAGTAAAGCGGCTTTGTGGCAGTTCATTAACTTCGCAATACCTTTTCCATTGCCTTCCCTTTTGCCAGTTCATCCACTAACTTATCCATGTAACGAATCTCTCTCATAAGCGATTCTTCAATGTCCTCTACCCGAACACCACAAATGACCCCTTTAATAAGAGACCGTGATGGGTTCATAGTTGGAGCCTCCGAAAAAAACGATTCCATATCTGTTTGCTTTTCTAAATGGGCTTCCAGTTCTTCAGAGCGATAGCCAGTTAACCATTGAATCACTTCATCCAACTCGGCTTTTGTCCGCCCTTTTCTTTCAACCTTATTCACATAATGTGGATAAACACTTGCAAACGGCATCGTGTACATTTTATGTTTTTTCATACATCCGCTCCTCTCTTGCTTGTTTAATGCTACACTGTTTTAACCATTCGAGAAAGCTTAAATGACCCTCGATCAATCTTTCCTACAACTTGATAGCCTAGCCGCTCGTATAATTGTTTCGCACGTGGATTGTTTTCTCGAACTGTTAGCGATAGCTTTGTGAAAGAACGTTCCTTTGCACATGCTTCAGCAAAATCAAGCAACATTCCACCAATACCTAGCCCCCTGCTTTCAGGTAGTAGGGCGTTCGCACCTATATGGAATTCATCTTTTTTTCCTTCTTCCATCGTCATCATCGCATAGAGGGGGCGTACATTCTTGACTGCATACTTGATCATTTCAAAACGTCTTATTTGCAAAATTTGTTTTGCTGTTGGAAGAACTAATTGATTCATGACACTTGTTGGATAACACGTTATCATTCCGAGGGTTTTGTTTCCAGCTTTTGCTTCATAGGCGAATTCGTGACTAAAGCGATTGTTTGTCCCTTCCCACAATCGTCTCATCGTTTCTTCTATAGTAGCAGGATCGTCTGAACCAACAATGGTCTTAGCCATGCTTTCAATAGCCATAATGTTTAGCTTAGCACCAACCCTTGAATGAGGCGAAGCTTCCTCAATTCGAACCGGTTTGGACATATGATCACCCTTCTTCAGAAAAATGAACGTTTTCGTATCAATATACCCATTCGTTTTCAAAGACATACTGACATTCAACAGAAATAGTATACGTGAAGAGCCTTCTCACCATCTCCATTAACATGATTTTCTCTCATTTTTCAATATAATTTTGCTTGGAAACAGAATCGTTCCCCGCTAGTAACCTTAATAAAGACCGAGCTAGTTCACTCGGTCTTTCCATTCAGAAGCAAGCATTCCGAACACAACATGATCCACATAATGATCGTACAGCCATTCTGCTTGTCTAATTGTTCCTTCGCGTGTAAAGCCTAGTTTCATCGGAACTCTTTGACTCTTTTGATTTTCGGTAGCAGCACGAATTTCCACTTTGTTCATGTTAAGTTGTTGGAACGCATAATTTGTTAAGTCATGGGCAACGGCTGTGACAATCCCTCTACCCTGAACCTTTTCACTCACCCAGTAGCCAATGGAGGCTGTTTTGTTCGCCCAATTCAGCGAATTAAAACTCGCCATTCCAACTACATGACCGTCATACACAATAACCGTATGAAGCCCATTGTTATCTGCATGACTCTGCAAACAACGCCGAATAAACGTAGCGGTATCGTTTACCTCTTTAATATGATCGAGCCAGGGGAGCCATTCTTTTAAGTACATCCGATTTTCATCTGTTAATGTAAAAATTGCATCAGCATCTTGAAAATCAATTAGTTTTAGCGACAATTGTTCCGTTAGTTTATGTTCAAACATGATGGCACATCCTCTTCTCTATGATTGTCGTTCTAGTTGTGCAAGTCGCCTTTCTAACTGTTCTAGTTGTTTCTTCTGTTCCTTCACAGCAGTTATCGCAATGGTGGAAACCGCAAACGCACCTATGATGAGTACTGGCAGTACCGCTAATCCTATAGATTGGAACACTTCCATTCTTATCACCTCATTATGCCTCTTTTCCTTCGACAAAACGAGAGCAAATCCTGCAAAAAAATAAGAAACCTTCTTTAAGAAAGGCTTCTTATTACTAGCTTATTTTAATTGTTGCACCGCACGTCGAACGGCTTCACTTACTTCTTGTTGATGCTGATTCGTTTGCATACGATAGGCATCATCAGCATTTGTTAAGTAACCTACTTCAATTAAAACAGCTGGAACATTTGAATCGCGCAGAACTTGGAAATTAGACTGATAGATTCCTCTTGTATAACCAGAGTTTAATCGGCGAATCTCCTTATTAATAGCGCTTGCCTCTTTACTAGATTGGTAGTAATGAGTCTCAAAACCACGAACATTCGGATCGGCAAAACTATTAGCATGAATGCTAAGAAACAAATCTGCCTGGGCTTGATTTGCTTGGTTCACTCGACTTGAAAGGGAAACAAACTCATCACCTGTTCGCGTTTCAATAACTTCAATGCCATCTGCTGCTAACGTTCGCTTTAGCTCATCCTTATACGCTTTTACTACATGCTTTTCTAAGAGGCCATTTGCAACGGCACCCGAATCATAACCGCCATGTCCAGCGTCAAGTACGACTTTAAACCCTTGTTTAGCTGTTGGCTTATTAACAATAGGAGTAACTGTGGGTGACGTAACCATAGATTGTACGTATTCAGTATGTATAAATCCAATTGCCCCGTTATAGGTTATTTGCGCCCAGTCATTCCCTAAGTCAATGTAATCAATCTGTGTACCATTCGCCAACTGCCCAAGAACGCTTTCAGATTGTTGCGGACCAGACCGAACATTTAGTCCACCTGTTGAAGCGACCACACCTGTCTTCGATTCTACATGCCCTGTTGTTGACGTTGCCTCTGTACTTGTTGTGCCACTAATAAATGCTTTACTCACATAGCCCACTTGTCCAGCATACGTAATTTTAACCCAGTCTGTTGACGTGTTAAAATATTCAATTTTATTTCCAGGTTCGAGCTTCCCAATGATGGAGCCATCTTCAGAAGGAAGAGCCCTTACGTTTAATGGCGCGTCACTTTGAACGACACCAACGTTTGTGGACGCGCTCACTTGTTCATACGTCACAAACAGGAGTAAGACGATAATCGATAGGGCTGTCACTGTTTTAAAAAACCGCATTTTCCCCCTCCTTTTAAACTACCTATCGTGCATTCCCGAATATCAGGTTAGCTAAACATAGGTTTCTATGAAACTATCAATGATTCTGTAAATCATATCAAATGAGTAGCATAAATGATATAGGCTTTTTGGTTGAAGGAGGTTTTTGCTAGTTTCGTTCCAATGTATTGGTTTCTTTTCCTTTCTATTAGTACTTTTACAGTAAGTTTCCATTCTGTATTGATGTTTAACTGACAGTAAACAGTAGGTCGAATAAGAATACTGTTTTAACTGACTATAAAAATGAACTTTAATAGTAGAGGCTATATACTTATCCTCTATACGTAAACGGTTTATTTCCCTTTTTGTTGCATCGTCGCAATTTGATACCATATGAAACTAGCCACTGCACCAGTCACCATAAACGCTAGAAAATGAGGCGTCATTTGCTCTATCCCTATTTCAAGACCTCTAAAGAATCGATAAAGCGTCAAGAATCCTGTTGTGACCAGTGGAAAGAAAACGAGCCATATAACGAAAATGAGCCTCTTTTTATTCATACCATTTCTCCTTGCTCTATCCATTTTTGATTCGCCAAACCCCGCCCCCTCCATACGTAAATCCACATCGTTGATAAAAAGACGCATGCTTTGTATCGAAAGTCACTGTGACAATTTCTATACCAGTTGTCTCCGCTTCGACCAGTAAACGCTTCACTAATTTAGCGCCGATACCACTACCTTGATACGATGGGTGCACAATCACATCTTCTATGTACCCATGCTCTAACCCCATCCCACATAGATATCCAAATGCAATGAGCTCCTCGTTCTCTCCTCTCATTCCTGCCCAAAAGGTACAGCGCTCAAAAAGAAGCGGGTAATCTTGATCTCTTCTTGCCCAGCCTACGGTTTCTCTTAATAGGGGTACTTCTTCATCTTCAATGGGAAGGTTCATCCTAACATCAACGTTCATTTGATCACTCTTTTCATTAGACTACAGAACCACTAGGATTCTAAAATGATAATATGCACTTGCTATAGTATAATAACAGCATTAAACAAACGTTTATTTAACTGACATTTTTATGGTGTTTTATAGGAAATGAGCTTAATATTCAGTATAGATAGTCCTACGATGAGGATCTGTTTTAACTATGGTTAGCCATGCTACGAGACTGTTCGTTTCATTTGATTTAAAGAGAGAACATTCTCATACTTAAATACTCTTCGTTGGCGCTTGTTATGACAATAGGCTACAAACCAGCGCTCTTTCAACTGCAATACCGTAATGACTCTTTGCGAAATGATTCCCTTTGTATCTAAATAAATTAATTCAACACAATCTTTACGCTCTAACGCTCGTTGTAAAACGCCTCTGTTCATAGCAAGCCCTCCCTTATTTTCATTCATTATATACGAACGCACATTCTTATTCAAGGCCAAAAACAGAAAATACGTTCGTATTTATCTGGTAATTTATAGAACGTTTTTTCGTATCAAAGCAAAACTAAGTAGACTTAAAACACTCAGCTTTAAGGCTTTCAGTGGAAAATCTACATGTCACGACGATCTTACAGAACTTTTTCGAAACAAACGGCTTCTGACCTTCCGATATACTTCCCATAATTGGAAATACGACCATATCCCTTCCCTTCATAAAATTGAACTGCTTTCGTATTGACCCTTCTGGTTTCAAGCCTAATTGTAGAGAAGTTCATTTTTTGAGCTTCTTGTTCTAAAAAACTCAAAAGCCTCGATCCAACTCCAATACTATTTTTTCTTGAGTACATTCTCTTTAATTCAGCTGTTGTTTCAGTTATCGGTCGTAATGCCCCACAACCAATCGGCTCTCCGTTGTATCGACAAATGGCAAAGATTGCCTGTTCTCCGTTCAAATCATTCGTATTGAAAGAACCTTCTCCTGAATCACCAGTAATACATGTTAATTTTTCTGAAAGCTCGCGCATCAAATAAGTTGCTTCCTTCGAATTGGCATCCCCCAATTCAATTTGTAATTCGGTCACATGTTCTCCTCACTTTCAACGTTAATTGGTAGCGCAACTACGACGTTCTTTTTATTAATAAGCCAGTCTTAGTATATCTACTTGGTTTCCTACATTTCTGCGAACAAGCGTTAAATGTTCATCAGTTTGAAGGCGATCGAGCTTCTCAGGCTTTCATACAAGAGCTGTAACGTTATTTTTGTTCTTTAGTGGGTTTAGTAGAATAAACTTCCCTTCTCGCCCTTTTGCGCAAAAATGACTATGTTCATTCTTAACCTCATTTAAAAGAGGATACTGATTTATAACACCTGGATATGATCATAATAGAAAAGATGACACTTAGAAAGGAATCAATTAAATGAAAAAAGGTTTAAAATGGATACTTCTTGGTGTTACAGGAATTATCCTTCTTCTAGTGGCAAGTTTCTTCGTTTGGACTCAGTTCACCTATACGGTAATCAATGCTGAAGGTGTGGAATTACATGAACCAATTCCAAAAGAAGATGATTGGATAATTTATTCTGCACCTAATGCGAATATCGGGTTCGTTTTGTATCCTGGGGCGAAAGTAGAACCAGAAGCGTATGCTTACCTTGCGCAAGAATTGTCTCAGCAAGGTATAACGGTAGCCATTCCGTCTGTTACGTTAAACCTCTCGATCTTTGACAGTGCTAAAGCAAAAGAGTTAATTCAAAAGGAACCTGAGCTTCATTGGTTCATAGGTGGGCATTCTATGGGTGGTGCAGCTGCGGCGAAGTATGCGGATAACCATTTGGAGACGATTGAGGGTTTACTTTTATTCGGTTCGTATGCAGCGAGCAATAAATTTTTACACTCCTCTTCTCTCCCAGTCCTTTCTCTTAGTGCATCTGAAGACGGCTTAAGCACACCAGAGAAAATTGAAGCTAATAGCGAAAACCTTCCGAAAACGACCGATTTGATTGAAATTGAAGGCGGCAACCATGCCTATTTTGGTATATACGGTGAACAATCTGGCGACGGGGTCGCAACTCTTTCCGTAGACGAGCAGCAAAAAGCCATCATCGAGATCGTTGACTCTTGGATAACAGACCAATCAAACGAAAAAGAGGCAGGGACATAACGAAAAGTAGTAGTTGAAAAGACGAATAGTCTAAACTATGCTGAGTAGCACCGCTACAGGAGAATCCTTCCGTTCATTTTCATATAAAAGAAACGACGAACGTTCCTATTTTCAGGAATGTTCGTCATTTTGGTCTGTCTATCTACTTTTGTCCCAGCCTCTTTCCTACGTTTAGTCAATAGGGTTTTTATAATAATTCTGATGATGTTATTTTTAAATCTAGGCATAGGAAATAAACCTTATCCCTGTCTATTTTTAAATAAGGTTCCTATGGTATACTACAGTTATTGGTCCATTGAGACCGCGTGCGAGTAATCGTACTCTGTATGATTCCTAGCCATGGAATACATACACTTTATGAGCTTGTTCATACAAGCGACAACGGCAACCTTGTCCTTCTTGGGGGTAGGTTGCTTTTTTAATTTGTAATAATACTCGACAATATGATTAGGAGCTGCTTTCTGCTGGCGGATCATGTTCCGAATGATGAGATATAAAATCTTTCTCCCTTTGGGATTTCCA
>NZ_KV917380.1:3645835-4058377 GCF_002019765.1 Shouchella oshimensis
GCTTCAAAGACAACGGTCACACTACCTGGAAGGGTCTGAATGTGATCGAATAGCTGTTGAAATCCTAGTTGATTATGAGCAATTTCTTCTTCGTACAAACATCTTTGGTCTTGATAAATGACCGAGTAACTTTTCCCCATTGATACATCTAAAGCGACTACAAACTCCATCATTGTTCCTCTTTTCATTTAGCATT
Source organism: Shouchella oshimensis (assembly GCF_002019765.1). Taxonomy (GTDB): domain Bacteria; phylum Bacillota; class Bacilli; order Bacillales; family Bacillaceae_D; genus Shouchella; species Shouchella oshimensis. Next base: position 3,646,032 of record NZ_KV917380.1, read on the forward strand.
GAAAGGTCTTCACTTAATCATTCCGATTCTAATTTCCTCTACACGAGCTCAATGGCCCCAACATACTTAAACCTGATTCAGTAATGAAAGTGAAGAAGCTCGGTTTTTAATACGGATTCTAGATCCTTGAGGCTTAGGTCGAGCTTTCTTTCACCTCTCACTATACGCCTAAACGAAAAATAGTGGGTAAGATTCATCCGTCGATGATCTTACCCACTAATCTTAGTATGTTTTTGTGCTAAGTCATGATGATAAAAATTACTTAGACTCTTCTAGGACATTAGTTCCTCAATGGACCGTGTATCTGCTTTAAGAATCTCCTCAAAATGAGTTAACGATTGTTGATATTCCTGTTCTGTAAAGGATGCAAAACCGTCTCTAGGAATAATTAAATGATAACCGAGCATATACGCATCATTCGCAGTGAATTCAATACACATGTTTCCGACAACACCTGTTATAATAAGCGTTTTGGCTTCCATTCTTTTTAAAAGCATATCTAAAGGTGTAGCAAAGAAACCGGAAAATTGAGGCTTAAGAACAGAATATTCATGCTCACTCGGCTTTAATAATGTTGCAATCGGCGAGCCAGGAAGTTCATTTTCAACAATGTAATGATACAGTTGGGTGAATTCAGATTTCCAGTGCCCATAATTGTCATTTACATAGATAACAGGATAACCTTTTTCTTGCATGGTATTCTTTAATTTGGCAACTTGTTGTGCACATGTATAAGACGCATCATAGAGCTTCTCAGCATCCTTAAAGTCAAAAGGATTAATTAAATCAACGATTAATAAAACCGTATGCTTATCCACCTCTACACACTTCCTTTGAAAAAATACGCGCATTCCTGTTGGCATGCGCGTATAACGAACGTTTATTTTTTATCTTCAAACGAAACCCCATCTTTACGATAATGGATCTTTACGTGAGACAATAGTTCATCGGCCCCTGTTTGAATGGCTTCTTCTTGGATTGATTGAATTAGGCTCATAACCGAATCTAAATCTCCTTCAACAACCGTTTCCAGTGGCCCTACTTCATATCTAAGACCAGATTTTTCGACCAACTGTAGCGAATGATCAATCATTCCTCCAGTATGGTCTTCTTTAAGGTTCGGTAGAAGTTGAATACCTGCGAGTACTGTTGACATGTTTTCATCATCTCCCTTTTCTCGTCTATACTATTTCCATAACCGTTCTACAGACGATCAAAACATCTAGCAGGATTCATTCATCCTTTTATAGAAGAAACAGGACAAAGACGTTGGAAGGAAGAGATCCCCATATGACAAGAAACCAAAAAACAAAGATTGTTGTTGGTGCTGGTGAGTATCATAATAACCCCGGGTGGCTTCATCTACAAAAAGATGAGCTAAATCTGATAAAACGAGATGATTGGCTGACTCACTTTGAGCCATCGAGCCTTTCTATTATTTTAGCAGAACACGTCTGGGAACACCTTACCATTGAAGAAGGAATTCAAGCCGCCGCTCTTTGTTATGAATTTTTAAAACCAGGAGGGTATGTTCGTTGTGCCGTACCTGACCGCTATTTCCCTAATGAAGCATACCAGACTGCTGTACAAATAGGTGGACCCGGCCCCTTAGATCATCCTGCTAGTAGCCATAAAGTCGTCCACACCTATCATACACTTTCTTCACTTTTTGAAACAGCTGGCTTTCGCATTTCATTGTTAGAATACCATGATGAGAAGGGTCAGTTTCACCAGAACGACTGGCACAAAGAAGATGGGATGATCTATCGTTCTAAGCAATTTGACCATCGCAATGAAAGCGGGACACTCCAATTCGTTTCTTTACTACTTGACGCGAGGAAACCGTGAATTAATTGATAATACCATGGTAAACGACTTTTGTCTGAACCGAGACAGTGAGTGGGATGTTGGCATAGTCTTCCTCCCAATTCATCGCTTCCCAATCTTTATAGTGATGTGCACGGATATGCTTGCCAATCCCATAATAATCGCAGTTTGCTTCTTGAATAATTCGTAGTACTTCTTCGCACTCGAATTGTAACTGTTTTTGTATTTCTTCGTTTAATTTTATAACGTTTTTCTCAATATACAGTGTATCTTTTGGGTACTCCACTACATTTAATAGTAAATCAAGATTAATGTGAGCAGAGAATTGTTTAGGAGCCTCTTTTTTTATTTTTAGTGTTCTATTTTTTTCTTCAACATCAATCGTTACGTAATTATTGATTCGCCTTTCTTCATTGTCTGTTACACGTGTATTAAAACGTCGTGGTACCCTCCTGTCTATATCCATGAGCAATAACCGCAATGTTTGGTCAGCATTTATACTTCCGCTCATATGGTCGTTATCAAATAACGCTACTCCATCTAATGCAACATTCTCATGGTCAATAACATGCATTAGGGGTAAGACAAAGTCTGTTCCCTTATCAAACAGGGAGCTAAGCACGTCTTCCATCGATGCTTTTGGAATTGACTCCACTTCCTCTAACCCTAACAGCAAATCCCCTAAATAATTACTAATTAGTGGCGTTTCGGCCACTTTCACATGCAATGCCCTCTTTGCATCACCCTCTACTACAGCTAAGCGTGCATTCGTTGTTGAAATAGGTGATCGGAAATGGACATCAAGCAACGAATAAATATTATCCTCGGCAAGCTCTTGACTTAAAAGTGTCACCCGGTTCTTGGAGGCATACAATTCCCCAGATACCTTTCGATCTAGATTCATTCGACTATCACGAGGTGTGTTTCCAACCGCAGAGATGATAGCTGGCTTTTGCGTGCTCACTTGTGCTCCACTTTCATTTGGTGCGCCACCAATTGTGACGATGGTTGTTTCAATTAAGCCTTCATCTGTCTTATCCAGCGCCTGTGAATAAATGAGATTAATGTCTTTCACAAGTCGCTCATCCCAGCACCCGGTCAATAAACATAGCGTTATCATTAATAGTATTTGTTTTTTCATAATGGCCGCTCCTTTTTTCTCACACTTGATAAAAGTACTAATAAGACAGGGAGCAAAAAAGTTAAATATGCACTTGGCTTATTAATGTACGTGACCATTTGGCTAAATTCGTTAATAGAAGTAGGCAAAAATTCAATGGTAAAGGTCATGATGAGAAGCGTGATGGCAATAAGTCGATAACGCGTTGTTTGCAGCAAATCCATCACCCCGATTGTACCGCAGTAAACAAAGATGACGTACGTTGTAATAATACTAATAGACCAAAAGGAAAGAAAAATTAAATCTAGTCTTTCAATAATGGTTAGCGAGAACGATTTAATCATATACAAATAAGGCTCAGGTAGAAGTTTCATTTCCCCATGACTAAAAGTGAGAAATGAAGTGAGCAATACAATCGTATAGATAAGTGCTACCGTCCAATGGGCAGCCGATACTATTTTAAACTTCTCCTTTGGCGTTCCTTTCACATGGGGGAAAACAACCGCCACCACAATAAAGCCGTTTATCGAGAACATGGAAGCAAGTACACCCTTTAAAATTGCTGAGAAATCAGCTACTCCTAGCGGCAATAGATTTAAATAATCCCCATAAATAAACGCATACCCGACCATAACTGGAATGGTGAGGACAATTGGTGCTGTCAGAACGAGCATACGGCCAATGGATTTAAGTGTTGAAAATAACATCGGTACACAAGCTAACAAAAAGAGAAACATAAAAACAGGTTCAGGGGTTTTGTTTAAAATCCAGATTGCTATAAGCTGCGTAAATCCTTTTAAGACGAGTCCTGCTATTAAGATAAAGTAGACGATGAATAACAGAACAATAAACTTCCCTATCCATTTCCCACAAACTTTTTCACAAACTTTAAAAAGCGAATCATGTGGATACCGTTTGTGTATGATATACAAGCAATAAAGAACTATTTGAACAATGACACTTGCAAGTAATAAGGAAAGCCATCCGTCTGTCTTCGCAAACTGATAAATATGATTTGGTAGTGAAAAAAGACCAACACCAATTTGAGCGTGCATAAAAAACCAATAGAGTTGTGTCTTTCCTAGTATTGGGGCTTGCTCCATAGTGAAAGTCCTTTCTTATTTTTTTTGATCTCCGTTTAAGGGATGGCTTGAAGCCGTATCCGTGTGACGTTGAATAAGCCAAACTGGGAAGCGCATAATGGCATCCTTAAGCCCTTTTCTATTAAAAGGCGCAATGGGGGTTAAATAAGGAGTACCAAAAGATTCCAGTTTAATTAAATGCATTAAAATGGCAAAAAATGTTAAGACCACCCCAATTAACCCAAATGTCGCTGCCGAAATCATAAGCGGAAAACGTGATAATCTTATGACTGAACTCATCTCTGGGCTCGGAATAACAAAGGAGGATATAGCTGTAACAGCCACTACGATAATCATGATATTTGATACTAACCCTGCATTAACCACGGCTTCACCAATAACTAACCCTCCAACAATTCCAATGGTTTGACCAATTGGGGCAGGAAGCCGTAATCCTGCTTCACGAATCAATTCAATAGTAAACTCCATAATTAACGCCTCCACAAGGGGAGGATACGGAATGTTCTGTAGTGAACTTTTCACCGATATGATTAATGGTTGTGGAATAATTTCAAAGTGAAATGCCACAAGAGAAATATACAAAGAAGGAAGCAAAATCGAGATCAGTAAAGCAATCATTCTTACTAGCCTTAAAAAACTTCCTAAAACAAAATGGACATTGTAATCATCAACAGACTGCATAAAACTAAAAAACGATACAGGCAAAATTAATGCTGTCGGGTTTCCTTCAATTAATAAGACAATTCTACCCTCTGCCAGATTCCCAACCGTTGAATCAGGACGCTCTGTATACAGAATCTGCGGGAAAAACGTTTTCTTTGCTCCTTGCAATCGTTCATTTAGCGTTCCTGGCGAGCTAATCATATCTTGCTTTATATTGCTTAGCTTCTTTTTGATGTCTTTCACAATCGTTGGATCCGCTCTTCCTTCAATGTAAACCATTGCGACTTCTTTTTTTACCGATTGACCAACCACCTGGGTTTGAATAACAAGGTCTTCGATTCGTGCGGTTTTACGAATTAAGCTTAAATTGGTCGTCAAGTCTTCAATAAATCCATCATGGGAACCTCGTAAAGCACGATCATTAATGGGCTCTTCAATGGATCGGTTCTGTGTAGTTGGTGTCTTCAGCGCAAGAAATTGAAAGGATGAAGAGCCAAATACAAGAATGGCGTGACCAGTCCAACATAGAGGCAAGCACGCTTCTGCTGAATGCAGCCTTTCCATAGATACGTTCACTTGACTTTCTATAGCTGAAAGAGAAAGCGCCTCTTTTTGCATAAATGATTGATACAAAACTTGCTCTAACCACTTTTCATCTACCATTGTATCTAAATAAATAAGGATTCCTTGCTCGCCTTGAATCGTCATCGGTCGTCTTACCACATCGCTTGAATGATGAAGCTCTTGCCGAAAGAAAGATTCGATTTCAGTTAACGTTTTCATAAACAGTTCCCTTCCTTAGTACCGTTAATTTTCACAAAAAAGACCGTACTTATGCAGAAACTGCTTTTTTCGAATGAGGACATAAAAAAACACACTACCGTATTGGTAATGTGAATAGGTTTCGCTAATTTATAAATGCCTTACGCCTTCGTTTCACATAGAGTCATTAAGCATGTTTGTTTCTTATTGAACCCCGCGCACTTTTAGGCTTCCTCTTTCGTTCTACGACTAAAACAGCCGCATAAAGCACAAAGAGTATCCCAACGATTTGCCAAAACGTTAACTCTTCTCCTAAAAAGAACAGACCCGTCATAACCGCTACAAGAGGTTCTACCGTTGCTAGAATGGATGCTCTACTTGCTTCTAAATGCTTCAAGCCAATGGTATAGAAAACATAACCAGCTACTGTTGAGATCAACGCTAGTAAGAAGGCGCTCATTAACACTTCCACATTTAAAAATAAGGACCCTTTTTGAATGGTATTGCTACTCAACACCATACATACACTTGCGTAAAAAAACACGTATGTTGTTATTGTCATAACGGAATATTTTCTAGTAACAGGCTTTGTCACAATACTAAACAGCGCATAAAAAAAACCAGACAATAAGCCAAACCCTAATAGATGTAGCGAAACGTCTTGTTGACCAACTGGAAAGAAACCAACTACGAACGCACAACCGAGTACAGCTAATCCAAGAGCCATTAATTTACGCAACGTCAATGGTTCCTTAAAAAAGAGACGCGATAAAAGTGTAACAAATACTGGCCCTGTATAAAGCAATGTTACGGCAACGGATAGACTTGATTTAGAAAACACATCAAAATAGAAATAATTAAAAAACACGATACTAATGATACCAGCAGACGCAAAGAAGAAGTGATCTTTCCAATGAGCCTTTAGTTGCTCTCGATAAAAGGTCATCATTATACCGCTTAAGAGAACAAACGTACACACAACTCGTATCGTCACAACATCCCACGATGTAAATCCTGCCTTATATAAGGGAGCAATGAAAAGACCGATTAAGCCCCAACAAGCGGCTCCTAAAATGGTTGCACCATAGATGTAGCGTGAACGCATATAAGCTTCCCTCCATTCTTTGTAGGTTTATTCTAGCATGCCTTTTTACGTCAGTTGCTTTTTTCCAGCTCTTCGCACGTACCTCCCTTTTTTGTTATGTAAATATTTTTTAAAGAATGTGTGGATGATTTCGGCTATGTTTCTATTTACTGACGAGAAATGATGAGAAGTTGTGGATATCGTTGAAAACCTTAGAACAGGAAGCTATACTTGGTGAAAATATCGAAAACGAAATCCCAAAGGGGAGTAGCATAATAGTAGCTGTCGTCATTACAGGAGAAATCCTCGGCACTACTGGCAACGTTATTGTTGCTTGCGAGACCTTTGTCCATTCTGGTGGGCAAAGGTCTTTTTTGTTACCCTTTGCCGCCACCATTAAAGGAGAATACCATATGGGTAAATTGATGAAGCTTCTAAAATCACAAGCGGTACGGCAAGGAATAAAACAAGCTCAAAAGCACATTGTTCCACTTGTAAAAAAAGAACTTAAAAAACGAAAAGGGTTAAAGTAAGGATGATGCCAAGTTCCATTACCTTATATGAAACATATGCCAAAACGATTGTCTTCCAAAAAAATAAGTCGAAGTATCATGTAAAGGCCCATCATCCAGACTTAACCATTTGCGGAATTGGAAGAAGCGCTACAGCCTTTAAACTAAAGGAAGAACCTCTTGTACTAAAGGTATTTTATCCGCCATACGAAACCATCGCAGAACAGGAACAACACAATTATAGGAAGGTAAAAGAGAGCTCTTATTATCCAACACTTTATGAGAGTGGTTCAAATTATCTTGTCATTGACTATATTGATGGACGAACATTTTTTCAATGTCTAGAAGAAGGCATTCCCATTCTCCCTGATTATGTACATCAAGTCGATCAAGCTCTTTCTTATGCGAAGAGGCAAGGGCTGAATCCGTCCGATATTCATCTCCACAATTTACTTGTGACAAAAGAGAATCGTGTTCATATTATCGATATTGCCCGCTTTTCCCAAACAAAACCTTGCTATCAGTGGAATGATTTAAAGGCAGGCTATTACAAACACTATCATAGAGCGTACTTTCCAAGTAAAGTGCCTCGATGGATGATGAATCTAGTGGCATCTATTTATCGAGCTACACAACAATAAAAAGGAGCTCTCTAATGCTCCTTTTTTTATATAGGTAATTACTCGGTTTTCGGAGCCACTAGCTCTACCTTTATTCGATCTGGATCTTCAAAGTACACAGCGTAATGGTCACGCCCTCCTGAAAATGGATGTTTCGTTTCATAGAGTATAGGCACTTGCCTAGCTCTTAAACGATTAGTCATGTCATCTACATGTGCTTTTGATGCTGCATGAAAGGCTAGATGATTTAAACCGACCTGTTTTCGATGATAGGGCGTATGGCGGTATTTCTCTTCAACCTGAACAAAAACGATGTATGCCTCTCCTAGCTTCCAACTCTTCCCTTGTTCCCATTCTTGAAAAGCTTCATATCCTAATTCTTCTAACAACCAGCCCCAAAAAGTCACACTCTTAGGCAGGTCTGTAACGTATAGCTCTATATGATGAAGCAATCCAGTCTTCACTTTTTATCCCCCGCTACTTGGGGCACTGCACTCAAGTGCTCGTGAATCAGCTTCCACTCCCCCTTTTCCAAAACAAATGCATTTGTTGCTCGTCCTTTTCCTGATACAAATGTCCCATCTTGATAGCCTTGATAGGTATACGTATAGGTGCATAACGCAGCTTGTTCCGTTGTCATCATCCACTTCACTGTTGCTCCATACACTTCTTCTTTAATCTGTTCCCACGCTGACTCAAAGAACGCTTGTATGTCTTTTCGAGTAACGCAACTTCGATTCGTAAACCAAAAAACAGCTTCAGAATGTAACACTTTTTCTACTTCACTAAAACAATGTGTGTTTGTTGCCTTTATGTAACGTTCTAATGCTTGCTCATAATGCATGGGGCGCTCATCCTTTTTATGTATACATTATCACAGAACATACATTCCGTATAGACAAAAAAACCAAGAGGGCTCTTTCCCATCTTGGTCTACTACAGTACGACATATTCTATGCTGCATTCCTATCAGAATGATTCTGTTCTTTTCCATTCACAATAAGGGCAATAGCGCCATCACCTGTTACATTTGTCGCTGTCCCAAAACTATCCTGTGCAAGATACAAAGCAATCATTAGCGCAACAGCAGCTTCATTAAATCCTAACATGGAAGAAAGAATACCAACGGCCGCCATTACAGCTCCACCTGGTACACCAGGTGCGGCAATCATAATAATACCTAGCATAAGAATAACTGGAATCATTCCAACAAACCCAGGGAACTCAAGACCTGGCATCATGTACATTACAGCTGTAGCAGCTGTTAGTATCGTGATCGTGCTCCCTGATAAATGAATATTGGCGCATAGCGGTACTACAAAATCAGCAATTGAGTCTTTAATTCGATTTTTCTTCACTGCGTTAACAGTTACAGGAATAGTCGCTGCACTACTCATTGTCCCAAGCGCTGTAACGTAAGCGGGAACCATGTTTTTCATTAATCGAAAGGGATTTTCTTTATTTACAATTCCAGCAACTGTGTATTGAATAACTAACCAAATCAAATGCATACTGACAGCAAGAGCAAGTACAACTCCAAACACTCCAAGTGTTTCAAAGACTGCTCCCTCGTACGCCATCTCTGCTAAAACACCCGCAATATAAAATGGTAGTAACGGGATAATGGTTTTTCGAATAATCATTTCAACCATGCTTTGCCCTTCATCAATGACGCGTTTAAAAGAAGTAGCTTCAGTAGCTGCGATACCTACTCCTAAAACAAACGCCAGAACTAAAGCCGTTAACACTCCAGCGATCGGCTCAATTTCAAATTCAATAAATCCACTTAACCCTTCTGGCGCTACCGCTTCTGATCCTGAAAGCCCAATTAGGGGAAATACGAACATCGCTACAGACACTGCAAAGGCTCCAGCTAAAATTGTTGATAAATAAGCAATGCCAATTGTAGACCCAAGTAATTTCCCTCCCCCTTTACCGAGGTTCGCAATCCCAGCAGCAATAAAAAAGATAATAATAAGCGGGACCATAAAGAAAATAAAGCTGCCAATAATATCACTGATCGTCACCATAAGTCGAGCAGTCCATTCATTTGCAACAAGTCCAATGATAATTCCTACAGCAATCCCTATTAACAAACGCAAAATTAACTTCATTCTCTCTCTCCCTCAACCATTCTGTATTTATACAAAGGATGTTTGTCATTATAGCACGGACATAACGGTAAAGCTATTGTCTTTTTTTGTTAATCTGTTGTTCTTCTTTCTTTTTTTGAACGATGAATATCTCTTGCCATAGTTCATCCTCATTGAGTGCTTCCAGTGTGGTGCTTAAAGCTTCGTCGAAAGGACAGCGCGACTCGTTATCCACCTTTACTGATCTCTCTTTCTAGCTGAGTATAGTGACCAAGCCGTTCCTTCAAACACTGTTTTAAGCGTGAAGGTGTCCCACCAGTATAGGCCATTCTTCCTTTATGCCAATAGAGCCAATTCATGTAGCTTCTTGTCACTTCAACGGGTTCCTCACTGACTTGAACCCCCTCTGTTTTTAAATAGCGTTTTATTTCATACAAATCTTTACTAATGACATTCATTATGCGTCGAAGCCAGCTATAGTATGAAGATCGTTGAACGAGGTTCTCATTTTCCTCTAAACGGCATAGTTGTTTATGAAGGATTTCCTTCACCATTTTTGTGAATAAAAAAGTTCTTACAGTTAGCACAATTGAATCTTCTGTTTCCTTAGCAATCTCTATATCGAATAGATCTTTTTCACATGGTTGTTTTTTCATGACGATTCCTCCAGTTGTTAGTAGTATATACGAACGTACATTCTCTATACTAGAGGATAATGTTTCCATTTTCCTAGAGTGATGAAAGAACATTACATAAACAACGGATCTTTATTGGAAATCATGTAAAGTCAGAGAGGTTCTTGTATATTGCCCCTAAGATTGATACAATGACAGCACTTTATTCATGATTAGACAGAAGTATGACAACTATCTATAGTTAAAGGAGCGATTCTTATGGACAAAAAGAATATTCACTTTACTGAGATACCGAAATACGAAGTCGACTCAAAACGTAAAGATATACGAACATTATCAAAACAACAGTTGTACATCCAGTCGAAACTAATAGAAACAAAGCGAGTGATTTCTTGCGATGACAGAACGTTACGCATAATTGAATCACACTAATGTTTACATAAAAAAACCACTCCTCTTTAAAAGAATCGTGGTCATCGTTTCATATAGCTTCTATTTGCTATTTCCATAAACCTCTGTGAAAATCCAATTTTTAAATAAATAAAATTGATTCTCATCCATCTCTCCTGGGTAAGCCATAACATTTAACGGTATAGGCTTACGGCCATCCGCTAACGCCGGTTGAATGTACCCATAGGAACTGAAATGAAACCCATTCCGCTCATAAAAAGCCACCCGCCGCTGCTTTAATTCATCATCTGGCGGCTCTACTTCAATAAAGACTCGCTTCTGAACCATTTTCAGTAATTCCTGTAGCAACGTTCCTCCTAAGCCACCATTTCGATAGCGCTCTCTAACTGCAAAATGCTCTAAGAAAACAAACTCATCTGCTTCCCAGATTGCAAAAAAAGCAGCAATGGTTTGCTCCTGTTCAAAGACATATACGCGATAGTTTTCCTGATCTACTAGCGCTAACTGTGCTTCATAAGGTCTAAACTCATCCACAGGAAAGCTTTCCAAAAACAGCTGATACAATTCGTCAAATTGCTCCTTTTTAAGTACTCTTAACATGATGTCCATGTACCTCAACCAACACAAGTATTTCGCACGCGTGAGCGAACGATTCCCTTTTATAGTATAAAAAAAAGCGCCCTGTCGCAAATTCACCATGCTCAATCACCCGAAGAGTGCTGATGAGAGCCACTCTCCTCAGGCTTGAGACAAAAGGAACAAGGTCCCTCTTCTTCTATTATAAGTGATTAACCGTTTTTTTGTAATGATATTTAAGTAAATTAAAAAACACTTAATATCACTTAAATACAATATTCACAGAAATACTTTCTGTTTTGTGGATAAATCTAGTGTTTTCCACATATTCATGTGGATGTATACGTTTAAATGTGGATAACATTACTATTTGCGGTCTATGTTATCCACAAACTTTAAGTGATTTTGTGTAGGTTTCATTTAAAAGCCGTTACCCTACTCTTGTTCCATTTGCAACCGTGACTTCCGGTTGAATAAGCACTACATCTTCCTTATTCGGAACGGCTCCGAGCACAAGGATTTCTGATGTAAAACCTGCGATGTTCATTGATGGAAAATTCACCACCGCCAATACCTGCTTTCCTATTAGATCCGCTGCTTCATATCGCTTCGTTAGTTGTGCAGAGGATGCTTTTACACCTACATCCCCTAAGTCTACTTTCAATTTAATAGCGGGCTTTCTTGCTTCTGCAAAAAACTCTGCATGAACAATGGTGCCTACACGAATATCTAGTTCTTTAAATGTATCAATTGTCGCCATTATGATCCTCCTTCAACTAAATACATGTCATTTTATCACAACAACAGAGATGACAATGGTGTATCAACCGTTAAACAACGATGACAATAATGACAAAAATCCCGTATGTACACCAAAAAACCTTTCATCTTTGTAACAAGTATGGTGATATACACTTACGTTATTTCCATAAATTTCATCATTTAGAAAAGTTGTTTAAAACTTTAAGAAGTATGTATGTTTATCTACCTTTTATCGATTCATCGTGAAACGATTTATTAATCACTTTCCCAATATAAAAAGACTTATATGACGGCTTATTTAGTTCATTCTTCTTAATTATCCTTTCCTCCTTATTCAATAAATACCTTTTTATCGATTCATGTTTCCCAATAAAAAGGAGGTTCATTGCGTGCTATCGTAATGGACAACCCATTTTGAATAGGAGGCGTTACCGAATGAAGAAAAGAACACACGTATTAATTGCAGGAACAGCAGTCGCAACCATTGCTTTAATAGGAACACCATCCATTTCAGAAGCAGCAGAGGAAAAAAAATCTTATTTAATTGGCTTTGATGAACCTCAGGAAGTGGAGCAATTTACAACAAATTTAGCAGAAGAGATTCGCACACAAGCAGATGATGCGATTGATGTAACGTACGAATTTAAGGAGATTCCTGTTCTTGCAGTAGAAATGACAGAAGAAGAGATGGCTGAACTCAAAAATGAAGAGAGTATTTCCTATATTGAAGAGGATCAAGAAGTGACAACGATGGCACAAAGCATTCCATGGGGAATCGAAAGAATTGGCACGCCAGCTGCACAGGCCTCAGGATTTACAGGCAGTGGTGTAAGTGTAGCAGTCCTTGATACAGGAATTGATCCACACTCTGACTTAAATATACAAGGTGGCGTTAGTTTTGTACCAGGCGAAAGTGGGTCAGATGATGGAAATGGACACGGTACTCATGTAGCAGGTACGATTGCAGCGTTAGATAATGATCAAGGGGTATTGGGTGTTGCGCCAGACGTTGATCTTTTTGCAGTAAAAGTCTTAAGTGCTTCTGGATCAGGATCGATTAGTTCGATTGCGCAAGGGTTAGAGTGGACAGCAGAAAACAATATTGATGTAGCCAATCTAAGTTTAGGAAGCCCCTCTCCTAGTCAGACATTAGAGCAAGCGGTTAATGATGCCACAGATAGCGGTGTGCTTGTAGTAGCAGCAGCAGGGAATTCTGGGACAAGTTCATTAGGATATCCAGCTCGTTATGATCATGCAATGGCTGTTGGCGCTACCGATGAGTCGGATAGTCTCGCTAGCTTCTCACAGTATGGAGAGGGACTCGATTTAGTCGCACCTGGCGTTGGTGTAGAAAGTACGTACCCAGGTGGAGGTTATGACAGCTTAAGCGGAACATCTATGGCTGCTCCACATGTTGCAGGTGCCGCAGCACTCGTTAAGCAAAAAAATCCAAGCTGGACAAACGAACAAATACGAGGCCATTTAAACGATACAGCCAATGATCTTGGCGATTCGTTCCGCTTTGGTAGTGGCTTACTGAATGTTGAAAATGCCGTTCAATAGAAGGACGTATGCGCGTAGGGAATAGTATCTATTCCTGCGCGTTTTTTGTTTAAAAGAAGCATACATGGAAAAACTAAGAGCACCCTATTGTAGAGGTGAATTATGTATAACCATTTTGCTCTTTATCATTCCATTGAGGCGTTAGAGACGGTATTTGAACGACCCTTCCCTTCCATTAGTCAACCATGCCACGTTTCCCCTTCCCAAAAAATCTTGACAATCTCAGACAATAAAGAACAACAGGCATCCTACATGCGTTGGGGGCTCATCCCTTATTGGGCAAGGCACGAAGGAGTCGGGAACAAAATGGCTTATGCTCGGGCTGAAACAATTGAATTAAAAAGGAGTTTTAAATTCTTACTCCCAGAAAATCGTTGCATTATCCCTGCTAGTTGCTTTTATAAGTGGCGACAAACAAAAAATGGCACAAAGCAACCTTACAAAGTTGAACTTCATCACAACGAAGTCATGGCTTTTGCAGGCCTATGGGATACGTGGAAAAACCTAGAATTAAACCAAACCATTTACTCTTGCACGATTATTACGACTCGTACAAAAGGTTTACCATTCCATCGCGCGCCAGTGTTATTAAAAGAAGGAAACCGCCAAGCATGGCTTGATTCTAGTATTACTAACCAACCTCAGCTAATGCGCTTACTACTACCAGCAGAACAAAACTCCTTTACTTTACAAAACATAAATCATCAAAACAGCAAGGAGAGCGGACTTCTTTCAACGATTTAAAACAGCTTTTTTTCGCTTATTGTTTGTTCTCCTAATCCCTTTTCATCTAAGCTAATCGGGAACAAAAACGTTTCCTTACATGCTTACTCTAAAAAACGTTTGACTCATTAATGTTTTTTCGATCATTTTCCTTGTTTACTTCTCTGATTGTCGGGGAATCTTAGCATTAAAAGCTACATTAATAGGAGTGAAAGAACATGAGTGAAAAAATATTTATCAGCCCTAGTAAGTATGTTCAAGGTCGTCATACTCTAGATAAAGCAGGAGAATATATTTCTCAGCTTGGAAAGAAAGCAATGATCATTGCAGACAAAAACGTATGGGAAATTGCAGGTAATCGCGTTTTAGGGAGCCTTAAAGAACATGATTTAGCTGTTACAGAAGTGACGTTCGAGGGTGAAGCTTCTGCGAAAGAAATTGAACGTATTAGCAAGGAAGCAAGTCGTAATAACATCGATATTATTGTAGGAGTCGGGGGCGGAAAAACCCTCGATACAGCAAAAGGTGTTCGTGATTCTTTAGAAGGTGCTGCCTGTGCAGTCATTCCGACAACGGCATCCACTGACGCACCAACCAGTGCTCTTTCTGTTATTTATTCAGATGAGGGTGTTTTCGAACGTTATCGTTTCTATAACAAAAACCCAGACCTTGTGTTGCTCGACACGGCGATCATTGCAGCAGCACCGCCTCATTTCCTTGCTGCCGGCATTGCAGATGCCTTAGCTACTTGGGTAGAAGCAAGAGCGAGCTTAGAAGCAAGAGGTACGACAATGGCAGGCGGACAAGCAACGATTGCCGGTAAAGCGATTGCTGAGAAGTGTGAGCAAACCTTGTTTGAATATGGTTTACTCGCTTACGAGTCAAACAAACGCCAAGTGGTTTCGTATGCCCTTGAGCAAATTGTGGAAGCTAATACGTTGCTAAGTGGACTTGGCTTTGAAAGTGCTGGACTAGCCCTTGCCCACGCTGTTCACAATGGCTTTACCGTATTAGATGGCGACATTCATAAAAAGAGTCATGGCGAAAAAGTTGCTTTTGGCATATTAACGCAGCTCGCTTATGAAGCTCGTGATAAAGAAGAAGTGAATCGCTATATCTCTCTTCTTCAACAACTAGAATTGCCTACGACATTTAAAGACCTTCACATTGAAGACATTGATCGCGAGCAGTTAAAGAAAGTAGCTGAAACCGCACTTCAAGAAGGAGAAAGCAGCCATAATATGCCAAGTGTCCCTAGCGTTGATGATGTTGTTGATGCTATGATCGCTGCCGATCAGTATTCCATTGCCTATCGTGAACATCGTTCATAAAGCGACGCGCTACATCAGTTGTCTCATGCTAGACTTCTGATTGTAGCGCTTTTTTTGTAAAAAATACCCCTCTAACCTTTCGTTAAAGGGGTATCCATTCATTTTATTGACGTATTAACTCGAGCTCTACCGGGATAAACTCGTCAATTGCTTCCTCATTTAATACAGAGTACGCCGCTTGTACAGCTTCTTCACCAATTCGGATTGGCTGTTGAGCAATGGTACCTGCAAGTCCACCCGTTTCCACAGAGGCAACTGCATCATCGGTTGCATCAAATCCAACAACAACAATATCATCTCGGCCAGCTGCTGAAATCGCTTCTAATGCGCCTAAAGCCATTTCATCATTATGAGCAAATACACCGACAATATCCGGGTTGCTTTGAAGAATATTTTCCATTACCGTTAACCCCTCTGCACGATCAAAGTTTGCAGGTTGGCTTGTGACCACATCAAGTGATTCTTCGGCAATGTTGTGGAACCCTTCTCCTCGTTCACGAGCAGCAGAAGCACCTGGAATTCCTTCTAGTTCAGCTACTTGTGCTCCTTCTCCTACAAGCTCAAGTAAATAGTCACCAGCCATCTCCCCACCAGCTATGTTATCAGAAGCAATGTGGGTCACAACCTCTCCACCTTCAGCAGCTCGGTCAACTGTAATGACTGGAATACCAGCATTGTTGGCTGATTGAACAGCAGCTGCTACCGCAGAAGAATCCGTTGGGTTAATGAGAATTAAATCAACACCACGCTGAATGAGGTCTTCTACATCATTCACTTGTTTTGAACTATCATCTTGTGCATCTACTGTTTCAATTTGAATACCTAACTCTTCCGCCTTCTCAATAGCACCATCTTCTAATGTAACAAAGAACGGGTTGTTTAAAGTTGAAATCGACAAGCCAACAGTGAATTCGCCATTCTCCTCTCCTTCTCCAGTGCCATTGCTGTTATTCGCATCGTCTGATCCTGGTGAATCCATTGAACATGCTCCAAGAAATGCTGCTAAACCCATTGTTGCGATTGTTAGACTTACTTTTTTCATCCTAATCTCTCCCTTAGTTTAATTAAGCTGTTTTTCTGCGGTCTAGTAAGACTGCGAGTAAAATGACACTTCCTTTTACAACTTGTTGGAAAAACGAACTAACACCAAGTAAATTCAGCCCATTATTTAACACGCCAATAATGAGCGCACCAATCAGTGTACCAACAATCCAACCCCTTCCTCCTGTCAAGCTCGTACCACCTAACACAACAGCGGCAATAGCATCAAGTTCATACATCGTCCCTGCTGTAGGCTGTGCAGAATTTAAACGAGATGTTAATATCACCCCTGCAACCGCTGCCAAAAAACCGGTTAATGAGTACACATAAATTTTTATGCGATCCACTTTTATTCCTGACAAAATGGAAGCCTCTTCATTTCCACCTACTGCATAAACTCTGCGACCGAATGTTGTTTTCTTCAGAATAAGATACAGAATAACAAAACTAATGAGCATGGTAATAGCAGGCATTGGAATACCAAAAAAGTACCCACCACCAATCATTTGAAATAAGGTTGAATCTCCTAAACCAGAAACTGGACGACCATCTGTAAACATAAGTGTGGCGCCGCGATAAATAGTCATTGTAGCAAGTGTTGCAATAAAAGGCGCTACCTTTCCTTTTGCAATAATAATGCCGTTAATAGCACCGAGAATGGCACCTACTAGTAAACCTACCAGGATGGCTAAAACTGGATCGACACCTGAAGCGAGCAAGGTCGCCGTTACCGCTCCGGAAAATGCAAGGATTGCACCTACAGATAAATCAATTCCTCCAGTTAAAATTACAAAGGTCATACCAAATGCAATCAAAGCATTTATAGACACTTGGCGTAACACGTTTAAGAGATTTGCAGTAGATAAAAAGCTTGGATTTAAGATACTAATAACAAGAATAATTAAAAACAAACCAATAAACGGCCCTAATGTTGCCGCAAGCGCTTTTGCTTTTTTATTGTCGAACATGTTTTTCTCCTCCAGTGGCTTCATGCATAATGGCTTCTTCTGATAATTGGTCTCGGTGTAAAATGGTTAACATCTTTCCTTCAAACATGACACCAACACGGCTACTTAACCCAATCACTTCTGGCAATTCAGAAGACACCATAATGATTGCGACACCTTGTTTTGCTAATTCATTCATAATGGTGTAAATTTCTTTTTTAGCCCCAACATCAACACCTCGAGTTGGCTCGTCTAAAATAAGTACTTTTGGTTTAATCCCAAGCCACTTCGCGATTACCACTTTCTGCTGATTGCCTCCGCTTAGTGATTTCGCCTGCTGATGTGGTCCTGACGTACGTACACCAAGCTTCGTCACCAACGTCTCGTAAAGTTGTTGTTCCTTCGTACGTTGCATCATTCCCGATGTTGAAACCGCATTCAAATTTGTCAGGCTAATGTTATCACGTATAGAGAAATCAACGATTAACCCTTTTGACTTTCGGTCTTCAGACACAAAGCCAATCCCTTTCTCAATCGCATCAATTGGCTTTTTAAATGAAACTGGTCTACCATCTAATTCCATTGAACCGCTGTCAATTCCCCGATAGCCAAAAAGACTTTCAACGACCTCTGAACGACCAGCCCCCATTAATCCTGCTATACCAAAAATCTCTCCGGCTCGTACTTCAAATGTAACGTTCTCAAATTCACCTTCACGAGAGATTCCCTTTACTGCTAGCTTCACTTCTCCAGGCTGTAAATCATAGTCTGGAAAACGTCCACCGAGCTCTCGTCCCACCATTAAACGAACAATCTCATCGAAATCGGTTTCTTTGATGACTTTTGTGGCAACGTAATTCCCATCTCTTAAAACCGTAATACGCTGACAAAGGGCAAAAATTTCCTCCATTCGATGCGAAATATAAACAAACGTTACACCTTTTTTCTGTAAGCCTCGAACGACCTCAAACAACGTATCAATTTCTCGGTCTGTTAACGCCGCTGTTGGTTCATCCATAATAATGACATCTGCTTCCGTCATGAGCGCTTTTGCAATCTCGATAATTTGTTGTTTACCGACTGACAAATTGCCTGCTCGTTCCGTTGCCTTTACACGTAACCCTAAATCAGCCAATTGTTGCTCCGCTAGCCGATTCATCTCCTTCGTTTTAAGCCAGCCTGTTTTCCCAACCGTTTGTTCATTACCTAAAAATAAATTTTCCGCCACTGTTAATTCAGGTAAGATATTTAATTCTTGGTGAATAACCGTAATCCCATCTTCTTCAGCATCCTTAGGGTGAGTATAAGAAACGTTTTTTCCTTTTACCATGATATCTCCGCTATCCCTCGGATAAATGCCTGTTAGAATTTTCATCAGCGTTGATTTTCCAGCACCATTTTCACCCATTAAGGCATGAATCTCACCTTTTTCGAGTGTGAAAGAAACACCGTTTAACACTTGATTTCCATTAAATGCCTTGCTGATTTGATTCATTTCAACAATCAAAGGCTCGTCCCCCTTAGAATAAAACGCCTGCGCGCAAGATAACGTTAGCAAATGGCGTTACTTCACCTGTTCGTATGACAGCTTTCGCTTTTGCTGTTTCTACTTTCAAATCTTGATGTGGTAAGAAATAAGTAGGAATACCTTTGCTTTCAATGGCTGTATAGATATGATTTTGGTCTTTTACTTCCTCAGCTGCTATCATAGCCTCAACCTCCATATCTTCAAGTACTTCCTCTAGCACGTCCGTGAAAGAAGGAAATCCTTTTCGTAACGATAAATCAATGCACTCTACTCCAGAAGGAATTGGCAGACCACAATCAGCAATGACAATGTGATCCGTGTGACCAAGGGTCGCAAGAATACGAGCTATATCTCGATTTAAAATACCTGTCTTTTTCATTCTAAAGCCCTCCAGCGTTAGTTAAGAATGTCTTTACTTGTTCATTTGATGGCATACCTGTTTGAGCTCCAAAAGCTTGAACAGACAAAGCAGCTGCAGCATTTGCAAACGTGATCGCCTCTTCTAGAGATTCCTTACGAGCGAGGGCAACGGCTAATGCCCCATTAAATGTATCGCCAGCTCCTGTCGTATCCACTACGGATGCTGTGTGACCTGGTACTCGCTTTCGTTCATCCCCCTCAAACCACTGCACACCATTTGCGCCTTGTGTGACAATGAGTTTTTGTTTCAACTCCTCATGAACAGTCGTAAAGAGTTCATTGTATTCACTCTCATTCGGTGTTAAATAAGAAGCTCGTCTATAGGTTTCTATCGGAAGTGTCTGGGCAGGTGCTGGATTCAAAATAACAGGTACCCCTTCCTCACTACATATTTTAACGGTGTAATCTACCGATTGAAGCGGGATTTCTAATTGAATGACGACCACATCGCTTTGAACAATGAGCTTTCGAAATGATTCAATATAAGCGGAGTCAACGTGCTGATTCGCTCCTGGTGTAACAATGATTCGATTATCCCCTTCAGAAAGTAAGATGGTTGCTACACCTGAACTTTCATCTGTAACCGGTTCCACACTGTCTATACGAACCCCTTCTTTTTCCAGGCCATTTAACAAAAGCTGACCAAACGGATCGTCACCTACTCGACCAATCATCGCTACATCTGCACCTAAACGTGCCGCCGCGACAGCCTGATTGGCTCCTTTTCCGCCGAATGCGGTTTGAAAGGTTTCTCCTAAAATTGTTTCCCCTTGATTCGGCACTTTAGACGTAGTCGTGACCATGTCCATATTAATACTTCCAATGACGGTTACTTTTGGCTTACGCATATGGTTTTCCTCACTTTGTCGTTCCACGTATGTGCATAATTGGTGGAAACACATACTGAAATGTTTTTATTGGCCTGTTTTCGATTTGATCAATTAATAAAGAAATGGCTTTTTCACCTATCTGATAAATCGGCTGCTTCACTGTCGTTAAAGAAGGACTCAGCATTTCGCCGAAGGAAATGCCATCAAACCCAATGATTTGCAAATCGTCTGGCACAACACGCTTCATTGTATATGCCGCTTTCATCGCCCCTGCTGCAGCTACATCACTCGCTGCAAAAATACCATCAAGATCTGGATGTTGCTCTAGTAATTCTCGAACCATCTCTTCTGCTCTATAACTGTTAAAGCCTGTTTCAAGAACGGTGTGTCGCTTTCCAAACTGCTCAACAGTCTCTTTAAACCCTTGATATCGTTCATCTGCTGTCACTAAACCAGTCTGACCCCGAAGATGCGCAATATGCCTACAACCTTTTTGAATTAAATATTCCGTTGCAAGTTTTGCGCCTTGTTTGTTTTCCACAGTTACAGTTGGAACATGCTCACTTATGAAACGGTCTAACGCCACAATTGGTACATTTAACGCTTTGTAATGCTCATAGCCTCCAACACCAGTGGCAACGATGATTCCATCTACATATTTCCGTTCTAATGTATTTAAGTAATGTTTTTCTTTTTTTAGTTGGCTATCCGTATTGCATAATACGACAGTGTAACCAGCTTTTAAGGCTACATCTTCAATCCCACGTGCAATCTCAGGAAAAAAGGGATTCGCGATATCAGGGATTAATAAACCAATCATTCTTGATTTCTTATCGTAAAGGGAGCGGGCAACTGCACTTGGTCGATAGTTAAGATCCTTTATCGCTTTCTGTACTGCTGTTTCAGCTTCTTTACTCACATAACCTTTATTGTTTAGTACACGTGATACTGTAGCTACAGAAACTCTCGCATATTTTGCTACATCTTTAATTGTTGTCATGTTTTACCCCTTAATGTGTAACCGGTTACAGATAGTATATGCCTACTCAAATTGATTTGTCAATTTCTTAATTATGTAATTGTTATATCTTTTTATAAAAAAAGAGCGCTTCCTTCTTCTCAAAGAAAAACGCCCTTTTTATAGCCATTCTATTATCCTTTGTTTCACTCCAAGTGCAAGTGGCTGCATGAGTGCATGTCGAAGCCTGTCCACTTGCTCTATTCCTTTAGCACGAAAATGAGCCTCTATCATCGACACCTTCTGTGCACGATTCGGCATTAACAGATAAAAAACGTACCAGTCTTCAAGTAACATATAAGGGATGTGTCCTTTATCAAAGGCGACTGCTGACGAGTCAAACGCAAAGCGATACACTCCTTCTTCATGTTCAATTGCAAAACCACCCATTATATCAAGTGAGACACCTGCTATGTTGAAGCATTTGTAGACCTCTGTTTGGAATGGTTTTTTATAATCGGCTTGTTCTTCATCGCCTAATTGAATCAACACATCGTGAGCACGTTTTACATCTACCAAATCAATAAAAAAATCAAGATCATTTACTTCTTTCGCGATAGCGTGATGAAATAGAAGTGTCGAGCCACCAATTCCAAATGACACTTCTTTTGACTGAAATGCGTTCACCAGTTTGACAAGCACCTCGCTTTGATGCTGATTCATCTAGTGTATCACCTCTTTTTCGACAAATTTACTGCACGCCTTACTTCCCTTATCTCTTCATTAATTGTAGGAATGAACATACAAGAAGGTTGGCATCTTTCTTTTTTTAGACGTTCAAGAAAAGCCAACTCTCGTTCGACCATTTCTATCTCATCTTTATCCAACATACTTCCCACACCTTTCCCTTATGTCATCGGAGCTCGTTTTTATTATTCGC
Organism: Shouchella oshimensis; assembly: GCF_002019765.1. Taxonomy (GTDB): domain Bacteria; phylum Bacillota; class Bacilli; order Bacillales; family Bacillaceae_D; genus Shouchella; species Shouchella oshimensis. The sequence continues at coordinate 3,668,481 of NZ_KV917380.1, forward strand.
TGATCGTTTGACTTTATATTGCTGTGTAAAAGCAAGCACGAGGATCATAATGGCACTCGGTAAAAGAACGATTAAAAAACGAGCGCCGGTCATGCCAAGTCCCGTTTCATTTGCTTGTGCTTCCTCACCTAAAATAAACAATACGAATAGCAGAAAGGCTATAACCAGCTTACTTATACCGATCCAAACAATTTTTGTTGGCTGACGTCGAAAAAGAACCACGAGTATCCAACCTAGAACAGCTATTCCAATAGGAAGCAGCAAACTCATATTCATAAACAAATCCACTTTTAACACCCTCCCCTTTTTTGCTACCCAAGATTCCGTAGATTGAATCCTCTAATTTACTTGTTTTATTACCTACTGTATTGGGTTAATCGTAACGAATCTATGGAGGGAGGAGGTTTCCGAATCTAATAGAGCCGGATGGACTTCTCCTTTACATATTTAAGCCATTTTACGCATAGCGATCCCAACTACTAGGTTGTAAACAGCGTGTACAAGAATGGGGACGATAAGCGCACCTGTAATAATAAACAAATATGCAAGTAACAAGCCTACCAAGAAAATGATCCCATGAAGAATGGGCATGCCTTTGTATTGAGGGACATGGACGAGCATGAACAAAAACGCATTGACGATGAGTAGAATCCAAATTGGTAGAATGTCCAGAAAGAGTCCAATGAGCACACCACGAAACAGAAATTCCTCCACAAGAGGCGCACCGATTACAACTGGTACAAATCCAACAGGCTTTGAAAGGATCGTACGTAATAAATCCGCTAACTCATTTTCTGGTAATGTTGTCTTCGTCCATTTCAACAAGTAAAGCGTTAAAAATCCAACCAAAAAACCAATTGTTACACCAGCCATTATTTGAAGTGGTAGAGAATACTTTTCGCTTATAAAAAGGGATTGGAGAAAGGGTAGCATTTCTCCAAAGCGAAAAATAAGAACGATACCAAGTCCAATTAGAATTAACAAGAAAAACCCTTGCCAAATTGCCCATTGGAGCTGTTTTTCTTCATAGGTCAACAAACTCTCTCCTTTTTAACTCGTACTATTTTCGCTATCGTATCGTATGTTCATCAGAAAAAACGCTTCGTAAGAAATTGTTTCTGAGCAACTTGTCCTGTTAATCATTACTGCTAATGAAGGTGTACCCGTTTCCTCGTAGAATCATGCTTTTATACAGATGGAGCGTTATACAATTCATCGATGATTGCAGTTGTTACCTCATCTGTTGAATGAGCGCCGCCAAGATCCGCGGTGACGATCCCTTTCCTTGTGACTCGTTCAATTGCATCCAATAAAAACGACCCTAGCTCCTCTTCACCAAAATGGTCCAGCATCATTTTCGCAGTCCATATTTGACCAATTGGATTAGCTAATCCTTTCCCAACAATGTCTGGCGCAGAGCCATGAACTGGTTCAAACATTGATGGGTACTTTCCATTTACATTGATATTTGCAGCTGGTGCAATGCCAATGCTCCCCATTATAGCAGCGCCGATATCTGTTAGGATATCTCCGAAAAGGTTCGAAGCAACAATGACATCGAAGCTAGCTGGCTTTGTCACAAAGAAGGCGGCTAATGCGTCAATATGCTGAGATTCGGTTTTTATAGCAGGATAGCCTTCACTTACTTCTTTAAATACTTGATCCCAGAACGGCATAGAGTGAACAATCCCGTTTGATTTCGTAGCACTTGTCACAAAACATTTTCGTTTTGCTGCCACTTCAAACGCATAACGCATCACTCGTTCGGTGCCTCTTCTTGTAAATACAGCATTTTGAATGGCCACTTCATCTTCCTTGCTATGAATACGGCCCCCGACCGTGCTATATTCACCTTCACTGTTTTCACGAATCACAACTAGGTCAAAGTCTTTTGGGTTCTGTAATGGCGACTGAATCCCATCAAGTCGTTTTGCCGGTCTCATATTAATGACTTGTTCAAATTCACGCCGAATTTGAATAAGAAGCCCCCACAGAGAAATGTGATCTGGCACAAGATTTGGATCACCAACTGCCCCTAAAAAAATGGCATCAAACGGTTTTAATTGCTCCAATCCATTTTCAGGCATCATAACACCGTGTTCTATGTAATACTGGCAACTCCATGGGAATGAATGAAATTGGAATGCTAGTCCTCCATGCACATCAGCAACCGCTTTCAAAACACGTTCAGCTTGAGGAACGACCTCTATTCCAATACCATCTCCAGGAATACTTGCAACTTCAAACTGTTTCATTTCGATTTCCTCCCTTATGTTCTAGTGTACCTTTTGACATAAATGTATCACTTTTGTCATGGAACGAATACCTCCTCCTGTGTAAACTGCTATTACAGAGTACTCATAAAGCCTTCTGCAAAATAATCTTACCATCACCTGTTTGACTCTCTTCAACAGCCGTCACATTAAACCCAAAGCGAATATTTAGTAGCAACATCTTTCGCCAGCGATTCATCGTTTTTGTTTCAACTATTTTGTATCCTGCTTCCTTCGCTTTAGCATGTTGATTCCTCATTAATTGTAAGGCTACACCTTTTCCTTGAGAGGTTGACCGCACGCCACCTAACCAACTGTAAAACGTAGTCGGACTTTGCTCATAACCTATTTTAAAGCCTATTAACGTTCCGTTCTCATAAGCAAGTTGTACATCTACATTTGGTTTATCGGCCATACGTTCATTCAACTGACGGTCCTCGTTGAACACATCTCGATAGAGACCACAGATATCCTTTACGATTCGTTTACTTGGTATACCCTTCAACGACAAATAGTCCATGACTAGCACCTTTTTCTTCTATAGTTTCATATTGGATACTTTCTTACATAAATGTGCGTACTTACATCTTTATGATCTTCTTTATATACTAACAAGAGTAATGAATAGAAAACAGCAAAATCGCTTAACCTTAAATGGAAAAGGAAAGGAGAGATTGATTGTGACAGATTTTTATAAAGCACTCGAAAATCGCCGCTCGTATCATGTCGTAGGAAAAGAAGAAATCGTCTCAAAAGACCGAGTGGAGGAAATTGTTAAACATGCAGTAACATATGTACCCTCTGCATTTAATTCCCAATCCGCACGTGTACTTGTCCTTTTTGATAAAGAACACGATGCTTTTTGGGAGAAGACGACAGATATTCTTAAAGACGTTGTAGGTGATGGGGACTTCTCATCTACACAAGCGAGAATGGATGGATTCAAAGGCGGTTATGGAACGATCTTATTTTTTGAAGATCAACGTGTTGTTGAACAACTACAAGAATCATTTGCACTTTATGCAGACAACTTCCCGGTTTGGTCAGAACAGTCTTCAGGTATGCTTCAATATGCGATTTGGACTGGACTTGAGATTGAAGGCCTAGGTGCGTCCTTACAACACTATAACCCACTTGTTGATGAAATGGTTGCTTCAACGTGGTCTATTCCAAAAGAATGGAAATTACGTGCACAGATGCCATTTGGCAAACCTGCACATACACCAGGTGAAAAAGACGTTGGTTCCATCGACGCTAGAGTAAAAATAGTAAAATAGGCACTTCATAAAGATTGGATGCAGACAAACGTGTTGCATCCTTTTTCGTTTTGTTTGAGTTGATTTCGAAAAATGGCTTCACCCATTGCTAAGTCGCCACAACCGCCTCCAATCCTCATCCTCTAAAACCTGACATAAAAATAAACCTTCAAATGAAATCATTTGAAGGTTATTACAGTCAGCCAACTGTATCTATCTATTTAACAATTTATCCACAACTTACAACTCGCCATTCATCGTTGTCTGCGATAATTAAGTCTAAATTTAATTTTTTTGCCAACAATTTTGCGGCAACAGGATCATTAAAGGTTTTATCCAAATGGCTGTTTGAGTCCTTGAAGGTCACCGTTACCCCATTGACAGTACGTTCTACTTTGTACATTAAGGGATCACACCTCTCAAATTTAGCCCGCTCTTAAGTGAAAACATGTTAATTATCTCATAGAATCCTTTAAATTGAAACAGTGTAAGGCTCCCTTATCCAGATTCACATATTTTCATATAATCAGCTCTAAATGACTAAGGTATCCATTTTACGTATCGCACAAGCCTCTATTCAATAGCTGCTTTACATGTAGTTTTAAAAAAAGCGGTTTATAAATTGATCAGACCGGGTATTGATTGAAGTCATTGTTTTTTGTTATGCTTTTTAACTAAAGGGGGAATATAAATGAATCATAGACAAAATCAAACTGCGTTTATGTTGATTAACAAGATTCAAAGCCATTTGCTTAAAAAACACCAAACATGCAAAGAACTGGATTTATCTTACGCCGATTTAATTTATTACGTTACATCGTCTTATCCTGAATTAGAAAAGCCACTTCATCAAAGTATTTCCATACGTAATCGTGTGTTTCGCTCTGTATTAATCTCTTACAAGGAATTGCAAGCTGTGCGCCGATTAGCAAAATCATTAAAAATATCATAATGTACTATGTCACTTTTTGAGAGCTGCATGACAGCTTATACCCTACTTACTTATTGATCGCAGATCGCACTTAACGCGTGCCGCTCTCCAAACTTGACAGCTCTCTTCTCCCCTCTTCTGTTGTTTCTTCTCATCCATTGACATGACAAGATGTACGAAATGAGAGATGAGTATGATGAAACAGCCTACATAGACACAGGGGAATGAAAAGCAAGAGAGCACCTTTTTTTGACTCAGGAAAAGAGGAAACGAATGTATACAGATGAAGAGCTAACCATACGTCCAATTCAGCAGAATGACTTAACGACACTATGGGAATTGATTTATAAAGAGACGAATCCGGAATGGAAACAATGGGATGCCCCCTACTTTCCTCATAGTCCGATTGCTTATGAAGCTTTTATGCAAAAAAGCGAAAACTGGGTAAACCAAGATGATCGTTGGGTAGTTACGGTGAATAACATGATCTGTGGAACAGTCAGCTTTTACTATGAAGATGCACAAAAGATTTGGCTTGAAATGGGAATCATTTTTTACAAGGGAACGAACTGGGGTCATGGTTTAGGAACCCGTGCTTTAAAACTGTGGATGGACCATCTCTTCCAAACTACGGATCATGTTCGAGTGGGGTTAACGACTTGGTCTGGAAATAAACGAATGATTCGTGTAGCAGAGAAACTCGGCATGCAAATGGAAGGTCGTATTCGTAACGTTCGTTATTTTAATGGCCACTACTATGATTCCGTCCGCATGGGTATCTTAAGAGAAGAATGGAACGACCTTTAAAGAGGCTGGGACAAAAGTAGATAGACAGACCAAAACGACGAACATTCCTGAAAATAGGAACGTTCGTCGTTTGTTTTATATAAAAATGAGCGGAAGGAGAATCCAAAGACTCCTGGGGGATCAGCACGTGTCTGAAGACTCTGGAGTGGCGGTTTTCCACGGAGGAGGCTGAGGCCGTATCAACGGAAAGCAAAGGATTCTCCTGTAGCGGTGCTACTCAGCAATCAAATACTACTTTTCGTTATGTCCCAGCCTCGTTTTTTAAATTGACCTTTTCTTGTTCACCTGATACGGTAAACAGAATTGAAAAAAAGAAAGCCGGGCTTGAGCATGACTCGAAAAATGATTACGCGAAAATCTCTAAAATGGATGATAGCGCTTGTTCTTCTAGCAGTCTCCTCCATTCTGTTTGTATGGAATAATTATTCTTTTTATGAAAGACCTATTGCGACGATAACCGATGTCACCAATTATGAAGAAGAGCATGTCATCGATCAATTCGGCAATGAAGATACGATTTATTCCCAGTCCATTAACGCAAAAATTCAAAATGGAGAGCATCAAGGGCAAACTATTACATTAACCAACCACTATTCTGATTCAGGAGCCTACGACCAAGCATTTTCGGCTGGAGATGATGTCTTTATTTGGGTTGATTCGTTTGAAGATGAAGAGTTGACTGGTTCCATTACCGATGTGAAACGCGATCATTACCTCGTTATGATCGCATGGCTGTTTTTATTTGTTCTCATGGCAGTTGGAAAACGACAAGGACTCTATTCGGCTCTATCATTAGGTGTGAATGGGCTCATCTTATCATTCGCCCTAGACATCTATTTACAAGCATCTAACGATTGGTTGCTGGTCATTTGTGCAATTAGCTCCATCCTTTTCACAGTGATAACCTTACTACTTGTCAATGGAGCAAATGAAAAAACGTACACAGCAATCCTTTCAACGCTCATTGTCACTACGATTACAATGGCATTAGCTTACGTCGTCTTAACTCAATTAAATAACAATGGTTTACGATTTGAAGAGATGCAGTTTTTAACGCGACCCTATCAAACTGTTTTTATGGCTGGAGTATTAATTGGCATATTAGGGGCAGTGATGGATGTATCCATTACGATGTCTGCCTCTATTTTTGGCATGTACGAGGAAAACGAAGCCATTGAGGAATCCACATTGAAAGCTTCAGGTTTGGAAGTAGGACGGGATGTCATGGGAGCAATGATTAACATTATGTTCTTTGCGTACATAAGTGGATCGATTCCAAGTATCCTTCTCTATTTTAAAAACCATTCACCTCTAGAATTTATCGTATCACTTAATTTATCGTTAGAACTAGCACGCGCATTAGTGGCAGGGATTGGCATTGTTCTAGCCATTCCTGTCGGTCTCTATTTGTCCCTCTATTTCGTCCGTAGAAGGAGGGCTAAAAATTGAATGTTCTTACCGTCTTAACAGTACTTCTATTCATCCTCATGCTTGTCGTTGGTGGTAAAAAAGGGGCACGTTCTTTTGCCGTCTTGTTCTTAAATTTTATCATTCTCTTCGGTGGTATTGTCTTTATGACAAATCCAGAGGCACAGCCATTGGTAATCACGTTTGTTGCTTGCACCTTAATTGCTGCTGCAACCCTATTTATTATTAATGAATGGAGCAGTAAATCCATTACAGCCTTTGTCTCTACAATGCTGACAATTGCCGTTCTGTTAGTCTTTATCTCTTTTGTAACGAATCACACAATGATACAAGGGTTTGGCGAGGAGGAAATTGAAGAGCTTGGGTCCTTTTCCATTCTAATTGGACTCGACTTCACACAAATTGCCGCTTCCGTCATTGTGATGAGCACAATTGGCGCTATTGCTGACACAGCAATCTCCATTACGTCTCCAATGCAGGAATTGTACAAGCAACATCGGGATGCGAACGTAAAACGTCTTTTTCTTTTCGGAATGAAAATTGGACGGGATATTTTAGGAACGAATGCCAACACCTTATTCTTTGCGTTTTTCGGCGGGCAGCTCGCACTCTTAATTTGGTTTAAAGACTTATCCTATACACTAGGCGAAATGGTTAATGCGAAAGTGTTTGCAAACGAACTAATTACGATCTTCTGTGCCGGAATTGGGGTTGCTCTTATTATTCCGATTACAGCAATCCTGAGTGCCCTACACCTCGTTCATGAAAGCCGGAAAAAAGACCGCAATCCATAAGGATTGCGGTCTTAGTCTTTAGCTTGCTTCTTCAGATACATCAATGCGAAGGGAATCATCTTTATAATCATCCACATTCAAATCTTTTTTCACTTTTGAAGTAAAGATACCGGAAATCATACTTCCTGATACGTTTACGGCTGTACGTCCCATATCAATTAACGGTTCAATTGAAATTAACAAACCAGCTAACGCAATTGGTAAGTCCATAGCGGCAAGTACAAGAATTGCTGCAAAGGTTGCTCCGCCACCTACACCAGCGACACCAAACGAACTAATAGCAATCACAACAAGTAGCATCGCTATAAAACCAGGTTCAAACGGGTTTTGTCCTACTGTCGGTGCAATCATAAACGCAAGCATAGCTGGATAAACGCCAGCACAACCGTTTTGACCAATTGATAAACCAAATGATCCTGCAAAATTCGCCGTTCCTTCTGGTACGCCTAATTTCTTTTGTGTTTGAATATTCATTGGTAAAGCAGCTGCGCTTGTTCGTGACGTAAACGCAAACGCCAACACTGGAAATGCCTTCTTCAAATACTGCACAGGGCTTAATCCCATAAATAGTAAAATGAGTAAATGCACAAGGAAAACAGCGGCTAATGCAACATAGGAAGCAATCACAAACGTTCCTAATGTCATAACAGCACCTAAATCACTTTGCGCTACAGTAGATGTCATAATGGCGAGTACCCCATATGGTGTTAAGCGTAAAATAAGTGTCACAACACGCATCACAACGGAGAATATTGCACCAATAATTTTTTCAAACATCTCAGCAGCTTGCGGTTCTTTACGACGAACACCTAAGTAAGCAACACCTAAAAATGCTGCAAAGATTACCACACCTAATGTTGACGTTGGTCTCGCTCCTGTTAAATCAGCAAATGGGTTTGTCGGGATAAGCTGAACAATTTGCTGAGGAATGGTTGTGCTTTCCATCGTGTCATAACGCTCTTCCATTGACAGACCCCGCTCTTGCTCAGCGGAACCTACCTGAATATCGTCTGCACTTAGATTAAACACGGAAGCAGACGTAAATCCAATTGCACCTGCAATAATAGTCGTTACAACGAGCATCCCTATCACAAGTCCACTAATCTTGCCTACCTCTTTTGCAGCTTTTATCCGTGTAAAGGCAGATAATATAGCCACAAAAATAAGCGGCATCATAATCATTTGTAAAAAGCGAACATAACCTGTTCCAACAATGCCTATCCAATCCATTGCATTGACGATAACGTTTGATTCTGGATCAAAGAAAAATTGAAAAATAAAGCCAAGCGCAATACCTGCTCCTAAAGCGGTTAATACGCGTACTGAAAACGATAAATGCTTTCGTTGCATCCAAAATAGGATTGCAGCGACGATTACAACTGATGCTACAACCGCAATCGTTAAACCAACATCCATCCATAACCCTCCCTATACTGTTAAAAACGTTGCTTTTTTTCTACCACTTACTTTATTCCTTTAAATCCGATTAGTCAACTAGACATTCTTCATTTAGACTAATTTTTTTTATTTAGGCTACAGAGTATTATTTTACCAGTTACAAAACTAGAGGTCTATTCCTATTAAACAATGGACAAATCCGTTTGAATAGCCTAGCAATGTATTCCTATATGATGTCTATGCAAATAACAAAAAATCCGAACCGAAAGATGGTTCGAATGTTTTGCTTCTATTTTTTACTGGATATCGTAACCAAGGTCTTCTATTGTTAGTTTGAGCATTCCTTTGTTTACTTGATCGCTATCAAACGTAATCGTAACACGTCCTTCGTCTAGCTTTACATTCACCTCGTCAACGCCATCCATGTTGCCAACGCCAGTTTCTATGCTTGAGACGCAATGTCCACAAGACATGCCACTTACCTTTAAGTCAATTGTTTTCATTTATTGTTCCTCCATTCTTTTTCTTTGGTCTATTCCTTAGTTGACTTCAATTACAAAAGGAAAGGCAATAACTCCTTCATCGCGATACTGAAACTCTGCCCATAGCTTATAAGTGCCCGACTGAGTAAAATGAGCATCGAAGCGGGTCTCGTCATTGCTAGCTGGATGAACGTGAATAAACGTTTCAACAGCTTCATCTAAAATGACGACATGGCCAAGTGCCCCTAAATAAGGCTCAGGCGTTTCATCGTATAGGTCAAATACCAGTTGGACGGGTTCATCAACTGTGGCTTCAACCGTTTCTAGCGTGACCGTTTTTCCGTCAATTTCTTTTGTCCAAACCTTATCTTCTTCTAACTGTGTTTTCGTCGTTGGTGCTTCGCCTACTTTGATAGCGTTTGCCGAAGGAGTATACATTTTTCCTTTCGGTGACACATCAACAAAAATCTGATACTCTCCGTCAGCAAGAGATTGGTTGATAACAAACACCCCTTCACCTTGCTTTTCTGGGTGCAGATGCAAATACTGCTTCAAGTCATTGGACACCACGATCACATGCATTTCTTTTTCATGAGAGATGTCTAAATCAGGTATATTCCCCTCATCATCTTCAAGCTGGATCATTAATTGATCCTCTTGGTACATGACATGTGTTATGACTTGTGATTTACCCGTTCCATGATTTTCATGTTGATTGTGTCCACTGTGATCCACGTCAGACTCTTCTACAAACTCTTCACTGTGCTCTTCGTGAATCATGTTATTTTGGAAAATGTTTTCACCAGTAATAAACCCGTACATTCCCATAACCAATAGAAGATAAACGATTCCAATAAGTACCCACGTCTTAGTTTGCACGAGAGTCACCTTCTTTCTTAAAACGCATTCGTTGTAGACGTAGCGCATTTAAGATGACCGAAACCGAGCTAAATGCCATCGCTGCTCCAGCTACCCAAGGTGCTAGTAACCCTGCAGCAGCAATCGGGATACCTGCTGAATTGTAAACAAAGGCAAAGAATAAATTTTGTTTAATATTTCGCATCGTTTTCTCACTAAGCTGAATACTATCAGCGACGCTTTGTAAATCACCTCGCATTAACGTAACATCTGCTGCTTCAATAGCTACATCTGTCCCAGTCCCAATCGCCATTCCAACGTCTGCTACAGCCAATGCAGGTGCATCATTCATGCCATCTCCAACCATAGCCACTTTCTTACCTTCTAGCTGAAGCTTTTTTATTTCATCTGCTTTTTGCTCTGGAACGACTTCTGCGATGACACGGTCAATCCCCACTTGATGCCCAATGGCCGACGCTGTTTTTTCGTTATCACCAGTTAGCATAATGACCTCTAGCCCAAGAGACTTCATCCGCGCTATCGCTGCTTTGGACGTATCTTTAACCGTATCAGAGACAGCGATAAGTCCTGCTACCTCATGATCAATCGCGATTATCATCGCTGTTTTCCCGTCTGTTTCGAGAGTTGCCATCTTTTCTTCAATCGCTTTACTATTCACTTGGTGCTGTTTCATTAACTTTCTTGTTCCAATAGAGAGGTTCTTACCATTCACTTGTGCCTTTACCCCATATCCAGGCAAAGCCGTGAACTGTTCAGGCTCTGGAATAGGAATGCCTTGCTTCTTGATGCCGTCAACAATCGCGTGTGCAAGTGGGTGCTCAGAATGTTTTTCAGCTGCGCCTACAAGTGCTAATACGTCTTGTTCCATTCCCTTTACAATGTGTACATCCGTTAATTCTGGCTCTCCTTTTGTCACTGTCCCTGTTTTATCAAGTACAACCGTTTCAATATTCCGCGTATGCTCTAAATGTTCGCCGCCTTTAAAAAGAACACCCATTTCCGCTGCTCTTCCTGATCCTGCCATAATAGACGTTGGCGTTGCGAGTCCGAGAGCACACGGACAAGCGATTACAAGTACCGTAATGAGCGGTACGAGAGCTGAACGCACATCTCCTGGCTCGATTAGGAAATACCATGCAAGAAAAGAACCTACTGCAATAAGCACGACAATTGGCACAAACACGCCTGACACACGGTCGGCAACGCGCTGAATATCAGCTTTACTACCTTGCGCCTCCTCAACTACTTTTACAATTTGCGCGAGAGCCGTATCTTTTCCTACTTTCGTTGCGTTCACGGTAAGCGTTCCATTTTTGTTGATTGTTCCGCCAATCACAACATCCTTTGGCTTTTTATCAACAGGGATACTCTCTCCAGTAATCATTGACTCATCAAGAGCAGACATTCCTTTTACAATTTCTCCATCTACTGGTATTTTTTCACCAGGACGGACAATGAACGTGTCACCAACCACAACAGCTTCTACAGGTACTTCCACTTCTTCGCCATCACGCACAATACGGGCAGTCTTCGCTTGCATATCAAGTAATTTTTCAATTGCCTTCCCTGTTCGACCTTTTGCACGTACTTCAAATAACTTTCCTAAAATAACGAGGGTAATAATGACTGCAGCTGCTTCAAAGTAAAGCTCTGGCATCCCTACTTGACCAGCCATATGCCACTCGTATCCTAAGAAAAGACTATAGAAGAAAGCAACAGTCGTGCCAAGCGCAATTAACACATCCATATTAGCACTCTTGCTTCTAAGCGCTTTATAAGCTCCCTTATAAAACTGTGCTCCAGCAATAAATTGGACAGGCGTGGCAAGAGCAAGCTGCACCCATGGATTCATAAACATGTCAGGTATATAGAGAAAGGACGTCCATTCAAAATGTGTTACCATTGTCCACAAAAGCGGCGCCGATAATAGTGCCGCAAAGATAAATTTCCCAGTTTGGTTCCGAATGTCTCTATCGCGGTAGTCAGTTATTTCTTCATTTGATTCTTGTTCGTTTAACGTATAGCCAATTTTTTTTACTGCTTCTTTTAAGTCAACTGGCGAGACTTGACTTGAATTGTATTCTACTGTGACATTCTCAACGGCAAAATTGACACTCGCGCTGGAAACACCGTCTGTTCGTGATAGCTTCTTTTCAATGCGATTGGCACACGCTGCACACGTCATGCCAGTAATAGCAAAAACCACTTTTTCCTTACGAACGTTGTATCCTAAATGTTCAATTTTTTCTTCAAATACCTGTGGGGTTATTTTATCTGAGTCGTAGCGTATCTTTGCTTTTTCTGTCCCAAAGTTAACATTTGCCTCATCAATGCCATCCAGTCGGGTCAATCCTTTTTCAATGCGATTCGCACACGCTGCACATGTCATACCCTCTATTGGTAAATAGACTTCTTTTTCCACAATTATTCTGCCTCCTTCTTCACTAGAGCTGTATTAATCATCCGTTCTTATCATGTTAAAATGAATACGGTAGGATAGGCATGTTTTATCACGCATTAATCATACCATACCCCCCTAAGGTATACAAGTTACTTGATTCAAAAATTATTAAGCTCATAAAAGGAAGAAAAAGAAGGAGGCAAATCAAAACGATGACACTTGAAGAACAACTTTTTGATGCAGCAGCAACCCTTATTTATGACCGTTATCCTACTGGCTGGGGAGGTGCCGCCGCTCTTGCATTAGACAATGGAACAATCTTAACTAGCGTAGCACCAGAAGTCGTCGTTGCTTCAACTGAACTATGTATGGAAACTGGCGCTATACTAGAAGCTCATAAACTAAATCGGCCAGTGACCCACTCTCTTTGTCTTGTGCGAGAAGATGAACATTCTCCCCTTACGATTTTATCTCCTTGTGGTGTATGTCAAGAACGGCTATTTTATTGGGGCTATAAGGTGAAAGCCGCTGTATCCAATCAAGAACAAGCATTGATATTTAAAACATTGAGAGAGCTTCAACCTTACCATTGGCATGCGGCATTTGAGTGAATCGGAAAGCAAAAAAAAAAGACTGATATCCATTCAGTCTCCAATCAACATTCATGTATGGGCATCATACGCTCTGTCTACTTAATGATCGAACTAAAATCTCAGGTACTATTCTTAATTCAACAGCCCTCTCCATAGCTTGACGCCTTGTAGAGGCGCCCACTTTTTTGTAAATGCTTGTCAATTCTCTTTCAATCGACCGTTGACTTAAAAAGAACGTCTCTGCCAATTCAAGGTTTGTTTTTTCTTTCATCATTTCTACTAAAATATCATACTCTCGATTCGTTAATGTCTTATCCTCTACGCTTTGCCTATCGTTTAATTTCAATTCCACATTTTTCAGAATTTCAATCGGAATGACCGCTTGGTTGTGTAAGGCTGCTTTTACAGCCGTGCGAATTTGTTCTTCTGTACAACTTTTGCTAATCAGACCATCTGCACCATTCTGCACGCAAATGTTAAAATGAGATTCCACGTCTAGACCAGTAAACATAATTATTTTTGTTTTAGGGAACCGTTTTTTCACAATCGAAATCCATTCTAACCCATTCTTTCCTGGCAAATGCATGTCCATTAAGATTAAATCAAATTCTACACGAAGCGCTTCTTGAATCTCTTGTTCTTTACACGCTAAGTGAATGCTAAATGCTGGAAATGATGACAACATTTCTTTTGTTCCTAACCCAACTGATTTATGGTCATCTACAATCAGTAACCTCGTCACTTAAGCACCCCTTTATGAGAATTCAATCTTGAACGAGCTCGATTTTCACGAATCAATTAAGTGTAGCGGTAGGTAGATTTGGACATCTAATCCCATTCCATCTTTGTTGTGAAATAAACATTCTCCTTGTGAAGCAAGCACTCTTTTTTGGATACCGAACATCCCTAAATTCTGATTATTTTCTTTAGAAATTCGTTTTTTCATGCCAATGCCATCATCATTGTATTGAATTAATAAATAGTCCACTTGCTTTTCAATATTTAATGTTATTTTGCTCCCATTGGAATGTTTAATTCCGTTGTTTATTAATTCTTGGGAAATTCGAAAGATATTCGTTTGTAAATCACTAGTCAATTCCTCGTTTATTAAATAGGAAAAATGAATATGAAAATCAGACCTGACTATTTTCATATCAACAAATTCTTGTAACCGTTGTTTCAACGTTTTCGTCATACTATCTAAAGGCTGAATCTCTTCCAACGTTTCCCTTGTTATTAAAATTAAGTCTCTAGCATTCTCTTCTATTTGTTGAATCTTCAATTGAAACGCCTCTTCATGATCCGGTTTCAACTGATTTCTGTACACCTCAATTTGCCGAGCATGTAAGATTAAATCCTGGAGTACGGTATCGTGAATATCTAACGCCAAGTGTAGTCGTTCTCTTTCAGACCACTTAAAGAAAAGTGCCGATACCCATTTGTTTTCTTCTTGATTCCCTTCTAATACCTTTAATTCCTCTATTACTTCATCCATTTGACGCAGGTTTTCGAATTTCATTGAGATGTAAGAAGAGACGATAAATAGCCAGTCTCGCTGATGGGCATTAAGCCATTTCAGCTTTCTTAAATTCCCATGTAAGACGTACTTCTTATTCCCATCTTCTACAATAAACCACGACACTTTTCCCTTAACTGGATCAAAAACGTTCTTATGGAATTTACTATATGTTCGAATTTCAGCCTGTTTTAACCCTAATACAGCGGTTGCTTCATTTTTTAATATTTTCATAATGTGGTCTTTTTCTTTTTCTTGTTTAAGCAGCTCGCTAAACTTCGTTAAACTTTCATGATAATACGAACGGACAGAAGGAATCCGTATACGTAGCTTTCTATCAAGAATATCTTTCGAAAAAAAGGTTAACAAACCGAGTAAGATATACACATAAAATAAATGCACTAGCATAAATTCATATTCTCTAGCGTTAACAAACACTAAGAATATACCAACACTTAATAATGACGGGATAATACTTAATAAAAAGAAATAAAAGGATCGGTATAGCGAAAAGTATTTAATAAAAAAAGTATCTGTTGCTAGTAAATAGACGACAATGAGCGGAATGATAATAATGAACAAAATAGCTACTTCAGCTTCTAGAGACCAATTTGAATTCACTAGTTCTGGTAAAAGTGTTAAGAACGTAAAAGGCCCCACAGCAAGAAGAAGCGAGACGAATAGTGTCGTTATATAAGGGCGTGTTTTCTTTAAGAATAATCCATGAATGAACGTTCCAATCAGACATGTAATGAGAAATAAAAAACTACTACCAAAAATGAGTCCAACATGTTCATTCTCCTCAGAATAAAGATTTATTCCAACGAGCACGATTGTTAAGAGTGTGTACACCCAATTGTATCTACGAAAAGTCGTACTATCTGAATGGGTTTTAATTTTGATGTACGCAATTTTGAAATACAAATAGGGCAAAAAGAGCATTGAAATGGTAATCACATATTGTGAAAGAATAAATTGTTTCGAACTTAGCATACCTGAGACCATACTTAACGATAAAATAGCTAGAAATAGAACTGGATAAAAAAATCGGTTATGTGTAAATGCTCGTATACCAACGAGTAGTAAACTTACGATCGTAAACATAAAAAATATAATGGGCATCAAAACAAATGAAAACAGTTGCCCCATTAGTTCATTTGAATGTTGAAACGCAATGATCTTCTTGCCACCATTGCGCTCAATTTCAATTTGATTTACTTGTTCTAAACGACCGTTATCGGCAAGAACTTCTGAGATTTTTCCAATCTCGTTGTCAACGGCTAGTACTCGATCTCCAAGCTTCACCCCTGCATAGTAAGCGGCGCCCGACGGAACAAGATTTGTTACTTCGTAATGGCCGTTTACTTCGGATAAAGACAACCCTACATAAACTGTTTTAATATTTAAATAGTTGAAATAAATCGTGATACTAAATATAAATGCAATACAGATAAATGCTAAGAGTCGCTTAGTATTTCCAAGCATTCACAACAACTTTCTTTAAGTCTATTCCATTTGTAAACGTCTCTCTCAACAATTCATTTGCCTCTACTCCAATGTTAGTAAACACTAGCTCACCTTTACTCATTTTTTCAGCCACCTCTGGGTTCGTAGCAATATAACGAATAATTGTGTCCATTTTATTTCCTCCTCTTTATAAATGGGTATAATTGAGATTTATTCTTTAAAAAGATACTATTTTCTATCATGCGTAAACATTGTTTCTCATAATACAACAAGTAATACTGACAATAAGATAAGACACCGCTTCTTTGAATTTCCTGATGAACCCTATCTTCGTTTTCTTTTAAATCATCGTATGTTAATTGACCTTGATAATATTTAGTCACCAACAAGTTAGGATCTCCTAATGAAAAAAGAACGGGTAAAGAATGACGACGATTTCGGATATCTTCTCCAAGAGTTAAAAAATCGTCCACATCATTTAACATTTGATTATAAATCCCCAAATTAGTCGATAATGTGCTCGCTTCATTCCATAAAGCCTTATCCACTGGTTCTGTCGCCACCGTGAGCAGCATGTCCGTCGCCAACTTAAAAAACGTCCCTGCTTTTTCTTTAACCATCGTTAGGTATTGCTCTGTTGTTTCGGACACATTCGTTAGATCACGCTGTTGTCCTACAAATGCTGACATCATGTTTTGCGTTACTGTTCGTTGAAGTTGTTCTTTCACCTTTAACGGTAAAGGACGTTCTTGAATGGTATGGATACAAAAAACGAGAATAAATACAGCTTCATTTAATTGCTCTCCACCGTCCATTTCTTTGGCTCCATCTTGAAAATCATCTAGGATGTCAGCTACGTGAACAATTAGATCAAGAATGACACCTAATTCCTTTGAGTGTTCATTTTCAAAGTTAAGGGCGTTTTGATAACTGTTCATCCAATTGCTAAATAAGAAATCTCGATTAAGTGCAGTGTCTAAAATCGATTTCAGATTAAACACTTCTGAAAACCATTCACTATCTTGTTTCGTATTTTCGAATTTTCCTAGAAGTCTCCTTTCCAAAGAAAGTGTATCCAAATAACCACCTCTTTTTTACTATATGCTCATAAGTCTATAAAAGATTTCTCATTTACGCAAATTTTCTTTTCATTTAAAAAGTAAAGGACAACATGAACAGATATTGATAACTACTGCCCTATCAACAATAATTGGACGTAAAGAAAAACACCGCCATCTTTTTGCGGTGTCTTTTTACCCTCTCTTACTTATAATTAATATATTTATACCACGTCTATACAACGATATGGAGGGGTCTTCGTGCAAGGTTATGCATTTTATCTAAGTGAACCAACTGATACTAGCGAGTTTGATGCACTACTTCCATTTATATCGATTCATCGTCAAGAGCTTATCAATCGCTTACGCTATCAAAATGACAAAATTAGGTCTTTAGTAGGTGATGCGTTAACGAGACTAGCGATTATGAAAGAAATTGGGCTACGAAATCGTGACATTAACTTTCATTATTTAAAAGATCAAAAGCCCACTCTCATCCATAACGCTTCCTTTCATTTTAGCGTATCTCATTCAGGGAACTGGATCATTTGTTGTACAGATTCTCAACCAATCGGTGTAGATATTGAAAAAATACAACGCACGGATCTTTCTTCTTTATCAAGCCGTATTTACAACAATCAAGAACAAGCTACAGCGTTGACGTTATCGCCTTCAAGGCAATTAGCGTACTTTTATGAACGCTGGACATTGAAAGAAAGTTTACTTAAGTCTACAGGATTTGGTTTACGTTATCCGTTAAATCAATTACAGATCGAGTCTGACGATCCAAATTATGCTGTTTTATCCAGTCACTTTCAAAACCAACGTTATTTTTTCGTTCCCTATACATTGGACAAGGCCTATCAACTTGCTATTTGCACATTAAAACAACCATTTAACGATGTATTTCGAATAGTAAGTCTAAAAGAGTTGCATCATACGCTCGCGTGTTATTCTTCATAAAATGTCGGCTCAAAGCCTCTTTTTAGACAAGCCTCTTGTGGCTTATGAACGGCAATTGCTCTATCTGAAACAGCACGAAAGTCAAATCGTTGATTAAAAAACTCAAATGAAATCATTCCCGTGGTGCAGTTTAAGAGAATATCAACCGAGTATCCACGTCCGACAATGCCTTCATTGGTTTGATCTAATTCATCAAAATTGATAGGATCACCAGTGAAATTTTCATAAGGTGGCTCATACCCACCACTTGTTTCGTCAAAAGCTCGGAGATCAGCAACTAATCCTCCGATAAACATGAGGATAGACACCAAACCAAAAGTAGCTAAAACATACAAAATGCCTTTCTTAACTTTCCTGAAACGTTGGTTCATTTTCTCTTCTCCTTCTGTCTAACCTTTTCTTAATCGCATCGGAGGTACACATATGAAAAATAAAACTGTTTTTTTATTTCCTGGTCAAGGTTCTCAATATCCACAAATGGCCAAGTCACTCTTTTTAAATGATCCTTATTTTGCTGATACATTTACACTGTTGGATCGCTACGTCAGTGATATAGCCGGACTGTCCATTGTCGACTTACTCTATCGCTCAGAGAACTCATTTCATACAAATCGTCTGCTCCATACTCATCTAGCCATCTATATGGTACAAGTTTCGTTAAGTCAATCTCTCATTCAGCATGGCGTGCGGCCAGATAAAGTAATTGGTACAAGTCTCGGAGAGTTTGCAGCAGCTACAACAGCAGGTATACTCCCATTTCGAGAAGCTATTGAAAGTCTCTATCAACAAGCAACCATTATAGAAGCTCGCAGTATACCCGGTGCAATGCTTGCTGTTTTAGCTCCTCCCTCGACTTTTTATGAAACGTCTCTCAACAATGTATTCCGGCACTGTAACTTAGCAGGTATACACTATCATTCAAATTTTCTGTTATCTATGCCGATAACAGAACGACAAACCGTTCTTCGAGCATTAAGCAACTTAAACATTCCTTGTTTCCCCTTACCTGTGGAATACCCTTTTCATTCAAGCTACATGGAGCCATTGAAAGACGCTTTCCTTTCCGTATTCAATGCCATGAGATTGCATAAAGGTCACACAGATTATATTCCGAGCTCCTCTTTATTTCCAGGTATAGCCGTGACCCGACCAGATTTTTGGAGAACCATTAGAGAGCCCATATTCTTTGAAGAAACCATACACAGACTAACAGAAGAACATCAAAAATGGATCTTCGTTGACATCGGTCCCTCTCAAACACTTGTCAATTTTGTCAAACAAATCTTGCCAGCACACAAAGAGACATATGGTATTTTAACGCCATCTCAACAAGATATGACTAAATTCAATCAACTGGTTTCCCTTTATGCCAATAGCGACTGCTTTTTATAGCGATAACCTACACCCCATACCGTTTCGATGCTATCAAATTCGATTCCGTTTACAGACAATTTGTCGCGAATTTTTTTAATGTGTACCGTTACCGTTGTATGATCACTCGCAGGATCCATCCCCCAAATTCGTTCATATAAATGTTCTTTCGTAAAGACCTGACCTGGATGAAGAGCAAGGAACGCGAGCAACTCAAATTCCCTTGCTCTGAGTTGAATTTCTACTCCATCTAATTGAATGCTCCTAGCTGTGTGATCAATACATAAACGTCCAATCGTCGTCAATTCTGTTGGCTGTTCATGTAAAGACACAAGACGCTCATAGCGTGCTAGATGGGATTTTACTCTTGCCACTAGCTGATTTGGATTAAAAGGTTTAAAGATATAATCATCAGCACCCAAGCCCAATCCTCGGATTAAATCGATCTCTTCGACGCGAGCCGTTACCATCAGAATAGGTACTTCTTTCACTTCTCGAATTTTTTTACAGACAGCAAACCCATCTAAACCAGGGAGCATAACATCTAATACAATTAGATCAAAGTCACTTGTAAGTGCCCGTTCAAGACCTTCGTGGCCATTATGCTTAATTTCTGCTTCAAAACCATTAATTTCGAGATAGTCTTTCTGCAGCTCTGATATCGTTTTCTCGTCTTCAACAATTAAAATCCTCTTCATCTTTTTCACCTCTCTTGTTTTCATCGACTATTGGCAAAGTGAACTGAATGGTAGTACCTTCGTTAACCTTACTTGTAATTTCCACCATTCCTTCATGAGCTTCAACGATTTGCTTGACAATGGCTAATCCAATGCCACTTCCTCCTTGATCTGTCCCTCGAGAAGCCTCCGCCCTATAAAATCGATCAAACACGTAAGGTAAAGCCTTTTCTTCAATGCCTTGACCATTATCTGTAATAGAGATACATACAACTTGCCCTCTTTCACTTGCATGTACGTGTATTCTTTTTTCATCTTGATTCATAAATTTAACGCTATTGGCTAAAAGATTAGCAAACACTTTATAAAGTTGAGCTCGGTCAGCTAAAACAAGGGTTTCTGGATGAATGCTTACATTTGATTCAATCTCAACCTCATCGTATTCCAATTGAAATGCTTCAATAATATCTCTTAGATAAGGTCGAAGATTTACACACTCAAAATGAAATGGAATGCTATTTAAATCTAGTTTTGAAAAGAGCAAAAGTTCATCAATTAATTGATCCATTTCTGAGGCTTTTGTGTGGATAATTTGAATATATTTATCCAATTTATTCTGATCCCTTGCAACACCATCGATGATTCCCTGAATATGCCCCTTAATTGAGGTAATCGGTGTCTTCAAATCATGCGAGATATTGTTGATTAATTCTTTTCGGTTTTCGTCATACTTTTCTTGAAGCGCCACAGATTGCTTTAATTGCAGCCTCATTTCTTCAAAGGCACCTGCCAAATCACCAATTTCATCATTTCGCACAATACCAGTTTGTTCATTTAAGTTCCCGCTGGCAATCTCTCCTGCAGAACGGTGTAATCTTTTTAACGGCTGTATAAGATGCTTTGATATGACATACGTAATTACACCATTTGTCAAAATAAAGGCAACAATAAATCCAGTAATAACAAGCGGAATGATGTTGGTTAGAAAGTCACTTACAGGTTCAACATCCAATGTAAAGAAGAGTGATCCATCGTCGCCATCAGGGAAACGAAAATCGGTTCCTGTATAGAGCCAATACTGACCGTCTTCACCTATTTGACCTTGATGATTCACATATGGATCAGACTCGCTTAACTGGTGCGCCGGTAAATAAGAGTAAAAAGTAGACGTATCTGCTTGCTGTCCATTTGTGAGCGTATCCCCTTTTCGAACGAAGATAGCGATTTGCCGATGTCCTAACAGATTCTCATACCGTGAAACGATCGACTCATCTAATAGCTCATCTGGGCTCGAAATAGCGACTTGTTTTAACTCCGTAATGGCGGCTAATTCTTCATAAAAGAATGCTTCAACCGTCCGGTCATCTACTTGATAAAATTCTTTCATTTCTTCTATATTATTTAAAAATAGATGAAAAAGAAGATGAAGAAAGAGAATGAAAAGGCCAATGGGAATAATGGTCATTAATACATATGAAAGAATCAACTTTACTCGTATTGACATCTTTTCTCTCCTTCCTCTGTCTGCTTTTTCATTATAA
This sequence comes from Shouchella oshimensis, assembly GCF_002019765.1. Lineage (GTDB taxonomy): Bacteria > Bacillota > Bacilli > Bacillales > Bacillaceae_D > Shouchella > Shouchella oshimensis. The sequence continues at coordinate 3,690,316 of NZ_KV917380.1, forward strand.
TCGATCTCTTACTCTAAAAAAACGAAATGCTAACTAATCGAGCGTTGTTTCTCTAGGTTTGTTTTCCGTGAGGAGCGCTTAAACGGCAACCACCAGTTCCAATCACCTAAAAGCTTCATTGTTGCTGGGACTAAAAACAGTCGCACGACCGTTGCATCAAGAGCAATGGCAAGAGCCATTCCAAACCCTAGTTGCTGCATAGGGAGTACGCCAGCAAACGCAAATGATCCAAAAACAGCTACCATAATTAACGCTGCTCCAGATATCATAGGCGCTGTCTTTTCTAACCCTAGCGCCACGCTTTCCTCATTCGATACACCTTTCATATATTCTTCTTGTACACGACTCAACAAGAACACTTCGTAATCCGTACTTAAACTGAATAGGAGGCCTAGTAACAAAATCGGGATAAAACTTTGGATAAAACCAAACTCACCGAAACCGAATATTTCCGATCCCCATCCCCATTGGAACACTGCGACAAGTACACCATACGTAGCACCGAGGGAGAGAATATTCATGATAATCGCTTTAAGCGGTAATAGTACGCTTTTAAACGTGATGACCAGTACAATAAATAGAAGCGCTAAGGTAAAGGCTAATACGCCTAGCAAGCTATCATTTAACGATTGACTAGTGTCTAGTCCTTCTGCCGTCTCTCCACCTACGAGAACGGTCCACCCGTCCTGAGAAGAATGAGTCGAACGAATTTCTTTTACAATCCCTCGGTTCGCTTCACTAGAAGAGTAATCATTTGAGATGACATCAAAGATGACTACATTCTTCTCTTCTCCAAGATTTCGATTTAGCATCATCCATTCACCTGTGGAAAGAAGATCTTGGTTATCTGTTAGAATGTCGCTTATAGAATCCATGGTCATATCTGGGAAAAATGAGAAGAGTGAATTCACTTCTTCAACATTCGCTATACCTTCTAACTCTTCCTGTAATGATTGAAGATTCGTAAGTGATGCTTCATCGGTTAATTCTCCCTCTTCTGTCGATACAACGACTTGAATAGGGGCGGAATAACCAACACCAAATCCATCTTCCAAATCATTTATACCACTACGAACTTGCGTATCTTCTGGCAGCATGCGTGAATCCGGCGTTGAAACTTCGAGTTCAAGTGCAGGCCAAGCAAGTAAAAGAAGAAAGAAAACAGAACCTGCAAAATAAAGAATTGGTCGCTTCATTACTTTATGAGCAAGTTTATACCATGTACCTTGCTGATTTGGAACTGTACGGAGCGACATAAAAGGAACTCTTAGTGCATTAATCTTTGGCCCTACTATTGCTAAAAACGCAGGCAGTAATGATAAACTAGTAAGCATTAAAAAGAACACAACAACGATGACACCTAAAGCGATGGAACGGACAGCAGCTATATCAACGAATAAGATGGCAGACATGGAACCAATAATCGTTAAAGCAGAGAACAAAATAGCGTGACCAGCTGTACCCATCGTCTCTGCGACTGCATCAAGATGGTTGCCACTCGTTTTCTCTAACTGCTCTCGATAACGTTTGACAAAGATGAGAGCAAAATCAATCCCTACACCTATCCCTAACATTAATGCTGCATCTAACACAAAGATGGATAATTCAATTCCCTGAGCGAAAAAGTAAAGGACACCTAATGAAGCGATGATTGAAAACCCAGATAAAAGCAAAGGTGTTAAGGAAGATACAACAGAACGAAACACGAATAATAAAACGATAATAATAATAGGCAAAGCGTATAAGTGTGCTTTCTCAAGTCCTTCTTGACTCAATTGGTTCATTTCACCCCAAAAAGCGGGGGCTCCTAAAACCGTCGCTTGAAAGCCATCTTGATCAATCGCTTCTGTTAGACGCTCTTGAATGTCAGGTAATACCTTTTGAGCAAACCCTTCATCAACGTTCATTTCAACAAACCCAATACTTGTATGACGTTGGTCAGAAACAAATTGATCTTTTATACGCTCTTCCGCATTAACCCACGTATAAACACTTTCTATCTCTTCTTCATCTGATAACGATGCTGACGCTTGCTCTAATGCTTCTGTAAATTCTGTAGAACCAACTTCATACGTATCGTGACTCATTACGAACGTTAACGATGTGGCATTCCTAGATTCAAACTCTTCTGAAACAAGTTCGTATGCTTGATTTGACCCCGATCCAGGAACACCCCAGCCCCCTCCAGTCAAATACCCACCTACTTGAGTAGCATAATAACCGCCAAATACAATCAAGACGATCCAGACACCAACAACACCCCACCTATATGTGGCCATCCATTTACCAATTTTCTTTAAACCACGTTCCATCCTGTACACTTCCTCCTTTAGCTTCCCTTTTCTATTTTTTTATTGTAGTCGCAACTTCTAATCATTCTGTGAAATAAATCTTATCTTTTTCTTAACTATAGTGAAAAATTAAATGAATTTTCGAACGGTTTTACTTTTACGAATAAAATGTGTAAAAGCAAAACTAATCAATACGGAAACCACACATTCTATTAAGAAGCGCACATAGATCGGCTCAGAAAGATCTCGAAAAAAATATTGAACAAACACAACAATAGGCACATGGAATAAATAAACGCCGTATGTATTTTGCGAAAATTGACGGAACCCTTTATAAAGGTACCGACTTCCTTCTCTAAATAAAACAATCAATCCAATACCTAGCGATACCGTCATGAAACAATCCCATAGCGTCCATAGAAATGTATTTAAGCCAAATTCACCACTGGCAAGAAAAAACGGAATGTATTCATAGCCAAATAATGTTGTCAGTAAAAGTATGAAACCGAACCCAAGCCAAACCATCCCTCTTCTTATAGGAAAAGTTGTGAGCCAGTCCGTTCTATAGAGCAGCACGCCAAGTATGACAAACAGAGCATATTTTGGAACATTGGCATACTCCATTTGAATGGCACCTAAAAATCCATTCCAATAATCTAATGGAAATTTTGTTCTCATGGCAAACGTAATCGTAGTCAACACTAGGATAAACGCGACAATCTTTACATTTGAGGGACGCCCTAAAAATTTGTGCTCTTTTTTTCTAACCAATAGCCTGATGAGGGTATAAATGCTTGCATAAATAAGTAAATGTTGTAAAAACCACAAGTGAGCGACTTTTAAATCGGGCCAAATGTCGAGCCAGCGATCATGGCAGGCATTAGCATCACCACCAATACCAAAGAACATATTCCATGTGTAACTGTATAGTGTCGTATATCCACAGTCTCTAAATTGTAAATGGTAAAAAAAATGAAGTGGAATAATCAGTAGAAAAACACCTGCGATAAACGGCACACCAACGCGAATGAGCTTTCCTTTCATAAATTTTTTTGCCCCTTTTTTATCAAACGATGCTGGGAAGAAATAAGCAGAAAGTAAGAAAAAAAGAGCCATGGCAATAGGGTTTATAATTTGGTAATAAACGAGTAGCCAGTCGTCTTCTGGCAATGATTTATAAAACCACCAAATACCTGGAGCATAGGCAAGCGCAACATGGACCGTAACGATAAAGATAGCCATGAATACTTTTAAAAAATCTAAATAATCCAGTCTATTTTTGTCCAAAAAGAAACCTCCATAATAGTAGGAAGAGAGTGTACGGTACTCTCTTCCTTACTCAATTCAAATTATTCTTTACCAAATAGAGACCCTGATAAGAGTTGTAACTCTTCGTTTAACTCCTCCACAGAGAAACCTTTCTTTGTATCCCTCGACTCAGAAATAGTATGAATGCGATCTTGACGCCATTCTTTTGGCTTGCTTAACCCTGTTGCGATCCGATAAGTCGAGCGTTCAAATGGATAGGTTGGAAGCGGGATATGCTTGCTACCTGCTCCTGCTACTTTTGACAATGTTAGTGGAACTCCCTTCACCACTAATGATCCGATTAAAGCAAGTAAGGTATCTAGCGTACATTCATGATTGTTCATTGCTTCTCCCAAAACACCATTCGTCATAGAAAACCAGTTTTCTTTCTGAGTAAACAACTTCGGTTTAGCTATATCCATTGCCATTAGCATTTCAGAAGCTGTAAGCGTTTTGGCATCTCCTAAACTTGTAAATAACGGTGCTTGCCAGCCATTGCCATTCTCAAAAAACACACTTGTCTCGGCGACAATATGCCTATCATGAAAGATAGAAAAAACGTGATCTACCGCGTGTTTATTCTTTAGCAACAACCCTGTTAATAGCCCGTTTTCGCTTGAATGTAATGCCTCTACATCAAGCCCTAACCGTTTTAACTGGCAACATAGCGCATATTCCACAGCAACGGATCTCCACTGCATGAATTCATGTTCACTTAATGAATGAACAATAGCGTTCATACAGTGTTGATAATCCTCCTCAAACTCCGGGAACCGATTTGAAACTTGTTCTATCGTTCGATTATTCATAGACGGTTTACCATTTAACACAAGCTGAATGGTCACTTGTTTATTCGGGTTTGACTTCCCATACACCAGTTCATTCGACTCTAATCCGAGGGATAGTGCCTGAAGCACCTGACTAGCATGCTGTTTTGAATGTATGATTGTAGCGACTTTATGCGTTAACGCCTTTTGTCCTGTATTTAGTGAAAAACAAAAGTCAGCTAGCGTTACATCGTTCTCAGTTACATACTGATTAAGGTCAGAGGCTATCTTTTTCAATGTCGCCTTGCTTTTCCCATTAATCACCATTAATTGTGGTCCATCTGTTAATGGTTTGTTCACACCAATCTCAGGCATTGAAGGTGCGCCCTCAAGGATAATGTGTGCATTTGTTCCGCCAAAACCGAATGCGTTAATACCCGCTCTTAAAGGATGTTGATCTGTAGGCAACCAAGATTGGGACTTATTCACAACATAAAACGGTGTCTTCTCAAATGGAATGTTCTGATTGGCTTCCTCAAAATTTAAGGTTGGAGGCAATTGCTGGTTACTTATGGATAAAGCAACCTTTATTAAACTCGATAAACCAGATGCCGCCAACATATGGCCAACGGTTGGTTTTACTGAACCAATCCCACAAAAATCAGTTTTATCTGTGAAGTGCCTGAATGCTTGAGTTAAACCTTCAATTTCAATAGGGTCGCCTAATGGCGTACCAGTCCCATGTGCTTCAATATAAGAGACAGTCTCAGGATTAATACCTGAGGTTTGATAGGCAGCACGAACCGCCTCAGCCTGACCTTGGGGTCTCGGTGCAGTAATCCCTTGCGATCGACCATCGTTATTTATTGCTGATCCTTTAATAACCGCATAAATATGATCATTGTCATGTATTGCCTTATTCACAGGCTTTAAGAGTACCGCACTACATCCTTCTGACAAGACCATACCATCTGCATCTTTATCAAATGGACGACACACTCCATTTGGTGATAAAGCAGAAACTCGACTTAAACTCGCAAATGGTGTTGGAGATAAGTTCAAATTAACGCCTCCAACCAATGCCATTTCCACTTGACCAGTACGGAGCGCATCACAGGCTTGATGAACAGCGACTAATGAAGAAGAACAAGCAGTATTAATGACCATACTTGGACCAGTCAGATTGAATAAATGATTTACCCTAGCAGCTACTTCATTTAATCCATTTCCTGCTACAGCATCCGGTACAAGCTTACCCGGTGCCAGTACGTGAGAAATGGTTTCCATGAGATCGTTTTTACTAGTTTCGTCCATGATTGAAAAAACAGGATGATTGGTTAACTGCTGTTCCAGAACTTTGAAGGAACGATATCCAATAAAGTGCTCCATATATGTGTTTTGTTCGCACCCAACATATACCCCTACATTTGTTGATCTCTCTGAACTTCCATATCCTGCTTGTTGCATTGCTTCCCACGCTACTTCAAGAAATAGTCTTTGTTGAGGATCGGTTGCTTCTGCCTCGCTTGGTGACATTCCAAAAAAGGAAGGGTCAAAATCATAAGGCTGTTCAATAAATCCTCCGCGGTTACTATAACTGCTATGCAAGGATTCCCGATCCGAACTCACGTGGTCTTCTTTCGACCAACGATCTGCTGGCGTATCTTTAATGACAGACCTTCCGCTCGTTAATAAATTCCAATACTCGTCTGTAGTACTAGCGCCAGGAAATCTGAGACCTACTCCGATGATGGCTATATCTGAATCACTATGCGCAGGGTTTGAGAACTCTTTTTCTTTCTCCTGTATAAATGACGCTTGTCCAACGTCTTCTAAATACTTACTTAATTCATAGGGTGTCTGGTATTCAAACAGAAGCGTTGGGTTTAATTCCAATTTTAACGATTGTGCAATTTGATCAAGTACCGTAACCGCTCGTATAGAATCAATGCCTAATTCTTCAAAATTTCGGTTTGTCTCAAGTTCATCAACAGGACATTGTAATTGATCAGCAGTAATTTGATAGACTAGGTTTCGAATGGCCCCTTTTTCTAACGTTACGTTCTGTTGTTTTTGAGAGCGATTCGCTTTTTCAATGGGCTCCCGCTTCATTGTCGAAGAAGGCATTCGATTCGTTTTTTCTTTTAGCACATGTAATACTGGCTCTCCATTGGCGTTTAGTGCTTGAAAGAAAACTTTAGAGCCCAATGATGACGAAACAGATTCCAACCCTTGCGTTTTCTTAATAAACGTCGACAAGGAACGAACAGAACGGGCAATGCCTTCTTTTTCCCATAAGGAATAATTGATCGCTATTGTTTTTCCAGGAGCTTCTTTTATCGTTGTTCTATAATAACTATACTGATCAAGAAAGGCATTTGCGGCTGCATAGTCTCCAAGACCCGCTGACCATATTTTTTTAGATGCAGAAATGGATGAGAGCATCACAAAAAATTTAAGGGAATCGTTTCTCGTTAATTCATCTAACACCCGTGTCCCGTTTATTTTTGGATTTAAAACAGCTTCTACACTCTCTTGATCACGTTTCATTAGAGACTTCGTTGTCTCAGGACTAAGAAGCCCAGCTCCATGAATAACACCATCAACACGTCCATATAACGTTCTCACTTCTGTTAACACACGGTCCATTTCTTGACGATTGCCAACATCAACTGCAAAGTAAGACACTCGCGAACCTAGCGACTTCAACCTAGAAAAGAGCTGTCGTTTGTACTCACTCTCCTCTAGAGGTGTTAATCCAGTTATAACTAAGTTGATTGGCGCTTTAGACGCCAACTCTAAAGCTATCTCACTTCCGATGCTTCCTGCACCGCCTGTGAAAACATACGTATCGTTTTCTTCAATGTTTATTTCATCTTCAAATGACATCTGCCTATTTTGTGTTAAAGCACGTACGTAACGTTTGCCCTTCCGAATAAGTGCCACTCCCTCTTCAGGCGGAAATCGCTTTAACTCCTCTTCAATTACAACTCCACAATCATCTTCTTCTACATCTATCGTAGACGCATAGACATGCGCTTCCGTGTCTAATACATTGGCAAACGTCGCATCCAGAGCTTGATAAGGGTTCTGCACACTATCTGTTTTCATTAATGGGTGCAACTGCTTCGTCACAACCAATATGCGCATTTGATTCATGCTTTGCATGGATGTAAAAGAAGCAAGTGTCAAAAAGTCTTTCCAACTTTCTATATACTTTTCGTCACCCACTTTTTGACTTCCATAACTTAAAAAGACAACATTCTTAATATCAGAAGGCAAAACTGATTTTAAGTGTTCCCACTCAGATGCCTTAGATGGATTGACAGTAAAACAATAAGAGTCCTTTTGATTGAACGTTGAGCCATTCTCGACACGGTAGATAAGATCCTCACCTGTCTCCCTTAAATAATTGGCTATCGATTGTCCCCTATGACAATCGGATTCACTACTAACAACTAAAGTCACTCCATTTCTATCCGGTTGATACGCTTTTCCTAGATCCTCCACCCACTGCCACTCATGAAACCATCGTAATAGTTGAGCTTTACTGTAATCTCCGAAAGAAGGCGAGAAGGTTGATCGTTCAAATGGATATAAAGGTAGTTGAATTTTTTTAAAGGACAGATCTTTATAAAGGGCGGACCAATCGAACGCTATACCTCTTTCAAATAAGAAGCCTAAAGCTTCTGTGAAAAATTCCAGCTCTGACTTTTTCTTATTGATTAATGAGCAAACCTCAGGCTTTTTACCACTTGTACTGACAGCGTTAGCCATTGCTGCAAGAAGATAATCAGGACCAGCCTCCAGAAATAGATTAGCTCCTTTTGCGATTGCGAACTCGACACTCTGGTCAAACTTTACTGAAGACGTAATGTGTTCAATCCAGTAAGCTGCATTCATTGGGCTATCCATATATTCGGCTGTAACATTAGAGATAATAGGAATCGATGGTTTTGAAAAGGATATTTTATCGAGTTCCCTCTTAAATTCTTCTAACATTGGTTTCATTAAAGGTGTATGAAACGCTTGTGAAACGTTTAATTTTTTGAAAGCGACTCCTTTTTGATTGATAAATTGTAAAAATTGGTTCAACGCTTCCTCACTACCAGATACAGCTTGGTGGGTCACGTTATACCCTGCAATCCATACCTTATCTTGAAAGTGTTCGAGTAATTCTTCGAGACTATCTTTTGAAGTAAACACTGCAGCCATAGCACCTGAAGAGCTTAATTCGTTCATTAACCTCCCTCTTAGCGCTACACATTTCGCAGCATCCTCTAATGTCACAACACCCGCCAACGTTGCAGCTACCCATTCACCTACGCTATGACCAATCATTGATGTAGGCTTTACTCCCAGTTCAAGTAAGAGTCGACCAAGAGCATAATCCATTGCAAAAACAACAGGCTGCGTGATATCCGTTCTAGATAGTTCCGTTTGATTTGCGTGTTCGCTGAAAAGCAATTCAGTAATGGACTGAGTTAAATAAGGCCTAAATGCTTCAGAACAGTCATCGAAATACTGTTTAAAGATGGGAACATATTTATACAACTGCTGACCCATTCCAACATACTGAGACCCTTGACCGGTAAACATGAATACAATGTTTCGATTTCCTTTTTTCTTGGTTATCTTTTTGCTTGTAAATGTCGAGAGCTTTAGCTTCAAATCTTCTACATTTTTACTTGAAAAACTTATACGATAATCCCATTGAGTTTTTGCATTTTCAGTACGAGCAACATCTCCAACATTCGGGTTATGGCGGTTTAAATAAGTTGATAACTGTTTTATTTTCTCCGTTAAAGCGTCTTCAGTATGGGCACTAAGACAAATGGAATGTACTGGTAGATCCTCTTCCTTAAAGGAAGTTACAACCGATTGATTAGGTGATTCCTCTAGGATCATGTGACAGTTTGTCCCACCAAAACCAAACGAATTAATGGCTCCACGTCTTAATCCTTCAGGTTTTTCCCAAACTTCCGACTTTTTCGGAATATAAAATGGTGTTTGATCTAAGTGAAGCATCGGATTCTCATTATGAACATTAATTTGCGGAACCAACGTTTGCTTCTCTAAAGAAAGCACCATTTTTATGAAACTTGCAATTCCAGCAGAGCTAAGCAAGTGCCCAATATTTGCTTTCACCGATCCTAAAGCAATAGATTGACGATCTACATCGTACCGTTGAAACGCACGCTCTAATGCTCGTACTTCACTTGGATCACCGATCGGAGTTCCAGTTCCATGTGCTTCCATGTATTGGATCGTCGTTGGAGAAATCGCACTTTGTTCATATGTGGATTGAACCACTTCCCTTTGACCATCAGGATTAGGTGCCATCACACCAATAGAATGACCATCGTTGTTAATAGCGCTTGCTTTAATTACGGCTTGGATATGGTCTCCATCTTTAATCGCTTGGTGAACAGGTTTTAAAAGAACAAGACCCGCCCCTTCTCCTGGTACAAATCCATCTGCCTTTTCATCAAATACATTCGACGTTCCTTTCTCAGATAAAGCTCCTGCTTGGTTAAACAAACGATAAGGAGTTGCTGTCAGCAACAAGTGAATACCGCCGGCAATGGCCATCTTTATGTTGCCTTTAGCTAGTTCTTCACAAGCCATATGAAGGGAGACGAGTGATGAAGAACAAGCGGTATCAATGACCATACTTGGCCCTTTTAAGTTAAATGTTTGAGAAGATCTAGCAGCAATCATATTAAGGATGTTATCTACTAACACATTAGGATGATCCCCTACCTCACCAAATGACGTAGTCCATTCTTGAAGCAATTGTTCTTGCTGTTCAGAACTCAAAGCATTGAAACTATCAAACGCTTTAAATCGCTTTTGATTCATGGCACTTAAATGTTGTTCATAGTACGCGTTCACTCCAGCGCCAATATACATGCCGATCTTTTCCCCATTTACGGCTTCTTTGGAATATCCAGCTCGTTCAAATACTTCATAAGAAAGCTCCAAAATCAACCGTTGTTGCGGATCCATAATGACGGCTTCTTCTTCAGAAATACCAAATGCGGCAGGATCAAAATCGAAAGGCTTCTGCAAAAAAGCTCCCTTCGGTTTATACTCACTTTCACTCTTCATTTGGTGATGAAAAGACGCATTTGTGCCAAAGCGTTCCATCGGTATATCATTTATACTATCTTTTCCATTTATCAAATTTTCCCAAAACGCTTCTGGAGACGATGCATCAGGAAAACGGCAAGCCATTGCTATAACAGCAATATCTTCTTCGTTATATTCCGTCTCGCTTGCATCCTCTACTTCCATGCTTGCTGCCACTTCGTCTTCAACGTTCGAGTGATAAATGAAATCAAACAAATACTGATACATTTCAGAAACGGTTCGGCATCGTATGAGCATGTCATGGGTTAATGAAACATTCAATTCTTCCTCTAACATGCCTAAAACTTGAAACGCTTTTAAAGACGAACCACCTAACGTAAGAAAAGAAACGTCTTCTGGAACCTGATCAATTGGAAGGTTTAATACTTCCGCCCAACTCTGTTTAAGCGCACTCATCGTCTTTGTTTCAAGTGATACATCTTCATCCATTACCTCTTCTTTTTCTGAGATCATCCACTTGTTTAACTCTTCTGCAGTCAATGAATCACTTAAAATGCCGTTTTGAAAATCTTTTATTAACTCGAATCGCTGTACCTTTCCGCTTGTTGTTTTAGGAATACTGTTAATCATAATGACATAATGAATGGGTAATCCTGTCGTTTCACGAATATGAGAAAGCATTCCTTGGTAAAATTGTTTCTGCTCTGATTCCTTGACACGAAGCGTAGAAAAAACAGCTACTTTTTCGGTTCCTTCTTGCTCGTCTTGCCAACCACAAACCGCCACTTTTCCAGGCTTCACACCTTCTAGCTCCTCGATCTTTGTTTCAATATCATGAGCGTAATAGTTTTGTCCATTACAGAAAATAATGTCTTTTATACGACCGATGACAGTTAAACGACCGTTATCTAAAAAACCAGTATCTCCTGTTCTAAACCATCCATCTTGGAAAGCTTTCTCGTTCGCATCTTCATTATTGACATATCCACTTGTTAGGTTAGGTCCTCGTAGCTGAATCTCACCGATTGTTCGTTCTACAACGATTTCACCCGTCTCTCCCACAATACGTACATCCATCCCATTAATAGGGAAGCCTTCATCAGCTAGATGTACTGCATCCTTATGATCCCATTCTAATTCTTGAACCGATTGCGAGAGATTCAATGTGTGCCTATTAATGGCATGTATTTTTGGCTCACTTCCACATGGAGGAAAGCATGCAGCTACACAAGCTTCAGCCATTCCATAAACCGGAAACATCGCACTTCGTTTTAGTCCATACGGTTCTAATTTCTTAACGAATGCTTCCATAACGGAAACAGCAATAGGTTCTGCCCCATTAAAAATTAAGCGTAGGGAATGAAGATTTAATTTCTTCAACTTCTCTTCTCTTGCTCGAGCAAGGAGTAATCGGTATCCAAAATTAGGGCAGCCAGTTAACGTAATGTTATGTTTCGTAATCAGTTCTAACCAAAGAATCGGCTTCTTTACAAATTTAACTGGGGACATATTGTATTGCTGAATTTGCATCGCCATCATGGAGAGATGGAACCCAATTAAACCCATATCATGATGATAAGGCATCCAACTTAGGGAGCGATCCATGTCTGTAAATTGTGCAGCATCTACAATGGAATCAATATTTGCCAATAAATTTTTATGACTTAATAAAACGCCTTTTGGAAGACTTGTGCTACCGGAGCTAAATTGAATAAATGCGGCATCTAGAACGTCCACCTTAGCTAGTTCACCGTACTGGTTTTCATGGTCTAACTGAATGGCTTCCACCCAATTCATATTAGCGCCTAGCAGCTCATTAATTGAACTTTGAGCTGCTCTTTCATCTGATAAAATAACGGGTTCACCTAAAACCGTCCAAATGCTCTTCACTTTTTCTAGCGCTGCCGATTGCGTTTTAAACGATTGGGGATAGGAAAGTGGAGCCGGGATAATACCACCTAAAATACAAGCCCAAAATGTCTTCAAGAACTCTTTATTGTCTTCAAGAATGACCATTACTGAATCTCCTGCTTGCACACCTATCTGTTGCAATCCGTATAAACGTTTCTTCGCTGCTAAGAATAACTCCTCATAAGAAACAAATGTTTCTGATTCATCATTCTCAATGAACGTAACTCCTCGATCTTTTCTTTGTGCAGCTTCAGACAATAATTGTCCGATAGAAGATTTGACTTGAAAGCGGGTACTTATTTGGTTCCCTTTAGAGATAGCAAGAGGACCTGTCGATGATTCATTCCTATTAACCACTTAAATTCCCCCGATCGAACTTTTTTTTGTGCTTCTCTCTGACTAACTGCAACCCCACGAATAGGAGTAACGATAAAAAGAATACTAAAGTCAGACTAAATATGTGTTGAATTCCCAAGCTAGCAATCACCAATGCCGATAGAATTGGGCCTGCTGCCGAGCCCGCTGCATACGTAAACGTAAAGAGCGCTGTACCAGATGGAAGTTCTTCTTGAGTTAAATCTTGAACGGTAAGGGCTAATGTGAGTGGATAAAATGGTCCTACAACAAACCCTGTTATAAAAGAAAATAGAAGCATGGTTTGATAGTGGTCAATTGCCACCACACCTGCTAAGGACAAAATAGACACGGCTATAACGACTACAAAACATTTTTTCCGGCCTACACGATCGGCCAAATACGTTATAGGAAGGGTGCCAATCACACATCCCACTATAAATGCGCCTACCGCTATACCAACTTCCGCAACACCCACACCTCTCATAAGTAAGAACATTGGGAATAGCGCGATGACTGTTGTTTCTGCAAAACCATACACAAATGCTCCATACAACGGAACTGGTACTTTATTTATTGTTTTATGTTTTGGATAACGCGCAATGATTAAGCGACCTTTTAATTTCCGGTTCACAATAAAGCAACAAACAATCAATACAGCTGCTCCAATATAAAAAGGTAACATTGGTGAAAGTACATAGCCTTTCGGACCAGTAATGGAGCTAACTGCAAAGCCTAGAGCGAAAAAAAGTGAATATAAACCACTTACTTTTGCACGATCCACTTCTTTTGAAAAAACGTGCATGGCTGTTTGAATACCTACAAGATTAAAGCTAATGCCTGTTCCCATAGCAAGCATTAAAAGCAACCACAGTATCGGACTTGTTGTATGCGGAAATGCAATAGCGCTAATAGCTGTAATAAACAAGCCCATCACGACCATAACCGAAAAATCATTCCCCCTCATTTTCCGGTCAATATAGACAGATCCAACAGCTAAAGCAATAAAGAAGGCAGAAGAGATGGTTCCAATCCAAAGGCTGTCTAGCTCAAGGGTTGTCATATGAGTTGTAGCAATGGGGATAAACATCCCCATTGCTGTTCCTACTAGAAGCGCTACAACATAGATAAACGTTAATTTCAGTTCCTTTTTATCTGAACTCATCCTTGCATTGGCTCCTTACGATTTAGCATAGCTTGAATCATAGGGATTTGTTTGGAACCAAACCAGTTCATATCTTGCTTACCGTAGACTTTGATTTCTTCCCCTGTAATTCCGTTGGATCGCTCTGAAGAAAGGAATTGGACGACCTCTGCGACTTGCGAGGTAGGGATAGCATCTTTCCTCATTGCTGCTGGCGTCATATCTGTATCAACAAAGGCTGGACATACTGCATTCACTTGAATACCACTTGCTTTAACCTCTTCTGCCAGTGACCTTGTCAAACCTAGCACACCATGTTTAGAGGCTGCATATGCGGTCATAAGAGGATAACCAATGAGCGATGAATCAGAACCAAGGTTAATAATTTTGCCGTATGCCTGCTCTTTCATATACGGAAGAGCTGCAACACTCATCGTATAGGTACCAATTAAGTTAACCTGAATAATATTCAGCCAATCCTCGTGTGGAATCTGTTCCATCAATCCCATTTTCGTGATACCAGCGTTGTTTACTAACACATCAATTTGCCCATAGCGTTCTACAATCTCTTTCATGAGTTGGGTTGCGTGAGCCATTTTTGTGACATCCACTTCATAAGAAGCTGGGTTCCCACCATAGACTTTCAAATCGTTTACTGTGCGCTTTAATTGAGGCTGATTTCTCGATGCAATAATAATTTGAGCCCCCGCAGCAGCCATGCGTTCTGCAATTGCTTTTCCAATGCCAGTGCCACCACCAGTTATTAATACAACCTTATTTTCCATTTCCTTACTCATTAATTGAATGGTATTTCCTTGGTTGGTAGGGCTTTGATCTAAGCTATCCATTAAGTCTTCCAACCTATCCATATAAGCACGCCCATAGGTTTCAATCGTGTTCTCATCGTACAGATTCTTTGAATACTCTATTTCAAGCTTTAATTCTCCTGATTCTACAAAGAAGAAAAATTCTAACATACATGTTCTGTTTTGAGTGGCAGAAGAAAATCGTTGATCCATTTGGGTAGGATCCATTTCAAATATGGATAAAGCACCAACATCACGATTTCCTAAATAATTCGCTCGAATACTAGTTAAATGGACATCAGGATAAGTAGATTTAGGTAACTGTTCAGCGATTAAATCGTAGCTCACACCAGTTAATGGAACTTGTTCTAATTCGTCCTTCACTAGTTGAATACGTCTCTCCCAACTGTCGCCTTTCCCTATTTGCAAAGGTAACGGGAAGTTAACCGCAAAATTCCCAGCTGTATTCATAAAAGTCTTTCCATTCCCAAAATCTCTGCCATGCACCCGATGACTTACCGTAATCACGCTTTCGCCTGTAACATCTTTTAACATTTGATAGAGAGGAGCAACCAACAATGGATACATTTTTGTTTTGTACGTTTTCTTTGCCTTCCCCATTAATTGTTTAGTTTGTTCTTTCGATACGACAAATTGCTTGATTCGAGCCGAACCTTCATCGTTTGTACCCTCTTTATCCGGAGGTAAAGAAAAACATCCGTTTTGACGGCTTTGAATCAGTTTTTCTTTCCAGTAGTGCTCGTACTCTTCCTTATGTTCACGCTTCATCTCGTCCAAAAATTGAAGAAAGTCTTGATACGATGCTTCTTTTTCTGGGATAACAGCTCCTGTTAACAATTGACTATAGAGCAACCACATTTCTTTGAACAATAGTTGGTTTGTAATGACGTCTGAGATCATATGGTGACCAATAAAAGCCATATGATAACGCTCTGACTGATTCTTAATGACCACAACTTTCCATAGTGGCCATTGCTGAATGGAAAGTTCCTTAATAGATTGTTGGATTTTCTCACTCATAATTGGTTTAACAGACTCGTCAGATAAGCCTGTTAGATCAAGAAAATCGCACCCTATCTCAAGAGGTTCATTCAAAATTTGTTGCTTCCATTCTCCACTATCTTTACTAAAAACAGTGCGTAAAGCTTCATTTTGGTTTGTTAACTGACGTAATGCTTGATTAAAAACATCTCTGTCGAGTTCTCGTTTGTACACAAACTGTGTGTAACCAGTCCAAGCATAAGGAAAATCAAAATAGTCGATAAGCCATTTTTGCGCAGGCATTAACGGCAAGTGAATAAGGTCGGTTTTTAGTTTTCCTCGATCCATTTTTCCATTTGTATTTTTAGGCAAACGATCTCGCCAAATAAACCGGTGTGGAAGCATGTAATCTGGCAGTGTCTCTTTTAAAGAATTAATCATCTGTCTATGTTCTTTTTCATTTCCAACTACGTATGCGATGAGTTTAATATGCTCAGTTTGTGTTTCATTTGCTAGAACCGCTGATTCCATGACATTCGGTAAGGCATTCAGGTGGGCTTCAATCTCGCCTAATTCGACTCGGTAACCCCTTATTTTAATTTGTGAATCCGTTCGTCCATGGTAATCAATTTGTCCATCCTCACGCCAGCTACCTAAATCACCTGTACGATAAAGCATGTCCCCTGAGCGTGTGGAAAATGGGTTAGGAATAAATCGCTCGTCTGTCTGTTCTGGATTATTAATATAACCTTTCGCTACCTGGATACCACCAATATAGAGTTCACCAATACGACCAGTTGCTACGTGTTGTCGTTGTTCATCCAAAATATACACATCTACGCCATCAATCGGCTCTCCTATTGGAATTGCTCTTTCCTCTTTATCATAAGAAGTTGGAATAATATGGCACGTTACGTCAATAGATGCTTCGGTGGGACCATACAAATTAGCTAATCCGATCTTTCCTCCGTACACACCTTGCCATTTCTGAATAACAGGTAGAGGTAAGGCTTCTCCACTAAAAAGTAGCCATCGTAACTGTTTAAATTCATATTCCTCACTTTGGATTGCATTAATAAATTCTGAAAACATGGATGGTACAAAATGCAAGACGTTAATCTGTTCCTTCGTTATCCAATCGGCAAATTCCCATGGGTTCCTAACAATATCCCGCTCAACCGGACAAATCGTTCCCCCATACATGATTGGCCAGAATAACTCCCAAACAGACACATCAAAACAACATGATGTCTTCTGAGCGACTCGCTCACCACTTTGAAGCTGGAACACAGATTGATGCCATTTAATTCGGTTCATAAACCCTTCATGACTTAACATAACGCCTTTAGGTTTTCCTGTTGATCCAGATGTAAAGATAACTGCCATTACATCCTCACCACTCACGGGAACATCCAATGCTTCTCTGGAAAAAGTAGTCCAGTTCGTTTCATCAATGTCCACTTCACAAACGTTCTTTCCTTCGTTAAAAAGATGTCCGTTTCCTGATTTTTCAGTTATGACTACTTCAATAGCGGACTGACTGATGATTTGTTCAATACGCTCTTTAGGATAAGCAGGATCGATCGGTACATATGCTGCTCCTGTCTTTAACACAGCCAACATAGCTAAATTCATATTTATTCCAGGTCCTACCATCACACCTACCCGATGACCTTTTGTAATGGAACGTTCGTTAAACAAATAGTGAGCCAATTGATTTGAACTTTCATTAAGGTATTGATAAGTAAAAAGCTTTTGATGATGAGCCACTGCAATAGCTGCCGGTGTCTTTTGACTCTGTTCTACAAACAAATGGAACGGAACCGCATCGTCTTTTTTATGGCTGCTCTTTCCATCTATCACTTGTACAATTTGATCCATTGTTCGTGCTTGAAATAATAATTTCCGATCAATCTGTTGAAAGGTTTGTTGCAATGTCATAATGAGGCGGATACGTTCCAAAGAATCTAAGCCAAGGTCAAATTCTAAATCTAGGTGTAAGTCACTTTGATGGAGTTTTCGGTTAAGAATTCCTTCTAGCTTTTCAAGAACAAGCGTCACGTTTTCCGATGATAATGATTGAGGCTGAACATTCTCTGTCTGAAATGAATCCTCCTTTACACTCATGTTGCCGATTGACTTCAACTGCTCAAGGAAATGGTCCATATGCTGTTCTATATAAGTTGAGCTAAAAAATCCACTATCATAATTCGCTGTAAAAACTAATTCCCCATTGAATTTCTCAACAACAAGATCAATGGCAGCAGGATTTGTGCACGTGTAGGCCTCATAGTCTTCAATGGATAATTCTCCATAGGTTTCTTTAAAATTCGTTTCTCCTACGTAAGATAAATATAAATTTGATTTCAAGCTTGAACGAACAAAGGCTTTTGTCTGTTCAGTCAATTCACCATTCATTAAACGAATGTCATCTTTAGCCATTTGTGCGGCTGTTAAAGCCTGTGCTCGGTCAATACCGTTCGTTAAAGCAAAAAGTAGTTCTTGTTGGATGTGTTGTACGGTTACATGTAGCGGTTCATTAATAGCATTTTCTTGAAAAGTAAACGCAATATTTTGGGCAAATGTGCCGAACAAATGTGAAGCATCAATGTGAGGGTATGTCTTTCCACCTGTAGGGATATTAATGGACACATTCCCTTTTTCAGATGATAACTGTTGGATCGTTTTTAAATAAGTCGCTAAAATAACTTCAAATAAAGTTGCGTTCAGTTGCTTCGATTGTTTCATTAAGAGGTGACTAGCGGGTAAGTTTAGTTTTCTTTTCATTACGTTTGTCTTTATATGGCTTTGTTCTTGAACATACAGTCGACTTTCCTCTTGTTCAAGTGGATTAAATACGTATTTTGCTCTTCCTTGCTTCTTTAGGAATGTTTTTAACTGATCGATTTCTATTTGCTCATTCCACTTGTTTAAGCTGTGAACAACTTCATTATACTGATTGACCGTGATGACTTGGTCTTCATTTTCAATAAAGACACCAGCATCATGTTCCTCGTAGATTTCCAATAGCTCCTTAAGAAACATTTGATTACTTAAGCCGTCTGAGATGACATGTACAATATGAAGCACGATGGTAAATTGCTGATTGCCTGTTTGTATGACCTTCAATCCGTGCAATGGCCATATGGTCAAATCGACGGATGTATTTAAATAGCGTTCATACAATTGATGAAGCCATTGTTCCTTCCCTTTTTCGCTTAACTGTTGAATATCTTCAATCATTAATTCAGGAGGGGTACAATTAGAGACCGTACTCATCTCCATATTTTCAAAGCTACTTCCTGGTTTATTCATCTTAAACACTGCTTGAAGAGGCGGATAACGCTTAATTAAAGCGGCCCAAGAAGACCAAAGCCGACCTAGATCCAACTGGCCGTTCATGGTAACGCTCGAACAGATAGATAAAGTCGAAACGGCTTGTTGTGAAATAAAAAATGGGTATTGGGCATTAGCAATGGTAATGGTTTGTTCAATTCCTACGTCTTGGAAGCTAGATTCTGCTTCTTCAGTATTTCGAAAAATGGTAACGATATCCTCTACAGTATCGAGCATAAGTAAGGTATCAAAAGGGTGATTCTTCTCAAATGTCATCAGCTGATCATCAGGTAATAGTGTCATTAATTCATTCATTAACGTAACCATTTTAATCGAGTCTAACCCCAAATCTGCTTCTAGGTACATATCCATTTCAAGATCTTCGACAACGTGTCCAGTTATTTTGGCTATTTTTTCGATCACAAGATTTGACTGTGATTGTATCTGCTTCGTGGTCAAAACATTCCCTCCTTCGTTATCTTAAGGATGAGCATACCGTTTTTATGTTCTACAAACACCGACAAAGGCAATCGTAAAACCGACAAATTAAGACGGACTTCTTTTTAGTCATGCCTTTCCCTGACTAATGATTCTACATTTATGTCATGGATTTCAACCTTTTTGGTACGTGTATAAGATCAAAACTTGGAAACATACTAAACCGACTTCCCAAAGGGGGAATACGATGTTTTCAACAGATTTTGAACAGAACACTGCTCTGTTTCTTCGAACGCTAGGCGATCAATCTGACCTTAACCAAAAGAATGTCTATCTTGCTGGGTTGGAACGAGTTGGGGTTTTTTATTTACTTGGGGAATTTGATGATGAAAAGGTTAACCGTTCACTTGATTACATGAATCGTTTAAGTGTTCGTATCTTAAATGAGAGAGATTTAAGACTCGAAGCAACAACGCCTCTATTATGTCTAGCTGATTCGACTTTCACAGAGCCGACTTTAGCTGTGTCCTCTCTTTATAAAGGTCAGTGTGTGTTTTTTATGGAGGGAGTGCCTTTTGCTTATAGTCTTCAACTAAGCAAGCATTTACAAAGAAGCTTGGAAGAATCAACAACTGAAAGAGTGATTAGAGGACCACGTGCATCATTTCTTGAAGATGCTTCCACCAATATCTCTTTAATCAGACAGTTCGGGGAAGATGAAAACTTAATTACGGCTAAGCACAACATTACGCATAATAAAAAAACAAAAACCGTTTATTATATGTACAACAAAGAGATGACTCCTTCTTCAACCATTACTGAAGTTGAACAACGTCTCAAGTCCATCAATCATCCGAATATCGAAGACTCTGGGAAAATGGAAAGTTTTTTAGATAATTCCCCTATTTACTCCCCTTTCCCACAAATTCAAAGCACTGATCGAATTGATCGGATTTTAGCAGGTTTTGAGGAGGGTAGAGTCGCTGTTTTTGTTAATGGATCACCGTTTGTCTTTATGGTGCCTACAACGTTTGAACAACAAATGCAAGCCCCGGACGATTATTACGAAAGATGGATGATTAGCTCTATCATTCGAATCTTACGGTACATCTCTCTTTTTATTACAATGTTTATTGCGCCGATTTACATTGCCCTTGTTTCGTTTCATCAAGGGTTAATTCCAAACGAGTTGTCCATGACTATTATGAACTCACGCATGAATATCCCCTTTCCAGCTGTAGGAGAAGTGATTCTAATGACACTCTTTATAGAGCTACTTCGGGAAGCGAGTATTCGTTTGCCTAATCCACTTGGACAAACCATTGGATTAGTTGGCGGCGTCGTCATTGGACAAGCTGTGGTTGAAGCAAATTTGGTAAGCTCCATAATGGTTATTGTTATCGCCATTACAGCCATCGCGTCTTTTGCAGTTCCTCTTTACAGCTTAAGCATGTCGTTTAGGATTTTAAGTATCTGCTCCATTACGCTTGCTTCCACATTAGGATTATATGGCGTCGCTATTTACTTTATTGCGGTAACGATACACCTCTCTAGCTTACATAACTATGGTGTTCATTACTTCTCTTTTAAATTTTCATTAAAGAGACATGGGATTTATGACCTGATTGTACGTCTTCCAACAGTCTTGAAGGATAAAAGGGGTGTTTAAATGGGTCAAGTCCAAACAAACCACACGATGACAACCTACCAATTAACCGCATCCTTATTATGTGTGCTATTAGGGGTCGGTGTTATGAACTTGCCCCGCACCTTAACGGTTGACATCGGAACAGCAGACGGTTGGCTTTCTATCTTATGTGGAGGGATTATCATAACCCTTCAGTATGCCTTCGTTTGTTTTGCCTTTAAACAACATAACGTGCATTCCATTGATGAGTACACAACGAAAGCATTTGGTGCTTTTCTGAGCAAAGCGATCTGTCTGCTACTAGCTAGTTATTTTCTTCTTCTTGGTGGATGGCAAGCTGTTGCGATGAGCGAAATGATTCGCTATTTCCTTTTAGAAAGTACTCCTCATTACGTAACCATCGTAACCATTATTTTGTTATGCGCGTATGCTGTCTACTATTCCTTACCGACAATTGTGCGAGTGGCGTGTTTCTTTTTACCACTGACCGTCGTCGTTCTTTTTTTAGTCTTATTGATAGGGTTTAAAGATGCATCAATTTTAAACATCCGGCCTGTTGCACCAAAGGGGATGCTCCCTATTTTGCTTAATAGTAAAAATGGGCTTCAATCGTTTCAAGGCATTGAAATGATCTTTATCCTACTAGCTTCTATTCAAAAGACGACACGACCAATTAAAGCTGGCGTAGGAGCGTTATTGTTTTCCACACTGCTCTATATTTTGACTTACATTATTGTTGTCGCTACTGTGGGAACCGTAGAAGTTCAACTGTTGACTTGGCCAACTATTACACTGACCCATGCATCAGAAAGTAGCCTACTCTTTACCGAAAGAGCAGATTCTTTTCTTATCACCACATGGATTCTACAGTTTTTCCTAACCAGTTTGTTTACCCTTTATAGTGCTGTTTTTCTTTTGAAAAAGGTCTTTCCGATTTCGAGGAACTGGCTCATTCCACCAGCAACTATCACTATGATTGGTCTCGCTTTATGGCCACAAACAATCGATGACATTACAAAAGTATCCGAATATCAACAATTTGCGTTTGTTTCATTCTTTTTTGTTCTTCCGATTGCTTGTTATGCTTTGGTTTCTTTGAGAAAGAAGGCTCGCCTATGAAGAAGTGGTTTCAATGCGTCTTTATTCTATCGTTACTACAATTAACTGCATGTTGGGACAGCTCAAATATTGAAAGCTTGTCGTTCGTCATGGGCGTAGGCATTGAAGTACAGGAAGATCAAGACGATACTATTGGTTTGTTAACTCAACTGTATCTCCCTCTAAGCGATGAAAACATCTCTTCTAGTATTTCTTATCGCAATAAGTATTCAACAGGTAATTCCGTCCTCGATGCCATTCGACACTTAGAATTAATTGATCAAGGTATTATGAGTGATCATCAAATGATTCTTGTTTTAGATACGGATGCCGTAAAGAAATGGGGAGTGGAGAAGTTAATTAACCAAAAAATTAGAGATGAACGGACAAAGAGAGGCGTTAAAGTGGTTCTAACAACTGAATCCTTGGGCACCCTCTTTTCCTATCCTAAAGGAAATAATGCATCGCCAACTTCCAAAACGATTAACGATTTAAGTGAAAATAAAGACCGTACCACAGAAATTCCAGCACCTGTAACACTAGGCTTACTCGCCGACTCAGCCAGTCGTCATCAATCCATCGTATTACCAAACGTCCGTGTGAAAGACGATAATATAATAATCGATGGGGGCTATATTGTAAAAAATGGAGAAGAAATGGGGGCGTATGTGTCACCTTATCAAGTGAGCTTGTTAAATTGGCTTACCGGGGATATAGAAGGTGGGGTTCTTACAAAAATGGTTAATGGTAATCGAACGGTTTACGAGATACTAGACGTACATTTGGACTCAATAGAAACGTCGTTACTACATGATCATTTGCAGATTGACATTAAAGTGAGTAGCGACGGACGTCTAGCTGAAAACTGGGACCCAAATGAAGACGCTTATGATGCTCAGTACTTAAAAAAACTAGAAAAAGAGTTAGAAGCACAACTGACATCGGATATAAAAACGATGATTGATGACTTACAGCACGAGTTCAAAACCGACCCAGTTAACTTTCAGCAATATGTTAAGATTCAACACTATGACTTTTGGGAAAAAAAGCACAGCGATTGGGATACCATTTTTGAACAAGCAGACATTCATTATGAAGTCGATCTTTCCATCATTGACTTTGGCACTAGAGGGAAGCGAGCAGAAATACACGAATAGCCACACGTTATGAATAAAGAGAAGTCGCTTTTATGACTTCTCTTTATTTTCATAGCTCAAAAAAGATGTGCTAATCTGGTTTGAATTCGCTCATACATTCAATGGTGTTCCCGTCTGGATCATTTACAAAAACTTGATGAAACCCACTTGTGCTGAACCGCTTTTCAATATACGCTACACCTTGATCGTGTAAGTGGCGTACGGTTTCATCAAAATCAGAGACACGAAAGGCAATATGTCTCCTTCTTGTGTGAATAGACGCTTCTTCTTCCCTCAATTCTAACTGCTTGTCTTCAATTAAATGAAGTTGCTGTTGACCGAGTGCATACCAAGCTCCTACAAACGTAAATGGCGGTCGTTTTATTTGTTGGAGCCTCAGAGTGTCACTGTAGAACGCTTTTGCTCTTTCAATGTCTTTGACAACAAGACTAACGTGGTGGATACCTGTTAGATTCATACTGTAACCTCCTCGTTATGACAATCATTGTAACGTTAATAATAGTTGAAGAGCATTCTCTTTATTTGCTGCGTCTTTTCTGATTGCAGCAATTTGAGTTACATCCTCGTTTATATCAATTGTATCGTATAGAGAGTGGTAATCCAGCTTCAAACCAACTAATCGTTCTTCTACTTCACCCTCCTCTACTCCATAAACATGGGAGGAAGCGTAAACGTCTTCATTCACTTGATCATCAATTTCGTCTAACGGTTCAAACATCCCACTTCCAACAAATGTTTGAAAAGATGCCTCATCAAAAATATACAAATCAGGTCGTTCCGTTGCCAAGAGAACGGTACTTCTCTGCTGAGCCCCTACATCCAATAAGTTCTCAGTATCAACAGAGTGATAGGTTAACGTCGCATCTACCCTATTCCATTCAGGCATCAGCGCCAATACCGATTCCTCAACCACTTCCTCTGCTTCTTCATTCAATCCCGGATGTAGGAACGAACCATAAAACATAATCTCTACATTCGCATCTGGTAACGTCGCAAGCTCTTTCCGCTCCTGATAATGGGAATAAATCGTTGATCCCACTGTAAAGAGAACACCTAATCCAATAACAGCTGCGACTGTATGAATTTTATAATAATAGAAAAAATGACTCACTTTCTCTTTCATTGTATCGTTTTCATGAGTCGGTCCATAGTCGCGATGATTACGAATTCGTGTATACGCTTCCGTTTTGTCGTCCAGTGAGATCGATGGGTCTGCCTTTTGTTTGCGAATCCACCGCATGTATTGCTTCTCAATCTCTTCATCCGTTGCATTCTCGGAAAGGTCTAAACATCGATACGCTTCTTGTAAATTCATAGAGACCCCCTTTATCTTATCTTTATTATAAAGGATGCTCCTTTCTATGATAAGGCTTTATTGGGCTATTCTTTTACGAAAGGAACTTCTTTTACTGAGTATCTTTTAGGAAATTCTTACTTAATCTTATAAGTCGACCATTGCCCCAAATAACTGAGAAGCTGTTGTAAAACAAATAAAAGCACATAGCTCTACAATTTGCTCTTCGCTAAATACAGACCTAAGAATAGTAAAATGAGCTTCCCTAATAGAAGAGCGATCAGTTAGAAATAGCTCGGCAAAGGCCGTAGCTAGCTGAATATCCTCTTCTTTTCCATTTTTAGTCGGCGCACCTTTTGCCATACAATACCGACACTTGTTTCCGTATGCGAGTACTCTTCTTACTTCTTCTTTTAATACAGCCGAAAGCGTCGCTTCATTTGTTAGTTCGTCAGCAAGCTCATTCCATTTCGTTCCCACTTTCGGGCAATGACCTAAAATAGATTGAAATGGGGTTTCTCCTACTTGTGATGGCTGAATATAACTCATTTATTACTCCTCCTCCCTTTTATTATAAAAGGTAATCTAGTCAAAACAAACGACACATGATATGATTTCCCCTATAATAATGAAGCGTTTGAATTGTAATTTAAGAAAGAGGTATTCAAATGAAAATAGATGAGATTGATCTAAACATTCTTGATGAACTTAAGAAAGATTCACGACAATCCATACGAGAATTATCAAAGAAAGTGAATTTATCTCCTCCTTCCGTATCCGAGAGAATTAAAAAAATGGAAGAGTCCTCTATCATTGAGGGCTACACACTTCGAATTAATGAAAAAGCACTTGGGCTACCTGTTCAATGTTTAATGGACATTACGATAAAAAACGGGAAGTACGGTATCTTTCAAGAAAAAATCGCTACCTACCCTGGCATTTCTTATTGTTACCGAATTACCGGAAGTGCTTGCTTCTCACTGAAATACAGTACGACTACACTCGAAAAAATTGAGGCATTCATTGCAGACTTTAACTCTGTAGCTACTACATTGACTCACGTAATCTTGTCAGAAGTTCCAATAAATTGGTCTTACAGCACATTCGATCAAGAACATACTTTCTTAAAGCAAAAATAAGTTGGCTACTCCGTTACCTGCGTATAATGCTTTTTCAACATTTCTAAGATCCCTTTCGTATAAGAACCTTTTGTCATCTGTTCATGCTTACTTCGGGCTTCACTCGTCGCATTGCCGACAAGGTACCCATGTTTCACAAATTTTAATAACTTAATGTCATTGCCACTATCGCCAAAAGCTAGAGTGTCATCAACATGGACCTTAAACCAGTGACACATAAAAGCAGCTACAGCATCTTTTCCATTTGCTTCCTTCGGCACAAAATCAACATCATATGCATATTCTGGGTCTCCGGCTTTCGGGTTGCATCGATTGATATTTAATCCTACCCCATGTGTAGCGGCAACTTGTTTCATGACATTTATATGATAAGCTGTTAACACACTGGAACGAATAAAATAGTAATAGTTTTTCTTATAAACAGACTGTCCATATTGGCTTTGAGAGACCAAATCAATTTGATACATAGTCTTTAGTTCAGACACGACTTCATCAGTCGTTCTTTGGAACTCATAATGGTTCGGAAGTCTTTTCTTCCAACATTGATTTGGTTCAATCTTTCCATCCATTAGAACATGAAACACCTCTGTTCCTAAATTTGAGCAGATGAAATGGGGAGAGAAACGCATGCCCGCTTGTTTTACTTTAGACAGTAGCTGACATGTATCACTTCCAGTAATCCAACCAATTTGAAAGCCGTATTGTTGGGAAACCTTATACAAGAAGTCTTCTAATTGCTGTATGTCTTTTCTTTGCTCAGCTGTAGATTCATGTGCAAAATAGGTTTCATCAAAATCACAAAACACAAGTGAACGTGTCTGTTTTGGGAATGGGAATGGTGGTGGAAATTGAATCGTATGCATGAAATGTTCCTCCTCAAGATGATAGAGACACTATAATAGATGAGACCGGTCCCAGGTCAAGGTCGATTTTTTTTACCTTTTATTCAGGAGGTTACCATGTATACAATTCGAGATGTTGCAAGATTAAGTGGTGTTTCACGAAGCACCGTGTCTCGTGTTTTAAATAACCATCCCTATGTATCAGATGAGAAACGCAAGCGTGTGGAAGAAGTAATGAAACAGCTTCACTTCACACCGAATCAGATATCCAGTCATTTCCGCTTAAAACGCACAGGGTCGATTGGGATTATCGTCCCCTACTTATCACACCCTTACTTTGCAGAACTTGCTGGCGTTCTCTCGGAAGAAATTCACAATTGCGGCTATAAACCGGTATTGTTTCAAACCTTTGGCGATAGACATCAAGAAATCGACGTGTTTGAAAAATGGAAAAGAAAAGAATTAGATGCTCTTATCGTAACGTCTTCATCTTTAAATCAAGTAGAACTAGACGAAATGAGCACGAATGGCATTCTCATCATTTGTAACGAGGCGTATCAAAGTAGAAAAATAGATGTTTTTTGCTTGAATGAACAAAAAGCCGCTTTTAAAAGTGTAGAGTACCTTATAAAAAAAGGGCGGCGGCGCATTGTTTTCTGCTCCGATTTTCTCGCTTCTCCTTCACAACAGGAGAGACTTACCGGATATAAACTTGCACATCAAGAACATCAACTCACTTGGAATGAATCCTTCGTTTTCGACAAGATTGCAACGATAGATGATGGCTACACCCTTGGAAAAGAGCTTTGCAAGACAGATGCAATTGATGCAGTCTTTTCTGGTAGCGACTTTGTTGCAGCTGGGTATTTAAAAGCTGCTCATGAATGCGGTATTTCTGTGCCAACTGATCTATCCATAATAGGATTTGATAATCATTCCATAAGTGATGTCACATCACCAGCTATTACAACGATTACAAACCGGACTCAAGAGATGGTTAAAGATTTAGTTCACATGTTAGAACTGCGTTTATCTGGACAAGACAAGCCCTTTGAATGGAAACAATATGAAGGCAAGCTTCTCATTAAAGGTTCCGCATAAACATACTAAAAAACGAGGCTGGGACATAACGAAAAGTAGTATTTGAAAAGACGAATAGTCTAAACTATGCTGAGTAGCACCGCTACAGGAGAATCCTTCCGCTCATTTTCATATAAAACAAACGACGAACGTTCCTATTTTTAGGAATGTTCGTCATTTTGGTCTGTCTATCTACTTTTGTCTCAGCCTCGTTTTTTTATAGATCCTCTTTTAAGATACTAAACATCATTAAGTCGATGTACGTTCCTTTTGCTTTCTCATATTTACGGAGGAGCCCTTCCTCTTTGCATCCAATTTTCTTTAACACGTATTGAGAAGCAACGTTTTGCGGCTCCACTTTTGCTTCAATTCGGTTTAAATCGAATTGAGAAAAGCCCACCTGTATAAGAGTCTTCAACGCTTCCGTCATATAGCCTTGACCCCAGTACTCCTTATCAAGCTCATAGCCTATTTCACCACGATCGTTTTCATAATCAAGGTAATTAAATCCACAAGAGCCAATAACGGTATTCGTTTCAGTTAAAGAAATGGTGAAACGATTTCCTTTCTTCTCTCGACTTAGCGATTCAAGTAGTTGGATCATCTCCATTGCCTGATTTACATTTGTCATGGCTGGGATGTTCATAAATTTCGTAATTTCGGGGTTTGACCAAATGTGAAACAAAGATTCAGCATCTTTTTGCGAGACTTCTTGCAAAGAGAGCCTTTCAGAATAAATGGTCTTCATTTTTTAGTAGCTCCTTTTCGTTCAATTCTAATCTGAGAGTCTACTACATTCACCTGGCATCCTTCACCCCTTTCCATTGATTCATCTGTCCAGTTAATTCTTACAGTAGTGTAGCTTATTCTTTTCACACAATCAATTCCTTATTCCGTCCATTTAGCTAGTAAGAATAGCAAATAAAAAGATGGCCCTTTCCACTTTTGGAAATAGGCCACCTTCACTTATCATCTCTCTGCTAGGCTTTTTCGACTTTCTAATTCTTTCTTTGCTTCTTCAATAATGGCAGGTTCTTTTAGTAAACGATAGCCGATCAGTGCCAGCCCTTTTGCACCTGTTAACAAAGCTTCGTCGCCTTTTTGCGATGCAGCAGCTTCTCGAAATGATACTGTATGGGCAACTAGTTCACTTGGTCCGATTTTTATATACGGATGAATGGTTGGCACAACTTGACTAATATTCCCCGTATCTGTTGAGCCCAGCCCTTCTCTTTCGCCTGGTATAATGGTTTCCCCTAGAGTTGCAAACGTTTCGTTGAACACATTGTTTAGCGTATCATTTGGTATAAGGTTATCGACTTTGTTTTGAAATTCAACGATTTCTACTTCTGCTCCTGTTGCAAGCGCCGCTCCTTGCGCAATGGCATCTACTTTTGCACGTACAACATTCGCTTTTGGTCTTGAATCTGCTCGAATGTAAAATCGCGCTCGTGCATAATCAGGAACAATATTCGGTGCATCTCCTCCATCTGGAATAATGCCATGGATGCGAACATCGTCAGTCAAATGTTGACGCAGTGCGTTAATACCGTTAAATAGCTGAATCACGGCGTCTAGTGCATTGACACCTTTTTCTGGAGAACCAGAGGCATGAGCAGATACACCGCGAAAGACATAATCGACAGGATCTACAGCGAGGGAGGAGCCCGAAGGTCTTGTTTCGTTAGCGGGGTGAATGATCAACGCTGCATCAATTCCCTCTAGATAGCCTTCACGTACAAAGCTCCCTTTTGCACTTCCATTCGTTCCGCCTTCTTCCGCTGGCGTACCAAGGACAACAACACGACCACCAATCTGATCCAACTGTTCAGCTAGTGCAATTCCTGCAGCCACACTTGTTGTACCGATAATATTGTGTCCACACGCATGACCTAAGCCTGGTAGCGCATCATATTCAGCAAGAAAGGCAATGGTCGGCCCTTCTCCTACTCGCTTTTCTGCTACAAATCCTGTAGGGTGGCCAGCAATATCCTCTTGAATCGTAAAGCCAGCTTCTTTTAATAACGTTGTTAATGTTAATGAAGCAAATACTTCTTCATTCCCGATTTCTGGATTGTCATGAATGGCGTGGCTCGTTTTAATATAGCGTAAACGATTTTCTACAAAATGCTCTTGTATGGATTGTTGAACGGATTCAATGGTTGTCATCGTCATCTCTCCTCAGTGTTATTTTGGATAGCTGTTCAATTCTTCTAGTGAAATAAACGTTGGAATTCGTGCTCCTTTGTGCTCTTCAATAATCAACTGTTCAATTTCTTCAGATTGATACAATTCAACTAGACGTAATAATACAGGGTTATCTTGATCTTCGGTTTGCGCTGCTATGATATTAATATACGGTGTTGCCGTTTCATCTTCTCTATAAATAGCATCATCGGTAGGACTTAAACCTGCATCAACTGCAAAGCCATTGTTAATAACCGCTGCGTCCACATCCTGCATAATACGAGGTGCTGTAGCCGGGGCAATTTCCGTTAAATTTAAGTTTTTCGGGTTCGCTTTAATTTCGTTTAACCCGCTTGTCACACCAAAATCGTCCTCTAACTCAATTAAGCCTGCCTCTGCTAGCAACATTAAATTACGCGCCTGATTGGTTACTTCTTTATCAATGGTAATATCTGCTCCATCTGGAATATCCTCAACACTTTCGTATTTATCGGAATACAATCCCATTGGTGCAAGGACAGTCGATCCAATTGCCGTAAGGTCTAAGTTATGTTCTTCTTTGAAATTATCGAAGAATGAAACGGTTTGAAAGGCATTAATATCAATTGACCCGTCTGCCAATGCTTGGTTCGGTTGCGTATAGTCACTAAAACGAACAATTTCTAATTCAATGCCTTCCTCTGCTGCCACTTCAGATATATGGTCCCACTCAGGTGAATCAGTGCCTGTAATGCCCACTTTGACATGAACAGGATTTTCTGGGCTGTATGATTCTCCTGCATCAGCTAAAGAATTTGCATCGTTCCCACATGCTGTTAACGTAAACGCTACAGCTCCAGCGAATAGTAGTGCTTGGTGAAATTTTTTCATTGTATGTTCTCTCCCTTTTTTCTATCTATCGTCGTCTAACTTTCTTTGAAGCAATATTCCCAATGGTTTGTAAGCCTTGCACCATGATAATTAATAAAAGTACTGTAATAAACATCGTTCCATCATCAAATCGATTGTATCCGTAAGAAATCGCTACTTCACCAATGCCCCCGGCGCCAATTGCTCCTGCCATAGCTGTTGCACCTAGAAGACCAATTGTTGCTGTCGTCATACTAAGAATAAGTGAACCCATTGCTTCAGGTACGAGAAACTTAAAGATGATTTGCCATTTAGAAGCACCCATTGAGTCTGCCGCTTCTATAATACCTGGTTCGATCTCTAATAAAGAGTTCTCAATTAGACGGGCAATGTAAGGCCCTGCATAAAAGACAAGCGGAACAATTGCCGCTGTCGTTCCATATGCTGTGCCAACGAAAAAACGAGTAATCGGTATAATCGCAACGAGTAAAATAATAAACGGTATCGACCTTAAAACATTGATAACAGGATTAATTAAATTGTAAATCAATCGGTTTTCCATAATATGTCCAGGTCTTGTAACAACAAGAATGACACCTAATACAACACCTAGTAAAGCGGAAAAGAGTAAAGACCAAGCTACCATATAGATGGTTTCGAATAGGGCTTGTGTGAGAATATCACTTGTAATTTCTGGGCGTATGGCTTCAGGCAACCAATCCAGCATCTTTCGTTACCTCCTTCACCTGAGCATCATATTTCTCAAGATAGCTTCGCGCTGTTTCTTGAGCAGCTACATTTCCTTTTAAACTTAAATACAGAGCACCAAAAGAGGTTTCTCTCACTTCATGCATAGATGCGTATAGAAGTGATACATGTAATCCTTGATGAACCAAGTCATTAAATACAGACAATTGCTCTGTTTCATCTGTCACATCTATTTTGTAAATGCGTTCATCGCTTCCTTTCTGTCCAAGATATTGCTTCACTTTCTCTGGTAGATCATCAGGAATGATCGAGCGTACGAACTTTTTCGTTGTTTCATGTTCCGGCCGCGCCAACACATCCTCCACCTTCCCCTGCTCAACGATGTGACCACTTTCCATAACTGCCACTTTGTTACATATCTCTCGTACAACGCCTAATTCATGGGTAATCATTAGAATCGTAATGTTGTACTCCTGATTAATACGTTTTAACAATTGCAAGATTGAGCTTGTTGTCTCTGGGTCAAGAGCAGACGTTGCTTCGTCACATAAAAGTACAGCAGGATTAGTGGCAAGAGCACGAGCAATGCCAACACGTTGCTTCTGTCCACCAGATAGTTGGTCTGGATAACGAGAAGCAAACTCTTCTAATCCAACGTACTGCAACAATTCATTCACACGTTCTTTGACCTCGGATTTCTTCGTTTTCACTAGTCGAAGTGGTGTCGCAACATTTTCAAATACTGTTTTAGATTGTAGTAAATTAAAATGTTGAAAGATCATTCCAATATTTCGCTTCGCACGTTGTAACTCTCGAGGCTGTAAGCTTACGAGATTTTCATTGTTTACAATGATCTCTCCAGCCGTTGGCCGCTCAATTAAATTCACTGTCCGTATTAATGTACTTTTTCCAGCCCCACTAAAGCCGATAACCCCGAATATATCTCCTTTTTCTATTGTGAATTGTATATTTTGTAAGGCGTGAACGTCTTGACCATTTGACGAGAACGTTTTGGACACGTTTTTAAATTCAATCATGTCTAATCCTCCTAATTCGATGTAATTACTAAGTTTTATGCAAATACGTACTGTGTATATGTCTGCTATTCATTTTTAAAATCAAAAAGCCCCTCTTTCGTTAATGAAAGAGGGGCGAATAAGTATCATCATTCAAGCTCGCTCTTATCATCCAGGATCTTCATCTCCTGCAGGAATTAGCACCTTCCACCTAAGTGGGGTTGCTGAAGCGTCATTGGGCCAGTCCCTCCGCTCCTCTTAATAAGAAAAATTATAAAATTTGTTGTTGAACGTAGTGTAGCAGATTTTATTTTCGTTTTGCAAGTGTTTTTTGAAAATAATTTTATAAAGCGGTTACACAAAAACCTTCATTTCATCCCTAAAAGATACTTAAATTGGACAAGTGAACAAGGTTGATCTCATAATATAAAAAAGGAGGTGCACTATGTCATTATACGAATTTTTAAAGGAAAACACATGGAATTTAACCGAACAATGGTATGCAGATCTCGACAAAACAAAAGATGGCGTTTACGGCTCAAATGACCCCGTTAAAATTGAGCGGTTAAAGAAACAAAATTATGCGTTTCATGAATTGTTTTGTGAACTGTTTCGTGAAGATTATAACGCTGAGCATACAAAAGCATTTGAACAATGGATTCTGTCTATTGCTAAAGACCAAGCTCATTTAGCAACACCGATTCCCGAGATCATTGAAGAGTTTTTAAATGTCCAAGATCAGTACATACAGTTGATTAAAGACTACATTGAAGAGACAAATGAACAGGTATCCTTTGATCAGTATGATCAATGGATAGATATTCTTGTAACAGGATTTAAAGAAATTGTCATTGCCTTTAGTCGTAACAATATGGAATACGCTGACCAGCAGTTACGAGCACAACAAGAAATGATTACAGAATTAAGTTCTCCAGTCATTAAACTCAGACGAACGATCGCGTTGTTGCCTTTAGTAGGTGAAATTGATACACATCGTGCGCAAGTCATCTTTACACAAACATTGGAAGAATGTGTCTCAACAGATATTCATTCGCTTTTAATCGATTTATCTGGTGTTCCCGTTGTCGATACAATGGTTGCCAATCAACTCTTCTCACTCATTGACGGTTTAAAATTAGTTGGTACCAAAGCGTCCTTATCTGGTGTACGACCAGAAATTGCTCAAACATCTGTCCAGCTCGGTATAGACTTTTCTACAACTAAAATTTATTCTACTATTGAACAAGCATTAGATGAATTGCTTCATGCCGTTCCGCACTATTAAACATAAATCATTAGTATGAAAAAATGACCATAAGCCCATTGGACTGATGGTCATTTTTTATTAGATGTTGCCTGCAGATCAATTAATCAAACGTTTAATGAAGATGAAAAAGAGCCGAACAAAAGGAATTCGACGCACGTTTAACTTATTTTCATTATGTCGATCCACGAGATTCCTCTTCAGTTGATAAAGGAACATTCCATTACTCTACAAGACAAAATCTTTTACTCTTTCAGCATTTTCTTTGTAAAAGTCGAAATGTTCTTCTAGACCACGACGCTTGCTCCAACCGATACTATTAAATGCATCGACAAATTGATAAAAGGATAGAACGAGCTCCAAATTGATCATTGGTCGTACCGTTTTATACCCTTCTTGAAATGCATCAAATAGCGCACTATCTTTACTCAAGTAGTCACGATACAACTTAGTAAAATCAATTTCCGTCGATCCAAAGCGGACGCTTTCAAAATCAAGTACGCCAGCAATGCCTTTATCATCCACAAGAATATTCGCCGCACGAAAATCCATATGGACGAAGCTTGGTCCGTCTGGTGCAGGTAATAGCTCCTTTAGCTTTTCAAAGTGTACTATAGCTTTCTTATAGAGAGACGCTTCCATAACTTCTTTTACATCTTCTGCAAAACTATAAAACTGACGTTCAACAAATCCTGTCCAATTAGAAAACTCATTATCAATTCCTTTGAGTACCGTCTTATCTGATGGGGCTACGTTATGCATATTCCCTTGCAAAATGCCAACTTCATACGCTATATTAGGTGATGCCTTCTGTTGAGCTAAGGAAATGCCATCTAATTTAGATAACAGTAATGCACCTGAATACGTATCATCTCCTTCCCACGTCGCAAGTAAGCTTGGCGTGCGTACATTGTTCTTTAAGATGTCGTACGCTTCTCGTTCTCGTTCAAACTTAATTTTTGAATAGGGAATTTTCACAAACACTGTCTCACTGTTCGTCAATTCGCAGCGAACAACGGTTGAGCTTTTTGAGTCTTCAACTTCTTCTAGCCTTTGAATATCCAATTCAAACGCTTCCATGATTCTATTAGGTAGCATTGTTTTCTCCTTTCTGATCATACTAGATTGAATAAAACACGCATTTTATTATAACGGATTAGCACTAGAATAGGTGTTTTATTTCTCAGCGTGCAGAAACGAAAAAAACGTATCGGCTAATTAACCAATACGCTCTTTCCGACTCTTTTCTTTTGATTCCATGCCGATTCGCTTCCACATTGGAAACGTTGAACACATGAACCCCAGTAGACCACCGCTCTTTAAGACAGACTCTCGCATACTAATAACAGCCAGAAGCTCTGCTTTTCGCGCTTCTCTTGCCTCCTTTGACTCATTAAGGGGAAAGGCGCACAGGTAGAAATTACTTGAACCATCATCCGCCGAGACTTCTCTCGCTTTTTCAAAGTGAACTTCAAGATTCAAAATCCATTCACTCTCTTGTTTTACTGGGTAAGCGTAATAGAGTTCGTCCTGTATATAGTGTCGCTGTTGCTCCTGTAAGTACGTATCTGTAATGTGTTGATATTTACCGCTATCAATAAGCATAGATGTGCCTCCGATATAGCTTTTACTACTAGTATTTACGGAGTTTGCTATTTTCATACATTTCTTTTTCTATGTGTCACTAACAGGTAGATCAAGAACACTATGACTAAACCAATACCAAATGGTACTAAGTATTGCTGTAGCAACCCTTTTACTTCCGTCCAGTTCTCTCCTAATTCTACACCAAAGTAAACATAGAAGAATGAAATCGGTGCCATTGCTAGAAACGTATATAATGAAAAAATCCAAGGATTCATCTTTGCCATGCCACACGGTACCGAGATAAGTGTACGTACACCAGGTAAAAAGCGAGCACTAAAGGCAACAAAAGCGCCGTGGGATTGAAAAAATTGATCGGCTTTTTGTAAGTTATCCTTATTCATGAAGACATATTTTCCATACGTTTCAAGCAATGGTCTACCACCGAATCGACCAATTGAATAAAGTGTAAGTGGCCCTACCACTCCCCCTAAAGATCCTGCAATGACGACACCCCAAAACCGCATCTCTCCTTCTGAAACCCAGAAACCCGCGAGAGGTAACACAAGCTCAGCTGGAATAAATTCTATACACAATGCGATGAAAACACCTAGATATGAAAGATCCTTAAACCATTCCAATAATTCGAGTAGAAGTTGCTCCATAGTATCCCTACCTAATCACTTATTTATTTCTGCATAAACAATGAGATGTATTTTCTCTTTCCATAGGTTAAAAGCCTTTATAGCTAGATATTTTCGATATTATTTCATAGGGTTTCCGATTTGTTAGCCAAGCTTTATACAACTATATGCTCTTTTACATTGGACATGATGAGATTTAAATAATTTACTAAAATTAAAAAGACGAGGCTGGGACAAAAGTAGATCGACAGACAAAAATGACGAACATTCCTGAAAATAGGAACGTTCGTCATTTGTTTTATATGAACATTAGCGGAAGGAGAATCCGAAGACTCCTGGGGGATCAGCACGTGTCTAGAGACTCTGGAGTGGTGGTTTTCCACGGAGGAGGCTGAGGCCGTGTCCCCGGAAAGCGAAGGATTCTCCTGTAGCGGTGCTACTCAGCATATTTTAGACTATTCGTCTTTTCAACTACTACTTTTCGTTATGTCCCAGCCTCGTTTTGGTTTTTACTATAATTCTTCTGTTTTAAAAAAGTGAGCGCTTCATCTATTTCAGTAAAGTGGGTTTCCGATTTATGACTTGATTCTTTGGCCGTTCGTCTTAATTGAAGTTTAGCTACATTACTTTGCACCACTACTGCCGCTTGATCCATGCCTTTCTGTATTAACCATTCTTGGTGAGCAACTACTTCCTTCTGTGTTTCTGGCTTGAATACAATTACGTCCTTCATATTCACGATTAAATGAAACCGACTAAACTGATGCGATCTTAAAATCTTACTAATCTCATCATTCGCTTGATGTACGCCCTCTGGTGTTAAATTGGATTCCCATTTAACAGCAATAATGGCGTGTTTCGTATCTTCTAGTGAGACTTTATACATTCAATTTCCTCCTCAACTTCTCTATAAGCTTATACCTTTTCACACAAAAAGCAAAACCTTTGAACTACGTCTTTATACACTTTTGTGAAATAAAGGCTAAACAAACAACTAGAAACCCTATTCTAATGTGCTCACTATTTACAGGGGTAATCAGGTAGGTTATTGTAAAAGATTATATGATGGGACTACATAAGAGGATGTAACAGGATTGACTTCTACTACTCATTACGCTATTATATGAATGACAGTCAGTCATTTTTAAGGATGTGTTTACATTGGATAAGCGTGAACGGATTATTACCGCTGCCATTGAAGCGTTTAGTGAAAAAGGTGTCGAAAAAACAACCATATCCGATATTGTGAAACGTGCAAACATTGCCCAAGGTACGTACTACTTGTATTTTCCTTCTAAACTATCGGTTATGCCTGATATCGCTGCTGTTTTTGTTGATCATCTTATGGTGGAACTGAACAAAAATGTAACAGCAAGCTCATTTAAAAAACAGTTACATGAACTGGTTGATACTGTTTTTCATACTACTGAGCATCATAAAAACCTTGCTGTTCTTATTTACTCAGGTTTGACCCAGTCAGAACATTTACAGCAATGGGAAACCATCTATACGCCATTATACGATTGGCTTGCAGATCGTTTGGAGCAAGCAAAGCAAACAAGCGAAATAAGAAACTCTTTACGCTCAGATGCAACGGCTCGTATTATGATAGGGACAATCGAGTCCACCGCCGAGCAACTGTTTCTCTATAATCAAGAAGATAGTGGTTACGTAAATGAACACAAACAAGAGCTCATTATTTTTCTAACAAACGCTCTAGGTGCGAGTGATTAATTCACTTGCTTTTCTTTCAAATTAAAAATGACTGAATGTCATTCATAAACTAGATAGGAGTTATATAGATGAACAAGGGATGGATTTTCGTTATTCTCACATGTTTATTTGAGTTGTTTTGGGTACTTGGGTTTAACATTGCTACCACTTGGTGGCATTGGAGTATGATCATCGTCATTATTGTAATTGATTTTTACTTTTTAGCAAAAGCATGTGAAAGCTTACCTACAGGAACCGTTTACGCCATTTTTGCTGCTGCTGGTACAGTTGGAACAGCACTTATGGATATTTATCTTTTTGGAGGTTCCTTCAGTTTAGCAAAAGGGTTCTTTATGGGGATGCTCGTTTTTGGCGTTATTTTATTAAAACGATCAGATGATGGTGCAAAACAAGAGGAGGTTACCACATAATGGGATGGTTTTTCGTTTTTTTAGCGGCATGTTTTGAAATTACTGGGGTTATCGGTTTAAAATCGTTTAGCAAACGGAAATCATTGAAACATGCGGTTCTTTTCTTTGGTGGCTTTGGACTTGCATTTTTCTTTTTGTATTTGTCATTTCTTTCTTTACAAGTAAGTGTAGCGTACGCAGTGTGGATCGGTATCGGAACTGCTGCTGCTGTTCTCATTAACATGATTTTCTTTGGTGAATCTAAAAGTAAAATACGCATTGTCAGCTTAGTCATTATTGTAGTCGGAGTTACAGGACTTAAAGCGGTATCTTAAATAACAAAGAAACACTGTAAGCATGATTTATTCCCATGTTTACAGTGTTTTTCTATGGTTAAAACTTAAAACGGATAATTGACCCTTCAACATAACACACCATTATTTTCAGCGTACTTTCGCCTTTATAATGAGAAACATAGGTCTCCGTAATTCTTCTTTATACTCAGGATTTTGTGCCAAGAGGTCTGGATCTGGTTTTGGCTCTTCTACTCTTTCAATTGAGAATCCAGCTTCTAGTAACGTATTTAAATAAGTCGTAAGCGTACGATGGTATTTAACAACATGATCTGTTAAGAATGATGTTTGGCGAAGGGATTCTTCTTGATAATGATCAATCGGCCAGTGATCAATGTTTCCTTTTGAGTCATACATCCAATCTTGTTCCGCTCGTGCTGTAAATATGGGATGCTCTACAGAGAAAAGAAATTCTCCTTCTTCCGCGAGTAATTGTTTTACGTTGTTTACCACGTCTTGATAGCTATTCACATAATGGAGCGCAAGTGAACTAAAGATCATGTCAAATGAACCCGCTTCAAATGCCATGTCTTCAATAGCTCCCAATTTAAATTCGACGCCCTTTTGATTGGTCATCTCGCGTGCAGTTTGAATCATTTTTTCTGAAAGATCGATCCCTATAACTTGCTTCGCTCCTTGATCGTAAAAGTAACGTGAGTGCCAGCCAAAGCCACACCCTAAATCCAACACTTTTTTATCGACAAGGTCTGGTACGAGTGATTTTAATACATGCCATTCACCTGCTCCTTTAAGTCCTTGGACAGAACGAGGCATCTGTTTGTATGCTTCGTAGAAATCGGGTTCATCGTATTTATTTTGCTTCACTTGTTCCGCCTCCATTCCTTTCTATCGTATCGTGTAGATCTGGTACAAGCAAGATGATTGACTTCCTCCATCTTAAACTTCTACCATTAGAATACAGTAAGGAAGGAAGTGAATTTTTATGACATTTAACGCATTTGTCCTCCGAAAGGAAACGCTACTTGAAGGACAGGTAGAACAGTGGGATTTAGAAGAATTAGTAGAAGGCAATGTGCTTATTAAAGTCGCTTATTCAAGTGTAAATTATAAAGATGCGATGGTTGTAAAACAAGGCAACCTTGCTGAAACTTCCCCACTCATTCCTGGTATTGATTTAGCAGGAACGGTTGTCCATTCAAAAGACAACCGATTTTCAGAAGGTCAGAAAGTCATAGCTACAAGTTATAAAATTGGAACCTCTCATCACGGAGGCTATGCGGAGTATGCGCGAATTCCAGCCGAATGGGTTATTCCACTCCCAGAAGGATTAACGTTAAAAGAATCTATGATTTTAGGAACCGCTGGTTTAACAGCTGCTCTTTCTATTATAAAATTAGAACAAAATGGCTTAGAACCTGCTGGAGGAAAAGTTGTTGTTCCAGGTGCGACTGGCGGTGTTGGTAGTCTTTCTGTAGAACTGTTAGCAAAGCGTGGTTATCACGTTGTCGCAGGTACAAATAAAGTAGAAGCTCACGATTGGTTAAAGCAGCTAGGCGCTTCTGAAATTGTTACCCGAGAAGAACTGGAAGAAAGCGAAAAGCTATCCATTCGTCAAGGTGAATGGGCAGGTGCTATTGATGCAGTAGGGGGAAAAACCACTTCCTATCTACTTACTACATTAAAAAGAGGCGGCTCGATTGCATCTAGCGGATTAACCGGTGGCGTTGAAGTTGAAACGACGGTTTTACCCTTTATCGGACGAGGTATCAATTGGCTAGGAATTGATTCTGTAACCTGTCCAATGAAAGAACGAGCACATGCTTGGTATCGATTAGCGACAGACTTAAAGCCTTCCTTTCTAGAAGAGACAGTAAACGAAATTACCTTAACCCAATTAAATGATGTATTAACGAATGTTGTAAAA
The DNA here is from genome assembly GCF_002019765.1 of Shouchella oshimensis. Taxonomy (GTDB): domain Bacteria; phylum Bacillota; class Bacilli; order Bacillales; family Bacillaceae_D; genus Shouchella; species Shouchella oshimensis. The sequence goes on from NZ_KV917380.1 coordinate 3,730,637, forward strand.
GGGAGTGTTAAAGGCCGTACGATTGTACAGCTTTAATTCAGAAATGAATAGGGGAGAGCGTTTTTCAGAAGGAGTTGGATAATGATTCACACAAAAGAAGATGTTCTCACTCTTATACAAGAAGATGAGTGGATGATGGACGCGCTAGCGGTTGCTGAAGAACTTCAACTAAAGGATTGGTGTATTTGTGCAGGGTTCGTACGCGGGAAGATTTGGGATACTTTGCATGGTTTTCAGCGAACAGAACTTCCAGATATTGATGTGGTCTACTACGATGCTACTTGTTTAGAAAAAGATAAAGAAAAAGAATATGAACACAAATTGCATCGTCTTTTCCCTGGTCAACCTTGGTCTGTAAAAAATCAAGCACGTATGCACGCCGTCAATCAAGACCCACCTTATGACTCTACGCGAGAAGCGTTATCACGGTTTCCAGAAACGGCTACAGCCCTGGGTGTTCGCCTTAATCAAAACAAGCTAGAACTCATTGCCCCATTTGGTGTCAATGATGCGGTCAACCTTCTTGTTCGTCCAACACCTGCCTACCTTCACAATCTAGATCGCTACCATCAGCGTATGAAGAAAAAGAATTGGCAAAAGATCTGGCCTAACTTAACCATACAATGGTAAAAGAAGAGGACGGTTTAACCGCCCTCTTCCTTCCCACGATAACTAATGACAGTTAGATTCATCACCCACGCTATGAAGCTGATGACGCCAATCATGATAAGGCCAATTTCCCAATGAAACAATTCTTCTCCTGTTCGACTACTAGGAAGAAACCATACGATAAGCGCCGTAATGAAAGCCAATAGATAAAAGCTACTCCCGATAAACCCCATCATAATCGGGCGATTCCCTTGGTATCCACGATTCAGTATTCCCCAAGCAAGAACACTCATAATCGTTCCAAAAACCATTGCAAACAAAGGACTCATATCCATCCCTATTAATGCTGGTACATATAAACACAATACTGTAATGGACACCAAGACAATATTCAGTCCAAACGTCAAAATGCCCGCCTTTAAAGGAGACTGGAACCCTTTTTTTGTTTTTAATCGATCTACAAGAACATGCCCTTCCAACATTTGAAGAAACGGTTTTAAGAAGAGAAGGAATATAAGAAGAAAAATCGCTCCAATCAGAATCATAATGGTCATAGGCTCTCCCCCTTCTCATATTCCAGTATGTCACCAGGTTGACAATCAAGTACTTCACATATGGCCTCTAGTGTCGAGAACCGTACTGCTTTTGCTTTTCCGTTTTTCAAGATTGATAGATTCGCCATTGTCACACCAACACGTTCAGATAGTTCGGTCATACTCATTTTCCGCTTTGCTAACATAACATCTAATCGAATAATTATTGCCATCGCTTACACCTCAAATCGTCAAGTCGTTTTCTGATTTTAGGCGAACCGCTGAGCGTAGTAGCTCTTGTAATACAGACGCAAAGAAAATAATGACTACAGTTATGAGCATAATCGTCAAGACAATCATGACAAAGCCTATATGTATGGCATTTAATAAAAATAAACTAATTAACCCAACACCGTACAAGATAATAATCGCGACTGCACAAAACTTAATATTTCCCAGCGTTTTAATGGCCCAATCTGTAAACACATAATCATTTTCTATTAAGCTTAGTAATTGAAACGCTTGTTGGAGCGCAAACAAAAACGGCACCACCGTCATATAGACACCTGCTAAAACCGGAATTCGAAGATAGGCGAAACTAGGATTATCAATGGCAATATAGTGTGATAAAGGCGGTAACACCCAAATACAACTAATTAATACTAGAACACCAAGGCTAATTGTAATGCCCTTTAAAAATAAAACTCTCCCACGTTGCATAGAACACCTCGGTACTTTTTTATCATTGTATAACAAGATTTTATCGTTTATCAATAAAAATTATAACAGTCTAACGACATTTCTTCTAGTCAAAAGTAGTTCAAGAAAGGAAAAAGAAAGGTGCTTAGTAAAAACCAACTATTTATCAAAATTTCTACTTAATCAATAAGGCTAAGGGGAACTTCCAATTTTGAAGACTATTTCTTCATACACGAAACAAATCCTGTTTTTACTGCACCGATGTCTATTTGACATTCCTCGTCCCGCTCTTTATACTAGGAATAATTCAAATAATTGATTCGATGACGAGACCGAGTAAGATTGAATTCTTATCTACAGAGAGTTGACATAAATGCTGAAAGTCAACGTTAAGACCTTTCTGAAAATCTTCTCCGAGAAGCAAAGCTGAACCGATCCTTTTAAGCTTTGCCGGCTCCCTACCGATATGAAGGGCGCGTATGTTGGTACGTAGTGATGATGACAAGCATGTAAACCACTACTTCTGTATGGTTTTTTTTATGTCTACTATTGAGTGAATAACACCTCGATCCTGCGACCTGGATGGAGGTTTTTTTAATTTTATAAAGAAGGTGATGACGCAAATGAGCGAAACGGCACATGTCCGTGAACAACGGGTACGCGAGCGTTGGGAAAAGGACAACACATTTAAACAGTCAATTGAAAAGCGTGAAGGAAAAGAAACGTATGTTTTCTACGAAGGCCCTCCGACTGCAAACGGAATGCCTCACGCGGGTCATGCATTAGGACGTACAATGAAAGACTTTGTTGCCCGGTATAAAACAATGTCTGGGTATCAAGTTCTTCGTAAAGCTGGCTGGGATACCCATGGTTTACCTGTAGAATTAGAAGTACAGAAACAGCTCGATTTAAAAGGAAAAGACGAAATTAAAGCATACGGTGTTGAAGCATTCATTGAAAAATGTAAAGAGAGTGTCTTTACGTACGAGCGAGAATGGCGCCAATTCACGGAAGCGCTTGGCTATTGGGTAGATATGGACGACCCATATGTCACCTTACAGAATCCTTACATTGAGTCAGTGTGGAACATTCTTTCAACCATTCATCGGAACGACATGCTTTACAAAGGTCACCGTGTTGTACCTTACTGTCCAAACTGTGAAACCTCTTTAAGCTCACACGAAGTTGCTCAAGGATATAAGGATGTTACCGATTTATCAGCAACAGCAAAGTTCTTAATTGAAGGAACGAAGAATGAATACCTTCTTGGCTGGACAACAACTCCTTGGACATTACCTTCCAACGTAGCGATTGCTGTTAATCCAGATATGACTTATGTAAAAGTGGAAAAAGATGACGAAGTCTACGTTGTTGCAGAAGCTTTAGCTGAAAAACTACTTGGTGAATCGCCGAACGTTGTCGGTACGTTAAAAGGATCGGAACTTGTTGGCACGAAATACGATCCTCCGTTTAATTATCTTTCTTTAAATAGAGGTCATGAAGTAATCGGTGCCTCTTTCGTTACCGATTCAAGCGGTACTGGTCTTGTTCATATGGCACCTGCCCACGGTGACGATGACTATCAGGCTATCCGGGAAAGTGGCCTTGATTTCGTAAATGTCGTAGATTCAAAAGGCCGTTATACAGAAGAAATCGGTCCACTTGCTGGTCGTTTCGTAAAAGATTGTGACGTTGATATCGTTAAAATGTTAGCCCATAACGGACGTTTATTCTCAAAAGAGCGCTATGAGCATAGCTATCCACATTGTTGGCGTTGTGACAGCCCCCTTCTCTATTACGCAATGGAAGGTTGGTTTATTGAAACAACGAAAATGAAAGATCAGCTCATTGCCAATAACGAAGGAGTGGATTGGCACCCAAGTCATATGCGCGAAGGTCGATTTGGTAAATTCCTTGAGAATGTGGTTGACTGGAACATTGGGCGTAATCGATTCTGGGGCACACCATTAAATGTGTGGGAATGTGACTCCTGTGATAAACAGGAAGCGCCTGCTTCTATCGCCGAACTACGTGAACGTGCAGATCAAGAGTTAGGCGAAGATATTGAGCTTCATAAACCCTATGTTGATGGCATTACATTTACATGCGAATGTGGTGGAACGATGCATCGGACAAGTGAAGTGATTGATGTATGGTTTGATAGTGGCTCTATGCCATTTGCACAATACCACTATCCATTCGAAAATGAAGCATTGATGAACAAGCAATTTCCTGCTGACGTTGTCATTGAGGGAGTCGACCAAACACGTGGTTGGTTCTACAGCTTACTTGCAGTATCCACTTTATTTACAGGCAAAGCGCCTTATAAGCGCGTACTTTCGCTTGGGCATATTTTAGATGAGAACGGACAGAAAATGTCTAAGAGTAAAGGAAATGCCTTAAATCCAGTTGAGCTCATTGAAGAATTCGGAGCAGACAGCTTACGCTGGGCATTACTTGCCGACAGTGCACCTTGGAATAATAAGCGCTTCTCTAAGAAGACCGTTAGTCAGACGAAGTCAAAAGTGTTAGACACGCTAGCGAATGTACATTCTTTCTATAAAATGTACGCGGACATTGATCGCTTTGATCCAAGAACAGTCGAGACAGGCAAGCAAACGAAGCTTGATGAATGGATTCTATCACGCCTAAACACCGTTATTGCAGAAGTGACGAAAAGCTTAGACGCATACGATGTCACGAAAGGCGCAAGAACCATTGCATCGTTTTTAGACGAAATTAGTAACTGGTACATCCGTCGTTCTCGTGCGCGTTTCTGGGCGAGTGGTATGGATGAAGACAAACGTGCAGCTTACCACACGTTGTACGAAGTTATTACGAAAACAACACAATTAATGGCTCCATTTGCGCCATTTTTGTCTGACGAGGTTTACAGTGACTTAGCTGGAGAAAGTGTCCATTTAACCGATTATCCAGTAGCCGATTCCACTCAAATAAACTCTTCACTTGAAGAAGAAATGAATGCGGTTCGCCAAGTCGTTGAATTGACTCGTTCGATTCGTAATCAAACAAGCTTAAAAACGAAGCAACCGCTAGCTCAATTAGCAGTTGTACCAGTGAAGCAATCCGCTCATTTGGAAGCATATAAAGGCATTATTGCAGAAGAAACAAATGTAAAGACCATTTTACTTGATGCGAATCAAGACCAATATGTGTCCCAGCAAGTAAAATTAAATTTTCCTGTTGCAGGACCGAAATTAGGGAAATCAGTTGGTCTTGTACAGAAAATGATTGCTCAATTTGGGGATACACAAACCCAACAATTCCTTGATGCTGGCAAAATGGTGTTAACCTTAGAGAATGATCAAGTCGTAGAAATTGAAAAAGAAGATGTTCTCGTTGAAAAGAATCCATTACAAGGCTTTGAATTCGCTGAAGGCGATGACTACTTAGTCGTTCTTGACACGAATGTCACAACAGAGCTTAAAGAAGAAGGGTTTGTTCGCGAAGTCATCCGTGCGGTTCAAGTTTACCGTAAAGAGCTTGACCTACCAGTTGAAAAGCGTGTTCATTTAACGATTCATGCATCAGCAAATGTGGAAGACATTTTACAACGCTTTGAAACCTTTATGAAAAATCATGTTCTAATTGAGAAGCTTTCATTCGGTCAAGAAGACGATATGAAGTCCTTTGATGTTGAGGGTGAAACGGTTTCTCTTAGCATTCAAGATTGATAAGCCGCAAAAGAGAGGTTGCCAAAAATGGCACACCTCTCTTTTTTTGCTTGTACACCTTTTCATTCCCTAGCTGTTTGAATCCATTCATGCTACTGCACATTGACACTCTATCAGAACAATCCGTCCTGCATTGAAATCTGAATCTTCTTATTAGACCGTCAACCTTTCACATGCTAGACTAGTAATAATACACTATAGGAGTGATAGAATGGTAGATTCAATTCCAATTCGCACGTTAAACGACGGCTTACAAGTCCCAACTATTGGCTACGGTACTGCACAGTTGAAAGGCCATGCTTGTGTTCATTCGATTCAAAGCGCTATTGAGATTGGCTATCGCTTAATCGACTCAGCGTTTAATTACGAAAATGAAGGAGCTGTCGGTGAAGCCGTTCGACGGAGTTCCACACCGAGAGAGCAACTGCGTATCACTTCAAAACTACCAGGAAGGCACCATGCGTATAACAAAGCTGTTGAAACCATTCAAGAATCACTGCTTCGGACAGGACTTGACTATTTTGACTTATATCTTGTTCATTGGCCAAATCCAAAGCAGGGCCTATTTGTTGAAGCATGGCAGGCATTAATAGATGCTAAACGCTGGGGTCTTGTTCGCTCTATTGGCGTAAGCAACTTTCTTCCTGAGCATCTCGACCAAATTATTAACGAAACAGGTGTTACACCTAGCATAAACCAAGTTGAATTACATCCATACTTCTCTCAAGAAGAACAGCGTGCCTATGACAAGAAATTAGGAATCGTTACACAGAGCTGGAGCCCACTTGGCCGTCTTCGTTCAGACAGTGTTTTTCATGATCAGCTGTTTGACGACATTGCTGAATCATATGGAAAATCAAAAGCGCAAATTATCTTACGCTGGCAAATTCAATTAGAGAATCTTCCTCTTGTCCGATCTTCAAATGTTTCTAGGCAGCAGGATAATTTAGCACTATTTGATTTTGAGTTAGACAATCCTACGATGGATGCGATTAATCGTCTTACCCGTGAGAACGGACGAATTGACAACCAAAATCCGAATGAGTACGAAGAATTCTAAATGACGCATAATACTAAAAAAAATAGACAAAAGCGCTAATAGCAAGGGGCTCGTGAATATTTCCCTATCTATCGCGCTTTTTTCTTTCTATTCTTAACAACAAATTTCTTCTCGCGCTCTTCTTGGTATCCTTTTTTCTCTTTCTTTCTAACGAAACCTTGCATGTGACGTAACGTCACGGTGTATACTTGCGCTATAATGATAGAGAACCATACTAAGATGCCAGGAGTGTACGATTTTATGCTAAACAAATTGTGGTTTCAACTAGGTGTTGGGATTCTTTTACTCATTCTAATTATCAAGAATGTTGTCGAAATCCAGTGGCTGTTTGAACCGATTTTAATTGTTGTAACAACGATTTTAATACCAGTTTTACTTGCGGGGCTATTATTCTATATCACAGAACCCCTTCACCGGTTCTTGATGAAAAAAATTCCTCAATGGGCTTCTGCTTTGAGTATTTTAGCCCTTATTGCTACACTCTTTGTGGTTGGCGCACTATTTATTTTAGACCCGCTCATTGATGAAGCAAATAAATTAATTCGCAATGTACCTATGATTTTCCAACAACTCGAAGAATTTGTTATGCCGTATATAACAAATAGCGGGACAGCTGCGTTTGATTTAGAACAATCGATAGGGTCTCTACTTGATTCACTTGAGAACATTATTGTCGTAAGTTCAAGCTATATTATTTCCTTTTTGAGTGGTGCCATTACGACGATTCTGGCTTTAATACTTGTACCGTTCTTCTTCTTCTTCATGATGAAGGACTATCATCGTTTTGCACCTGCCATTGTCCAGTACTTTAAGGGCGAAACCAAACAATGGATGGCAAAATTACTACACGAAATTGATTTCGCTTTAAAGAGCTATGTCCAAGGACAAGTATTGGCTGCATTAATGTTAGCTATTTTGCTTTTTATAGCCTACTCCTTCGTTGGGCTGGATTATGCTTTGCTTTTGGCTTTATTAGCTTTTCTCTTAAATATGATTCCTTTCTTAGGCCCATGGCTCGCGTTTTTCCCAGCATTCATTATTGCGCTTATTCAAGATCCTATCTTGGCGATTTGGGTTTCTGTTATTACTTTAGTTGTTCAACAGGCAGAAAGTAACCTGATTACGCCAAACATTATGGGAAAGAAGCTCAGCGTACATCCTATTACCGTTATTACGCTCGTCCTTGCAGCAGGAAATATTGCTGGCTTTCTCGGAATGATTATTGCCATTCCAACGTATGCTGTTGCAAAAGTAATTGTAACGAACATTTATGAAATGCGACAAAATGTTAAAAAAGAGCTCTTTAGAGACGTACTCTAAGGAAAGTTAGCAACTTCAGAAGGAATTAAAAAAGACGAATCTCGTTCCCATTGAGATTCGTCTTCTTCTATTTCACACCCTCCCTATCCTGACATCTTTCTCACTATTTCAGTTATTCCCCTGGAAATAATTAATCGTTAATTGTCGATTTAACCTACTTTTATGCATACTTTTAACGTATTAAATGCACACTACTTTAAAAGTGAAGTTGCTTGATTAAAAGAGGTGAAACAAATGCTCTGGCAACCTATTTTAATTTTAGGCGCACAATTGCTGTATGTGCCTCTTGTTGTATTGCGAACGCTCATGATGGTTAAAGGGGAAAAAGAACGTTCTGCTTTGTTTGCGACAGTAGAAGGAGGCGTACACGTCATTTCTTTATCCATTGTTTTTAGCGATTTATCAAACTACTTTAATATGGTCGCATATTCACTTGGTTTTGGATTAGGCATGTACCTCGGCTCCATTGTTGAGGAGAAGCTGGCAATTGGTTATGTATCCCTTCAGGTAAACACGTCTTTCCACCATAAACCATTAATCGAACGTCTTCGTGACGCCGATTTCAGCGTTGCGCTTACAACAGTTGAAGGAATCGAATCCATACGGGTAAGACTGGATTGCACTGCTCGTCGTGATCGCGAGCATGAGTTTATGGCAATCGTAAATGAATGCGACCCAAATGCCTTTGTTGTCTCCTTCGAAACTCGAAATTTTCAAGGTGGCTACATTAAAAAGAAATCATCAAAAAGAACATGGTTTCGTCGGGAAAGCCAAACACTCACAGAAGAATAAATGGAAGTTATATGCCCCATTTTTCAAACAGATGATCAACCTTTTTCACAATCATTTGCTCAGAAACGGTTTGAACGGTTCTGTTTTGTACTACAGATTTACCTGCTACAATAACATCTGTTATGGCTGTTGGCTGCATTGCGTAAACAAGATTAGCGAAGAGTTCATGCTTTGGCAAAAGAGAAAGGTCGCTTGTGTCTACTGCAAGGAAATCCGCTTTTTTGCCAATCGCAAGCTCCCCTGTATCGATTTGCAATAAATCTGCACCATTTTTTGTCCCCATCTGAAAAACTTGATTTGCTGTCATACATGTCCCATCAAGAGTACTTACTTTTTGTAACAATGAGCACATACGCATCTCTTCAAATACGCTAATTCGATTATTACTACACGCACCATCACTCCCAAGACTAACCCGAACACCAGAACGCACAAGTTCAGGTATGCTTGTAATGCCATCTGAAAGAAACATATTGCTTGATGGACAATAAGCAAGACCAGCCTTTCGATTTCCGAGTAAATCGATTTCCGATTGATCGAGCCAAACGAGGTGGATGGCTAGCATACTCTCGTCTACGACTCCCAATGAATCTAAATAATGAATCGGTCTTTTGTTGTATTTTTCTAACGTTTCTTCTACTTCAAACATTTCCTCGGAAACATGTATATGAAAAGGCGTTTGCAATTCTTTGGCTAGTCTGTAACCTGCTTGAATCATTTCTGGAGAAGCTGCATGGGGACTATGGGGAGCTGGATGTACGTCGACCATAGGGTGACCATGATATTTAATTGCTAGTTCTCTCGTACGCTTCGTAGCATCCGTTACAGACTCTTGATAACTTGACGGTGCTCCTTTCCAATCATACATCGTTCGAGCAAATACGAGACGAATACCCACGTCAACTGCCGCTTGAATGACGGCTTCGTCTGTTTTTACTCCATTGTTATGCACATAAAAGAAATCACTCACTGTTGTGACACCATACTTAACCATTTCTCCAAATGCAAACAGTGCACCTGTATAAATCGCTTCTTCATCTAAAAGTGGCGTATACTTATAAAGCGCTTGGTCACGCCATTCTAGAAATGGCCGGTCTACTGCTATTCCTCTTAACAAGCTTTGGAATGAATGATTGTGGGCATTTACTGTCCCTGGTACAATGGCTTTTTCTCCCCAGTCGATTGTTGCAGCACCGTGATAGGTTTTAGTTAGTTTGTCAGTAGGACCCATATCTTGAATGACATCATCCTTAACAAGCACGGCGTAGTTTTTTTGAAACCCGCCATTGGTATAGACTGAATCTGCACAATATAGTATCATCAGACACTCCCACCTTCTTGGTCAATCTCCAAAAGCGAATGCAAACAAACATTTGCAGCTTTTTCAATATCATTCATACTACTTTCCTCTTCAGGACAGTGACTTTTCCCATCTACACTAGGAACAAAGATCATGCCAGAAGGTGTAAGAGATGCCATATGAGCTGCATCATGACCCGCCATACTTCCTAAGCGCATCGTAGAAAACCCTGCTATGTCCGCTTGTCGTTCCATTGTTTTCATGATGTATTCACTCATTTCGACCGGAGCTTGGTTCAACATTACTTTTGTCTCGATGTGAACACCATAAGTTGTTTCAACATAAGACTTTTTTTCTTGAAGCTCCTGTTGAACTTTGTTGACATCCTCGGTTTTCTCTCCTCGAATTTCTACTGCTAGTACCACTTCTCCGGGAATAATGTTGGTAGCATTCGGCAAAACGTGTACTTGTCCAACGGTTCCGACCAGTTCTGCTTTTGGGAAATCGGTACAGACATTCTTTACTGTTACGATCAGTTCTGCTGCTGCTACAAGGGCATCCGAACGGTCCGTCATTACAGTTGTGCCTGCATGATTCGGAACTCCCTTTATCGTTAGCTCTTCCCGGTAAATTCCGGTAATTCCTGTTACAACTCCAAGAGGTACGTGAGCATCTACTAAACGCTTTCCTTGTTCAATATGGACTTCAAGATAAGCAAGCAGTTCATCTTCTTTTCTCACACAGTGATCCAATTGTTCAGGGATGCCACCAGCCTTTGCTAGCGCATCGGTCACTCTAATACCTTCTGCATTTTTTACATCTTTTATTTGTTGTGCTGTTAATTTCCCAGAAATGGCCCGGCTCCCAAAAGTCGATAGACCAAATGGATTCGGCTCCTCGGCACTAAAGGATACCAGCTCCACATCGTGTTCGGTTTCAATGCCATTTTCCTCTAATGTGCGTAACATTTCTAATCCAATTAATACACCGAGGGCCCCGTCAAATTTGCCTCCATTCGGAACCGTATCGATATGAGAACCGCAGACGATGCTTTTCCTCTTTTTCCCGACACGTTTTCCCCAAATGTTTGCCGCTTCATCGGTATACACGTCCACATTAAGTTTGCTCAATTGTTCTTTTAACCAGTCTCTCGCCTTCAGCTCTGGCTCTGTAAACGTTGTACGGTCTAATCCGCCTCCTTCATTCAGGCCGAATTGACCCAATTCATGAATTGAAGCGGCTAGCCTGTCCGCATTTATTGTTACTGTTTTTACATTCATTTTAATCACCTTTCTTAAGCGGAATATGAACACCTTTTTCATTTGCTACATCCATAGCCCGATCATAACCTGCATCTACGTGTCGAACGATTCCCATACCAGGATCTGAAAGTAACACGCGCTTTATCCGCTCCTTCGCTAATTGACTTCCATCAGCGACTAAAACTTGCCCAGCATGAACAGAGTAGCCCATACCAACACCCCCGCCATGATGAACACTCACCCAGCTAGCTCCTCCTGCCGTATTAATTAACGCATTTAAAATGGGCCAGTCTGCAACAGCATCACTGCCATCTTTCATTCCTTCTGTTTCACGATTTGGCGATGCTACAGAGCCACAATCAAGATGGTCACGGCCAAAAACGATCGGTGCTTCAAGTTCACCATTCGCAACCATTTCATTAGCTCTTAGAGCAAAACGGTCACGATCACCATAGCCAAGCCAGCAAATTCGCGCCGGTAGCCCTTGCCACTTCACCAATTTTTGAGCCATTGTAATCCAGTTTACTAACCCCTCATCTTCAGGAAACATCTCTTTAGCAAGACGATCCAACTTGTAAATATCCTGCGGATTTCCAGAAAGGGCTGCCCATCTAAAAGGACCTTTTCCCTCACAAAACAAAGGTCGAATATACGCTGGTACAAATCCAGGTATATCGAAGGCATTGCTCACGCCTGCTTGTTTTGCATAGGCACGGATGTTGTTACCGTAATCAAATGTTTCTGCTCCTGCTGCTTGTAAATCAAGCATGGCTTGCACATGTATGCCCATCGCCTCAATCGAACGCTTCTCGTATGTTTTAGGATCGGTTACTCTTAATTGATTCGCTTCAGCAAGGGTTAGCCCATTTGGAACATAACCGTTTAAAGGATCGTGGGCGCTTGTTTGATCGGTAACAAAATCTGGGATTACGCCCTTTTCAACAAGTGCGGGTAGCACATCAGCACAATTTCCTACCAGGCCAATTGAAGCGGGCTCACCTTTTGTAGTGAACTTTTCAACAAGCTTTAATGCTTCGTCTAATGACTCCACAAGAACATCACAGTAGCCTTCTTTCATTTTCCGTTCAATTCGAGACCGATCAACTTCAACAACAAGAATGACTGCGTTTGCCATCTTTCCTGCTAATGGTTGGGCACCGCTCATTCCACCCATCCCGCCAGTAACAATAAAACGACCTGTTAAATCAGGTGTGCCGAACGCTTTTTTTCCTGCTTCAACAAAACTTAAATAAGTCCCTTGCAAAATACCCTGAGCGCCAATGTAAATCCAGCTTCCAGCCGTCATTTGACCGTACATCATTAACCCCTTATCCTCAAGTTCATAAAAATGATTCCAAGTTGCCCACGATGGAACTAGATTAGAGTTAGCAATCAACACTCTTGGAGCAGCCTCGTGCGTGCGGAACAGCCCAACTGGTTTGCCAGACTGAACGAGGAGGGTTTCATCATTATCTAGCTCTTTTAATGAAGCAATAAGCTGGTCAAAACTTCTCCAATCCCGAGCCGCCTTACCAATTCCACCATAAACAATTAAATGGTCAGGGTCCTCAGCAACTTCTGGATCAAGATTGTTAAGCAACATTCGCATGGCGGCCTCTTGGGCCCACCCTTTGCAATGCAACTGGTTTCCCCTTGGTGCACGTACTGTGCGCTGTCCGGTTTGTTTTTCCATCAAATTAGCCTCCTTAACGAGTTAAATGACTACTCCGTTTGTCACAACAAGCTTGCCGTCTTTAAATACTTTGTCTACCATATTGACGCCAACATGATAGTGTAAATACGTATAATTTGGTGCATTCCAAAAGACAAGATCAGCTTTTTTTCCTGGTTCCAAGCTTCCAACCACCTGTTCTTCCCCGATAGCACTAGCAGCATTTATTGTTGCTGCAGTAAGAACTTCTTTCGGTGTCATCCCCATGGTTAAGCAAGCTAAGTTCATGACAAATGGCATTGACTCAGTTGGGCTTGATCCTGGATTTCGATCTGTTGATAAGGCCACAGCAACATTGCCTTCAATCATTTTTCGGGCATTTGCTGGCTTTTCCATTAAAAAAAATGCAGTTGCTGGGAGCAATACACCAATAACACCTTTAGCCGCCATTTTTTCGATTCCTTTATCAGACACCTTTAACAAATGATCTGCAGAGATGGCACCAACGTCTGCTGCTAGTTCTGCTCCTCCATACGAAACGATTTCATCAGCATGAATTTTCGGAATGAGACCGTGTGCTTTTCCAGCTTCTAAAATGCGCTTAGATTGTTCAGGTGTAAACACGCCCTCTTCACAAAAAACATCATTGAACCGGGCCAACCCTTCCCTCGCTATGGCAGGAATCATGTTCTCTACAACCATGTCTACAAACGTCTCACGATTCGTTTTGTATTCTTTTGGAACAGCATGTGCACCCATAAAGGTTGAAACAATTGTGACAGGGTGAATGGCATTCAAACGTCTTGCTACTACCAGTTGCTTGCGTTCATTTTCTAATGACAGTCCATACCCACTCTTTGCTTCAATAGTCGTCACACCATGACGCAAGAAGAGATCCAGTCTCTCTTTGGCAACAGCCATCAATTCCTCTTCAGACGCTGCTGCTGTTGCTGACGTTGTACGATGAATGCCTCCACCGGCATTCATAATGTCCATGTAAGCCGCACCTTTTAAACGCATTTCAAATTCATCTTCACGACTACCTGCAAACACTAAATGAGTATGGGGATCAACAAGACCAGGTGTAACAAGATGCTGACTTGCATCAATAAGTGTGACAAGCTTCGTTTGTCCATGGTCACATACCGCTTTCCACACCTCTTTATCCGTTCCTATTTTTTTAATTAACCCATTTTCAATCCATATGCCACCATCTTCTATGACTTTCAGATTCTCTTCCATTTCACGTCCCTTTAACGGACGACTCGCTTCGTTTGTTACGAGCTGCCGTGCGTGTCGTATAACCATTCGATTCGAATTCATCATCTTCCCCTCCTTTACAACAACCTGTAGTCTTCCTAACCGTACTCTATACAGTTACTTTTCGTGATGAAGCGCTGTTTTCCTTTAATCAGTCCTTTTTATCTTTCTTTTCTAAAAAAGAGTTGACGCTTCTTCGCACTGTCTATATAATTCAAAATGTTAACGTTATCATTTTGAGTCAGGATTGGTGAAGGAATGGCAAACATGAAAGAAGTCGCAAAGGCAGCAGGTGTCTCCACAATCACTGTATCAAGAGTGATTAACACACCAGAACTTGTAAAAGAAAAAACGAGAGAAAAAGTTCTAAAAGTAATAGGAGAACTACACTATCAAGGAAATCAAGCAGCTAAAGCGCTTGTTACAAAGAAAACCCGAGTCATACATATCTTTATTTCACAGGACATACAATTGACCAATCCTTTTGCAATGAACTTTTTAGCCGGCGTTAGTGACGAATTAAGCAAGCAACATTATTCTTTTTTAGTTCGACGAGAATGGGATTATCCATACAAGTGTGATGGGATCATTGCAATGAGTGTAACAGCCGATCAAGAAGCACTGCTAGACGAAAAGTTCGATGTGCCAACTGTCTTATTTGGACATTCATTACCTACTTATGATTGGGTGGATGTCGATAACTACCAAGGCGCATACGAAATGGTTACGTATTTAATTAAGCTCGGTCATAAAGACATTGGTTTAATCGTTATTAACGAAAACAGACAATTCGTATCTGATCGAATTAACGGCTATAAGCAAGCATTACTTGACAATGGTATTTCGTTTTCTTCAGATAAAATAGAGTTTGCTGAAAACAAAGAAGATATCGGTTATCTAAAAACCATTGAGTTGTTTGAGCGTACTCACATGACTGCTTTATTTTGTATGAGCGATGAGCTAGCTCTTGGAGCCATTCGAGCCGCACGCTTATTAAAGAAAAACGTACCCCATGATTTGTCTATCGCAGGCTTTGACGGATTAGGCTATGAGCTTTTAACAGATCCAAAAATTACAACGATCCATCAGCCTGTATACGAAGTCGGGAAAGAACTTGCCACTATCCTTTTGCAACGTATTGATTCACCTGATGTAGCACTTACACAAAAAATGCTTAGCCCTGTTCTACGTGTGAATAACTCTGTATTTCAAGCCATTCATTCTTGAAAGCAGATTTTTGTTCAAAATGATAACGTTAACATTATGTTGAAAGCGCTTTTATAAAGAGGGGGAGGACTGACTTACATTGAAAGCGAAACCTAATTTTTTCAAACGATACAAACAGCAACTACCGCTCCAACTTATGGTTATACCTGGTGTTATTTTTATGATTATTTTTACGTACATTCCCATCTATGGAATTGTCGTCGCGTTTAAAAGCTTCTCGGTTACAGACACGATCTCTTCTGCACCATGGGTAGGCTTAAACAATTTTAAAATTGCCTTCAGTGATCCGTTTTTTTGGAGTGCTGTTCGTAATACGTTAGCCATCAGCTTTCTTAAGCTGCTTATTGGATTTACGGCACCTATTCTTTTGGCCATATTAATCTTTGAATTAAAAGCTGGCTTATTTAAGCGATCGGTTCAGACAATCTCGTATCTCCCTCATTTTTTATCATGGATCGTTGTTGGAGGTATGTTAACAAGCTGGCTTTCTACAACAGGTCTGTTAAACAGTTTTTTAATGACCATTGGCATCCTTGATGAACCGCGGAACTTTCTTGTTGAAGCCCAAAGCTACTGGATGATTGCTGTTTTGTCCGATGTATGGAAAAGCGTTGGCTGGGGGACGATCATTTACCTTGCTACAATGGCAAGCATTGATCCAACCTATTATGAAGCTGCAAAAATTGACGGCGCCACAAAGCTCCAGCAAATTCGGCACATTACCCTTCCACTGATGTCCTTTATTATCGCGCTTATGTTCGTTTTAGCTGTTGGTGGCTTGCTTGGCTCCAACTTAGATCAAACACTTGTGTTAATTAATCCGTTAAATGCTTCTCGTGCAGAGGTGATTGATTCCTATGTCTACAAGATTGGTCTTGTACAAGGTGATTTCTCTTATGCCACAGCAGTTGGTTTAGCGATTTCCATTATCTCTCTCATCCTCGTTATCATTACACATAAGATCACGAAAAAGCTTAACAACCGTTCTATTTTTTAAAAGGAGGCATGCGCTATGGCTGTTTTACAACCTAAATCTAACGTACCGACTAACCGTAACAAACCAGCCGGAATTAAAGAGAACCGTCTGTTTAATACACTGAACGTTCTTTTTATGATCGTCTTTACAACAATTATTATCTTCCCAATTTGGGATGTTATTGTTGGCTCTTTTAGCAGCTCTGCCTCCGTCGCAACGCCAGGGATTCGTTTATGGCCAGAGCAGTTTTCTCTAGATGCTTATCGGGTTGTCTTTAATGACCCAAGCATTTGGAACGCTTTCCTTATCTCTGTACTAAAAACCGTTATCGGTGTGACCACCTCAGTCTTTTTTACAGCGATGGTCGCCTATGCTATGAGTAAACAAGACCTCATTGGACGAAAGATCTTTATTGCTCTTGGTGTAGGGACGATGTTTTTCAGTGGCGGCATGATTCCAATCTATTTACTTATGCGTTCGTTGGGGTTACTTGACAACTTTTTAGTCTACATTATTCCTGCGCTTTTTAGTTTTTACAATATGCTGATCCTTATGAACTTTTTCAGAGAGATTCCGACTTCATTAGAGGAATCAGCGCGAATCGATGGTGCGGGTGTGTGGCGCATTTTCTTGCAAATCATCTTACCGCTATCAACACCAGTGCTAGCTGTTATTGCTCTTTTTAATGGTGTTTACCAATGGAATGACTTTATGACCGCTCGATTGTACATTACGAATGAAGCGCTGTATCCGATTCAAATGAAGCTATACGAAATTATTGTCCAGCAACAAGCAGCTAATATGCAAAATGTTGTCGGATCAGTCATTATCCCGACATCCTCCCAGACCATTCAACTTGCAACAATTGTTGTCGCTACCGTCCCAATTGTGTTGGTTTATCCGTTTTTACAACGGTTTTTAATATCTGGAATGATGATTGGAGCAGTAAAAGAATAGTCATGTTTCATTACTAAAGGAGGCGTTTTTGTTGAAAAAAAAGGTACTAGGATTCATGTCAATCGTTGGTGTCGTTATGATCGCTGGTTGTAGTAGCTCAGGTGCGGAAGTGTCAATCGAAGACTTAGAAGAGGCTCGTTACAAGATTGATCCGAATACACCAGCCTGGCAAGTCGATGATGAAGAAAATGTTGCATTAACGTGGTATGTGAATGCTGAATGGTTTGATCGTGGTTTCGGAGAGGATGTCATCACAAAAAAGCTGAAGGAAGATTTGAATCTCGATATTACCTTTGTAACTGGTGATGACTCAAACTTAAATACACTCTTTTCTGGTGGCGACTTGCCTGACTTGATTACCATTTTTGATGGTCAGTCACAAGCGGCATTACGTGCTCCCACATGGGCATTACCACTAAGAGAGCTTGCTGATCAATATGACCCTTATTTCCATCAAGTAGCACAAGAGCAAACTCTTGATTGGTATCAACTTGAAGACGGATTTACGTATGGTTATCCGAGTTACTCTAATACAATTGACGATTATCAAGCAGACATTATTCCTGGATCAGATGCGTTCATTATTCGAGAAGATATTTATGAGGCGCTAGGAGAACCAGACTTGTCCACACCGGAACAGTTTATAAACAGCTTACAGCAAATGAAAGAAGCATTTCCTGATGTTGTTCCTTTTGCTTTCAGAGGATTCGGTTCCGATGGTGATGTCGGCTCAATCGGTGACACGTTTCAAAATCATCTCGGTGTTCCCATTGCAGATGAAAACAGTGATTGGTATAACCGAAACTTAGACGATAGCTACCTAGAATGGATTCGCACATTTAACGAAGCCTATCAACTCGGTTTAATTAGCGATGATAATTTCTCTGATGACAATACTATTTTTGAAGAAAAAGTGGAGCGTGGTCAATACGGCTCTGTTTTCGCAAGCGGCATTGCTCAATTATCCGGCTCCTTGCAAACCAATGTAGCTCGAGATCCTGACCAAAGATATATAGCGGTTGATGGCCCGAAGAATTCAAATGGGAATGAACCAACTTTAAATCAAGCTGGTCTTTCAGGTTGGACAGTAACCTATATTACAAACAAAGTGTCGGACCCCCAAAAAGCGATTCAGTTATTTACGTACCTTTTAAGTGATGAAGGACAATACTTAACAACATTTGGTGTTGAAGGCGAAACGTTTGACTTTAATGAGAATGGAAAAGCGGTGTTGCATGAGGATGTGTTGCAAATGAGAAATGACAATCCCGAAGAATACAAAAAGTCCTATCGCTTAGGTGAGTTTTGGTTTTTCGGACATGATGGATTCGCGCTAGAGCATGGTGAGAACGAAGCGTCTGTCGCAGTTGATCAAATTCAGAAATGGACAAAAGGAAAGCTTAAGCCACAATTTCTTATTGAAAACATCAATCCAGACCAAGGAACTGCTGAGGCACGCTCGTTAGTGAATATTGATTCTACTTGGGCGACTACTTTAGCAAGTATGATTCGGGCAAAAGACGATCGTGAGTTCGACCGCCTCATTGATGAGTATGAAACATTTCTCGAAACAAATAATTTCGCTGCTGTCGAAGCCATTCGTAATGAAAAAATGAATGAGAATCGAGAGAAACTCGGTTTATAACCTTAAAAGCGGGCTATCCTGCCCGCTTTTTTCACAACGAAGGAGTGTTTCACGATGAATCAACAGTACATAGAAGGCACTGTAACAAGTACGCTTTCATTTAAAGATCAAATTCCTTATCAATCGAATATGGTTTATCCGTCTTTCGATCCTCAAGATCGGGTAACGTTCTCACTTGCTGGTGAATGGAAAAAACTGCGTTTTCGTGCGGATCATAACTGGTCCATGCATGCTCGCACCAAAGACTGGATTGCGAAAACCGAACAAGACGGATTTACTTCATGTTCGTACAATGATGAATCATGGGAAGCGAAAACTTTGCCAGCACCTGAAAATCATTTAACCGGCAAAGAGGAGGTACATGCTGCAGAGACCTATGAAGATGGCGTGTGGTATCGTAAAACCATTCACTGGCCAGAGGCTTATGCAGAACAAGTCGTTACCTTAAAATGTTTAGGTGTTTCGTATATTAGTGATTTTTGGATCAATGAATCATACGTTGGCTATCATGAAGGTGGATTCACGCCATTTGCATTTGATGTGTCTGCCTTATTAAAACCAGGAGAAAATCTCATTGCTGTGCGCATTGATAATCCACCATGGACAACAAGACTTGATACCGTTCCAGCTGTAAACAACGATTTTTTCAATTACACCGGCATTATTCAAGATCTTTATTTAGAGGTTGTTCCAAGTTTATACATTTCAAGGGTTGATGTGGTTCCTCTTACTTTGCAAGGGAAACTGCAAATGGACTATGTACTAGAAAATCGCTCAAGTGAATCGGTAACAGCATTCATAAAACCACGGTTTTTCACAACAGATTTTCAATCACCTAACTGGTTGAAGAGTCCAAAAGCAAAAAGTATATGCGAAGAGGAAGTACATGTGCCAACTGCCCAAGGGACAACAGTCACCCTTGCTTCCGGGGAAAGCAAAAAAATAAAAGAGATGGCCACAATCCCACACCCACAGCTTTGGAGCATTCGTGAACCCCATTTATATGTGTTAGGTCTTCAGCTTTACCACGATGATGCTCTCATTGATTCGTTTTACACTCAGTTTGGCTTTCGTACACTGGCAACCGATGGGCCTCGTATCAAGTTAAATGACCAATCTGTTTTTTTTGCTGGTGTGGCTCGACATGAAGAGTGGCCAGAATACGGGCGAACAGCCTCATGGGAACGAATTGTGGACGATGTAACGATTCTTTCTTCTTTACACGTTAATTTAGTTCGGACCGCTCACTACCCAAACCACATTGAAACCTTTATTGCTTTGGATCGATTTGGTTTACCAAGTATGGCGGAAATTCCTTTATGGCAATTTGAAACCGCCCATTACGAAGCGCAAGAAAGAAGGGGCATTTCCTATCAGATGTGGAGAGAAATGATCTTTTCCAGCTATAACCGTCCTTCTATTGCCATGTGGAGTACTCAAAACGAATCAAAAGATGTTACGCTTCGAAAACAATATAATGAAGCATTGGTTCATGAAACGAAAACCAATTACCCTGATGGAAGATTGTTGACACAAAGCTCAGCAGCAGATCAGCCTGGATTTCATGATCCTACTATGGAGCCTCTAGATGTAGCGGGATGGACGATGTATTTTGGTATTTTTCACGGAAGTACACCTTATGAAGGAACAAAGCATTTCATTGAGCAGGCACACCAAGCGTGGCCCGATAAGCCTATTATGAATACGGAATATGGGATCTGGAGCAATGCGGATCGAAGTTATATTGAAAAACAAGTGGAAATCTATCAAGATGTTCAGCTCGCTTTATTAGAAAAGGCAACGGTTACGCCAGGTGGTGAGCACAATCCCAACGGATATGTTGCCACAATCGACTACTGGACTGCTTTTGACTGGTACGTGAACCATAATCAATTCTACCAAACGATGGGAATCTTCCATATGGATCGATTAGCTAAAAAGCCCCTTTATGATCATTTTGTACATGATCATCAACGGTTATTGCAGCAAACGAATGGCTTTGCCTCTAAAGAAGGGATTCCTTCAAAACCACTACCTATCACCATTGAACAAACGAATGACGTACAACAAACATTACGATTGCAGGAAAAAGAAGATCTGACCAGTGCCAACTATTTAATCGTTCATGTCAGCCATTTTTCACAATCTGATCCTGTTACCATCCATTTGCACGGGGACGAAGATGAATCGAGCTTTATAACGTATACCCTTGAAGAATACACAGTCATTCCATTATGGCGTTTTGATTCTGACGTACGAAAAGGAGTACAGTTCATTTCAATCACTCATACCAAAGGACAATCAATTACCATTAAGGGACTCTATCGAAGCCATACTGGGACGCTGTAAGCCTTTCAACTCACTTAATAAAAACCTAGTTGCTTCTGTGAAGCAACTAGGTTTTCTTTGCATTATAGTTCGACAGGCTTCTTTTGTGCTGAGGCTTGATAGATGCCTTCTAGTATTTTCATAATCTCTAAACCATCCTCTACTGGTGCAGGAGACGGTCCCCCAGTTATGCAAGCTTCTACGAAAGCATCAATTTGCTTTTGAAAGGCATTGTCAAAATCAAAGCTGCGGTGATCAATTTGTGGCTCGACATTTAAAATCGTGTCGTTTTCTTCCATGACAAGCAAAAGCTCCGGCTCAAGCTCTGCTCCACCTTTTGTTCCAAAGATTTGCATACCAAGCTGATCCTTTTTTGTGTGCAATGAATACGATACATCCACCATTAATGAGCTACCATTCTCAAACGTAATTAATGCATTGGCTAAGTCTTCAACTGTATTTAGGGACGCATCATAATCCGCTGTTTTATAAAACGATAGATTTTTTACATTACTTCGATTACCTAGCTGATCATAAACATGTCCTGTTATGGATTTTACTTTTGGGCGTCCCATTAAGTACCAACAACTATCAATAATATGAACCCCTAAATCAATAATTGGTCCACCTCCAGAACGTTCTTTATCAGCAAACCAGCCACCAGGATTACCAAGCCTTCTTAGCAATGAAGCTTTCGCATAATAAATATCGCCAAGCTTGCCGTCATCAATAAAGGTTTTAAGCACTTGCGCATTCGTTCCAAATCGCCTCACATAACCGACTTGTAACGTTTTTCCGGTTTCTTTTACAGCTTCTTGAACCTTTTCTGCTTCTTGTACAGTTATTGAAATTGGCTTTTCAACGAGTACATGCTTACCTGCTCGCAAGGCCCGTATTGCTAAATCCGCATGAGTTCGATTCCACGTACAAATGCTTACGCCGTCCACTTCTGGATGATTAAACACTTCTTCAGGATCTGTAAATACATGCTTCACACGATAATGAGTCGCTTTTTCTTGGGCACGACTTTCATTTTGATCACATAAACCATACAACTCCACTTGCTCATTCTGTATGTATGATTTTATATGCATTTCAGATATTGAACCTAATCCGATAACAACTACTTTCATCATTATGCTCTCGCCCCTTCTATCGACTTCCATCCGTCTACTGTTACTTCATCCCAAAGTCGGCTTAAATTATTCATACTAATGCGTGATCCTAGGAAACAATCTTCCATTCCTTCAAACTCCACTACAAGATAACCATCGTACTTCGCCACTTTTAATTGTCGAATGATTTCGCGTACAGGCAGTTCACCGTGACCAAGAATGGCCCCGCGTAAATAGTTGCCATTTGATGTTCTAAACCAAGCTCCTTCACCAGGATTTTCATAGTAAGGACGAATATAGAAATCTTTAAAATGAACCGTAGCAGCGTCTGGGAGATTTTTTCGTACTCCAACTAATGGATCTTCATCGGCGCATAAAAAATTCCCTATATCGAGCGTCGTTTTAAAATTGTCTCGATTTACTGCTCGTAACACTCGCTGAACACGATCACTTGATTGCACGTTAAAACCATGATTCTCAATCGTTGTTGTCATGCCAAGGCTCTTAGCATAGTCAGCAATCAATTGACTTCCTAGTACCATTTCCTCAAAATGATCGTCAAAATAATGAATAGACATTTCTTCTGGCTCTAATGAAAAAGCCGTCACATCATGTCTCAAGAGTGTAATACCCATATGATGAACAACGTCAACATGTGCTTTAATTCGTTCTACTTCTTCATTAAAAGCCGTTTCGGTCGGTTGGATGAAATTAGCTGGCATGCAATAAGCCGATAGTTCGATTCCAACCTGTGCGGCCCTCTCTTTAATTTGATTGGCTAAATCATAGTTATCTACTACTGTATACCCGTACGGAACGAGCTCCATATGTGAACCACCTTGTTCTTTTACCCAATCAATTGCCTCTAGAATTGTCAATCTACCGTCTCTTAGTGCTTGGACTAAACTGTATGAACTTAAACCAACCTTCATGCTTTACCCTCCCCCTCCTTGACACGTTTGTTTATACATAAACGTTCGCTAAAACGTTTACATTTCCTTCAATTTTAATCTTTTAAAAATAGAATGTACGGATAAGAAATAGTGTTAGAATAAGCTGTGCGACTGGTGGACCCATCCACCTTTCGAATTTTTCATATTATTATAACATTATAACAAGTTATTCGATTCCTGCAACATTTATGTTAAAAGCGAAACCTTTTCTTCTTTTGAACGTTATATAGAAAAGGGGGTGTTCAACATTGGATTATGAAAAAGAATTTACAGATGTAAAAGAACGCATCCGTCAATATGAAAAATGGCAAGCACATTTAGAGCGAATTAGACCCGACCTGGACGAACAAAAACAGAAATCAAAACAGTTAAAAACGATCTTGCAAGATAAACAACAAGACGTTGACCGATTGAGCGGCCTATCCTTTTCAAGTCTTCTCCATACCGTAACAGGAAGAAAAGCCGAAAAAATGGATGAAGCTACAGCACTCGTATTAAAAGCTCAACTGAAATACGAGGAGGCTGAAGAAACCATGACGGATTTACATCATGAAATTGAAGAAATTGGCGCTCACCTGCACGGATTGGGAAATCCTAAAGCAGATTTTCAACGATTACTAGATTTAAAGAAAGACGTACTATTAAGAGAGAAAAATTCTGCTTTACTCACTTTAGTGGAAGCATCTTCAACAACTACGCTCTATATGAATGAAATAAAAGAAGCAATAGAGGTAGGAAAAAAAGCAAAACAAGCACTAGAAAATACCTTATTTTCTCTTAATAAAGCAAACGACTGGTCTACATTTGACCTTTTTGGTGGAGGTTTTTTAACCACGGCTATGAAACATAGCCATATCGATGATGCGAAAGCACTTATTCATCAAGTTCAACGTCATTTAAGGCAATTTGAAGAAGAATTAAAAGACGTCAATCAATTTACTTCTTTCCAAATTGAAATTACAGGATTTCTTACCTTTGCAGACTACTTCTTTGATGGATTCATTGTTGATTGGATGGTCCATGGAAAGATTAAAGAGTCTTACGAACAGGCCGCTACTCTATTAGCAGAAGTTGAAACCACTTTATCTCAATTATGTGATATAGAAAACGAGCTACACTCTGATTTAGAAGACATTCGAAAACAGAAACAGGCGTTCATTCTTAACGGGTAAAAAAGAGACGCAAGGCAGTTGCATTGCCTTTCGTCTCTTCTGTATGTTGCTAGATTGTGCTCGTATCGATAACGAAGCGATAGCGGACATCGGAATGTAATACCCGTTCGTATGCATCATCAATTTTGTCTGCTGAAATGACTTCTATTTCTGGAAGAATTGAGTGCTCCGAACAGAAGTCTAGCATCTCTTGCGTTTCGCGAATACCACCAATCATTGAACCGGCAAATGATCGTCTTTTGCTGATAAGAGAAAACACATTGACATCTAACGGCTCACTCGGTGCACCCACATTGACGAGAATACCATTTAATGCTAATAAGTTTAAATAAGCACTCATATCCAGCTTGGCACTGACTGTATTCAGAATAAAATCAAACGAACCTGCTAGCTTCGTTAATGTTTCCTCATCATTTGTTGCATAATACTCTTTTGCCCCAAACGCTAGTCCGTCTTCTTTCTTTTTTAACGTTTGTGATAGAACCGTTACTTCAGCACCCATTGCATGTGCAATCTTTACTCCTAAATGCCCAAGACCACCTAAGCCAATTACCGCTACCTTTTTACCTTTTCCGGCTCGCCACCTCTTTAATGGTGAATAGGTTGTAATACCAGCACATAGCAACGGTGCCGCTGCATCGAAAGGAATGTTATCAGGAATGCGAACAACGAAGCCTTCCGTTACAACGATATGTGTGGAATACCCACCTTGTGTGTAGTCTCCATACTGATCATATCCTGCATAAGTTGGAACATTTCCTTCCTCACAATATTGCTCTTCTCCTTCCCGACAGCTTGTGCACTTCCCACACGAATAAATCATACAGCCAACACCAACACGGTCTCCTACTTTGAATAAACTTACCTCATCGCCAACCTCAGCCACAACCCCAGCTATTTCGTGTCCAGGTACTAGCGGATACTGAACTTCACCCCACTCCCCTCGCGCCGTATGAATATCGGAGTGACAAATTCCAGCATATTTAATATCAATTAATACATCATGCTTATCAAGACCTCTGCGTGAAATCTCGGTATGTTTAAATGTGTCTGATGGCCCATTAACCGCTCTCGCCTTTACGTTCATTCTTTAATCCTCCTATCGTTTTGCGCATACACCTTTCGATTTCAAGTTTTTACTATTTCTCCGATTCCCCCTTTTTCTTTGATTAAACGTATCCTACTCCTTCGAGTCTACTTTAAGTCAAGTACAAAGCCCATGCTAATTTGCAACTTGTCCAGAAAAAAACTACCAGCTACGTGTTTACGTTGCTGGTAGTTCTTTAAACAACTATCGACTTTCTTTTACTTTCTCTACATATGCACGAGCTGTCTCGGTAAGCTGCTCCCAATCATTATTTTCAATTATTTCTTTTGATAGTAAAGAGCTACCTGCTCCAACTGCTACTGCTCCAGCTTTAATAAAGTCAGGAATTGTCTCTAAGTTCACGCCACCAGTCGGCATCATCTTCACTTGAGGGAGCGGCCCACTTACAGATTTAATAAACTGAGGTCCAACACATTCAGCAGGGAAAACCTTTACTAAGTCGGCACCTAATTGAACGGCTTGAAACGCTTCTGTTGGTGTAAAGATTCCTGGGATGACTGGAATGTCTCTGCTTTTAACTGCTTCAATGGTTTCCTGTGACAGAATCGGCGCAAAAATAAATCGCGCTCCGGCATCAATCGCCGCTATCGCATCATCTGCATGTAGGACCGTTCCAGCACCAACAACAACATCTTCGTCATAACGCTTGCTTAACGCGCTGATGGTTTCTAGCGCTAGCTCGGAATCAAGGGTTACCTCAAGCCCTTTAACGCCACCGGCAACAAGGGCATCTGCAATCGATTCTATCTTTTCTGGAGGTAATTTACGCAACACTGCACATACACCTGATTCAAGTACCGTTGATAATCCATCATTCATCGAGAAACGCCTCCATACACTTTGTTATCATCACATAAGAAAGCGTCAACTTCCTTTCTTGTTGGTAGCCCTTCAATGTCACCTTTTACTCCAATGACTAGAGCCCCAACAGCGGCACCCATACGAACAGATTCCTCAAGTGACTTGTTTTCTAGCAAACCAGCTAGAACTCCGGCAGCAAATCCGTCTCCGGCACCAACTGGATCGACTACTTGTTTAACACGGAAGCTGTTCACTTTCCCTGTACCCTGTTCGTCTTTAAAGAGACTATAGTCACCACCATTTTTAATGACGACTTTTCTCGCCCCTAATTCAATACCCTTTGTGAGATAATCCTGCTCTTCCATGTCACCGAATAACCACTTTGCTTCATCTAAACCAGGTAGAATGAGATCTGCTTGTGCTGCTATTGTGACTAATCGCTGACGTGCTACCTCTTCTCCTAGCTTATGAATAAGAGCAAAACGAAGATTAGGATCAAACGAAACGAACGTTCCATGTTCTTTTGCACACTGTATACCTGCTAGAACTGCTTCATAGCAGCTATCACTTAATAATGGCGTAATGCCTGTTACATGTAGAATCGATGCATCGGCAATTTTTTCATACGCTAGGTCTTCCTTTGTCAATGTGCTGCCAGCGGAATCATGACGGTAATAATAAACAGCAAGCTCTTCTTCCCTTCGGTGCTCCTTAATGTATAGAGCGGTTGGCGCGTCTGTTGTATAGGTCACACACTCTGTGTCCACACCTTCTGCCTTTACTTCTCGGACCACATAGTGCCCCATTTCATCATCGCTAACTTTACCAAACCACGTAGCACTATGACCAAGCTTTGTTAATGCAATGGCTACATTTGATTCGGCGCCACCAATCTTCTTTAGAAATGACGGTACATATCGTAATCGTCCTTGAGTAGCAGCTTCAAATAACACCATTGTTTCTCCAAATGTCACGAATTTACTCATTACGACCGCCTCCTTTTATACGCCTGAATATGCCATAAATCCGCCGTCTACTGGAACCGTAATACCTGTAACAAAGCGGGATGTGTCATCATCTGCTAACCACAGTAAAGTCCCTAATAAGTCTTCTGGCTGCCCAAACCGATTCTGCGGCGTATGGGCAATAATTTTTTCCGCTCGACTCGTCCATTCTCCTTCTTCCGTGCGTAATAAGTGACGGTTTTGCTCAGTTAAAAAGAACCCAGGTGCAATTGCGTTTATACGTATGCCTGCTTCGGCAAAGTGTACGGATAGCCATTTCGTTAAATTGTCAATTCCAGACTTTGCTGCACTATAAGCTGGCACCTTTGTCATTGGTGTCGCTGCTGCCATAGAAGACACATTAATAACCGTACCGCCTCTTGTTGTCATCGTTTTTGCAAATACTTGTGTCGGAATTAATGTACCGAGCAAATTCAAACGAAAGACATGATCGAAACCAGCTATTTCTAAGTCAAAAAAGGATGTTATGGTTGAATCGGTAAGATCTCCTTCATGAAAGTGTTCTTTATCAGTAATGGCGTCAGGGTGATTTCCACCTGCTCCGTTAATTAATAGATCGCACTCACCGAAAACTTCTTTCACGTGATCGTATGCTTGCAAGACACTTTCTTCATTCAATACATCACATGAAACAGCGATCGCCGTTCCACCGTTCTCTTTAATCTCATCAACAACCTTTTGACCGTTTTCAACTGTCCGATTTAAGATAGCAACGTTCATTCCTTGACGCGACAATTCTTTAGCCATCTCTTGACATAAAACCCCGCTTCCACCTGTAATAACAGCGGTTTTACCTTTTAATCCTTCATGTAGTGGTAGCATTTTCACTCTCTTCCTTTCGTTTAATGAGTTCGTAAGCATCCCATAAGCCCCATAAATGCATAATGCCTAGAGCGCGATCATATAAACCGTAACCAGGTCTGCATTCCTCGCCCCATAAATGCCGTCCATGATCAGGCCGCGCATAGCCAGTAAAGCCATTCTCATGATAAGCTTTCACAACATCATCTATCGGTACAGAACCGTCTTGCGTTCGGTGAGAGGTTTCAATAAAATCTCCATTTTCATAGATTCGTACATTTCGAATATGTGCAAACGCAATTCGATCGTGAAACCGTCTAATGATATTCGGAACATCGTTAGCTGGGTTTGCACCTAATGACCCGCTGCAAAGGGTTAAACAATGAGAAGGACTATTTGAAATCCCTAAGTAACGCTCAATTGCCTCTTCATTCTTAATAATACGCGGCAAGTGGAACACAGACCAAGGCGGATCATCTGGATGTATGGCCATTTTTATGCCTTCCTCTTCCGCTACCGGCAATACTTCTCCGAGAAAATAAGCGAGATTTTTCCAAAGCTGCTCTTCATCTACTTCTTCATAAGCTTTAAACGACTGCTCAATGGTTTTTAACCGCTCTGGTTCCCAACCAGGCATTGTATAAGCCGACTTCGTTACTTCTTGAATCAATTCGTAGGGGTCCATATTGTCTACTTTTGCTTTTTCATAAAAGAGTGCTGTTGAGCCATCCTCTAATGGTTTAAACAAATCGGTACGCGTCCAGTCAAACACCGGCATAAAGTTGAAACACACCACTTTTGCCCCTACTTTTGCTACGTTACGCAAACTTGTTTTGTAATTTTCGATATAACGATCTCTAGACGGTAGTCCTAATTTAATGTCTTCATGAACATTGATGCTTTCGACTACTTCTAGGTGAAAGCCATACTCATCGGCTTGCTCCTTCACTTGTAGCACTTCTTCTTCCGTCCATACTTCACCAGCGAGACGATGATGTAGCGCCCAAACAAGCCCCTCAACGCCTGGGATCTGCTTAATCTGATCGAGGGTAACAGAATCATCCTCTTGTCCGTACCATCTAAACGTCATTTTCATATGTTGGCCACTCCTTTACTCATTAAAATGTAAGCACAATTTTTCTTACCTCTTCAGGGTGCTCTTCTAGTTTTTTAAACGCCTCATCCACCTTTTCATAGTGAAAACGATGCGAGATTAATTCATCTGGAGAAATCATTCCCTTATTTACTTTCTTTACAACACCTTGGAATTGATTTGTTTGCAGTCGTGAACCTACAACCTTCAGCTCTTTCTTTGTTAATAATAAAGATGGGATTTGCGAAGGTGTTTCATTAAATCCTAACGTCACAACGGTTCCAGCGACTGACGCCAGTCGAACCGCTTGCTCAAACGTTCCTGCTGTTCCAACAGCGTCAATGACGACGTTGGCAAGCTCCCCCTTTGTTTCTTTATAGATGGCTTCTTCAATGTCCTCTTTATCCGGCTGAAAAACGGCGTCTGCTCCAATCGAGGTTGCGTACTCCAGCCTTACTGTATTGAAGTCTGAAATCATTACGTAAGCGCCTGCTACCTTCGCCATTAACAGACACGCAATTCCAGTTGGACCAGCCCCCATAATAAAGACGGTGTCACCTGGTTGAATGCCCCCTCTAAACGTTGCCTGAGCACCAATGGTTAATGGTTCAATCAACGCCGCAGCTTCTGCTGAAATCGATTTGTTTACTTTATGCCATTTTTGTTCATGGGCTTTTACAAATTCACTCATACCGCCATCTTTATGGACACCGAATACTTGAAGAGATTCACATACATTCTGCTGGCCTTTCCGACAAGCGTAGCACGTACCGCAGAATTCAATTGGTTCTAACGAGACACGATCACCTACTTGAAGAGATTCTACCCCCTCTCCCATTTCGGCGACTACACCTGACACTTCATGACCAATGACACGCGGATAGACTGTGAATGGGTTACTTCCATGATAAATATGGACATCGGAACCACATATTCCTACGCATTGTACCTGTACCAACACATCGTAAGGTGAAGAAATTTTTGGCTTTTCTATTTCAACAATAGATAACTTCCCAGGTTCTTGAACTTGTATTGCTCGCATGTATGTCTCACATCCTTTTTATTCAAATAAACTTGGTAAAAACAACGAAAGCGACGGTACGTACGCGACGATAATTAACACAACGACCGCTACTGCAAAATATGGTAGTAATTCTTTTACTGTTTTCGTAATCGGCACTTTTGCAAAGGAAGAAGCAACGAATAAACAGACACCTACTGGCGGTGTAGATAACCCAATCATAAGCGCAAGTACCATAACAACACCGAAGTGAACAGGATCCATACCTACGCTCGTTGCAACAGGTAATAATACTGGGAATAGTATAACCAGTGCAGCAATGGTCTCCATAAACATTCCTAAAATAAGCAATAATAGGATGATAAGTAAAATAACAAGAATTGGATTTTCTGTAATAGATAAAATGCCGTCTGCAATTAATAACGGTACGCCTTCGCTAACTAAAATCCACCCAAATGTATTGGCAAAACCAACTAACAGCAGTATAGAGGCTGTCGAACTTAATGTATTCCCAAGTAGTTGAGGTAACTCTTTCATTTGAAGCTCTTTATAAACAAACTTCCCAATCACAAATGCGTAAAGTACACAAACAACCGCTGCTTCTGTTGGTGTAAAGTAACCGCCTAAAATACCCCACATAATGATAACAACCATTAACAATGCCCAGAACGCACCTAAAAAACTTTTTCCGACAAATGAGAGGGGCTGCTTCTCCCCTTTTGGATACTGTCTTTTTACTGAGATGATATATGTAACAATTAAAAATCCGATTGCGAGTAGTATCCCTGGAATGGCTCCTGCTAAAAACAAATCACCAATTGAAACACTTGCTAATGTACCAATAATAATCATTGGTAATGAAGGAGGTAACATCGGACCAACCGTTGACGAAATGGACGTAACCGCCGCAGAAAAACCGGCTCCATACCCTTGCTTTTTCATAGCAGGTATCATAACAGAACCAATGCTTGCTGTATCCGATAAAGCGGTACCGGAAATACCCGCAAACCCTAAAGAAGATGCAACATTGGTTAACGCCAAGCCACCTCGTATATGCCCAACAATCGCATTAGCAAAATCAATAATTCGATTTGTAATTCCACCTGCGTTCATCAAATTCCCAGCTAATATGAAGGCAGGGATTGCGAGCATGACGAACGAATTCATACCAGCAAACATCGTCTGTGGAATAACCGTTAATGGAACACCTGCAACAAGTAAATAAATAAGAGAAGCTAAGCCTAAACTAAAAGCAATTGGTATTCCAAACGCAATAAATAAAAGAAATAGCACGACTACTAATATGGCCATTTTTGCTAGTCATCTCCTTTCTCATCCACCGTTGCTTGGTAACGATCTATTACGTATACGACCGAATAAATCATTAATAAAAGTCCAAGTAATGGTACAGCTGAATAGGCATAGGTCATAGGTATCCCTAAAGTAGGTGCATAAAAATCTGCGCCTAGTTGCGTCAGATGAATACCATATATAAACAAAACAATCGAGAAAACTAGGATGACCAATGCAATCATTCCTTCATAGATCTTTTGTACTTTTTCAGGTAATGCAAGGATGAGCATGTCGATCCGAATAAACTCTTGTTTCCGTAGTGCAAGTGGCGCGGCGGTTACCATTGAATAGACAAATAGATAGCGGGATAGTTCTTCCGTCCAAATAAAATCAATTGGAAAGTACCGACTGACTATCTGAATGACAACAATCAACAATAATGATAAAAACAAAGCGATCGACACATACGCTAGAAGAGTATCTACTTTCTTCATCATCTTCATTCCGAATCGTCTACCTCCTCTGCTTCGTCAAGTATATTAAGGTATAATTCATACTGCTCTTCCTGTAAATAGTGTTCCAATGCAGGTAACATCGCATCACGAAAGGCATCGCGATCAACATCCTCGTTCACTTGAATGCCACTCTCCACTAAACGTTTCAACACCTCTTCCGTTTCTGCCTCTTGAAGTTCTTGTGCATATTGTTCTGCTTCTGCAGCAGCTTCTCTCACTGCCTCTTGCTGCTGATCCGGTAACGCTCTCATTTGTTCGGTCCCTACTACAACATAAATCCAAGATCGAACATGTTCTGTCAGATTAAGGTATTGCTGCACTTCATAGAACCCATTGCTTTCAATTAAATCGTTCGGGTTCTCTTGTCCATCAATCACACCTTGCTGTAATCCAGTAAACACTTCATTTAAGCTAATGACTTGGGGCTCAGCCCCTGCTTCAGACCATGCGTCTAAGAACAATGGCACATTCGGTACACGCATGCTAAAACCCTTTAAATCTTCAGGTGTAGATATCGGGTAATTGGCTGTCACATTTCGTGGCGATCGTTCCATATAGAACAACGGTGTCAACCCAATATCACGTTCTATATCGCGTTCAATAATTTTTCCAAGATCCCCTTCAATGACTTTGCGCATATGGGCCTCGCTCTCGAAAGCATACGGTACAGCTAACATCACTGCGTTGGGTGTCCATACTTCTAGCGTTTCTCCTGTTATTGTTAAATCGGTAGCCCCGTAGCGAATTGAATTGATATTATCAATTTCACTTCCTAATTGACTATTTGGGAAAATATCAATCATTACCTGACCATCTGTTTTGTCTTCTACAAGACGAGAAAACTCAACAGCAGTACGATGCCATAGGTGGCTAGAATCGGATATATGCGTCATTTTCCAATATGTAGGTTCATTTTCTCCTTCTGTGATTGCCTCTTCACTTAGGCAACCGCTTAAAAGGAGGGTCGCCACTAAGCTTGCTGGTAAAAGTTTTTTCAACAAGTTCACCCTCTCCTTTTTAACCCCTCTATTACTTACTAAAGTACTCTGGATGCTCTAGTTTTAGCGCCTGTTGATCGTATTGCAACAATCCTAAATGGGTACGAATTAATGCTTCCGCTCGTTGACAATCTTTCGCTTTAATCGCGCTCACCATCTCACCGTGGTGCTCAACAAGTTGATCCCAGTTTAATTTCAATTCCATACTAAGCTTTCTTAATCGATTTGAATGGGTATCCATTTTCTGAATAACTCTCCACACTCTTACTTTCTTTGTTCCTTCAGCTAATAAGCGGTGAAATTCTTTGTCGAGAACGAATAACGTCTTCTCATCCTCAATCATTTTTGCCTGTTTCTGTTTCTCAACGTTTATTTCTAACTGCTGCAAGCAATACTCGTTAAAGCTGTCACATGCAAGCCTTATGATTCCGACTTCTGCTTGTTCTCTAAGAAAACGAGCCTCTTCCACATGATCTAAATCTATTAAGGTTACAAATGAGCCTCTTTGTGGCAATACTATTAGCAGTTCGTCTTCGGTTAATCGTAAAAAAGCTTCTCTAACAGGAGTTCGGCTCACTTCTAGTTCCTCCGCAATTTCTTTTTCAGAAATAGCAGAACCTGGGGGCAAATCCAACGTCATAATGGACTCCCGAATCGTTTCATAAACGAAATCTCTTGTCGACATTTTAAAATCTGTACGATTCAGCATTCGTTTCTTCACCTCCTCAATCAGATACTACCACACTACCATACAAGTATGCTACCATTTATTTAAACGCTTTCAATTAGGAGGATGCCATATGATTACCGTACCAGCAGATCACCTTTTATCTCTAACAAAAGATGTGTTCACCCATTATCACGTCCCAGAGCCTGTCGCTCAAGACATTTCCACCATTCTCGTTCACGCCAATTTAAGAGGGGTTGATTCCCACGGTGTTATGCGAGTAGAACACTATATAAACCGCCTTATTAAAGGTGGCATTCGAGCTGATGCTACGCCTGACTATAACGAAACATCCCCATCAACTGGCATAATGGATGGCCATCATGGATTTGGTCACTCGATTGCAAAGGAAGGGATGAGTCGAGCCATCCACCAAGCCAAACAGCACGGTATCGGCAGTGTTGCAGTGAAGAATAGTAGTCATTGTGGGGCTTTATCCTTTTTTGTTCAACAAGCAGCAGAAGAAAAGCTTATTGGCATTGCCATGTCCCATACAGATGCCATAGTCGTCCCATACGGAGGGGCTGAGCCTTATTTTGGGACAAACCCACTTGCATTTGGGTTTCCTACCAACGAAGAAGACCCTGTCATTCTTGACTTTGCCACAAGTACAGTTGCACTTGGAAAGATTTTAGATGCAAAGGAAAAACAGCACTCTATTCCGCATGGGTGGGGTGTTAATGATACAGGACAGTCAACGACGATACCAGAAGAGGTCGTTTCTTTAACACCATTTGGTGGACCAAAAGGGTACGGACTGGCAATGGTTGTTGAAATCTTCTCTGCGCTTCTTACTGGAGCTGCTTTTGGCCCTCATGTTTCTAAAATGTATGATGACTATCACAAAAATAGAGAATTAGGGCATTTCTTCATGGCAATTGATCCTAGTAAATTTATCGCAGTAGACGCTTTTACTACTCGTTTGGATGGCATGATTAGAGAATTACGTCAAGTTCCCGCTGTTACAGCAGAAGAACGCATATATGTTCCTGGTGAACTTGAGAAGATAAATGAGAGAGAACGTTTAATGCATGGTATCCCTTTACCAGAATCTGTCTACAATTTTCTCAAACAAAATCATTGATGCTCTTAAAAGACCCTTAAGCAAAGCAGGCTTAAGGGTCAATCTCGATAAAAGTATTCAATTCCTATTATCATTTGACCAGCACCATCTACCGTTACGTTATAACCTATTGGCGTGCTGACTATAGTGCTTTAACTAGTCCTCCATCAATGACAAACGCTTGACCTGTTACATACGTATTCGCACCTGAACATAGGAAAACAACATGATTAGCAAATTCTTGTGGCGTTCCATAGCGACCGAGAGGAATAGCTTGTTCTTCCTTTTTCTTTACTTCATCAAGAGATAGATTTCCTTTGGCAGCTTTCGTTTCATCTAGTTCAAGCAAACGGTCTGTTGCTATACGCCCAGGACCGATAGTATTAATAAGAATGCCATCTTTCCCTAACTCTTGTGCCAAGCTTTTTGACAGTCCTGCAACCCCTGCTCGGAACGTATTCGAGAGCAACAATCCATCGAGGGTTTGTTTAATCGAAGAGGACGCTACATTGGCTATATGTCCCCCTCCTTGAATGCGCATTTGCGGCACTACTGCACGAATCGATCGAACATAGCTTAATAGATTCAACTCGTATGCACGTTGCCACTCTTCATCAGTAAATTGATCAATGCCTCCTGGAGGAGGTCCACCTGAATTGTTAATTAATACATCAATTCTCCCCCACTTTTTAATGGTAAAATTGACTAGCTCTTGAATGTCTTCTGCTTTTGTTATATCGCATACATGAGGCACGATATGAGCATTATTTGTTTCTTTTTTTATATCATCTACTACTTGAATCAGTTCGTTCTGTCGTCTACTCGACAACACCACTTTCGCTCCTTCTTCTGCAAACTGGCGCGCAATCCCTCTTCCTAGACCTTTACTGGCAGCGAGTACAATGACCACTTTTCCTTTTAAATGTAAATCCAAATTGCATTCCTCCTTCTTCATCGTTTACATCTTTTTCAAGCTCGAATCGAACCTTTCATCCTGTTCAATATCTTTCTATCCATGCTATAATAGCAAAAAACTTTTGGAAACGCTTTAACATCCACTCAAGAGGAGGTTATTTGTATGAGTGTAAAAGAGTTAATTCTCTTGCAATTAGGTGTCATTCATAATCAAAAAAGTTGGTTTGTCCCGTTGACCCATGCGTTAGAAAATGTATCTGAACATGAAGCCAAGTGGACACCTAATGATGAATCAAACAGCATTTGGGGAATTGTAAACCATCTCATTTTTTATAACTTCCGTTATTTAGAACGCTTCAAAAACAGTCATACGACATTTGAACCTGTTGACTCCATTGCTCATACATTTGAAAGAGAAACCACGTCCTGGGCTGAAACAAGGAACCATATTGACCAATTGCTTTCAGAATGGCGGGAAGCTGTTCAGAAATCCGAATTAGAAGATTTTAGCGAAGCTGTTACTGAATATTTAACACTTCTCACTCTACACAATGCCTATCACATCGGCCAAATTGTAACCATCCGAAAACAACAAGGAACTTGGCCTACTGAATTAGGAGTTCGATAATCGTGTTTACATTCTCCATTCCTTTAGCAGAACCCTTTAACTTTAATGATGCGATTACTTCCCACGGATGGTGGATGCTAGCTCCGAATGTATGGGATTCAAAGAAAGCACGGTTTTATCGTACCTTTCCTACAAGAAACAATGATACAATCGTTGGTTGCATCTATATGGAGGCTTCTTGTTTACAAATTGTAACAGAAGTAGAATTAACTGAAACCGACCAAGACGACATACTCCATTATGTTTCATGGATGTTCCGAGTGAATGAACGGTTTGAGCCTTTTTATACATTATGTCAAACGCATAATGAGCTAACCGATTTACCTATGAAAGGAAAAGGTCGATTGCTACGCTCGCCTACTCTATTTGAAGACATCGTGAAAGTACTTTTAACAACAAACACTCGCTGGAACCAAACAATCCAAATGGCAGAAAAACTTACTTATCATTTAGGAGAGAAAGTGCATGGATTTGGCCGAGAATTTTATTCTTTTCCAACACCTCAAACCATTCTTTCAGCAGGAGAAGCTTTTTTAATGGAGCACGTACGTACAGGTTATCGAAGTCACTATATTCTGGATGCTGCTCATAAAGCAGTAAACAATCCCGCCCGCTATTTGCAACCATCCGCTCTCACTCACTTTCAAGAGATAAAAGGAATCGGCCCTTATGCCATGAATACACTCGCTATGATCGTCGGTCGTTATGACGGTGTACCTGTTGATTCTGAGTACAAAAAGCACGTGATAGGAACGTATTTTAACGGAATCGCCCCCTCTAAAAGCGAGCTTGAGAGCTTCTATGACAAATGGGGCGACTATAAGTATTTAGCCTATTGGTTTGACCACTATAAATAAGAAAAAGATTCGTGCTGATGCACGAATCTTTTTCTATTATTTACAGTGATTGCGTCTGAATCGACGTTACATGCTAAACAAACGTCATAGAACTGTAAGTCAGAAGGCATGAAACGATTATAAAACTTATCGCCATCTACAGTTTCCATCGCAAACCGAGTTTGCTCTACGTTAGATGACCTTGGTGTTCAGATGGTTCTCTTAATTCGATTGTTCTTGATTAAATTTCTCGTCCTTCTCTTCAACTGCTGACGTTTTTTGTATGTCTTCCGTTTGCTTACTACCCACTTGATCGCTTTCACTTATACTCCCCTTACGACAATCCCTTTTTCTCACACAGAAAAGCATAGCGTTTTATGAAACCTGTTTCAATAGCTTATAGACATAGTCAAAAAGTCTAACTCCTAATCATAAGAAAGAAAACAGCTAGATATTGCCCTGCTGCTCTCTGATTCGTAACGCCATCTCTGGAAAATCTGTCATAATGGCTTTCACCTTTTTTTTAAGCAACCCTTTCACTTCTTCAGGCTCATTTACTGTCCAAATACGTGACTGTTGCACTAACCCTTCCTCATCAAAAGTAGAACGCTCTTTTAATGCCAATTTCTTAGACAAGTGGTATAAGTTAATGCGATTGGTTGCTAAATAGTCAGCTGGATAAGGGATCTCATGCTTTACAAGCCACGCCACTTCAATATTCTTATCCAATTGACGGAGACGTTGAATAAGAGGCAAATGGAACGACGAATAATTAAGTGTTAATGCATGTTGGAACGGCCTCACGCTATCAAGCAATAATTTCTCAATTCCCTCTGTTTCTGACAAATTCGGCTTTAACTCAATGTTCACTTCTACTTGATAGGGAGCCATTAATTCTAGCGCCTCTGCAAGAGTTGGAACGGTTATGCCTTTCCAATCTGCTTCACAATAATTGTCTAAATGAGTAAAGGGTATACCTGCACTGAGTTCTTTTAATTCCTTAACGGTCTTATCCTTTACATGACCAGTTCCATTCGTAGTTCTGTCTACAGTCGGGTCATGCATGACGACGAAATGATGATCTTTTGTCAGCTGAACATCTAATTCAATACCGTCTACACCATTTGATAACGCTTCTTCAAAACTTGGCAATGTATTTTCTGGAAAAACACCCATCGCCCCTCTATGTCCGTAAATAGCTGTCAAAGGGAATCATTCCTTTCTAACAAAAACCTCTCACTCCTATTATACCGTTTGATACTTTCACTTTCACACTATGTGTTCACTTTTAAGTAAAGCTTTACAAATGACTAACGTCTGCAACATCGCTTTCACGCATTGGAATTATACTTTACACTAGTATTTAGAATATTCATTTCTGTTGTGTGTGCAACCATTTGTTCACATAAGAGAAAAAGGAGGCAAAAGGTGCAACGATTTCTATTTCTATTTAGTTTATGCTTGTGCATAACTGGTTGTACTATTCCAGCCGATACCGGTGGCGATACGCTTACCTCTGTTAACGATGAACCCTTTACTGGATTTGTTATCGACAGAACCGATAATGGTTCACTCGTTTCTAATGAAGGAGGGTTGACGATGTTTTCGAACATTCCTGTCGCCCATGAGGTTGGTGATCGCGTACGAATCCATTATCGCGACGTTTTAGACTCATTTCCCTCTCAAGCAGATGGCTCACAAGCGACAGTCGTCTCTTCACCAAAGCCAGATGGCGCCACCTATTCTGAAAAAGAAGCCATTCAGCAAGCGCTTGAATTAGCAAGAGCGTTTCCATCAAGTGATGCAATGATCACTTATCCGTTTGTTACATACACACACTATGTAAAAGAAGCAGATGTTTGGGAAATAACCATTCAAATTTATGGAGAGGAAGAACATTTAATCGAAATCGGTAGCAATGGAGTTCCCATGGATCATTGCGAGCATTCTTCATTAACGGACTATTCCCCTGCCTGTTTTACTGGTTATGTAATCGAAAACCGGCTTATCAGTACTGAAAATGATTTAATTACATTTACTAACCTCATACGTTCAGCTGAAATTGGCGATCGCGTATCCGTTGAATATACGGACGTAAAAGAAAGTTACCCAGCTTCTGCTACCGCTGTTTCATCTAAAGTCGTCTCTCCACCAAAGCCGGATGGTGCCACCTATTCTGAAAAAGAAGCCATTCAGCAAGCACTCCTCTATTATAATAAACAGAACCGTCAACCTGAATCGGACCCAGTTGCATTTCCAGTTATTCACTTCTGTACTTACCACGATGAAACAGACACGTGGACCATAACGATAAACGATGTGGACATTGAAATAGAAAAAAGAAAAAAGAAACGAGGAAAATTCCTCGTTTCATTTACTTCTTCATATGCTCTGGTAATTGATAAGCCCCGTCTTCATCGTGTATTTCTTCGCCTGTAGTTGGTGGATTAAATACACAAACCATTCTCATATCTGTCTTTGCTCGTAAGTAATGTTCGTCATGTTCATCTAACACATAGCATTCGAATTGCTTTACTGGCCATACCTTACCATCTTTAACGGTTTCAACTTCGCCTTCACCTTCTATAATATAAACTGATTCAAGGTGATGCTTATACCATAAGTGTGTTTCCGTGCCAGCACGAATTTGTGTATCATGCACAGAATAGCCCACGCCATCTTTCTCTACGACGAGCCGTTGACTGCGCCAGTTTCCACCGTCTACGTCTCGCTCTGTATTTAAAACATCTTCAAGTTTGATTACTTTCATTTGTAGGACCTCCTAGCTGTTAATTTAAAATAGGTTCTTTAATCCCTAAAGCTGCTCGCACACTCTCTTCAATAATCTCTAATCCTGCTTTTAACGTCTCTTCAGGAATTGTCACTGCCGGAAACAGTTTGAACACTTCATCGTCAAACCCTGCTGTTTCCATGATTAAGCCTCTTTTAAACGCTTCTGCAGCAATCGATCCGGCCAATGAACAGTCTTCACAACGAATTCCTTTCATAAGACCTCTACCTTTTACAGTACCTTTTAATTCCGGATACTTTTCCACAATGGTTGTTAAGAAATGATGCACGAGTTCAGCTTTTCTCTGAATTGAATCTTGAAAGTCTGATGTTTTCCAATAATCTAAAGATACTGTTGCTGTGATAAAGGCATGATTGTTTCCTCTAAAAGTCCCGTTATGCTCACCCGGCTCCCAAATATCTAATTCCGGTTTAAACAATGTTAAAGCAAAAGGAAGACCATACCCACCAATTGATTTGGACAGACATACAATATCAGGTGTCAATCCGGCTTCTTCAAAGCTAAAAAATGTCCCTGTTCGACCAATACCAGCTTGCACATCATCAATAATCATGAGTATCTCGTGTTCCTTACATAAACGTTCTAATCGCTGTAACCATTCCGTACGTGCGGCATTAATACCACCTTCGCCTTGTACCGTTTCAAGAATTACTGCTGCAGGTATGTCAACTCCTGATCCACCTTCAGTCAAAAATTGCTCGAGATAATCAAGTGTATCTAATTCATCCGTTAGAAAATTGTCATACGGCATCGTTACAACATTAGTCAATGGTATTCCAGCACCTTTACGCTTAAACGCATTACCAGTCACCGAGAGTGAACCAATTGTCATTCCGTGAAATCCATTTGTGAAGCTAATAATATCTGTTCGTCCTGTTACTTTACGAGCCAACTTAAGAGCTGCTTCCACAGTATTTGTCCCTGTTGGTCCAGGAAACATTACTTTATAGTTTAACCCTCTAGGTTCTAATATGATTTTATTAAAGGCCGTTAAAAAGCTTGCTTTCGGTGATGTTGCCATATCTAGTGAATGGGTAATTCCGTCACTCATGATATAGTCAACGAGGGCCTGTTTCATTTTTTCATCATTATGACCATAGTTTAATGCACCAGCGCCTGCAAAAAAATCAATATACTCATTTCCCTCTTCATCCCACATGGTTGATCCTTTGGCTTTTGTAAATACAGCTGGGAAACTTCTGCAATAGCTTCTTACTTCAGATTCTTTTTCTTCAAAAATCTTCATGTCTGTTTTATTCACGGTTTTCCTCCTTGTATTCTTAACCCTTAATTGGTCCAATGCGAAACGTTTTCTCTTCTTCATGTTGATCATCCGGGAATAGCTCCTCACCAAAACAATCAAACACATTACATTCAGTTCCTTGACTACGTGCTAGCTTTTTAAAAAGAGATTGAGATGCTTTGTTTGAAGGCGTTACAGTTGCCTCAACATATCTTACATTTTTACAAGCGTCTCGTTCGATTAGTCGTTCTAATAAATCTAAAGCAAGCCCTTTGCCTCGTTGTGATTCAGCAACACCAACTTGCCAAATAAAGAGGGTGTCTGCTTGTTTAGGCGGAATAAAACCAGTAATAAAGCCAACTACTTCATCGTTTTCACGGGCTACAATACACGTTTCGTCAAAATATTCACACATCATGATATACTTATACACTGAGTTGGAATCAAGCGTTGATGTTTCCGCTAATTGCCACATCGAAGCTCCATCTTCAACAGTCGGTTTTTCGAGGGTTAATACTGGTGTCTGTGCCATATGCGCCTCCTCTATTTTTTTCACAGCGGTGTTCGTCTTTCTTTTACCCGCTTCTCTTTAATCAAAACCACAAATTGTAAATGATCAACATTTTCAATCCTTTTTAATGATAGGATGCTGGTCACATTTTCGCAAACAGGATTAGTAGAGATTATGTATCAATAAAAGGAGTGATCGACGTTAAGAGTAAGCTAAGAGAGATTTTCTTCCATATCCTCCTCCTTTGTCTCAATCCCTCCTATTTTCAAAATAAAAAGAAGAGAAAATGATTTCTCTTCTTTCTTTCCTTTTTACACACATTGAAAAGCACTAATTCGTCGTGTATCGATTCCAAAGTAAACCCACCTGAAAATAAACCACCGGTAACCAGCGACTGATTGTCTTCCTACAAAGGTTGGATAAAACCAAAATTGTTCGCCATTATTTAAGCGCAAATACGTGTACCGGAACAAACATCCTCTAATTGCACCTGGATCTACAGCAAATGTGCTAACCGATTGAAGCTGAGGTGGATTTCCTGGAGGCGGCCCCGGCGGCTCTCCTCCACCTTGACCAGGTTGAGGTCCTTGAGAAGAACCACCTCCTGGCGTTGGAAACCCAGGGAATGATCCACTCCCTGGAGGTCCCGGGGGATATCCTGGACCACCTTGCCCAGGAAAGGGGCCAATCGATCCACCTCCACCACCAGGTGGGAAGAAAGACGAAATGAAGCGATGATCTTGCATACTTAAAACCTCCCTATTAACATTGATACATTCTACGCATTTGCCTATAAATGGTGCATCGATTTTGCCTTATGTCGGTGAACTGTATAAATCAACTAACTTGATGCAAACTACATGTATCTTAGTCAAAAAGGGCGAATTCGCATGAGGACATTAACGGCTCACTTAAAACAAAATGTGCACCTTATTCAACAACGTTTTCACACTAAGGATGCGATCCGATCACTGTCTGTAACCATCGGATTAGATATTCATGCTGAGCTCCTCTATCTTCCTAATACAGTGGATGAGCAAAAAATTCACTCTTTTTTACTAGCTCCGATTCAACAGCTCGTTAAGCAGTCGGTTACATATGATCAATTAGGAAGTATCTTTAAAGATGGAGAACCATCGGTTGCTTATGCCGTTGAAGAATGTGTAGATGGTCTCGTTAACGGAAGAGCCCTTCTTATGTTCAATAAAGAGGAAGGCTATTTATTTAACTGTTCAAATTGGCGTGTTAGAAGTGTAGACGTTCCGCTCAGCAGCAGCGTTTACGAAGGTCCAGCTTCCGGTTTGACAGAAGACATTTCAGTGAATCTAAATTTGTTAAGAAATTATTATCGAAGCCCTAATCTTGTCATAGAAACCCTTTCTATTGGTTCTGAAGCAAAAAAAGAAATCTCCATCCTATCAGTTCATGGTGTATCAAACCCAGCTATCGTTGAAGAAGTTAAAGCACGATTAAACAATATCAATGTTAGTCAGGCCATTCTCAATCAACTCGCTACAGATGCGTTAGAAGGCGATGGTTTATTATTTCCGCGGACGATGTCGATAGACCGGCCTGATGCGTGCGCAATGGCTCTAGCTGCCGGTCGAGTTGTTATTTTAGTAGAAGGTTCCCCTCTTGCTTTACTTGCACCAAGTATTTTTTATCATTTTTTCCAAAATCAAGATGACTATTTATCAGACTTTGGCAAATTTGGGTCAAGACCATTACGTTATTCGTACTTTTTTATTGCTACGTTTACTCCAGCTATTATTGTGGCTATTGAACGGTTTCATTTAGATCTCATTCCAAGAGATTTACATGAACAATTAATTAAGACCCATGATACTCTTGCTCCTTTTACGATTGAATTGCTATTCGTCATTTTACTCATGCAAGTTATCATGGATGGTTCCTATCGATTGCCGGGTAATGTTATCTTTGCCGTTACATTTATCGGGACGATGTTAATTAGTGATGTGGCAACTGATGTTAATTTATTTCATCCGGTCACCATCGTCATTATCGGAATTTGCTACATATCAAGTTTTCCAGTTCTCCATAGAGGGCTGCTTTCACCCATTTTCTTTATGCGCTTATCGTTCATCATTCTTGCTCACTTTTTTGGATTTGCCGGACTGTTTTTAGGAACGACGGTTCTATTGATCCTAATGGCTAAACTTCATTCCATCGGTACACCTTATTTGTATCCTTTTCTTCCTTTTCAACCTGATAAATGGAAGGATACCCTTTTTCGAGGAGGCT
Source organism: Shouchella oshimensis (assembly GCF_002019765.1). Lineage (GTDB taxonomy): Bacteria > Bacillota > Bacilli > Bacillales > Bacillaceae_D > Shouchella > Shouchella oshimensis. The sequence goes on from NZ_KV917380.1 coordinate 3,774,864, forward strand.
TACAAAGAGTCATAAATCATCCAAATCCACTTCCATTTAATCGTCATCAAGCTAAAGCAAATCGAAAGCAACATATTTAATGTGTAAGTTTAAAGCAACCTCCATTAAAAACGAGGCTAGGACATAACGAAAAGTCGTATTTGAAAAGACGAATAGTCTAAAATATGCTGAGTAGCACCGCTACAGGAGAATCCTTCCGCTAATGTTCATATAAAACAAACGACGAACGTTCCTATTTTCAGGAATGTTCGTCATTTTGCTCTGTCTATCTACTTTTGTCCTAGCCTCATTTTTTATATTCCATTCGTTTTACCTTATTTAAGCCTATTGAGAAAATCGATACACATTTGAAAAAAACATTCTTCTGATTTCTCTTCTCCTAAGGCAGTCAACCATTTTAAAAGATGGTGCAACTTCGTCACGAACGAGAACAAACAAGGTTTTAAATTTAAAAAACAGTGATTTCTTTCTATTACTTCCTCTCATTTACATAAGCTTTTTCTCATTTAAAAAGTAAACGCTTACCACGCTGTCATAGAAGGAATTTATTTTATTAATAAAAAATTCAGTCAACTACCCCTTTCATATTGCTAAATAGAAACATTCTGTGTCGTTTGTCAAACTTTCGAGAAAGGCATTGACAAACGAAGATCTTTATTCGATAATTAGTACATAATTAGAATTAATACAATTTAAGCGCACATGCTTAGATTTAACATTAGGAGGAATTGTTCATGTCACTTATCGGTAAACAAGTACAACCATTCTCAGCACAAGCATATAGAAATGGTGAATTCGTTGAGGTTACAGACGAATCAATGAAAGGTCAGTGGAGTGTTGTATGCTTCTACCCTGCTGATTTCAGCTTCGTATGCCCAACAGAATTAGAGGATCTTCAAAATCAATATGAAGAGCTTAAATCTCTAGGTGCAGAAGTTTACTCTGTTTCTACAGACACGCACTTCGTACACAAAGGCTGGCACGATAGCTCTGAAAAAATTGGTAAAATTACGTACACAATGATTGGAGATCCGTCACAAGCAATTTCTCGTGACTTCCAAGTATTAAACGAAGCTTCTGGCTTAGCTGATCGCGGAACATTTATTTTAGATCCAGAAGGTGTTATTCAAGCAGTAGAAATCAACGCTGATGGTATCGGTCGTGATGCAAGCACGCTTGTAAACAAAATCAAAGCAGCACAATATGTACGTAACAACCCAGGTGAAGTATGCCCTGCTAAATGGGAAGAAGGCACTGAAACACTTACACCAAGCCTTGATCTAGTAGGTAAAATCTAAGGAGTGTTATAAAGATGGCTCTTGCAGCAGAGATTAAAACACAATTAAACCAGTACATGGCGTTACTGGAAAATGACATTGTTATTAAAGTACATGCTGGCGACGATGACGTTTCAAGAGAAATGGTTGAATTACTCGACGAACTGTCAGCCATGTCTACGAAAATTACGCTTGAAAAAGCAGCTCTGCCAAGAACGCCAAGCTTTAGTGTAAATCGTGTTGGAGAGGACACCGGCGTTGTATTCGCCGGTGTTCCTTTAGGTCATGAGTTTACATCGCTTGTTTTGGCGTTGCTTCAGGTGAGTGGACGACCACCTAAGGTCGACCAAGCTATTATTGAACAAGTGAAAGGCATTGAAGGCGAGCACCATTTTGAATCCTATATCAGCTTATCTTGTCACAACTGTCCAGACGTTGTTCAAGCGCTGAATATGATGAGTGTCGTAAATCCAAACATCACTCACACGATGATTGACGGTGCTGCCTTCAAGCAAGAAGTGGAAGAAAAAGAAATTATGGCTGTTCCTACTGTTTTCATGAACGGTCAACCATTCGGTAGCGGTCGTATGACTATCGAAGAAATGATCGCAAAAATGGGTGTTACCGTTGACGCAGATGAGCTAACGAGCAAAGACCCATTTGATGTTCTAGTAGTCGGTGGCGGTCCAGCTGGTTCCAGCGCAGCTATTTATGCGGCTCGTAAAGGAATACGTACTGGTATCGTAGCAGAACGCTTTGGTGGACAAGTTCTTGACACACTAAGCATTGAAAATTTTATTAGTGTACCGTCAACAGATGGTCCTAAGCTTGCGGCTAGTTTAGAAGAACATGTAAAAACGTATAATGTAGACGTTATGAATCTTCAAGCGGCAAAGCGCTTAGAAAAGAAAGACTTGTTTGAAGTGACCCTTGAGAATGATGCTGTTCTTAAAGCCAAGACAGTGATCTTGTCAACAGGTGCTCGTTGGCGAAATGTCAATGTTCCTGGTGAACAAGAATTTAAAAACAAAGGTGTGGCTTACTGCCCACACTGTGATGGCCCGTTATTTGAAGGTAAGGACGTTGCTGTTATTGGTGGTGGAAACTCTGGAATTGAAGCGGCCATTGATCTTGCAGGAATTGTGAATCACGTTACAGTTCTTGAGTTTGCAGCCGAACTTAAAGCTGATCGTGTTCTCCAAGATCGTGCACACAGCCTACCAAACGTAACCATCATTCCAAATGCTCAAACAACGGAAATTACAGGTGATTCTCACGTAAATGGCATCTCATACAAAGATCGTGAAACGGGAGAAATTCATCATGTTGCCTTGCAAGGGGTTTTCGTTCAAATTGGTCTCGTACCAAACACAGAATGGTTAGACGAAACCGTTGAACGTAATCGCATGGGCGAAATTGTTGTTGATAAGCACGGTTCTACCAATGTACCTGGACTGTTTGCCGCAGGAGATTGTACAGACAGTGCGTACAACCAAATTATTATTTCTATGGGCTCAGGTGCTACAGCTTCCCTCGGCGCGTTTGACTATATGATTAGAAATTAACACAAAGAGCGACACCTCATTAAATTGGGAGGTCGCTCTTTTTTCATGCTCTATTCTTTTAGACACTTGCTTGTTAGTAGCAACATGTCCATGACTCAATTTGCGGCAGTGCTTACCTTTTCACAAATAAGATTTGTTATAATGCGAGAAGAGCTACTTTATCAAGACACCTTATGTTGGAATGAGTGATGGAACCATGTTACTTCTTATTATCTTTTTTGCAGTTTTTATTGGGGCGTTTATACAGGGTGCAACTGGACTCGGATTAGGGCTTGTTATTACCGCTATTCTCCCTTTCTTTCTAACGGTTAAGGAAACGACTTTACTCGTTATTTCACTTCTTATTATTTCTGGGCTCACGGTTACATGTAAGTACTACAAGCATTTGGTATGGAAAGAGATTCTCGGCTTTCTCGTCGTAGTCCTCGTAGGTCGCTTTGTCGCCTTCTTCATTCTGTCGGCATATGGTGATATGGACTTCTTAAAAATATGGCTTGGTGTCGTGTTATTACTTATTGTCATTTATCAACTACTAAGTGCCAAGAAAATGGATACAATTGTCGAGCTTTCACCAAGAAGAAAAAACGTATCACAAATTGGACTCGGCTTTACAGCCGGATTAATTGGTGGAGTCTTTGGATTAGGTGGGCCATTTATCGTGCTTTATTTTTTACTTTTTTATCCCCAAAAGAAGTTTTCCTATATCGTTAGTGTTCAAGCTGTCACAACCGTAGCAAGCCTCTTTTCGATATCCATTCATGCAGTAAATGGAGATTTTTATCCGTCTTTCTTTACATACTTTCTTATTGGTCTAGTAGCGGTTATCCTTGGCACCAACTTGGGATTGCGGTTATTTGAAAAAGTAAATGCGACAATCGTTAAACGAATCACCATTGTGTTAATTACGGTATCTGCCATTACAATCATATTGTTTGCTTAACATCTACGAAAAAAACCTCCAAAATGATGGAGGTTTTTTTCATTAATTCTGTTCTTCCCAAATAGGCGCTAGCTCACTAGCAGATTGGATGGCAACAATCATGCTTTTTTCATCAGCTATGTTTTTGCCAGCAATATCAAAGGCAGTTCCGTGGTCAACTGAAGTACGAATGATACCACCTTTTAAGCCAACTGTAATGTTGACACCTTCTTCAATTCCCATTACTTTAATCGGCGCATGTCCTTGATCATGATAACACGCTACAACAATATCAAAGTCACCGCGTCCCGCTCTAAAGAAAAGCGTGTCTGCTGGGTAAGGACCTTCTACATGAATACCCTCTTTTTGTGCTTGTTGGATACCCGGAAGCAATTTCTCTTCCTCTTCTCCGTAACCAAACAATCCGTTTTCACCTGCGTGAGGATTGATGCCACATACCGCTACTCTCGGACTCTCAATACCGGCATTTTTCAATGTTTCATGTGCAAGTTTCACAACTTTATACGTTCGTTCTGGTGTAATACTTTCAATGGCTTTAATTAAGCCAACATGCGTCGTTAAGTGAATTACACGCAGATTAGGTGTTGTCAACATCATGGAATAGTCTTCTGTATCTGTTAATGTTGCGAGAATTTCCGTGTGACCTGGATAAAGATGACCTCCTTTATGAAGAGCCTCTTTATTTAATGGCGCTGTACAAATTGAATTAATTTCATGCGCTTGAGCTAATGATACGGCTTTCGCTAAATATTGATAAGCTGCATCTCCTACAACGGCTGCTACTTCTCCAAAAGCCGTGTCTCCTGGCAACAGATCTAAATCAATCATATCAATCGTGCCGTGGCTAAACTGCGCCTGTGCTGGTTCACTCACAACATTGACCTTAACCGAAGCTTCCGTGATACGTACTGCTTTCTCAATGATTTTAGCATCACCGATAACGAGCGGACGGCATTCTTCGTAAACAGTGGAATGGCTTAATGCCTTTACAATGATTTCTGGTCCAATCCCAGCTGCATCCCCCATTGTAATCCCAACGATTGGTTTCGTCTTACTCATTTTTTCTCACCCTTTAACTTTTCGATGGAATGAATCAAGACATCCTCTTGACCAAATCCACCTGCTTTTGTTATTGCAAAAAGTCCTTTTACACCAATGAAAGTTGAAATTGGTACCCCTACTTCAAGTTCATCGTACAATTGGAATCCTGTTACACGCCAATGTTCACAAATTTTCTTCGCTGTGTCTCCGCCAGTCATAACGACACCTTGGAAGAGCTTGGCTCTTAACAGCCTTGCAGAAATTTCGCCCATCATATGAACAATTTCGCTGCTTGTTTCTGAATACGTATAGCCATTCAAATTACCTACCCGGCGTGCGTGCTCAATGTCATTCTTTTCACCAGCAGAATATAGAACAACATCATGTCCCTCAAAAGCAAGTTTTTTTGCTGTACAATAGACTCTTTCTACTTCAGCTCTTCTCGTTTCATCGTCTGAAACAGCTTTATGGGAAGCCACTTCAATCGCTTCTACCGATTTGTTGTTCAGTAGTTGCTTTAACTGCTTTCGTGACTGCACATTTACACTTCCAACAACCGTCAATACAGATTTCTTCCGATTTGGAATTTCAAACGTATTTTCCGTCTTTTCCAAACCATAATGTTCAGGAAGATGGTTGGCTAAGCCAGCAGAACCAACAAGACCTATTTTGAATGGCGTGCGCTTCATCTCTTTTAAAAGAAGCTTTAAGTCTTCATCTATTTCCGAATCAATAACAACATAAACAATTTGATCTTCCTTTAACTGATTAAGTTTGTCATGAAATAAACTTGTATCTCGTAATTCGGATACTGTCACAAGCCCTACTTTTGTATCAAGTTGATCACCTATTAATGTTGGGAGATGGGATTCTACTACAGGCGTAACCGGATCATTCGCAATTTCCGTTTCCCCTAGTTTGCGCCCATTTAAATAATGATATCCCTCTATGACCGTTCGACCATTCGTCGGATAACCTGGTGCAATAAAGATAAAGTCCTGTCGATACTCTCCTTGAAAACCTAACAGCTCCGCCCCAATATTTCCGCGCATAGTCGAATCTATCTTTTTATAAATATTGGTGACACCTTGTTTGAGTAAAAACCTTGTTACACTTGATACCATGTCTTCGGCTTTATCAGCACGAATGGCACGACTATCTGTATCAAAAACAACGGCATCGTTATCACCAAGATAGCGCTTATCTTCTTTAAAGAAAACAGATGTTTTCAATCCATATTTCGCTAATTGGACACCACTATCATTAGCACCTGTTAAGTCGTCTGCGATAATTGCTAAATTCATAATTCCTCTCCTTTAATCATCCACTACATCGTTGCATTTATCTCATTTATAGGCTTACCGGTTTTTTTCTCTAGTCGCCGCGCTAGTATTCCTATAAAGACAGGTAATAATATCGCGGTTGTTACAACACTTGCCGCTACTTGTACCGTTGCAATTTCCGCCATCGGCATGAATGATGCGTTTGCTGTGGCGATTGCCATTGGTGTACCTACTGCGTTTCCAGCTGTTGAGCCTTCTGCTGTTCCAACAATCGGGTTCCACCCAATCCATTTGAAGATAAAGTAACCAATTCCACCAGTAAGCAAGACGGTTAGTACACCTAGTAAGATTCCACTAATACCACCTTGAATAATCGCTGTGAAGTTAATCCCCATTCCTAGTGAAAAAGCAAAGAATGGAACGAGTTTGTCGCTGCCTTTGTAAAGAAATTCACCCATGTCTTTATCGATATTACCGATTGCAATACCAATTAAAAGCGGGAGCAATACAGCTACAAAGTCAAGTGGAGAAAACATCCCTTGAGCAAAGCCCATTGTTCCGAAGATTGCTAACGCTACCATTGTTAAGAATGGACCGTCACTTAAAGCTAAAAATGGATAAGCTGCTTTATCATCTTCTTTTCCGTACTGTCCAGCTAGAGCAATATATAAACCACCATTTGAATTCGTCATTGCTGCGATGATCGCAATTGGCGCTAATCCTAAGAACAAGCCATTTGAATCCGCTAAGATTAGTGCGAGTAAGCCGACACCTGCTCCAATTCCCCATTTAAACGAGAGAAGTGTTAATCCTTTTTTCACCGATGTTCCTGCTGTTTTAAATGTAATCTGTGTTCCAGCAATTAATAAAAACAAAGCAATTAGTGCGCCTGAACTATTAACGAATAGAGCTTCTGTAAAACCACCAATTCTTAATGCATTTGGAAAGAATGTATTAATTGTCGCAGCTAGTAATAGCGGGACAACCATCATGCCTCCTGGGACTCGGTCCAAAAAAGCTTTAATCTTCATATCGTTACTCCTCCTCTATTTAAAAACGCTTTCACTTATAAGTTACTTGCATCATAAAAGATATTGAACAATATTGCAACACATTTTTGTAAAATTAATTCCATAAAATAAAAAGCGTTTAATAATGCAACAGTTATATGAATAAAAAAAAGCCTAAAGAATTTAATCTTTAAGCTTTCTCCACAGCGTTGCTCGGTTGATACCTAATCGCTTTGCTGCTTGGGTTTGATTTTGGTTTTCTTCCTGTAGTACTTGAGCAATAATCGCTTTTTCCATTTCTTTTAACGTTCCATTTATTGGAAACGTTTGTTTTTGCTCGGTTGTTTCAACGACCGATTTAATCACTTCTTTACTTAATAGGTACTCTTTTTCATCCATCGTTGCATTCTTAATCACTTCTCGTAATGTTCTGATGTGATGCTTGTAAGACAGATGTTCCAAATAAGAGATAGCCTCTTCAGAGATACCAACTGGCCTTGTTCCATAAATTTGATGGAAATCTGCTAAGAAAAACGTTGCTAAATCCCCAATATCCTCTTTCCGATCAGTTAAAATCGGCAGATGGACATGTTTTAACCCCCATGTTTCAAGCTGTTCCTCATCCCATCTCACAGAAGTGTGCATTATCAAACGAAAGGAAGTAGCTTTTCTTTTCTGTAAACATGCAGACAAAAGATCCTGATGTTCATCAATCGAAAATTGATTTAACACGATGGTTCTTGGTTTCTTTGTAAGCAAGTGCTCTAAATCGTGTAAAGAAAACACATCGGCATCAATTTCCACGTATGGCTCTTCTCTATTTTCAAGTATATGAAGCTGTCTCGTGAGGAACGTTTTCCCTGTACCTCGTTCACCTGAAATGACAACCGCTTCATTTTTCTTAAATAGATGCTGTAATAGCCTAAACCGATTGGCAGATGGAATTGATGACATTGCAACAGGTTCCTTTTTCATAATCGTTTTTTCTGTTACACCTTTTAAGTTTAAAACAGGATGCAAGCGACTTAACACATACACTTTATACCGTTTATCTAGTAACATCCCTCTTACTTGAAGACGTCCTTGGTCTTTTGTATAAAACTCTTTAATGGATTCATTAATAGCAAGACTTTTGTGTAACAGTGACCATTCCGATTCTTCTAGTGGGTCACGAAAATCTTGAAAATGCTTGTACAACAAAGTCTCGTCTTCATCAAACATAACAATGTTGCGATGTTCCTCAATAAGCAACGATTTCATTACATGATTAATAATTGTTTGCTTCTTCAAGGTTTGTATTAAGTAAATTGCTTCTTCAATCGCTCGAGCTACTGATTCTCTTCCTGATTGAAGCAACATCCCTTTCAATCCAACCTCATGAGATGTATTAATAGTAATGACATCCCCTAATATATGGCTATAACCTGCCTGCTTCAGTTTAAGTAAGAGCGAAGTAACTTCATTTGCTGAATGAATTGTATAGACATTGATTGGCAAATGCAACAGTTTAATAATTGCCGCCGCTCCTGCTGTAATGTTCTGAAAGCCTACAACAGCTGTTTTTTCATTTAATTTACTTGCCAGCGTTAACGATCTTGTTAAATCATATCCAGAAAGTTGAATATCAATAACCGGAATAGACACTGCTTTTTTAATTAGCTTGGCTGTGCCTCCTCGACTAATAATAAGATCAATTCCATCTTCTTGTTTCTCCAACGCAATCTCTAGCCCTCTTTGTAAATCTCCAACAGAATACGTAATGTCAGCAGATGGAAAAAGCGGAATACACTCGCTCAAAACGGAAACCATCGCAGAATAAGGTGCGACAATGTGAATGCGTACCAAAATTATCTGCTCCTTCATCTGTATCATTTTTTTACTATCATTGAACCACACTCATTATAAAAATGATAGGTTGCAACAGTTGAAAACCACATTTCTTATCAATTTTGCAGTAAATTGACGGATAATCGTAACAAAACGTACGAAATCTAAAAAGGATATTGAATGATCTCCTTCATTCCTATATATTTAGAAATTGGTGAATGCACTCATTATTTATGAGTAAATAGAATTGAGGTTTGTTTTTATGAAACAAGTTTCGGAACTGCGATCCTATTCGTTAATTATTCTCGGTACATTTATTGTTGCCTTAGCATTTAATCTTTTTATGCTTCCAGCCAGTTTGGCCGCTGGAGGAGTAAGTGGTATTAGCATTATTTTAAACGACTTATATGGCTTTACACCTGCGGTGGTGCAGCTGATTATTAATGTACCTCTTTTCTTTGTCGGTTACTTGATACTCGGTAAAAGCTTTAGTGCAAAAACACTTGTCGGTACCTTCATATTACCTGTCTTTATATGGCTTACATCCTTTAAGACATTTTCTGTTACTGATCCATTTCTAGCCTCTGTTTATGGAGGCATTCTTTTCGGCGTAGGGCTTGGCCTTGTTTTTAAAGGAAATGGATCAACCGGTGGAACAACTATTATTAGTCAAATTATGCGGAAGTATTTTAATATTTCCAGCGGATTTGCTCAACTCATTATTGATGGGATCATCGTCGTTGCTGCAATGATTGTCTTTAATTTAGAACTCGCTCTTTATGCAATGGTCGCATTGTTTATTGGAAGCAAGGTTATTGACTTCGTGCTTTTACGTTCGACCAATTCAAAGCTTGTTCTTATTATCACGGAGCATGATCAAGTAGTGACAGATCTCATTTATAATGAAATCGACCGCGGTGTAACAAAAGTCTGGTCTGAAGGCGGCTACTCCAAAGCAAGAAAATCATTATTATTTAGTGTAGTTGACCAATCTGAAGCCGTTTATTTAAAAGAACTCATTCAAACCCATGATTCCAATTCGTTTGTTGTCTTCTTAAGCGCATCTGAAATTATTGGAAAAGGGTTTTCGTTACCTAAAAGCTAAAGTATGCTGGAGCTGCTTTAGCTTTTTTGTTTAGAAAAACGTCTGCGGCGTGCTACATCTCATAGGTTGCAACCAAGTGGGACTGAATAATATAGCGGTCCGGCGCTGCACCTAAGTATTGGAATGGATAACAGGTTGTAACCGTTAACGTGGCTTCGTCTTTTTTCACAATCACTGTTCGATCCTCTGCATCTGTAATCCACGTGTCATTAATTTCATAAACATATTGAATCCCGTCAAATTCCACTATTAGTTGATCCCCTATAACCAATTCACCCAATTCAGAAAACACGGTGTCCCGATGGCCACTTAACACCGTATGTCCTTTTTCATCAGGTGTTGTTGTCCATTCACTAACATACATGCCAACTCCTTGATGGAGCGTGGCATCGTCTGTGCCCCAGAACGTATCATAGGTTTTATTTAGCTCAGGAATGGATAACTGGCCAATGTTTTCACCAGTCGAATAGTATGTGAGTTGATCATTGGATTGTGGTTCTGATGATGAAGCCCGACGTTCGCCTTCAACTTCTTGAACGGCACTTCTATGATTAAGTGAGGTACTATGAGCCTCCTCCAGTAAACTCTCACTTGCCATTGGCTGGACAGATTGAGTGCTTTGCCACCATTGATACGAGAAAAAAATGGCAATAGCCAACCCCATTACGATTACACCGTTATAAACGCTCTTCATACGATCACCTCGCTTCATCAAGCATACCGTACATAAATACAAAAACACAAATGATTCCATGTACTCCTTGAGCTTTTAAAAGGGATTAAAGTTTACTATACTAATAAAAAAAGGACTTCCCAAAATGAGGTGACCTACATGGAAAACCATTTTCTTTCTGATAAAGATGGTCAAGCATTACTAAGTACACTAGAAAATCGCTTTAAAGCGAATCAACAACGTCATCCATCGATTGAATGGACAACGGTTAAAGAGAGATTAAAGAATCATCCTGAAGCGCTTTGGTCACTAAATGAAATGGAGATGACCGGTGGAGAACCGGACGTTGTTTTTTATGACGCCAAGCAAGACCTCTACACTTTTGTTGACTGTTCAAAAGAAAGCCCTACAGGAAGAAGAAGCGCCTGTTACGATCAAGCCGCCCTCGATGCTAGAAAGGCAAACAAACCAGCCCTCAATGTTATTGACACGGTGAAGGCAATGGGCACTTCTTTACTTACAGAAGCCCAATACCGTGCTCTACAAGAGCTTGGTGAATTTGATGCTAAAACGTCGAGTTGGGTTCAAACACCAGCGGATATAAGAAAGCGAGGCGGAGCGCTATTTTGTGATTATCGCTTCGGACATGTCTTTGTCTACCATAATGGTGCATCATCCTATTATAGTGCGCGAGGGTTTCGAGTCGCCTTAACGATATAAGAAGGAGACGGAAAGTGACACCCTTTTTAATGTCAAAATAACGATGGCGTAGCGGGGATTGAGGAGACTTCTCTTAAGAGAACTGCGTGGTACGATGAAAAAGAACTAGCAAGGGTCCATTAGCCAAGCAGTTTTTACATTAATGGGGTTTTAACACCATTCGATTTACCTAACATGTGATAGCTAATGAACCAGCTTTAGCAAATAGAAAGTGGACAAGCATTAATATGAGTGCTCATTCACATTCCCTCATTAAAAATAACGGGTGTTCCCCATTATTTTGTACCACTATCGTAAGAACCGTTGTTTTTAAGCAAACTTGATCATACTGGGTTGATGCTGTTCTTAACGTCTTATTATATGGAAGTCTCACTGTTGCTTTCATTTTACTCTTTATTTTCATCAGAAAACGCTATTTTCTTAAACGAGATTAGCGATGTTTTCTTTTACATATTGCCTCATTTCTTCATGACTAAGGCACGTTAAAAATTCACTTTTATGAACGAGCTGGATCCCACTAATTTCCCCATCTACCGGCTTAAGGTGGTCTACATTCCCTGTAAACTCAACTTGAAAAATCGTTGTTTCTTGCGCACTGTAGCCAATTTTTTCTTGCATCTCAGGAGGAAATGAAAAGTGTAGCTGGGCATCAAACTTGTTACAGATCGTAAAAGCAGTTGACCCTGTCTCTTCATAAAGCTCTCGCAAAATAGCCGCTTCCAACGATGGATCGCTTTTTTCAACCCCACCTTTTACGATATCCCACTCATCGTCAATCTTCACTTCCCCATTTATCGTATGCTGCCACGACTTACACACGACAATGTAAGAATCGCCTTGATGAATGATGGCTCCAACTGCTTGGCGAATCATTGTATTCCCTCATTTCTATTCACCCATTAATAAAGACGTTTTGTGTAGCTTTCTTCTAACGATCGTTCAATGTCCTGCTCCGATTTTTGACCGACGCTCACATGAGCCTGTAACATCCTTGCAGGTGAAGGACGCTCCCCTTTCTCAGCCCACGTCTCAGGCTTCCATAGACCGGAACGAAGAAACGCTTTTGCACAATGAACATAGCACTCGTTCACACGAACGAGCACACCAAAGTGTGGTGTTTTTCCTTTTGCCACGCATGCTTTAAGCAGGCTCGGGTCACGGCAAATGAAAGCTTCCCCATTCACACGCAACGTTTCTCCTAATCCAGGAATGAAGAAAATTAAACCAACATGAGGGTTTTCAATTATATTGTGAGCAGAATCCATGCGCTTATTTCCAGGCCTTTCAGGAATGAACAAATGATGCGCATCGATCACATGAACAAAGCCCCTTTCATCTCCTCTAGGTGTCACATCGCATTCACCCTTTTTATTAGAGGATGCCATCGTTAGAAATGGAGAGGCTTGGATAAACGCTACACATTGTTCATCTAAATAGGAAATCACTTTATTTGCTGCCATCTCGCTTGGCTTTCCAACTTCTTCACAAAAAGCCTCAAATTCATTTTGAGTGGTTATAATGTCTGTAAATGCCATAATACGTTCTCCTTTTTAGTGAAAATGAAAGACATCTTGTATGTGTTGAGCCACTTCATTTGGATATAATGATGTATTATTAATCCGTACGTACTGCTTTTTGTTTAACTCGCCCTCTTTTGAGTTTAAGCGATGGCTTTCGGCTGTTTCTTTTAGTTCATTCTCCGAAAAGACGATGTCTCGCTTTGTTGGTTTCTTTTCAAGACGGTGTTCACTTTTATTTCGTACTAAGCGCTCCTCTAACGATGCTTCCAGCTCAACAAAGTACACACGCCCTCCCTGCTCCTCAAAGATAGCAGAGATGCCTGCAACATAATCCCAATCTTTCTGCAAATCAAACGCCCATACATAGGTGAAGATTACACCCTTCAGATCGCTTTTAGCAGCGGCTTGAAAGATTTCCCTCCGAAATTGATTCACGATTCGCCACGTTTCATCTGTAAAACCAAAAACAGGAGCAACGGCATCAATTGTCATGTGATTGTGAAACAACTTCATGCCCGTTTTCTCTGCTAATGCTTCGCCAACCGTCATTTTCCCAACAGCTTGAGGCCCAAACAGGATAATAAGGTCTGCCATGTTCTCCCCCTCACACTAGTCCTAACTCATAATGATAAAACTGCTCATCCCGTTTATAGCCATGTTTTTCATACAACCGTTGTGCAGGGAAATTGTCAGGTGCCGTGCTAAGCGCGATACTCACTGCACCTGTTTCTAATGCATAGGCTTTTGCCTCTTCAAGAAGAGCTTCTGCTACACCTTTTCCTCTTGCATTCTTATGTACATATAAATCATTTAAAATCCACGCTTTCGCCATTGAAATAGATGAAAATGTCGGATAAAGCTGGGTGAATCCTAAGTAAGCGTTATCCTCCTTCACCATAAAAAGGACCGAATCACCTTTATCTAATCGAGCATGCACGTACTCTCGGGCCCCGTCCAAGTGATCTTCTTGATGATAAAATTTTCTATACTCATTAAATAATTGCGCAATTCCTTCTAAATCTTCTAATGTTGCTTCCTTTACTACCATAAAGACCCTCCCCTTTTTTCCACATTATACAGGATTAGCAGAGGAGTTTCATTTATCAATGACTCTCTCTCTTATGAAAAAGGTATTATAATGAAAGGAAAAATAATGATCATTTAGGAGAACATACTATGAGTAAGGTACTATTCCATTCAGCTGTAATCGTCCTTTTGGTTTGTCTACTTATTGTACGATTTGTCTTTAATAAAGAAGGGGATTGGTTCTATTTAGCTGTTATTGGGCTACTTGTTTTAAGACCTATAGGCAACTTTTATTTAGATAAAAAAAGGCGTTCGAATTGAACGCTTTCTAAATCAGATGTCTACTTCATTCTTTTCTTCGATTCACGATAACAAAGTATGGTTATTTCTAATAGATCATCCTTATACGACAATTCACGAGAACCAATGACGTAACCCCATCCCTCAAGTAGTAAAACATCCTTTTCGATGGGTACAAATAAATGATGATCAGATTCAATCGTCTTTAAACTTGTATTTTTACCATCATCTAGCTTGTACAGTAGTCTTGTCTTCAACAAAACCCGTTGCTTAACTCAATCGAAAATGTAAGTCATTGCATCTAACAAAAACAGTAGTTTATTAAAAACTATCAGATTGATAACCCTCCTCTTATACCGTTTTATTCCCTATAAACAACAGTTAAATAGATTTCACCCGGGTAATATTGACTTTCTTATTTTACCCGGGTATTATTAGTGTTGACATTCAATAGAGGAGGTAGAGCATGAAGAAAGACCTAACGTCTGTTTACTGCACGGCATTTTTGGATATGAATCTTTTCGCCAGTGGCTCATTACATCACGTTGCTGTTACAGTAAAAGATTCTCTAGATGACATAGACGTTTCGCGGTTGCTTATATTTGACGACAACACCGGAAAGCAGATAGATATTGATTTTCGTGGAGAGATTGATAGCGTACACAAACGATTAGAAGAACGGTTTAGTGACTTGCCCGATAAGGAAGTGAATCATCAACCTACCCGGCAAGTAGGTCGACCGAAGCTAGGAGTTGTATCCCGTGAGGTTACGTTATTGCCGCGGCATTGGGAATGGTTAAAGAACCAACCTGGAGGAGCGTCAGTAACATTACGGAAACTCGTTGATGAAGCTCGTCGCGCTGGAGGAGAACAGAGCAAGATACGAGAGGCACAAGAAGCAACATATCATTTTATGACAGCTATGGCAGGTAACTCTCATCAATACGAAGAAGCTTTGCGAGAGCTATATGCTGGAAATTCAGACTGTTTTTATCACTTCATTGATGATTGGGCACCTGACATCGTTCACTACATTAAAAGACTAGCTGCTAATGCATTCCCTGAACCAAATAAAAATAAGGAGATATAAGAATGAACGTTCTAAAACTAAACACTATCGAATTGGCTTATGACAGTTTCGGTAACGAAAACGACGAAGCTATTATCTTAATTTCCGGTCTTGGAGTCCAAATGATTCGTTGGACGGATTCGTTCTGTCAGATGCTAACAGAGCGCGGCTTCCGCGTTATTCGTTTTGATAATCGTGACGTAGGCTGTTCAACGCACTTTAGCCATTATCCAGCACTGGACTTTACCACCTTGGCGACTTCTCTCATGTCGGGGGAGCGACCAAACATCCCTTACACTCTCAATGACATGGCCAAAGATGCCATTGGACTGCTCGACGGCCTATCCATTGACCGAGCCCATTTCGTTGGCAGATCCATGGGCGGGATGATCGCTCAAATTGTCGCCAGTGAGTACCCTGAACGAGTTTTATCACTTACTTCCATTATGTCCAGTACCGGTAATCCCGCTCTTCCTCAAACTTCCCCAGAAATCATGGCGATGATGACTAAACCAGCGCCGAATCCATTTGAGGATGAAGTAGGATTTTTGGCGCACAAGCTCTCTTTTGCCAAACGCATCGCCGGCACCGGCTATCCGTTTGAAAAGAATGCATATCGTGACTCTATTCTGGCGGAAGTCCAGCGTAACTACGATCCAGGCAGTGTCGGTCGACAAATTGCTGCTATGGCTATTGCTGGTGACCGTCGTCCGCGTCTTGCGACCATAAAAGTACCGGTGCTCGTCATTCACGGAATGGATGATCCCTTAATCGACCCGGCGTGTGGCAAGGACACGGCTTCTGCCATCCCCGGAGCTGAGCTACTGTTGGTTAATGGCATGGGACATGACCTGCCGCCACAACTCTATAAAGTAATCATTGATGGTATAGAACGAACGGCTCGTCATCAGTAACACATTCATCAGCCGAGTCCCGTGCTGTGCAACGAGGGTAGATAGATCAATTTAAGCTTCCTAATCGAGAGACGTTTTATTTCACTTCTTTCAGCTTTTAAAACAAAAAAGCCCGGAAACCGATGGTGACAAATAAACTAAACAACTAAAGTGTATATGATCACGAATGGTTCAACCTCGTTTGTTAGAGTATTATGGGAACTGCATCTGTTAAAAGGCTTTAAATGAACAATCAATCACATCAAAACAAGAATTTGTATCAGTTAGATACAAATTCTTGTTTTTTTAGCGACGAAAACTACAAAAATGCCAGAACTGTCTAACCACCTTACGCAGGTAAACTTCCTCTACAATCGTTCAATTGTCACATTCACATCAGCAGTCACCTCTTCCAATTCATCAAAAACTGTTTTAATAGTAGCTTCCAACGCTTCACGTCTAGGATCTTCTTCTTTTAATCGACCGAATACAAATGGATTTTTCATTCTTTCACACCTCCTATCTCAAAGAATAGAGTGTGACGTAAGGTAGCTGTCTACTGTAATTTTTAATTGGTTTCTTTCGTTCCTTGAACTCTACTATCTTATTCTTTTTTAGGAATGTGAGCACCGACCAAATTCTTCTTTTAAAATGGCATAGTAATATTCATCCCACCATCCACTTTCATGCGGGATGCATTTCTTAAAATAACCTTCTCTTCTCATACCTACTTTTTCCATCACTCTCCAGGACGGCACGTTTTCAGGTTGACAAGTAGCTATAACTCTATGTAAACCCACGTTTTCAAACCCATATTTCAGAAGGGCATATGCCGCTTCGGATGCATAACCTTTGTTTCGATAGTTCGGATGAAACACCCATCCTATTTCGAAGGTATGAGAACCAAAATAATCATGGAACACGACATGACCAATTAGGGTCTGATCTTTCTTTAAGAGTACTGGAAAATTCTTTGCATGGTCACCACTATTATTTAGAATCAATTGTTTTGTTTCGTCTTTAGAAAGTACACCTCCAGGCATGTAATACATCGTAGCAGCATCAGAGGTGTAACGATAAACCGCTTCCCAATCATCGTCTTGAAACGTACGAATGGTTACTCTATTTGTACTTATATCCACACTCTGTCCCCCACTCTTCGAAATGTTTTAACGAAACTTCTCAAATGCGCCATTCTCCGTTTTCCATCAGGAGAACTTCTTTCTGTACCATTTATTATGATTTTCCATACCATACGTTTGGCAAGGTCTCATAGCCATGGATTTTGTTTTCGTTAGTATTGAAGCTCTTTCAATTGACTCATCTCTCTGATTCGAAAACGTTGGCGCCTTTATCGTAATCATAGAATAACCGGACTTTGCATAATTGAGTTGATTTTGCACTTCTGTGTTAGGAAATTCATCAAGGAAATCCTCTGCCAAATAGTTCACTCGATTCCTTTCAATTTCCGGGTCCTGTAAATCAAGGGAGACATAGTGGGCACCATTCTTGTAGGCTTCTTTTGTCAATTCTCGTACTAACGGCAGGTGTTCTGAGGAGAAATTGATTTTGATCAAGTCTCCCTTCTCAACAGACACCCCAACATTTACAATGACGTTGGCATAATGAGTTAAGTACATACTGTTATTTATAGTAAGACCCCCTTTTTTATAAACGAATGGAGCCATAATGATGTCGGCCTTCAAAAAGAAACGACAGGAGTCCCTTATAATAAGGCACAAACTCGCCTTGCTGAATAAGGGTTAAAATCTCCTCCTTTGAAGCCCATTTCGCCGCTTTCACCTCTTCACTCTGTAACACCAATTTCGTTAAATCAATGTCCTGTTCAATGAGATAATAATCGTCAAAGCCACGGTCAAAATTAATTGTAATGTGCGGACGAATAGTCTTAAAATCATATGAAATACCTAACTCCTCAAATAACTCTCTCGAAGCAGCCTGCTGACTAGTATCACCGGCAACTGCACTGCCACCACATGTGATATCCCATAAGTTTGGCCATCCATATTTGAAAGGTTGCCGCTGTTGAATAAGCATGTCTCCTTTTGAATTGAAAATACATACGTGTACAACTAAATGAAATTCATCGGCTTCCATTGGATCTCCACGCATAATTTGTTTCTCTAATTTCGTTCGATTTCTGTCAACTAAATCCCATTTCTCCATTTTTAAACTCCTTCATTTCAAGAAAGATACGATCATTCATTTTCTTACAATTCCACTACTCTATCCAAATCAGCTGTTGGACACAGGTTCCCTTTTCACTAAATTCTATAAGAAAAGAATCAATTCCTTCCTCCGTTCACTTTGTTAGGTTACGTACGGTGTAAGAAATACAAGTGATTAACCTAAAAAAAGACGCCAGGAAAACCTTCCTAGCGACATTCCTTTTCTATCATGTTGAATCATGATTATAAATGCTATCGTTACAACTCCATAGAAATATATTTTACTTCGAGATACTCTTCAATCCCCCAATGACCACCTTCCCGACCAAGGCCACTTTCTTTTACACCACCAAAAGGCGCTTGCGCAACAGATGGTAACCCGTCGTTTAAGCCGATAATTCCATATTCCAATGCTTCTGAAATAGTAAAGGCTTCGCTTAAATTCGTTGAGTAGACGTATGCGGCTAAACCAAAAGGGGTAGCGTTTGCCCTTTGAATAACTTCATCAACGGATTGGTACGTCGTAATTGGCGCAAGCGGGCCAAACGTTTCTTCATTCATACAGAGCATATCGTCAGTTGCATCCATAACGACAACTGGCGTTTGATAATAACCATTTGTCTCTTCCGGTTCCTGTCCATAGATAAGGGTTGCGCCTTTTTCTTGCGCATCTCTTAGATGATTCTGAACCTTATCTACCGCGCTTTGATTGACAAGGGGACCGATGATGGAATGGTCTGCTAAGCCGTTACCTGTCTTCAACTGTTTGACTGCCTGAATAAATGACTCTGAAAATAGGTCTTTAATGGATTCATGTACGTACACGCGATTTGCGCATACACACGTTTGGCCACCGTTTCGATATTTGGAACCCATTAATCCATCTACTGCTTTTTCAATATCAGCATGTTGGGTGACAATAAATGGCGCATGTCCTCCAAGCTCAAGGGATAACTTTTTTACTGTATCCGCAGCCTGTCTCATTAATAATTTCCCGACTGCCGTTGAACCGGTAAACGACACTTTACGAACCCGATCATCGTTCATCCACACTTCACCTATCGCCGCCGCATCTCCTGTAATGACATTAATCACACCTTTTGGAACCCCTGCTTCTAAAGCAAGATCGGCAAGGCGATAAGCAGTAAACGGCGTCAATTCTGAAGGCTTGACGACAGCGGTACAGCCAGCTGCTAATGCCGGCCCTAACTTACGAGTGAGCATCGCCGCAGGAAAATTCCATGGAGTGATTGCTGCAATTACACCAATAGCCTGTTTCTGAACGAGTATTCGTTTATTTGGTGCGCTTGCAGGTACCGTTTCTCCATATATACGCTTTCCTTCTTCCGCATACCATGAAAGAAAACTATTGGCGTACCGAATTTCACCCACGGCTTCTGTTAAAGGCTTCCCTTGCTCAATGGTCATCCCTTCGCCGAGAATCTTTTCATCTCGTTTTATTAATTCGTGCCATTTCAGTAAATATTCGCTTCGCTCAGCAGCAGTTTTACTTTTCCAAGCTTTTAGTGCAGAAGCTGCCGCGTCTACGGCTTGCTTTGCTTCTTCCCGACCTGCTTTAGCAATTGTACCAATGATTTCTTTTGTGGCTGGATTTTCTACTTCAATGGTTTGATTCGTCCAAACGTCTCCATTGTTAATAAATAAAGCACGATTCATGTTACGCACTCCTTTTTTCTTTTTGATCTTTTACAAAGGTTTCATCATTCTCTCCATTAAAGAACTGCTTTCCGTAAATCAGTAAACATAAGATCACACCTGCAGCAAAGGCCCAAGCCGCACCTTTTACTGCTAAAATGGCTGCTATCACGCCAGCAATACCTAAATCGCGCTGGCTTTTCGCTTCTAAAATCCCAATTCGAACGCTTACGTACCCCTGAATTAATAAAGTTAACGCCATTGCTACTCCAAGAATGGGCTCAACTAAGCTTACAATTGGTAATAATAATAGGCCTGTATTCGTCCCTAACCGGAATGAACCCATTCCACCAAAGATAGAATGCATTGATTTCTTTCCTTCTTTAAATCGCTCTGTAATAACAACCTGCATTGCCGCCCACGTTGGTCCTGCCATCGTTACATCAGGACCAATAATGCTCATAAAACTATTTCTCCCACCAAATATAAGGTGAGCACGGTTTGGATTGTACTCTACTTTTTCATCTTCGCGCACTTCATCTGCCTCTTTGATAATGGCTTTCGCTTGGAGAATATCGCCAAATAAAACGAGATACGCAGCAAATACAGTAGGCAAACTGGTTAAAAACATCATAAGCGGAGGAAAGCCAACGCCAAACAACGTGTATTCATTCCAAAGGGTAATAAAGTCAGGCTTCGAGAACCCCCACTCAATTGATGGCCAAGGAGCCTCACCGAATAATGGTGCTACCACAACGGCTAAAAGAATGATAGGCAAAATTCCTAGTTTCCCTACTAAACCGTAAACACCCCCACGTGTTTTCAGACGTTGAAAATGCTTTGAAAACATTAGATAAAAGCCTATCCCGATTGCAATGGAAATGGTCCATGGAAACGATTCAAAACGTCCTCCAACTTCAAAGATCGTCATCACCGCAATAATTCCTGCTCCTAAAATAACACCTGATTTAATTGCACTAGGGACAAAACGAACCACCTTACTTGCTAACCCTGTCGCTCCAAAGAAAATGGAAATGAGCCCTAACGTTAATTGAAACGCAATTAATGCATGCACTCGTTCATCTTCTGGAAACGATGAAACGTAAATCATAATAAGTGGAATAGCTGGTGTAATCCAACCTGGCACAACCGGATCGCCAAGTAAATGATGGGTTAAATAAAACAGTCCATTCAAAATGACGATAGCAAGGGCTGCTTCAAATGGCATACCAAGCAGTTCCATTAGTAACGGAATGGCGGCCAAATCCACTGCACACATCAGCAGTCCCTGCACATAATCTGGCCATTCAAAACGGTAGTGGTAGAAAGGTACTCTTAGCTTAAACGGACCTAATGGCTGATACGGTGTTTCCTGACCAAACTGCCGTTGTCTCCATTTCATCGCGCTATCCGTCCTTCATATGCCGCTTGATAAATTTCATAGATTTCCTTTTTCGTTAATTGACGTGGGTTATTCTTTAAGAGGCGATCAATTTTCGACGCATCGTCTGCCATTGCTTCTAAATCACTTCTCTCAATATCAAATGCTTTCAAGCTAGCAGGGATATTCACCTGCGCGCATAACCGGGTCATCGCAAGAATGGCACGATCCGCAGCTTCATTTAGACTTAACCCTGTCGTTTTCTCGCCTAATGCTGTTGCAATATCACCCAGACGCTCTAAACAAGCTGGTTTGTTCATTTCCATTACAAACGGTAATAGCAACGCATTACTCACACCATGCGCCATATTAAAACGGCCTCCTAACGGATAGGCTAGTGCGTGCACCGCTCCTACACCGGCATTTCCGAACGCCATTCCAGCCATTAAGCTTGCTGTTGCCATTTCTTCTCTCGCCTCTAAAAAATGAGCATTTGTATATGCTTTCGGTAAACTCCGAGCGATCATGGTAATCGATTGAAGGGCGAGCGCATCTGTAAGTGGTGAGGCATTGACAGATAAGTAAGCTTCAATTCCATGAACCATGGCATCAATGCCACTTGCCGCTGTGACATGCTGTGGTGCAGTACGGGTCATCTCAGGTGACACAATGGCTACATCTGGCAGTAAGAAATCACTCGCAATCCCCTTTTTCAATTGTGCTTCTTTGTCCGATAAAATCGCAATATTCGTGACCTCTGAGCCTGTACCTGCTGTTGTAGGAATAGCGATAAGTGGTGCACCTTTCTTCGGAACGAGATCGGTTCCAACAAAATCACTTAGGTCACCATCATATGTTGCATAGACAGATGCCGCTTTAGCCGTATCAATAGCGCTCCCTCCACCAATTGCAATAAAACCATCGTGATCGCCTTCCAGAAACACACGTTTACATGCTTCAATAACAGCAAAAGCTGGTTCTGGTTGTACCTCTAAAAATGTACCATACGACACCGTATCCAAATGGTCACAGACTTCTTCTAACAAGCCTGCATCTGCAATAATACGATCACTAACGATTAACGGCTTCTTCATCTTTAATCGCTCAACTTCATGTTTCACTTGCTTGGTAGAACCTGACCCTGTCCAAATTTTGTAAGCGCTTTTAAATTGTTGCTGATTCATAGTTCTTCCCCCTATCTTTTTATAGATAGAAGCAAAAATCGTGCCAACGTATCATTTAGTGCATGAAGGGGTTTACACAGGGATGTTGATTACAATATGAATCAAACGATTATAAATTTAATCAAATGAATAGTTTTTTCGCTTTGTTACTAGCGCCGCTTGGCTTATCCCTAATGCTTCAGCTGCTTTTCGAGTCGTTCTATGGTCAGCCAATGCTTTCGTAATCATCGCTTGCTCCAGTTGAACAACGGCTTCCTTTAGCGTAAGCGCCGGCATCTGTTTCTCATTTTGAATAAATGGTTGTGGTAAATCACTTGCACGAATGACAGGAGTAGGGCTCGTAGCGACAACAAAATCGATGACATTCTTTAATTCACGAATATTTCCCGGCCATTGTCTTTTTTGTAACGCTTTGAAGGCATCTGACTCTAATACAACCTTTCTTCCATAGCGACTGTTTAATTCTTGTAAAAAGAAGCGGGCCAAACGATCAATTTCTTTCGGTCGTTCACGTAACGGCTCAATGACAAGAGGTACGACCGCTATTCGATAATAGAAATCTTCACGCATAATCCCTTCTTTCACTAGACTAGCAAGATTCTGGTGGGTTGCCGATAGTAGACGGACGTCTACCCGTTTTTCCGTCGTTGAACCAACTGGTGTAAATCGATGCTCATCCAGCACTTTCAACAGCTTTACTTGTGTTCCTTGTGGTAACTCCCCTACCTCGTCTAGAAAAAGCGTCCCACCATGGGCAGCTTCAATTAGACCTTTTTTCCCTTTTGCTAGAGCTCCTGTAAAAGCACCAGGTCCATAACCGAATAATTCAGCTTCAATAAGGGTTTCACTAATAGCTCCACAATTTACAACGACAAAGGGCTTGTCTTTGCGTTGCGAATGTTCATGAATATAAGCGGCTGCTTTTGTTTTTCCGACACCACTTTCACCAAGGAGGCAGACAGTCGCTGTCGTTTGCGCGACACGTTTCGCCGTAGCTAAAAACGCAACGGTCTTTTCATCTTCAGCAACAATCGGTGTTCCGTCCACTTTTCCAACAAAGCGCTCAAGCTCAGCTTGCTGTTCCTTTAAGCCTTCTAATTCAGCCTGTATGTTCAAAAGGTCCGTCATGTCACGAACTACGCTAACGACATATTCAATCTCCCCATGAACGTTAAAAGACGGCGTACCAGACACCATAGCGTTTCGACCACTTGCTAAACGCTGCATACGAGTTACTACTTTCTTTTGCTTGATCACTTCAAGAGAGATGGAACGGGAAATATAGCCGGCTTTCTCCATATCCCGCATATGCATGCCGATAATGGCTTGCGCCGGAATACCTGTTATTCGTTCGTATGCTTTGTTTACTTTTAACGTTACGCCCTTCCCATCAGTTACATAGACACCGTCATAGAGAGAATTCATTAAGATGGCAAACATCTCACTTTTAAGTAACGATTCAAACTGATGGGGTGCGACTAATTCTGGACGGTGGTCGAGAAGAGATGCAGCTGTATCGTCTTCACGACCTGATTGAATGGCGTTGCGCACATCGGAAAGAAATAATGTACCTAATACCGCGCCGTCATGATGAACGACTTCAATTGAAATATGATCCCCCTTAACCATTGACACGATAACAGCGGAAAGAGAATCACTTCCCTTTACTGAATCCTTGTTCGGAATCATTTCTTAAGCCGTCCAACCAGGTTGATACGTATAAATGACAGCGCCGCGATGCTGTGCATTTCCACGAAAATCTTTTTTATCCTCTTGCTCCATTAACGCCTCACGAAAACTAGTAAATTGCTCTTTTGTAACAACCACTTCTTTTATCTCGCCACTACGCAACTGCTCTATTATCTGTTTTGCCTCATGTTGATTCATTTAAAAACGCTCCTTTATCCTTTACGTCTTCTTATTATGCCAAAAAAAAACCAAGCAAGGAAGATCTCCCTACTCGGATTTCATTCTAAAGCAACAAACAAAAGACAGGTGCTGTAGCCTTAATCTTTTAGTTAAGCGTACCATGCGGGTCGATGACAAATTTTTTCGCTGCACCACCATCAAAATCAGCATAGCCACCCGGTGCTTCATCTAGAGAAATAACGGTGGCATTAACAGCTTTTGCAATAGAAGCTTTGCCAGATAATATAAGCTTCATTAATTGTCGGTTATATTGCATGGCCGGTGTCTGCCCAGTCACAAACGTATGTGCCTTTGCCCAACCTTGTCCAAACCGCACTTTTAACGAGCCTGTCTTTGCATCTTCATCTGTTGCCCCTGGATCTTCAGTAACATAAAGCCCCGGGATCCCTAGTTTCCCACCAGCTTGAGTCACATCCATGATTGCATTGAGTACCGCTGCCGGCTGTTCACCTCCATGCTCTCCATGACCCGATGCTTCAAATCCTACAGCATCTACTGCTGCATCCACCTCTGGCACACCTAAAATCGCTTCTATTTGTTCCCCGAGTCGATCATGCTTAGAAAGGTCAACTGTTTCACAACCAAAGCTACGTGCTTGTGCCAATCTCTCTTCGTTAAGATCACCGACAATGACACTTGACGCACCTAGAAGTTGAGCGGAATGTGCCGCCGCTAAACCTACCGGCCCTGCACCTGCTACATAAACGGTTGATCCAATACTAACACCAGCTGTATAAGCCCCATGGAATCCAGTTGGAAAAATATCTGTTAACATGGTCAAATCAAGGATTTTTTCCATCGCTTTCTCTTTGTTTGGAAACGTAAGTAATTGAAAATCAGCATAGGGAACCATGACGTATTCTGATTGACCTCCAACCCATCCGCCCATATCAACATAGCCATAGGCCGAACCTGGACGTTCTGGATTAACGTTTAAACAAATATGCGTTTTTCGCTCCTGACACATTACACAGCGACCACACGCAATATTGAACGGGACTGAAACAATATCCCCTTTCTCAATAAACTCAACATCTCTACCAACTTCGATCACTTCACCAGTAATTTCATGACCTAATACGAGACCCTCTGGAGCTGTAGTCCGCCCACGTACCATATGCTGGTCGCTACCACAAATATTCGTAACGATGACTTTTAGAATCACACCATGCTCACATTTCCGACCGACATTCGCTTTAGGAACTCCCGGGCCATCTTTTAACACCAATTCTGGATACTCAATATCTTGTACTTGTACACCTTTTTTACCCATGTATACAACACCGCGATTATTTGCCACGTAATCCCTCCTATAGTGTTCATTTTTTGCCATCCCAAGTCCTTGCTACATCGTTTCGTGTCACCTCTTTCCAAAGAACCAATCGTTCCTTCTTGCTACTCTATTTACCAGTACTTGTCATTCTAAACCTATTTTTAGAAAAATCAATTACCTCACTTATTGTTGTCCACGCAAAAAAGAGAGCCTCCGTTGCTCTCTTGGTATTTTTGTAATAGAAGGCTAGAACATACTTACACTGACTCATTCGACTCGGCTAAATAACTCAGGCTCTTCTAATCGAATAAGTTCAAGCTCTAAACGCTTACGAAATTCAAGCTTATTAAAACCAAAATAAACCGCGATAAACGATTGCTCTTCATTCCAATGAGTATCAATGAAGTGTTTTTTCTTTTCACCGTAAAGCCTTCTTTGCGTAATCTCTTCCGCCAGTCTTGTGATATCCACTTTATCCCGGTCTTTCAACCAGCGTAGCGTTGGTTTAGTTTTCGTCTGACTAAAATAGTGGTACAGCGCTGCGAGATCTTGTTCATGAAAACCAAATGTATGTCGTTTTTCTCGAAAATAAGACTTGGCTGTTCTATTTAGCATGGCAGCCACTTCGTGTTTTTCTACTACTACCATGTTGGCAAGCCACGATTCATAAGCAGTAACCAAATGTTCATAGACAAGAATGTCAATTGACTGGCGTTGGGAAGGGTCTATAAATGAATACACACCAACAGGGATCGTTTCAACAAAACGATGGGCTTCTGCTTCTTCTTTAGGTAAACTCTTATACCATTTATCAACAATTGAAATCGTCAATGGCACTCTTTGATTCTCAACAAACCGTTGCTTCATTTCGGCTGCCTCATCTTGATAGAGTTCATTTGGCGTAATCCAAGAAATCGTCTCTGGCCATTCATCATGAAAATGCACGATCTGTGCTGATGCCGTTCCTCCTGCTTCAACACCTCGCATCGCCCTTCCAATCATTTGTGTCATTAAAATAGCGGACGATGTGGGCCGAGCTAGAAATACAGTTTGAACATCCGGTAAGTCCGTTCCTTCGGTTAACATATTCACGTTTATTAATACATCCAGTTCATTGTCTTTAAACCGTTTTAGCACTTCTTCTTTCTTCTCTTCTCCTGAAATAAAATAATCAGCTGAGATGCCCGCCTCTATAAACTGTCTTGTCAATAAAATGGCATGCTTACGATTCATCGCGAACACAAGCGTCTTACCATACACGTGTTTATGAGAACGATACTCTTTTACAATAAGCGCATTGCGCGCTTGGTGAATCGTCAAATAGTGCTCCACCTTTGGAGGCAAACGATCAGCTGTATGAATGTGCTGAATATCCGCTACCGATAAAGTCGGCAGTTTTTTCACACCGGTTTTGAGCTCTTTAAAAAACGGTTCTGCTAAAATACCTCTTGCAATTAACGTTGCCACATCTAGCTTATAGACAATATCATCTGAAAACCGTTTCTTTAACAATCCTCTCTCTTCTTCTAAGGTCCGAAAAGGGGTGGCAGTTAAACCTAAAATAGTAGAATTTGATTTTTTTGATACTGTCGTTAAAATGTGCTCGTACGTTTCAGACACTGCATGATGAGCTTCATCAACAACAATCAATATGTCCTCATTAGCCTTTAACCAATTTTCTTGCAGCAAGGATAATTGTCCTACAATACTTTGATTCGTACCAATAACAATTTGATCGGTTGACTGGATAGCCTTTACCGACTCATGGGTTTCGTCACTCGATATAAGTCGGCACGAAATGGCTTTTCCCTTCTTCACTAAATCATTTGTTGCAAGGGTGCGAATTGCAGAAAAAGCTTGGTCAAGTAAATCATGACGGTGTGTCAACCACAGCACTTTACGCCCTTTATTGACTCCTTCTTTCAGAAGCCAATGCACAGCAACGACTGTCTTTCCGCCGCCTGTTGGTATAGACAAGATACCCGAGAACGGCATAGGGGTCTCATCTAACCGCCGTAGGGCTTCTTCTTGATGAACATAGAGTTGAAAAGGAAGATCACTGGTCCTCACCTGTATGAGATGAGGAGAATGCTCCACCTCTTGAAAAGAAAAAGTCACCCATTCTTCCATTTTCAGACGATGCCACTGTGTGCCTGTAGACGAATACGCACGTACCTTCAAACGCTTCAAATGCTTGTTCACAGTAGCAACCATTAGCTCCGTACGTCTTTTTTGACCAATCCGCTTCATAAACGAGCGCATTTTGATCGTCATTCGCTGATGCTTCCGTTGCTTCATCTCTTCTTTTAGTTCAAATAAACCCAATGGTATAGTTGGCTTCATGTTCTCTCTCCATTCCAACCACCAATTATACGCGATACCCTGTATGTAGAAAACAGGAAAAAAGAGGCCACAGGAAGCTTTGCTGATGACCAAGGGGTGATTGAGACCAATAAGAGGCAATTGCGATCCGTTTAGAATAAATCTACCCATGTTTTACGAATCCTGCCGTTAGAAAGATTACTAAATGACAAGCTTTTTCAACAAATAAAATACGATGTTAAATCAAAAAACTAAGCATTGTCTTGTTTAGGGATAACGGGTCCTACTTGTCCGACTAGCCCTGACCGGTTGAACTTGAGCAGTTCCTAAAACGCACAGAATATATAATTAAAACTTAAGTCCTGATTCTTTAGCTTTTGTTAAACTAAATCCTCTTTAAAAATGAACAAAAAAGCACAATCGTTGGATACTGCAAACATTGTGCTTAAGAAACCATAACATTTTTTGTAAAACTGTTACTCAGCAAGAAGCTTTCACAGCCGAACCCATAATTCATGCACGTTTAATTTGAATACGTACGAATTTAAAATTTATAAACTTTTTATCCTAAATAGGTTTACATACCATTTATAAAGGGTAATGAAAAATGTTAATTATAGAGGTGGTGAATTAATTGAAAATTACAGATATTAGCGATACTTTGTTAAACGATTTAATTGAAAAGTCTATTCTAGATAACTTAAACAACGACTTCATTCAACTATTAAAAGATGAGCTAGAGAGGAGACTTACTATTAACCACGAGATCACGAAGTAAATCAATTTCTCTCGATTCTAAATTTCTTTGAAGCTTTTCTTCAAATTCAAATAGTAAGGTAAATAGCTGCTCATCCTTTTCCATTGCGTTTTTATTACCTCCATTCATTTTTAATTTTTATATCATCATATGAAAATACAGTGACAATACAAGATAAATGTTGCTTACTAAATAAACTTTCTACAATTCAATGATACGGTTGTTAGCAATGGTAATCTGTTTGTATAACTAACGAGCAAGGGCATTCGAATGGATTGAAGTTTTTCCAACATAATAAATTTATACATAACGATTTTCACTTATAAACCGGTTTAAAAAGAGATGTGAGAGATCTTGGAAGGGGTACAATAAAAGAACCGCTCAAAATGGTTATTCATTAAGATTTCCCCTTTCCTTCTTTCAAATTTAAGAACGGTTTTTACTTTAGAATGTAACTTCTTAAGGCCTTTAATTAGTCGTATCCTCCCGCTGTATCCCCATAAACCCATTCTTTCTAAGTATTTTATGTCTTAAAGCCGTTTTTGATTGGGCCTTTCATTTAGATTAACGCACGAAAAAATAAATGAAGAGTAACGTCATTAAATCAATACCATTCATAAAATGAGGTAGAACAGTAAATCTGTAATAGCAAAACCTAATGTGATCGGAATATAAGATCGTTTGTTTATTCGTTGGTCCATTAATGAACGTACATTGGACTCACTATAGATTTGCATGCGCTAAAACACTATATTGATCTCCTTAACCGCTATCAATCTATTACGTAAAAAAACCAGCAGTCTATCAGACTACTGGTTTAACGCTATTGTGCAATTCCCCAAGGTGAAAAGATTAGGTATGTACCAAGAACAGTGATGACAACAACTGCACTAACCCAGTACCGATGCTTCCAAGGGGTGAGATCCACTTTTTGCTTGCCTGTCTCGAATACAAACGGCGTTGTGGTTTTTTGCAATCGGCTAACACCCCATAAAATAAACAAGTCAACAAAGAACATAACACTAAAAACGTATAAGTAATGGACATCTAAGAATAACTGCGATGCTCCATAAACAATGACATGAAAGATAAATGTAAATTTAGCCGCGAAAGGCGTAGCATATTTTGAATAAAATCCTAATAGCACGATAACAAGAAGTGGCATGCTATACAAACCGTTGAATTGTTGGACCACATGATATAAACCAGCAGGTGCAAATGAAATGAGTGGAGCAATAATGATTGCCGTTAAACCGACACCGATTGTGAAGATCTTGCCAACACGGGTAATTTGCTTATCTGTTTTCTCTTTTCCTATGGGCTTATAAAAGTCAAGTGTGAGTAGTGTCGAAGCAGCGTTTAGTGCGCCAATAAATGAACTTAAAATGGCTCCAAAGATGACGGCAGCAAACACACCAAACATCCATTCAGGTAAAACAGCAGATACCAACATTGGGTAAGCATTATCAGAATTCGAGATGCCGTCCCCGAACATATTTAACGCAATGATGCCTGGAAAAACAAGAAAAAGAGCGCCGAAAATCTTGAAAAAACCTACATATAATGCACCTTTTTGCCCCTCTCGAAGATCTCTTCCTGCCAAGACTTTTTGCACAATCATTTGGTTTGTACACCAAAAAAATAAGTTATTAAAAAACATCCCTAAAAATAACGTTGGCCATGGTACATAAGCAGAATCAACTGCTCCAATCGCATTAAGCATTTCAGGCGTATTTTGACGTATCGTCTCAAAACCTGACAACATATTTCCATTCCCTAACATCATTAAACCAAAAATTGGTACAGATAAACCAGCTATAAGTAAGCCAATTCCGTAGATAGTGTCACTAAATGCAGCTAACCTTAATCCACCTAACATTAAGTATGCAAGACCAACAACCCCTATTCCACCAGCAATGAATGCAATCGCAACAAGTGGTTCGACTCCAAGCATTTCATCAACTGAGAAGATTTGGTTAAACACTAAGGAGCCCGAATAAAGAACGACTGGTAAGAAAGATACAACGTATGTAAATATGAATAAGGCAGATGCAATCTTCTTTGTGGTTTTGTCAAAGCGTACCTCTATAAAGTCCGTAACTGTATCTACACCATGCTTTAAATATTTTGGAAGAAAAATTAATGCCAGGGCGACAATCGCAATTGCCGATGTTACTTCCCAAGCCATTACCTCCATTCCAGCAACATAGCTTTGTCCGTTCTGACCAACAATCTGTTCTGTTGAGAGATTCGTACCAATTACAGTACCAGCGATTACAATACCAGTTAAGCTACGACCACCTAAGAAGTACCCTTCTGAGCTCGAATTATTAATCGTCCTACTTTTTCGATAAGCAAAAATCCATATCGCCACAACAATAAAAAGAAACGTGGCTATCGCAAAAGCGTTCAAAATTATTTTCCCCCTTTTTCAACCTAATAGGGTGAGCGCGCATGTATACGCTTCCTTTTTATAGGTGCGTTTTTTCCGGTGCAAACTCTTCTACAATAACTTTTTTTCCTGTTTGATAAGCGTGTGTTGCTGCTAAAGCCACTCGCAAATCTTGAGTAGCATCTTTATCATCCACAATCGGCTTTTCACCAGTCTGTATACAGTGGATAAAATGCTTCAGTTCTTCAATGTATGCCACACGGAATCTTGTTTGGAAATCAGGAAACACCTTAAAATTACTTCCATCTTGGTTCAATACGGTTACCTGCTGTTCTCTCAAGTCGCCTATAAACAAAGCACCTTCTGTCCCAATGACTTCAGCACGAATATCATAGCCATAAGGAGAATTCCTAGACACTTCCATGTCGCCAATGGCACCATTTGCAAACTCAACGTAAGTCAACCCATGATCGAGATCATTGAATTCTTTCATAAATTCATATTTTAATACGTTTCCATGAGCGGCAACCGAGGTAATCTCTGTATTAAACAAGTAACGAGCAATGTCATAATCATGAATGGAACAATCAACGAAAATACCTCCACTACTCTTTATAAATTCCGGTGGAGGTGATCCCGGATCCCTTGTAAACGCTTTAAAATAGAGCGGTCGCCCAATTTCGCCGTTATCAATTCGACGTTTGGCATCAACGTAACCCGGATCAAATCGACGCATAAAGCCAACCTGACAGATAATACCAGCTTTTTTCACTGCCACTGAGACTTTTTCCGATTCTTCTAGATTTAACGTTAATGGTTTTTCAACAAATATATGTTTTTGATAATAAGCAGCTTTTTTTATAATTTCAGCATGAGTGCTCGTTGGCGTTACGATGACAACAGCATCTACTACTGGGTGAGTAAGAGCATCCTCAATGTTGGTAGAGTGAAACTCAATTCCGAATTCACCCGCTACTTCCTTCGCCCTGCCTGGTAGTGGGTCCACCACCATATATAAATTTGCCCCATGTACTTCGGTTAAAAGATTTTTCGTATGGGAATAACCGAGACGACCGAGTCCTAGTACTGCTATATTTATGCGCTTTTTCATTTCAAACATCCTTTCTAAAACTTCGGCCTAACCAGATTGGCTTTGTGAGTTGAGCCGAACTCCTTCAGCTTTTGCTGTACTGCTTCTTGAACAGCATGAATGGCCGGGGTTAATAAAGTTGCAGGCTCAAACGCATCCGGTTGCTTAATCAACTGTTTCCTTAGTTGATCAGACCAAGCAATCATACATTCTGTATTAATATTCACCTTGGCATGCCCTAACTGAATGGCTCGCTCTAAATCATGACTTGGAATGCCTGAAGCACCATGAAGCACAAGTGGAATATCCGTCACCTTTGAGATTTGTTCCATTTCCTTAAACCCTAGCTTAGGTTCTCCATGATAACGACCATGAACCGAGCCTAATGCTGCTGCTAATGCATCAATATTCGCCTCTGTAACTAAACGCTCACATTCATCGACATTCGCATATGATACGCCACCAATCACACCATCTTCCGTTCCACCAACCGTCCCAACTTCTGCTTCAACACTAACACCAAACTTTACAGCATAATCTGAAACTTCTTTTGTCATCGCAATATTCTCTTCAATCGATAGGTGCGATCCATCAATCATGACCGAACTAAATCCAGCGTCAATGGCTTGAAAGCACGATTGAACATTTCTACCATGATCAAGATGCAAAACAACAGGAACGTTTATATTCAATTCATTGATTAAGGAGTCGACAAAAGAAACGACTGTACGATATCCACCTAAGTAATCAATCATTCTCTCTGATGCTGCTGCGATAACAGGTGATTGTTCTTCCTCAGCAGCAAGAAGAATTGCTTTAGTCCATTGCAATCCATTTATATTAAATTGACCGATTGCATAGCGATTTTTCTTTGCTTCTACGAGTAGCTCTTTCATGAAAGCAAACGCCATGTTACCCACCCCTCTCTAGTACACGACTTTAGCTGCTGGCTTCTCTTTTTTATAAAAATCAGGGCATTGAGCAAGTTCAATAGTCTCTTTCACACCCGAAATTTGTGCTTTCACACATGCATCTGCAGTCACTGCCGCAATGTACCCATCCCATGCTGTAGGACCAGAAACGGTACCCTTATCAAGAACGTTATCGATAAAATCTTGCACTTCAACATCATAAGCGTGAGCAAAACGCTCCTGCCAATCCATTCCTATTTCTTTTCCAATTTGACCACCCTTTCTTACTTGAACGTGCGCTTCATCAGGTAGGCGGAGAAGTCCTTCTTCACCAACAATTTCACATTGAATATCGTATCCGTACGTACAGTTCACAAAAATTTCAACGTTAATCATGACACCACTCTCGGTTTGTAACATTACCATTTGTGGATCCTTCAGGTGTGGCAATGCATGCTTCGTTTTTCTAGGATAAAATACTTGAGCTGAAACATAGTCGTCATTTATTAACCAGCGCAACACATCAATTTCATGAATCAATGTATCGTGAATTGCCATATCAGTGGAGTAACGCTCAGCCACATTAGCGTTTCTGTGAGCACAATGCATCAGTAAAGGTTCTCCAATTGTGTTTTGATCAATCGCTTCTTTCAACTTTTTGTAACCGCTATCATAACGACGCATAAAACCTACTTGAACAAGTGGATTCCCATAAGCCATTTCCGCTTCCACAATTCGCATACACCCTTCTGCAGTTGTTGCTAACGGCTTTTCACAAAAAACAAACTTCTTTGCTTCAATTGCTTTTAACACACTGCTCTCGTGAGCTTGACCCCAGCTTGTAATAAAGACAGCTTCAATTCTTGAATCCTGAATTAAGTCCACATCATCTTTATACAACGTGGCATTTAATTTAAATTCTTTAATGACGGCTTCTGCCGCTTGTTGGTTAACATCTGTTACCGCAATAATTTCTGCACCAGCTAGACTCTTTGTTACGCGACGAATATGGTCTCTACCGATTGCGCCCGTCCCAATAACGCCTATTTTTAACGTCATTCGTATCCCCACCTTTGGTCTTTAACTATCGACTGTTCCGATACTCTTCTTTAATAATTTACTATCAATGTACTCTCTTGCTTTTAAAGCGTATTCCAATGGATGAGCAATTTCTGGGTCTTGCTCCGCTTCAACAACGATCCAGCCTTGATATCCCTTCTTTACTAAACGTAAAAACACAGGTTCAAAATCAATGCAACCATCTCCCGGAACCGTAAACATTCCTCTTAAAAATGACTGTCTGAACGTTAAACCATCTTGTTCACATGTTGTCAGTACATCTTTGCGAACATCTTTAAAATGAACGTGGTTTATTCGATGACAGTATGTATCTAACACTGATAGGTACTCACCGTCAGCGATAAACGTATGACCCGTATCGTATA
Organism: Shouchella oshimensis; assembly: GCF_002019765.1. Classification (GTDB taxonomy): domain Bacteria; phylum Bacillota; class Bacilli; order Bacillales; family Bacillaceae_D; genus Shouchella; species Shouchella oshimensis. The sequence continues at coordinate 3,809,642 of NZ_KV917380.1, forward strand.
GTAACCCAACAAGATTCAGATTCGTCCCCTCCATCAACCGCTTCACTTCTTCTTTCGTCTGTACAACCGTCCCCATATGAGAATGATAAGCAAGTTTCAAACCATAGGATTTAGCAATTCCACCTAATCTGTCTAACCCTTGACACACGATTTCCCATTCTTCATCTGTTAGGGTTGGTTTACGGTTTAATGCAAAGACGTTTTGCTCTTCATTTTGTACACTGTACGTTTGTTCCGATACTACAGCGACTTCAGCATTCACTTCCTTTAGATACGCACAATGCTCGTGAAACAAAGCTGCAGTTGCACTTACACCATCACGAATGAGATAGCTTGAAAACCATTGACCTACAATTCTTAACTGCCGAAGTTGTATTTCCTTATTTAAAATAGAAGCTTCAGGAAAAAACCCTCCAACTTCTGTTCCTTCGAACTTTGCGACAACTACATCACTAAGAAGATGGGCAAGTGTGTTACCTGCCCCTATTTCTGGCAAATCGTCATTACGCCAGCCAATAGGCGCAATGCCCCATCTAATCTGCTTACTGGTCAGAATAATCTCCCCTTAATAGAGCTTTGCTGTATTTAATTTCGTTTGGTGTTGCTGATGTGCCCGCTGAACCGACGTTACGTTTGATGTTTCTGCAACACCAACATTCCACCAGCTCTCGTACCCATCTGTCATTGTTTTCGGGAGAACTTTAATTTCAATAAGCGTGGAAACCTCTTGACACATTGCATCCTTCACTGCTTTTTGAAGTTGTTCCACTGACGATACCCGGTAGACTTTTGCACCATATGCTTCTGCAATTTTGGCGTAATCAATGTTCATAATGTCGCCTGTATGTGTGCGAAATTCACAACCATGACTACCGCTTCCATGATCCATTTGTAAATTACTTATACAACCGAATCCAGCGTTATCAAATAAGACAACATTCAATTTATACCCATACTGAATGGCTGTGACCAGCTCGGAGTGCATCATAAGAAAACTGCCATCTCCTACAAGAGAATAGACTTCTTTTTCAGGTTCAGCTAGCTTCGCACCGAAACCACCTGCAATTTCGTAGCCCATACAAGAGTAGCCATACTCTAGGTGGTATGTATTTGGTGTTTCTGTATCCCATAAACGTTGTAGATCTCCTGGGAGAGATCCAGCTGCACAAACGATTACTGCATCTTTAGCTATCGCTTTATTAAGTGCTATTAAAGCAGTTGTTTGTGGGAATTCGGTGTTTAATGTATCTGCATACTCATTTAATACTTGTTGCGAAAACTGTCCCTCGATTTCAGGTTTAAACCGATTACGATCAAATGAAATAGAAGACAACCGTTCTCTTTCCTGAATCCACTCTTTTTTCCACGAATCAATAGAACCATGATTACTTCTATAGCCCTTTAATTTCTCAAAAAGAATAGATAACGTTACCCTCGCATCTGCTACAACCTGCACAGCGTCCATCTTATACGCGTGCATCCGGCTAGCATTGATATTTACAAAGGAAGCTTTGTCAAAAGAGAATGCCGTTTTGGAGGAAGATGTAAAATCTGTGTAGCGTGTTCCTACTCCAATGACTAAATCAGCCTCTTTTGCTGCAAGGTTCGCTGCTTTTGTACCTGTCACACCAACCCCCCCTAAATTAAGCGGATGATGGCTTTCAACGGTTGATTTACCGGCTTGTGTTTCAACCATAGGAACACGATATGTCTCAGAAAAAGTGACTAATTCATCTCGAGCTTCGGAGTATTTTGCCCCACCACCAACAATAATAAGAGGTTTTTTACTTTTGCGTATTGCTTGAATGGCCTGATCTATTTCACGACTAGTAGGTTCACTTCGATCCACATAATGGACTCTTTTTTCAAAAAAAGACATTGGGTAATCGTACGCTTCCCCCTCGACATCTTGAGCGATACAAATCGTTACAGGACCTGCTTTCGCCGGGTCAGTCATCACTTCAAATGCTCGAAGCAAGCTACTCATCAATTGTTCTGGTCGAACCACACGATCCCAGTAACGGGATACTGGTTTTAATGCATCATTTGTAGTAATTGCTGCACTATATTCTTGTTCGAACTGTTGTAAAACCGGATCAGGCTGTCGCGTGGCAAACGTATCAGCTGGAAGAAGTAGGACTGGGATGTTATTCGCTAAAGCTGTTCCAGCGGCAGGCACTAAGTTAGCCGCTCCTGGACCAACAGAAGTGGTAACAGCATAAATCTTCTTTCTAAGCATTTGTTTTGAATACGCGATGGCTGCATGTGCCATCCCTTGTTCGTTTTTTCCTTGAATGACTTTAAGATGACCAGCATCTTGTTCAAGTGCTTGACCAATTCCGAGCACATTGCCATGACCAAAGATGTTGAACATCCCTTCAACAAAGTGCTCCTCTTTTCCATCTACTGAAATAAACTGGTTGTTTAAAAATTTCACAAGGGCTTGACCTGTTGTCAAACGAATTGTTTCTGCCATGATCTCACAGCCTCCTTTTAAACACGCTGTTCGTGTTGCTTTAAGAGATCTTCGATTTCTCCAACCGTCGGCATTGCTTCTGATGAGCTATGCTTACTGACCACAATTGCCGCTGAAGCACCGCCGAACTGTAACGCTTCCTGCGTTGATTTTCCGTTTACAAGTGCATATAGAAAAGCAGATGCATACGAATCGCCTGCACCGAACGTTTTCAAAACGTTAGATGGATAGGCTTTAGCCCGGGTAATGGTCCCATCTTCTTCGAATGCAATAGAACCGTCCACACCATGCTTAATGACAACAAGTTCAGCTCGATGTGCAAGTAACGCTTTTGCTGTTTGTTCATCATCACCATTTTCTTGATTTTCAAGAATGTCATATTCATCACGTGTTCCAATGACAAGATTCGCTTGTTCTGCTGCCCACTTATAATAAACAGACGTCTCTTCTGCTGATTGCCATGTATATGGTCGATAATCTAATTCAAATACGATCGTCACGTTGTTCTTTTTTGCATAACCCACTGCTTGAAATACCGCTTCACGAGAAGGGCTTTGGGCAAGTGCCGTCCCTGAAACTAACAACATTTTTGCTTCGGCAATATATGCCTCTGATACTTCTTCCGGACGCAAGAATAAATCTGCTACCTCTGTGCGATACATTAAAATACTGCACTCTTCAGGACTCTTAATCTCTGTAAATGTTAAACCTGTCTTATGACCTTCTGTATCCGTTATCATTTCTGACGTATCTACGCCAACGCCATCCATATATGAGCGAATAAATCTGCCATGCTGATCATCAGCCAATTTACCAATAAATCCTGTTTTTAAGCCTAATTTTGATGAACCAATCGCAACGTTTGCTGGTGATCCACCTACATATTTAGAAAATGTCATCGTTTCTTCCATCGGACGATTGTATTCCGTTGCATTTAAATCGATACACGCGCGCCCAATCGCAACTAAATCAAACCGTTTATCTTTTGCAAACGTAACTGTCATTTTACGAATCCTCACGATCTAAGATCCACTCATGAGCTGGATCATTATAAAATTTCCAAGTCCGCTTTGGACCTGCCATTACATTTAAATAGTATGATGTATAGCCATCAGGCACGCCAACTGGATGATAACCAGCTGGCACTAAAACAACATCTTCATTTTCAACAGTCATCGTTTCATCTAAGCTACGGTCATCTGTGTAAACACGTTGAAAAACAAACCCTTGTGGCGGATCTTGTTCATGGTAATACGTCTCTTCCAAAAATGATTCGTGCGGCAAATTATCTTGATCGTGCTTATGAGGTGGGTAACTAGAGAAATTCCCGCTCTCCGTATACACTTCTACAACTAGTAAAGAATCAGCCACATCCAGTGAATCTGGTAAAATATTATGGACAGACCGCTGATTCATTTTTATGCCACGATGCTCTGGTTGGATATCTTTAGCGGGAAGTAAGCGGTTAGGACGTTTTGTCATCCCAGGTGCATAACAAAGCGCTACTCTAGCATTCGTATCAGCTTGAATACGAAAAGTTGTCTCTTTTGTTATATACACACTATCTGTCGGAACTTTTTCAAATACACTTTTTCTAGTCCCAATGGATGAAAATGTATCCTCTCCTGCCGTGACAGATGCTTTCCCTGTCACAATGACGGCACAGCACTCTTGGTTTGTTAATGTTTCTTCATACAGTGCGCCTTCTGTGAGGTCAATGACGGAAAATCCAACGTATTCAAGAGGCGTTCGACCGTCTTTCACTTCATGTATCAACGTCACACCTTTAGATAATGGCTTCTTTTCCGGTTTGCGTAATAACTTAGGCATATAATCCTCCTGTGCATCTAAATTAATCTTCAAATACTGGATCTACTAAGCGAGCTGTCACCACTTTTTTACGTGTATAGAAATCGACACTATCTTTTCCATTTGCATGAAGTGTGCCGAAGAAAGAAGACTTCCAGCCAGAGAATGGGAAGAATGCCATAGGTGCTGGTACACCAAGATTAACCCCTAACATACCTGCATCAATGTTTTCGCGAAAGTAGCGAATTGCTTGCGCGTCTTTCGTGAAAATACAAGCGCCATTCGCAAATTCTGATTGGTTTGCCGTAGCAATTGCTTCTTTCAAATGCTTTACACGGACGATTGATAGTACAGGTGCAAAGATTTCATCTTTCCAAATCTTCATTTCCGTTGTAACGTTGTCAAAGATTGTTGGCCCAACAAAGTAACCATCATCACTTGCACGTTCTCTACCGTCTAATAAAAGCGTTGCGCCTTCTTCTATACCGGACTCTATATATGAAAACGTACGTTTTTTATTGTCTTCACGAATAACTGGCCCTAAGAATACCCCGTCGTCAATACCCTTTCCCATTTTTAAGCTCTCCGCTTTTTCCGTAAGCTTTGCGATAAACGCATCCGCAATAGCATCTTCTACTGTTACAACCGCACATGCCATACAACGTTCTCCAGCAGAGCCGAAGGCAGCACCGACAATATCATTAACCGCCGTATCTAAATCGGCATCTCGTAAGACAACTGTATGGTTATTTGCACCAGTAAGCGCTTGGACACGCTTTAAATTTTCGCTACCACGCTTAAATACATATTCACCAACTGGTTTAGAACCAACAAAAGAAACCGCTTTAATTTCTGGATGATCTAAAATACCGTTTACTACGTCGTGGGCACCATAGACAATATTAAACACACCATCAGGGAGTCCAGCTTCTTTTAGCAAGTCTGCAAATTTTTCGACAAGCAAAGGTGTACGCTCTGACGGCTTAAGAATAAATGTATTCCCAAGTGCGATAGCCATCGGAAACATCCAGCAAGGCACCATCATCGGAAAGTTAAACGGTGTAATACCGCCAACAACACCAATTGGATAGCGGTAATTACTTGCCTCTACGTTTGTAGCAATAGCAGGCAACGCATCACCCATCATAAGGGAAGGAGCACTAGCAGCAAATTCAACGTTCTCAATCCCCCGCTGTACTTCACCACGGGCTTCCGTTAAATTCTTGCCATTTTCCATTGTAATCAGTTGGGCTAATTCTTCTTTATGTTGTTGCAATAGCTGTTGAAAACTAAAAAGTATACGTGCACGACGTGGGACTGCAACAGTTGACCAAACGTGGAAAGCTTCCTTTGCAATCTCGGCTGCATAATGAAGTTCTTGCTTTGTTGAAAGCGGCACTCGACAGAGAACGTCTTTCGTCGCTGGATTGACCACTTCCTCATACTCTGAAGTCTTACTGACGACCCACTTTCCATTTATGTAGTTTTTTAATGTACGAACTTTACTCGCTGTTTCGACCACCACAATCCCTCCATCAATTAACATTACTAGTAATCGCTTACAATAAAAATAAAACTATTGGTTACTTATTGGTTATATATTAATAACATCTTGGATATATGTCAACGATTTATCGGAATATTTTCTTTAATCACGATTAAATATATATATATGTTGATTATATTTTGAGTATAATGGTATAGTATGAGATAAGAATTTTTGACGTTGGGAGTAATAGAATGAAGCTAGTTAGGATTCAAGAAATGGAAAACTACATTCTTGCAAACGGAACCGTCTCCATTGATGATTTATGTGAGCGCTTCGATGTATCCAAAAATACTGTTCGACGGGATCTTAACCGTTTAACCGAAAAAGGGGTGATTGAAAAAGTATACGGAGGAGTTACTGCAACGGAAAAACAGTTAATTCCGTTTGAAAATCGTCACCACGTCTACAATGATGAAAAAGTTCGGATCGCTCTACATGCAGCATCTTTTATAGAAGATCAAGATTTTGTTTATATTGACTCAGGTACCACAACAAAATGGATGTTCGATCATTTCCCTGAAGATAAGTTTATTACGGTTTTGACGAATAATTTAGACGTTATCAATGCTGTGTCGGACAAAGAAAATATTGAACTGTTTGTATTAGGGAATCATTACCAAGCAAAAACACGTTCATTCGTCAACATAAGCAGCTTTTCACTTAATAAGTATAATGTAGATAAAGCGTTTATGGCTTGTACTGGAGCTAGCATTTCTAAAGGATTAACCAATGCCGATCTTCACGAATATGAAGTAAAAAAGAGCATTGTTCAGAAAGAAAATGAGCTTTTTCTACTAGCCGATGCTTCAAAATTCGGTCAGTCAACTATGCTTACGTATGCCCCTTTGTCTCGAGTGGACCACATTATCACATCTGCCCCTTTAGATGAGTCGTATAAAACCTTCTTTCAAGAAGAAAATATTGTGTTACACACGGTTTAATCAATCGTTTAATTAACAACAAAAAGCGGTGAACCACTATTGTCCACCGCTTCTTTTTCATATACCTTCATTTTTAAAGTATGTTGCTGAACAAATAATTTCTTTTTACCGCCAAAATTTCGTATACCCTTTTTTATCCTCAATATTAAACCAAATCATTCTCTCTAATAACTTGTAATCTACAGGTTTATTCCAAGGAATTCTAAACAATCCCTTAGTTGCACTGTAACCGGCCTGAGCAATTTCATCAGCAAAACGTGATATACCTGCTTCTTCTGGTGAGACGCTTAAATGGTGTTTTGCAGTAGAAACACCAATTATAAAAGTGTCTTGATTTGAAAACATCGGCGTGTTCCACTTAATGTGTGGTACTAGCTCAGGAAACTCAACAGCTATCCACGTCAACATTTCTTCTGTTCGATTACGATGCTCAGGATGATCGACACTTGCTAAGTAATCTTTGAAATGATCCATATTCTCCTCCATAATAAGTAAGTCATGATTATCTTTCCCCCTTTATACATCACTCTCTTTCTTTTCATTAAAGGGGGCTCTTACACCATCATTAATCATTTTTATACATTCGCAATAGCTTTGCTATCAAGTACATAGTACCTATTCTTTTATTTTAATTCAATCAACTGATTCACTCGACCCCTTATTTCAATAGATTTTTTTAGTTCAAAAATAAAAGTATCCCTTCCTTCTGAGTGTTCTTCGCACTAGCAGAACAGACTACGTCTTTTTAACCTTCAAACTACCCGCTCCAACGAACAATTTGTTGCTGCTTTTACTCTCAAACTGTCCAAAAATAGCATAACATTTACAGAAAACAAAAATCGGAATAAGAATACAGTTAAAATTATTCCTAAAATTATAATTATGATATACACTGAGAAGAGAATACATATCTAACAAGCGAAAAGGCGGGAATCATTATGAATCATAACGAATTTTTTGCAGAATATAACGTATCCAATTATCAGGATAAAACCTCTAACCATATCTACTTTACTGCGACCTTAGATGCTGCCAAATGGGGAGCGGAATTAGCAAAATCCGACTCCAAAGAAAGAATTTATATTGTTGAACCATTAGGGAACTTTGAAAATGATCCTAACTTAACTGATAAAAGATTTCCCGGAAATCCAACACGCTCTTATCGATCGAAATCTCCATTAAAAGTAATAGCGGAATTAGGTTCATGGATACGACATTCCGATGAAGAAATAAACCATATGCTTGCCTCTTTGAGACAATTAAAAGAAGAAGGAAAAGATGTCATATACGATTAAAGTGTCACTAGAGGACTAACGACTAAACAACATAACGTTGTATTATCTTTATTTATCAAAGCATCAAGAGATTTGTTGGCTGATCTTGTCATCAAACAACTTCTAAAGTAATTTTTCGCGCAACGAATGGTCTAACGCTTAATTTGAGCCGTATCTAACGGCTCTTTTTCTGTGCTGTGATACACAAAAACAACCGATAATCATTCGGCTGTTTTTGTAACATGCACCCATTTTCAGGCTAGAATCGAATTTGATCCTTTTTCTTTGTTATACTCAACCTATTATCGTTACTTAGTAAGGACCCCTAATATGCTGCTCGACTTCTGACTTATAAAACGCAGCCAAGTTTTTCAATTCTTCGGCTGTGAATTTAGGCTCATGTACAGCCTCTACATTTTTTTCTACTTGCTCAACAGTTTTAAATCCAGGTATAACAGTTGTTACCTCTTCTTGATCTAGTATCCAGCGAAGCGCAGCACTCGAAAGATGCTTACGACCATCTTTAATCCAAGATAGCTTTTGAGCCAGTTCGACCCCCTTCTCGAATTCAATCCCGCCAAACGTTTCGCCAACATTAAATGAATCTCCATCGCGATTAAAATTTCGGTGGTCATCTGTTTCAAACGTGTGCGCACTTGTGAATTTTCCTGTTAAGAGTCCACTTGCTAAAGGAACTCTTGCAATAATTCCCACCCCTTGTTCCTTTGCTTTTGGCAATAATGTCTCAAGGGGCTTTTGTCTAAGAAGATTAAAGATAACCTGTAATGCCTTCACATTCGGATTTTCTAAACATACTAGACCTTCCTCTATTGTTTCAACACTCACACCATAATTTCTTATCTTCCCTTCAGCTTGAAGCTGATCAAGTACAGTAAACACTTGTCCACTCTTAAGTATGTCAAGAGGCGGGCAATGAATCTGGTATAAATCTAAGCGCTCCCTTTTTAAACGCCTCAGGCTATTTTCGCAATATGAACGCACTTGCTCAGCGGAATACGTATCAGGAGAAAAGATATCCCCTGCTCTACAAAATTTTGTAGCAATATAGACTTCATCTTCTTTCCCCTTCGTCGCTTGCGCAAGAAGCTCCTCACTATGACCATCCCCGTACACATCAGCTGTATCAAAAAAGTTCACACCATGATCCATTGCGGTTTCAAGTGCTTTTAATGATTCTTTGTCATTCGTCCTGCCCCACGAGCCACCAATAGCCCAAGTTCCAAAGCTTAGCTGACTAATCTTTACATCAGTGTCTCCCAATTGTTTATACTGCAATTCCCTCAGCTCCTTGTTCATTTATTATTTACTAGTTTAAACGTTTTCTAACTATTTGCATAATCATACACTTTAAGAAAGAATGCGCTTCCTTACCAGACTATATTCTAAGGAAAGTGGAGGTACGAACATGATTTTCCCTTTTACTAACTAGATACGTTTTTCCATGTACTTCTTGCGTATAAATGGCTATTGGTGCGTAGAGCTAGCGAAGGAGATGGAACTATAGAACCATTCTACACATTAAACCAGCATAAAATTGATATCTGAGAGATTTACAGATCCTTCTATTATTGTTTTCTTTTTTCTTCCCAAATGCGTATACGCTCTTCATGACTCACTACTTCGTGAATTTGATGTAACATCCAAACATATCCAAAAGAATCCATAAACATTGCATTCGAAAGTCCATAATCAGGTAAATCCGTAACCGGTTGTATCTCCTTACACCCTAAGCTCATTGCTTTTTTATAGGTCTCCTTAATATCAGGAACAGATACGTTAAACCAAATTGTTTTAGGGTCTTCTTTGGTTGGTGCTACCAATTGAAATTCAGGATTTTCATCCAACATGTGAAAGCGTACGCCGTAGAGAGTAAAGATGGCTTCGTTTGTGCCTTTAGGTAAATCTGATACCTCAATACGTTCGATTTCAAATATATTCTCGTATAATTCTAATGCTTTTAAACTATCCGTAACAACCAAGTCAATTTCTACTCCTACCATTGTGTGTTCACTCCTATCTTCGTTAATCTAGAATCAACATCATTAGACGACCTGCCTCAACATTCGTTACACTATAAAGAGGCTGGGAGATAACTAAAAGTAGTATTTGAAAAGACGAATAGCCTAAAATATGCTGAGTAGCACCGCTACAGGAGAATCCTTCCGCTCATTTTTATATAAAACAAACGACGAACGTTCCTATTTTCAGGAATGTTCGTCATTTTGGTCTGTCTATCTACTTCTGTCCCAGCCTCTTAGTTTACATATCAATCGTTGAGAAATCAAGTTTCGCCAACGCATGAGCAATAGATGAATAAATTTTCAAACCGCTAAAATCAATACCAATTTGAACAGCTGTTTGGGCAATTTCCGATCGAACACCTGACAGTGAGGTTCTTGTCCCAACTAATGTTAACCCTTTTATTAATTGAAACAACTCATTCGCTACCATTGTGTCAATAATTGGGACACCTGATAGATCTACTAGTAAACACTGAATTTGTCTTTTTGCACAAGACTCTATCGTATTTGTAAAAATGATTTTCGCTCGGTGCGTATCAATTTCACCCACTAGCGGAAGCAATGAAATTTTTTCATTTAAATCAATAATCGGGGAGCTTAATTCTGTAATTAACTCACTTTGTGCATGAATTAACTGTTTAGACTTAGCTTGGTTTTTAATACTAAAAGCTACAACGATGTCTTTAAAGGTATCTGTTATTTTCTGCACACATGAAGCATAATCTTCAAATGCTAACTGATCACCATGATGATAGAAATACTTTTCAACATGTTGTAAATATAGCTGCTGATTACGATGGAATTCTTCTATAATATCAGGCAAAGCTGTATTTAAATGAGCTTCATCAGAAGTAATGGAATCAATCCATCGTTGAAAAGCTTCATCGCTACATGAGTCTTCGTCTTCATCAAACAACGTAATGAAGATAGAATGAAAGTCGTAGTTCTGCTTTTTTAACGTTTCGATTTCTGAAGGGTTACATGTACCATAAACGCCTCCTTTGGTTTTATCGAGGCCATGGTACCATTCTTCAGTCAAAGAAGGGAGTTTTTCATGGAGGTAATCATAGAATAACATTGCCTTACAAGCTCCTTATTTTTTCTCCTATTATTGCATTGTCGCTATGGATTGTCTATAAAAAAGAGAACCTAAATTTATACTATTTGGTTTTAAAGAAAAATAAATGTGGGAATGGGACTATACAATTATTATAGATAGAGGTGAAGAGTATGCAAAGACCCATGTTTAAGGACTTCAATAGTGAAGAGGAAGCGTATGATGCTGTTAAAAAAATGAAGCAAAAATATGATTCATCCCGGATCAAGGTCGTTGCTCCTTTTCCGCACAATAACCAAACAAAAACGCATAATGACTACGGCTTACCAAAGGAAAATGTAAAGTATGATGGCGATATGTACAGCTTAGAACAGTTGCTTGAAGGATGCGGTTTTAGTAATAACCAAGCGAAAGAATTGAATAATACGGTTGAATCGGGGCAACTATTAGTGATTGTGTGTCAGGATAAAACTAGTTAATTCCGTAAATAGAAACTATCTGATTAAGGCAAAAACGTATTCGTTTTTGCCCTTACTATCGTACAGATTAGTAAAAAGCATGATTGTAATTAAATTATACCGAGGAAATGGAACCTCTTTTGAAGAGCATGATTGAAAAACAAAGAACTCCTATTTTAAGTGGGGAACTGTCAAACTTATGAGAATGAAGGAACAACACTCAAGTTCTACTTTTGAAATCAGCGAAAATTTGATTGATTTTTTAATAAAGGTTCTTTAGTATTGCTCACAAAGGCGGGAAGGAGAGATGAATGGATGATTACGAGGAACTTTTACAAAGTTTAATAAACGAAATGGAATTAAAGCTAAATCGAAAGTTATCCCAAAAAGAAATCATCTACTTACAAACTATCATTTTTCAACACCTCTTTTCCAAGTAGCTTTATCGTTACAATACTGTCTTTTTTATTCCCCATCTACTCTCTACATTTCTTACACTTTCTCTTTTGAATGTTCTATACCACCCTTTTTTATTACTCATTCAAAACCCTCTATTTACCCGCAAAGGTTCAGCTAACTAATTGAATTAAATATGATGCCTTTGCATTACTTTAAAAACTTTATTGGTAATCTAATCATCCAGTACGAGGATTAGGCATGCATTCTCTGTCCTTTTCACTTCCTAATCTTAATGTCCACCTAAAAAAGAAGAAGCCAATCACTATTGGCCTCTTTTCTTTACCTTTATTTTTCTTTATTGCATATTTTTTCGTATTTCCTGATCTTTCCTTCTGCGTAACACGGCACTAATTTATGTATATCTTTAGATTGACAGAAAAACTTGCGTGTCTGGACAACATGATAAGTAATCTATGACTTGGGGTTTGTGTGGTCACTCCTTTCCACTTCATCTCGGTCACGATTTTCTTTTGTCTCTTCTTGGGACTCTGTATAGCTACGTTGCTTTCGATTCCTCTTAGCCTCTTCTTGCCTTTCGTCTGGATTTGTATGATCGCCTCTCTCCTCTTCATCCCGATCTCGATTTTCCATTGTTTCTTCTTGGGCATCCGTATTGCTGCGGTCCCCGTCAGCCTTCCCTTCTATTTGCTTTTTCTCTTTTTCTTCTTCTCTCTGCTTCTTATAATCAGACCGTTCTCCGTGCCACATTAAATCGAAAATAGCCCGGCCATTCGTTGGTTGTCCATCTGGTAAATAAACAGGAATAACATCAAAAAGCATGTAGTAAAAGCAATAGAAAATAAACGTTGACCAAAAAATATTAGCTGGCAAAATACCCTCTAAAACGAAAGCGTTCGCTAGAAAAGCAACTGTTCCAGTTGAAAGGATGGGTGCAGCATAAATCAACCCATGCCAAAATCGATTACGTGGTTTTAATTCATCATACTCCATCCAGCTAAACATAAAGAAGTAACGTCTGATTTCTACAGTAGGGAATTTAACCAATGTAGGTCCGCTACCAATAACAAGTTTTTTGTTCTTCCCTCTAAGCAATGTCGCTACCACATAATAGCCAGATTCGCGGATTATCGTAACTAGTGGAAGAATGAAAAGAGCCGCCATAAATAATCGAACCCAGTCCATATGACTAAACAAGATGCATCAACCTCTTATACGTTTGTTTTTATTTCTTTAACACAAATCATTGATTTTCAAACGCACATTTCTTTAAAAAATGGCTGATTAAGAAAATGGTATAAAGAAGAAAATGAGAGGGGGTAGTCACGTTTTTAGCGAGGGTATGTGATGCTCTTTCAATTTTTGTATAATGGCATGATGAGGAATGATGACAGCTCGCTTCACTTTTGAAGCGAGCTGTAAAAACCTATTCTAAACGAGTCTAGTGAGTGATTGAGCTTTCCATTTGCATCGTTAGTATGGGGAAAGGTCTTCCTCTATCATCGTGTTCAGAACGATGAATTTGTATAAACCCCATATGTTTATAAAACTGAACCGCATGAGTATTTTGTTCATTAACATCTACTAATGTAGCATGTAAGGTTTCAACTGCATAAGACAATAATGTCTTACCTATTCCTTCTCCCATTACTGCAGCATCAATAAACAACATCTCTATTTTTTTAGTGTCAACGCCAATAAAACCGACAATTTCGCTATTCTTATAAAAACAAAAAAGATGTTCTACGCTTCTTATCCCTAACAAAACATCTGGCCTAATTCGTTCTATATCTGAAGACGTTAAAAAGCTATGTGTTTCATTAACACCGGATTCCCATATTTGTAGCAATCTAGTCTCACTGTTACGATCCAATTGAACTATTCGCTTTATACCGTTCACTTCTATCCATCCCTTTCCTTGACTATACATGTGTACGATCGTTTTTTGCTCATTATATCCTATTAGCGACCTCATTTGCACCGAGGAGTTCAGTGAATGAACAATTTGACTATTATGTTTTTATAAGCTATGATAAAACAACTAAATGAAGGAGGGATTATAGTGATCGTAATTATCCGCAAATTGAACAGCTAAATTTATAGTTCAGTGGCTCTGGAATGCATTTCAGAGTTTAGCGGAAATTGTCTGTCCTTTTATATCTCTCAATCGTATTGAAGAGTGTGGCGGTCTGTCCCCCACGCTTTTTTTGTATACATTGGCTTTCTTCCCCTCTAAAATGAACGTCTTAGAGACACTGTTCTATTTCTTTTTATGATGAAGATGAAAGAATACAGGAGGAGTGAAGAATAATGAAACCAAACAATTCAACTTCAAAAGTCTGGTTTATCACCGGTGCAAGCAGTGGATTAGGACTTGAATTTACGAAAACAGCACTTAACTTAGGAGATAAAGTAGTCGGGGTTGCTCGAAATATAGAGCCCTTAATGGAATTAGAAAAAAGATACAAAACTACCTTTAAGTCATTTAAGTTGGACATCACAGAACGGGCTTCAGTTTTTGAGACTGTTGAAAAAGCGATTACTCATTTTGGTAAACTTGATCTAGTAGTAAACAATGCCGGAAACATGATATTGGGAATGATTGAAGAATTTACCGAGGACGACATTAAACAACAAATCGACACTAATTTTTATGGTGCCGTTTGGGTCAGCCAAGCAGTTTTACCTCACCTCAGAAAACAAAAGTCTGGTCACATTATACAAATATCCAGTATTGGAGGCATTCTTGCTGGCCCAATGACTGGAATCTACAGTGCAAGTAAGTTCGCATTAGAAGGTTTTAGTGAAGCATTAGCACAAGAGGTCTCTCATTTTGGGGTTCATGTATCTATTGTAGAGCCAGGCGGATATTGGACAAATTTATATACAAACATGCAGTTCACTACTATACATGAAGAATATAGTCCTGTCCGAGAGTTTTTAGAAACTCAAGGCTATGAAAGCAAAGATAGCCACCCTAAGGAAGCTGCCACTGCATTACTAAAACTGATTAATGACGAGAAGCCACCTTTAAGACTCATTTTAGGGAGCCACGTCTTTGATGCAGCCATTGAACATGAATTGAGCAAAATAAAGACATGGAAAGATTGGGAAACGGTAAGTCGTTCTGCTGAAAAAGCGATTCCACAGCCAGAGGAATAAAAAGAATACGGGTAAGAGGACATTTCTAATAAGAAATGTCCTCACTTTTATTTATGCTAACGTAAAGAGTAGTGCTCACTGTTTTTTCAAGATTTGCCATTGCAATAAAGCTATGCTTGAACGTTTGATTCTTGGAAAAGTTTAACATGGTCTATACTTGGAAGTTTACGCAATGCAGAACTACTTAACCAAGAAAGGCTAAATAGCATCATGGAAACACCACAAATAAGAATGGGTATTTCTGTTGCAAACATCTCCCCTAGCATTCCACCTATTAAAGCCCCGATGGGCATTCCTAAAGCAGCTGCGCTCGTTATCAGGGTAATCACTCTACCAATGAAGGTGACTTCAACTTGTCTTTGTATGGATGAAAAGACAAGAATGTTTATTATGCCGATGGAAATAGCTCCAATGCTAAACAAAATCATGGAGAACACAAGTGGGAGAAGCGCTGTTCCGATCCACATCACACCTGTGCCGAAAAAAGAAAAGATAATTAATTTCCCGAAATCAATTTGTTTTAATTTAGAAGCGAGAATCGTTCCAATCATAATTCCAATCGACATAGCCGCTAAGTAAAACCCATAAGAAGCTTCTATCCCACTACCTTTCATAAGAGAAAACGCGGGTAAATTTGTCGTCATAATCACCATAGCCAGGTTTATAAAAACGATTGAAAAAATCATTTTAGGAATAAGAGAGTTTCCAATGTAAGTGAAGCCAGCTTTTAAATCAATAAAGTACGTACGAACTGCAGAACCTACGGATGTAGAAGGATCTCTCTTTACGTCTGGTTGTAAGAAGGTAAAAAAAGAATAGGCTATTGTGACGAGTATGAGACATGTTGCTGTGATGATGATAGCTGGAATGGTCCCTGTAAATGTAATAAGAATCCCAGCGCCTGCGAGAAACGCAATATCCATTGCTTCTCGAATGGTTTGCAAAAAGGAGTTAGCGGCTATCACATTATCTTTCCCCACAATGATTGGCAGGATTGTCGATTCAATTGGATACGTAAATTGCGTAAATAGGGCTGTTATAAACAATAAACCAATTACGTACCATACATGTAGACCAACTGTGTAGTGCAATATAGGGATGGTAAAAAGGATAAGCGCTTTTAGTAGATTACTATAAACCAAACCGTTCTTGTACTTAAAATAGTTAGCCAATGGTGCAATTAAAAAAGATAATACACCTGCTGAGGTGATCGCAAATAAAGCAAAACCAGAATAGAGAACGCTACCACTCAAGCTCAATACTAGTAACATTCCGGCTATTGCGTATACACCACTTCCTAACGCATTGATGAAAACACCCATCATTAAAAGGATAAAATTCCTTTCTACCATAAACGACTCAAATTTCACCTTCATTTATACCCTCCATTCATCGAATTCACTAATTATTTCGTTAAAATAGGTCTTTTTATTTAAATACAAACCAAAAACTTTACTATTTGCCAAATTTATTTGATATAATTCCATTTACATAGCTATCAAAAATGCGTTTATAAGCGACTGTAACTGGATGGGGATACGTTTTTTATTGACATTGTTAACGTATATTATCTACTTCCTAATAACGCCCCCTATTTTTAATAAATAGATCGAATAAATAATTTATTGAAATGAGGGAACAAATGAGTATATACATAGGTGAAAAAATTAGACATTTAAGGATATACAGAAAACTTTCTCAATCAGAATTGGTAGAAGGCATTTGTTCAGTTGCCTATTTAAGTCGAATTGAAAACGGCAAGACGAAGCCATCAAAACAATTTCTAGATAAGATTTCGAAAAGGTTAGACGTTACTATCGACATAATGGATCATAACAGTTCAACTAGTCTACAAGACAAGATTGTAAATGTACTCAATACAGTAGAGGGAGAATCTAAATCGTTATCGAACGAAGGGGAAGCTCTCCTTAGAATGTCTCTATTAGAATTTATTCAACCTTCTCTCCTCATTAGAGTGTTTTCAGTCTTATTAAATCATTCAATGACAAAAGGTGAAATGAATGATGCAGACACTATTTATCGTTCTAACATAAACTTAATTGATGTAAAAGATAACACCGAGTTTAAAGACCTTAACGAACAACAGATTTATTTTAGGCTTCATAATATATTAGGGAAGTATTTTTACTCCAAACAGAATTTCTCCCAAGCCCATTACCATTATTCAATATCAGAAAATTTAAACGTCGATAACACAACTATTGAAAGTGCCAAACTCTATTATAATATTAGCTTAGTCAAACAACGCATTATGGAAGACAAATCAATTGCCCTTTACTATTGTAAGAAATCATATGATCTATTCCTAAAATTAGGTGATACCGAAAACATAGTAAATGTATTAGTTACCCTTGGCGTTCAATATCACTTGCTTTCACAATATGATAAATCCTTACGTACTTTACAAGAGACTGAACGATATTTAGCTGACTTAAATGTAAAAAATAAGAATCGTTTGTTTACCATGATCACATATAATATTGGTAAAGTGTTTCAAAAGCTCGAGAAGTATGACGAAGCCATTGTTTATTACAATAAAAGTTTAGCTAACCTCGAAAGTGACGTTAGTAAAGTATACGTTTTGAAAGGCTTATTAGAAATAAAACTCTTAAAAAAAGAATGGACAGAGGTTAAAGACCTTTTAGATACATGCTTACATTTGGTCGATCAACACCAAATGAGCTATTTAGACATTGAATTACATGTCATTAAAGCCATTGTTTTTAAACAAAGAGGTGATTTTCTTAACTACGAAAAATTATTAAAACGTACAATTGAACGTGCTGAAAAAGATAGCCATTCCATACTAATAAAGAAAATGGCAGAAGAATTAGCTCATTATTACTTTGAGTTGAAATTTTACAAAAAATCTTCCGAGTATTACTTAATGGCACTTAACCATTCTTCAAGTGTGTAAGTAAATGGTAAGATTTTGTCCAAGCTTCATATTCCTGACTTGAAAGTGCGGATGAATAGTGATAAACGTACCGTATGATTAAACAACTTCTAACGAGCAATCGTAGCTGCCTACACGATCAATAAGGTCTTTTCTTATATAAAGAAACCCTTGAACATTCGTAATGACCTTTTGTTTTTTTAATTCATTCAAGAGTTTCGTAACCGTTACTCTACTAGAGAGAATGAGACTGGATAAATGTTCGTGTGTCAACGGAATGTTTAGAATGTAATACTGGTTTTCAATTTCACCAAACTCTTGGGACAAGAATTGCAATAAATAAACCAACCTATTTTTCACAAATTTCTTTCTTTTAATGTGATTAATCAATTCTGTTCTCATTGTTGTGGTAGCTACTTTATTAAGTAAGTAGTATTTCTCCTCTATTTTGTGAAGAGAATCCCATTTGTATAAAATTAACTGTGCCTTTTCTTTATTCGTTCTAAACTCATATACACTATTGATGCTAGGATCTGGCAGTCTCACAGCATCGTCTGGCTTTAAAACATTAATGAGTATTTCTACCCCATCATTGTGTAATTCCCATAATTGCAACGTTCCTTCTTGTAGATAATAGACATACCCTGACTCCATACTGACAATTTGATCGTCACTTAAAAGAATTTCTTTACATTCATTTAACATGTTCAACTCCACCTTTTTTTTTAATCCAATGAAGTAGTCTAAGGTTGAAATTAGTATTAAGTAATGGAAAGGTAATGACTTCTGGATGTTCAATCGAAGTGCTTTCGCAATTGAGATCTCCATGTAGATGGATTAAATCATTCAATTGATCAGACAGTTTTTCATTCACTGAACATTGATTAGGACTGTCAGTTAAAAAGCTAATGAGTAAAGAGCCCTTGAGGTTTAATCTTTCTTGAACGACTGTAAGACTTTCAAAAAAACGCCTATAATCCTCTTTCCCAAACAAGTAAACAAATTCATTCTTTCGGATATTTACATAATATACCCCAGCAGATTCCATGCGGTTAATCACATTATTTTCTGTAGCAACAATTATAGGTAAACCGCATTCTTCTTTTCTAAGAGACCGTAAAACATCAAATATGATTTGACTTAATACATCCTTATCAATCGTGTAGTCAATTAACCTCACTTGGTTTTGTTGATCTTCTTTAAAAATCACGCACGGAGTAGAAATAGGGTGCTTATTGCATACTTTTTGAGTTAGTTCACTTGTTGCTACCAAAAACTGTTGATGGTTCATAATTAAACTAATGGACCCTCAGGATCGCCGAATGGACCTGGTTGATATTCATCAGAAGCTACGTCAAGGGTTGATCCTCCAGCTACTAACAACAAGCTTACCATTACACTAAACAGTATTTTTTTCATCTAATCGCTCTCCTTTATTAGTTGTTACATGAATTGTATCGTTACATTCTGATTAATAAGAAGAGGTTAAATTATTGTAAATTAAACATACATAAAGTGCTTTTATGAAGGCCTTACTTAACTACTCACTCAAGTAGATTAACAGCTAGTTAAAACTTACAGATTCCTACTTCCCACAGCATTTTAAATTGTTTCCATTAAAAAATGATAAGAAGAGCTTGTTTTATAGTGATCATCACGTAACGTAACCACAATCTAAATCTCCAATGGGAAGAGAAAACGGACGGACTACTATGCATTAAAAATACCGTCTGGAACTGGAGTGATCTTCTTCCAATCCCATGACGGCTTGCTTACAATCATTTATTTTATTGTTCATACGCCTTTATGACACGGAGGCCTTATTCAGACTTTGCACTGGATAATCTGACAATTCCTTTTCCGAAAAATTTAACCGAGCGATCACGTAATTCATGTAGAAGCGATCCATATTGGTTAAACCTAAAAGTAACAATTTTTTGTATAAAGCATTTGTGACCCATCTGTTAGCAATTAAAACCTCATTGTATAAATAGATATGCATATTCTCTTTTGCAAAAGTAACTTGATGTCTTTTGGAAGCATATTCAATCTTTTCATCAATATGAGAACGATCAAAAGGCATATAGAAGTTAAGATCTTTCCTTTCTATTAAAGGGCGTAATTTATAAAAGAAACCAAGTAAATTCTCCGTTAAAGCTGTTGAAGATAGATCGAAATTCAACAAGCCTTCTTTCGAATCACTTTCAAACCTCCGTTTAAAATCGTTTTCTACTAGTTCTTTATCCTGAGCATTTAAACGATTAATAAACGCAACATAGTGAGAAAGATGACAATTATAAGCTTGATGTTCAACAACATAAGTCTCTAGTTGTTCATATTCTGTCATTTTATGATGAAACTTCATTATTTCAGCAATAATTGGGTGTAAAGCATTTTCTTCAAAATAATATTCGCTAAAATAATGATCAAAAATTTTATTCGACTCTTTAAACAAATCATCTTCTAATTTTTCATTAAAAATAAGATCCTCTTCTTTAACGATAACGTCGTTCTTCAAAATGGGGTTAAATGGGTTAGCATGTCTTAATATAGTTGCTGTAGATTGATAGTTTCTACTAAATTCCGCCTCATCAAAACTTGTTAAAGAGCAATTCACGCCTGCTTTAAGCTCTTTTAACATCCACGATAAATCACTGCGACGAATCGTTCCTCTAAGGTGCAAGTGATAGCCATTTTCCCACCCTTTATCAATCATAAAGTTGTAATTCTTTATAAGTTTTTTTATGGTAGCCTTTAATTCTTGAGATGGTTCTACCACATAACATTTAATACTATAATGCTCCATTTTTTAATACTCCCTCCTGAAGGTAGTAACGAATGTTTGAAAATGAGAACCTCATATATTGATTGGTTTCCAATTCTAGTTCTCTCTTAAAAGGAAAATGACGATTCATTGCCATATGAACAATGCTTTGTACAATGTAAAACAAGTAATCATCTGATAATCGTAGTCTCTTAGCTGCTATTAACAGATCTGCTGCTAACTGATTGTATTCAATTAGCAATGGATGTGATGTTTCATTGTAATCCTTTAACGCTTGTAACACGATTCCACGGTAATTCGTGCGTTTTTTTGCAAATGGTTTAACATATTTGCTCTCTTTCTCTATACTGCTTTCAATGTACTGGAACAACAGATTTGTATCTTTCCCAAGCAATCCATATAATACATAGCTAGAGAGATACAATGCACTTTCACTCTCATTGTAAGGTGCGTAAGCTTGTTTCAATACATTTAGTAACTTTGTTTCAGCCGAAAACAATGTATACACGAGATTGTATAGCCCATTTCCACCATATCTGTTCACTTCAGGCCGAAACAACGTTTTTTGGAAATCGTATAAACACCCTGATGAAAGCATTGAGGATAAGATTTCTTCCCATTTACTCTCTGTTTCGAGATTCTTTTTGTATCGTACGCGCATATGTTCTTTCTTATTCTCATCAATATAATTCACAATAAATACATCTTCTAACAAGTGATCTTTTTCATTTAACGCCAAAATCATGTTTTCTACTTTTTCTCTTTTACCACTTCTGTAGTACAAATGATAAGAATTTATACAAGGGTCTATTTTTTCTTTTAATTTTTGTGCATGTACGATTTGCTTAGTATCGAGGTCAAAGGTCCCTTGATTTTGGTTATACTGTTTTGATGAATAGATCCAATCGCTGACTTCTTCAGTCGATTCATCTAATTCCGGCGCTTCCATTAGTACAAGCTGATCCTTCTTGCTTATACAACTTTCCAAAAATAACATAGCCTCCTCATTATTGAGAGGTACAGGTAGCGTTTTATCTCCCTCCAAAAAATAAATATATTTATTTTGATTCAAGCTGTACTTATTTAAGAGGTCGCTAATCTTCTTTACTCTTTCCGTTTTCGTACTTTCATGCTCAAATTTGATATTGACTCTAGCAGGTGACACAATGAGATTTTTGTATTCAATCCTAGGGATATATTCCAAATAAGAGAAATTTTCGATAGGGAAGTTATTCGGGTACTCGAAACAGTACCTAGAAAATTCACTTAGAAAGACTAAAGCAGGATGTTCATTAAAGTTTCGATAACTGAACAAATGAGTTGATACAGGATAGATGATTTGATCTTTGTGGATCATATGAAGGCGATTCTTATGGGCAACCATATCGATTTCATTTAGGGGAATTCTCCCTTTTAATCGATCAGTGTGGCCGATGCAATCGATAAACGTATTGCTCTCTGATCGATAAGTTAAACCGACATCTTTAAAATAATTGCTCATATAGCTTAATTCTGAATAGCCATGGGAATCCACTCCTTTACTCCCCTTACAAGACGAAAAACGACCTGTAAAAGAATAACGAGGGAAAGAAAACGCGTTAGGAGGTAAAAGAAATCCAGCCTTACTCTCCACAATCTTGCAATCAAATGAAATAGGAATCCTACCGTCCCCTTTTTTCCCGTATAACGCTTTAATCGATAAAAAATCTTCTTCAGTAAGGGTAAGCGTTGGTTTATCGCTCACTCTATGCCACTGCATCATTTTGTTCAGAATGTATTTTTCAATTCGATTATCTCTATCATCAAAAGACAGGTGCTGCATAAAACCCAGCCCAGCATCTTTATTTATCATCTCAAGTAAAGGGACTCTTGTGTAAAAGCCATATTTCCCTATAAACCGATTGTAATAGTTGTTCCAATCGATCCCTTGGTGTTTGTCAAAAAAAGCCATTAATTCTAGGGATTCTCCATTATCAAGGGCCTGTTTAATTTGTTCTTTATTCTCCAAAGAATCGTATATAGACAAATCAACAAGTAAATATGAGGAACTTTTGCACAATGCCGCCATTTTTGAAACTAACGCTTTGTATACGTCAATCCCTTTGCCAACTTCCAATTCCTTATAGTTATGTATTAATTCTTTAATTGTTTTTATAGATGAAACTAATTCAACATCGTACTTACTGTAGCTTAAAAGGCTTTCTAAAAAAGCATCAGCATCTCTATTGATAGAATAAGTAGAAAGTTCAGTTTTTATAATATCTGATTTTAGTAGCTCTTGTATAACTCCTAACACTAGAGCTTTTTGAGAGTCTTGATATTGATCTAATAGTGTCTGACTATAAATAGGTGATCTTAAGGAATCGAACAAGTCTTTCAAAAACCTGGAACTTTCTAAATAAATGTAGGCCGTATTTTCTTTTGAAAACGTCTCTAACAAAAACTGTTGATCTTTCTCGTATAGTTTTGGATTTAACGTCAGTTTTATGTTGGAAAACGTAAGAATAGAATTTTCGAGTTTTTTTATTACATTTTGTTCCCACTCCACAGATATACTTACCTGTTTTAATTCGGTCCGCCCACGAAAACGGTCACTGTCATTCGTACAGATTCCTGAGTTCATACGGTTAGGCTGCGGTCTCGCCGCCATTCTTAATAAATAGTTCACTACGGTTTTTTTTGTTTTTTTATCGATCTTTCTGTCTTCATCAACAATTTTTTTTAACTTATTGTATAGGGGAGTACTATTTAGTAATATCCTTTCCAAGAAAGCCGAGTCTCTTATTACTTCATGCAAATACTCATCTTCTTCTTCAGTAAACAATTTGCGCACAGCAGAGAATTTTAATGCGGCTTTTCTTTTAATCATATGTACTCCTCCTTATGAGTTAAATCAAATTGTTCGATTTTTTAACGTATTATTAGTAACGTATACGAATAGTAAATAATTGTGTGGCATGGATCTAAGCACACCACACAACCTTTTCGGAGAATAGATTCAAACTTAGTTTGCTAGTTCTGGTCGAATAATCACTGATGCATAAATGGATGCTTCCATTTCTTGCATAACTGTTGATGACTTTACGCTATAATCTTCTAGTTTTACATTAATATCATTTGAATTGATTACTTTTTTGTTTTCCATTTTAGGACAGCTCCTCTTTTTTTGTTTTTTTGATTTTATAGGCTGGTCATGCTTATACAATTAGTTTGCTAGTTCTGGTCGAATAATTACTGATGCATAAATAGATGCTTCCATCTCTTGCATAACTGTTGATGACTTTACGCTATAGTCTTCTAGTTTTACATTAATATCATTTGAATTGATTACTCTTTTGTTTTCCATGTTAGGACAGCTCCTCTTTTTTTGGTTTTTTGATTTTATAGGCTGGTCATGCTTATACAATTAGTTTGCTAGTTCTGGTCGAATAATTACTGATGCATAAATAGATGCTTCCATCTCTTGCATAACTGTTGATGACTTTACGCTATAGTCTTCTAGTTTTACATTAATATCATTTGAATTGATTACTCTTTTGTTTTCCATGTTAGGACAGCTCCTCTTTTTTTGGTTTTTTGATTTTATAGGCTGGTCATGCTTATACAATTAGTTTGCTAGTTCTGGTCGAATAATTACTGATGCATAAATAGATGCTTCCATCTCTTGCATAACCGTTGATGACTTTACGCTATAGTCTTCTAGTTTTACATTGATATCATTTGAATTGATTACTTTTTTGTTTTCCATTTTAGGACCTCCTTTCTTCGTTTCTTCTTTTCTTCTTCATTAGAATACAATGGATACTTATTGAGGAATGTATTATAAAATACATTTTCAAATTTTTTAGATAATTATTTTTAAAATTGAATGCCGTCTTTGTTTTTCCTGTTGAATGACGATTATAAGAATAGATCGTATTAAGTTTTCAAGTAAGATATGTGGTTTAACATTAATCGCGACATTAACATGGGCGCTAATATCAGCCTTAATTAAACTGTTACAAAGTCATTACTCACAAATAAAGAAAAAAGAGGCTCGGACAAAAGTAGATAGACAGACCAAAATGACGAACATTCCCGAAAATAGGAACGTTCGTCATTTGCTTTATATGATAAGAGAATTCGAAGATTCCTGGGGATCAGCACGTGTCTGAAGACTCTGGAGTGGCGGTTTTTCACGGAGGAGGCTGAGGCCGTGTCCCCGGAAAGCGAAGGATTCTCCTGTAGCGGTACTACTCAGCATAGTTTAGACTATTCGTCTTTTCAACTACTACTTTTCGTTATGTCCCAGCCTTTTTTTATTTTTTTCTGTTTAGCGATATAAAATTAAAAAGCCTGATATTGCTTATCGTTGTCGCTATTCTTCATCCTCTTTTTTAAAACATCGATAACGAATACTGCCTCGACATCATTTCTAGCAACCGGATACCTGCGATTGAATTCCCCTTATCATCCAAGGAGGGACCGAATATACCGATGCCACATTTTTTAGGAATGGAACCCATAATTCCACCCGCAACTCCACTTTTTGCTGGAATACCGACATTAATCGCAAATTCTCCTGATGCATTATACATGCCGCAAGTTACCATAAACGTTTTACAAATGCGGGCGACATCTACAGGAATGATTTGTTCATCGGTTTCAGGGTTACGTCCATCCATCGCCAACACACAGCCAATTCTTGCTAAATCATTGCAATTCATTTCAATTGCACATTGCTTCGTATAAAGGTCCATTAATCCTTCAATGTCTTCTGTGATAACATCATGTTGCTTCATAAAGAACGCAAGCGCTCGATTTAAGTCCGCTGTGTCATATTCGGACTTCGCAATTTCTTCATTATACGATATGGTCTCATTGCTTGATAAACAACGTATAAATTCAATCAACCGTTCAAAACGATGCTCAACAGACTCTCCTTTTATCATATGAGTAACGGCAAGAGCACCTGCATTAATCATTGGATTTAACGGCTTCGAAGGCTTATTTGTTTCTAATTTAGCGATTGAATTAAACGGATCTCCCGTTGGCTCTTTTCCCACACGTTGAAACACATACTCCTCTCCGTGGTCGATTAACGCAAGGGCTAAGGCAAGGACCTTTGAGATGCTTTGTAAGGTAAAATTTTCATTTGTATCTCCTGCTGAATAGAGGCGTCCATCGGGATAAAATAACGCTACAGATAATTTTTCTTGCTCTGCTTTGGCGAGTGCAGGTATATAATCTGCTACATTCCCATCATGAATCACCTCTCTCGCTTGATTCACTAATAGCTGCAATTCATCATTTGATTGGCACAGCATTCAAACCACTCCTCTTTCTCTTTATCATCTCACCTATTTTATCCGCTATCCCACAAAGAGCTGGAATTTAAACATTGCAAGCGTTTCTCCGCTACTTTTCAATCTGTTAAGACAGTTTTACGTAATCTTTAACAGCTCTTAACTAGTTATGGGGTCTATTCTGCCATAAACTAGAGGTAAGAAATCTCTTAGGAGTGAAGATCATGTATACAGCAGAAGATTTACGAGCAGTTGAAGAACGTGCGCAACAGTTTTTGCCAACCGCTACGAGCGAATTATCTGCCTACTTGCGCGCCATTGAAGAATATGTTCGCAAAAAACGCAACGTACTTCCTTTTGAACAAGCAGAACATCTTGAGACACAGCTACTCGTCCATTATGGCCTTGAATAAACGGCCTATACATACTTTTCTATAAGGAGGCCTTTGTGCCCCTCTTTGTTCTTTTAACCATTACCTGCTTCTTATACGATTATGAGAACAGGTAAATTCTTAAAAATATCTACGCCTTCTCCCCTCTGTAGAATCACCGTTCTACTTCGTTTACTTTCATGCTACACTTATTAAGAGGATGTATGTAGAAGGGAATGAATGATATGCCAATGATTCATGCTGAAGGCTACCACAGCTTCCGTGCGGAACAAGGGAAGAAACTTGTTCTTGCTCTAGAGGATAACGGCGTTGATATCCTTCATCGCTGTGGCGGAAAAGCACGCTGTACGACGTGTCTTTGCGAAATTGTCGACGGAGATGCTGGTCCTATTAGTGAAATAGAAGCTGCTGCCCGAGAGAAAAAAGGGATTACAGCTGAAAATTTGCGCCTCTCCTGCCAAATTCGTATTGAGAAAGACTTAAAAGTGAAACCTTTGCGAACAGCAACAAGCGAACAAATGGACCCTGGCACTCGACCAGAGGAATGACACCGGAAACAAGAGCTGATGCCTAGGCATCAGCTCTTGTTTTCTAATTCTTGAACCATCAAAGATCAATCGTGAAGGAAAGCCGCTACCGTTTTGCCTATTCTTTTTTTCGCCACCAACCTTTAAGAACATCCTTCCTTACTATTTTTTCCGACCTGTTCCATTACGCTATACAGTGACAACCATTCATTTTCACGATAGACAAAATAGGTTTCGACCATACTATATTTTGAGGGTAAGGCATTGAATGTAATGTTCGTATGATTTTTCACTACAGAATAAGGCAAGATGGAAATACCCATTCCATTTTTCACACAACCAATTATGGCTTCAATTGATCCGAATTCCATTTTTCGCGTAGTCGTGAGAGCATGATCGTACAAGAAGGTTTCTAACAACTGCCGATAGGAGCATCCTGTTTTAAAAGTAAGCATATTCTGGCCTTCTAATTGAACAAATGTAGAATCAAGCCTTCCCCCTAAACTCTTTGATGTGATTAAGACCATTTCTTCTTTGAAAATTGGAAAGCCTTTAATTCCTGACTTGTTGATGAATCCTGCGATAAATCCTGCGTCTATTTCATAATTTATTAATTTGTTTACTATTTGTTCCGACGTTCCTGTCTCCAAGTTAATTAATACGTTAGGATACGTACGATAGACTTCCGCTAAAAGAGATGGAAGCCGTATAGCTGCTGTCGTCTCCATTGACCCAATAAACAATTCTCTGAAAATCTCTTTCTTACTCATCATTTCATTTGTTTGTTCCCAGTAATGTAACAATGTAACTGTTCGTTCGTATAGAACTTTACCTTCATTCGTTAGTCTGACACCGTGAGGAGTTCGCAAGAAAAGATTACATTGATAATAGGCTTCCAACCGTTTCATTTTCATGGTGACATTTGATTGACCGACTCTAAAAACTTCAGCAGCCTTGGACATACTATTCTGCTTGGCAACTTCAACAAATGTTTTTAAATCATCCATTCTCAAATTAACTCCACCTTATCAATTTTTTTGAACTCTGATATAAATTATAAACATTATTAATGATATCACAATTAGCGTAAACTAAATCAATAAGCGTTTTGATAGGTGGGAGCACATATGAATAATAGAGAAACCTTTCGTTTACTAGTTATTGGTTTTATTAGCCTTACGATTGTTATAGGTATCGGACGATTTCTCTTCACCCCGATACTTCCTTATATGGAAATAGGAACAAGTCAATCATTTTCAGCGCTAGGAATGTTAGCCACTTGGAACTATATTGGGTATTTTATAGGAGCATTTGCAGCGAGGACGATCCAACCTACAGGTACATCAATGATTCTTCTGTTAATTACAAATGGGCTAATGACTGTCTTAATGGGATTAATGGATGATTATTTTATGTGGGTTTTGTTTAGACTTCTTTCTGGTATTAGCAGCGGTTTCATATTTGTATTCGCCACTAATCTGGTTTTAGGTCGTTTCGTTCAACTAAACCAAACTCAATACTCAGGCTATTTATATAGTGGCGTTGGCTTTGGCATCTTGTTATCTGGAGGTTTTACACCTTTCATCACGAATTCTGTTAACTGGTCATTTACCTGGCTATTCTTCGGACTCATTAGTCTATTATTAACAGTCATCGTCGCCTTTATGATGAATGTAATGCCACGGGATAAGACGGAAACCACTTTTACAGCCCGGGTCCCATCTAAGTACCATAGTAAGAAAAAAAAGATTGCCCTTTATTTATCTTATCTGTTTGAAGGGTTTGGGTATATTATTTATGCCACTTTCATTACTGGGCTGCTTGCTAACAATAACGTTTCTTTTGAACCCTCTTATATTTGGGCAATTGTGGGTCTGGGAGCTATTCCATCTTGTATAGTGTGGTCTTGGCTTGGAAAGAAAATATCAGCTTCAAAAGCCTTAAAGTACGCATATTTTATTCAGATTCTCGCTGTCTTTATACCAGTATTATCACAACATTTACTTTTAATTGTCCTTTCAGCATTTCTTTTTGGAGGAACATTTCTAGGGATCATTACCCTTACAATGAATATAAGCAAGCAATTTAAAGACAGTAAGAATCTCGTAAGTGGATTAACGGCAATTTACGCTTTAGGGCAAATTATAGGTCCTTCTGTTGCCAGTCTGTTTATTAAGTTCATACATTTCCAGTTTTCCTTTCTTTTAGCTGGTTTTGCTCTAGTACTATCGTTTATCATTGTAGCTGCTTCATTTACATCCAACGCTCCTTTTCATTCTAAATTTAATCGAGATTAAGGAAGATTACATTAACGAGGCGAATTGACATTCACTATGAACTTTACTTTGTATCGCATGAATAAACTTGTTAATCTATGCCTAATCTATTAAAGATTACGAATAAATAAAAGCTCAGTTAAAATGTTATTCGATAGTTCGGTGTTAGCCTTTTTTTCTATTAGATTTAAATAGATAGCGTTTAAAAGTGCCATATAATTTGTTCGTATTCTATAAAAAGACACCCCAGCTACATTTCGCTCTAATTCTAATTTCTGTTTCATCCAAGCTAATAATTCGTTTAACTCTGTTTGTGTCTTACTTAAACAAATGATACTTGTTAAAGGAAATGCTATTCTTTCTTGCTCATCATCTATAAATACGATCCCTTTTGACAGAGGCTCCACCACTTTAGTTATTGAACTAGATAGTATTTTTCTACCGATTGAAGAGTATTGAACAATGGAATCCAGTAGATCCGCTGTATGCGCAATCGAGTGTGCCCATCCTTTATTTTCCACATAGCCTCGTAGATCTTTTTCACCCACCATCACCTTTAGACTATTACTGGCCAGATCTTTTAACAAGTCGTCATCCACCGTGTATCGAGCGTTTAAAATTGCAGCACATACAATAGCCGAGAAAGACCTTTTAAAAACAGAATCAGTCTCTTTTTCACCTAATCCTGTTAACAAATTTTTGTTGCAAACCTCTAGTATAAAATTTACTTGTTTGTGTTCTAATTGTTTATTACGTATCCATTTATGAAAAGTCCCGTATATCAGGTTATCTCTTAAAACTGGATCCGTACTTCCAATTGAATGCAACATATTATTAATTAATTCATTTGAGTGTGTTGTTGTCGAATTTGATAGTAGATCTTTTAAATTTGAATACGGTTCCTTCATTCTTTTTTCACTCTACCCTCATCATTTAATTTAAGCCATCATGCCTTATTAGGAATTCCTGCTAGTAGAAAAAACACAGAATCCTGCAAAGGAGCTGTGTTTTCCACTTTATTCCCCTGTTTCTTTAAATGCTTTTATTCTTAGACCAATCTCATCACGGACACGTTGAAAACATGCCCATTTTTCTTCTTCGGAACCTTCTGCTTTGGCAGGATCATCAAACCCCCAATGAGCACGCTTTACATGAGGTGGCGTCATTGGACATTTATCAGCCGCATCTCCACATAACGTTACAACGAAGTCTGCGTTGTTAAGCAATACATCGTCAACCATGTCTGACGTCTGGTTGGAAATGTCCATTTCTACTTCCTCCATCACTTTAACAGCATTTGGATTTAAACCATGGGCTTCAATGCCTGCACTATATACATCCCATTCATCTTGCAAATAATACTTTGCCCAGCCTTCAGCCATTTGCGAGCGGCATGCGTTTCCTGTACATAAAAAGTAGATTGTTTTTTTCATGCTTCATTCTCCTTCAGTAAATGATTAATAGCCATATATATAAGCCAAGTAAGGTAAGGAATAGAACAGGAATCGTAATAATAATCCCTGTCTTGAAATATGTTCCCCATGAAATTCTCACACCTTTTTTAGAAAGCACGTGTAACCAAAGCAACGTAGCAAGTGAACCAATTGGGGTAATTTTCGGCCCTAAGTCCGCGCCAATAACATTGGCATAAATTAAGGCTTCCTTCGTCAACCCAGTTGTTCCTGATTCACCTATGGCAATGGCGTTAATTAAAACCGTTGGCAAGTTGTTCATAATGGATGAAAGAATAGCGGCTATAAAGCCCATTCCCATTGTCGCAACAAAAAGCCCTTGGTCTGCTATGATAAAAATAGCATCTGCTAATACATCGGTTAACCCGACATTGCGTAGTCCATAAACAACGACATACATTCCAATAGAAAAGAAAACGATATTCCATGGAGCTCCTTTTAGGACAGCTGTTGTATTTACGACAGAGCTCGTTCTAGAAATAAGTAAGAATAAAATAGCTATGACACCAGCAACAATCGATACTGGCATTCCAACGAATTCACTGCCCATGTAGCCAACAAGAAGTAATCCTAATACGACCCAAGAGAGGCGAAACATTCTTCGATCTTTAATCGCCAACATCGGCTCTTTGAGTTGAGCGTAATCATACCGTCTCGGGATGCTCTTTCTAAAATAAAGAAGCAAGACAATAATACTTGCGATTAGAGCAAAAAGGTTTGGCACGATCATATGTGTGGCATATTCAATAAAGCCAATACCAAAATAATCTGCTGAAACAATGTTCACTAAATTACTCACGATAAGTGGAAGTGACGTTGTGTCAGCAATAAATCCACTTGCAATAATGAATGGGAAAACCATTTTTTCGTTAAAATTTAACGAACGAACCATTGCTAACACAATAGGCGTTAAAATTAATGCAGCACCATCGTTGGCAAAAAAAGCGGCAACAATTGAACCTAGTAAACAGACATAAACAAACATAAGAACGGCATTTCCTTTAGCCACCCTCGCCATATGGAGAGCTGACCATTCAAAAAAGCCAATCTCATCTAGAATGAGGGAGATAATAATGACGGCAATGAACGTAAGCGTTGCATTCCAGACAATCCCTGTTACATCAATCACATCAGTAAAATGAACCACACCAAGTAAAAGAGCAAGTAAAGCTCCCCCACAAGCTGACCATCCAATGTTCAAGTTTTTTGGTTGCCAAATAACAAACACTAACGTTACGACAAAGATCAACGAAGCTATTATGACATCTACCATTGTTTAGTCCCCTTTAACAGCTCGCAAGCCCTTCTCTTTCTAAAGCTTGAAGATAACGTTCATCTTGATCGTCACTATATTGAAGAAGATCACGAACTACAGGAAAATAAGTAGAGGTCGTATTGAGAGTGAAGTAGCGCCATTGCTCTCTTTTTTCTTCTGTTAGTATCCCTAAATCTTTTAATTTCCGTAAATGCTGACTCACAGCTGGTTGACTGATCCCGAGCATTTCAACGAACTCGCACACACAATAGGTCTTCTTCTCAACTAATTTAAGCATTAAAAAACGAGTTGGATCACCAATAACCTTTAAGCATGCAGTTAGCTCAGACATTGGTAATGTTGTATGTTCCATATATGAATCACCTCTCTGAAAACCATTATATAATCAAATAAATATATAAGTCAAAGTATATATTAATATTGACTTATATAACTTCTTCCTTCTTTCCTGTATCATCAAAATCTACAGATACACCTGTTCAATGAAATGTTAAAACACTAGATATGGAAGAAACTCTCAGTTTACATTGCGATAAAGAGGGAATCGATAACATATCCATAAAAGGAGGGCTGACTTATGCTCTGGACTGCACTTATTGTTATTTTAGTATTATGGTTACTTGGCTTTATTGGCGATATTGGTGGGAATCTTGTTCACATTTTATTAGTCGTTGCACTCGTTGTATTGATTTTTCAACTCATTTCTGGTCGTCGAAAAGTTTAACGAAAAGAGACTGGGACAAAAGTAGATAGACAGACCAAAATGACGAACATTCCTGAAAATAGGAATGTTCGTCATTTGTTTTATATGAACATGAGCGGAAGGAGAATCCGAAGCCTCCTGGGGGATCAGCACGTGTCTGAAGACTCTGGAGTGGCGGTTTTTCACGGAGGAGGCTGAGGCCGTGTCCCCGGAAAGCGAAGGATTCTCCTGTAGCGGTGCTACTCAGCATAGTTTAGACTATTCGTCTTTTCAAC
Source organism: Shouchella oshimensis (assembly GCF_002019765.1). Classification (GTDB taxonomy): domain Bacteria; phylum Bacillota; class Bacilli; order Bacillales; family Bacillaceae_D; genus Shouchella; species Shouchella oshimensis. Next base: position 3,842,735 of record NZ_KV917380.1, read on the forward strand.
TACTACTTTTCGTTATGTCCCAGCCTCTTTTTACTTTAAAACATAGAAATAGTGATGGCTGGTGCTCTTCACATTGGCTTTATTTAAGAAAATAGTCTCTTACATTTGCCCACGAGTTCACACGAATAAAACGATTCTCATGAATGTTATGAGGTGCTGTAAAAAGAATACCCTCTCCTGTAAATCGCTCGAGCTGATACACATTGTCATCTATTAAATAATCTGCTTTTATGACACTCTTATCGCCACAAAAGACAAAATGCTGGTCATCTAAAAAAGGAAAATGCTCTTGAAGCCATTCATACTTTGCTGTAAAAGAGGTTGGAAAATGCATCGCTGCTGTCGCAATATAAATTTCAAACGACTCGCTTAATTCTTTAATCACCTCTTGTGCGTCTTTCATCACGTCTAAATCGCGAAAATAAGTAGGGTCTTTTAAATACTCTCTAATCTCATCCACTAAGTGCGGACGCAAATCCCTTAGTTTTTTACCTTGTAAATCTTCCAATGTGATCGCTTCATTGTAATCTGCATTAAAAAGTGCAAGATGTTTTTTTGTGAAGTCCGCCATCACTTCATCCATATCAATGGCAATGCGCTTCATACGTCCACTCCCTGTCTTCTGTCTTTTCCTTAAGCATACCACAGTGAGGTAGTTCGGCAGAAGCTAAGCCCGCCTTTTTTTGATCAGAACATGAAATTGAAAATGAAACCATTTCGATTTCCTTTACGTATTTACATCTATAAGCAAGCAAGATATGCTATGTTAGGAATAGTTCGTTATTATAGTAAAGGGGGAAGATCCGATGTTTCGTTTCTTTAATCGTGTTCGTACTATTGTCTCTTCCGAATTAAATTCAATGTTGAACAAAGCAGAAGATCCAGGCAAGATGCTTGATCAATATTTGCTTGATATGGAAAAAGACATTTCTGAGGTTGAAGCAGCAGTTGCCAAGCAAATCGCAAACGAAAAAATGCTTAAAAAACAAGCCGATGAGGCTGCTGAACTCGTTTCTAAACGAGAAGAGCAAGCCATGCGCGCACTTGAATCTGGTGACGAAGACCTTGCTCGTCGTGTATTGGAAGACAAAAATAAACATGTAGGTCAACGCGATGCACTACAAGAGTCTCATGCTGAATCAGCGAGATTATCAGAAGAACTAAAAGATAAGCTTCGTGAGATGAAAGACGAATACCGTGATATGAATATGAAGAAAGATTCACTAAAAGCACGTTCAGAAAGCGCTAAAGCTCGTGCAAAAGTAAATGAATCACTTTCTTCTATTGGTAATAGTGGTGCTCGTGGCGGTTTTAACCGAATGGAAGAAAAGGTCATGCGTCAAGAAGCAGAGGCAGACGCTAAAGGTGAGCTAAGAAGTGCTAATAAATCACTTGATGATGAATTAGCGGCTCTTGATAAATCCAGCGGCGTTGACGATGAGCTTGCCGCTTTAAAAGCAAAGCTAAATAGTAATAAATAGCCTCAAAAAGGATGATCAGCTGATCATCCTTTTTTCTTGCCCTCTTCGTGATTCAAACTGATTTGATTATTTTCTTAACAAAAACGTTTAAAAGGTTCAACATGCTACTATTCATGACGATATTAAGGATGTTGCGGTCTATGTAGAACAGTTAGGAGAAGATTGATCATGTTAAAACGTTTTTTACAAAATATTCAATTTATGCAGTTACGAACGAAATTATTTATTGGTTTTACTGCTATTTTAGTCATTCCAAGTTCTCTCATTGGGGTTATTTCTTATCAAAATGCAAAAGAAGCCGTAATGGATGAGATGACTGCTGCTACTGAAGAGAGCCTTGCCATTGTAGATGAAACTCTTAGTCTTTTTATAGAATCTCAAGTAGAGAATATTGACTATATTGCTTCAGCCAGTGATTTAGCGGATTTCTCCGAGGACGATCCAGGAGCTCAGCGATTCTTGCTTGATTCTTTCCAAGCAACTAAAAACCATGTTGAACAAACTTATGTTGGTATGGAAACTGGCGATTTCATTAACTCACCCTCGTCTTTTCAAAATCCACCTGACTATGATCCAAGAGAACGACCTTGGTACCAACGTGCGATGGAACAGTCTGGAGACGTTATTATCACATCTCCTTATATCTCTCAGTCTTCCGAACAACCTGTCACGACTATTGCCCGTACGACAGATGACGGATTAGGTGTTGCCGCTCTAAATTTAGAGTTAACCGTTATCTCAGATCTATTATCCAGTATTTCCATTGGCCAAACAGGCTACGTTTTTTTATTAGATGAAAACAATATGTATGTCTCTCATCCTTATGAAGAACCCGGCACTGAAGCGGACGAGTCTTTTCTCTCCTATAGTGAAAATAACGCAGGCTTCCTATCTTATACATCTAACGGAGACGATCAACTTTTAACCTTTAAATCCAATGAAATTACTGGTTGGACCATTGCGGCATCGATGTATGAAGAAGAGATGAATGAAGCAGTTATGCCGATTCTCATTAGCGCTATTACCGTACTATCAATTGCTATTCTAATTGGAGGTACCGTCATCTATTTCCTAGTTAAATCCATCACTTCACCTATCCAGACATTAATTAGTGTATCCGAACGTATGGCAGGTGGTGACTTGTCAGTTGCTTATGAAGTAAACCCTAGACAAAAAGACGAAATGGGACGTCTTGGTCGTTCGTTTGAAAAAATGCGTGCCTCTCTTGTGCTCATGATTACAAACATTCAAGACAAATCATCTGACCTTTCTCAAGCGGCTGATACATTAGCATCCATTACACATGAGAATATGAGTGCAACCGAACAAATTACAGAGGCTGTTCAAGAAGTAGCAAGCGGCGTCGAAAAGCAAAGCACAAGCGTGCGGGAAAGTGAAAAAGTGGCTAGTGATATGTCAAACGATGTAAATGATGTCGTGGTGAAGACCAATCACATTCATAGCACTACTGACAACGCAGCGATAACTGTTTCAAAAGGAAATGACGCCATTACCGATGCCATTAAACAAATGACTCAAATTAAAGACACCTTTAAACATTTATCCGTACACATTGATACATTAGGAAAGCGCTCTAGCGAAATTGAAGAAGTAACTGAAACAATCAAAGGTATTGCTACACAGACCAACCTCTTAGCATTAAATGCAGCAATTGAGGCGGCACGAGCAGGAGAACATGGACGTGGATTCTCAATTGTAGCCGATGAAGTAAGAAAACTTTCCGACATGACGGCGTCTTCAACTGAAACCATTTCTGAATTGGTTTTATCCGTGCAACAAGACACCGAGCGTACCATTGAACAAATGAATACGAGCTCAGACCAAGTGAACAAAGGGATTGAAGTTGTTCAGACTGCTGGACTATCATTTGAAGAGATGAAGCAATTTGTTCAAGTTGTTGCAACAGAAGTGAATGAATCAGCTAAGAATGTAGCTTCTCTTGGGAAGGATAGCGAGGCCTTTGTCACCACCTTCCAAGATCTATCTTCTATAAGTGAAACGGCTTCAGCAAGTATGCAAAACATTTCAGCATCAACAGAAGAACAACTTGCTTCTATGGAGGAAATTTCTGCTTCTGTAGAACAATTAAGTGAAGTAGCAGATGAATTAAAAGAGTTGATACGCCAATTTGACGTTAATACAGATACCGTTTAACTTGCCAAAAAAAACAACAAAAGCACTCTTTTTAGAGTGCTTTTGCCTTTTCACTTCGAGAAATCCGATTGGACTATGCCTTTATTCGTTGCACCATTATACCACTTGCTGTAATCTTTTCATGAATATCTTTTGCAAACGCAAGAGCATGTGCACCATCACCATGAATACAGATCGTGTCTGCTGCAATATCAATATCTTCGCCTTGTTGAGTCATGACTTTTCCTTCGTTGATCATACGTAGTACCTGTTTACTCGCTTGTTCAGGATCATGGATAAGAGCATCAGGTGACCGTCGGGATGTTAAGCTCCCGTCTGCTTGATACGTACGGTCAGCAAACACTTCACTCGCTGTTTGTAGCCCGACTTCCTTCCCGGCATCAATCAGAGCGCTTCCTGCAAGACCATATAATACAAGCGTAGAATCAAGTCGATAAACGGCTTTAGCAATAGCGGTGGCAAGTTCTTTGTTCTTTGCAGCCATGTTATAAAGAGCGCCGTGAGGTTTTACGTGATGCAATGTTCCACCTTCTGCTTTTGTAATTCCTAGAAGCGCGCCAATTTGATAGAGCACGAGATCATAGCCTTCCTCAGGGGTAATCTCCATTGGTCTTCTTCCAAACCCAATTAAGTCTTGTAATCCAGGATGTGCACCTATTCCAACACCCAATTCTAATGCATGTTTCACTGTTTCACGCATTGTCTTCGGATCTCCTGCATGAAAGCCACACGCAACGTTTGCAGATGAAATATAAGCCATTATGTCGCTGTCATTCCCTATCGTATACGCACCAAAACTTTCACCCATATCACTGTTCATATCTACTACGCTTCTCATAAACTCTCTCCTCTCCAAGTTAATTGCCAGTCCATAAGTTCACGATGCCTTCAAGTGCAATATAGCCTGCACCCAACGTTACCACTACCGTCAAGGCACCAAATACGATTAACCATGTTGGATGATGATAATCACCGACAATCGATTTTTTCCTTGAAGCGATTAAGATTGTCGTTAACACTACCGGCAAGATTAAACCGTTCAACGCACCTGCTAAAATCAGTAGCTGCACAGGCTGGCCTATCGTTAAAAAGATAAGCACTGAAATGATAATAAATCCCGCAATGAAAAAGTTATTTTGTTTTGCAAAAATGGGGTGAAAGGATCGTAAAAACGATACGCTTGTGTACGCACAACCAATCACTGAACTAATCGCTGCTACAAACAACACAAGGCCAAATAAATAATAACCAACATCCCCTAAGCCGACTTGAAAGACGGTTGCTGCTGGGTTGTTCTCATCCAAACTGTAACCAGCTGTTACAACACCGAGTACAGCTAAAAATAAAAACACCCGCATGACGCCTGTTGTAAGTATACCTAAGTTCGCTGCACGCCCAACAAACTTAACGTTCTCTTTCCCTGTAATTCCTGCATCAACAAGCCGGTGACCACCAGCAAAAGAGATGTACCCGCCGACTGTGCCACCAACAATGGTGACAATCGGCAACAGAAGCATCATGTAACCCTCTGGTACAATGGCTCGGTATGCTGCTTCTTGAACAGGTGGATTACTATTGAACATGACATAACCAACCATTAATAGCATAATGATTCCACACACTTGCATGACTCGGTCCATCACCGGCCCAAATCGTTTAAACATAAACAAGCCAATAGTTAAAACAGCTGTAATGACACCCCCAGCCGTTAAAGGTAAATCAAATAATACATTAAGACCAAGTGCGGCCCCACCAATGTTTGCAATATTAAAGGCAAATCCACCAAATAAAATAAGGCCAGCAATGACATACCCTAGTCCAGGGAGAAGCGCATTGGCTATCTCTTGACCCCGTTTACCAGATACTGAAATAACCCGCCAAATGTTCATTTGCACACCAATATCAATAATAAGTGAAATTAAGATGGCAAAGGCAAAGCTCGCTAGAAATTGCTCTGTGAATCGAGCGGTCTGTGTTAAAAAAGCAGGTCCAATGGCAGACGTCGCCATTAAGAAAATAGCACCAGTTAAAAACTTTCTGCGATCTTTGTCGCTAATGGGATGGTTCATCTACAAGACTCCTAATTGTTCATTTTTTTTGGTTGTAATATACATATGCCCAGGGGCATGTGTAATCATTAAATCTGGTTTGCTCGCCATCGCAGCAGCTTGAGGCGTTACGCCACATGCCCAAAATACAGGAACCTCCCCTACTTTTATCGTGACTGAATCCCCAAAGTCAGGCTTCTGAATCGTTTCAATGCCAATGGAAGCTGGATCACCAATATGAACAGGCGCTCCATGTACAGAAGGAAAACGCGCAGTCACAAGGGATGCTCGGATGGCGTATTCTTGTGACATTGGCCTCATGCTGACGACCATATTGCCATGGAAAGATCCAGCTTGTTCACAAGGGATGGAGGTAAGGTACATTGGCACATTCACATTCTCTTCTTGATGTCTTATCGGTATGCCGTTGGCAAGTAGCGCTTCTTCAAATGTGAAGCTACAGCCAATTAGAAAACAAACCATATCCTCTTCCCAAAATTCTCCTATCTCCGTTCGCTCCTCTGTTAAAACACCGTCTCGATAAACACGATACCGCGGAAGATCTGTTCGTAAGTCAGCATGAGTGCCCATCATTTTTGGAATAGCAGAGCCAACATCCGTCACATCTAATAATGGACATGATTGAGGATTTCGCTGGCAGAAAAGCAGGAAGTCATATGCATCTTTTTTGCGTAACACAACTAAATTGGCTTGAGCATATCCTCTAGCTAACCCAGATGTAGGACCTGTATAGCGTCCATTTCGAATGTCCATCATAAGCTGTTCACGTTCGTTTTGATCCGTCATCTCATCGTCTCCTTTATTCATTTTCACTTCCACACTGTTTCCACTTTAATAGAATCCCCTGCTTCCTGATCGCTGTGGCTCTTTCATACTCCACATACAAGCGCTCTGCTTCTTCAAGTGAGACTTTTGTAAATGTAAATGACTGTCCCGGTCGTAATTGAGCGATTTTCCAAATATCAACAGAAGTAACTTGTAGCGCACGGGGGTACCCGCCTGTCGTTTGTCGGTCTGCCATTAAAATAATAAGCTGACCATCTGGCGGCGCTTGAACCGTACCAAGTGCAACTGCTTCTGATAAAAGACTAAATGAATCGTTAAACTCGATACGTACTTGAGACTGCAAACGATACCCCATTCGGTCTGATTGATTTTTAACCGTAAAGGTAGTCTGAAACAACTGACGCTTACTCTCTTCATTTAACCGTTCAAAATGTGTACCAGGAATAGCACGTATAACGTTTCGATTTAATTCATGTGCTTCATTGATTGGACCATTAACATGCCAGCTTGATCTCCACACTTGATTATTTTGATTTGTCTTTTCGATAACTGGTTGAACCAGTTTAGTTGGACTACCTAGCTCAAGACAATCTCCTTGTTTTAGGCTTCTCCCTTGATAACCACCTATACCGGCTCGAATATATGTACTTTTACTGTCCATTACGTCTGGAACATTAAATCCACCTGCAACCGCTAAGTACGTACGCATGCCTTCTTTCTTTGCTTTAAACGATAAAGTCGTCCCCTTTGGAACAACGAGAGGATAACCAATTGGGTATGGATCACCATTCAGAAAAGGGGTCATCCCATCTCCTGTCATGCAAATGAGTGCGGTTGTTTGGAAGGTAAGCACTGGGCCAATCAGGGTCATCTCAAGAACTGCTTCCTTTTCGTCATTTGCAACGGCTATATTCGCATTACGGGCAGCCCGACGATCCATTGCACCACTCTCTAACACGCCTTGGTGAAGAAAGCCTCTTCGACCTAAATCTTGAATGGTCGTAAACAACCCTCCCTCTTCAACTAAAATACTCATTGTTCCCCTTCTTTCATCTGTAAAAATTCTTCTTTTGTAATCTGCTTAAATGTGACGTGATCCCCCGCACGTAGCAAGCTTGGAACTTCTCGACTTGCTGAAAAAAGAGTTAAAGGGGTTTGTCCAATCAGCTGCCACCCTCCAGGTGTTGAAATTGGGTATACACCTGTTTGGCTACCTGCAATGCCAACGGAACCTGCCGGAATTTCTGTTCGAGGTTGAGCGTGCCTCGGCGTGGCAATGCGCTCATCCATTCCTCCAAGAAAAGGAAATCCAGGGGCAAAGCCAATCATATATACAAGGTAGTCACCAGATGTATGAATCTGAATCACTTCTTCTTTTGATAAGCCATTTTTTGTCGCAACATCGTTTAAATCAGGTCCATATTCAATGTCATAACAAACTGGAATGGTTACGCGATTTCCACTTTGCTCAATCGCCTGATTGCCTAATTGATTGACTCGTTCTTTTAAAATGGCCTTCACTTCAGTCGCAACACTGCCAGCTGCTGTTTCTACCTTCATTGGATCATAAAAAACCGTTAAGCCTATATAACTTGGAACCGATTCTTGATAACCGGGAAACGGTTCGTGATTAAGATTTGTGAGTAGCTGTTGAACACGTGCTTGTACAGTAGGACTTACGGAATTACCAAGGTTCACCGTAACGGATGTTTCGCTAAGTGAATAAAAATAGGGTGTCTCTTCCATTCCAAAACCACCTTTAAAATTCCTATGTAATTAAAATAGTCAGAAAATAATATCGTTCAATCTTTCTTTAATAATGTACCATTCTACCACACTAAACCACTGAGCACTATGGCATAACTTTACTAGTTTACTAGGAAAAAGCCGCTATTAGTTACAACGGCGGCTTTGCTTTCCTTATAAAAATTCCTTTACTACTCGTTTCACTTCATTAATACCTGCCCACATATCGTCTGGTCCATCATACACAATGGTTAAAGGACCAGCGTATCTTGCTTGTCTTACTAATTCTAAGTTTTCCATGAGTTCAGGTTTATTTATTGTACCATCCCGATTTCGTAACGCTTTTACATGAATAGACTTGCTATATGGTACTGTCAGGCGAATGTCGTTCTTTTTCCCTACACCAGAAAAATTACCAAAATCGGTTATTAACCCTTTAATTTCAGAATGATGTTGTAGGAACAAACAGTTCTCAGACGTGGAAGTGAGGCTTTTGAAGTTTTCAGTAAGGACACCAATCCCTTTTCGTTCTCCATATGCTGCTAGTTCCGTTAACTCACTAGACACCCTTTTTACGCTTTCTTTATCGTCAGGGTGCGCCTCTCCGCCAATTACGCGAGTGCATGTTGCTCCAACTTCAGCAGCAATATCAATCCACTTTTTAATAAACCCTTTATCAGCAGATCGTCTAACAGGATCTTTATGGCTTAAATCGCCATAATCGACCAGAATTGAAAATAGCTGTATCGATGCTGTTTCAAAAGCAGCTCGTACACGTTGTAAGTAACTCAAATCTGTTGAAGAGAAGTGAGGGTGTATTACTTCCAAAGCGTCGAACCCTTCTTGTTTCAACAACTTTGGCAGCTCTTCTAAAGTGTAGATCGCTGGCATTTCTTCTATTTTTGTCGTAATTTCTTGATTCTCTTCGTCCCATTCATTCCAATAAAGAGGGCCTAATAATCGGTTTAAGCTCCAAGTTGTTAGTGATAAATAACGCATGTTCTCACAGCCTCTTCTCTTATAGTCTCTAGATAAAAAAACGTTCAAAAATCCTTATTCACAAGGGATAATGAGTGAGGAATGCTTCTCTATATACGCGACTGTCCAATAGTCTGATGGATCTATTTCTTTTAAAAGCATGCTATTAAGCTTAACCGCTAATAAATGTGCTTCTTCATAGCTGGAAAAGAATTTACGCTTATTACCACTCGTTAAAAACCATTGATTACCGTTAACATTGCGATATAGAACAAACATTTTGATCCCTCCTCAATTTACACTATTATTACACAAACATTCTGACAACAAAAGACTAATAACTGGTAAATCCCTTATTTTATACTGACACACGAAAAAGACCACAAAAAAGCGTGGTCTTAAGCGAAATTAAAGCTTCCTCATCACATAAAGAATATACGGTGCACCGACTAATGCAACAAGCAACCCAGACGGAATTTCGGTTGGGTATAGGATATAGCGACTTAAAAAGTCAGCGATAATAAGTAAAGTGCCTCCAATCATCATGGAAACAGGAATGACTCGTTGAAACGCTGATCCTACCAATGCACGTGCTGCATGTGGTGCTAATAAGCCGATAAAACCAATTGCTCCCACGATCGATACACAGACTGCTCCAATTAAAACGGCTATGACAATGGACGTAATCCGCAGCAGCTTTACCTTTGAACCTAATGAAATCGATACTTCATTTGAAAAAGCAAGTACATTCAAATGCTTGCTCAAAGAAAGGGTAAACGGAACAAGAATGACTAGCATCACCAATAACCAAACGACATTGTCCCAGGTGGATCGGTATGTACTTCCTGCTAACCATACAAGCGCTGGTGAAACACTTAAACTTGCTTTGACCGTCAAGATTTGAATCACACCCGATGCCATTGCCGAAACCGCCACGCCCATTAGCGCCAAGGAAATTGGCTCAAAGCCTGATCGTTTTGTTGCCAAGATCACAATTAAAACGGCCATAATTGATCCTATTACAGCACCTATCGGTAAAAAGATATACGGTAACGATGGAAATACCACAAGAATAAGAAGTGCACCAGCTCCACCGCCCGAAGTGATACCAATAATAGAGGGGTCGCCTAATGGATTTTTTAAAACGTTTTGCAATAGTGCTCCACACAAAGCGAGCAATGCCCCGACCAAAAAGGAAACCAAGACTCTAGGCCAACGAAACTGTATCGTCACTTGATCTACTAGTTTGCCTGCGAACATTTCTTGTATACTCGTGAATTGTCCACCACCAAAAGAAATAGATACATAGGCAACGACAAGTGATACACCTATAAGAGAAATTGTTACGACAATCGGATTCAACGTTTTTTTGGAACTAGTTAGCTTTTGCTTATCGCTTCTCATTTTCCGAGCAGCTTTGTAAGCTAAATACATTAACCATGGACTTCCAATAAAAGCAGTCATCGCCCCAACAGGAAGTTCACTATTTGGTGAAATCAAGCGCGAAAGCACATCTGCTGCAATTAGAATAACTGCTCCCCACATAAACGTATGAACAAATTGTAGACGGTGTCCACGAATACCCATTAACCGAACGAGATGTGGTGCCATTAAGCCAATAAATCCAATCGGTCCAACGACACTGACGGTTGCAGACGCTAGCAAAATTCCTAGTGCCCACCCCCAAGTCTTTACGAACCCTAAAGGTAAGCCTAATCCTTTAGCCGCTTCATCACCTAAGTGGATAAGATCAAATTTCTTTCCGCTTAGAATGGCTAGTAACCCTAAAAAGAGCGCAAATGGCCAAATAAAAGCGACACCTGACCAATCATTTTGCATTAATGTGCCTGCACCCCATAAAAACAAACCGTTTGATTCTTGCTCATACATGAGCTGTAGGCTACTTGTTAAGGCACCGAACAGTAATGTAATAATCATACCTGTTAAGACAATCCGTACTGGTGACATCGTTTTTCCTGCTAACATAAAGACGAGAAAAGCTGCAAAACACGCTCCTAGAAATGAAAAAAGAAATGAAGCGTTCACTCCTGGAAAGAAAAGAGTACCGATGACAACGAATAAATAGGCCCCTGCATTAATACCCAATGTTCCGGCGGAGGCTAATGGATTTTTCGTCATGGTCTGTAAAACCAAACCCGCCATTGCTAAACAGCCTCCAGCTAGGATACCCACCATTAACCGAGGGAAGCGCACACCCATAATTGCCTCGGTTCGTTGATCCCAACTTGAAAACAAATCACCAATTGATAAATCCGCTTGCCCCTGTATAAGATGCACAACCGATAACCCGATTAAAATCAAGCTTCCTAATAAAAAAGACAGAGCGGACTTGTTTTTTTTGTATTTCATTGCGCTCATTTTCTACTGGTCTAACACTTCTAACGTGCGGTGTACGAGTTTTTCTGCTGACAACGGGCCACCGTATGGCCATGTGTCACCACCAAGAGCATAGACTCGATTTTCTTTTGTAAACGTAAGGTCATTCCAGACAGAGTTATCCTTTAGTTGATTCTCAAACACATTGTCATCGCCTTGTACAATATGTAGGAGGTTTGCATCTTCTACTTTAGTAAACTCTTCTACGCCTACCGTCGAAAATCCATAAGGCTCAAAGCTCCCAGATTCGTAGACATTTTCTAATCCCATACGTTCTAAAACCTCAACAGCAAGAGCATTTGGTGTAGAAATACGAAATGCAGGTGCTTGATTATCACTGTATGCCATCGTCAATGCAAATTCGTTTGTGTCTAACTCTATATCAGCTAGCGCCTGCTGTGCTTCTTCATATGTCGTTTCTAAATCAGCTAGCACATCGTTTGCCTCATCGGTCTTATCAAACAATTTAGCCATTTCTAAATAAGTCTCTTCCATCTCTTCGTACTGGGTTTGACCAAGCTCTTCTTCTGGATAAGGATTATAGACGAGCACAGGCGCAATTTTATTCAACTCTTCCATCATCGCGTCTGCTCTGAAATTAATTGCATAGATTACGTCTGGTTCTAGTTGAGCAATGGCTTCTAGATTCGGTTCTGATCGTGAACCAACATCTACTGTATTTTCTAATCCTTCTGAACCAATATCTACCCATTCTTGATAGGAATCAATTTCAGCCATCCCTGTTGGCTCTACTCCTAGAGATAAAAGGTTCTCAGCAAAAATCCAATCAAGCACAACGGCTTTCTCAGGTACTGACTCAAATGTATGTTCACCGTGAATATCTGAAACTGTTATACTTTCTTCACTATTGCCTTCGTTAGTGGACTGGTCAGAATTCGTTTCTCCACCTCCACATGCTGCTAACAAGCCAATCGATAATACAGATAAGAATTTACTCGCTGTCTTCAATCTATTCTCCCCCATAAACCAAATGATAATGATACTCATTTACGATTATACTACTCCATTAAAGAATAGCAATCCCTAAAATGTAACAAACATAAGAAAAAAAGCAGTTTACGCTCGTACGGAAACGTTAAACTGCTCGACTCAATCATTTGTTTTTGCTTTTTACAGATCGACTGACTCCTACTTAAGCTAATTTAATTCAGTAGTTTTTTTAAGATAAGAGCTGCACGTGAATCCATTTTTGCTGGTAACGCTTCTTTAGAGAAATAAGCAAGTGCTAGGCTCTCACCATCACTACCACCTAATACTCCGTACACTTCCTCAGCTCGATAAACCGCACTGACATTATACGTTTCATCCCCATTTGGATATTGAAAGTAGTAGTCTTTACCTGAAACCACGTCGACTAATGTGAAAGCTTTCGCCTGCAAGCCGGTCTCTTCCAATAACTCCCTTTCTGCTGTTTCTTCAAAACACTCCCCGAGTTCCATCACCCCACCAGGCAATCCCCACTCACCCGTATCTTTCCGATGCTGCAGTAAGATTTCTCCTGCTCGGTTATAGACAAGAATGGTTGCACCAACGAGAATAAATGGTCGTTGTCCAATTAATGCTCGTATTTCTTTAATATAATCTGCCATTTTGTCCTCCTCTAAGATATAGACGTGTCGGAATACGGAATGTCATGATGACAGGGACGAGTCTGTTTCGGGTAAATATGAATTTCTGCTTTATTTCTTATAATCAAAACGTAACTCATCTTCTTTTTCATCATAGTCAACATACAAATCGTGGCCATCGAAGAACCACACATCTTCCTCCTCAACAAAGAATTCAACGCCATTTCTTTCAGTTCTTACAGCCATTTTATTCGGTGCATCCTCTGCTGTAAAACCTAGGGCAAAGTTTTCTTGTACAGGACTAGAACCATACACTTTCGAAAAGAATTTAATTTTATCGTTCTTCCCCATTGAAAAGTCCTCTTTAAACCATTTCGCCGCTGGATCACTTATGACAATCTTCATTAACTGCTCGCCTTCTTTCTTAAACTCATACTTATCCATAGCATACCAGACTTATTGGTGCATACTAAAAAAAGAGGCTTATGAGTAAGCCTCTCCTAAAACTTCCGTCCGCCGCCTTTTCCTCGAAAGCTGGAGCCACCTCCGCGGCCACCCATACTTCGACCGCCTCCGCGCGAACCGCTTGAACCACCAAATCCACCTCCGCGTGAACCCCCTGAGCCACCAAAGCCGCCCCCTCGTGAGCCCCCTGAGCCACCTCCACGTGAGTTACGGTTATTGTTTCGATTTACTGTATGAAGTACGGCAGCCGTTTGCGCAGCTTTTCTTGCCATTCTTCTTTCTTCATCACGCATTTCATCTACTAGTCTGCGCGTTAGTTCAACCTCTCGTTTTGCACTTGCAAACTGTCCCTCAGAAATCAAGTAATCCACTTGTCGAGCAGATTCATCGTAACGTCTTTTGAACGTCGACTGGCTAAAATTCAAACCTAGTTTTCGAGACATATGCTGATAGGAAGAAGAGACATCTCGCCACTCTCGTTCTAATCGCTCTTTATCCTGAATAAAGGACTGCACTTCTTTTTGAACATAAGGCAATTCTTGCTTAACATGCTCTAGTTCATCTTCTACTGCAAATAACTCGATAGGTGTAACGTCCAATAACCGAATGGCATTATTCACAGAACGATACAATTCTTCCATGCGATGACTGTTTAATCGAAGTCGATGATGGTGAAGTTGATGTTCCAATGATTGAATAGTATCATTCAAAGCTCTCGCTTCTCTATAAAGAGATTGTTTCTGCTGTTCTAACCGATCAAATAAATAGAAGCTTTGCCCATGAAGATCAGACAATGTTTTATACTGCGCTACTAAATCCTGCATAGTTTGATTGGCCTTTTTGTATTCTTGACGATCGAGCTGAAGCATCGTGTCCACGTTACTCATTGTATGAAGCATATTGTCATACAAAGTCGTCGCCTCATGATAATCAGATTCAATTGAATGCCAATGGGAAGAATGATACGTGTGACGCACTTTGTCCATTTGAATGCGAAATGATTCTGGATCAAGTCGGATAGACCGCATCTGCTCTTGTAATTCGCCTAGTTCTTTTTTTGTTTCATCTCGGTACACAAGTAACTGCTTTACTCGCTGAAGCGCATCGTTAATGGCTGCATCCATTGAATCGTAGATGTACATGGCTTCTTTTGCGTTTCCAACCTCGATTGCATGATGTAGCTGAGAATAGGATTGTCGAGCTGCTTCTAACAGAGCATGAGGATCTTCCTCTTTTAATTGTAATTGCTCTCGCTCTACAATGTGATCAATCTCTCTCGCTTGCTTGTCAATTCGATCGATCAGTTCAGCTTCTTTCGCTAAAAGTGTCTTAATCTGATCAGCATGTGTTTCTGCTGTCGCACACGCCTCTTCTGCTGCCTCTGCTAGTTGGGCAGCATATAGATAGTCGAGGGAATCATCAGCTGACGACATTTCTGTCATTTTTTCTTCTGCTACTTGGATATCCCTTTCCAAGTATGTGTACGGAAGATTTGTCTTACGCTTCATCTCTTCAAGCGCGTCTCTCACACCTTTTACTTTCTCTTCAATGGCTTTAATTAACCCCGAAATTTTCAACTCTTGATCGAACATCTCTTTTAATTGCTCTTTTTTCGTTTCGAGTTGTTCTTCTTGAGCAGTAATGTTGTTCGTGAAATCAACAGTTGCTTGTAACACGTCGTTTTTCTTTTTCTTACCTGCTCCGTCAAGCCATGTTTTTATTTGCTGTTCTTGTTCTTGAGCGTTTGTTAAAATCGCAAAAAGCTCTTCTTGTTTTTCACTAAACAATTGCTGCGTATTTCCACGAGAAAGTTCCACGCGCTCTTTCGCTTCGTGATAAGGCTTTAATACATCTGCCAAAATTCGTTTTTGACGGTCAAGAAGAGATTGAACATGCGCTAGACGCTTTTTCTTTTGTGCTCGTAAATAAAACAACGCAATGACAAGAGCAATCATTAAAGCTCCAACAAATAAAAACGTGGCAACCGTCCCACTCGTTCGCTCTCTTTCAAGGTGTTCCATTATATTGACTACACCTTGACCGTATTCTCCTGTAGCAGCAGCTGGCAAGAACTCATTATCAATTATTCGTACGGCATTTCGCTCGTTGCCAATAACAGACTCCGCTTCTCCATTAGGTATGTAGTTTAAATACACTTCACTGGCCTCTGCATCAATGAAAATAGAATAATGATAGCCTTCACTACCAACACGGTCAATGACCTCTAGTGCCGCGTTTGAAGACGATTGCCCATCAACACCCTCTACTGTGCTGACATAATAATTAAAGTATGTATCGTTTGCGGCTGCTTCAATAGCAGCAACTTCCTCAGCAGAAAAGAAATTTGCTTCATCCTCAATTGTAACACTCGCAAACGCCTGCATCGGAACCATCCATACGAGACAGAGTACAACAAAGATTACGATAGTACGTTGTTTCCTTCCATTCATTATTCGCTCCCCCTTTTCTTCTATTCTATTATACGGTGCAATGAGTTGAAAAGTTGCAATTGATCATAAAAAATAAACCGAGCATACTTCTTTCTATGCCCGGTTTAAACACATGCTAGCTCCATTTAATAGAAAATAGTTGATTGGCCTTGAGGTGTTCCAACAAAGGACGATCTTCTTCAATCACTCTACCAATAACATTCACTTTATCGTCAGCTTGTAAATCTCGCTTCGTTAATTGTATTTCTCCTTGATAGCGTCCGTACCGTTCGTTGTCCATGGTTATGGTCCCTAGCAAACGCTCAGTGGTTTGATTTGGTTTAACCTTTTGTTTCATTTGTTGAGCTATTTCTCGTGACTGGACGGAACGAATAACATCTCTTGCTTCGTCCGGTCGATTACACTGTTTATCTATAATAGGAGGATTTTCCACACATGCTTTCGCTCGTAATAAAATGACTCCTTGTTGTTGAAAAAGCGCTAACTGCTGTAAACTTTCTTCACTTAATTGAGGGTCACCAACGATTACCGTATCTACTGCTTTTTGGCTATATAAATCTAGCCAAGCCGCAAATGGACTCCAATGGCGATGGGCTTCTAACGTCGGCAACCCCTCATAGAGTGGTCCTCGCTTAACATCACCAGGTATAAACGACATTCGCTTAAATCCTGCCTCTCGTAAGCGCTCATTAATCTTGTTGAAATTTTCTCGACCTAAGCCGGTTTCCGGACGAGGGTAAAAATTATGCCATCCTTCAATGTGGTCAAACGCCACGCCTGCATGCTTTAATGCTGCAATGTCTTCCGCCCTTACTGTGCTGGCGTTCACAACAATCGCTAAAGATCTGGAAATACGAGCAACTGTCTCGGCATCAATTCCATAATCAATTCGCAATCCTGTAACACCCCAATCACGTAAAAGACTAGCCTTTTCCCACGTTAGTTGCAGATGAGCCATTGATTGAGGGGATACATCACAAACAAGCGCCATCCCTTTCTTTTCAGCAAAACGACCTAGCCGTTGCAAGCGGTCTGCGTATAGACTGACATCGTCTTCTGGAATGTGAAGGGATGTAAAGAGTGTTTGAAAACCATACAGATTGATTTTTTCTAAATAGGATAACTGTTCTTCAATTGGTACATGAAGATAAACCGATGCACCGAGTTTCATGATTGCTCACACTCCTAGATTCCCTTTGCCATCTCTTCTTTGAAGCCAAACAAGTACGTAAATAGAAAGCCTAACGAATACGCTACAGCAATTCCAATTAAGTATTGCACATAATTCCCTTCCGCAATGAGTGGAGTCAGGGATAGACCAGAAACACCAATCCCTAGCGCCCCTGTTCCAAACGATGCTTGTATAGCTCCTCCAACCGCAGCTCCCATACTTGCTGTTATAAACGGTCGCCCTAAAGGAAGGGTTACGCCATATAATAACGGTTCACCTATTCCTAAAAACCCTACAGGCAAGCCGCCTTTAATAATTGTACGTAAACGTTGATTTTTCGTTTTCATAAAGATTGCAATAGCAGCACCAACTTGACCTGCTCCTGCCATCGCTAATATAGGTAGTAATGTTGTAAAATTAAACGTGTTAATGAGTTCTAAATGAATAGGCGTTAAGCCATGATGAAGACCAACCATGACAAGTGGTAAGAAGAAACCTGCCATTACTGCTCCTGCAAGTGGTCCGCCAATTGATAAGACCGAATTAATTCCAGATGTAATGCCTTCTGCTAATACGCCTGCTACTGGCATGACAGCGTAAATAGAAAGTGCTCCAACGATTAATACAGTGAATAGTGATGTGAAAATAATATCAATGGATCGTGGCATCACCTTACGAATGTTCCGCTCAAAGAAAACCATTAGCCAAGCTGCAAAGATAACGCCAAACAGTCCACCACGTCCAGGCTGCAGCTGCTCTCCAAATATCGTTACTTGTTCAAGAGCCGGATTAAAAATAAACATACCGGCGATTGCCCCTAAAACCGGTGTTCCGCCAAATTCTTTTGCTGTATTCCAACCTACTAAAATAGCGAGATACATAAACAAGCCGCCGCCAAGAATTGTCATTAACAGGAGCCAAGTGTGATCTTCCGTTTTCAACCCGTAGTTAATTAAGAATTGCGCCACTCCATTTATAATACCTGACGCAACTAAACCAGGAATAAGCGGAATAAAAATATTTCCGAGTCGCCTTAAAAACTGCTTAAACGGTGTTTTATTTCGTTCTTTACGAGCTGCAGCATCTCTAGCATTTTTTTCTTCAAACGACAGCTCGTTGTTTTCACCTATAAGCTTTTGAATTTCTGCTGTGACGACATTCACCGTTCCTGGACCGACAACAATTTGCCATGTATCGTCTTCTACTACGCCCATAACCCCATCAATGTTTTTTAACGCTTCCTTATCCACTGCTGTGTCGTCTTTTGCTCTAATACGTACTCTTGTCATGCAGTTCGTGAGGTTATCAACATTCTCTTTTCCACCAACATGCTTTAAAATAGCCGCAGCCATTTGTTGGTCTTTGTTCATGCGCTTCACCTTCCTCTTATGAATTCACTGCTTTTCGAATAAATCCATTTGCCATTTCCAATTTCGCTTTTGCTTCATGTGCTGGGCAGTCTAACAATAGCATGACGATCGCCGTTTTGACATGACCATCAGCTTCTTGCAAAGCACGTTCAACATCTGCTCCTTTCCTATCGGTTGCTTCCATAACAATTCGTTTTGAGCGTTCGACAAGCTTTGCATTTGTCGGCTGCACGTCTACCATTAAATTCTGATACACTTTGCCAATCCCAATCATGGAAACCGTCGAAATCATATTTAATACAAGCTTCTGTGCCGTTCCTGCTTTTAATCGCGTTGAGCCAGTCAATATTTCTGGACCCGTTTCCAACTCAATCGCCACATCCGCATAGGAACTCATTTCAGCCTGACGATTACAACTAATCGCTACCGTATGAGCCCCCCTTTCGTTGGCTTCCTCTAATACCCCAATCGCATAAGGAGTGCGTCCACTTGCGGCTAACGCAATAACCGTATCTTTCTCGGACACATTAATGCGCTTACATTCATTCACGCCAAGAATACGCTGGTCTTCTGCTCCTTCAACAGCTTTTAAAAAAGCCCCCTCTCCTCCTGCTATAAGGCCTAAAACCCGCTCTGCCGGCATATCAAATGTTGGTGTGCACTCAACAGCATCTAGCACGCCTAGACGCCCTGATGTTCCTGCCCCCGCATAAATGAGCCTGCCACCAGAAGAAAGGGAATCGATAACACAGGTTGTCGCTGCTTCAATTTCATCAAGTACATGTTCAATGGCTTTTGGTACTGTCGCATCTTCTTCATTCATTAATTTAAGAATATCGTAGCGATTCATTTCGTCGAGTTGCATGGAACGATTGTTTCGTCGTTCTGTTTGCAATTTGTCTAACAACACTTCTCACGTCCTTTACTCTAGTTAAATAAGCTGGAACACTCCCTATCTATAAGAACAGATGAAAGAGATTCATTAAAAGCTTGTTACCTAATCTTATTATCATTCCATTGAAATTATATGTCAATTATTAAATCAATATAAATAAAATTTTATTTCAAAAAGAAAATAGGTCATTGATACCACAAATCAAAAAGAAGTGCTTCTTTGCGAGAAAGAAGCACTTCCATTAAAACGTAATGACGATTTTTCCTGACACATGACCAGTTTCGCTTAGAGAATGGGCGTCCTTTATTCCTTTCTCGCTGAAAGGATAAGACGCATGAATGACAACCTTTAGCTGACTTTCTTCAACAAGAGCCGCGAGTCGTTTTAATTGTTCACCGTCAGGTTCTAACCATACACCGTAAGCTTTAACGTCGTATGCAGCAGCTTCTTTTTCGTCTTGTATACCTACAATTGTAACCAGTCGACCAGTTTCCTTTTTCAATACTTTGTAGCTATTCGACTGGACATCTCCTCCAACCGTATCGAAAACAAGATCTAGTTCAGATAAGCGATTTTCAAACGATTCCGTTTTGTAATCAATCACTTCATCAGCACCTAATTGTTTAACGAGCTCATGGTTTTTCTTACTAGCTGTTGTATATACGTATGCCCCTGCATGTTTAGCTAGTTGAATCGCAAGGTGACCGACACCACCTGCACCAGCATGGATCAACACACGTTCTCCTTCTGCTACATTGCCATGGGTAAAGAGTGCCTGCCAAGCCGTTAGCCCTGCAAGAGGAACCGCAGCCGCCTCCACAGAGGTCATATTATCAGGTATGAAAGACAATAAATGAGCATCTACAGCGACAAACTCCGCATACGTACCATGGCGAGTTGTTTCCGGACGGGCAAAGACCCGATCTCCTACCTTCCACTCCGTTACATTTGCTCCTACTTCTTCAATCACACCAGCCGCATCCCAACCTAATACGATAGGGAATGACCAATCGAGCATTTGCCGTAAGTACCCTTCACGAAGCTTCCAATCAATTGGATTCACTGATGTCGCCTCTAAACGCACGAGCACCTGTCCCGATTCTATCGTCGGTCTTTCCAATTCTATTTCTTTCAATTGTTCGATACCACCATACTGTTTAATTGCTACTGCACGCATCGAAACACTCCTTTCCTCGTTTATTCATTCCCTTAAAATAAGATTTCAATCGAACGAAAAGAGGCTGGGACATAATTAAAAGTAGTATTTGAAAAGACGAATAGTCTAAAATATGCTGAGTAGCACCGCTACAGGGAATCCTTCGCTTTCCGGGGACACGGCCTCAGCCTCCTCCGTTGAAAACCGCCACTCCAGAGTCTTCAGACACGTGCTGATCCCCCAGGAGTCTTCAGATTCTCCTTCCGTTCATTTTCATATAAAATAAATGACGAACGTTCCTATTTTCAGGAATGTTCGTCATTTTGGTCTGTCTATCTACTTTTGTCCCAGCCTCTACAACATTATTTTATCCACTCATGTGCTTGATTCGCCAATTGTTGGCAGTCATTCATAAACATACTTGCATGATACCCGTCGCAAACAGCATGATGGACTTGCAATGATACTGGTAAATAAAGTGTTTGATTTTTTTCTATCAGTTTACCAGCCGTAACAATAGGAAGAAGGTAATTGGTGTCTTGTTGAATCATTAAGTTAAACCCTGTGAAAGAAGTCCAAGGTATCATTGAGACAGAAACTGTATTTTCAGGCATGTGTTTTTTTGGAAAAAGCGCCTTACTCCCTTGATAAGTCATAACATCCTGTAAGTAAGATGTATGGAAGTGATTAAAGTCTCTGTTCATTGACGTCCAAATACCTGAAAAAAGCTTTGTCTTCTCATGAAAAATCGTATAGACCGGTTCAAGTTGAGACCAATAGCCAAGCTCTCCTTCTTGGTTAAAGCTCATCCGAAAGGCGACATGTTTATTAACAACGGATGTTACCAGATAGAGAAAGGCAGGGTAAAATGTATACCCTTTTTGCTTCACTCTTTTATACAGCACGTCTACTTCAAGCTCAGTGGTAAGACTAAATGAAGTCTTTTGCTTTATATAATGCGAAAACACCTCTTCGCGCTTCCATGTTCTTCGATTAATAACTGTAAATGTCATGATTATGCCTCCTAAATGTAATCGTTTCTAGTTTAGGAGGCTAGCTTATCTGTTTTAACCATCTTTTCATCATTCCTTTACACGACTCTCTTTGAACAACTGTTTATCCTATATTGTCTCGTATTTTACACCAAAATGATTATTTTTCAACTAGAAGGGGAAAGGACTTTCATGTTTCATAGCGAAAACAAGCTATACCTATTAAAAAAGGAGACATGCTCTATGCCTAACCTAAATACAATCGAGGTTCGGAATCAACTCGTACAAGAGCTAGAAGCTTTGACCAATGAACAGCTTAACTTCCGCATTCAATCGAACTGGACCATTGGTGAAGTGTGTGATCACCTAATTAAAATGGACCATCAAGTCTTGTTAATGTTGCAATATACACTAACGAAAAATAAAGAAGAGGAAGCACCGCTAAAACCGATTGAGCGAGCATTGGACCGGTCAATAAAGCTCGAAGCCCCAGATATCGTTGCCCCTAACCCCGGTCCGTTTTCAAAATCGATTTTGCTTGAACGGTTACAACAAGAGAAACATCTACTTGACGAAGAAATTGCTTCTATTGAACAAGATCGCCTTACTAAACTATCAGCAAAGCATCCTGTTTTCGGTCGTTTATCTCTACAACAATGGATTGACTTACGAACGTATCACGAACAACGTCATATTGATCAAATCCATGAGTTAAAATCAACTCCTTCTTTTCCAACTACTTAAAAAGAACGATCGCGCCTCTTTCATCATAGGCCGCGATCGCTTCTTCAATCTACATGGAGCTGCTGTTTAACCAGTTCTTGATACAAACCATGATTCTCTAACAATTCTTGATGAGTTCCTGAACCTGTCACTCTTCCGCCTTCTAGTACAATTAATTGATCAGCGTTACGGACAGTCGCAAGTCGGTGGGCAATGACTAACGTTGTACGTCCAGACATTAATCGCTCAAGCGCTTCTTGAACAAGCTTTTCTGACGCGCTATCCAAGTGTGCAGTTGCTTCATCGAGAAGCAAAATTTCTGGATTTCGTATCATTGCCCTTGCAATAGCGAGACGCTGTTTTTGTCCACCCGATAAGCGAACGCCTCTCTCTCCTACCTCTGTTTCAAGTCCATCAGACAAACCATCTAAAAACTGCTTTAAATTAGCAGCATGCACAGCCTCTTCCACCGTCTCATTGGGGACATTTTCTAACCCATACGTTAAATTGCTTCGTATGGTTCCTGACATGATGGGAGAGTCTTGGGAGACGTAGGCAATCTTCTCTCTCCATTCATTAAGCGGTATAGATGCCGTTGGTACACCACGGTACTGTATGGTTCCGCTTGTCGGTAAGTAAAATCGTTCAATCAGTGAGAACAACGTTGTTTTTCCAGCTCCACTCGGACCTACAAAAGCTGTCATTTCACCAACCCTCGCTGTAAAGTCAACATGTTGAAGAATCTTCTTATCCTCTGCATACTGGAACGACACATCTTGAAAGGCTAACGCATCAAGTTTGTTCACTGTGTTCATAGCCTCTAACGAATCTTGTTCCACTTCAGCATGCAAAATCGTTTCCATTCGCTCGCTTGCTCCGAGTGCTTTCTGCAATTGCGTAAAGAAGTTCGCCATCTGAGTAAATGGAACCGATATTTGAAATAAATAAAAGATAATGGCAACTAGCGCCCCTGCTGTTAACGTATTAGCTGCAACACGCATTCCGCCATATCCAAAAATAACAACGAGCATAATAAGCATTAAACTCATCATAATCGGCTGGATCACAGCCATAATCTTTCCTTCACGTAAACCAAAACCAAATAGATTTGCCATTCGCTTAATCCCTACTTGTTTCTCTTGATCTTCAGCTAGAGACGCCTTAACAAGACGAATATCAGCAAGTACGCGCCCTAAATCACCTTGGAATGATGCCGTTTCATCTTGCAAGGAGCGGGAGACTCGATACATCTTTCTACCAAGTGGCATCATGACCAGTAATGATGCAGGAACAACTGCCAGCATCATTAGAGTAATTTTCCAATCTAAAACAAATAGAATAATAATCGAACCAATAATGGAGATTAAACCCGAAATAAAGGGTATCAATTGCATCGTCATAAAGTCTTTAATAACAAGGGTATCATTCGTCATACGACTCATCATTTCTCCTGATGAATGACGGTCGAAAAATGAAACAGGTAAGTGTAAGATCCGCTTCCAAGCCGTTTCTCTTAATGAATAAACGACTTTTTGCCCGATGTAGACCATGGTATAGATGGCGATTCCTGACATGATTAACTGCGCTAGAAACACTACTCCTAATAAGGCAATGGTTGACCATTCAAACCCGATCACCGTCATCTCATCAATAAAATTCATCGTTAATAACGGTACGATAAGAGCAAGCGCCGTCTCAAAAACAACAAGTACGACTGCAAGCAAAAGCAATAGCTTTCTTGGTAAGAATGGACGGATCATGGCTATAAAAGCTTTTATATTAATGGATTGATGCTGTTTCTCTTCCATTTTTATTACTCCTCTTCCCCATGTAAATAATTTGTAAGGGCAGTATACATAAAGTCGCCTAACTCCTCCGGAAAATACGTATTAAATAAATTGCTGTGTCTCTGAATAAATGCATCATCTTTTACAATCCCTAGCATCTTTTTCAACTCAGGGTTTCGCTTAACTAAGCATTGTACCAATTCTTTTGTGTAGAGGCTATCTGGTGTCTCTCCTTTTTGCATAGCCAAGTGAATATTAAGACAGAACTGCAACCCTTCTTTATCCATTAGTTGCTGTACCTCTGGTTCATCATATTTATTTAGTTGTGAAACAACCGATTTGTCACTTGAAAAATACTGTTTGAACGCTTGAATTTGATCTTTTTCACGTCTAAACGCATCTAACAAACTAAATGTTAACTCATCCGTCACTTGACCCTTTGTAGATTCTTCTTCATATAAACGTTGCACCCTAGTAATAAGTTTCATTGTTTCATTTAATTCAGTCTGTTTTTTTTCAATCACTTCTTTTTGAAAGGAAAGTAATTCTTCACCACTCATAACACGATCTTTCAGCTGAGCTTTAATCTCTTCAAGTGTCATCCCTAAATATTTGCATACAGCAATCTGTTGATACGTTTTCCATTCTGTACTTGTATAAAGCTTTTGACCTTTTTCATTTAAACGAAGTGGAACAAGCAAGCCAATCTGATCGTAATACCGTAAAGTTCGAACGGTTGTACCTACTTGTTTTGCAAATGATCCAATTGTTAGCTCCATCAAATCCCCCCCTTCAAACCATCGTACCCTATGACGTAACGTAACAGTCAATCTAAATCTTATGAAGAAGCTTAGAAGAACACTCTTTACACGTTCATTCTAAGAACGTATGTCACTTAAACAAACTGCGCCATACGAACATCATCGACGTATGTTCCATCATCGAGACGTGCATTTCTTTTTAATCGCCCTTCCTCTTCGAAACCTAACTTTTTATACAAATAAAGACCACGCTCATTATTTGAGAATACTTCTAGTGAGACTTTTTCAATATTCGGTTGCGCTTTTGCCCAGCTCAGAAGACGTGTTAGTAATTCAGTTCCTATTCCTTTTCCTGCATAATGCTCCTTCATACTAATACCTACCATACCTTGGTGAGAAAAACGTTTGCTTTCAGAAGGAAGGAAATGAATCATTCCTGCTAGTACACCATCTTGTTCTGCCAAATAAAGAAAGCCACGCTTTTGATGTTTTTCGATCCATTGTTTTTCCTGTTCAACGGTCAGTTGAAATTCATCTGCTCGCGTCCCGTAAAAAGTAGGGTTTTCTGTGAAAACAAACTTCATATGATCAATCATTCTTTGTGCGTCTTCTTTTCTAGCTTCACGATAAACGATATTCATCTGTTAATTCCCCTCCAACTTACGTAAAACCCCTGCTTCAATGCTGTAAACACCTGATCCCTCAGTCATGTCTCTTATGCCATCTTCGAAATATATACCTGATTTTTCATTGATACCAAAACCTTCAATCGCATAGTCTTTCGTTATTCTACGCAAATGCTCCTCTTCCTCCCATTCACTAAAATGAACGGCCACTTGTGTATGTTTTTGCAAACCTAATCCTTTTCGTACACGTAACCGTTTACTTGAATGGTCTTTAGCAGATATCATACTCGTTTCCATGCTAATGATGGCGCCTGCAGAAAAACCTGCAACAGGGATACCTTTATAAAATTGTTCTCTAATCGTTAGACCAATCGTTTTTTCAACTACTTCATCTATGTATCTTTCCGTATGACCACCACCGATTACAATCCCACCACAATCGTTCAATTCATTGCAAATCTCCTGTTCTGATACTGCTGGAAGTGGACGAAACAAACAACGTACTCCCAACGATTTCAACGACCCCTCATACGTTTTCCGGTAATCCTCAATTTCTGGTCGATCGATAACAAGAATGATACATGTTTTCTTTCTCATAACCTCGACGAAACGCTTTCCTAACGTTTCAGTGAACGGTGGCCCGCTTCCAAATAAAAAAAGATGGGTGCTCATTGACCATCCCTCCTATTGTCTTTTTCCAATCATAGCATTTATCGTAAGAACCATAAAAAATAAGGCGCCTATATCTTATATAAGCACCTTACTCTTTTTTTAGTCTCGGTCAATTTCAATAATCTCTCCGGTTTCTGCGTCAACCGTTACTTCATGTTCTTCTTGGTCTACTTCAATCTTTACCTCATAGTAGATTCGGTTTCCTTCTCGTTCGAGTTCCCAGCTTCTCAATGCTCCTGGAACCTCGCCTTGAGCTGTTCCAACAGCATCGGTTGGTTCAATTAATTCATCTATCTCAATAGCTTCTCTTTCACGCTCAGCACCTCCGGCATCTTCAGCATCGAGAGGCTCAGTTTGTTGATTTATTTCTTCTTCCGTTTCTGCATGTATGACTAGTTCGTACTCAGAATCGTCATCTATACCATCTAGTTCATAATGTAAGTTTTGCGCATCGTACGTAACCGATGTAAGTGATGCATCTGGAAACGCATTGTTGAAATGTTGGAGTGCACCTTCTAAACGAATATAGGAATTCATTGTTTCATTCTCTTGTTCGACGTTGTCTTCTTCTACAGTTCCAGGTGCTGGGTTAGGGTTCATTTCCCCAGGGCCTTCATCTTGATTACAAGCTGCTAGTAGTGATAGAGCGGTGAATACCGTTAGATACATAAATGGTGTTTTTTTCATTGTGTCTATACTCCTTTTCCTATGATCGTATCAGTATGCCCATTTTTATCCACTAATATGATGTAGATGTTACAACTTTAAATGCATCAGGTAATTTTGCAATTAAATGACTTGGTGTGATGCTCTCTGTACTCCATCCTTCCTTTTTATACAAATCAGCTGCATAACCGTGTAGATAAACGGAAGTGGATAAAGCGACTTGCGTCTTTTGCCTCGTAACCAGTGCTGTTATCATTCCAGTTAATACGTCACCGGATCCTCCTTTAGCTAGCCCTTCATTCCCAGACATGTTAACCGTTAGAAATCCATCTGGCATCGCTACAATGGTATGAGGACCTTTTAAGACCACATAAATACCATTTTCTCGTGCAAACGCTTCTGCTATTTCGAATCGCCGTTGCTTTATTTGCTCGACTTCATAGCCTGTTAGCACCCCCATCTCACCAGGATGAGGGGTTATAATTAAAGGTTCTTTGCGCTTACGTATGGAATCAAGGCAGTCTGCAACGACTCGCAAAGCGTCTGCATCTAATATTAAGGGTCCGTTAAAATGCGTAATGGCATGTAAGACCATGTCTTTTACATGCTCTCCCCTTCCAACACCCGGTCCAATGGTAACTACTGTCTTATTCTCATAAAATGCAAACAGTTCCTTTTCTGTAGGTGCCAACAAGCCGTCTTCATTTGAAGATAACGTTGTAAACATGGCTTCTTTCACATGAGTGGCAATGGCTTGAATAACAGGACGTGTTGTTCCAACAGTTAGCAAGCCCGCACCACTTTGAACTGCTGCAGTTGTAACAAGACTCGCTGCTCCCGGCATATTGTCATTTCCAGCAATAATACCAACCCGACCATTATTCCCTTTATGTGCAAACGAACTCGAGGTGAACCAGCTATGAAAAACTTCTTCTTCTCCCCATACACAGCGTTGCTTTTCAAGGTGCTTAAACGTGGCTGGTGGCACACCAATTGGCAACACTTCCATTTCCCCATAAAATGGTTTTGTCGCTTCTAGAAAATAACTTAGCTTCATGAGCTGTAAGGAATAGGTCTTAGCTGCATACACTGCTTCATGAGCAATCGCTGTTTCATCTGCAGGTACGCCAGACGGTAAATCAATGGAGACAATCTCCTTCTGTGACCGATTTAGTTTTTTTATAATAGCCGGATAAGGATCTTTTAGCGCACCTTTTATTCCCGTTCCAATCATCGCATCAACAATAACATCTAGATCACAAAGCATTTCCAACCATTCGTGCTCAATATCATGCCAGTACTTCCATCTGTAGCCACTCTGCTCATAAATTCGCTTGTGTTGCTTTGCATCTCCAACGAATCGACTCTCATCAGGAATAATACATGTCATGACCGTGATTCCTTGTTCCATTAGCATTCGCGCAACAGCAAAACCATCTCCGCCATTATTCCCTGCACCTATTACTATCAAATAGCGTTTATCACCGTACTGCTCTATCAACTTACGGGCAATTTCTCTACCTGCATTTTCCATTAACACAACACCAGGTAAACCAATTTTGTTCATGGTAATCGCTTCAACGCTTGCCATTTCTTCTCCGGTTACTATTCGCATTGCGCTCACCCTTTAGTGGATCGTAGTACTTGAGGTATTCCCTATTCTAGCGACTTCAAACTGCAGCAATGGAAATTTCATTGGATTTTAAGTATTTTATGATATAGTGTTTTTACGAATCTCTTTTGACTACAAATGAAAAGGAAATGGAAGGAGGGCATACATACCTTGATGGAGAGTAAAGCGTTTCGATTCGCTTGTTGGATTATCATTATTTTTCTAATTATTTATTTAGGATCACTTGTAAATTTTATTTTCAGACCGATAGCGGTTTTATTCCAGACATTGTTTGCTCCAATCGTTATTGCGCTCATTATTTATTACTTACTGAGACCATTTGTGAATATGCTCAGTAAAAAAATACATCGTGGCGTGTCTATTTTAATTGTGTTCCTTGTATTAATCGGTCTCTTAACTAGCGCCGTATTGTATATAGGACCAATTATTCAAAACCAAATTATGTCGTTTGTTAACAACATTCCAAGGTACGCAAACATGGTACAAGAATTTTTTGAAGGCTTACAAGAGCAGCCAGCCTTTCAAAACGTGCTCGACTCCATGGATTTTTCTCTTGAGAATATATCCAATACCTTATCCGAGAACTTGCAAGGGTATTTAGAATCTGCTGTTGATAGCATCGGATCATTTATTGGTGCAGTAGCAAACTTTGTTATTGTGGTTGTGATTATACCGTTTGTTCTGTTCTACATGCTTAAAGAAGGAAATAAAGCACCAATGATGGTGATTAATCAATTTCCAGCAAGAGAGCAAGAAGAAGGTAAGCGCGTATTGAGCGACTTAGATAATGCGTTAAGTAGTTATATTCAAGGACAGCTCCTTGTTAGTGCTTGTGTTGGTGTCCTTTGTTTGATTTGGTATTTAATTCTAGGCTTAGATTACGCGTTAATCTTAGCACTGGTTGCCTTATTTACAAATGTTATTCCCTTTATTGGTCCATGGATTGGGACTGCTCCAGCGGTTGTTGTTGCATTATTTGATTCACCTTTCACAGCACTGCTCGTTATTGGCGGTGTCGTGATTATTCAACAAATTGAAAGCAATGTATTCTCTCCACAAATTATGGGACGCCAACTTGCGGTTCACCCCCTGACCATTATTTTCGTCTTACTTGTCGCGAGCCAACTAGCAGGTTTTATTGGCATTCTACTTGCTGTTCCGACTTATGCCGTTGGTAAGGTCATTGTGCAGCATACGTATCGATTAATACGGATTCGAATGCGATCTACCCCAAAGAAAGTTTAAGGAAATAAGAGGCTGGGACATAACGAAAAGTCGTATTTGAAAAGACGAATAGTCTAAACTATGCTGAGTAGCACCGCTACAGGAGAATCCTTCGCTTTCCGGGGACACGGCCTCAGCCTCCTCCGTGGAAAACCGCCACTTCAGAGTCTTCAGACACGTGCTGATCCCCCAGGAGTCTTCGGATTCTCCGTCCGCTCATTTTCATATAAAATAAACGACGAACGTTCCTATTTTCAGGAATGTTCGTCACTTTGGTCTGTCTATCTACTTTTGTCCCAGCCTCTTCGTTTAGTAACCGTGCTGTTTAGATGCGTTTACGCCTATACCGCTTTTCCTTTTCCTACATAGACTAATAGAGCAAAGGAGGTATGTGTAGATGTTTCATCGACCTAAGCACCTACAACGACCACATGTAGAAGAATACGTTGTCCGTGAAATTCAACCAGTCGTTACACACTATGTCACAAACAAAGTGTACCGACATGTTCATCAATACCCTCATACAGAGTCGTTTGTGAACAGAGAATTACCACCACCACCTATCAACATACAGCAGCCCTGGAGACAACCGCCTCGCTAAATCGTGGCGGTTTATTTTGTATACCGATTGGCATAATGACTAGCTACATAAGCAAATGGCTTAAGTCTCGCTGGAAACCCAAGTCGCAGTTAGCGATCACTTAACTCTTTTGCATAGCGAGCTGAATAAAACTGGCTTGCTTCACTGATATCTAAATGCGCTTCGAAGGTTATGTTTTCTTTGTTCTTGAGGCTCTCTCGTAATGACGTTAACACGTCTTCTGTTAACAAGGTTTCATAAAGCAATCGCTCGTAAATGGAGTGTATTTTATAAGGCTTCGTTAATCGTTGTGTACCTGTCCACATTTCCTTCATGTTTGAAATAACAACGACACCAATAACGAAACGAGTGGTTTGACCGTGAACTTGAGAGTCCGTCCCTACAATAATGTGGCAAGGTTCAAAGTTACAAGCATTTAAATGAGCTGCAACACGTGTAAAGATATCACGAAGTAACGTTTGTCTTTCTAAACAAGTCTCTGTACAATGTTCAGGCATGTATGGAAAACCTCACTTACACTATGACCTTGTTCATTGTATGCAAGTGAGCAAGAAAATAAGCCTAGAGCTTGCTATGCTTTTCTAGAAAAGCAAACACAGTCGCTTCGCCAGGTAATGTACTGTAAGACACAATGGTATACCCTAATGTTTGATAAAGAAATAGGTTTTTTTCGCTTTTGGACCCTGTAAATAATGCATATGTTTGAGAGGGAAGCTCTTTTTCAATAGCCTCCATAAGGGCTCTACCGACACCTTGATTTTGTGCTGATGGGTGAACCATAAGCTTTCCAATCTTTGTGACCCCTGTTTCTATTTTCCCTCTTACAGATCCAAGAATCTTGCCTTCGTCATCTAATGCTTTTAAGACTAGATGATTTGAGAAAGCTTCTTGTGTATGCTCAATTTTCTCGTGCAAAGGTAAAATGGTATAGTCATTATAAAGAGCTGCTTCACTTTGGTAAGCTACTTTTTGTAAGGCTAAAATGGTTTCTGCATCCTCTAAAGTCGCTTTTACTATCTGCATATCATCTCACACTCCTTAAATAATAAAAAAAGACAGTCCTAAGACTGTCTTTATTATACTACCCACCAATTAACATTCCTGCAATCGTTGCGTTCATTAAGTTAACAAGTGTCGCAGCAATAAGGGCCTTCACACCATATTTTGCAATAAGCGAACGACGTTCTGGAATCATTCCGCCTAGTCCCCCAAGTAAAATCGCAATAGAAGAGATATTTGCAAATCCACAAAGAGCAAAAGCAGTAATAGTAAAGGTACGCTCGGATAATTCCCCTGCTCCTGACATAAGCGCTTCAAAACCGATAAATTCATTTACAATCGTCTTCTGACCAATAAAGGAGCCAGCTTGTAAAGCTTCAGACCAAGGTACACCAATAATCCACGCAACTGGTGCAAAAACAAACCCAAGGATTTCCTCTAACGTAATAACACCTAGTCCAAAAATATCGTTCCCTACAAACGATAACAATAAGTTAATTAGTGCAATCAATGAGACAAAGGCAATCAGCATTGCACCTACGTTTAATGCTAATTTTAAACCATCCAATGCTCCGTTTGATGCTGCATCAATAAAGTTACGAGACTCACTTTTGACTTTTAAATTAATTGTATCTTTTGTCTCACTTACTTCTGTTTCTGGTACAAGCATTTTTGCCATTAATAGGCCACCTGGCGCAGACATAAATGTAGCGGCAATTAAATATTCTAATGGAATCCCCATTAACGAGATCCCTGCCATAACAGACCCTGCAACAGTTGCCATACCACCTGTCATAACGGCAAATAGCTCCGATGCAGTCATTTTATTTAAATAGGGTTTAATCATTAATGGTGCTTCTGTTTGTCCAACGAAAATATTCCCTGTTGCAGAGACAGATTCAGCACGGCTCGTTTGTAGTAAACGAGAAATTCCCCCACCAAGATAACGCACAATAAATTGCATGATGCCATAATGGTATAATACACTTATAACAGCGGAGAAAAAGATAATAACTGGTAACACTTGGAATGCAAAAATCATTCCGACCCCTTCAACTGCAAAGATCCCTCCAAAGAGCATATCAATCCCTGCACCTGAAGTATCAATGGCAGCTTGTACACCCCTTGTTACTTGCTCAAGCACATAGCTTCCTATATCCGTCCATAATACAATAAATGCAAAAATAATTTGTAAAGCTAGCGCGGTCAAAATCGTTCGCCAGTTAATCGCTTTCTTATTTGTAGAAAGCAAAAAAGCAAAGGCAAGCAAAATGACAATGCCCATAATACCCCATAATACGTTCATATTAGCCTCCCCGACGCAATTTTCCTTTATTGCGCCTTACTATTCCCTTAAATATGAGATTCTTGCACGTTTCTTTTAAAAAATTATCACTAACAAGATTCAGCTTATGAAATGCGAGTAAGGAAGTCAATGCGTTCATAAAAAGTTACAATACTAAGAATCATTTCTACAATACATAAATATAGGAAGAAATGTATAGAAACAACCACTTACATGCTGTAACGTATTCAAGCTTCTCTATGAACAAAAAGAATAAGCACATCGATTGCTCCCCTAGCTAGAATTCTATAGAACTAGCTGGCGTGTGCAGTCGACGCGCTTTTATCATGTATCTCTTTATTCCTTTTGGCACAGCTTACGCAGAGTGTTGATTTAAAAAGCCAATCACTTCATTATTATGCTCTTCAGAACCTTTTCCTAACGAGAGTAGATGCCCCCACGTATTTAAACAACATAGTCTTGCTGTTTGAATATGACCTTTTGCATACTCAGCATGCTCTAAAGGAACAATGGCATCATTAACGCTATGCACAATAAGCGTTGGTGCTTGAATGGAATCAAGTTCTTCTTCTAATGACCGTCTTATTTGATTCATATCAATTAAGAATCCATGTCTAGAGCGCTGAAATTCCGTCATTCGATCAAACAAGTACCAATCTCTTGATAAGGTCCGAGCTTTAATTTCCTCGTAAGGCAATTTGCTATAAATCGGCGCGATCGTTTTGAAGGCAATGTCTGGTGAAAATCGCGCTAAACTCGACACACCTTTCCATACAAACTTCTCCACATACGGATAGAATAAGAAACGACTAATGAGTGCATCACGCTTTCTCGATTCTTTCCATGGCTTTGTTACAGCCCCTTGTAGTGTAAACGTTTTGACACGTTCGGGATAATGACTTGCTAGATAAATACCTGAAGGACCGCCTGTGGAAGCGGCAATTACGTGCACGCGTTCAATGTGCAATTCATTTAAAAGCTCAATATAAAAGCTGCATGCTGTTTCCAATGATTTTCCGATTCTCTTTGATGTATGACCGTAACCTGCTCTAGAAGGAATAATAACCGAATATCCTTGTTCAACAAGCTCTTCTAAACCAAGTTGTTCTAAACAATTGGAATGACCACCATGTAAATATAATATCGGTTCTCCTTCTCCCGTAATCGAATACTCTAAAGTCAAATCCTCATACGTAAAAGAAGCAACGCCTCTCTCCATGATGACTATCTCCTTTTTCTATAGTAGTTTGTAAAAAAATCTAAGATGAATATTACTCCCCTTCAGAAGGAAAGTCAACGGGCATTTGACTATTTTTTATCTACAAATTCATACCAATTTCTACATAGATTACGTAGCAAGAGTAAACCGTGTGACAGAGGAAACAAGATCCGAAACACTTCCCTTATTCCAGCAACAAAAAAAAAATAAAACGGAATAGTATGTATTTTTAAAATTGATGTTGTAATTTCCTTCTGTAAGGGTATGGATATCGAATATACAAACCTATTACATAATAAAAACCTTATAAGGAGTTGTTGCTTATGGCTAGTACGTCTAATAAAGAAAGCATAAAAGAACAAGCATCACCGTTTGTATTTATTTCCTCGACGATTCTTATCGTTCTGTTTGTACTATGGGGAATTATAAGTCCAAGTCATTTAGGATCAACGGCAGAGACTGCGCTCGATTGGATAATTGAAAACTTTGGTTGGTTCTATATGACCATTGCTAGCTTGTTTATTTTATTTGGGCTCGTTGTGGCGATATCACCTTTTGGAAAACTAAGGTTAGGGAAAGACCATGATCGACCAGAACATTCATTTATATCCTGGGTAGGGATGTTATTTGCTGCCGGACTAGGCGTTGGCTTTGTATTCTTTGGCGTAGCAGAACCCATTCTCTATTACTCAGAACAGCCACCTGGTTATTCTTTTAGCTTACCAGAACAAGGTGGAGATGCAGCAGAAGTCGGTCTTCGTTACGGAGTCTTTCATTGGGGACTGCATGCTTGGGGGGCATTTTCCATAGTCGGTTTAACCCTTGCGTATGTACAGTTTCGAAAAAACCGACCCGCTCTCATTAGTTCGGCTTTTTACCCGTTGCTTGGAAATAAAACAGATGGTTGGATGGGCAAAGGAATTGATTTATTAGCTGTCATTTCAACTTGTGCTGGTGTAGCAACAACATTTGGCATAAGCGCGTTACAAATATCAGGAGGGATTTCCTTTTTATCACCACTTGAAAATGGAATTCCTTTACAATTAAGTATTATTGCTATTATTACCATATTATTTTTATTCTCAGCAGTTCGAGGAATAAATAAAGGGATTAAACGGCTAACCAACTTGAACCTTGTCCTAGCAGGAATATTGATGTTTTTTGTTTTATTTGCTGGTCAGACTATTACACTTTTAGAAAGTATGGTAACGACTCTAGGAAGTTATGCCGCAAATGTTGTGTCCATGTCTTTTTCAATGGACCCTTATAGTGATGACGGTTGGTTAGGAGCAAATACGATTTTCTTTTGGGCTTGGCATATGTCTTGGTCACCATTTGTTGGTTTATTTATTGCTCGTATTTCAAAAGGTCGTACGATACGGGAGTTTATTGCTGGTGTTCTTCTCGTTCCAACCCTTATGGCTGTTATTTGGTTTTCTGTCTTTGGCGGCACAGCCCTCGACATACAGCTTAGCGGCGTTTTTGATATGGCGTCTGTCGCAACAAATGAAGTGGAGTTAACATTATTTTATATGCTTGATCAACTCCCTTTAACGATGATTTCGAGCATACTAGCCGTTTTAGTTGTTGGGATTTTCTTTGTTACATCAGCTGACTCTGCTGCTTTTGTTCTTGGTTCAATGACGTCAAACGGTTCGTTAAACCCGAGCTTTAAGATAAAAATTCTATGGGGAGTACTCATCGCCGGTACCGCTTCCGTTCTTCTTGTAAGTGGGGATGGTGGACTCGATGCCCTGCAAACGGCAGCACTCACAGCCGCGCTTCCATTCGCTTTTATTCTTGTTTTTATGCTGATTGCAATGGGTACGATGCTAACACGAGATTGGAAGACCGACCAGCGTCGGAAGCAAAATGCCCATGATGACGAGCTTAAAAAAGCAATGAAAGAAGAAGCATACGAGGATTTAAAGAAAGAGTTAACGTCTGAGTGGCGCGAGGAATTAAAACGAGAGCTATTAGCCAACGGTCGAGCAACAGCAGAAATGGTTCATTTTCAAACAACTGAAGACTCTTGGATTACTGGAAAGACACTCGCAGAAATTAAATTTCCGGCTCATGTAAATGTCAGCGCGATTGAACGTGGTGATTCCATGCTTTCCCCAACAGGGAGTACAATGATTCAAGCTGGAGACTACCTCTATATCCTTGTAGAAATAGAACAAAAAGAAGCCGTTCAAGACATTTTGCGCAAGACCATTTAATATTTAATTAAAGCCCTCAATTGATTTTACATTTGAGGGCTTTTCTAAAATTGATAAAAATTTTTTCACAATTGAATTGTCCTTTTCTTCATATATCTTAAGGTAAAAAATGAAGAAAATGTTATCGTACCCTCTAACAAAAAGTTCATCTACTTAGGGTAACTACTAGTTAATCAGAATGATGATCACCTTTCAGGTATTTATTTGTCCATGAAAATACGTGTAACAACGTTTAAGATCATCTAATAAATAAAATAAAATTTGACATTTTTCTTTATTTTTAAGTAATATTATAGACTAAGATGATTATTTATTAGGGGGTCTATTTAAATGAAAAAATCTTTACCTTATCTAGTTGCTTTCAGTGCTATTTTAGCGTTGGGAGCTTGCGGGAACGATGACAGCAATGACAATGGTGGCGATGATGCTGGCGGTGACGAACCTCAATTCATGAACTTGTTAACTGGTGGAACCGGTGGTACATACTATCCACTTGGTGGGGAAATCGCCAATATCTTAGGTGATGCTACAGATACAACGATCGATGCTCAATCGTCTAATGCATCTGCCGATAATTTGATGAGTTTAAGCGATGATAATGCGGAAATTGCATTTACACAGACAGATGTTATGTCTAATGCTATCGACGGTATTAATGCATTTGAAGGAGAGGCTATTGATAACATTTCTGCCATTGGTTCACTTTATCCAGAAACTATTCAGATTGTTACAACGGCTGGGAGTGGGATTGAAACCATCGAAGATTTAGAAGGAAAAGCTATTTCTGTAGGTGCACCTGGTTCTGGGACTTACTTAAATGCAGAACAAATTCTTGATGTCGCTGGTTTAACAATGGACGACATAAATGCACAACACTTATCTTTCGACGAATCTACTAGCGGCTTGCAAGATGGTAATATTGATGCCGCCTTTATTACAGCTGGGACACCAACTGGTGCCGTAGAAGGTTTATCTGCCACCAATGACATTGCGATTGTTTCTATGACCGATGAGCAAGTAAATTCGTTAGTCGATGAATTTCCTTTCTATGCACCTTTTACAATTGAAAGCGGAACGTATGCAGGGCTAGATAGCGAAGTAAACACAGTAGCTGTGTACGCCATGCTCGCTGTCACAAATAATCTTTCAGAAGATCTGGTTTACGAAATGACAAAAGCCCTGTACGAACGTACTGATGAAATGTCTCATGAAAAATCAAACGAAATCTTATTAGAAACTGCTCAAGAAGGTATTGGTTTTGATATTCATCCTGGCGCACAACGCTTCTTTGACGAACAATAAGTAAACGCTATATAACACACTAAACCGGCTGCCTAGCCATTACAACGAGCAGTCGGTTTTTTTAATGGGAGATGCACCCATGAATTCGTTTAAACGACGGTCTTTTCTTTTGATTGCCGGCTTTTTTTTAATCGGTATTGTGTTGACACTTTTTCCTTACCAATCTGTACTCGTATTTTCAAAGCAACATACAAATGAACTGATTGCCTATACTCCAATGAATGAAGGAGATCGCTTTCAAATCATTTATACTCATTCCATTCATTTAACTGATGTCAT
Organism: Shouchella oshimensis; assembly: GCF_002019765.1. Taxonomy (GTDB): domain Bacteria; phylum Bacillota; class Bacilli; order Bacillales; family Bacillaceae_D; genus Shouchella; species Shouchella oshimensis. The sequence goes on from NZ_KV917380.1 coordinate 3,880,475, forward strand.
TGAATCCTATCTTATAACAGAAGATCGACAAATTGAGCAATATGAGATGAGCTTTGAGGAATTTGGTATTGGTATGCCCTCAAGGGCAACGGGAGCACAACAGCTTATCATTAAAGATGGCCGTTATTATTTAACAAATATGACAAACCGCCATTCTTACCTCCCTATACGTGTCGCGGATGTCGTGCCTCAACAACGATTCTTGTGGAACGATGGAAATCACCTTATCTGGTTCAAAGAGTATTTTGAACCACAATCATACATAACCGTGGAGATGAAAAAATTATCTCTATGGCAGCTACGGAAGGGAGTAAAATTACGTGAGCACAATGAATGAAACTTTGTCCCAAGATGAACAAGATAAATTAATGCAAAAATACGATCCAGAGTCACGTACACGCAATGTGAAAGGAATTACCGCAGCCATCGTTTTTATTGGTTTGCTTTCGTTTTCGTTATTCCATATTTATACAGGTGTTCAAGGAGCATTTACCGCTCAAATTCAAAGAACCATTCACCTTGGTTTTGCTTTATCTCTGATATTCCTACTATTCCCAGCTAGAAGGAAAACTACCAGAGACAGCGTGCCTTGGTACGATTACCTTCTTGCCATAGCAGCAGTCGTTGTCTGTGCATACTGGCCCATTTTTTATAGTGATTTGGTTCAGCAAGTTGGAGGTATTAAAACAACCGCCCAATTCGTGATTGGGGCTCTAGCCGTTATCCTCGTCTTTGAAGCAACAAGACGTGCCGTTGGGCTTCCAATCGTTATCATTGCAGGGCTGTTTGTGATCTATGCCTTATTCGGCCCCTATATGCCTGGCTTTCTCGCTCATCGAGGATTAAATGTAGATCAATTTATTCATTCTATGTTTTTTACAACCCAAGGTATTTTAGGTACACCGCTACAAGTATCATCTACTTTTATCTTTTTATTCTTGTTATTCGGTGCGTTTCTCATTCAAACTGGCGTTGGTGGATATTTTAACGACCTTGCAATTACGATTGCAGGACGACGTATTGGGGGACCTGCAAAAGTAGCCATCTTCTCAAGCGCCTTAAATGGAACTATATCAGGTAGTTCAGTTGCAAACACCGTTACAACAGGAGCTTACACCATTCCAATGATGAAAAAACTAGGCTATAAACCAAATTTTGCTGGAGCAGTAGAAGCTGCAGCCTCTACAGGCGGACAAATTATGCCCCCTATTATGGGTGCAGCAGCCTTTTTAATGATTGAATTTGCAGGTGTTAGCTATTGGGAAATCGCTCGTGCTGCTATCATTCCAGCTATCCTTTATTTTTCAGGTATTTGGATTATGACCCATTTTGAAGCGAAACGACTTAACTTACTCGGTTTGCCAGAAGATCAGATCCCATCAAAGAAAATTATTATAAAAAAGATACACCTTTTATTACCTATTTTACTTATTATATATTTACTCTTCCAAGGATTCAGTATTGAAAGAGCTGCTTTACTCGGTATATTATCAACCGTTATCGTCAGCCTATTTTTAAAAGAAACACGCATTACCCCGAGCAAATTTATTTTAGCCTTAACAAGCGGAGCAAGAACGGCTCTAGGTATTGCAGCTGCAACCGCATGTGCTGGTATTATCGTTGGGGTAGTAACCACTACAGGATTAGGCTTAAAAATGGGTAATATGATTGTTGGTCTCGCTGGAACCTTCACAACAAGCCCAGAATTACAGCTTATTTTCACGCTTATACTCACAATGATAACTTGTATTATTATCGGGATGGGTTCTCCTACGACAGCTAATTATATTATTACATCGACTATCGCATTACCTGCTATTCTCGCATTAAATGGTCAGCTCGAGGTCGCTATACCGGTACTCGCTGCTCATATGTTTGTTTTCTATTTTGGAATTGTTGCAGATATTACACCACCAGTTGCTTTAGCCGCATTTGCTGCCACAGGCATATCCGGTGGAGAGCCAATTCGTACAGGTATCAATGCAACAAAGCTTGCAATAGCCGCATTTATAATTCCGTATATGTTTGTTTTGCAGCCACAGTTATTAATGATTGATTCTGCTCCGCTTGAAATAGGTGTAGCCTTTGTAACCGCTTTTGTAGGTATGATTGCAATTGGTGCATGTATGATAGGATATTGGTATCGCCAATTGAATTGGTTTGAGCGAATAGTATCTTTAGCAACAGGGCTATTATTGATTTATCCTGAAAGTTACTCAGACATTATTGGATTTGTACTGTTTGTAGGTTTAATTGCACTACAATTAATTACCATGAAACGCAAAACACAACCACCTTTAGAATCTTCATAATAAAAAACGTCCGAAAGCATTTAAATGCTTTCGGACGTTTTTACATTTGTACTCAACGAATAAATCATGCGAATCGTGCTACTGTCTTCCTCACTTTTTTCCTCAAATCCAACTTCTTCAAAAACATGTTTTGCCTTTGTATTATCGGCGCCCATTAACACACATATTTTCTCTGGATTTGTTTCTGCCTTTAAGAAATCTACACATTTCTGAACAAACGCTCTCCCCTTGCCCTTACCAGTTTCCTCAGGATTTAATCCAGGAGCGATCTCAATCATGCCATTTATTCGCTTCACGCCAATAAACCCGATGATTTCATTCTCACGGTAAACCGCGTATTGCCAAGTGTTTTTCTTTCCAAACTCTAAAAAAGACGTTGTCCGAGAATTTTTTTCATCATGAAAAAAAGAATAAGCTCCCTTATACTGCCATTGATACGCAATCCACTTTGCTTGATCTTCAGTCATAGCCACAAAGCGCATACGATCTCTCCCCCAATCGAATTTACATCTTCTCTTTTTTTATTGTTTAGAATTTCTCTTCATACAAAATGACAGGTATATTGCTTCCCTAAAACAGAAAAACTGAATAAAAAGGAGGTATATATTTGAAACATATTAGTATCTTTCTAACCAAGTTACTCATTGCCTTATTTGCTTTTAGTATCGGCTTTCTTTTTTTTACAGAAGCAACCTATGTTGATGTACTAACCTTTGCTTTGTTAACAACCACGGTATCCTATATTGCTGTCGATTTAATCATCCTGCCTCAGTTTGGTAACCGTGTTGCACTAGTGAGTGACTTTATCCTCACTTACTTTATTGTATGGGTATTTGGTTCGGTTTTATTTGCGAACTACATGCTTATTGCATGGGGTAGTATTTTAGCAACAGGCATCATTACCTTTTGCGAAGTCTTTGTTCATAGCTACCTTGTGAAGCATGTGTATACGAAAGAAAGCCATCGTCAGCATAAAGCACGCTTCGCTTTTGATACGGAATTCGCAAAAGAGGAAGACCCAACTTCATCCATAAAAAAAGAGCGCGAATAAGTCAACTTGTCGAACCAATCGACAAGTTTCTTCTTTTTCTACGAGAATCGCTTCCATTCCATCATCGATACTGCTCCTATAGTGTACCACAACCGACAAAAACTGCACGTATCGAGTTTGCCATTTCGTCACATTTTTAATTGTCTACAAAAAGCCGTTGCACTCGATCGCAACGGCTACACCCATTTTCATTTAACGTTCTTCCAATTTCCCCGTCTTCATAGATGTTTGGATAAAACGATCTTTTGGAAAAATAAAGGTCCACGGCATACTTGTGTTAGGAGGCACTGTATCGATGGAAAACGAACGCTCTGCAATCGTTTTTCCTTCTTCAACATAGGCAACAAGCTTGGTATCCCATACATCCCCCATAGATGACAGGTTTTGAATTAGGACGGTAACAAGTAAATCACCTTGATGATTAAAGGCTTGACGGTACGGAATAAATCGCTCTGTCTTACCGACTGCTAATAGCGCTTTTAATTCGTTTAAGTCACCTTCAGCAATCGTCTTTTTCCAAGCTGATTGCAAGTGAATGGTTTGCATCATGACGAACACCTACTATCCTTTTAAGTCAATCCTAGCTCTTTTTTTATCGTTTGTAAAAAAGGTACACTCACCTGTCGAACTCTATCTGCCCCATCTTCTAAGACTCGTTCCATCTTCTCAGAGTTTGCTAGCCATTCTTTATAGAGCTCTCTTGGCTCCTCAAGCTCCCGGTTTGCGACACGGAATAGTTCCCCTTTTGCATCGCCCCAGCCGATTCCTTCCTGAAAGGCGCCTTCCAACCCTTTCACCTCTTCAGTGGTTGCGAACTGTTTATATAGCATGTAAATCGTCGATGTTGCAGGATCTTTTGGAGCAGACGGAGGCAACGAGTCCGTTTTAATTTTATAAATACGCTTCTTAAGCTCGTTTTTCTCCACAAATAATGGGATCGTATTTCCGTAACTCTTGCTCATTTTCCTCCCATCTAAACCAGGAAGCACTGCAACATCCTCCATAATGTAAGGCTCTGGAAGCTTCACTGTTACCTTATGCTGATTACGTAGTGCCAGACCTAGATCGCGCGCTATTTCAATATGCTGCATTTGATCTTTTCCAACTGGGACGACATCAGGTTCTACTAAAAGAATATCAGCAGCCATTAGAATAGGATAAGTAAAGAGTCCCATATTGATACCTGCATCTAATTCTCTGCTGTTCGCTTCGTTTTCATCAACCATTGCTTTATACGCATGGGCTCTGTTCATTAATCCTTTTGGAGAAAGAGTAGCAAGAATCCAACTTAACTCAAATACCTCAGGGATATCAGATTGCCGATACAAGGTTGTTTGATTCGGATCAAGCCCTAAAGCAAGCCAACTCGCTACAACCCCTTTCGTTAAAGCATGCAACTCTTCTTTTTGGTGAGGCTTCGTTAGACCATGACCATTGGCAACAAAATAATAAGATTCATGGTTTGCTGCTAACTTTAAAGCTGGCTTAATAGCGCCAATATAATTTCCAAGGTGAATATCTCCCGTTGGCTTTATACCTGTTAAACTTCGCTTCATCTTGTCTCCTCCTTTTTTGACAATATAAAAAGGGTTACCCATCCAAAAAGGACGGATAACCCGTGGTGCCACCTTTGTTCGCTTCATCATTGAAACGCACTCGAATACGTACGCGAGTCTAGCTCTCATACGTTGTCTTTTTTAACGGTAAGACGTCCGCCTCGCCTACTATAGGTTCAGCAAGGAAGCTCCGAAGCCCATTCCATTCGCACGCTACACTAGTTCACACCAACCACTAGCTCTCTTCAGTAACGCCACCAATGTACTTACTCTCCATCTACGCTTATCAAACTAAACTTTATATGATTTCCCTATAAAAATCAACGTGTGTAAGTGAAAATGATAAAATAAGATGATCATGTAAAAGGAGGAGTCTCTTTTGAAAATTGTCGATACAACGCCAGCTTTTCTAACAACAAGTGCTCATAGCCTTTCTACACTTCGCCAGTATTATGCAACCTTTCCTTCTGTCTTTGAAGAATACTTCTCCTACCATTGTACACAGACGGATTCTCGCCTACAGAGTGCCCTCGCACGCTACCCCACTGATTTACTCCATATAAACAATCTCCGTGAACAGCTCCCTCACTCCTACATGACATCGTGCACCTTTATGAAGAACGCTTCTATATATCCTATAAGCAAACGATTCACCACATTGTTGGCGCTTATGGTTCAAATGCCTATACACACCGGCAGATTCTGCCTGATATTACGTTTTCTTTAGAACAACTGCCTAAAAACAGCGATGGTTTACGAGTGTTAATTGCTCATGAAATAGGGCACGCCATTCACAATCAGTGGACCGATTTAGAAGGGATCGACTGGGAACAGATTCGCTGGGAAAGTCTATTGCTCGGCATGTATCGAGAAGGAGTAGCAACGCATTTCTCGAGACGAATTGTCCCGAATGTAGCAGAAGAACTTTACTATACCTACGGGTCGTTAGGTGGGAAAGAGTGGATTTTATTCGCTCAAGAAAATCAGATAGACATAAAACGCGCTTTTTTAAAGGATTTTAACGAGCTTTCAGAGAAACAGTTATATCGTGAGTGGTATTCCATTAATGGTGGAGAGCGGTTTGGTTATCCACGGCTCGCTTACTTCTTAGGTGACCTTTTTTTTCAACATGAACGAAAAATAAAAGGCGATAAAACAGCTATCCTAGCATGGCGCCATCCCAATTATTTGTCTGAAATACATGCATGGATGCAGCTTCTAGAGTGACAGTTTCAAAAATGATACCAAGTTACAATTATGTGCATACTTGTGTATAGGTTTGAATCAAACTACACTAGGAGTATACAAATATTGCGGATCAAAGAGATCCAAAAGGAGACGATTATGAGTAACGAAAAGATTGCGATTGTCTATTACAGTTCTACTGGTACAAACTATCAGCTTGCAAAATGGGCAGAAGAAGCGGCTACAGCAGCTGGTGCTGATGTTAAAGTACTAAAATTCCCAGAATTAGCTCCAGATGCAGCAATTGATTCTAATCCAGCATGGCGTGCCCATGTTGAAGAAACAAAAGACGTTCCAGAAGTAACACCTGAAGATATGGAATGGGCAGACGGCTTTATTTTCTCTGTACCGTCTCGTTTTGGTAACGTTCCTGGTCAAGCAAAACAATTTTTCGATACTTTAGGCGGTTTATGGGCAGGCGGTAAGCTTGCTAACAAAGTAGTTAGCGGTATGTCTTCTGCAGCGAACGCCCATGGCGGTCAAGAACAAACCGTTCTTTCCCTTTACACAACAATGTTCCACTGGGGTGCAATCATTGCAGGTCCTGGTTACACTGATCCAGTCGCGTTTGCTTCTGGCGGAAACCCTTATGGAACAAGCGTAACCGTTGACCAAGAAGGCAATATGGTTGAAGACGTTGAAGAAGCTGTTAAACACCAAGCTAGACGTACAGTATCTGTTACGAGCTGGGTAAAAGCAGGTCAATAAGAAAAGAAAGAGCACATGATGTGCTCTTTTTTTATAAAAAAAAGAATGGACAACAGCTCCCCACTCTCTATAATTCATTTTATTGTATGGTTGATCCACTAATGCGATAGCCTTTCCGCTTTAGGAAATGTGCAGATCGACTAATTTCTTGCTCATCTCTTCCAATTAAGTGAACGGTCTTTCTGTTTATCTCTTTATAATAACGCTTTAAATAAGGCAAAGGAATGTTTATCGTGTTTACTAAATCGTCCTTATAGGCAAGATGGTAATCTCTTACATCCACACATTGTACGTCGATATTATCCTCGCACTGTGACGTAACCGTATCTCCCACACAACACATGCGTATCGTTCCTCTCCATCGTTTCCGGTGCTTTCCTATTTGTTTCTATATGACACATCTTCATGTTGTATCATATAGACATTGAACGACTTTGCCAACAAATAAGTCTTACGCCATTTGACCTGCAGTTGTTTCAACTTGTTTATCCTTACTGATGGATTCATATTGAGCAATTTTTTGATCCAATCGATCAAGTGTGTCTGTCATTTCTTTTAATCGTTCTTTTAGTTGCCCTCGCTGCTCAATTAATAGTTTTTTTCTTGGATTGGCAGTTTCCTCGCCTTGTTGATAAAGTGCTACATATTCAATTAGCACTTCTATTGGTAGTCCTGCTCTGCGCATACATTTTGCAAACTCAATTCTACGAAAGTCTAATTCAGTGTATTCACGAATTCCACTTTTACTACGTTTTACCGGAGGAATTAGACCAATTCGTTCATAATAGCGAAGTGTATCTTGCGATAAACCTATTTTTTCACTGACTTCTGAAATTAACATCGGATGCCCTCCTTTTCACTAATCGTAACACTTGGAGTTCACTTTAAGGCAAGAAGATCTAGAGACATTTTTGTCATGGAAACGTCCTTTTCTCCCCTATAACAGAAAACGCTTACGCCATGTACGATCATATTGCCCATGTTTAATTCCCATTCATATGGGAATACAGTGAGAAATCAAATGATCAAGGAGTGGAAAAATGAGCGTACAACCTTTATATATGAACGGCGAATTTGTGACTTCACAATCACATGATCTCATTGATGTACTTAATCCTGCTACAGAGGAAGTGCTATCTCAAGTTGCAGATACTACTGAAGAAGAAACCAATCATGCAATTGAATCGGCTTGGACTGGTCAGAAAGAGTGGGAAAAGGTTCCACAAGTAGAGCGAGGTCGCATCGTTCGTCAAATTGGCGACGCGATTGCGGCTGATAAAGAAACGTACGCTAGACTGTTAAGCGAAGAACAAGGTAAACCTCTTGAAGAGGCCCGTGGTGAAGTGGATACGGCTGTCGACTTCTTCCACTATATGTCAGAATGGAATCGAAAAATTGGCGGTGACATTGTTCCAAGTGATGATCCAAATGAACAAATTCTCATTCAAAAGAAACCTATAGGCGTTGTAGCAGGTATTATTCCATGGAACTACCCTGTTTTTATTTTTGCTCGAAAAGTCGCTACAGCTCTTATTACTGGTTGTTCAGTCGTCATTAAACCGTCTGAAGAAACACCGAATACTGCGATTGCTTTTGCAAAAGTCATCGATAAAGCAGGCTTACCTAAAGGCGTATTTAATTTAGTTACTGGTAAAGGGGATACAGTAGGAAACCGACTTGCCAGCCATCCGAAAGTAGCACTTATTAGCATGACAGGTAGTGTGCCTGCAGGAACGAAGGTAATGGAAGCGGCCGCTCAAAATATTACAAAAGTAAATCTGGAGCTCGGCGGAAAAGCACCTATCATTGTATCGAAGCACGCTGACCTCGATTTAGCCGTCAAACATATTAAAGCGTCTCGAATTGAAAATGCTGGACAAGCTTGCATTTCAGCAGAACGTGTTTACGTCCAAGAAGAGGTTGCCGAAACCTTCACAAAGAAAATGGTGGCAGCTATGGCAGATACGAAGGTTGGCTATTCTCTGAGTGAAGATCAGATTGATATGGGACCATTAGCAAGTTCCCATCATTTAGAGAAAGTCGAACAGCTCGTGAATCATGCGAAAAAAGCTGGCGCTCATGTTGAACTTGGCGGAGAACGAATGGATAAAGACAGAGGCTTTTTCTACGCCCCAACTGTATTAACCAATGTAAATCATGACGATGAGATTATGACAACGGAGGTTTTCGGTCCCGTTCTACCGATTACCACGTACAAGACATTTTCAGAAGCCATTGACTATGCCAATGACTCCATTTATGGCTTGGCATCAGCACTCTACACAAATGATTACAATGAAATGATGCAAGCAGCACGAGATTTACATTACGGAGAAACGTTTGTTAACCGGGAGACAGGTGAAGCCATTCAAGGTTATCATGCCGGTATGCGCCAGTCTGGAATTGGTGGTACAGATGGAAAGCATGGGTTAAATGACTTTTTATCAACCCATGTGATGTATCTTGCCTTTAAAGACGAAAATTAAGAAGGGTGGCGTAAGCCCCCCTTCTTTTTTACGCAAATTGAAGCAAGTCTTTAAAGGTGGTTAGCTTATAATCATGGTGATCCGATTGGCCAAACCCATAAGAAGCATAAGCAAACCGGACACCTGCATGATGAGCAGCCTTTTGATCCCCTATTGTGTCTCCTACATAGAGTGGTGCTTGCAGACCATTCCGCTCAAGAATAAGCTTAATATTCTCCCCCTTAGGTAAACCAGTGCGGCCAGGGTTTTCATAGTCAGTAAAATAATGACTAAGACCGTGAGAATGAAAAAATGCCTCAATGTAACCGTCCCGACAATTACTTACAATAAAAAGCTTGTATGTATTCGATAAGGCACGTAACACCTCTTCTAACCCATCGTAAAGAACAGCCCCCTTTTCCTTTAAAAGCGCTAATTCTTCAACACCACAAGCATCCATCAACTGCTTTTGTTCCCTTTCTGTCAACTGGGGGAATAACACCCTTGCAATTTCTGGAATTACCAATCCCATTGTACGGGTTAAATCTGCTTTTTCCACCTTTTCAATTGGAAACTCGCTTTTTCCAATGGCTTTGTTCCAGGCTTCAACAACTTGTTCCCTTGAATCCCAAAGCGTACCATCCAAATCAAAAATTATACTGTCCATTCTCTTAACCACTCCCTACACATTCACTCTATCGGTATGATTTGTTAAAAATTGCTTTGGTTCGGATTTGCTTTTTAGCAAATTCTAAACTTAATTATACGTAATTGTTGGAAAGGGGGTAAACACATGAAACCCATTCATCTATTATTTCAATCCATCTCTCCATTACCTGCGACTGTTAATCCCGCTCAACTTATTCAAGGTGTGACAGACCGTTCATTAGACGTTCGACCTGGATACACTTTTATAGCGGTGAAAGGATACGCCTCCGATGGTCATGCTTACATCCATGACGCCATTCGAAAAGGAGCTACCATTATTGTTGGAGAAGAAACGTTAACAGACTTGCCTGTTCCTTACGTACAAGTTACGAATAGCCGACTTATACTGGCTAAATTAGCGAGCCGTTTTTATGAAAATACCAAAAAGAAGCCTATTATGATCGGTATTACTGGTACAAACGGAAAAACAACTACCTCGTTTATGCTTAAACATTTAGTCGAAACGGCTGGATATTCATGTGCCTTGTTCGGGACAGTCGTTACGATTATTAATGGGTCAGAAAGGACTTCCGACAAAAATACAACATTAGGTCCAATTGAACTTCATAAACACCTAGCTAAAAGCACAGACGATATTGTCATTATGGAAGTCTCTTCTCATGCATTAGCACAACATCGGGTTGCTGGTTTATCCTTTGATTTTGCCCTTTTTACCAATCTAAGTCACGATCACCTTGATTACCATCAGACGATGACAAATTATTTTCACGCAAAAAAAACCCTTTTTTCACTCCTCCATGTCGATGGAAAAGCGATTATTAATACGTACGACAACTGGGGGAAAAAATTGGTTGCAGAATTAGAAAATGAACCTCTTTCTTTACACACAATCGGCAGCGGGCAAGAGTTGGAAATAGCATCCATTACTCATGACTTGCCGATGAAAACAACTCTGATCCACAATGGGGAACCTGTATCATTAAATGTCCCATTAAGTGGTGAGCATAATATGTATAACGCGGCTATGGCTTATTTAACAGCAAGACTAATGAATATAAAACAAGAAGCCATATGTAGTGCCTTCCATACCTTCAAAGGAGCACCAGGACGATTTGAAACATTTCAGCATCCAAGTGGAGCCGTGTTTGTGATAGACTATGCCCACACTGAAGACGCTTTTTCCTATTGTTTGCAAGCCATTAATCAGTTAGGCGCTACACATATTACCCACATATTCGGCTTTAGAGGTGGACGCGACACAGGAAAACGCAAAGCGATGATTCAAGCAACTGAGAAATGGAGTCAATCGATCATATTAACATTTGATGATCTAAACCAGATGACACCGGAAGAAATGCGCCGCACTTTGCATGCTATTCCTTTAGCTCACGGAAAAGTGATACCTGATCGAACAGTCGCTATCCTAAAAGCATGGCAACATGCTAAAAAAGGAGATTGGGTCTTAATTACAGGAAAAGGCCACGAACGATATAAACAACCTTTCCACTATGACGTTCATTCCGATAAAGACATGTTGGAACAATTACAAAACGGTACGCTTAAGCCTCGAAACGTCACAAGAACATCTTAACATACACCAAAGGTTCAGCTAAGCTGAGCCTTTATTAAGCGGATTCGACCACGGTGATTGATTTCATCTTCAAGCACGTGATACCAAAGAAAATAGTGATTAATGATTGTACCGTCTGGCCCATGCACTCTCTTTATAAAGCCAATATAGCCTACAATGGCATACATTCTTTGATCAAAGTCATCGCTTCCATTTAACAGTATAGGTCTTTTCGAGTTTCTGTAACTGTCTAATTTTCATTGTGCCGTCATTCGTCTCAACGTATGATTTCCCGTTATAGAGTGGTGCTTTATTGTAGATTTTTTTAACGTTCAATAGCAATCCCTCACCTGTGAGCGTTTCACTAAATGAAAGTGTTTCTGTTCGATAAAGAAGCACATCGAGTAGCTCTTCCACTTCCTTAATTTGAGATTGCTTTAGAACGCTTAGCAATTCATCATCTGTTAACAGATGAATGCTTGCATCATTATAGGTTTCGCAATAACGATGAACAGCTTTTGCTAACAGTTGATCTGCTGCCAGTAACAAAGGCGAGAGAAACAATCGATGATCGTTCACCATGCAGTCCATTATAAACGAGCTCGTCGTTTCATCTGCCTCTACCCCTGCTTTTGTGCACTTCATAAACGGAAGAACTTCCTTAGGCAATCGATTCAAACCACCCATCATATACATATCACGAAAAAAGCTGTCCACATGATCAAGACCGATAATGTCCCTCGTACCCGTTAAACCATTCTCTTGATTTAAGCAAGCTACTACATCTTCAACCCTAATCTTATTGTCCCTCAAGATGGTACAGATCTCTTCTGATTGAATGAGCTTTTCTGTTAATTCATGATGGTTGTATCCAAGTGTTCGCTCAACAGCATGTGAAAAAGGGAGATGTCCAATATCATGTAAAATGGCTGCGGCACGTAATGCACGATCCTCATGAAAAAACCATACTGTCAGCTTCCAAACTCCTACAGTGTGCTCGAACCTAGAGTGAGTAACAGGAGAAACCAATGAACCTGCCCCATAGTGCGCTAAATATTTTAGTCGTTTAACGGATCTCGTTTGAAAAAGCGCTTTTTCCCAAGGAAGCATGCATATGTCGGGATACAACGGCTCGTTGATGATCATTTTCTCTCCTCCCTTCTATCGATACATATGGTGAGTTGGTGTAAATACCTCTTCCCGCGTTTCGCGCACAATAGAAAAATGGTCAACATTATAATGTCCATGGAGTGCATGGTTATGATGATCAATGATTTGTTGTGCTGCTAAGTATTTCGTATTTGAGGTAGAATGAGCATCGCCAACCAATGTTACGTCAAGGCCATTCACTGTAGCGGTACGTACTGCCGTATCAATGCAATGTTCTGTTTTACAACCGGCAATAACAAGATGCTGCATGCCTTTTTCCTTAATATACTGAAGTAACCCTGTCTGATAAAACGCATTTGTTGCTTCTTTATCAAACACAATATCGCTCTGCTCTCTCCATAAAGAAGGGTGAACATCAAACCCGTCTCCCATTCCATTTGCAACATCTTTATCTCGAATGAACAGAACAGGAACTCCCAGTTCACGCGCTTTTTTAATAAGGTGATTTATATTCCCAAGCAATCGTTGTTTATCAACAACTCCTTCCTCTACATCGTTTCCATCTACTAAGTCTTTTTGCGTATCAATAATGAGTAAACCTTGTTTCACATTAATCCCCCCATTTTTTCGGAATAAGAAGGATTCGTTAAGCAACCGATTAATTCCTTCATATATTTTTTCAAAACGAGATTTGACGAATAAGGTAAAATAAAGAGTAAGCATACGTAATGGATTACATTCAGGGGGATAGAAAAGATGAATAACCTATTTAAGGACGTAGATTTAGTCATTTTTGATTTGGATGGTACACTCTATGAAGATACGGATCATTTTGATTACTACGCTGACACACTTGCAAAAGAACTTTCAGAAGAGACACAGGAGCGTTTCTTTACTGACTATAAAGAAATGAAAAAAGGCAATCACATTGTCTCAATTGGGAAGGCTTACGATGTTAAGAACGACTATGTCATTGAAGTAGATCCATTTAAAGGACATGTGGAAAAAGTACATCAATGGGATGGAGAAGAAGTTCCAGCTACCGAATGGGAAAACATTTATCCATCACCTGTCAGCTACGATTTTGATCAGCTTATTGCAATTGGTGACGGTTGGTGGCTCCCTAATGTCGCTGCTCGTCATTATGGTATTTCCGATCCACAGCCTGCCTATGATGCAACAAAAGAATACATGGCAACTGAACACTTTTCTCTCACGGTTATAGAAGGTTTACGCGAAGGGCTTCTTTCCTTAAAAAAGAAAAAATCGGTTGTTCTTTTGACAAATAGTACCGAGGACGATGTTGAACGACTCCTCCACCTGTTACAGTTAGAAGGCGTGTTCCACGAAGTCATTACTTCAGCTCGAAAACCACAATATACGAAGCAGCGATTCGAAGAGATTATCGCCCGTTACAACACATCACCTGAGAGTACCCTCTCTATTGGTGACAACTATTTAAATGAAATCATTCCTGCTCAAACACTCGGAATGAAATCAATCTATATCGATTTAGAAGAAGGAGCAATGACTTTCGGCGATGTAAAGGTTCGAAGCATTTCCAACCTCATTGAACAAATGAAAGAAGCGTAAAAAGCTGTTGTCGCCTATCTCTACATAATAGTGGATAGGCGGTTGTTTTATTTATCTTTAACAATGCTGGTTGAACTCCCTTATATTCCTTATAAAGTTATAAATGCGACTAATTACCTGTTTTATTTGTCAGATTATTTTACAAATACTATACCAAATTCCTCTTTTTTCTTTTATCATTGAACTATATGATAAAGATTATCTAAATCTTTATTTCTATATATACTTAGGAGGATTATTTATGGAGGCATTTATAAGTGCTGTGAATAACGTCTTGTGGAGTTCACCAGTCGTCTACACATTACTTGGTATCGGTTTAATATTTTCAATTTTGACTCGCTTCTTACAAGTAAGGCACATTAAAGACATGTTCGTCCTCATGTTTAAAGGAAAATCTTCTGATGCTGGTGTTTCGTCTTTTCAAGCTTTGTCTGTTGCTTTAGCTGGAAGAGTTGGTACAGGTAATATAGCAGGCGTCGCCTCAGCGATTTTTTACGGTGGTCCAGGAGCTGTATTTTGGATGTGGGCAATTGCATTTTTAGGTGCATCTAGTGCTTTCATAGAATCAACACTGGCTCAAGTCTATAAAACAAAAATTAACGGTCAATACAGAGGTGGGCCAGCTTATTATATTGAAAAAGGTTTAGGTCAAAAATGGTTTGGTATCGTCTTTGCAATTGCAGCATTAATGGCAATGGCTTTACTTATGCCTGGTGTCCAATCGAATGCCATTGCAGCAGCAATGACAAATGCTTTTGAAATACCCAATTGGGTGACAGGTGTATTTCTAGTAGCGGTTCTTGGTTTAATTATACTTGGAGGAATTAAATGGATTGCTAATACAGCAGCTTTTATTGTTCCATTTATGGCAATTGCCTATATGATTATGGCTGCGGTTATTATCGGAATGAATATTACAGAAATACCAAATACAATTCAACTTATCGTCAGTAGCGCTTTTGGGATGGACTCATTATTCGGTGGTCTAATTGGAAGTGCCATTGCATGGGGAGTCATGCGTGGAGTTTATTCTAATGAAGCTGGTCAAGGGACAGGGCCACACCCTGCTGCGGCAGCAGAGGTATCCCACCCTACTAAACAAGGTCTTGTGCAGGCTGGTTCCGTGTATATTGACACATTACTCATTTGTTCAGCAACTGCTTTTATGATTCTTTTTACAGGAATGTATAATACCCAAGGTGTGGGTGAAGGAGATGCAAATTTAGTTAATGCACTCCCAAATGCAGAAGTTGGTCCTGAATATACGCAAGCTGCCATTAACAGCATATTCCCTGCTTTTGGTACTGGATTTGTCGCAATTGCACTTCTATTCTTTGCGTTTACAACCATTATGGCGTATTACTATATAGCTGAAACAAACGTTGCCTACCTGATGCGAGGTAGAAAAGCAGCGATTCCTATGCTCCTAATAAAATTTGTTCTACTTGGTGCCACTTATTTTGGAACTGTTCGAACCGCTGAAAATGCTTGGTTATTGGGAGATATCGGTTTAGGATTAATGGTCTGGATTAACGTCATTGCTATTCTTTTACTCGCTAAACCAGCACTTCAATGTTTAAAAGATTATGAACAGCAAAAGGCTCAAGGAAAAGATCCTGTTTTTAACCCTCACAATCTAGGAATTAAAAACGCAACTTTTTGGGAAACGTACGAACATCCAGAAAAACGTAAATCAATTTAACCTAAAAAAGACCTCAAAGGTGCTGCACCCCAAATGTTAGAGAGAAATCTAACGACTGGGGTGTTTTTTCTATGGCAAAATATAGTGACGAATTTAAACGAAGAATCGTTGAAGAATACCATCAAGGATCTTTAGGGTATAAACTGCTGGCAAAGAAGCATGGGATCCCCTCGAAATCTGTTATCCTTCGTTGGGTCAGCGCTTATCGTACTTTGGGTCCAAACGGACTTACTCGAAAACAAACACAAACCGTTTATCCTGTTCATTTCAAAAAAGATGTATTAAACTTTATGAAGCATACAGGAGCTTCTCTCCAAGAAGCAGCGAATCAGTTTGGGATCAATAATCCATCCCTGATTGTCAGTTGGAGACTCTCTTTTGAGAGACTTGGGTTGGAAGGACTGGAACACAAACCGAAAGGACGACCATCCATGTCTAAAAACTCCCATAAGAAACAATTAAATAAAGAGAACAGCCAAACGAGAGAACAAAAATTAGAGCGTGAAAATGAGCTTCTCCGTTTGGAGATTGCCTATTTAAAAAAGTTGAAAGCTTTTCGAGAGGATCCGGAAGGATCTCTCGAAAAGCACAAACAGCGCTGGCATTCGAGCTCAATGAAGAATTCCGATTAAAGGATGTATTGATTCGAGTCGATCTTCCAGAAGCAACGTATTACTATCACTTGAAACGACTTGAGAATGAAGATCCAGACAAGGCTCTAAAGAAAGACATTCAACTGATATTTGAGCAACACGATGGAAACTATGGGTATCGTCGGATTCATCTACAATTACGGTCAAATGGGTACATCATCAATCACAAAAAGGTTCAACGACTAATGAACGAACTTGGTTTAAAGTCAGAAAAATTCATGCGAAAATCACGCTACAAATCGTACAAAGGAACAACGGGTAAAGTGGCAGAGAATCGGTTAAATCGACGATTTAACACGCCTGTACATCTACAAAAACTAACAACGGATGTCACCGAATTTAAGTGCACAGATGGAGAGAAACTCTATTTTAGTCCGATCATGGATTTAAGTAATGGCGAGGTTATCTCAAGTAGCATGTCCAAACGACCAACACTCGAATTTGTGCTTGCATCCCTTGAAAAAGCGATCCCTATCATTAAGAAAGATGCTCCCTATCGGACTACACTCCATTCTGATCAAGGGTGGCACTATCAGCACAATCGATGGGTAAAAACATTAAAGAAACACAGAATGTTTCAGAGTATGTCTAGGAAAGCGACTTGCGCAGATAACGCTTCAATGGAGAACTTCTTCGGGATTATGAAGCAAGAGATGTATTATGGAGAAGATCTTTTACCTTACGGAGAGTTGAAGCAAAGAATTGAGGCATACATAGCTTACTACAATAACGATCGAATAAAACTAAAACTGGCTGGTTTAAGCCCGGTACAATACCGCACTCAAGCCAGCCAGTCAGCTTCATAATAAAACTTTAACTTTTTGGGGTCACTACCAAAGCGAGGTCTTTTTTTCTTTACTTAATCGTCTTAATTACTTTCGCTGGATTCCCGCCGACTACAACGTTATCTGGAACATCCTTAGTTACAACAGCACCAGAAGCAATGACGACATTGTTCCCAACGGTAACACCTGGATTGATGACAGCTCGCCCTCCTATCCAAACATGGTTACCAAATTGGACCGGCTTTCCATATTCAAGACCACTCGCTCGTTCATACGGATCAATTGGATGCGTTGCAGTATAAACATGCACCCCCGGCCCTAGCATGCAATGATCGCCAAACGTAATGGCACATACATCTAAAAATACAGCGTCATAGTTTGCAAAGAAATTTTTACCTACTTGAATATTGTAACCATAATCACATTTAAACGTGCCCTCAAATACAGGTTGACCATCGGCCTTACCAATAAGTTCAATGATTGTTTCTTCTCTTTTTCTTTGATCATTCGTCTGATTATACACATGCATTCGTGCTCGGGCCTTCTTACGCTCTTCACTGAGTTCTTCGTCTGCGGGATTATATAACACTCCCTGTAGCATCTTTTGTTTTTCTGTTATCAATGGCTGACACTCCTAGGATTCTGTTAATTCCACTTGAATATGGTTGCTTAAAAAACACTCTCGTAAATTTTCTGGGGGAAATTCGTTCGTAATCACGACATCAATATCTGCTAATCCAGCTGATTTATAGTAGCTTGTTTTATTAAACTTTTCATAATCAGTCAGCACATACACCCGCTTTGCTCGCTTAATTGCTTCTTTCTTAATCCGCGCATCCTCTTTATCAACAAAATAGACACCATCTTCCGTTAAACCCGCGGCCCCAATAAACGCATAATCAAAATACACATCCTCAAGCTGGCTTTTAATCGTAAACAAGTCATAAAAAAAGCGGTTTTCTTGGTTAAAGCGACCGCCTAACAAATGAAAATCTACAAACTCTTTTTTTGCTAATATTTCAGCATTATCAAGGGAATGGGTGTAGACAGCTATTTTTTTTGTAACCAATGTACTTAAACTGGCAATTGTTGTCGACACATCAAAAAAACATAAATCCTTATCTTTCAAAAGAGATGCGGCTTTTTTCGCTATCATTCTTTTTTCTCTCGATGCACGTTCTTTTCGTTCATTAAAGCCAGATTCTTTGTACTTCTCTAGCTCGCTCATTAAGAATGTCGAAGCAATCCCACCATGGGTTCGGACAGCATTCCCTTCCTCCACAAGTCGTATAATATCCCGTCGTGCTGTATCACGGGATACATCCAACAGCTGACAAACGTCTTGATTAGACAGCTTGCCTCTTTTCTTAAGCTCTGACACAATTTTAACGAGGCGCTCCTCTTGATACATGCTATCACTCCAATAAGTATATATAAGCAATTTTAAGCATTACCAAGTAATAAGTCAATAAATTCTTGTTTTACGGCATAAAGCGTTGGACAACCTTACCGTTTCCCTCTTTCAGCACAATGGTTCCATATGCACCATTCACAAGTGTCACTTGGGGAGGTAAATGCCCACAATCAAGGTCGTACAATAGAGGTACTTGTAGTGCATCGCTTAATTCTTGATAGACATCCGTATACTTGTAGCCATTCCCACTGTCCTCAGCCGAACTTCTTCCAAAAACAATTCCGCTACAATGGTCAAACCAGCCAGCATACTTCATTTGCATTAGCGTCCGTTTCATGTCTGTTGGTGAGAGCGAAACATTTTCAAAATACCATAGAAGCGGATCACCTCCAACCGTATCTTTCTGAAAAGTAGAGACATCCCCATAAGGCGTCCCTATTAAATGACGAATCGTATCTATACACCCACCGACAAGACGCCCATTTATTTCCTGATCGTTCTTATTTATTGATTTCCACTCTGTTTTTTCAGTTAAATGAAACACCCATTCGGTTGGGTTAACATGCTCCCAATGTTGCTGGAATGAAGTAGATGAATGTTGCACGATTGTTTCATGCACGTTCGTTTGCAGTACAGTCTCCCACATCGCCGTAGTTGGATCTGTTTGACTGCCTCTTAAATCAATAAAGTTAGTACCATGAGCGGTCGCTACCCCTGTTCTAAGTGTAATGGCAAGAAGGAGTGAGCTTACATCAGAATAGCCAAGAACCCACTTTTCTTGAACCTTTTCAAAATCAACGTACTCCAGCATTTCAATTAACAGTTCTCCACCCCATGGCGGAAAAATTAATGTCACGTCTGGATCACTCATTAAGTCATTAAATTCTTGTCCACGTGTGCCATCACTAGCTGACCTAACAAGGCTTTGTCTCCACGCAGAGGGGCACGTTTTCACGTTATACCCTCTTTGCTGCATACGCCCAATCGCAGCGTGCAAGAGGTGATGTAACGATTCTGGCACTCCAGAAGAGGGCGCTGTAATACCAATTTTAGCCCCTTTTTCAAAAATAGGATAACGTATCATGTCTCTAGTCTCCCTTACTATTCCTTAAAAAAAGATATTACGCCATCATATACGCATTCAACGTGCCATTGCAAGTATTTTCTGTCCATTTAAAGAAGAAATAAACCATCCATTTCGGGACGGGCGCTTCTCTCTTACACATAAACGTACGATCCACAAAGGATTGTTCATCGTCAATTTAAGCAGAATCATCAATAAATTTAAAATAAGGAAGCAACATACCAATACTAGCTGTTCCACTTATCACAAAACCAATGAATAAATATAATGGGCGAACACCCATTAGATCACCTAATGTACCACCTAATAAGATACCAAATGGCATGCTTGCCCTTATTAACAACAGCCGTATAGAAAAAACATTCCCCATAAGGTGTGTAGGCGTGATTTTCTGACAAATCGTTAAGTGGTGGATACTAAAAACCGCCATTGCCATGCCGCCAATAACTTCCGTTAGGATGGCAAGTGCAATACTTTGGTTTAACGCCAAGACAGTAAACGTCATCCCACCTACGACAAGGGCACCAAACAGCACGCGCCTAACACGGATTCGATTTACTTTTGCAACAATGATAGACCCTAGCATATAACCAATTGGAAACCCTGCCATAAAATACCCATAGTGTGCATAGGTACCTGAAAGATTGTCGATGACGTATGGAAGCGTCGTAACCATTGTGACACCTACTCCGAATTGGACAACAGTAAGAAAAACACCTAGCCATAGCATCGTTTTTTGTTTGAAGAAAAAATGATAGCCTTCTTTAAGTTCAGCTAGCCACGGCTGTCTTCTCTCTCTTTGTATGGAAGGTTTTTCTTCAATAAAGAGCAATGCGACTCCACTTAAAATCAGAAGACTACAAACAACCAGTAACGTTACCGGTACACCAACTACTTCAATTACAAGCCCAGCAACTAATGGAGAGAGAAACATCATCATTCTCGCCGTACCATCTAAATAAGCATTTGCTTGTTTTAATAATTCATGGTTTACGAGTGTTGGTAAAAGTGCTTGATTTGCCGGAACATAAAGCGGGGTCACTAAACCTACGATTAATTGGACTACATAGATGTGCCAAATGGCCACCTCTCCTGATGCCATCGCTAGAAGCGGCACACAAAAGACACTAGCTCTTACCCACTGACAGCTAACCATGACCCATTTTTTACTCCACCGATCGATAAATGGCCCTATAAACAGTTGCAATATTAATGAAGGGATAAAATAGAGTAGCCACATACTTCCTAGTGCAAGTGTGGAACCTGTTAGTTGAAAAATAATAATGGCGTTACAAAAGGTTCCAAATGCACCTCCAAGTTCTGAAACAGCATTCCCACTCCAAGACGCAACAAATGATTTATGTGTAAAAACAGACTGCTGTTTGCTCATTTGTTTCACCTATACAGGTCGTTGTAAAAAAGCTTCTAAGTCTTTTTCCATTAATGGAAATGCTTCTTTTTCTAACGTATACTTTGATTCCTTTACCGTCACTAATTTTGCAGAACGTAGCATTTTTAAATGATGATGGACAGTTGATTTTCCCAACTCAAGTAATTCCGTTATCTCCTGCAAGCTGCGATCTTTATCATAAAGTATTTTGACCATTTTCATACGTGCATCGTCGCCTAACGCTTTATATTTCTGTACGAGAAAATCAGGAAGCATATATGGATCTGCCGGCAACATACTTGCATTGGCAACCGGGTAGTAAAACACCTTAATGCCTTCTAGATCTGCTTCAATATTCCAAGGACGGTAACAGGTTTGGGGGATTAACAAGACTGTAAAAACATGAGGCTCCGGCTTATATTGAATTCCTCCTGTTGCCCATTGAACAAATGTCTCTGAAGATAGTTGCTCTTTCATTTTCACCTTTGCCTCATAATCGGTTTTTAGTATTTGTTCAACTTCCTCTTCATCCTCTTTCATCACCTGTTCATACCATTGCGAAAGCACGACAATGAGATGTTGCTTCAGTTGCAAAGCATCACCATTGACTATAAATGTAATATAGTCGGGAAAAAATGGATTTCCAGCCGACGCCTCTCGTAGTTGACTACATGCCTTTTTGTCACCATAGGATGCCAGCTTTCGAACCGCTTGGTACTCTTCCCCAATAAACGGCAGACATGTATATTTCAGTTCTACTTCTGATAATGTCTGGAGATCGCCCACAAATTCCTTCATATCGGTATAGTTCTTCCGATGAAGAAGTTGTAGCAATGCTTTCCAAGAGTTATTTTTTTGAACAAAATCGAGGTTGTCCCGTAACTCCTGTGATAAGCTAGACCTTAATTTCGTCCAATACGATGTTGGCTTGTCCAACGTGTGGAGCAACCGATCGTTTGTCACTGCAGCAATCCCTAACGCACATTCCCACAAAATGGACCGGTGTATCACCACTTCATAGGTCTTTCTTTTGCGAACCGTTGAATGTATAACGTCCATAAGCGCCTCCTAAATGACTCTATTTCTTTTATCATAATAGAGAGGTCCACTAAATTCAATAATTTTAGAATATAATATTCTATGTAATTAGAATATCGCATTTCACTATCCTATAAAAACTAAACGTAAAGAAAGGTAGGACAGTAGAGAGTACACCCTTATCTGTCATACCTTTCTTTGTCGTCCATAGGTTTGATCTAATCATTTTTTCACACGGTACACGTTGGATTAACCATTCCATAATAAACAAGATCTTCAAACGCGCCTTCCTTATACACATGATCTTTTAAGATACCTTCTTTTGTCATTCCAGCCTTTTCCATAACCCTCCCTGATGCCGGATTTGATTTAAAATAACGAGCATACACTCGGTGTAATGCCTTCTCAGTGAAAGCAAAATCGATCATCGCTCGCAATGCTTCTGTTCCGTATCCTTTTCCCCAATACGGTTCACCAATCCAATATGCCATCTCCCCATGCTTGTGCTGATAGTTCGGATTTAACATAATCGCACCATAAAGCATGCCACTTTTTCGACACGTAACCGCCAGCTCATACCGTTTTTCCTGCTCAATATTTTCCTGATGATTCTTCATCCAAAGCCGCGCATCATCTACTGTATACGGATATGGCATCGTCAACGTCGATCGATAGATGGCATAGTTGTTACAAAGTGCCGCAATATGTTCAGCCTCCTCCTCTTGAAATAACCGTAGTTTGAGCCGGTTCGTAGTCAATTCAATTACGCTCATCTAGATTGCTCCCTTCTAATTAAAAGATGGATGATGTTGCATGTGACTTAATAATAGAACTTAGATCAAATTCATATCTTAATACTAAATAAACTAAAAAATCAGTTTAATTAATCTGAGCAATAACTATCACAATTACCATATTTAATTCAAAATTATGTAATCCTTAAATGAAAAATAGCTAAACTAAGACGAGAAACTAACTATCTTTAGAAAAATCAATAGATGAGTTTATAAAATAAAATTCTTACTATAATAGACTATAAAAACAAAAACAAAGAGTGTGTCAAAGACAGATCTCAATGTAGTAATCTTGTCTTTTTTTATATTCTCTAATTTATAAATAAACAACGCACTGTAACTATCCAAAATAATAAAAATAGATAAGAGTATTATAATAAACGCACTTCCTGTAAGTTCATAAGCAATAAAGTACATTAACCAACTTTTTATAAAATTAAAGACTAACCTAAGAAGTACTAGTTGGAAGCTTCCAGTGTTGATTTCAACTTCATCGTCAGAAATATCATTAAGATTTTTTTGAATATATCTGTAATCCTTTAAATAAGTGACATTTAAATACAAAATAGTAAGACAATAAAGAACGACTAGGAAATTTTGATTTAAAAAATCAACAATACTGTCCCCCTCCCTATCCCTTATTTATACATGTACTGAAAATCTTTCCTTTAGTTCAACCACCGTTAATTTAAAACCTGCTTTTGCTCCACTAGCAAAACCACTTTTATACGTTTTAGATTCTTCATCTAAATCAATTTCTTTATTAACAAAATTATTGCTGGAAATGAGTGAAATCAGCTGATTTACACTTTTGTCGTTAATATTCTCTACATTCGAAATGATAATGGAGATATAGTTCGCTACATCCTCATAAGCAAAACTCATTCCTTCAAACATCCCCTTTTGATAATCAGGAGAGAGCTCCTTTAGCTCTTCTAATGCATCTTCTGGAACATCAACATCATAATACGATTGTTCCACTGTTTGAAATAAGTCCTGTTTGCTTTGCTCTAGATTAGTCTCAGCTAACCTTCTATACATTTTCTCCAATTCTGACAACTTTTGCTTCAATTTTAATTCCTCCTTATTATATTCAAAATCACGGACCATGCGATTAACAACAAATTGATAAGCCGTATGCATTCCTTTTGAAAATAAGACAAATTCAGTTTCATCGTTCCTTATCTGTTCTAATGCGCAGCTTTCCATATCGATAAAATCGCGTATACAATCTTCGATCTTTGCACCTCTAAACATTCGCTTTCTATAATCCGTCATATTAAAATCCTCCTCATAACTTAAGATTAGCACTTATGTATACAATTGTAAACAAACAAATTTTTAAATAATCTAATTTAATTAAATATTTAAATCAAGTAGACTTAAGCTATGGAATGCTTTAGAACGTCATTATCAGTAACTTAAACCGTAAAGTCCGCAACGCCCTTAAAAGTCGACTTTTATTTGGTTAATAACAATTACAAAAAGACCTACTAAGCTTTAAGTAGGTCTCATTCTTTTTGAGTTAATTTCTTTTTTATCGTTCTTTTATAGCTTCTAAAATGTCTTCGTTTTGAACGATACCATTCTTTAATTGTATATCAGACAAATCTTTCTTCACTATTCAATTGAAAAAAAGACAAGAGACAGTCCACCAATAATTAACAACAACTGTAAAACAATCCCTATAACACTGCAGACAAGTCCAGCACTAGCGATCCCTTTCCCTGCTTCACTTGACTGTTCGATTTGCGTAAGGGCCGATTTTGCTAAAAAATACCAATAACGCCAACTAGTAAACCGACAAATGGTAAGATTAGTGACACAATGCCAAGGCATAAGCTTATAACAGCATTCGTGTTTGTTTTCGTTGTAGCCGTTGACATAAGACAGCCTCCTTTACGTAAAGACCATTAAATGAATAGAAGTCCAAGAAGGATAACAATCACAATGCTAAAAACAACCCCTGTCGTTTTCCACCCTAGCATTCCTATTAAATCTGTTAGCCCGCCACCGTTATGTGCATCATTCATATTTCCAAGAGGGTTTCTCTTACGCTCTTCCTGCCGTAACCACTCTCGTCTCTCTTCAGGGCCTGGATTTCGATCCGACATACTGCTTTCACTCCCCTACAAGATTTGTTTAACCATTCGCTTTCGCTTACTCAATCCCCTTCTTTTATCGGCAAAACGGCTAGAGAATCTCTACTCAAGGGAAGCATAATGTTGGTTTTGCTTATTCATATGAGGTGCCAGCACCTGACATTCCTTTTGAAAGGGTTTTAGCTAATAAACAAACTCAACTTTGTACCCTTCATCTTCCAGAATGGATACGATACTCGGCTCGGCTACTAAATGCAAAGAACCTACAATGACAAAATACGTTTGGCCACTGTTTTCTTGGAGAATATCAGAAATCGTGTTGGCCATATCGTAATTGCGGACTTCATTTAACTCATAAGCATACTCGTCATCTATGTTAGAATCCTCTAGATCTTCCCAAGTCTCTATTAATCCTTCAATGTCTCCTTCAACCCAATTATCAGCCATAGTTTCAAGCTCTTCACCTGCTTCATCCATGTTCTGAAGTCTATGTTC
Source organism: Shouchella oshimensis (assembly GCF_002019765.1). Lineage (GTDB taxonomy): Bacteria > Bacillota > Bacilli > Bacillales > Bacillaceae_D > Shouchella > Shouchella oshimensis. Next base: position 3,906,211 of record NZ_KV917380.1, read on the forward strand.
TAATAATTGCACTTGGGTCTCCATCGAAAACCCTGACAGGACATTAAATTGCGATTCGATGCTCTCAAGTTCTCTAATTTCTTTTCCATCATCAACAGCTCGTCTTAGAAAATAGTCGTCTACACCAGCCCCTTCATCCACATCACTATCAGCAATCGAAAAGGTCAGCAACATATTCTCAACGAACCATGGCTCAAACCCCTGAACGAGCTCAACTGGCATACCATATTCAGCAAAAATGGCCTCAAGCTTCTCAAATGCTTCATCTGAGATCAGTTCATCCAAGGTTTGACCTTCTTCCAATAAGGATAGACCCGTCATCATTGTCTCAACTTCATTCTGGTCCACATCAACTAAGTCCACTTCTGGTAAGACCACATCCGCTTCTTCATAAGCCGCTTCTGTTTGCTCATTAAGGGGATAAAAATTTTCACGACCTACATGTATCGTTCCTTGTAAATAAACATCTGTATCTTCATGTTCGATTTTCCATAAAAAGCCGCCGTTTCCGTCTGTTACGCCTGCTGTTTCAACCGTCTCGTCATTTTCATCTGTTTGGGTTGCCTCATTCTCATCATCGACTCCATTACAAGCCGCCAGAAAACTTAAAGCAGCTACTGTTACCATCGTCCACTTTTTCTTCATTATGTATGCCTCCAACACGTTGTGACTGTCATTACGCTATTTACGTGCAATCGTCTACTTTTGTTTCAATTTTCACGAGATTCTACCCATCTCAATGCTTGTTTTGTCCATTCTTCTACAAGAGGTGCTTTCTTTCTTTGATATTCCTCAACACTTAACCCCAATGCCACTGACTCTTTCTTTACCGCCGCATAGCGAACCGCCTCTTCCTTATGAGCAATAAGATAATCTCTAAATGATAAGTGTCCTTGGACTTCATCTGAAGCGTTTTCAAAGATATGTACATGATGAGTCCTTTTACCTTCTTCGCTTTTAAGAAAGAATCTCCTTCCCTTTATACCGTTTTCCCCCAGTGATTTATAGCCGAGAATACACAACTCTTCACCGATCGATTGAATAGACTTTACCTCTACTAGTAAATCAATCGTCGGTTTAGCGAACATCTCAGGTATAGACGTACTGCCAATATGATGGATGGCCAAGATACGATCGCCTAATACATTCTCGATTTTTTTCTTTTCACTTTCATATTGTTGTTTCCAATCCTTACAATATGGTTTGAACTCTAACTTCCTCATCCTAGCCCTCCATTTTCGATAATCATGAAAAAAGAAGCAGATTACACCTGCTTCTTTATTGCGTCGTTGAATCAGCTTGAAGCGTGTCGTCAATTTCAAGATGATCCTTTAATGTTGTTTGAATTTCTTGTAAACTCGTCGGATCAATTCGTTCATACCAAATGCTTTGTCCTTGCGCATTGGCTTGACGAAATCCTTCCGTTTGCAGCTGCATGCTTTCAATATCATTAATTGATCCTGCATAACCGCTTAACGAGACAATGTTTCCCATCGTTAAATCCATTCTAAGGTTATGACCTACTGCTTCAAGCACATCATCGAAATTCGTTATATTGGATAGAGATGTTGATTCATTAATAACAGATTCAATGATTTGTTGTTGACGAATTCCTCTTCCTTTGTCACCGCCACCTTCAACGGATTTACGCTCTCTCGCATAAGCTAATGCCTTTGAACCATCCATTTGTGTTGGCCCTTTTGTAAAGGAATAATCTGCGTTTGTCGACGCTTCTTTAAAATCAAACTCATAGGTAACGTCTACTTCCACACCACCAAGGGCATCTATCACGTCAACAAACCCATCAAAACGAATTAACGCATAATGATCGATTGGAATATCTAATAAGTTCTCAACTGTATCAACCGCCATGCTCATTCCACCAAAGGCGTGGGCATGGTTAATCTTATCGTAAATCCCACCACCATGATAACCAATAATTTCTGTATACGTATCACGCGGGATACTCGTTAGAATAATCGAACGATCTGATTTATTAAACGTTGCCACCATTAATGTGTCTGTCCGCTCAAAGTCGTCCCCTTCGCGATAGTCACTACCGAGCAACAACATTGAAAAATTGTCTTTTCCTACATCAACAGGCTCGACTCTTAAATTCGACTTATCGCCTCGTTCTAATTGTTCATAAGAGTTAGAAGCCGTGTTGCTTACTTGACTATAGATAAACCAAAAACCAGCACCTAATGCTAGTAGCAATACTGTAGATATGAGTAATGTTATTTTTAGTACTCTTCTTTTACGATTTACTTTTCTTTTCTTTTGACGAGAATCCATTAATTTTCAAGTCCCCTAACGCTAGACAGTAATTTTCAATCTAGATTCATAATCTTATCACACGACATTTGGGACACTAAATACGTTTCGCAGTTCTTACAACATTTTATGCAAGATTGAACGATCACTTTCTTTTTTCTCATAATTAACAAAAAGGGAACTGTTTCCAAAATCGAAAGGAGTAGTCGTCAACTTCTTTATCTTCCTTAACAAACCCTCTAATGAGTATTACGGCATTTTATTATTTAGTGTTAAGAGCATAGGTTACATTCAGTAACTATTCTATAAATGGTATTAAGAATTCATTCACTCTCTAGTAAAAGTAGAAAAGCAAGCCTTTCCTAAAAACTTGCTTTTCTTCAATCTTACTGTTCTGATAGCGCATAACCTAGCAACCCTAGTGCATCTTCAATGCTCTTCACATATTGAAGATCTAGCGTAGACAATGCGTTGGAAATCGCTTCGTTCGCTGCTAAATGAATGGGTACACCTGATAGCATGACAGATACCCCCATCAGATTTAAAGCTGCTACAAGACGATTTAAGTGCTCAATAAATTCATCGCCTTTCACAACAATTTCCGAAATATCGATAATAATAGTTTTTATTTGCTCAGCGACTGCATAGCCCATCGTATCTTCCATAATTTTCACAGCTCTAGAGGGACTAACTTTCCCTTGCAACGCAAGGATGGCAATGTCTGCTGAGATGGGAATAATTGGAACGCTTAATAAATCAATATCTTCGTGCGTTTCATCAAGTTCAATAATAAATGACAGGACATCAGCAATGGTGCGTATATACGTAATGTCTTCGCTCGAAAAATGACGTTCTTCTTCATCCATTACGCATAGCGTACCAAACGGTTTACCTGACGATCCGTATATCGAAACACCTAAAAACGCTTTTACCTGTAATTTTTCTGTTATCGGTCTTTCCGCTGTTTTTACATTCGACATTAGATTAGTAAAGTATTGAATTCCCGCTTCATTTTCTAACACATACTTACAATTCGACTCTTTGTATTCAACCGACATATCATTTGTAACGATTTCCCTATCTTTATTATAGGCGTTCACAACATCCATGTAGCCCGGCTCTTTCTTGGCAATATACGCCGTATTGACATTTAGCTGCTCTGTCAAACATTTAAACAACTTATTCGATACATCAATGAGCGAATCGTGGGATTGGTAATGAGTATTCACTTCCTGCAACGCAACGTCCCCCTTCCTCTATTCTAGCTTACATAAAGTTTACTATAGTCTTAATCGAATTACGAAAATTTAACCTCATCCCACGTTTAACCTTATAATGAAAGAGTCCACACTTTAATGAGGCAGCTACTGTGTAAGGATTTAATAGTGGATCATCATCTTCCGCCTCAGAAACCATCCATTTCTTCATCTAAAAGATAGTGCGAAAACCAGGCAAGGTTCTGATTCATAATTGCAACGCTCATACTTGGCTTCTCAGACTGATAGGCCATGCCATGATACACAATAAAATCCGTAGCAACCCCTTGATTTTTCAAACCTTTGTAGAGCTCATAGCTATTTGCTAACGGCACTCTAAGATCTTTTTCACCGTGCTGGATAAGTATAGGAGTGGAAGCTGTCGAAATGTATGTAGTTGGCGAAGTCTTACGATAGATTTCTGGTTCTTTCCACGGATCAGCACCAAAGTAAGACCGAATAATAGACGGGATATCAGTATGCACATAATGGGTATACCAATTTGTAATCCCGCCACCAACTGAAGCTGCTTTAAATCGATGGCTGAATGTAGCACAAAAAGCCGATACGTAGCCACCGTTACTCCATCCCATTATCCCAACTCGATCCTCATCGACCATTCCTTTTTCCACAAGAAAATCAATACCTGAAACAACATCCTCGTAATAAGCAAAACCTAACTTCCTGTAATTCGCCTTTAAGAACTCATTTCCGTATCCTGAACTCCCTCTGTAATTAGGCTCTAAAACAATAAATCCTTTCTCAACAAACCATTCAATTGGGTATTTTTCGTTAAAACAACCAGAAAAAATCGGGAAAGACGCCCAAGCAGGCCCACCATGAGCAACCATTAGTAAAGGGTACTGTTTATTCTTGTCAAAATTTACTGGAGTCGATAATACCCCTTCTAATTCGTCACCATCATGATTCTGCCAAAAGATGATTTCTCTACTACTCTTATCTCTATTATGAAAAACGTCATTCTCATTTGTTACTTTCAAACCATTTAAATAAACATCAAACGTTTCGTGATGGTTTGCACTTATATAAGAGATGTGCTCTCCACTTTTCGTTATAGCTGCCTCCATCACCACTCTATCACTATCTTTACTTATTATCTCTACCGAACCATCATCCTTAGATATCATCCCTATTAGATAATGGGTTTTACGCTGCCATTGAATAAAAAGACCTTTTTCGGTCCATCGTATTGGCGTTATCGTACTATCCACATTGATTAAAGGTTGTATTCTTTTACCACTATCTAGCTCATAGATTTCAATAGTTTGATCTTGTATTTGATTGTGGTAAGAATCTTTGTTCTTTACACTAGCTGTATAACAAATCTTTTTATCACCAGGAGAAAAACACACCATTCCTCCTAGCAGTTTATTCGTTTCCAGCCTTCTCGTCTCTCTTGTTTTAACGTCAACGATAAAGAGCTCTCCATTTATGGATTCCTCATTATCTGAAGTAGGTGTAGCCATATAAGCAATTTTATTTCCATCATGTGAAACATCAAATTGAAGAACATGAGACTTGTCTGGATTGGTTAGAAGAGTCGAACAGTCTCCCCCTAGTTTCACGTAGTAAAGACCATCATTTTGATAATCCTTTCCCACATACTGCATATCTGTCTCTGACTTGTAGCGCTCTTTCCTCCATTCATGGCTGTTTACAGATGCGCGATAGAAAATACCGTTCCCATCCGGCGCCCATTTAAAAGAATGGATTGCTTCCTTTACATTTATTACAAATACGGAACAGTTGGAATCAAGTGTTTGAACAATGATCTGTTGTTTTTTTTGATTTTCTTTTTCAACAAAACTAAGATACGCAATCTGCTCTCCATTTGGAGACCACAGTGGTTGTGTGCAATCAGCCCTACCTGTCATGAATGGACCTGTTCGATTTTTCTCCTTTTCATAAATCCAAATGGTATGATCATATCGATCGGCTTTCCAGTTAGCTGTTCTTTTTACAAAAGCTACCTTTTTCCCATCTTCACTAATGCTTCCTGAGAATAGCGTGGGCATTGAAACCAATTCTTCAACGCTTAAATAACCGCTTTCATTCATTATTGTTTAAACCCCACTTTACGTATATTTGAATGTTCACTTAATCCATGATAAAGAAAAACCCCTTTAGACCATCGTATCTAAAGGGGTTCGCACATGCAATCCTATTCTACTGTTACACTTTTTGCTAAGTTTCTTGGCTTATCAACGTCACACCCTCTGTGTAACGCTGCATAATACGCAATTAATTGTGTTGGTATAACGGATACAAGAGGTGCAATACTTTCGTGCACACGTGGTAACACGACTGCATCACCTTCTTGGTCAAGTCCTTCCATTGAAATGATCACAGCAGCAGCGCCTCGACTGACAACTTCCTGTACATTTCCACGGATGCTTAAATTCACATGCTCATTTGTGGCAAGTGCAATAACCGGTGTTCCTTCTTCAATTAACGCAATCGTACCATGCTTTAGCTCTCCACCAGCAAAGCCTTCTGCTTGGATATAGGAGATTTCCTTAAGTTTTAAAGCACCTTCTAGTGCTACGTAATAATCAGACGCACGTCCGATAAAGAAAGCATTACGCGTCACAGATAAATAATCACGGGCAATTTTTTCGAACTCGTCTTTTTGGTTACAAAGAGCTTCCATCGCATTTGCCGCTATTCCAAGTTCTTGAATAGGATCAAAATCAAGCGTACGACCTGCTGCATACGCAGTGTCTACAGCAAGAAGTGTCAGAACAGCCATTTGCGCTGTATAAGCTTTTGTTGATGCGACAGCAATTTCTGGTCCTGCAAATGTGTGAAGCGTGAAGTCGGCTTCTCGCGATAGCGTTGAGCCTGGCACGTTCGTAATCGTTAACGTACGGTGCCCTTTTTTCTTCACATCTACAAGCACACCGCGAGAGTCTGCTGTTTCACCACTTTGAGAAATAAACACAAAGAGTGGATTTTGAGATAATAACGGCATATTGTACAAAAATTCACTTGCAATATGCACTTCTGTAGGCTTATTCGCCACTTGCTCAAGCAATTGCTTTCCGACTAGACCAGCGTGGTAGCTTGTTCCTGCCGCAATGACGTAGATACGATCTGCCTGTTGCATCGCCGCCCGGATATCTGCATCTAAACGTGTAGAACCATCTTCATGTTGATATTTTTGGATAATGTTACGAATCACAATAGGCTGCTCGTCAATTTCTTTTAACATAAAATGATCGTACGTGCCTTTTTCGATGTCGCTTGCATCTAGCTCTGCTGTATAAGGTTTACGGCTTTGAACTTCTCCAGAAAGAGTCTTAATTTCAATGCTATCACGCTTAACAAGCACAAGCTCTTCATCCATAATTTCAACAAACTGATCGGTCACATTTAGCATCGCCATAGCATCAGATGCAATAACGTTTACACCGTCTCCAACACCAATAAGCAGAGGGCTTTTATTTTTGCCTACAAAAATAGTCTCTGGCTCTTCTTTATCAAGAAGCGCAATCGCATAAGAACCCTTCATCATAGAGAGTGCTTTACTTACTGCAGCTTCTGTTGTTAAGCCATCTTTAGAAAGCTGTTCAATGAACTGAACAATTACTTCCGTGTCCGTGTCACTTTGTAACTGTACATCTTGAAGATACTCACGCTTCATTTGTTGATAGTTCTCAATGACACCATTGTGAACCAGGGTAAAGCGTTCAGTAGAGCTTTGATGAGGATGGGCATTTAACTGACTTGGTACACCATGGGTCGCCCAACGTGTGTGACCAATCCCAACAGTCGTCTCAACATCCATATCAACAGCGTCACGCAATGTCGCAATCCGTCCTTTTTCTTTAAAGACATGCATGCCGTCTTCTGTACGAACTGCAATACCAGCCGAGTCATAACCACGATACTCCAGCTTTTCGAGTCCGTTCAACAAGATCTCTTTTGCATCTTCATTTCCGATGTAACCAACAATTCCACACATAGTAAATATCCTCCCGACGTGGGAGTAAATCACCGCAGGGGCAGACTTACCCCCACTCTTTGTTTTTGTATGTGTGTGCGGCTTTTGTTTTTGTACACTAAGTCACCTTACTGTTTTTTACAAAAGCTTACGGCTGTCACACGCAGCCGGAGGGAACCCGCCGATTATCGATTAGCCCTCTCCTCGTCAACTGACCTCATGTCAGTCCTGGCGCTTTTTGTATGAGTCTTATCCAACCATACAAGATTCATCATAAAGGATGAAAGAACCGTCGTCAATTATGTTCAATGGTTCTTCACAATTTTACTTTATGCGTGTGTCTTCAAAAGGTGCTTTAGGATTGCTATAATCATAACGGTAAAAGCGCTGATGACATGAATTGATGCCCTTTCACGCTTTCTGCTTCACGATGGGACGATGCCTAACGACTGTGTCGCATAAGAACACCTATTACCGGAGCTAATGGCAGGTACAGAAACCACTGTGACTAGCCTGATATACGATTAAGCCGTTTTTATTTAAAAAAGAGCATCCTCTGTATTTCAGAGAATGCTCTTTATCTTTTCTTTACTCACCAAGTTCTTCTTTTACTACATCGACAATGCGATTCACATAGTTCTCGCACAATTCATCGGTTTTCGCTTCCACCATAACCCGTACAAGAGGCTCTGTACCAGACGGACGAACGAGTACACGCCCTTCTCCGTCCATTTCAGCTTCTACTTCAGCTATGATTTCTTTTACCCGCTCATTTTCTTTTACCGCATCACGATCTGTTACGCGCACGTTAATGAGACATTGAGGAAACGTTTCCATCTCTCCAGCAAGCTCGGATAACGGTTTGCCTGTTTGCTTCATAATTTGAATGAGCTGGACACCTGATAACAAGCCATCTCCTGTTGTGTTGTGCTCAAGAAAGATAATGTGGCCGGACTGTTCGCCGCCTAAGTTATAGTTCCCTTTACGCATCTCTTCCATAACGTAACGATCGCCTACAGCGGTTTGCTTGGTTTGAATGCCTCTCGCTTCTAACCCTTTATGAAAACCGAGATTACTCATAACAGTTGCAACAACCGTATTGTTGTTTAATTTTCCTTGCTCACTAAAGTGCTTCGCAACGATGAACATAATTTGATCGCCATCAACGATCGTTCCCTTTTCATCAACTGCAATTAATCGATCCGCGTCACCATCAAAAGCGAGCCCAATATCCGCTTGCTTTTCCACAACGAGCTTTGCCAATTCTTCTGGATGGGTTGAGCCACAGCAGTTGTTAATATTTGTTCCATCAGGAGATGCCCCCATTGAAGAAATATCAGCTTCTAAATCAGCTAGGACGTGCGTCGCCAAAGATGAAGCCGATCCATTTGCACAGTCAATCGCTACATGAATGCCTTCAAAATCCCCCTGGACGGTTTGTTTTAAAAATTGCATATATTTCTGGGCACCTTCAAAGTAATCATTAATCTGTCCCAATGCCGCTCCAATTGGTCTTGGCATTGTATCTTCACTATCGATAAGTGCCTCAATTTCTTCTTCCTGTGCATCTAAAAGCTTGAATCCATCTGATCCAAAGAATTTAATTCCATTGTCTTCAACTGGATTGTGAGAAGCAGAAATCATCACACCCGCTGTTGCACTCAGTTGCTTTGTTAGAAACGCTACTCCTGGTGTTGATATCACACCAATACGCATCACTTCCACACCGATGGAAACTAAACCCGATACTAAGGCAGCTTCCAGCATTTCTCCAGAAATCCGTGTATCTCTACCAATTAATACTTTTGGTTGCGTTGCTTTTTTTGTTAAGACATATCCTCCAGCGCGGCCAAGCTTAAATGCTAGCTCAGGTGTTAATTCTGTATTCGCTACACCTCGTACGCCGTCTGTTCCAAAATATTTACCCATTGTATCGCTCCTTCTTCTACACACTGTTACACACTATTCATTAAAGCGCAACACGGTTTCATCGTTATCTAGCTCAAAGCGGATATAGGATGGACCTGTAACACTTAAAGGAAGGGTTTGTTCCCCTTCATAAGAACCTGACGCATCCACACTTACTCGGATATCATTCTCCATTAACTCCTCAAGTCTAGATTGAGAACCAAAGGCTGTCACATTAACAGTCGTCTCTGCTTCTGTGTCGAAGGTAACATTCGAATCATTTCCTGTGATAACGATTGGAAGAGACTCAAATGCCATCTCTTCTTCTTCCGCTAACGTAAACGCTACCGTCACTTCTTCAGGGTCAATTCTCTCTACATCGTCAGGTACCTCTAAACCAATCGTTAATTCGCCGCTTTCATTCAGTTCATTTAAATCAATTGGCTCACTCTCAACAAAATCAACTGCCTCAATGTCATCAGATGAGCCATAGACTGTTACTTCATTTGGATATACGGTCACATCCTCAAAACTCAACCCATCAGGCAGCTCTCCTTCTCGAATAATTTTGATGGGGACGAGCTTATTAGGGCTCGTTAAAGGAACGGTTACCGTAACGAACTGCGGTTCTGATTGGACATCTAGCTGGTGACCATTTTCATTATAAAAATGAACAGGGTATTCGTCTTCTATCGATTCAGTTGCATCGGTTAAATCCACATATACGAGCACATCTTCTATTGCCTGAATGGTTTCTCGATTGGCGGTGACATTCACATTCAGAGGACTAACAATTGGCGTTCCTAGAGAGCGGTCTTCACCAATATCATCTTCATTTTCTAACTGGACTTCGACTGGAAACGAAGCCGTTTGCCGCTCCCTTAATGAAATGGAAACGACTTGCGGTTCAACCGTAACAGACAAATCACTTGGGAAATTTCGATGACTTACGGCAAGTTGATGCCGTCCCTCTTCTTCTATTTCAGATGCATCCACAAAAACTTCAGTTGATCGATTACTTGTAATTTGGAAAAGCGATAATGAAACTTGAGAACCCCGAAGTTCTACATCCACAGTTCCAGGTTCCTCAACGAGCTCAAAACGCTCTTCATCGTATATGACTACTAGCGGTTCATCTTCTAATACATAAGGGGCATTTGGGGCATCCGGTAATAAGGATGGCGACCCAATTGTATTTTGATTCACCATAAAAAACAGCATCAAGGCAATAAAAAACGCTAATATTCTCACAAACCAAATACTATTTAGCATTTTATCCATCTTTTTTACCTCCCCACTGCCAACGATTGTCGGTAGCTGTTGAAGGCTTTAATAAATTTTGCTCTAACAAATCTTGCAATTGTTCCTTTGTTAAATCTCGATAAAGCGTACCTCGCTTCGATATTGAAATGGCACCTGTCTCCTCTGATACGATAATCGTTAAAGCATCGGTTACTTCGCTCACACCAAGCGCTGCTCTGTGCCTCGTACCTAATTCTTTCGAAATCGAGCTATCCTCAGATAACGGCAAATAACAACCTGCAGCAAGAATCTTGTCATTTTTTAATACAATGGCTCCATCATGCAGAGGCGTATTGGGAATAAACAAGTTAATTAATAGCTCCGATGATACATGGGCGTTTAGCGGTATACCGGTTTCAGCATAATCATTTAACCCAGTCTCACGCTCAATGGAAATGAGTGCACCAATTCTACGCTTCCCCATATAGACCGTTGCTTTCACAAGCGCTTCAATAGTGGGTTTAAGCGCATCATCCTTTTGGGCCGACCGACTATTAAACAGTCGACTCCGACCAAGTTGCTCAAGACCTCTACGAAGTTCTGGTTGAAAAATAATAATAATCGCTAACAAACCAAACGTTGCTGTCTGCCTCGTAATAAACTCTAATGTACTCAAACCTAAAAAATTACTAATGAACCACACAATAAAAATGGCAACAATCCCTTTAACCAATTGAACGGCGCGGGTGCCACGTATAATCATAATTAATTTATAGACAACGTATGTAACAAGTAAAATATCGACAATTTGTCCGATATATACGAGCCAGGGAAAATTTTCAAGATTAGCAGAAAACATATCCGCCCCTCCACATAAACAAACTCTTCTTTACACCTTTGACAAATCTTTACGAAACTAAACGGCATAGTGTCAAACGTTATCATTATACCATTAGTTTTATAAAAAACTAATGGAGTTCCCGTTTTACACAGAAACTCCATGTTCTTTTATTTTTCCCTACAATGACTCTTTTGAACCATTATCGTTGAAGAAAGAAAAAACATCGGTAAAGAAATCCTTTGTATTGAACCAAATCCAGTGTAGGAACTGATCAACTTCTTCAATATCCCCTGTCACTTGGTTAGGCGATGCATAAAGCGAATCTTTATCAAAAGAACTGTTTAATAACAGTATGTCTCCACGCACTTCACCATCTAACTGTAGCGTACCGTTTCTGACCATCAGATCCCCATCAATTACAGCACCTTCTGGAACAGTGACGACACCATTTACTTTATCAATAACAAACGGCCCATTTCCAGAAACAACAATACTGTCGTTTTGAGTCCAAGTCGAGAACACAGCCGTTGACATCATTAAGAAAAACACGGCAGCAGCAACAAGAATCGGGTGCTTTTTAAATAACCGTTTCACTTTAGGAACGCGCTTTTTCTTTTTAGGTAATTGATTCATGACACTTGTCGTGAAATCAGCAGGCGCTTCTATGTGAGACGAGCTTTGAATAAAGGCAATGGCTTTTTTCAGCTCGTTTACATGTGCTTTACATTCTGGACACACATCCATATGGGCATACAACTCCGCTTTTTGTTCAGGTGTTGCATCGCCGTCTAGATAAATGTGTATCAGTTCATTGTAAGAATGACAATCCATAATATGTGCCACTCCTCCTTATTTAAACATGGCGCATGCGTTTACGTAACGCTTCACGCCCTCGATGAATTCTTGTTTTTACAGTTGCGACTGGTAAATCCATAATGTCGCTAATTTCCTTTAAAGATAAATCTTCTAAGTACTTTAATATAATAGCTGTACGATATTTAGGTGGTAAATGATTAATTTCTGCTTGAATCCAATCTTGTAATTCGAATTGGACAACTTGATCCTCTGGTAAATCATCGGTTGCTGCCAGCTGAGATTCATACGTAATGTCTTCTGTTCCTTTAACCTTGTCCTGTAAATAAAAGTCTGGTTTTCGCTTTCTTAATCGATCGATCGCTACATTCGTAGCAATCCTGAAAAGCCAAGTAGAAAACTTTCGATTCACATCATACTTCTCTAAATTTGTATATACTCTTAAAAATGCTTCTTGTGCAACGTCCTGCGCTTCTTGAGGATGACCGACCATTCGATAGGCCACTTGATAGACTTTGTCCTTGTAAAGGTCAACTAATTCTGCGAATGCTTGGTCATCACCCTGTTTTATTTCCGAAATTAAGCGCTTTGTTAACGAATCCATGACATCCCCTACCTACATTTAACTTACGGAACACTCTAGAATAAAGTTTCGTTTTTTATAATAACAGAAAAATTAACTTTTTTCTTAAATTTGGAAGGATTTTTCTATTTTAGTACCGAATTGTTTCTTAATATAAGAAAGGGAGGTATGGCTATGTCAAATGTGCACCTTGTTGATCCATTATCGCGTTCAATAGAAGACGTACGAATGGAACTAAATGATTCCGCATCAACGTACTCACTAAATTCACCACATATGCTACAATTGAGTCGGAAACTTGATAGCCTACTCAATCAATACGAAAACCTTTCCAATACGCCTTGTGATTAAATGATTGAACCTATTATAAACAAAAAAGCGACCAGTATGCTGGTCGCTTTTCTTTATGAAAATGGAGCCTAGCGGGATCGAACCGCTGACCTCCTGCGTGCAAAGCAGGCGCTCTCCCAGCTGAGCTAAGGCCCCTTAACAAAAAACGACTTATACAAGTCGTTTTAGGATGAGCCATGAAGGATTCGAACCTTCGACCCTCTGATTAAAAGTCAGATGCTCTACCAACTGAGCTAATGGCTCGATGGCTGGGCTACCTGGGATCGAACCAGGGAATGACGGAATCAAAATCCGTTGCCTTACCGCTTGGCTATAGCCCAATCATAGAAAATGGTGGAGGGGGACGGATTCGAACCGCCGAACCCGGAGGGAGCGGATTTACAGTCCGCCGCGTTTAGCCACTTCGCTACCCCTCCACATATGGAAAGTATGGTGGAGGATGACGGGATCGAACCGCCGACCCCCTGCTTGTAAGGCAGGTGCTCTCCCAGCTGAGCTAATCCTCCGAATTTGACTGCAAGTAAGCAACCTATCTGCTTCTATTCGCCAATTTATAAAACTATGTAAGCCTGGCAACGTCCTACTCTCACAGGGGGAAGCCCCCAACTACCATCGGCGCAAAAGAGCTTAACGACCGTGTTCGGCATGGGAACGGGTGTGACCTCTTTGCTATTGCCACCAGACCTATAGATTATACCCTCAGTAAGTCGTTTGTAAACTAAAAAATTCACAATGACCCGTACGGGATTCGAACCCGTGTTACCGCCGTGAAAGGGCGGTGTCTTAACCGCTTGACCAACGGGCCGCTTACTGACAAGTTATATAATAACAAATGGATTCTCTCTGTGCAACTGTTTTTTTATATTTTTTTTAATCAATTCCTTTGCTAGTATAGGCTACTTTCTTTATCCTTATACAATCGTAAAATCGCCGCCCAGTTTTGTCGCCAAAAAACAATTTTCGCATAGGGTATAGTATCCTAACACAAAGGTGGTGTACACACATGGGTTACTACGGCGGAGGTTACGGCGGCTACGAAGGTTACGGCTACGGACCAGTAGGCGGTGCTTGTGGCGGTGGCGGCAGTTACGGTGGCGGATTCGCGCTAATCGTTGTTTTATTCATTCTTTTAATTATCATTGGAGCGGCTTACGTAAAATAACTCGTGCACCCCACGCAAGCGTTGATACGTTTGCCAAAACAACCGGTTCTTCAAAGAGCCGGTTGTTTTTGATTCCCCTATCTTTGTTATCTTTCATCTTCTTACCAATAAACTAACCACGTTGCGCTCGTACAACGTGGTTTTTCTTACTGCCCTATTAATTCAGAAACGGTTACAAATGTATATCCTTGCTCTTGCAATGCTGGGATGATGGCATCAAGAGCATCAGCTGAGTAAATTTCCGGATTCGCTGTATCAACATCTCCACCATCATGCATTAAAATAATACTACCAGCTTGCGTATCCTGTAGCACCGTATCCGTCACTTCGCTTGCAGGAATCCCGGACCAATCAAGTGTATCTACATCCCACCCAATAATAGAATAGCCTAAAGTGACCAAACGCTCCGCTTGTTCCCTTGTAATAAATCCATAGGGAGGGCGAAATAATTTCGGTGTACTCCCTGTTATACTCTCAATCGCATCGTTTGTTTGATTGAGTTCCTGCTCAAGCTCATCCACACTTTTATCTGTTAAATTTGGGTGCGAGTAAGTATGGTTGGCAATTTCATGCCCTCCAGCTTGAATTCGACTAAGTAAATCAGGGTCTTCATTCGCTCGCATGCCCAACACAAAGAATGTTGCAGGAACATCATACTGCTCAAGCTTGTCTAATACCTGTCCAGAAAAACGAGGGTCAGGACCATCATCGAACGTTAACGCAATTCTCTTACTTTCGCGATCTCCATGCGCGAATACAGAGCCAGGAAACTCATCTTGCAAGGTGGGAATTGGAACAATTTGAGCATAAGCCTGTTCACTATTCGTTAAACCAATGCCGAACAATGTTAATAGGAACACGACGGCAGCCATTCGCTTCTTCATCATAAGAAAGACTCCTTTTTAGAAAGATGCTTTAGTTTTTGCCACTTCATTCTTTTTTATGTTCTGTCCATAAAAAAAGAGCTGCCGCTAATACGACGCTCTACGTTTTTCTATGTAAAAACTGACCACGATCTCGCCCACAACTTTTGCAACGCCCATTTTTTCGTAGCGGTGCATCGCAAAAACCACAGTATTTGATGATTACCAATTCACCCATCTCGTCACCTCGATTTTCCTTTCCCGTTTAAAACGCTAATGAAACACAGGACTGTCAATCGGAAAAAGAGTAAAATAAGATGTAAATAAAGTGATAAAGGATGCTGAGTGATGACCTATACTGTCTACTATGATTATTATGATGGCAAAGAAGTACCAATTTGGTTTGTCATTCCTGTAAAAAGCCTGAACTTACTTGACTACGAACAAGATACTGTCACCATTTCAATTCATGCTCCCTTTAACAAACAAGAACGAGAAGCATTTGATCCCAATGCTATGAACGTCACCATTACCATGAACGATTTACTTCTCACCTCAATACCACACTCATTTGGGATTTCGCTAAGCAATGTTAAAAAACGATTAGACGAATATGGCGTGCTTTTAGAAGACATCGACTCCTTCATTCTTCTGGTAGCAGACGTAGAAGAGGTACTGCAGTTACAGCTGTAGCACCTCTTCTTATATTTTAATTGACGCATATATCACATTGCGATATATTGTATATAGATATATCACATTACGATATAAAATAAGTAGGTGAATAAATGAAAACAAACGAGCAACTAACCGATTCGATGTTCTACATTATGGCCTCATTAACGAGACCACGTCATGGGTATGCCATTATGAATTTAATAGAAGAAACCACTAAGGGGATGATTACAATAGGTCCTGCTTCAATGTACACCATCATTAAAAAGCTATTAAAACTAGAGTGGATTTATTTACATGATGGTACAGATTCGAGGCGCAAAACCTACTTGCTTACTGAGAATGGAAAAGAAGTTTTAAAGGAAGAAATCAAGCTCAGAAAATTGATGGTTCAATTAGCCGAAACGGGATTAAAGGAGGTCAAAGAATGAGTCATACTAAGTACATTACATCAGGTGGTTTAGCATTTGCTGAGGAGCGGGACATGGAAAAATTACGACGCTATTCATTAAAAGGGTGGCATGTTAAGTCGTTTGCATTCATGGGCTACTTGATAGAAAAAGGTCAAAGCAATGACTATATTTATAGCGTGGACTACCGCACCCTTAAAGAAGAAGAGCGTGAGGAATATGTTGATTTACTTGCATCTTCAGGTTGGACGCTTGTTTCTTCTAATAGCGATATTCACCTGTTTAGAGCACTTCCTGGGACTAAACCGATCTATAGCGATCGTGAAACCGTTGTTGAAAAACATCAACACTTAGGAAACCCACTTAAATGGATAGCTCTATCACTACTTGTTTTAACAGCGATTACTTGGACTGGATTCTCTTTAAGCTCAGGAGTACCAATGATTTCATTTGCCATTGCGGCAATTTCTTTAAGTGCGATAACCATTCCAATACTTTGGACGGTCTTAACCATATTCAAGAATAAATGGGTGGTTGAAGAGAAATACCGACTTGTCACTATGACAAGTGCTATCGTCCCTTTGTTTTTAGTAGGATGCCTCCTCTTTATCTTTTATTCTACTAACTTAAACAATCCAATGGGCATTTTGTTCTCTATGGTCGCTGGTGCTATTATCGTACCTACCACTATTTGGATTATTCAATCCCTCTTACAAAATCGAAAAGGAAAAAAAGCGTAAGCCATAAAAGGAACAGCCAGAGGCTGCTCCTTTTCTTTACATACTATTCAATCTCTGCACACCATAACTCGATTTCGATCTTTAATTCAGGCAACCCTAATGCGGAGATATAGGCAATGGTCATAGAAGGATATTCACCTTGAAACCATTCATCCCATTTCGTGTAAAAGTAGTCCCAATCAATCTCTTCTGTCGCCCAAATATTGACTTTTATAACGCTATCGTGTGACAACCCCTCAGATTCGAGAAGCTTTTTCATATTGGCAAATGTATTTGCTACTTGGTCGTTTAACTGTTCAGGTACTTCTCCATTCATATCCGTGCCCACTTGCCCCGATGTTACAATCAATCCAGCACCTTTTGGTACCCTCGTAATATGACTATAATTCCCTACCGGTTTAGGCATAGATTCAGGATTATTTCGACTAATTTTCTTCATAACATGACCTCATTCACTATAAATTTTCTGCGTATTTTTTATGTCCATTAGACAGACTTCACCAAAATCCATCAACTTAATAAAAAACAGCAGTCGAGTAACCATAACCCATCGATAAAAAGCATAGTATTTTCTTTTTCATGGTATGATCACTCCTTTTCTTTATAGTGTCGGTACTAGATAATGATAACTGTACCAAGCACGTTCTGTAATAGCAACCATTACGAACCATTTTAAACATGAATGCTTGGAGAGTAGCTTTATTTCCTCTTACCAAGCTTTGATAGGAGTCACCTTAAACAATGAGGATGCCACACATTGCTTATTGGCCAAACCATTTTAGTAATTCGGTTCTTTTCTTTTCCTTCATATCTATAAAATAGGGCAGCTGCCATTTTTGTGTTTTCAACCCTTGGCTACTTTCAGGTCTGTCCCATTCAGGATATACTCGAAATCCCATCTTTCCTTCTGTTGAATCTGTTTTTAAAAGATTGTTCTTCACAAGAATGTCTTTTGGAAAAATAAACTGACCATATTCATTACGATTTTTAAACACTGTAACAATCAATAAATCGAGTGCTTCATCGTACGTATACGGTCTATTTTTATTTTCATCATCTTTTTTCCAAACAGCAACGAACTGACCAATTTTGTTTGGCGTGTTATTCGCAACTCTAAATCGGATCGTTTTATGCGATAATTGAAATGTACCCGCTCCATATTTAGCATTCTGCTCTTCCGCCTGTATATTTCCAATTAATAAGCCAATGGGCTTATAGATTGTTTCATTCATAAAAGAAAGAGTTTCATAAAAATGTTTCATCCTTCGCACCTCTTTATTAAGTGGTTTTTACCATTACACATCACACTTACAATCATCACACATGGAAAATAAAAGAAATACATATTAAAGGAGAAATGGATACTAAAAATGGACACGGACTTAGTCTCACATTTAATGACAAACTAAGGAGAAGGTGACAACGAATGACTAACATCTATATTATTTCTGGGCCAGCAGGCGTAGGCAAATCAACCATTTCCATCCAACTCGCAAAACAGTTTAAACAAAGTGCTTATATTGAAGGAGATCTCCTTCATCATATGGTTGTTGGCGGCTATCTCCCACCGTGGGAAAGCGAGGCATCATTAACACTAACATGGGAAAATATCGCTGATTTAAGTATTAATTTCGTTCAAGCACGTAAACATGTCATTATTGATTACGTCGCCTTTCCAGAAGAAGTAGAAACGTTTTCCCAAAAAATGTATTCCCAAGTTAAACATGTTGAGATAAAATATGTAGTCTTACGGGTCAAGCCTGAGGAGCTAATTAGAAGAGACGCTTCAAGAGAAAAAGATCATCAAATGGGTGCAAGGTGTTTAGAATTAGCTAAAATGTTTACAAGGAAAAAAATCGACCAACGCTTTGTGTACGATACAACTACCATTCACCCATCTGACTTAAATGAAGTCCTTTTAACGATACGAAACCATTCAAGATTCATCTATTAAAAAACGTTTGGCGATATTGTAGTTGATTGAAAATAAATGGGGGAATCTATCTATGAAATCACGAGAGCATAAAATCATTCTGATCAATGCTATTCCTAGTTTCATTATTGCTTTTGCTGTCTCTATGTTTCTGGCATCGGGTACCATTGCTGAAAATGATACAGACCATGCGTTTGTCTTCCCTCAAACTTTTATTATTCTTGTTACATGGTTCCTTGGGCTACTTATCGGTCTCGTGACCAAACGTATTGTCGTTTCTGTTCCAATCATGTATTTGTCTTTTGTGACCATTTACATTTATCTTTTATTCGTTTCATGAGAAGCCCATCATACTCTTAGCTTCAAAATACCCACTATTAAAACCAGTCTTCTTTCATTTTTTTTAGAAATGATACTGTCATAGGAAATCCAGAACTCTCACCTATAAGAGAATCCACACCACAATAAGGGCAAATCGCTGTTTGATTGTCATCCGTCCACTCACGAATCTCTTTTGGATTAAATACCTTGATGCAAAAGAAGCACCCACACACTTTATCTCTTTCCAACGCTTCTCTATGATGATGACTAAAGCGATGTGCATCTTTTTCATTGAATTTAATCTGTTTCTTTGCTTGATCACTCATTTAGATTCCCACCCTAATCTGTTCGACATTCTCTTGTTCTTGGAACTGTACAGTTCTATTTTATCAAATTAAAAAAGAAGCGTAATGTATAATACACGCTTCTTCTAGCATCACAAATCCACCGACCGTGCTCCTAAGGCATTTCACTTTCATTGATCATCTCATATTGCTTTGAATACGTCCCTTTAGCGAGCACTCTGACAAATGTGCCTGGTTCGAGCCTCATACTAGCGCTGAACACAACTCGTTTCGTCTCTTTACTTTCATTTATTCCTTCCAAATCATATTTGTACCGTCCGTTATCATCACTAGGCTCCCCTTGAACCTCTACAAAAACATACTCATCCGTTAGAAGTGGATTAAAGCGATCAAAGGTCTCACGGGAAAAGAAGTATAGACTTCCAATGGCAATAAGTAATACGAGAAACACACTAATTATTTTTTTCATCATTTTTCATCCTCTCTATTAAAGCACCTCCACGAGTGCTTTTGTACTACTGATAAACCCCGGTAACATGACCTCGATAACGATGTAACGCATGGCGCCAAGTTCTACGATGGTCTTCTTTCTGTGACTGTTGAACCCCCTTCTCTAGCTATAGTTCATTTGATTTCAGAAGTATAATTTCGTACATTCTAAGCATGTTGGTATTTATACTGTAAGCCTTTTTTGATTCTAGGTCGTGCGATTCAGATGACAAACTAAAGATTCATGTGACATTTTCGTCATTTCTGAAAAAAAGCAGTTGGTCTGATTACTGGAAATGGTTAGATGGCACATCATCAAGCATATACGCATATAATGATTCCTTGCGCCAAATAAAAAAAGGCCTTTATGGCCTCTTTTTATTGGATCAAGTTCTGCTTTTTTTATTAATGCTGTTAACTTAACAGTTTTCTCCTGTCAAGTTAACAGGAGCCCTTTAAGAGCAATACGTTGTTTCCCATCAACGGTGCATGTAATTAACGTAATTTCATTTTTTCCTTCTTCATCTAGCAAAATATCTGTTTGCGTAGGCTCAATAATCTCTGATGAGGTAATTTCATAGGTATATGTTTTGTTTTCTACGATTAGATTCACTGTAGCCCCAATCGGTACGTCTGGTAGATTGCGAAAAAAACGATCTCCCCTGTAACCTCTATGACCTGCAACGGTAAAATTTCCTTCTCCGGGGACTTGATTAGGTTTAATCTGGGTCAACCCTAGATTCAAGGTATCTTCCGTGGTTTCTGGCAAGATCATTTGGTTAAGGTCGATATCAGGAATTTCTAACCAGATTACATCCTTCGCATACTCAAATTCCTCATCTACCTCCGCAGCACTTGCTTCATTCGAGATAAGATTTACAGCCTGCGTTAATTGGTCAATCTCTTTTCCTGTCTGCCACTCATGATAAAACGGAATAGAGACAAGAATGAGTCCAATGAGTATGGAGACCATTCCTGCTATTATTTTTGCCTTTCTCATTGAACTCACCTCCTCTTGTTTAAGCCATGGTCACTTTTCTTCGATTAAATACGATGAGTAAGCTTCCAACGATGATCAAAAATGAGCCTGCAATCAGTAGATATCTAAACCATTCTTCCCCTGTCTGAGGCAATGTTTTAGGAACATCCTCTGATGATCCACTCGTTGGAGGTGCATCGGATAGTTCTGGTGGCGCTGGTGTTGTCGGTGGATCTGGTGTTTCAGTTGGTGGTGGAGGAGTCGATTCTTCAGGTGGCAGCTTCGTGTTTTGAACGATTAGCTCTAGAATTTCTTCCATTCCTACCTGTACCGTAAACTCAATTGCTTCAACTAACTGTTGATACCCTTCAGGCGCTTTCGTTTCAATTAATTGATAGTCACCTGGCGCCAAATCCTGTACATTTACTAAGCCAAGATCATTTGTCGTCACCGTCTCAACTACTTGATCATTTCCATCTCGAATCTCAAATTCCGCACCCTGTAAGGTAACATCGGTTTCCGAATCCACTTTAATGATGGTGACATGACCTAGAATCAATTTATTGACTACCTCAATCTTGACAACTTCCTGCTGATTAAACTCTATTTTAAATAATCGTGGAGTCTCATCAATCTGGTATCCAAACGGTGCTTCCGTTTCGACAAAGTAGTAGCTACCTGGGGATAAATCATTGACCACCAGTTTGCCTTCTTCGTTTGTCGTTAGACCGGTTTGGAGTTCGTTATCTTCAGAGTCGTATAGAGTGAAGACCGCTCCTTCAAGCGTCTCTCCCTCTTCATCCACTTTTGTCAGTTCAACGGCGCCCGGGCTTGCAGAGTTTTCCTTCATAACCTCCAGCTGAGCTTCCTGATTAAAGACAATCTCGAATTCGAGCGGCGTGTTATCAAGTTCATACCCTTCCGGTGCTTCTGTTTCGACAAAGTAATAGCTACCTAATGCTAATTCTTCAACTACTAATCGACCCTCTCCATCTGTCGTTAGACTCGTTTGAAGTTCATTGTCTTCTGCATCATATAACGTGAAGACCGCTCCTTCAAGGGTATCTCCTTCTTCGTCCACTTTTGTTAGTGCGACAGACCCGAACGTAAACTCATTGATAAAGCTTACTTCAGTAATCGATGTCTGACCTAAACCAATTTCAAATGAAATCGGTGTTGGATCTAGCTGATAGCCAGGGAGCGTCGCTGTTTCCACTAGTTGATAGCTGCCTGGTTCTAAATCATCAATCAACAGCTTTCCTTCTTCGTTTGTAAGCAATCCTTCACGCAGTGTGTTTCCTTCGCTGTCTTGAAGTTCAAATTCTACCCCTTCAAGAACGGTCCCATCTTCGTCCTCTTTCGTCAGTTCAATCGCTCCTGGAATCAAGGTATTTTCCTTCGTTAGTTCCAGTTGCGCTTCTTGATTAAAGACAATCTCAAACTCGAGTGGTGTAGAGTCTAGCTCGTACCCAAACGGTGCTTCTGTTTCGACAAAGTAGTAAATTCCTGGTGCTAAATCTTCTACTATTAATCGACCTTCTTCATCTGTTGTCAGACCCGTTTGCAGTTCATTGTCTTCTGCATCGAATAAACTGAAGACCGCTCCTTCAAGCGTTTCTCCCTCTTCATCGACCTTAGTCAGTCCGACAGAGCCTAGTGTAAATTCATTGGCAAAGTTCAATTCAATGATATCCGTTGGACCTAATTCAACCTCAAAGGAGATCGGTGTTGGATCTAACACATATCCCGGAATCGTTGCTGTCTCAACGAATTGATAGCCGCCTGGTGCTAAATCATCTAACAACAGCATACCATTCTCGTCTGTGAGCAGCCCTTCACGCAGTGTATTTCCTTCAGTGTCCTGAAGTTCAAATTCTACCCCTTCAAGACCTGTTCCATTTTCGTTCACTTTTGTTAACGCTACGGAACCTAAGATCAATACATTTTCTTTTGTTACTTCTAGCTGTGCTTCTTGATTGAATACAATCTCAAACTGTAACGGCGTAGAGTCCAGCTCGTATCCAAACGGTGCTTCCGTTTCTACAAAGTAGTAGCTTCCTAGTGCTAAGCCCTCTACGACTAAGCGACCTTCTTCATCTACTGTTAGTCCTGTTTCCAGTTCATTGTCTTCTGCATCGAATAAGCTGAAGACCGCTCCTTGAAGCGTTTCTCCTTCTTGATCGACCTTAGTCAGTCCTACAGAACCTGGCGTGAATTCATTAACAAAACGAAGTTCTCCTACCGTTGTTTCTCCTAAGCCAATTTCAAACACTATCGGTGTTGGATCTAGCTCATATCCAGGAAGCGTTGCTGTTTCAATGAGTTGATAATTTCCTGGTGCTAAATCATCAATCAACAGCTTTCCTTCTTCGTTTGTAAGCAATCCTTCACGCAATGTGTTTCCTTCGCTGTCTTGAAGTTCAAATTCTACCCCTTCAAGAACGGTGCCATCTTCGTCCTCTTTCGTCAGTTCAATAGCTCCTGGAATCAGGGTGTTTTCCTTCGTTAGTTCCAATTGCGCTTCTTGATTAAAGACGATTTCGAACTCTAACGGCGTGTCATCCAACTCATAGCCAAACGGTGCTTCCGTCTCTACAAAGTAGTAACTACCTGGCTCAAGGTTTTCAACCACAATTCTTCCATCTTCATCCGTAGTGAGTCCCGTTTGAAGTTCGTTGTCTTCTGCATCAAATAGGCTGAAAACAGCTCCTTCAAGTGTTTCTCCACTCTCCCCAACCTTGGTTAGTCCAACAGATCCTGGGCTAAACTCATTTACAAAGCTTAGTTCTACGGTTTCTGTTTGACCAAGTGTAATCTCAAATGGGATTGGTGTTGGATCCAATACATATCCCGGTATTGTTGCTGTTTCGACTAGCTGATAGTTGCCTGGTACTAGACCATCAATAAACAACGTACCTTCTTCATCCGTTAGCAAGCCTTCTTGTAATACATTTCCTTCACTATCCTGGAGGGCAAACTCTACACCTTCTAGGACGGTTCCATCCTCATCTTCTTTCGTCAATTCAACAGCGCCTGGAATCACCGTGTTTTCTTTGGTTAGTTCCAGCTGCGATTCTTGATTAAAGATGATCTCAAACTCTAACGGAGTGTCATCTAACTCATATCCGAATGGCGCTTCTGTTTCTACAAAATAGTAGGTACCCGGCACCAAATCTTCTACAACTAATTGTCCGTCTTCGTTTGTTGTTAAACCTGTTTGTAATTCATTGTCTTCTGCATCAAACAAGCTGAAGACCGCTCCTTCAAGCAATACCTCGTCTTGCCCAACTTTTGTTAAGCTAACAGACCCTGGCGTAAACTCATTAATGAAGCTAAGTTCTCCTACTGTCGTCTCTCCTAAACCAATTTCGAAAGGAATCGGTGTTGGATTCAGTTCATATCCTGGGAGCGTTGCTGTTTCGACCAGCTGATAGCTGCCTGGTGTTAGATCATCAATAAAGAGTATACCTTCTTCATCTGTAAGTAAGCCTTCGCGTAGCACAGTTCCATCACTATCTTGAAGCTCAAACTCTACACCTTCAAGAAGGACTCCTTCTTCATCGACCTTCGTTAATTCAACTGCTCCAGGAATCAAGAGATTTTCTCTTGTTAATTCCAGTTGCGCCTCTTGATTAAAGTCAATTTCAAATGCTAATGGCGTATCGTCTAGCACATAACCAAATGGTGCTTCCGTCTCTACAAAGTAGTAGCTACCTGGTGCTAGCTCTTCTACAACCAATCGACCTTCTTCATTAGTCGTTAGACCTGTTTGCAATTCGTTATCTTCGGAGTCGAAAAGGCTGAAAACAGCTCCTTCAAGTGTATCTCCACTTTCTCCGACTTTCGTTAAACCGACAGACCCTGGTGTAAACTCATTCACAAAGCTTACTTCCGTTACGGTTGTTTGACCTAAGCCAATCTCAAATTGAATTGGTGTTGGATCCAACTCATAGCCTGGAAGTGTTGCTGTTTCCACCAATTGATAGCTTCCCGGTGTTAAATCGTCAATGAAAAGTTTACCTTCTTCATCCGTAAGCAAACCTTCTCGTATTGTATTGCCATCACGATCCTGAAGTTCAAACTCTACGCCTTCAAGAATCGTTCCATCCTCATCTTCCTTCGTCAGTTCAACCGCACCTGGTATTAACGTGTTTTCTTTCGTTACTTCTACCTGTGCTTCTTGATTAAAGACGATATCAAATGGTAATGGTGTATCGTCTAACACATAACCAAATGGTGCTTCCGTCTCTACAAAATAGTAGCTGCCTGGCACTAAGTCTTCCACGACTAGTAAACCTTCTTCATTTGTGGTTAGACCTGTCTGGAGTTCATTGTCATCGGAATTGAATAGGCTGAAAACCGCTCCTTCAAGCGTTTCGCCATCCTCTCCGACTTTACTAAGTTCTACAGAACCTGGCACTGGACGATTCTCCTTTGTCAGTTCAATTAATTCTTGAACCGCCAAATCAATGGTAAAAGGAATCGGTGTAGCATCTAACACATAACCCACTGGCGCCTGTGTTTCAACTAATTCGTAGTTTCCAGGCAAAAGATCCTCAATGAAAAGAATACCATTTTCATCGGTTGTTAAGCCGGTAGCTACCTCTTCACCAGCCTCATTAAATAGCGTAAACACGGCTCCCTCAAGGAGCTCTCCATCCTCACTCTGTTTAGTTAGTTGAACAGAGTTATCTAGATCCATGTACACGCCAACCCTTGCTGGTTCAACAGGTTGTCCTTGATCTGTCGCGATGGCAAAAGAGTTCCATGCGGCTCTTTGCGTAGGGTTAACCGTTTTATCCAATACACTCGAGTCAACGTCTGCTGCTTCTGGAGCCATCATCGAGAAAGCAATAGCGATATCTTCTCCATCAATCCATTCTACTCCCTCACTAAGCTCAATCTTAAAGGAATGAATGGAAGACCAATCATCGACCTCAGATCCTAAGACCCAATTCGGTGCCTGTGCCCCTTCAGGATTAGATAGTTGCTCTGTTGTGTCAGGGTAGTTGGTATGTCTAATTAAGTCATCTCGTTCTGGAGTAAGTGCTGTACTATAATACACATCCACTCGATCTGTCCATTGTGACGGAAGCTGAATCGCTTCTGTCAGCTGCGGTGTGAATTGACTACCACGGTCAATATTATCCGTTATTCCTAAATCACCAATGGATGGTAATACATCCATCAATGTCATCGTAGAAATTGTACTTCCCGTTGTGTTCGTTAGGGTTAATTGATAATCAATGACCCCACCAGGAACCGTTCTTCCAAACGTCGTAAATTCGTCATCTAATTCTCCTCTGACAAGCTTCTCTGTCTGGATATTATACTGACCACTTATATAATATTCGTTGCCTGATTTCAATCGGGGTTGGTCTGTGTTTCCATTCTCATTTAAATCCTCTGAATCCGTCTGTAAAACGGTATCTGTATGTCCTGGATTATCAACAGATGGGACCGTTAATGTCTCATCTCCTGAGAAACCATAAACATCAAAGGTAAGGACATTCGCTGCCCCTTCATTGATCTGAACATTAATCTCAGAGGTTACATTATTACCTGGTCTAAGTAGACGATCTGTCCAATTAAACTTAACAAGTTGTCGCCCTGTATCATTGTAATTATCAGTTACAATGTCATGAGATCCACCTGAAGCTCTTCCATCCGCATCAATAAATTCAGCGTCTGGATCATCAGATATGGTGATACCAGGTGGTAACAGCACCATTGCCTCTAATGGCTCACTCATCGCTAATGTCGAACTATTTTCCGTATTTAAATTTACACGCATACGGTTATCACCAAAATCTACATAGGATCCTTGATGATTTGTTAATTCTACATCCACTGTAGCAATTGGCGGTTGATCTGTTGGTCGTGGAGCGATTTGAGCAGAACGTGGAGTGGCAATTGTATTTGAACCGTAATGCCTACCACCAGTACCTTTGCCAAAACGAGTGCCTTCTCCCCCGATACCAAATACATCAAATTCGTTTGTTACACTTCCAACATAGCCTGGTTCAACCTCAAAATAGTATGTTGGATGAGCCCCACCCATGCCACTAGGAGCATGCGTGAAATTCAAATATATTGCACTGACTCTTGCATCTGTATCAATTCCTAAGTCACTTCTACTGTAAATTCTCCCAATATCAGCATTTTCAATTAAAACTAGTCGTTCTCCATTCACGTCCGCCTCAATATTAAAGCGAGGAGGATCTACAAACGGAACACCATCTGGGAATTGGTTTGTAGGTCTATATATAAATCTAGCCGCCGTTCCCCCAGTTCTCATTTCTTTGAAAACTAAATGTTCATCAATGTTCATGACCGTTGTATATGCTCTAAAATCCCCTTCATTACTTTCATGTAAAGGAGATATATTATGATAAAAAGCTAAGAGCGCATCGTCATAAACAAGAGGATTCGGATCTCTATTCGTATTTGAACCAATATTTCCTCTATCATCGATAGGGCCGATATGTCCAGGAATAAACACACTTCCTCTTATCTCACCCGTCGCCTTATCAGAATCAGCAATTGTGACACTGTGGTTGGCATTTACCGAGTTTTCATTATCTTCTCCAATAAATGTAGCGCTTACATCAACATTATTCGTTAATGTTTGATCAACTGTATTCCCACCTACCGTTAAGACAACCTCTAACTCCGTGTTAAATAGTGTACCTTCTGCCGCTTCTTGCTCTTCAACACTTGGCGCTTCAAATGTCCATACTAAAGTATTACCATTTTGTTCAGGCTCAGGACCTGTAATGGTAGATTGATAGGATAGACCATTTGGTAGCGTATCGACTACGGTAATCTGGGAGCCCGGCTCCAAATAATTTTGGCCAATATTATTCTTAGGGATGTCTACGTTCATTTCCCAGACTGTTTGCGAATTAGGAATTGGTATATTCCGATCATTTCCCCTAGCTTCCGTATATCGCTTAGACGCAGAGATTGTCGTTGATGCATCAATAACGACAATTGCTAAATCTTGTACTGGTTCAAATTGATCTGCTACAAAAGATGCTTGCACATCTAACTCTGTACCACTTGCTATCAATCCATTCGTTGTTTGCAATTTAATAACATTTTCATAGGTTTGCCCGGCTTGTAACGTATCAAATTGATAGATTAATTGGCTTGATTCTGAATTAAAAGTTGGCTCTACACCAGCTATTCTTAATTCTGACAATGATTGATTAAAATTCACTTCACTTGAAAGTGGTAGATCAACTGTTATGATGGCGTTTGTGTATTCTGTGACAGAACCTGTTGTTTTAAAAACCAGCTTATATGCTGCATCGTTTCCTGCAAGAACATTAGCATTTAACGGCGAGATATCAATATCTACGTTTAAATCTCCCACCATTGGTTTAAAAATAGGCTCGTCCTGATCATCATTCCCATCTTCACCTTGATTTGTTTCTTCTTGTTGCTTAGAATCTTCTTCCTCTTCTTCTGAAGAGGAGTCCTCTGAAGTCACATCGCTTGATTCTTCGGACTTGTCACTTTCAGGGTTAGCTTCTTCTACACCTTCATCGTCACCAGAACGATTTGCGTCTGATTGACCAGAATGGTTTTCCTCATTCTCTTCTGTACCAGATTCATTTAAGCCTTCATCTGCATCGGAACGATCTGATTCCACTGTGACAAAGTAGTCAAGGCTCTTCGTACTGCCGTCATTAAGATGGCCTCTAACTTCTAGACTATTCTCACCTACATGAAAGCCAGTTAGAATGATAGTCGCAGATAGAGGAGACAGTTCTTCTTTAAGAATATTTAAACTATTCCCCTCGTTATTATAGATCATCGTACTATCAGACTTTAACGCTTTTGTACTCTCTTCATCGTATTTGATACCATCTGGAAGAATAAACTCCAAATTAACCAAATTAGAATAGGTTGTTTCGACGTTAAGAATAACCTGTTCTTCTGTTGGTACCCCCTTAACAGAGATATCAACTTCTTCATTAAATTCTCTTTCTGAAGCCTGTGTTAAACCAATTTGTCCATAAGGCGAAAAAAGAATGAGAAAAATAAGAATAACAATAAAACTTTTTTTGGCCCCTTTCTGTCTTCTCATATAACCCTCCCCAAAATTAAATTAGTAATATATAGGACAATAAATACGATTAAACGTCAAAAGGTGCATTTTTAGTCCATATATTTACACAAATCATAGCATCGTTAAACATTCTGTCAAATTATAGAATGATAAATCAATGTATTATACTAAAACGATTGTAATAACAAGGATTTTAAATAGATCTAAAGTTTCATTTCTAGAAGAATAAGAATAATTTACTAGTACGCAAGACTTTACAACAGATCAATCATTTTGTTATTGATTACACATTCAACTCAGTCATTATATGATTTCGATAAAAAGACTTATTTATTGGAAATTGTTTATTATTTGCAAACTGAAATAATATAAGTAAATTAATAGAACCTTTAGACCTATTAACTTTATATCCTTTTATCCAATTAAGAACGCGACCTCTGTTGATGGCAATCCATTGGAAAGGGATAAATTATTAACACTAACATGTGAGCGCCTTTTTGAAGTAACCCTTCAGAATAGAATGTTTCATCGAAAAAAGACCACAAACCTAAAGTTCTTAACTCTTCTCCCTATTTTTCATATAACGGAAAATCACGCAAAAAAAGCCCTTACATTCAAGGGCTTAATCGGAATATTTTACTTGATTAACTCACCTTCACTAAAAGTAAAGACAGCGTTATTAATTAATCCAGTCCCAGCCGTGCCAGCTTTTACACGAATGTAATTCTCATCTTCTATGTAGCTCGTATACAAAGCAGTGCCTGTAACCACTTCTCCAGGAGCTAATTCCCCTTCAATGGCATCACCCTGATATTCTTCAGTATATTCAGCTTGATCACCGAATCCGGACCCGTCAAGGTTTGCCGTATATTCAAATAAACCAGCATTTTCTTTTGCATCAATAGGTTCGTCACCTATATTTTTGATCGTAATGGAGGCCGCAACAAACGCGTCTAAATCAGACATTTCACCGTCTACCTCATCAACCATTTCAACACTGTTCAACGTAAATTCAAATGATGAGATGTTACTGTGCATAATTGCAGTATCTCCAACCTTTAAATCCATTTGGTCTTCTCCAGCGTTTTCACCAATCGTTTCTTCCTCTTGATCATTGGTTTGAGCATTTTCATTTGTGCTCTCTTGACTAGTAGTACCTTCTTCAGTAGGTTCTTCGTTCATATCTGAATCACTGCAAGCCGTAAATAAAAGTGAGCCCATAAAAATAGAGGTAGCCATTAACGTTGTTGTTTTCTTCATAAATACCAAACCTTTCAAAAAGTAATTATCCATTAGAACATAGCCTTTTTTTTAATTATTGAAACTTCATTATCGTGCAGTCTTCAAAGTACACCCTATCACAAAATAATTAATCTTTTCCACCAGCTAACGAGAGAAAAATGTCATGTTAGCTGAAACACCATCGCCACTTTTCGGATATTACGGTTTACATATGGCTTATAATAAAGTAAAACGTTGTAATAGTAAGTAGAGAATGTACTGCTAATTGCAAAGGGGTAAGCGTATGAAATGGCCAACTAGAATAGGTACTGACCAAAACGGGTATATCCTGAACCCGACTCATATAAATAAATTACAACACCATATCAAGCCTCTACTACACACCGTACTGCAATTACTACAAAGTTGTTTAGGGGAAAACGTACATAGCATTTATGTGTATGGAAGTGTTGCACGAGGGGAAGCCATCCTTTTTAAATCAGATTTAGACTTAACCGTTATCTTGTATTCTCCTATTAGTTCAAACACCAAAAATAGACTTTATGCAGAAACACACCAACTAGTAAAAAAATATAAGCAACTAACAAAAGTTGATTACGATATGGGATTGGTAAAAGAAGCCCTGCACTCCGATCACTACCATGAGTGGGGATTTTGGCTAAAACACGTCTGTTGTTGTATACATGGAGAAGACCTCTCCCTTCAATTCCCTATGATGAAACCTACTAAGCAAATCAGCAACTCGTTAAATAAAGATCTTATACCGCAAGTCAATCAGTTTATGGATACATTAAAAAGCGGGACTGTAACTTCAGCATTAGTTAAGCAAAGCATGATTAAGAAAATGATACGCGGTGCCTATTTAACAATAAATGTGGAGGATCAAAGTTGGGCAACCACCATACAAAATCAACTAAGAATTTTGGAAGCCTATTTTCCCAATGATTTCGTCATTCAAGAACTTCACTATGTATATAAAATGAAAACAGTCGATTCCTCTACACTCCTTTCATTACTTCAAGCCTATAAGCTATGGTACGAAAAACGCCACACTTCTTAAGATTAAAGAGCTTACCTTACTAAACAAGGGAAGCTCTCTTATTTAAGTGCCTTTTTAGGAAATGATGCTATAAAGCTTTATGAGAAAATGGGATTTACCATACGAACGGTTTCAATGAGTCTACCTTTATGAATACATAAAAAAGGGTGATCATCCTGATTTCACTAAAAATACAGATGGTTCAACAGGGAATAAAATAAAAGCAGTTAACCTATAAACGACTAACAGAGAAGTAAGAAAGGAGGGGTTCTTTTCTTCCCCTCCTGTGCTGATTCTTTCACTTACATGGAGATAACTTTTGTCGCAATGGACTGCTGAAAAGACTTATCATGTTCAACAAACAACATGGTAGGACAAAATTCCTCTAGTAACGCTTCGATTTGCATTCGTGAATAGATGTCAATAAAGTTCAATGGTTCATCCCAAATGTATAGATGTGCTTTTTCACATAAACTTTTAGCGATTAACAGTTTCTTTTTTTGTCCACCTGAATAGTTACTGATCTCCTTCTCAAACTGACCCCGTTCAAAATCCATTTTCCGTAAAATCGATTTGAATAAGGTTTCATCAAGACGATGCTTTTCAATAAAGTCAGAAAGCATTCCCTTTAAACCAGAAGTGTCTTGCTGAACGTAAGAAATCCGTAAGTTAGACCCTTTTGTTACAGTTCCTTTATACTGTATGGCTTCACCTAAAATCAGCTTTAACACACTACTTTTTCCACTTCCATTCTTGCCATCCAGTAAAATACGATCCCCTTGTTGAATCGTAAAACTAATCGGTTCATTTACAACTTGGTGGTCATATAGAACCGACACATCTGTTACTTGAATGATGTCTTTATTCTTGTATGCTAATGGCTCTAACTTTAAAGAATCCACTGTTTCAATGTTTTTTAAGAGCTTCGACTTTTCGTTAATGGCTTTTTGCTGTCTCGCCTCTATATTCTTTGCTCGTTTCATCATCTTAGCTGCCTTGTGTCCAACAAACCCTTTATCTAATTTAGAGCCAGCGTTCGTCGTTCCATTTTTTGAAGCCTCTACTTGGTTAGACCATCCAGCAGAACGTTTGGAGGAATGCTTTAATCTTCCTATATCTTTTTGCAATCTGTCGTTAGTGGCCAGTTCATGTTCCTGTTGTCGATCGAAGTTTAATTTCCAAGAAGAATAGTTCCCACTTTGCACCTCAATATCAGATCGATTTATAGATAAGATATGGTCCACGCAACCATCTAAAAAATGCCGATCATGAGAGATCAATATAAACCCTTTTTTCTTCTTCAAGTAAGTCGAAACAAGTTTACGGGCTTCCGTATCTAAATGATTTGTCGGTTCGTCAATTAGTAAAAATTGACCCTCATTCAAGAAAAGTGCCGCAAGTAATACCTTTGTTTGTTCCCCATTCGATAACGTTTCAAATGGTCGATACATCACCTCTGCATCAACACCTAAATACGCTATTTCGCGAAGGAATTCCCAATCCTCTGCTTTGGGACAGATTTCCTCTAAAACGACGTGTGTCCATTTTCTTTTATCTTGTACTTCATAAGGAAAATAGTTAAATTCAACGGACGCATCAATTCTCCCACTGTATTCAAACTTACCCTGCAGTAAGTGGAAGAATGTTGTTTTCCCCCTACCGTTTCTCCCGATAAATCCAAGCTTCCAATCTGTATTAATTTGAAAGCTTACATCGTCAAAGATCGGATCAAAATGACTTGGATAAGAAAACGTTACATTTTGTACGTGTATAACTGACATATTTATCATCCCTTTTACTTACATTTTTTACTTCCGACACTCAAAGTGCGCATGCGTTAAAAAGGAGATAGCCAAACCTTATCATTTATTTCCCACATAAAAAGACACCGATCCAATCATCGGTGTCTTACCTTACAACTACATTTACCTTTGATTGACCCAACCTGCGTGAGCAAAAATTGAGTCGTGAAAGGAAAATGTAGTTGGTTTAGAAATGAAGCGCCGATAACTGTTTTTGTAAGAAATATGATGTAAAAAAAGGCAGACTTCTCCCGTTTCCTGCTACACCTTTTCCAATTTTTACATTAATTCCATATAAAATCCTAAAAACAGTTAACATTGCTTTCACCTCCATTTCACGACTATTCAGTAGTACGAAACATAACATGTTACATCGGTCATGTAAAGGTACTTTTTTATAATTCACTTTACTCAACAAAACGTATCCTATACATATCCGTTATTCAGAGAGTCTTTTAACCATAAAAACAGAGTCGCTTGAAACAGAAAATCTGTTTTTTTGATAAAAACGATAAGCTGGGACATTTTTTTCTGTGTTTAACGTGATATATTTCATTCCGTTAGCCTTTAATTTCGAATCCATTAACTCTAGAAATGCACTACCGACGCCCTGATTTTGTTCCTTTCTTGACACAAAGAATTCTTTAATAAAGTACTCTCGCCCTTCCCACCAATTAAACACATAACCTAAGGAGCAACCAATGAGAACGTCATTTTCGTCGTAAAGTGCCAGAGATAGGGAATTCGTATTCTCTGTTAAATCTCTCATATATGCATTTAACTGTTCTTCGCTACTCCATTTGTCAAACCATGGTTCATTCGTAAATACATCTAGGAAAAGCATTCTCATTTCCACAAAATCATGCTTATTTAGAACAGCTACTCGCAATTTTAAAAACCTCTTTCTTCACTATCGATTTTAACTTCTAGTGTTTACTAAATTTAATGATTGAGCCAAGTCAATCGATGTCTCATTACTCCTTAAGCACAAATCGTTTCTCTCTATTATAAACTGTCGTCACTTAATCCTAACGTTCTTTATCTCCCTATTTGTTATCTAAATACTACTTCTGTAAAAGCGCCTTTTCAGTAAATGCACTGATTATTTTTCAAAAAATAATTTAGAATTAAAAGGTATCTTTATATGCGAATAGAAAACAATAGTTAGTCGTATGCATCAATGCCTTATGATAGACCACTGTATGCAAAAAAAGTAAGAACGAAGGAGTGCTAAAATGAAGACAGATGGCCTAGAATACGCTATGAAAATGACGAATGAATTAGCTTATTCAATTGATAAAAAACATTGGGATGTATCCTTACTAGAAGAATTAGGTAGCTTGCGAAAATTATTTATCCATATGATTAGAGTACGCAACGTCTATTGTGAAGGATTAAAGTATGGCAACATTTCATTTCCGGGTAGTCTTCCATCCACAAAACTTAATGTACAATTAGAATTAAAAAACAGTTGCGCAGCCCTACTAGAGAATTTCAAAACGTGCTACTACAAACACATAACATTTAATGGAAGTGAAATAACTCTGGATGAGGTCTATAGTACAGCTGTACAACATGAGGGAATACATCAAGGACAATTTTCAATCGCACTTAAGGCAAACGGAATTAAGTTACCAGAAACATGGGTAACCGACTGGCATCTTTAAGTTTTTCTGGTTGCTCATTCCCCAATACCAAATGATCTATTGATTCAAACCCCCTTCACTTTTGGGCTATCGATGAGAACTAGATGAACTAACCCAAATGAAAAAACATACCCGATAAAAAAAGGTATGCTTCTCATTCAACTAAAGAAATCCGTTCTTATCACCTTTCTGATTACCGGGCACGTTACTGAGGATCAGTTCATGAATAACCTTTTCTATAAATAGTTCCTCCTCCTTGTTAAACGCACTTGGAAATAAATAAGGATTAGACTTAAATAAAGAACCTTCTCCCTTCTTAAGTTCCTCACTTGTTTCTTTGTCTAAAAGGGGCTCAACTTCTGGCTTTAAAGTTGATAACAAGGCTTTAGTATGTGCTAAAACGTCAGGATCACTAGGCTCTTTACCTGCGTGAATAAATTGTTTCATTTTGCTAGCCCAGATCGTCATTTCTTTACCCAACTCAAGTTCCGCTGTATGAGAGTGGAGCCTATTATACACTGAATCAGACTCATGTTCACTTAACCAGCGTTGTCGTACCTCTTCATTTTTCAAGGCATGAATAAGGACAAGCAATAATTCTTGATCGACAGAATCTGCCCCAGAAACGGTTTCTTGCACACGAGTCATGGTTTGTATAACCGTATCAATCTGCTTTTGTTTTTCCAACAGCATTTCTTTCTGTTCGACCATTGTCTGTGCTAAATCTTGTTCTGGGCTTTCCACATACGCTAAAATATCTCCTAGTGATAAATCCAAAAACTTTAACACCAGTATTTTCTGCAGCTGGATAATGGAACGGTTGTTATAAACGCGATGCCCATATTCCGTCAATTCAGCAGGTTTCAATATCCCTGTTTGATCATAGTGTCGCAGCGTTCGCTCAGTCATTCCCGTCAGTTTTGCAAATTCCCCAATCGAGTATTTTCTTTCCATTGTCACTACCTTCACTCCCTTTCTATTTAGACTCTAACACCTGACGTTACGTCAATAGCAAGTATTTATTTGAGATCATTTTAGCTGGAAAAAACCGTTTATTGTCATTCAATTAATGCTATTCTAAACATACGATCCTGAGGGAGGTTCTATTGTATGAAATCAAAAACTATTTTTACTCTAGAAAACCTAACGTATAGCGCATTCATCATTGGTATAGCTTGTATGTGTTTCACTTTTGTAGCGCCTACAGAATCGTCATGATTGGCACGTACGGTGACTACATTGTCTTTGCCCTTACTGCCATTGGTGTTACGCTTTCACCCATTTCCCTTATTAAGTCTGATAAAAAACTCATCCCAATCGTTTCCCTCATTCTTTCCCATTTTCATTGCACTTTGGATCATTTTATTGTTCACTGGAACGATTGATTTTGCACCTTAAAACTTGAATAAATAAAACAACGATTGACTATTCCCTTAACGTCATTGTTTATAATCACAGTATGGAGGATGGCAACATGATAAAAATTGGACAATTAGCTAAAAGAATGGGTGTCAGTAAGAAAGCACTCTATCATTACGAAGATGTAGGTATCTTAAAGCCTTCTTTAATAAAAGATAATGGGTATAGGTATTATGATGAAAAAGCCATTTCGCAATTACAAAGAATTTTGTTATTAAAATCAATTGGGTATACGTTAGAGCAAATAAAGAGACTTCTCGACTCTGACAGTCGGGCTACAGAAAATCAAACATGGATTCATTCTTTATCGGAGCAAGTTACATTCATTGAAGCCGAAAAAGAGAGATTAAGCCGATTACAATACTATTTAAATGCAACGATACACGTTATTAAATTAAAAGGACATCTGGAACCACAAGAAATGCTTGACATTATAGAAGATTTAAATAGAAGAACTTTGGTTAATGGGGTTATACCAGCTCAATTTGATGAAGCATTAGCTATTACAGAAGAACAAAAGGGGATCCTTGATAGACTACCTGTTATCGGTAGTGACGATCCTAGACTAGAGGACCTACTATCTAGTTTCAACGATGTTCGAGCCATTTTGCACAAAGACCCGAGATCGAATGAGGTCCAACAAATAGCTCACTCTCTTTATACACAATCACTAGAATTGTTTGAAGGCGATGAGGAACTTATGAATTTTTATTGGGAACTATTAGACCCTTCTAGCGATAATGAACTGGTACTTGGGATGAATACAGAAGTAACCGCTTATATGGATAAAATGTTTCACTACTA
The DNA here is from genome assembly GCF_002019765.1 of Shouchella oshimensis. Taxonomy (GTDB): domain Bacteria; phylum Bacillota; class Bacilli; order Bacillales; family Bacillaceae_D; genus Shouchella; species Shouchella oshimensis. The sequence continues at coordinate 3,943,349 of NZ_KV917380.1, forward strand.
TGAAAAGACAAGACTCAAAAATAAAGAACGAAAGGAGACATAATGAATGAAGTCTAAGCTTCTTTCCTTTTTACTAATAAGTGTAAGTATTACTCTTACTTCATGTAAAGTAGCTGAGCAGGAGGAGGATAGTAGCCAACCGATTGAAAATGAGGGATTAATCATAGAAGTGATCATTGAAAGTGACGCTTCGTATGCCTCTGAATTGGAGGTAGACATTACTAGTCGAAATGACCCTCAAACCGTTACCGAAGCATCTATCGAGATTCCTTATTCAAAAACGTTTGTCATCTCCACTGACACAGCATTTCCAATCAGTTCAACCACCGTTAAAGCTACCGCTGGAGAAGATGGCGATTGGATATCCTGTAAAATTTTATACGATGGAAAAGAAGTGGCTACTCACCATAGCGAAGGATCATCAGCAACAGCTGCTTGTGAGAACAAGTTCATTGATAATATATTGTCCTATCATTAAAATTCTTTGAAGACTCCTATCAATTTATCGTGAAACATTGAACAGGGATCAACTTATTATTTATCAGGGGTTTAAAGCACGTTCCACTCATTAGTATATGTGCTTTTAGTAATGAGTAAAAAATACATCGTTCCTAAGTTTTGGAGGGAGATTGAATTGAACGAAAACGAAGAGTTATTAACAGGCGGAAATGTCTCAAATGTATATCGTTTAGGAGATACGGTTCGAAGAGGATTAAAGCCCGATAGTGTTAAAATCCATACGTTACTTCAGCATTTGGAAAATCAAGGGTTTGAGTATGCACCGAAATTTCTAGGTATTGATGAAAAAGATAGAGAGATTTTATCATTTATTGAAGGAACAACCGGGAATTATCCTCCCAAAAAGTACATGTGGTCTAATAATGCTTTAAAAGCGATAGCGAAAATGCTTAGTCGCTATCATCATGCCGTGACTAATTTTCCAATCGAAGAAAGTTGGCAACCAATTGATAACACCCCTCAGCCATTTGAAGTCATATGTCACAATGATTTTGCTATCTATAACATTATTTTCAACCACGGAAAGCCCATAGGTATTATTGATTTTGATATGGCTGCTCCTGGTCCAAGACTTTGGGATATAGCCTATACTCTGTACACTTGCGTTCCTTTAAGTAGACTTTACCCTACTGAAACAGGTGAGGTAGTTTACTATGATCCCTTAAAAGATGCCGACCGTATAAAACAACGGGTTGCACTATTTTTTCAATCCTATGGTATTGAGGGTATAGGAAAAGAAATCATAAAAATGGTGTTGCTCCGATTAGAAGGATTATGCAAAACCTTAAAAAGAAAAGCCGCTGAAGGTGATACAGCATTTCAGCAAATGATCGATGAAGGACACCTTGAACATTATGAAAAGGACATTACATTTATTCGTGAACATGGAAAAGAGTGGATGTAAAAAAATTTCTTGCTCAAATAACTAGAGCTTTACCGAAATAAGGTGAGCTCTTTTTTATGCAGCAACCACTTAAAATCAAAGTAATAAGATGTTACAGTTTGAAAATCAATGAATGTAGTACCAAATTTTTCTCGCTCAATTCACCCATTCATCACTTCACTAATTATGGTTTAGTTCCAAATTATTCTATATAATTAAAACTAACTCTGAGCCTCCATTTAGGGATAAAGTGAAAATTGAGCAATACCGCAAGGGTGATAAAGTAATGAAGAAAACATATCTTATTAGTTCAGCTTTAGCACTTCTCGTCTTGCTAGGAGGGGTATTTTTGGTTAGAGGTATAGGTCAACCAAATGATATCGCTTTAAGTGACCGGTTTACAAGTAGCTTCTTACAAGAAGATATCAAAACAGATGAAGGATTTCATTTCTTTGAATCACAAAACGGGCACTATTCTATGTGGTATCCAGAGGGTTTTTATCTTCAAGATGAATCTTCTTCTTATTTAAGTAAAGAGCATAACGAAAAACTTAATTTTTTTGAAAACGAATCAGATACAAATGGGATTGAGAGGCACTTTCAAATCAGATATATAGGAGAAAGAACCTCAGGCGCAGCACAAACCCATTTACATCTCCTTCTTGATGATTCTTCTTATGAAGGAGAGCATACTGAACTAACTAACGATACCAACCAAATCTTCTATGGTTCGTCATATAAAAAAGTGGAGGGAACAGACGTTGTCACTTTATCTCCATCTGAACACGAAGCTAATCGTTACTTTGCATTGGTTGTTAATCATGATGAGACTAGATTAATATCTATTACTTATCGCTTAAACTGTCTTGAACAAGCGACTTGTAAAATTGATACAAAAAAAGAAGAAAGTTTTTTTGAAACATTTATTAATCACATTGAATTCCGTTAGAAGGTGAAAAAGATGGAGTTTACACCAGAAAATAATGAATCCATAGAAAAAAGAAAAGCAGCCGAACGGCGACTTTTCTTCTTCCCCATTAATCAAATGACCGATTAATTTCTCCTGTTGGTTCGTAAATACGAAAGCTACCTTTGTTTCCACCTTCACTTAAAAAAATATGAAGCTTCCCATTATCTATATAAGCATTTTCTTCTGGATGTTGTGCCATAGAACGTTCAAATCTTCCTATCTCAGTTCTTAGAACGATGTCTCCACTTTCTTCTTCTATAACAACTAGATGAGAAAGTTCACCGTACTCTCCATCGGGTTTAACAATCACATATAAAAAACCATTGTCATAAAGCAATTGTTGTTTTATATACCCTTCACTCCCAATGCGCCAACGTTCTTGATCTAAACTTTTTTCTAATGCAACAATGTCTCCATTCGTATAATCCGTATTGCTACTGTAGAATATGGTTTCTTCTGCTACAACCGGTTCTTCACGCGCAAAAAAACGTCCATCTAACTCAACTGAATCTTTCTTGTTTTGAGTCGTTAAATCATAGAGCTCTAGCTTAAATGTATCGGCAAAGTTTTCGCTAAAGATGTAAAGTGTATCGTCCATTACAAACGGTTGTTCTCCGCCCCCTGAAGAATAAGAATTTGGCTCGTTAATTCGCCATTCTTCCTCACCAGTGTCTTTATTTAATGCGACAACATCTGAATCAAACGTTTCAAACATCAACAAGTTATCAACTTCTAAGAAATTGGAATGGGTACTAAATTCAATCTCCCATAACTGCTCGGTAGTCTCAAGATCGTAAACCTTTAACATCTGTTCAAAGTTAATAGCCAACAATGAATCAAAGATAAAAATGTTAGTAGGGATGGCTGCCCCATCTTCTTCCGTTCGGTATGCATATGTACGTTGTGTTTCTCCAGTCCATATATCTACTGCTGCAATCTCTCCTTCCATATTATTCGTATAAAGCAAATTATTACGATATTTGAGGTAACCATTAGTGTGAAAATAGGTATCCTGCCAAACGGTATCACCTTCATTTATGTCATAAAGGTAAGCACCTTTACCGAATTCACTTGTTAGCAATTCATTATCTCCATAGTAAACGACATTATCAATGCCTCCTTCTTGAGAAATGGTCTTTGCATAATTATCATCAATATCGTCAAAATCAATTAGCTCAACATCATCAAAATGCACGAGAACTTCTGAAGATGTAGGCTGGTTTAAAGACTCTTCATCTTCGTCAATATCTTCCCCATCTTCTTCAACATCCGAATCAAAATCTCTTCTTTCTGGTAAGCCTTCGGTACTTCCTACTTGTTCCTCTGTCAGTTCTTCTGAATCAGTTGAATCAGAAGAAGCGTTTTCATCATTGCTACAAGCTATTAAAAGCGTTAAAGTCATTGATGCAACTATTACTACTTTCAGTGCTTTTTGCAAAATAAATTCCTCCTTCATGCGATAAAATTTTAAAATTATGTTTTAGGACCAATGGTTCTTTACCCTATTTGAGAAATTTTTATGTTCACTTTTTGGTCACACTGGGAAATCATCATTTATTTTATTAAATAAGATTGTACTACCTTAGGAATTAACTAATGTTTCGATAGAAAATGGATATGATAAATTTCTTTAAGTACCATTTCAGCCTCAAGCTGCTGCATGCCTATTGATTTGTCTTTAGCAATAGATTTTAAAATGTGTGCGAATTCTTTTTTACGATAGTTCATATCAAAAGCCAGAATACTCGTCCATGTAAGCACATTGGGATCAGTATGAGTCATTAAACTATCAATCATCTGTTTAGCCATTAATGGATCACTTTGTATTTTTTTCATCATGTTTCTTAAACGATCAGCTGCTTTATTGCTTTTTGTAAAATCACCTCTTTCCTGTGAATCGCTATACGTTCTAGCCAGCGATATATAATCTAGTAATGCTTTTTCATTCTTCATTGTCATACCCCCCTTTCTTTCATATAATATGAGTTTTACATTAATCTTCTACTTAATATGAATATGAACAGCCCATTTTCAAGCATAGTTCGCTTAGTAATTTATCAATTTCGCTCCTAGCGACAGAATTCCACTAGATTTTCATTCAATTAAGAAAAAATATGTTACTATGAAACCATTCAACATTCCGAATTGAGGTGATTTAAAATCGATACTATAAGCATTATAGCTTTCGCCATAGCTGCAGGTGCTGTTGCAATGTCTGCTTTTACTATGTCTAGCATTGCAAAGCGAGATCAAAACATTGAAAATCTACAAAAAAGAGTAGCTGAACTCGAGAAAAAATAAAGCTTTTTTTTAAGGCTTTTTTCTTTTGGTCTCATTGACCTTCTAACTCTTACCAGGTGGATAAGCAGTCGTAGATTTGATCATACCTTTGTGCAGGAGGTGATTTAAAAATGTCAACAAAACGAAAAGCACTCATCATTTTTGCAGTAGGCTTATCCATTGGCATCTTAGGTTATCAGTTATTTATGAACGTGCTTTTACCGAAGATGATGTAGCTATGCAGGCGCTGTAAGTAGTCATTCGCTTATTTGATTGGGAACCTTTGCTCGTTTTTAACGTAAATACTGTTAAAAGTGAGGTGGTATGAATGTCTGATTTCAAATGTACCGAATGCGGTAGTACGAAAGAAAAAACAGGAAAACTCTCTGGTTACGCCAGAATCACTCGGTTTCTAGCTAGTTCCAACCTTATTGCCACATTCTGTGGTAATTGCGGACATGTAGATTCATTTAAAGTAGAGAAACCAAGAAGGTTTTAGATCCTTTTTGCCATTAAAACATGCGGTGCTATCAAATTCTCTTATATTGACTCAATAATTATAAAAATCCCAATTCTACTCCATTTTCCACTCATTAATTATAGTCTAATTCCAAATTTTCCTATATAATTGAAGACTAACACTAACTCTCTTTCTAAGTTGGAGAGAGATAAAAGCTTTGAACGAATTAATACCGATAACAACTTTTGTTTATTTGTATCACGAAAGTGAGTTTTGTATATTGAATACTAACACTTTACCTAATTTCGTAACAAAGAATTAATCACAAGGGTTGATAAAGCAATGAAGAAGGCATTTATTATATCCGCTTTAGCACTCCTCATCATTTTAGGAGGGATATTTTTGGTTAGAGGTATGGGGCAACAAGGCGATATAGCATTAAAAGACAATTTCACAAGCAGCTTCATCCAAGAGGACATCGATACAAGTGAAGGCTTTCATTTTTTTAGGTCTGGAAACGGACAGTATACATTATGGTTTCCAAAAAACTTTTATCTAGAAAAAGAACCCCCCCTTTACATTAGTAAGGACAACCATGAGTTGATGAATTTTTTTGAATCCAGCTATACTGATAGTGGATTGGAAAGATCCTTCCAAATAAGGTATCAAGGCATGAGTGATCAAGAATCATCTGATATCACACTAAAAAGATTATTAGATGATTTTGCTTTTGAAAGAAACTATGAAGAATTGATCACAGAAAATACAAATATATTTTTCGGTCCTTCCAATATTACAATGGATGGAAAAGAAGCTGTTATCTCTAATCCAGATTAAAGTCATGCTAATCGATACTTTGCCCTTGTACAAAATAAAGAGAGCACACAGTTCTTGTCCGTTATATTTCGCATTAACTGTATAGATGAATCTAGAGGAAGTTGCGAAATAAATGATTCAGAAGAAAGAAGTTTTTTTGAAACATTTATTAAACACATCTCATTTAATTAGACTGTACGTTATTCTAGAATTATTACAGATTATAAAGGTGGGAGTCATTTTGAAAAAAGTCATCGTTATTTCCGCCGTAGCGCTTTTACTTGTAGTAGGAGGAATACTTATGACACGAGCAATGAATCAACCAAATGATATCGCTTTAAGTGACCGCTTTACAAGCAGCTTCTTACAAGAAGATATCAAAACAGATGAAGGATTTCATTTCTTTGAATCACAAAACGGGCACTATTCTATGTGGTTTCCAGCAAACTTTTATCTTGAAAGTGAACCCACCTCGTATATAACAAAAGACCACTATGAGCTATTGAACTTTTATGAAGACGGCGCAGATTCGAACGGCATTGAACGCCACATACAAATGAGATATTCTGGGGAACTAAATCCTCAATTAATAGATACTGATTTAAATTTGCTTCTTGATGAATTTGCTTTCAACGACGAATATACTGAAATAAATTACGACTCAAATAAAATCTATTACGGTTCATCTCATAAAGAATTGGATGGTACAAAAGTTATTACATCTTCCCCATCTGAACATGAAGCAAACCAACATTTTGCGTTAGTCGTAAATAAAGAAGAAACAAAATCTGTGACCGTCTCTTACCGATTAAATTGCATCGGTCAAACGACATGTGAAATAGTAACTGAAAAAGAGAAAACTTTCTTCGAGACACTTATTAATCAGATTAAATTCCGTTAGAAGGTGAAGAAGATGGAGTTTACACTAGAACTACGAAATGACTTGACAAGGTTACAATATGAAAATGGAGAAATATTCTCTAAAGATACCGTACAAGAATTGCTTTTTAAACATGAGATTACCGACATCAATCCAGAGGACATAAGCATTTATAATAGTAATAGCAAAGATTTCTTTGGTGAACAAGGCAGTCCTTCTGGTTTTGACGGCGCCGCTATTCATGTTTATAACAAAGATGATAAAATCAATGAAATCTACTACATAGCTCGTGGAACTGAGCTTAGTCAGACAGAAGACATTATTTATAATGCAATTGGCGTAACTGCCGGTGCCTCTAATGACCAAATTTTAGATGCAACGAGATTCTATGAACATGTCGAAAAAAAATTATCGGAAAAGCTTCCAAATGAAGAAAGATCTACGTTAGAACGGTTTGGAGATGGACACTCTCTGGGGGGACATATCATTGTAAGCCTGGCTCTAATCAACAAAGAATTCAGTAATGTTAGAGGATTAAATGATGCACCAGTTAACCTGAAACAAATGGCAAATATTGATGCGGATTTTAACAGATTTCTAATTTCACAAGCTGAAACATCTAATATCGAAAAATTACCCGATGATCAACTAGAACTTCACGCCCGTGAGTTTTACGCCGACGAGGCTCAGAACATCACACATGTTCGCGTCAAAGGAGAACCGCTCTACCCTCAACTAATTCCTAATACATTTTACGCAGGAAACAAGATTCAATATGTGGGAGATATGAATACACCAGAATTCCCAAACCTTTTTGAGGCTGATAGTGGAAATCGAGGGATTTTCCACAACCTGTTCATGCCTGGCAAACCCATCTTTGACAAGTTTGTCTATAATCAATCTTTAAACGCCGCAATGAATTTTCTTGGATACGTTGGCAAAAATAATTCGGTAGGCGACGTTCATAACAAGCTTGTCGAATCAAAAAGTCAAGCAGTTGGTATTTATAATGGCTTACCTCCAAATCAACGAATCCAGTTAGGTATCGGTACAGGTGCGGCCATGGTCGTCGGTGGCTTCGGAGTACTTTCCAATAGTGCATTCGTTAACAAGGCTTGGGACATTTATTCGGCTAGAGAGCAATTCGATTTGCACAGCATTTCTACTCTTATTGAACAGTACAAGACGGGTGAAATAACTACTTATCATCTTGAACCAGGAACAAGTACACATATTCTTGTTAACCAAGATATCTTGTATAGTGCCCTTCTTTCGTTAGAAACGGCTTTAGAGGAAAAGCGCGAAGCTGTGCAGGAGCTTCTTTCTTATCGTGAATGGGAAGTACCAGAACTTGCTTTTGAATACCGTGAAAAATTGAACGGCTTCATGAGCAACAAAGAAGCCAATTGGGCAGCTTTCCTCAGTGAAGCTGGGCATAGTTATAGCAAAAATGCACTTTATAAACCAACTGGCGTGACGTTTAGGCGTGAATTTGACCCTTTAAGTCATCAAGTAGATGAAAACTTAGATCATATGATTGAACTATATCAACAAGATAGTAGAGAACTTGAAAGCATAATAGAATCCTATAAAGCAACAATAGATGTGTTATTTGATACTGATGTTGCATTAGCTGCAAGAATTCGATAAGGAGGTATACATGATGCTCGACTGGCTAAATCCAAATGTAGGTACACATACATTCTCTTTTGATGAATCCAGTTTTGAAGAAAACGTCCATACTAAACTTAGCCGTATTCGAGATAAGATGGATACCACTTCAGCTCGATTAAAACATACGGAAACCATACTTGCAGACCAAGATGGTGAATTTGTTAAAAGTTTGCTTGAGCGTCTAAATGATTTAGTAACAGCAAGTGAAGTAAAAAATGTAAGTATAAACACAGCAAGCCTGTTGCATTCAGCAACTTTTACAGACAACATTGCCGATTACCATAAGCAAAAATATGATATTCACACAGAGTTGGATCAAGAGGCATTAAAGCTTACCTTGAAATAACAACCGATTCGTATACAAGCATCTTGAGCTTGTATCTTTTTTAGAGGTTGGGTATACATTTTGTTCATACTGCAAAATAAATCTTCTTACTCTTTATCACTGTAATATACTAAAAAAAAACCATTATAGGTGGGATTAATTTTTTTCTCTGCCGTAATATAAATGGTATTCGCAACCCTTAAAATACAGCCCAAGTGATTTAACACATATGATGAAGCTATTGCGTCTGCAAAAAAAGCTAAATGCTATGCTTTTACGAGAAGTTGATGTTTTTTATCATTGGACTGTAAAAGAAGAACAAAACCTACCTTTTTAGGGTTTTTCTTATCTAATGAAACTTCTTCTAATTAACTGCGTATAGCTTAATGAGGTGATTAAAAATGAGAACCAACTTATACTACCTGGCAGGTACATTATTTTTGTTACTCGGAGGAATAATGTTTTTATCCAGCTCCAGTTCATTTCTCCAATTCATCTATCTTATTTCTGGCATATGCTTTATGAGCACTGCAATAGTTCAACAGAAGAAGAGTAAAGAAAAAAGAAGGAAATAAACTTTTTAATTAGCACTTAACTCTCACAATTGTTAATAATTGAAGAAGGTGGCATAAATATGAAAAAGAACCTTCTTTTAGGTCTAGGTGTTTTTACAGTCATTCTTAGTGTTATAACTCTATTTTCAGCTTCAACTTTTTCCTTATTAAACAACAATGTTCTTCTAATTACAATAATCGGTTTAGGAATTTCAGGTACGATCCTTTCTCTTTCCAGTCTCAAAACCCATGAATCCTAATTACAAAGGGTAAAGCTTTAAGCTTGTGAAATCTCCGTCATCTCTAATTCAAAGGGTTAAATTTATTTATAACGGGAATATCACAGGTCATTGATTGGGTGATTATATGCTAACTCTCACTGAAATTTTTCTGATCAAAAGAGACTTAGATTTCTTAAAAGAAATGAAAAGTTGAATTGATTACTCCACACGTTCAGTTAATTTAAGGTTAGATGAACAAATTGCTGAACTTGATTTACTTTGAAATAACAACCTCGAACAGCATCAGGTACCGGTCTAAGGCGGTGCCTTTTTTATGTTGATTAATTTTTACCGGGTTTTCTTCCCTACAGTTTATGGATACTCGGGTTTCACCTTACTAATTTTCTTATTTCAGCTTACGATTGCTTTAGCTATTAAAAAACCAGAATTTTCAATAATATTAAGGTGCAATGACCTCTCAATAAAGGTTTGCAGTTCATTTTTGAATAAAAATCAAAGACTTACCATTACTGAAAAAGTCTAATGTGACAGCACTTACGAGCCTTTTTTAAAAAAGTTAATGTGCACCACCAATCTATTACCTTACCATTTCTGTATCAGGGGTTTTATGCGGATTTCACTTTTCCGTAAAGCCCATGAGTATAGGATTGTTGGTGTCACTCGCCCCTGTTCGAACTCATTCAATCCGTCTATTTGTAATTAGTTTGTTAGCAATTTGGTTTGCAAGTAAGGTAGCACATTACCACTGTAGAGAGATCCGTCCTCTTACGTTCGAGCGTACCAAGATACCTAGCTAAATTAGACTTTTTTTAACTTTAATAAGATTTGAGACAAAACAGCTAAAACAGGTAATTCTATTAGTGGTCCGATAATTAATGCCAAAGCTATTAGTGGTTGTTCCGGGAAAGCAGTTAATACGATGGCTAACGCAACCGGTGAATTTCTGGCGATAATTGTCATGTTCAAACTAACAGTATCTTCGTAACTATAATTAAACCATCTACCAATCAATTGAGCAAAAATAAAATTTATCACATAAAATGTTAATAGTGGCAACAACATCAACATAATAACTTCAAGGTTATTTATGAGATAAGAACCTTGTGAAGCAAACATAGCCACAATAGCAAAAGACAAAAAAATAATTTGTGACGAAGAAAAAAAAGGAACAATCTTCTTTTCCAGTTCGTCACGTTTTTTATTAAATAAATATCGAGTCAGGTTTGCTAAGAAAAATGGGGTCAATAAGACTAACACAACACTCTCAAGTATGCTAGATACGCCAACAGTTTCCATAGCCCCTGCAAATAAGAGTAAATACAATGGTAGGAACATAACTTGTAAAATTAAATTTATAGGTAGTACAGATGTTGAGAGTGAAAGATTTCCCTTTGCAATGGATGTGAAAATTAGATACCAATCTGTACACGGTGTTACTAGCAACAAAATAAACCCTAACCACAATGCAGGGTGTTCAGTTAAAAAGATAGCCCCTAAACCCCATGCTAATATCGGTGTCCAGATAAAATTCAGAATAACATTTGTGCTTAGAAAGTTTATATTTTTGAATGCATTCTTTAAACCATCTAAAGGTATTGTTAAAAACAAACCATACAACATGACAAATAAGAACGGCAAAATAAATAGGTGCGCATATTGCTCAATAATTGTAATCTGCCCCACTAGCAAACCTAAACCTACAGCGGTTAGAATAATAAAAGACTGCATTTTTTCAATGACCTTCATTTAGAACTCTCCTTAATTAATTTAGGAGTAGTTATGCATAACGTACTGTTTCCTTTAATGTACATGATTGTTTCAATATGTGCATTATGGATATTGACTTTGAATTTAGAAAGAAGGAACTAAAATGATTCAAGAGGAATGGCAAGCCATTAAAAATAATAACAAATGTTATGACGGTTATTTTTATTATGCACTTACTACCACAAAAACCATCTGTCGCCCTTCATGTACATCAAGAACACCAAATCCAAAGCATGTACGGATTTTTAAAGAGGTAAGTGATGCACTCAAAGTAGGGTTTAGACCATGCAACAGATGTAAACCTAATTTAATGCAATGGAGAGGGTACAAGGAAGAAATTTCAAATCAAACGAAATTATATATCGAAACACACTTTAAAGAAAAGTATAGTTTAAAAAATATGTCAGATACGTTAAAAAAAAATCCTCACTACATTCAGAGGTGCTTTAAAGAAATTAACGGCATAACTCCTTTAAATTACCTACATAAGCTTCGAGTAAATGAAGCAAAGCAGTTATTGTCACAAAATTACTTATCAATAATCGAAATTGCATTAGAAGTTGGATATAATGACAGCACACAATTCTCAGTTCGATTTAAAGAACATACGGGCGTAACTCCTACTATGTTTAGAGATACTCAATAAAAAAAGGCTTATATGAATTCATACAAGTCATGCTGAAACTTCCTATAGAAACCAAGCATACCATAGTGGTCCTTTAGTTGTTTTCAATTCCAATGCTGTGCAATTTGACTCTGGTAAAAATCTTACGTGGTCTTCTACGTCTCCATAAGTAGCCTCGTCAATATTATTTGTGAAACCAGCCGTATCAAAGCAATCTGGAGTACTATATAAATTTAAAGTGTAATCCACAACTACACGTTCGTCTGAAGACGCACCATGGTTAATTGGAATAACGAAACCAAGGAGAATAATAAATATACTGGCAAAAACACCTAGAGTCCATCTATATCTTTTCATTTTACTTTCTCCTCTGCATAAGTAATAGCATTGTAATTAAGACAAAAGCTGTTAAAGCTAAGAACGGGATGGTTACAAAGCCAAACCAATTTATATATTGCGCATTACACGGAGCGCCTTCTGTACAAGGAGTAATAGGTGCAAAGTTAGGTACCTTTTGTATGACGTAGTGATAAGCTGACACAAAAATACCTGTTATAGACAACGGAAGGACATACTTTTTTATCTTTGTATCTTGGTTGTAAGCTGCAATTCCTAAAAAGATAGCTATAGGATACATTAGGATGCGTTGATACCAGCACATTTTACACGGTACAAACCCTCTAATCTCGCTAAAATAAAGACTTCCTAGAGTAGCTATTAACGCAACCACCCAAGCAAAATAAAGCAATATAACACTCTTCTGTTTCTTCCTCATTAGTTATTCTCCATTTCAATTAATTCGACAAGCGCATTGTAATCAAACGGGTTATTCATTTTATAGTTATTAATCATAATGGTCGGTGTTTGAGAAACTTCAAATGCCTCAATCAAATTAATATCCGTTTCTATCTCATCCATGAATGCCCTAGCTTGCAAGTGGCTTTCTAACTGCTCCAGATTAATGGTAGATTCTATGGAATTTGCTATTTCTAAAAGCCTTTCCTCTGTTACCCATAGGTCATCATGTTGTTGAGTCTCAGGTTGACTTTGATAAATCTCCTTATGAAAATCCCAAAACGAATCAGGGTTATTTTGCCAAACTGACTCGCTGGCTTGAGCCGCTAATAACGACTCTTCACCATGAAAAGGTGTATTAATATGCACAAATTTAACTACGCCATTATCTATATACTCTTCTTTTAATTGCGGAAAGACTGTTTCATCCCACGACTTACAAGAAGGACATTTATAATCACCAAATTCAATAACAACTACTGGGGCTCCTGCTTTCTCTAAGTATGGCTGACCGTCAATTGCTGGTGTTTCATCAAACTCTCTAGCTACTTCTTCGTCAACATTAGAAGAATTGTTTATAACAACCCAAATAACGACAATGATTGCTACTACTAACGTAAGGACAACAAGTAATTTATTTCGCACGATTCATAAACTCTCCTCATCATTGGACTGTTTTTATCATATCTTCTTTAATTTCTGTTAAATTAGTAGACATTCCATCGTAAAAACGTATAACATTCCCTTTCTCATCTATTAAAAAGAACCTTGTACTATGAACAAAATCATTTTCCACTTGTTGAACTGGAGACCTAAATGATTCTAAAGCAAACTCTGTTATCTCCTCTAAATCATACCCTGTAAGAAAACTCCAATAGTCATCGTTTGAGCCGATGTTTGTTGTATATTGTTTTAATCGTTCTACTGTATCATTTTCAGGATCAACCGTGAACGATACAAATTTCATGTTTAATCCTTCTTCAATTGCCGTGTCTTGTAACTCCTTCATATTTGGTGTCATAACGGGACATACAGTTGGGCAGTTTGTAAAGACCATATCCGCAAGCCCATATTCCCCTTTTAAATCAACCAGTGACACAGTTTCATTATTCTGATTTACATATTCAAATTCAGTTATAGACATATTTGCTTCCGTTGCATCGAATTCACTAGTAGCTTTAGTACCTATCTCGTAAATCCATGAGCATGATGCAGCAACAATGCTGATAAAATAAAGACAGATCCTTTTTTTATGTATTTCATGTGTAGTCTCCTTAAATCATTCAATTGTTTTTTATGAGAACTTCCGTAATCTTTTCTGCATCTTCTGTGACGCCATATAATAGAGCTGATCCTCTTTTTGATTGCCAACTTAATCCCACGTAATAAAGACCTTTTACAGTTGAAATACCTAATTGATGGACTGGTTGACCCTGTTCATCTATTGCTTCCTTAATATTAATCCATGAATAATCATTACGGTAACCTGTTGCCCAAATTAGAGCTTTAAACTGTTTTCTAAATGTGTTTTGGAAGTATGCGTTTTTATTTGATACTCTCGTTAGCCTCGGTAACAGTGTTCCTTTTCTTTTAATTACGCTAATGTCATTTCCTATTAAAGGATCATTATCTTTTAACCTTTTACCTATAAAAGAATTTGGAGAGGCGTTCAATATTTTGAATTGATCTAACCACCAAAACAAACTATTTCCTAGGATTGTCTTTGGTAAGCGCTTTAACTTCTTACTCCTAGAAAGATATGCATGATGCTTTAGGCTTTTACTAAGTTCGGCAGCTATTTGAATTCCTGTATTGCCTCCCCCAACAATTAAAACATCACCTTCCGGAATCTGATCAGGATTCTTATAGTCAGCAGAGTGAATCATAAATGGAATAGATGAATCATGAATAGCTGGTATAAAAGGGGTATAAAAAGCTCCCGTGGCAACAATGACATTCTTTGCTGTATACTTCCTATTTTCAGTGCAAAGAGTAAACATTTGATCATCATTTTTTGAAAGATTTATGACTTTTTCATTAACCTTAATAGGGAGGTTGTATTTGTCTTGAAATTTACTTAAATAATCAGCCACTTCATCTCTAGAAGGAAATTCCTTTTCATCACCTTGGTAAAGATCGTTAAATAGATGACTATAATTTTTAGGTGTAAAGAGTTTAAGAGAGTCATATCTTTTTTTCCACGACCAACCCGCTTCCTCGTTTTCGTCAAGTATTAGAAAGGGCGAATTTTTAATCTGAAGCGCTCGCCCCACAGCTAAACCAGCTTGACCAGCACCAATCACAATGGTTTGATAAGCATTCATAATATCCCTCCTAGAAAAAAGCGCTCATAAGTAATGAACGCTATTAAAAATAAAGCTCTACTTATTTATTTCTTAATTCTTAATAATCGAAGGCTATTCAAGGTCACTAATAATGTAGCTCCCATGTCTGAGAGTATTGCGATCCATAAAGTCAGCCAACCAGGGATGACTAGAAGCAAAGCAATTGCTTTTAAGCCTAAGGATAAAGCAATATTTTGTTTAATGATGTTTAGAGCTCTTCGACTTAATGAAATGGTATATGGTAATTTCTCTAATTCATCTCCCATCAAAGCGACGTCTGCTGTTTCCAAAGCAGTATCCGTTCCAGCACTACCCATAGCAATTCCTACATTTGATGATGCGAGAGCTGGTGCATCGTTTACTCCGTCACCAACCATTGCTACGCTACCATATTGAGCATTTACCTCTTTAATTGCAGACAATTTTTCATCAGGTAATAATTCTGCTTTCACCAGATCTATGCCAAGTTTTTCACCGATTGCGTCCCCTGTCCGCTGATCGTCACCAGTAAGCATCACCGTGTGCTTAATACCTATCTCCTTTAAAGATTGTAAGACACGAACACTTTGTTCTCTCAATTCGTCTGCAACAGCTAACAACGAAAGAATATTGTTTTCATTACCAACAAGCATGATCGTATTGCCTTTATTTTGTAAACTGTTTAAGACTGTTTTAAAGTCTTCAGAGAAGACAAGCTGTAAATCTTCTTCAAATAGATGACGGTTACCAATCCAATAGGTTGAATAATCAATTGTCGCCTTAATTCCTTTCCCCATCATGGAAGAAAAATTAGTAATCTCTAATTGCTTGTAATCAAGACTTTTGTTATCGGCATTTTGAAGAATTGCACCAGCAAGAGGATGCTGGGAATAAGCTTCAATGGCTGCGACAATGGTTAACATTTGATCGTCGGTAAAGTTAGAGTAATTAATAAATTCGGTGACAACAGGCTCTCCTTTAGTTAGCGTGCCTGTTTTATCAAAAGCAACAGCATTTAATCTTCCCATTTCTTCTAGATAAACCCCGCCTTTAATAAGAACACCTTGTTTTGCGGCATTACCAATCGCCGTGACAATGGCTACAGGGGTTGAAATAACTAAAGCACATGGACACCCAACGACGAGAACAGCTAACCCTTGATAAATCCAAGCTTCCCAACCTGCACCAAACAGTAATGGAGGAATAATGGCTACTAATAGAGCAATTACCATAATTACTGGAGTATAATATCTTGCAAATCGATCAATAAAGCTTTGAGAGGGAGCTTTTTCTGCCTGTGATTCTTCTACTAAATGAATAATTTTTTGTAGTGTTGTATCTTTTACTAATTTAGTTACCTCTATTTCTAGGTAACCCTCTGTATTTAATGTTCCCGCATAAACAATGTCTCCGGCGTTCTTCTCGACAGGAATTGATTCCCCAGTAATAGCACTTTGATTAATTGATGAATGTCCAGTCGTTACCTTTCCATCCATTGCAAGCTTTTCACCTGGCTTCACAATTAAGCAATCACCGATCACAACATCTTTTACTGACAGAGTGAATTCTTCTCCATCACGACGAATACGGGCTTTGCGTGGTGCAATATTCATTAATGCTTTTATACTTTGTCGCGCTTTGTCCATCGAGAAACGTTCAAGCTGTTCACTTATAGCAAATAAAATGACGACAATTGCACCTTCTGACCACTCACCAATAATTGCTGCACCAATCACAGCAACTGTCATAAGTGTCTTCATATCGAACTGCGCACGTAACAGGTTGTTAAATCCTGTTTTAAACAGTGAATAACCACCAATAACAATTGATAGTAGGTATGCTCCAAACGAATAAACATGTTCTTCTCCAAATTGCCATTGATTTATTAAACCGACAATGAAAAAGACCATAGCAATGAGGACATTTTGATATTTTTTTATAAAAGTAAAAGATGGCTGGTCATTACCTTCTTCAGCGTCATCTTCTAGTGATCTTACTTTTAAATTCTCAAACGCTCCTGCTTTTTCAAGTTCATTTATTGATGCAGTTCCTTTTACAGTAATTTTAGATGCTAGGAAATTAACCTCAGCATTGGTGACACCCGGAATACGCTTTACATTTTTTTCAAACGTTCCTGCACAACCTGCACACGAAAAGCCCTCCACACGGTAAATGTTTTCTTGCTCATTTTTTTCCATACCTTACTCCTGACTGTGAGTCATTGCCATAGTGATTAGCGTTGTTACATGCGGATCATCCAATGAATAGAAAACCAATTTTCCTTCTTTTCTACTTTTCGCTAGACGTAGATTACGCAAATGTCTTAAATGGTGAGAGGCAGTAGCTTTTGTAACGCCAATAATATTCGCGATATCACAGACGCATAACTCATTTTCTTGGGTTAATGTATACGCAACCTTTAATCGTGTTTCATCAGATAAAGCTTTAAACATATCTGCCACATTCGTAAATTTTTGCTTTTCAAGGCGAGCGGATATACGGTTTACCTTCGTTTCATCAAAACAAAAAACTTCGCATGTATCTTTTTTCTCAGTTAACAACAGAACCACCTCAGTCTTACAATATTATGATCATTTGATTATTATATTATATGAACCGATTATAGTGTATGTCAAATCGAAGTAATTAAAAGTGAGGAATGAATAGTTAGAAGTTTAGAAAAGAAAATCAAAAGTGTATCGGTAGCAAATTACGAAGTTAATTACTTCGGAAGCATTCTAAACTGAACTGAGGTGTTCTACTTGATTATTCTATAGCATTCTATATGTTTGCTTTTGCCAGTAAAGCTACAGTTTCTGTATAGTTAACACCATATTGCACCGATTTAACGTAATAAAGGTTTGCATTTTCTTTTTGATTAAAGAAAAAGAATCTCTCATTCTTAAAAAAGCCTAATGTGACAGCACTTACGAGCCTGTTAAAAATAGCAAATTACTGAGCACCACCATTCTAATACCTTACCATTTCTGTATCAGAGGTTTTGCACAGGCTTTACTTTTCCGTAAAGCCCATGAGTATAGGATTGTTGGTGTCACTCGCCCCTGTTCGAACTCATTCAATCCGTCTATTTGTAATTAGTTTGTTAGCAATTTGGTTTGCAAATTAGTTAGCACCGTAAAAGAAATAGAGACATTCATATCAAGGAACTTTTTTATATTTTGTTACCAATGCTAAGTGCTCTATAGATCGGTTCATTTTTCAGGAATTACCTTGACCGAATAACTCTTTGACTATGTGGATATTCTAGTAATAAAAAATGAATTGGAGAATGATCATGTCTGAACACGTCGAAATAATCATTCGCTCTTTTTTAGCATTTTCGATTCTACTAGTGGGAGCTCGTTTACTTGGTAAGCAAACAATCTCTCAAATGAACGTTCTTGATTTTATTATTGCCATTTCAATTGGGGCTATCACGGCTAATTTATCTTTCAATTTATCAGTAAAAATTCATCATTCCATATTAGCTTTTAGTATTTTCGTAACAGTTAGTATATTAACTTCATACATTTCTTTAAAGTCATATCGTGCAAGAAATTGGATTACAGGAAACCCTACTGTGGTCATTGAAAACGGAAAGATACTCGAAAAGAATATGCGAAAGGCAAGATACAATCTAAATGAGTTAAATCAGCTTTTAAGAGAGCGCGAAATTTTTAATATCGAAGAAGTTCTCTACGCGATTGTAGAGACCAATGGAAAGATGAATGTATTAAAAAAACCGGAATATCAAGGTGTAACTAAGCAAGATATTAAGGCTCCTTTAATAAAAAATCGATTACCCATAGAATTAATTATGGATGGAAAAATATTAGACAAAAATTTAACAGACAACCATATTCAAGAAAAATGGCTATTGAGAGAACTAAATAAGAGAAACCTTAAACAAACGGATGTGTTTTACGCGGTCATTTCAGCTACAAATAAACTATTCATCAACACTTATCATAACCAAGTGCAACAACCTGCTAATGTAGAGTGAATTTTTTCTAATACTGTTATTAATTTATGACGGGAAAGTGAGAGTATTATGGGTCATTGACTGGGTGATTATATGCTAACTCCCACTGAATCTTTTCTAATCAAAAGAGACTTATCAAAAGAGACTTATATTTTTTAAGAGAAATGATAAGTCGAATTGATCAGTCCTCGTGTTCAGTTAATTTAAGTTTAGATGAACAAATTGCTGAACTTTGATACTTCTCTCCCCTGTTCAATCTCTTTAATTCCACCTAGTTGTTATAAGTTTGTTATCAATTTGGATTGCAAATAAGCCATTGTCATTAATACATAGCAGCCCAGCCCCTCACAATAAAACCAATAATAGAATTTATATAGAATAGAAAGAGCATATAATATAAGTACTAAGGTTTTATAAAGCATATTTTAGTCATGAACATACTTCATAAACATCGTAATTTAATAAATTATATTGGAGTAATTAATTGTTTTCATCAGAATTCCTAAGGTAAGTTACAAAATACCCAGAACTCTGTATCTTTAATCAAAATATCTTTAGCCAACTCCTTATCAATACGGATCTCAGATTTAAACCACTGTTGTAATGACTCATGAATGTTACCGCGAAAATTTTTTGTTCTAACTTCTATTTTAGATTCGTATTAATTAGTTAGGGAAAAAAGGAGGGGTAAGTTTGGAAATGAAAATATTTTTATTAAAAAAACTGTATACTGAAAATTTCAAGCATGCTTTAAACAGTTGGGAAAAGCAAGTAAAAGAAGAAGACATTGATTTAAAATCTTCAACAATTGAAATTACATTCAATGATGGATCACCAGACCCAATAACATGGAATATGCCTATTATCCCTGATTTACAACTGCCCGATCACTTGGGAGGGAATGAAATAAATGAGAACTTAAAAAAACTAAACAATAATATCTTAGATGTTGTAGAAAAAATATCTAAGAATAAAGGAAAAAATTAAAACAGAGCTGCTGTGCAGCTCTGTTCGTTACTGATTTAAAAAATATAGAAACCACACAGCATGGTTTTGTTCATCTTTAGCCGCTCTTTCAAATGTTGCTTTTAAATCTGGATATTGGCTTATACGATCAGCAACACTTAAATATTCATCAACAGTCGCTTGTTCATCCATAAAAGCGCTCTCTACTCCAGCACGATATTGATTAGGACAGTTGTTGACCTGAGACACATTAGGCTGTTGACCAAAAATATCTTGATAAAAATTTAGAAACGCATTGTAGTGCCTAATTTCATCTTGGCGGATCTCAAGAATCTTGTTTTTAATTTGGTCGTTCGGAGCAATTTGTGCTAATTGCTCATAACAAACAATAGCATTGTGTTCACCGTTTATTGCTTTAGTTAGTGCTGCATTAAGCTGTTGGCTCGTTAGTTCCATTTCTCTGTGATGAGTAAAATGATGAGTAAAGATATATGGCAGTAATTCTGAGACGCCGTCTTGATTTTGCTGCATTTGTTGATATTGATAAGGGTACTGCTGTCCATAAGGGTATTGGTATTGAGTATACTGCGGTGCTTGATAATACTGCTGTGGATATCCATAAGGGGCATACCCTTGATATGGATATCCATATGAGTAACGATCGTTTTCTATTTGATTGTTTTCCATTAATATTCCTCCGTTCTTAAAAGTACACTCTAGCCTATGCAAAAGAAATAAAGATGTGTATTTTTATGGTTCCTTCACCTTTTTAGATTATTTTCATATTGTGGATTAGGATTAAAATGCCCAGGAGGAAAATATGAGCGAAAATTCTTCTTTAAAAAGAAATGTAGTTTTTATTGTTGCGATTATTTTGTTCGGAATATTTAGCCTAGGTTCTAATAGAACAAGAGAATCGGAACGTACAGCCGGAAGTGGTCAAATTCTATCAACATAATTAGGTAGGTGAATGTTTTGACAAGAGAATACAATCATTTTGATGGTCTATTTAAAAAATATAGTTTATCCCCCCAGCAAATTGCTGTAGTGACAGGTATTTTATTAGATGCACTGATCGTGCAGGCAGTGTTAGTAGATAATGATCAGCGAGTTGAGATAATACTAGAGGGCGATTTATCGGATAGTGGTAAAGTAAACACTGTTGTTAAAGATATATATAATATGAAATTTGGAGAAGTATTCGATCATTTCGGTAGAAATGATAAAGGATAGGAGCTTATAAGACTCATGTTATCTGAAATTGATACTTTAGCCATCTCCTCAAGAATATTAGCCTTAATAGGCGGAATCCTTATCGTTATTGCGTCCTTTATATCGCTTAAGGTTGAATTAAGCCGAATTGATGTTGGTATTTTTTAAGCATTTTTTTGCACGTCAAAAGTATATTTAATCCATACCTACCCTAACAGGTAGGTTTTTTAGTGAATTGAATTAACCAAAAATGAGCGTAATTTAATGAAAGCAATATTACCACCATCCTCTTCATGTATAAATGTAATTTTAATTGCAAAGGCAAAAAGGCTACATGAAGTTTGATCCTGTATTTTATTTGTTGCACGCCCTAATTGATTTTGTACAGGAGTCTTCTTAACGTTTCTAAATTCAGCGATAGTCGAAAGTGAGAGTCGGATTTCTATAGTTTAATGTACCAAGCTTTGTCTTTCATGGTAATCTGGCTCTCGATCTATCAAACCCAATCGATCATCCGTTTGATTCATTCTAGGCAACCATTCATAACTATCTCCGTTTTTCTCATAAAACTCATAACGAACGGTCTTTTCCTCATCCTCTAAATCAAAGAAGCCAATTCTAATATACCGACCTCCTTCATAAACACTTATATCTGCATTCTCACGAGTGACCTGCTCTTCATCCATCCACATCATAGCAGTGTCGTCATTCTTATATAAATCAATCACCTCTTCAATCTCAGCGTCATATTCACTTCCACCACAAGCTGCTAACAACAAACCTACTAAAGAAACAACACTTAACAAGCTCTTTTTCAATTTCCTCATCCTCCTTTGATTTTGGTTCATCCTAACATCTATCCACTTAAATTCTAAGAGGTTCATAGATTTTCCCAACCAATTTTCTATTGCTGTGTAAAAGTGAAGTTGGCAACCTTCCATTGGTCCTCCTCTACTATCATTTCTAACGTTAGTATGGTCATTGCTACACTTGATAGATCATTCACTTCAATTCGATTATCAAACAAAGCAACAACCTCCACACGATCATCTAGTGATTGCCCTTCATAGATACTTAGGTTTTCCACGCTAGAATGAATCTTTTCTATATCGGTATCGCCATAAATTTCCTCTAAACCCTCTGCACCGTCAAACTGTAACTGTCCCAAGGCTTCGTTTGTGGCATAACTTTCTACATCTTGCTTTGCTGGTTTGTCTTGGTAGTTAAAATAGCCATTGATAAAATCATTAGCTACTTCCTTCGCCTGTTCGTTTGTCTCAACTTCAATAACGTTTTCATTTTTAAGCTGTTCGTTTTGCTCCACCAATGTTAGATTCTCGTTTTTTAAGCTGCTGTTTTGAAAGATAAAAAATAGCATCGTTCCAAGCAACAACACAATTATCGCTTTCATTTTCTTTTGCATGTATACCGCCCTTTCTTATTAAAGTCCCAAAGTCTCTTTTGGATCGATTTTGTCTTGATGTGCTTGACCAAGTTCCGTCATATGCTCCAAGTGAAGGTGGTTGCCTGTACTTGAACCTGTTGTGCCACATTTACCTAATGCTTCTCCCTGATTTACTTCCTGACCGTTTGATACACCTATAGAAGATAAGTGCGCATAACGGGAAAACTCGTTTTCCCCATGCTGAACAGTTACATAATTGCCATAGCCTACATTGCTATGTTTTGCCTCAACAACTCTGCCATCTGCCACGCTTAAAATAGAATCTGCTGGTGTACAGCCAAAGTCGAGCCCCCCATGGAATGTATTCCTTTCTCCAGTAACGGGATGTGTTCGCCATCCAAATTCGCTTGTGATGCGTATATCTCTTAATGGCAATGCCCAATCTGCATCTCCTGCTGCGTATTCGGGTTCAGTTTTATCTAAATAACGCATGACATTATCAACGTAGTTTGGGTCTCCATAAACACTCCATCCTAAGCGCTCTCTCATATGATTGGAGAATTGTTGTGCCAGTTCTTTGCTATAGTTACCATTGTTATGTTCATTTGCGTAATCAATAAAACCGTGCCCCATGTTGTAGCTTTGTAAGGCTAATTCTGTATTACCACCAGCACTTTCTAGTACATTTGCAAAATAGCTCACACCTTGTTTAATAGATAGCTCTGGATCGGTGATTGTATTAACAGGCAGTCCAAGTGATTCAGATGATTGCATGACATCGGCTAGGCGACCACCACTTTCTTGCATGGTCATTGCCATTAAAATTTCAATATGATCTTCAATGCCATTTTCTTTCGCATAACGTTCAAAGTAACTGCGGTACCGCTCAATCTCTGGGCCTACTCCATTAAACGTATAGTCCGAATTAATATCACTTTCGATTTCAGAATGGGCATCATTCCCTGTTGTGTTGCTTTCTCCTGTAATAACCATGACAACGCCCATTAGAATCAATGCCACAAACATAAATGGAATGGTCACTAGAACTAAACCACATCCTAGCTTTTTCATGTCGTCCTCCCTTCACGACAAAAAGGAACGTCTATTTAGACGCTCCCTTTGCTCTACGTGTATGCCGATCTTCTTCTTTTTCAATTGCTTCTAAATCTCTTTTTTCATTGTACTGTGCGGTTCTGGTAAGTTCTGTATTCGGTTGATCATGGCGTTCATTGACCCTTTTAGTTGGTTGAACTCCTTGTTTTTCTTTGTTTTGAATCCATTGAGGTTCGTTTTGTGAAGGTTTTTGTTCCATTCGATTATTAGCAGAATTTATACCTTTTGTGTGACGTAATTGATTGTCTCTCTCTGATTTATCTACCGAACGCAACGCTCGATGATCGTCTAAGTACGTCACATCACCTTGTTTGATAGACGGACGATACGATGGTTCCTGATGTTCACGTGGCTGTGGTTGTTTCGTTCGTTCGTGTTCTCTTTGATTGATTTCTTGTCTTGGCGCATGCCGTTCATCTTTTTGATAAGCCGTAACTGGGCTTAAATCTTCTGTTGGTTGCTTCTGTTCTTTTTGCTCTTGTTTAGACGCTTGTTTTTCCGCTTTCTTCTTCCGCTTCTCTGCTTTCTTTTCTTCACGTTTTTGTTGGGGCGTCCGTTCAGTACGCTTTATTTGGTCATTGTGTGCGACAGCCGAAGACGGGCTTTCTAGTTTCCCATCAGTTTGTGGTGTTCGTGCTTCTGCTAATTGAGCAGTGTTTCGACCTTCTTTCACACTCGTACGATCACTTTTAGGTGGTGCTTGATGCTCGGTTTGTTGAATAGGCGATTCCCGTAAACCTGCCGGGCGTGGTTTTATTGCGTTAACAGCCGGATTGACCATTTCATTCCGTACTTGATTAAGCATGTTGTTATCAACCGACGTAACTTTCCCAGCTGTCACCATTTTAATTAACGCATCTCGTTTCCAGATCATTAAAAGCAAGACGGCAATTAACACAGTCAGATTGACTAAATACATCGCAAATCCTTCTGGAGGCAAGACCGCATCGACGATGAAGCAAAGCACATAGACAAACAAAACAAGGATACCAAGCATTACTTTTAAAACGAACACACTTAATAGCTTGCCGATGCTTACAAAACCTGAATATGCCAATTGAGGAATGTACGACATGATGAACGAAAATGGGATAAAAAACGCAAGCGCCAACGCGATAAGCTGCAAGAGGAAATTTAGCAATGCTAGTAGCAAGAACGGTATACCGAGCAGAATGGAACCAAATAAAGCGATTAAGGATTGCCCCATTTGTTGAAAGACATTTCCTCCACCCATGTTTTCGTTGTTATACTCGTCTATTTCACCATCTACATAGCTTTGCCTATCCTTTTCGCCATCACTCGTTAACTGAAACGACAACATGCGATCTACTCTGTTGAAATGGCTTCCGCCCGGAAAATCTTCTGGATCAGCGTGGTCATTCTCATTAATTGCGTTCTCACTTGTCGTGCCGTAATTTACAATGAGATAAGGCTTTTTCATTGCCAAATCAAAGTAGACATTTCTCATGATTGAGATGGTACCATCCATTTTGTTTTCAGGATCAATTTGACTCGTATCGGCATAAACGCCTTCACCTTCAGCCACATTAATTAATCCATTCCCCGCTTCAAGCATGTAACCTTGTGCTTCAACAGACAATGCATTTAATGACTTCATAAAGTAGCCAGCATTAAGCATCCAGTAGCCACCTACAACAAGCACCAAAAAGAATAAAACGGATCTTCTCAAAGCTTCTTGGACGCTTCCCTTTGCAATAAACAAATAGACAATGTAGCCTACCGCAAATACAAAAAGCAACTCGCCGAAGTGTTCTTTCAACGTATCATATACGGTAGTTGAAATTATTGTTAATGTATCCGCAAATTCATCAATCGGCTCTAATGAATACAATTTATCCATTGCTGTATCTACGACTAGAACAACGTTCCCAGCTAGAGAAAAAATGACATTCGTAAAGCCTACGAATGCCCCCTTAATTCGACCGTCAGCATCTTCATTGTTGGCTACGTATCTTGATATGGGAAAGCGTTTAATGGAAAGCTCAACACCCCCTTTTTCTTCTATCTTTGGTTCGGTCATATTCTCTTGGTCATTCGCAAAAACGATTGTATGAGAACCAAAAAAGAGCAGGGCAATGAGCGCTGCTCCAATACTTATCCAAATCGCTTTTTGTTTCCAGTTCATCCTCTCCCTCCTTTCTAGTCCATTCTTGTTAGAAGAAAGAAATCATAGTTGACGCTTTGTAGTTCTTTTTCTGTCAGCTTCTTGTATTCGATGTAGCGGTCATACAACTTGAAACAAAGGGCTTTCTGGTATTTCTCTTGCCTAAATCGGATACGGTTAACTGGGACTGGAAAACCAAGTAGTTCTTCTAAGACAAGTGATGAGGACTCGTGCCCGACATAGCTTTGATAGTTTGTTTCATGTGCGAACATCATTTTTCGTGCTTCCATTAAGGTGATTTTTTCTGCCTTATACAAGCCTTGATTGGTAATAACCAATGAATTTAATATCGCTAACTTCATCCTCTACCTCCCTTCTATAAATACTTTTCTTCTGCCGTTGCCACTGAAGACGTCTCAACGGTTTCTAGCGCTCCATACCATTCGTCGAATAAGCACTCAATGCTCATTTTTGCTGTTCGACCATAATAGTCTTTAAAAAGGCATTGTCCTTGGAACATGTTTTCCATCATGTCTTCGTTCTCTTCACTCGGCTCCATATTCATCCACTTAAGCACTTCTTTTCGCTCTGTTGGTTCATCGAACGCAAATGCTACACCGAAGTTTCCCGATTCTTCTTCACGCAATGCGTCTTTCGTGCTTTGTGAAATAAAGACGAGGGCATTATTATAACTCCGTCCTACACGACGCATTTGTTTTTCTACTTTTCTTCCTTGTTGGCTGGATGTAATAACCCATGCTTCGTCCATAAATTCCATTGTCCGTTCTTCCTTGTTCATACCAAATAGCTCGCAAAACTTTCCAAGCGCAAACATAACGGCACTTGATTTTAGTTGTGAGTTTGTGTAGCTTTCGATTGGATCGGTCGCTTCTGGTAGATCAAGGTTTTCGATTTCAACGATACTAATACGCTTGTTTAACGAAAGTGCTTGATTTGAACCATCATGAACACATAGTTTCATAATCGAATCGGCTACGACTTCATATAAAAAATCCCCAGCCTTTTGGACTGCGGAATCATCGTGGTTTCTCATCTGTTCAATAATTGTCAGAGAGCCAACTTGCTCCCCGTTTTGCTTTTGCTCCAATACGTTGGTAATGGCACGTAGAAAAGCCGTATGCACATCGTCTTTGCCCTTAAAATCGTAAACTTGAGCAAAGATGACTTGCACCATTTCCTTTGCTTGCATTGGTGGAAGAAATACAACTGGATCAAGTGCTCCCCAATTGTCTTCATCCGCTGCATCGAGCGTTGTAAAATGGAACTTCTCAAGATGCTGTGTGAATAGCGGATACTCTTGTTGCACTCTTGGGTTTTGCTTTACCTTATCAATCCATTTCCGTAATTCTTTCTTGGGATCAATGTACAAAGATTTCACGTTTAGCATACTGACATAGATAAACAACAGCTTTGCTAAAAAGGATTTACCCGTGCCTGTATCCCCCGTAATTAGAACATGGGGCGAACGTGTCTTTGACCCTTTGAGCTGTTGGTTAGCTAAGAACATATGGTACAAAACAGGAAATCGACTTGCTGAAATCGCGCCTTGTAAATCAGCATGCTTCACAAACGGATCAATCCAACCAATAAAAAAGCCAATCTTTGAACCAACATCAGCTGATACGCCAAATAACCCTTCTGCCAAACCATCTTGAGTAGTCTTTTGCAGCCAATTTCGGTTTGTTACATCTAATCGTTCCCCGGGAAGAAACTTATAGAACAAAGGCAATTGATCCGCGACTGGAATACGACACGTTATGCCTGCTGACTTCATATGTCTTGTCACAAGCTTTGCCCGATTTTTACATTCCTTCTTGGTCTCCCCTTGTACGACAATGACCGCTAACCAGTTCAACATGTCTACATCATCTTTTTTTATTTCGTTTTGTAAGTGTCTCACTAAATAAGCACTCGCACTTACCGATGAATCTTCTTGATCGCCAACACGGTTTTGTTCCAGCGTTGATTCTTTTAGCTGCTGCTTCTTTAAATTCAAATCCATCTTCGTTTTTGATTTGCTTTCGACTTGCACTTTCATCTCAATCTCTACTGAAAAAGGAAGCGTTTGCGCCTCGTAGAACAGCTCACTCTCCGCCATATTATGTCGAAACTCGTCGATCACCACAAATGACATATAGCCTTCCGATTCATCGCTCGTTAGTTTCAACACTCCAGAAGAGGTTGGATCAATTAACGTGTTTGTTATCGCATCTACAGAGGCATTTTCAATCTCTTCCCCTACTTGATGGTCTAAGCCTCGTAAGAAGTTATAGCGATTTACATAGATTAATTCGTCTTCTCTTAAACGAATTCCATTCACCATTGCACATAGACTGGCGGTTGTTTCCTCTGCCTCTTCGTACTGTTGAAAGAAAGAGGTGGAAACGCTTTGTTCCCACCCTAATAGATTTACAATTGTATCTGTTGCCGTTGAAAACATCGACATCATGTTTTCCTTAAGTTCAGCATCACTATTGACTAAGTTCTGCTTTAATTTCACCCCTAATATAAAATCATTCTTTGTGACTTTTCCTAAGCGTTGATTAAGCAATCGTACTGTTTCTTCTGTATAGTACTCTGCCATTTGCTTTGCGTCTTCTGCGAGATCTTGTTCCAAGTCAGCAAATCGTTCTTCTAGCCGATATTCTTGTGGGTACATCATTAGATGAAAATCCTTATGCGTGGTTAGCTCTTCAAAGAAGGCTTTCCAGTTCCGTTTGTAGCTGTTTACTACTTTTTTATTTTGCATGGGAATGGACTGACTCTTGATTCGGTAATACGCCCACACGTCGCCCGTTCTCGTTAACAGTAGATTGTTCCTCATCGTTTTCATTGGTGTTTTCAATGTACTCACGTTTTTTCGCCACCACCTTTACACAGCGTTTAAACTGGATTGTTGAAGCACTCATCCATTCGACCTCTCGATCATTACAGAAACGCTTTTTTGGAAGTTTTATTTGAACGTAGTATTTGGCTACATCCAAAAAATATAAATAAATGTTCTTACCTTCAGGTTTAATTTTCGTTACGAGTATGGTTAACGCTAGGGGTAAACCAATTAACCACATCACAAAGGTTCGTTCAAACGTATGAGGAAACCCCATACGAATAATCTGTCCTATCAGAAATGTCATCGTCATAAAAATAAAAAAGTTGATAACTGGGATCAACTCAAACGGGATTGGTAGACTATATGAAGCCGTCAGCTGCTGTACTTTTTTAGGTTCTCTTAATGCTTTTCGGTAGTTAAAAACGGTTCGCAACCTCTCACCTCCTTAGAATGTATCAATGAATGCTTCAATCCACCCGCTCACTTGAGACCAATTTTGCACAACAAATGTGGCGATTCCACCGACAATGCATGTCATAATAATTCCACCTATCTTAAATCGAGCTAAGTGTTTTGCGATCAAGAAGAAAACAAACAACCCTATTACTTGAGCTACAACAACAAGCCCCCAATTCTCTACGCCATCTAGTGTCGGTAATCCACTAGGAACTGACCCTACCGTTAATTTATTTAATAGATTCATATTCTTTTCCTCCTTCTATTGATAGTCCATTGATTCAATGTAGTAATTTCCTTCATGTCGATTAATCTCTAATTCCATAAAAGCAGGCTGTGGAATGTTCGTCCCTTTCCCTCTGAACATCACGGCTACCTCTGCTTTAAATCCATTGTCCACTTCAATGAGTTTTACATCTTGAATCTCTTCAAATGAAAGAGCACCGTTTAAACTTTCCGGCTCCTTCATCATGTAAGCCAATTCTTCTTTTGGCTCAGCAGCATATCGTTCAAAGAAAGAATGTAAAAACTCTTGAACCGCTGATTGTTCCTCCCCGACATAAGGATCAATGTGTGATTTCTCTTCCTCTATTCTTATAGTTCCATTTAAGGAATACACTTCTGAAAAATACGGAGTACCTGCAATGGCGAAAGTACTTTCTTCTGCAATCACTGGAATGTTTAATAGTAACGTTTGTTTCGCCTCTTCATTTTCAATGACAATTTCAGTATCTGGTTCATCGTCATCATCTTCCGGCTCGATCTCTACCTCTTTTTCTTTTGGAACTTGATTTGTGAACGTGACTTTATATTGAAATAAGGTTTCTTCTTCTTTCTCTCTCATGTTAAACAAGGAATGGTTTTCTAAAATTCTATTACCTTGTAAATCTGACAGTTGATAAAGCGGATGTTTGTCATCCTGTAAAGTAGCTGATTGAGCCATGTAATTTTTCAGCGTTTGTTTTCTTTCTTCTAGTGTTTCATGGGTGTTTTCAACATTGATGAACACATCAATAAATCCTGAAAGATACTGTTCAGCAGCAGGTAATGAAATAGAGGGCGACTCTTCCTCATTTGCTTCACTCGAGAGATGCGCATTGGTTTCATTTAAAGCAGACCTTGTATTTACTGAAAGCAAAATAGTTAATAGTGAGAGGACAACAATGCTCCCTAATAATGACCACACAGCCGTTGCTGTTCTCTTTGAATGATCTTTACGAATCATGCTTCTTTGCTTGGCTGGTTTCTTGATTCGTTTAAAGCGGTGTTTAAGGCGCTCGATTATCGAGTGCCCACCGGATTTAGCCATCCTTTAACCCTCCTTGATCTAGTTCGATATAAGCTAAAAAAGATGCTACTCGTCGTAACACCTTTTTCGCTGAAACATCTTTCTCGTATACTTTTAAACGCCTTTGACCACCTCCGGGCAAGCACGTCATTTTATAGAACGTATATCGATAGGTGGAATAGCCCTTTTTTCTAACGCCTTCGACAACAAGCATAGAACGTTTACTTAAATCCATTACATACACTTGCGAACCAATGCCTACCGTAAACCCTAACAACTTAAATCGTTCATCCAACGTCTTGTAGTGAGCTAACATAAAAAATCACTAAACCTCTTTTAGTGGGCTTAGTGATTCGAATTCAACATATTTAATTGGATCAGTCCCACCATCTTCTGATGCGTCTTCATAGTCGTATACAGCAAATCGAGCAATAATCGTTTTCACAGCATTGTTTACAACCATCTTTGCATCGATAACCACTTGTTCAAATACATGTTTGCTCATATAACGAACATGTTCTTTCATGCGTTCGATTAATTGATCAGCAAGATCTAAAATACCTTGATTCTCTAGCTCTGTTTCTAGTTGTCCTCGGTTTAGTAATTCAACATGTTTCATAATGATTCTTCCTCCTTTATTTTTTGATGTAGCCGTTCAAACTCCTGAAGATCTTTTTCTAAGTCAGATTCAAGACAATGTTTTGAGTACCAGTCTAAAGCCTCCTTTACTTCTTCATACATTTTTAAGTCGTAACTTTTCATGAAACGTTGCTGTGACTCAATGATCGCTGTTGCTCGTGCAATTAAGAAATCGATATTGTTTCCTATACCAGTGTGCAAACAAGACCGAACGCCCTCAGGCACAACTTCCAAGTAATCACCTCCTTGTTTTAATAAACCTTGGACGCTGTCCAAACCAGCAAGCTAAACTAGCTTGACCGTGATTATTTAATCCCCCAACCCCCGGTTTCATTCGGGGGCTCCCTCGCCGGTAGGCAAGAAGAAAAATAGGTTTTTCTTCAATGCCAAGAGGGTCTTGGTTATGAGAATCTATCAACTCCTTAAATTCCTTTCATTCCATTCCAGTCAGCCATTTACCGTTGACAGATGCCATAGTGAGCTTATCTTCTACTATAAGAGCCATTCCTTGTTTAACAGACCATATCTTGTGGACTTGCTAGTAGCACATCAAGCATTTTTTCCTGTTTATCTGATAGCTCGGCGTTGACGACCATATCCGATAAATCTTGTCGCCCTAAGACCTGATCCGCTTCAAGCACCATTTTCATCGTTGGTGCACATGAATTCTGCAACCACCTCCTCGATTTCTCGTAAAACTCATCTTCTGGCTGCATAAACAGGCTTAGCTTGCCGACATCACCTATGAACACTTTCCAAAATCCACTTGTTTTCCATTTTTCTCTTGAAGCATCTTCATCGGCATCAACAAATCGAATGTAGTTGTTAATAATCTGCATAGCGATATCAAGTAAATCTTGTGACTGAATTAATGATTGAACAGCTCCTTGCGCTCGATCATTTTTAAGCCTTAGCTCGTAGCGATTCCAGTCGCCAAGATCTTCAAGAGGAATATTATATTTGTCAGCTTGTTCGTGGTTCTTCTCATAGAAGCAAAGATAAGCTTCTGATTTTTTCGACCCAAAGTATAGTGTCGTTCCCCCATTCGATCCGTCTGCAATATCAAGCGAGCCATTAAAATCTGACTTACGAAACCGTGAAATGGCTTCGCCCTTCTTCACTTTTTCTAACAGCATGGGGATTTCAAAGTATGTTTCTTGATCATCAATCGCTAAGTCAAAGCGACTGAACTTGCCACCATGGTTAATGCAGTCTTTGAAGAAATCAAACCACGTTTTCTTGCGAGCATCCAAGAAGCTTTCAAACTGTCGGCATCCT
Organism: Shouchella oshimensis; assembly: GCF_002019765.1. Classification (GTDB taxonomy): domain Bacteria; phylum Bacillota; class Bacilli; order Bacillales; family Bacillaceae_D; genus Shouchella; species Shouchella oshimensis. Next base: position 3,975,778 of record NZ_KV917380.1, read on the forward strand.
TGACCAGACATCTCCACCAATACGCCTCGATTGTCACCTTCTTTCGAATAAAAGACTTTAATATGATCAAGCTGATAGGTACCGATGTAACCATAAAAGCCTGACTCCTTTTCCTGCATGTATGCTTTCTTCAAATGGACGATATGTTCTAGGATGAAATTAACATCATGTGTTTTAAAAGATACTCGCAAGTAGTCAACCATTGCTGTTAAAGGGTTTTGGACTGCTTCCGGTTCTTTTTCTACGATTACTACCCCCCTGTTAGCTAGGGGGGGTTGGTGTTTTGTGGTCGTCATTCGCTTCGCTCACTCCTCCCGCTCGTTCCCGTTTCTGTCGCTACGCTGCCGCTGGCGACTGCCGTCGCCGACGCTCCATTCACTCCCACTTGTGCTCGCTTGATTTCTTCCATAAAGTCATATCCTTTCGTGACGAGTGGGCTATAAAATTCTGATATGGTTGATGTGCCTGTGTCGGCATAGCCACGACCCTTTATGCTTTTATTTAAAAAAGTTTTATCGACATCACCAAACATCATGCCGTAACCAGATTCCGACATCTTCCCTAGCGCCACTCGAAAATTAAATTGGTCACGGATACCATCAGCTAAGTACTTGGCATCTGGTCGTTGCGCTCCGAGAACCAAAAAATAACCCATCTGCCTTCCGAGCATGACGAGCTGTTTCATATAGCCTAACGCTTCCATTCGTTCTTGTGGTTCCAACAAATCCATAAACGCTACATACTCATCAAAAAAGATAAACATGGGAGGCAATCCAAGGTAGGCGTAGTTCTCACCTGTCTTGTAATTTGGCATCTGTTTCATTTCATCTGAACGATTCATCATGCCCTCCACCGATTTACGCAAACACATCATAATGCCGTTTTTCTTTGAATACACCACTCCTTTTGGAAGAACCGCTTCTAAATCTGCCAAGTCCGCGTTTTTTGGATCAAGTATACTAATTTCGGCATTCGATTTAAGCACGGCTTGAATAATCGTTAAGATGAAGTATGTTTTTCCTCCACCTGTTCCACCAGCAATTAACATATGTGGCAGCTTATCAAATTCCCAATACACGTTCTTCATTAAGCTCATCGAACCGTTTTTTACTTGTACTTCTTGAATCGGAATACGATTCTTTTTTACATCGTACAGAAGCTTAAAAACCACAAATCCTTCTTCGACTTCACGATCAACTAAATCACAAAATAAGCCATTCTCTAAGTCTGTACCTAGTTCTAAATAACGCGCTTGAAATCTGCTTAAATCAAGAGCAACACGGACATAGATATGACCATTCTTCACTTGATAATAGGCACGAGGAAAATAGGTAATCTTTCTTTTTGTAACGGTCTTATTTGTCCATCCCGACTCTGTTTGGAAGTTTTCTTGTTCGTAAAAGCGATTTGAAAAAAACATGCGTGCAATTTTTTGCTTGTGAAGCAACTGTTTGAACTGATCAAATGCAACAAGATAGACAATACCTACAACTGCTGCTGCGATAAGAAAAGATACAGCGAATCTTGATAACAAGAACGACCAATTCCAGCTCTCATACTCAATAAATACCTTGTATTGTTCCCAATCATTCCATTGGAAAATTGGAAACGAATCTTTAAAGCTATAAAAAAGGACAGCTAGGAAAACGGGTACAAATACGCCCAATCCTGCTGTCCAAACTGCATTTCTCATGTGAGGGGTGATTCGATGACCGCGGTATTTCCAAAGGCGGCGTTTAATTGCTTCTATAATCTTTAACACTCCTTTGAGAAAAAATTAGAGCGCACCAGTCTTAACTAGCACGCATAAAAATACTTATTTTTTATCTGAACCAGCTGTTACAGGTTCTTTTTGCTCTTTGGCTTTCGGTTCAAAGTTAGAATTAGATTTATGTCCAGTTTCCACGATATCTTCTGCGAGTAACGTATAAATGATATTGGCAAAGTTCCCATTCGCTTGGGCTCTTGCTGTAATTCTTGGATTCACTAGCTCAACTGGTTTATTAAAATCAATTTCTTTTAAGTCGACATAATCAGGCAATGTTACTTCTATTTGTCCTTGCTGAACACTTGATGCTACGTTATAAATGCGTGCTTCCAACTTATCTGTACGCTCTCCCTTTTCACGGTCAAAGTACATTTTCTCTCTGTTTAATCCCATAAAAATCATGTTTCCAAATGTCTCTTGTGGTTCTGGCTTAATTCCATTTTTTAAATTCATTATAAATTCCTCTTTTCGTTTTAGTAGTTTTATTTTCCAAAGACTTCTCATCAATTTTCATCGCAACAATTTATAGAAACCGCTCAGGTTCTGTATCCATCATGGCGCTTGTCAGTCGCTCCAGAACTTTCTGTCTTTCTTGGCAACGTTAGTAGGTTATTGTATAACCATCAAGCTGTATACAGCTATGGCGCACGTATCTTCTTACCTGCTACAGCATTTAAACAAGTGTTAGCTGTGTCCACTTAATACTCACGCCTAGTGACATAACGAAGAAAGTACGCTACAATAAAATTTCCTAGGTTTTACTGGCGTATCTGACTTCTGTCAGGTGCGCTTTCTTTCTATATGTAATTATCAATGTACTCACTCATTTCATTCGCTTATAAGATCGTTAATAGTGGTCTATACTCACACTATTTATTGCCTCTCTATTGCAGTAATATCGCTTCGTCCAACTTTATAATTTCGAGAAATGCGACGATACGATACTCCGTGTTTAAGCAATTCATTGATAGTTCCTTTTGAAATTGGTTGGCTCATAAAGTAATTGATCTTTACAGACCTCATTGCCAGCTTCATTCTTGCTTGCCAATCACCTTCCATCTTCTTAGCTAGTGGTACAGCTTCTTTCATCAAATCGCTCATTATTTGGAAAGTCATGATTGATTCCCCATTACATGACCACTTCTTTTTCACTTAGCTTTTCACGTTGGTATTGATCTAAGCCTTTTTTAGATATAAGAACTCTGCGCCCTTCTCGCCAGGATGGAAAATCATGATGCTGAGATAATTCGTACATTTTAGATTTTCCCATTCTTAAATATTCAGCTGCCTCTTGCACTGTTAAAACATCTGGCATTGAATCAGACTGAGAATAATTTAATGCGTCTTTAACCTTTTGCAGGAATTCTTCGTTTTCTTCTCGAACAATTTGCCTTATAGTCTCTTCAAAGGACATTCTTAGTCACTCCTTACTTAGATTTTCATTTCAGTTCTCTTTTTAAATATTGACTCTGGACTAACTTTAAACAACTTAGCTATTGCTATTGCCACGTTCAAGCTCGGAAATCTCGAACCCTGTTCAATCATTCCATAATAACTTTCACTGATACTAACACTGTATCTAATATTTAAGAGCTCAATCACATCCCTTTGAGACCAATTTTTGTTATTACGTAAAAGAATAAGTTCATCTCTTTTTCGAATCATTTTTCACCACCCAACGTTTTGTAGTGTTATCTTACCCAACATTTAATTGGGTGTCAACACTTTTACCAGATTTTTTGATGGGTTTTTTATTGAAAACTTTATTTACCCAACTAAAAGTTGTACAATTAATAAATATAGAGTACTGAAAGGATCTTGATATGGCAGAACTTAAGGATCGTTTGCGCGAACTAAGAAAAGAGAACAATTTTACCCAACAAGAAGTTGCCAAGTTTCTCGATATTACTGAAAGTGCATATGGTTTTTATGAACAAGGTAGAAATGAACCATCTGTTCAAAGACTTAAATTGTTAGCAAAAAAATACAACGTCTCCATGAGCTACCTTACAGGAGAAACGAATGATAAAAATAGCAACACATCCTCTAACACAAATACAAACTCTGCATTCTATAATTACAAAGACCTTGATAATGAAGAAGTAGAATTCTTAAATGAACAACTTGAAGTATTTAGAAGAATACGGCAGAATAAGATTAATAGAGAAAACAAAAAATAACGTCCAACATTTTTGCTGGACGTTTTTATTTACCATAACACCGAACATATATTCTTATAGAGGTGATTCTTTGCTACGCTTATATTCAAGAACTCCTATAGAACAGTGGTTAGAACTATTTTATAAAGAACATCATATTCTTTCTCCAGAGGATCTTAATATTAATAAGATAGCCGACACCCTTAATATTTGTATTAAGGAAAGTCCGGGACCTGACAGAGCTATATGGGATGATGAACATAACGTTGCCATTATTTTTTACATAAAGATCATTCAGCTATTGAAAAAAGAGAAATTTTCTTTCATGAGCTTTGTCACCCTCTTCGTCACTGTGGCTCTCAAGAAAATATGTATAGTAAAGAATTCACCATGATGCAGGAAGTACAAGCAGACCAATTTCAGCTATATGCTTCAATGCCATTCTTTATGGTCGAGAAATGCTGTAATTACTGCGACCACCTATCGTCTACTTTAGCTAGTGAATTTCATGTCTCTAAGGAATTAGCTGAAAGTCGATTACAGCAAATTGAAGCAAGAATACGTAGTGCTGAGTCATTACAAAGATTTAATGATGTTATAAGAGAACAGCCGACACCTAATTCTTATAAATCTGTTCCCAAAAAAGATATTCCGATTCACGCACAGTCTCTAGTAGAAAAAGCACTTCTTCAAAAACAGAAAAAGGAGATGACTGGACTATGATTTCTTACAAAGTATATTATGACTATCACGAGGGCACTAAAGCGCCTATATGGATCGTTTTAAATGTACGTAATCAAATAATCGACTGGGATCATAAAACACTTACAATAGCTGTACAAGCTCCTTTTGATATGCATCCAGCAGAAGAATTTGATCAAGACGCCATGAATGTAACTATATTAATAGATGATTTACTTTTAACAACCTCTGAGAATGTGTTTGGAATTAACTTAACTAACGTTGAACATCGCTTGAATTTACACGGCGTTGATCGAACAGAGGTTGATAATTTCGTCATTCAAGTTGCAGATTTAGAAGATATGCTGCAATTCACTCTGTAAATAACACATAACGGAGGTCTTAAGATGAAAGGACACATACGTAAACGAGGAAATAAATATGTTATCGTTGTAGATTTAGAAAGAGATCATAACAACGAAAGACGTCAAAAATGGTTCTCAGGCTATGATACGAAGAAAGCAGCACAAAAAGACATGCCCCGCATACTTAATGAAATCAACACGGGAAATTTCATTGAACCCTCTAAAGAGTCTTTTGCTGCTTATTTAGAAAAGTGGATTCTAAATAAACGAAGTAGATTGAAAGCTTCTACCTTCCAAGTTTATAAAACCCACCTTCGTATCCATATCATACCTAAGCTTGGGAATTACAAGTTAGAAAAGCTTAATAGACTCCATCTTAAAACATTCTTTTCTTATTTAGAGAATGATCTTGGATTAGCTCCCGCTACTATTAAAAAAGTTCATACCGTTATTAGCTCTGCTTTGTCAGAGGCTGTAGAAGATGGAATTGTTGGGAAGAACGTAGCAGCTGGTTTAAAAACTGCACGTATCGAACGAAAAGAAATTCATGTATGGGATGAAAAACAGCTTTTACAGTTTCTCAATTCTAGTAAAAACGATCCTCTTTATATTGCTTTTCATTTAGCAGCTATGACAGGTATGCGTCGTAGTGAGGTTCTTGGACTTCGTTGGAAGGACGTCGACTTTGAAAATAGTCTATTACGCACAGTTGTCACACATACACCTTATGGGGCTTCAGATGGAAAAACAAAAGCTAGTTTTAATCGTACAATTGATTTAGATGAAGTAACTATTAATGAATTAAAAAAGCGGAAAGAACGGGTAGATTATGAGAAAAAACGAGCTGGAAGAGGATATAAAAATAATGATTTAGTTGTTTGCACTAGCCTAGGCACACATGTAACGCCTCGTAATTTGAACCGTAAATGGTATCAATTGAAAGAAGATGCGAATGTACCCTCTATTCGCTTTCACGATCTAAGGCACACGCATGCTACCCTAATGCTCTTGCAAGGAATACCAGTTAAAGTAGTAGCTGAGAGATTAGGACATTCAAGTATTACGACGACTTTAGATACTTACAATCATTTGTTACCTTCAATTCAGAGGGAAGCAATTGCGATGTTTAGTAAGAATTTATACAAGGAATTATACTAAATTATTAATTGGGGAGAGTAATTAGAAATATACTATTGCATTTGGGAATGCAGTCAATATAGCTTTTGCAAACACTGATCTTTTTAAATCTTTTATAAGTGAGAACTGGTCTTTAGATTCTCTTTATATCCATCTCTTAATTGAGACACAAAAAAATATATTGGTTTTTTAAATGACTAACGTGACGTTGATAAAAATGAAAGGCTTGGTAGTGGTTAAACCAATATTGGCTTAACTTTTTTTCCTTAGTGCCTGAAGAGATAAATATTTTTTTTGGTGGAATGTCTTAGTAATAATAAAGCAATTTATTATTTAGGTGAGCATGGTTTACATGCTCCTTTTCTATATTTCACTTTATACCTTACCATTTCACCGCAAGATTATTTATATCAATTTGTTTCTCTTCAATTTCATGCCATTAGTATTCATGATCTAATAAGGAGCTTGCCATAAGATGTACTCTCCTTTATAGCCAATAAGGTTACGGAGCAACAGGTCTATAAAAAAGGGAGTACCCCTCCAGTATTTTATGGTTTTTCGTCAATTATCACTATATAAGATTTTTTGGGAGGGGACTTCTTGTTTAACTCTTGTTATCCTTATCACGCAAGGGGTTAGAATTTTGATATTCACTCACTTAACAAGTTATGGGTTAACTTGTTACTTCAGCAGCATGGGATTCTGTAACATAACCTTCTTTGCCTGAACCAATCCCAACAATAAACAAAACAATAGATATAAGAATAAGTAAAAGGAGCGGAGCCGTCCAACCATCAGTCATGTCATGTAAAGCTCCAACTAGTACTGGACCGACTGCTGCTAATAAATAACCGAAAGATTGAGCCATGCCAGATAACTCTGCTGCTTCCTTTCCATTTTTTGATCTCAGTGTAAAAAACATCATAGAAAGACTGAACGCACTTCCGCTGGCAATACCCAAAAGGATTGCCCAAAATGGAAACAATGTGGAGCTTCCTTGTAATAACCCTGCAAATCCAATTAAGAATAGAGAAGCTGTTACAATACTTAAAACGACTTGGTTTTTCATTTTTCCTGCAATAACCGGTACAATAAAAGTAACTGGAATGACTGCAAACTGCATTAAAAATACTATCCATCCAGCAGTATTTGAATTATAACCATTCGAGTTTAAAATATCTGGTAACCATGTTATTAATGTATAAAACATTAATGATTGTCCTCCCATAAATATTGTAATCTTCCATGCGAGTGGAGAACGCCATAAACTGTTTTTCTTCTCTATTTTCACATTTATTTTTTCATTTTTATTATTCTTACGAAGTTGTGGTAGCCAAATAATTAAAGAAACGAAGGTTAGTATTCCCCATATACCTAATGCACCTTGCCATCCAAAATTACCAATAGATGAAATATGAACACTAATTCCTGATCCGAGAGCACCGAATAAATTCATGAATATCGCATATATACCAGTCATTAAACCAATTTTTAAGGGGAAGTTCATTTTTACAATTCCAGGAATCAGGACATTACCGAAAGCAATTGCCAATCCAATTAAAATTGTACCAGCAAATAAAAAAAGACTGCCTGAAAATGAGCGAATCACAATCCCAATAATAAGTAATATTAAGGATAATGCAATTGTTAATTCCATACCGATCCAATTGGCTATTTTAGGAGCAAATGGTGAGAGTAAAGCAAATGCAAGTAATGGCAATGTTGTAATCGTACCTATCAAAGCATTACTAATACCTAAATCATCACGTATTAAGGGAATTAAAGCACCAGCAGAAGTTAATGGTACTCTTAAGTTAGACCCTACTAAGACTATGCCGACCAGCAATAATAGACCGTATTTTTTATTATTATTTATAGTTGCTGAAAGTGTTCCATCACTCATGTTGTTGTTTCTCCTCTATCATTTCAACGATCTCTTGTCTTAATATTTCCATATAATTTTCTACATATGCGGCAGCAGCCACTTTATCCTGATTACGTATCGCTTTAAATAATTCAATGTGCAGTTCTTCCTCGTATTTGTATGGGACATTCATTTTCATTAAATCTTGAACAAAACTATAAATTATTTCTACTAGTGGCTCATATAAGTCTATTAAAAGTTGGTTATTAGAAGATGATACAACAGCTTGGTGAAAGCGAATATCTAATTCAATAAGCGATTCATAATCGTTATTTTTAACAGCTTGTTGAGATTCTTGAATATAACCTTCTAATTTTAATAAATCTGCTTCTGTTCTATTGTCTGAAGCCAATTGAGCAGCCTGTTTTTCTAAAGCTAAACGAACATCAAGTATCTCCATTAATTCAGATTTTTTCACATAGCGTTTTAAAGCAGCTTCAAGAGCATTAGTAGAATGTACAACTGTTCCACTCCCTTGTTTTGTTTCAAGTAAACCCGCGTGAACTAGAGCACGAATGGCTTCTCGTAGAGTATTACGACTCACACCAAATTGTTCCATAAGTTCCATTTCCGGTGGAAGTCTGTCTCCTACTTTCCAATGCTCAGATTTAATTAATTGTTCAATCTGGTTAGCAACCTGTTCTACAAGATTTATTCGGTTTGTTTTCTTAATCATAATTAAATCCCCTTTTAATTTGTAGGATGAATGGTATATAGGATATATTATCTTTTATAAATAGAATTGTCAACGTTATTTACCTCATCACTATAAAATTAAGATAATTGAACAAATAGAAAAACAAAAAACCTAACCCGAGAAGAAATAACCAAGGGCTTCTCCTCACCGAGAGATCTCAATGTATGCAAAATAGTATTAATATAAATCCCATAAACAGTTTTATAGTGGCAATATTCGATTAATAAGACGAATAATTAATGAACTAAAAGAAGAAATAAATTACCAATAGTAAAGTAGACTACATTTCCCTTTTAACGCTTTAACAAGATAAAGGTTTGCGATTTGTTTGCAAACCTCTTTTTAAACAAAAAAATAAGCCTCTCCATCATCGGAGAAACCTTAATGTACCAGTACTTATACGAAAGCTTCCAAGCGGACTTGAACCGCTGACCCCCACCTTACCATGGTGGTGCTCTACCGGCTGAGCTATGGAAGCAAAAAAATGGCTCCACAGGCAGGATTCGAACCTGCGACCGATCGGTTAACAGCCGATAGCTCTACCACTGAGCTACTGTGGAACGCAAAAAAATATGTAAGCCTGGCAACGTCCTACTCTCACAGGGGGAAGCCCCCAACTACCATCGGCGCAAAAGAGCTTAACGACCGTGTTCGGCATGGGAACGGGTGTGACCTCTTTGCTATTGCCACCAGACTTATTTTGACGTCAGATCAACGGTGAATCTCTTCGTCCTATTTGTGTCTTTCTGTCAGTCACGTACGCAAGTACGCTCCTTCCTTCAAGCACTTCTAGTCCTCGATCTTCTTGTTGCTCTTTGTCAAAGGAATGAAATCCTTCTTGTTAAAAAGAATCGGTGATTCTTTCAAAACTAAATCATATCATCATACTCAAACTCAAGAAATTTAGGATAAGCCCTCGACCGATTAGTATCAGTCCGCTCCATGTGTCGCCACACTTCCACTTCTGACCTATCAACCTCATCATCTCTAAGGGGTCTTACTGGCTTACGCCATGGGAAATCTCATCTTGAGGGGGGCTTCATGCTTAGATGCTTTCAGCACTTATCCCGTCCATACGTAGCTACCCAGCGATGCTCCTGGCGGAACAACTGGTACACCAGCGGTATGTCCATCCCGGTCCTCTCGTACTAAGGACAGCTCCTCTCAAATTTCCTACGCCCGCGACGGATAGGGACCGAACTGTCTCACGACGTTCTGAACCCAGCTCGCGTGCCGCTTTAATGGGCGAACAGCCCAACCCTTGGGACCTACTTCAGCCCCAGGATGCGACGAGCCGACATCGAGGTGCCAAACCTCCCCGTCGATGTGGACTCTTGGGGGAGATAAGCCTGTTATCCCCAGGGTAGCTTTTATCCGTTGAGCGACGGCCCTTCCATACGGCACCGCCGGATCACTAAGCCCGACTTTCGTCCCTGCTCGACTTGTAGGTCTCGCAGTCAAGCTCCCTTATGCCTTTGCACTCTACGAATGATTTCCAACCATTCTGAGGGAACCTTTGGGCGCCTCCGTTACTGTTTAGGAGGCGACCGCCCCAGTCAAACTGCCCACCTGACAATGTCCCTGACCCGGATCACGGGTCGAGGTTAGAATGTCAGCACCATCAGGGTAGTATCCCACCGACGCCTCCACCGAAGCTAGCGCTCCGGCTTCCAAGGCTCCTACCTATCCTGTACAAATGGTACCAACACTCACTATCAAGCTACAGTAAAGCTCCATGGGGTCTTTCCGTCCTGTCGCGGGTAACCTGCATCTTCACAGGTACTATAATTTCACCGGGTCTCTCGTTGAGACAGTATCCAAGTCGTTGCACCATTCGTGCGGGTCGGAACTTACCCGACAAGGAATTTCGCTACCTTAGGACCGTTATAGTTACGGCCGCCGTTTACTGGGGCTTCAATTCAGAGCTTCTCCCTTACGGGATAACCCCTCCTCTTAACCTTCCAGCACCGGGCAGGTGTCAGCCCCTATACTTCGCCTTACGGCTTCGCAGAGACCTGTGTTTTTGCTAAACAGTCGCTTGGATCTATTCACTGCGGCTCTCTCGGGCTTTAACACCCTAATAGAGCACCCCTTCTCCCGAAGTTACGGGGTCATTTTGCCGAGTTCCTTAACGAGAGTTCTCCCGAGCGTCTTAGAATTCTCTTCTCGCCTACCTGTGTCGGTTTGCGGTACGGGCACCTGTATTCTAACTAGAGGCTTTTCTCGGCAGCGGAGGATCAGGGATTTCGGACCCTTGGGTCCTTCACGGTCACAGCTCAGCCTTCACGGAACACGGATTTGCCTATGTTCCAGCCTTGCATGCTTCGACGCGCACAGCCAGCGGCGCGCTCACCCTACCTTTCTGCGTCCCCCCATCGTTCAAACAAATACGAGGTGGTACAGGAATATCAACCTGTTGTCCATCGCCTACGCCTTTCGGCCTCGGCTTAGGTCCCGACTAACCCTGAGCGGACGAGCCTTCCTCAGGAAACCTTGGGCTTTCGACGGAGGGGATTCTCACCCCTCTTTTCGCTACTCATACCGGCATTCTCACTTCCAAGCACTCCACTAGTCCTCACGATCTAGCTTCACAGTCCTTGGAACGCTCCCCTACCCAATCCCTACTGGGATTGCCATAGCTTCGGTGATACGTTTAGCCCCGGTACATTTTCGGCGCAGAGTCACTCGACCAGTGAGCTATTACGCACTCTTTCAATGATGGCTGCTTCTAAGCCAACATCCTGGTTGTCTAAGCAACTCCACATCCTTTTCCACTTAACGTATACTTGGGGACCTTAGCTGATGGTCTGGGCTGTTTCCCTCTTGACTACGGATCTTAGCACTCGCAGTCTGACTCCCGAGTTAAAGTTTTTGGCATTCGGAGTTTGACTGAATTCGGTAATCCTGTGGGGACCCCTCGTCCAATCAGTGCTCTACCTCCAAAACTCATCACTCGAGGCTAGCCCTAAAGCTATTTCGGGGAGAACCAGCTATTTCCGAGTTCGATTGGCATTTCACCCCTACCCACACCTCATCCCCGCATTTTTCAACATGCGTGGGTTCGGGCCTCCAGTCGGTGTTACCCGACCTTCACCCTGGACATGGGTAGATCACCCGGTTTCGGGTCTACGACAACGTACTTACTCGCCCTATTCAGACTCGCTTTCGCTACGGCTCCGCCTCATCAGCTTAACCTTGCACGTTATCGTAACTCGCCGGTTCATTCTACAAAAGGCACGCCATCACCCGTTAACGGGCTCTGACTAGTTGTAGGCACACGGTTTCAGGATCTCTTTCACTCCCCTTCCGGGGTGCTTTTCACCTTTCCCTCACGGTACTGGTTCACTATCGGTCACTAGGGAGTATTTAGCCTTGGGAGATGGTCCTCCCGGATTCCGACGGGGTTTCACGTGTCCCGCCGTACTCAGGATCCACTCTGGAGGAAACGAAGTTTCAGCTACAGGGCTGTTACCTTCTTCGGCTTGTCTTTCCAGACAATTCACCTACTCCGTTTCTTTGTAACTCCGTATAGAGTGTCCTACAACCCCAAGAGGCAAGCCTCTTGGTTTGGGCTGATTCCGTTTCGCTCGCCGCTACTCAGGAAATCGCATTTGCTTTCTCTTCCTCCGGGTACTTAGATGTTTCAGTTCCCCGGGTCTGCCTCACCCTGCCCTATGTGTTCAGGCAGGAGTACCATCCCATTACGGATGGTGGGTTCCCCCATTCGGAAATCTCCGGATCAAAGCTTACTTACAGCTCCCCGAAGCATATCGCTGTTCGTCGCGTCCTTCATCGGCTCCTAGTGCCAAGGCATTCACCGTGCGCCCTTTCTAACTTATCCATTGTTGCTTCAACGAAGCAATTGGTTAACCTAAAAGGTTATGAATTCTTGACGTCTCGTTCAAACAGTTGTAACACCGATGAACAAAACTAATTTGAGTTGATTGATTATGATTTAGTTTTCAAAGAACCATGCCTACAGGATGTAGGTACCAGGCGTTGCCACAGGACGTGGCGTTCTTAGCGTGGTATCCATTACCTTCGCATTTTCAATTGGAAGAAGAATTCTTCCAAAACTGAACAAAAGATCCAAAGCGCTATATGACCCGAGGTCATACATCGACTAGAGTAAAAACTCCATAGAAAGGAGGTGATCCAGCCGCACCTTCCGATACGGCTACCTTGTTACGACTTCACCCCAATCATTTGTCCCACCTTAGGCGGCTGGCTCCAAAAGGTTACCTCACCGACTTCGGGTGTTACAAACTCTCGTGGTGTGACGGGCGGTGTGTACAAGACCCGGGAACGTATTCACCGCGGCATGCTGATCCGCGATTACTAGCAATTCCGGCTTCATGTAGGCGAGTTGCAGCCTACAATCCGAACTGAGAATGGCTTTATGGGATTGGCTCCACCTCGCGGTTTCGCTGCCCTTTGTACCATCCATTGTAGCACGTGTGTAGCCCAGGTCATAAGGGGCATGATGATTTGACGTCGTCCCCACCTTCCTCCGGTTTGTCACCGGCAGTCACCTTAGAGTGCCCAACTAAATGCTGGCAACTAAGATCAAGGGTTGCGCTCGTTGCGGGACTTAACCCAACATCTCACGACACGAGCTGACGACAACCATGCACCACCTGTCACTTTGCCCCCGAAGGGGAAGCTCTGTCTCCAGAGTGGTCAAAGGATGTCAAGACCTGGTAAGGTTCTTCGCGTTGCTTCGAATTAAACCACATGCTCCACTGCTTGTGCGGGTCCCCGTCAATTCCTTTGAGTTTCAGCCTTGCGGCCGTACTCCCCAGGCGGAGTGCTTAATGTGTTTACTTCGGCACTACGGGCATCGAAACCCCTAACACCTAGCACTCATCGTTTACGGCGTGGACTACCAGGGTATCTAATCCTGTTTGCTCCCCACGCTTTCGCGCCTCAGCGTCAGTTACAGACCAGAGAGTCGCCTTCGCCACTGGTGTTCCTCCACATATCTACGCATTTCACCGCTACACGTGGAATTCCACTCTCCTCTTCTGCACTCAAGCTTCCCAGTTTCCAATGGCCGCTCGGGGTTGAGCCCCGAGATTTCACATCAGACTTAAGAAGCCGCCTGCGCGCGCTTTACGCCCAATAATTCCGGACAACGCTTGCCACCTACGTATTACCGCGGCTGCTGGCACGTAGTTAGCCGTGGCTTTCTGGTGAGGTACCGTCAAGGTACCGGTAGTTACCCCGGTACTTGTTCTTCCCTCACAACAGAGCTTTACGACCCGAAGGCCTTCCTCACTCACGCGGCGTTGCTCCGTCAGACTTTCGTCCATTGCGGAAGATTCCCTACTGCTGCCTCCCGTAGGAGTCTGGGCCGTGTCTCAGTCCCAGTGTGGCCGATCACCCTCTCAGGTCGGCTACGCATCGTCGCCTTGGTAAGCCGTTACCTTACCAACTAGCTAATGCGCCGCAGGCCCATCCCTTAGTGACAGCTAGACGCCGTCTTTCAAAAGAGAATCAGGTGATTCTCTTTATTATCCCGTATTAGCTCCGGTTTCCCGGAGTTATCCCAGTCTAAGGGGCAGGTTACCTACGTGTTACTCACCCGTCCGCCGCTAACGTCCGGGAGCAAGCTCCCTTCTGTCCGCTCGACTTGCATGTATTAGGCACGCCGCCAGCGTTCGTCCTGAGCCAGGATCAAACTCTCCGTTAAAAGTGTTTGACTTGCTCATTTGCACAATTTAAAGCTGTGTCTAACTTCATTGACGAGATACCTTGTATCTCTTTTTACGCTTGGCTTTTGTTCAGTTTTCAAAGAACTCGTTTGCGCCTCAATCTCTCTTGGCGACTCTTAGTACTTTACACGACCGCAAGCGAAAAGTCAAATCTTTTTTTGAAAAAGTTTTTTTGTTTTTTCTAGAAGATATTGGTTTCTCTAACGCGGTATTGACTACTATATCATCAATAATCTACAAAATCAACTACATTTGGTTATTTTTTTTCATGACATGATTCAACTGAATAACGTATTCTTTTTGATCACACGGTAAAGCAACGCGTTTATATAAATTCAGGACAATTTCATATTTCTCAACCATTAACTGTTTAACAACCCGATCAATTCGATCATCCGTTAAATCAAGAAGCAATTCTTCTAGTTCTCTTTTTAATATGTACTCAAGTTCCTTTGTTTCTTTCTCTGAAATCAGTAATCCTCTCATGGCGTTCCTCCTATCACTCTAATACCTAATAAAATAGTCTTTTCAAACCGTAGCAATTTTATTCATAATTTTTTTTTGACAGACATATCTTTTCTATAAGAGGACGAGTTTAAAGGAGCGAATGCAGTGAAAGGTATTTGGGTCATTAACTTAACGAAGTGGAAGCCGGTTTTGTTTATTTGCGTAGCGGCTTTATTTGTAGCAAGTTGGCTAGTTATACAGCGGGATTATGTTCCTGTGTTTTCAACACCAGATGGCCCTCAAGCATTTTATAAAGCGGAGGATAGTGACCAAAAGGTCGCTCTTACTTTCAATATCAGTTGGGGGGAGCATAATGTTTCACCAATCGTAGACATTCTTGAGCAGGAGAATGTTGAGCATGCAACCTTCTTTCTGTTAGCGTCTTGGGCAGAGACGTATCCAAATTTAGTGAAAGAAATTGCCGATGCAGGTTACACCATCGGTAGCCATGGCTATCAATATAAGAATTATACGTCGTTAAACGAGGATCAAGTGGTTCAAGATATGAGAAGAAGTAAACAAGTACTGGAAGAAATAACAGGAGAAGTTCCAACCTTATTACGACCACCGAATGGGGCATTTTCAAAACAAACGTTGCAACTTGCAGAAGAACAAAATCTTGATATTATTCATTGGAGCATTAATTCTTACGACTATGAAAATCCAGGTACAGAAGCGATTATTAAAAACAGTACCGATCAAACCGGTTCAGGAGATGTGTTATTGTTCCATGCGTCTGATACGGTAAAACAAACAGCTGCCGCTTTGCCAAACGTGTTGAAAGAGTTAAAACGGGAAGGCTTCAAATTTTCAAGCATCGAAGAGTTAATGTCGAACACAGATGCTGATAACACCGAAGTAGAATAGAAATTATAAAACCTGATCTGTAAAAAGATCAGGTTTTTTTATGTAGCCGATGCAAGAGAAGCAGTTGATACGTGTTCCCTACCAATAGAGGTGTAAGGTATAAAATAAGCCAATTGGGATCATCTGCAACGATAGCCGGTATCCATTCAATCGTTGTAATGACAAACATAAAGAATAGCGCAGGTACAAACGCTCCTTTATTCGTTTCTCTTGCTTTAATTGTTGCAATGATAACTGCATAAAGAAAAAGAGCCGTCGGGATAATAAAATACCCCCAGAAAGAATTGTTTTCGCCAAACGCGATATAGCGAAAATAAACTAAGTCAAAAAAGACGAACGCAATCAGTATCCACTGGATGCGGTTCCATAATTTATGCGATCGAGACAAACCAAGACCAAAACGATGTATAAATAAATATGCAAAAAAGCCCATTTGCGATACAAGTGTAAATGCAGCACTAATGCCAAGCATCCAAACAAGTCCAATCAAAAAATTCTCAGCACCATCACCGAGATACCGGTCTAGATTCGTCAAAACGCCAACAATCCCGCCGGATAAACTTCCAAGAAGCAACGTCGACCAAAATATAAAAACAACTTTCCTGCTGTTCACGAGCAAATCCCCCATTTTTAGAATCCACTATTAATTGTAGCAACCTTAGTAAAGAAACACCAGCTTGTTTATGCATATTTTCTTAAGCACGGCAAACACTAAAAGCAAATTCAAGACAGAAAGGATTCCACATTATGCGTATGAAGAACTATACGTTTGCCATAATCATATCTATATCCTTCCTATTCGTTACGCTAAGTGGCTGTGCCCAAACAGAAGCACAACAGAACACCGATTACGAAGGTACGAAAAAAATGGTAATTGATCTATTGAAAACAGACGAAGGAAAAAAAGCGTTACACGAGTTAATTGCAGAAGAAGATATGCGAGAAGAAATCGTCATGGATAGTGCTTTCGTTAAAGAAACCATTCAAGACACATTAACATCTGATGAAGGCAAAAAGTATTGGCAAGAAGTCATGAAAGACCCTGAATTTGCAAAAGCTTTTGCAGAAAGTATGCAAGGGGAAAATGAGAAAATCCTTAAATCATTAATGAAAGACCCTGACTATCAACAAATGATGATGGATATACTCAAAGATCCACAAATGGGTGAGCAAGCGTTGGAACTAATGAAATCAAAAGAATACCGCGAACAAATTATGGGGATTATGAGTGAAGCGTTAGAGAGTCCTTATTTTGCAGCGAAAATGGCAGGTCTAATGAATGAAGCCATTGAGAAGCAGAGTAAAGACTCAGAAGATAATTCAAACGAATAAGAGACTGAACCCCCTCGGGCTCAGTCTCTTATTTTTTATCGTTCTACCTTAAAAGCAATGGCTTGGGCTAGTTCTTGATAAATTTCGCCGATTGGGTGATCTTCTCCATAGATAGATGGAGCAAAATCGTTTTCATCAACGACAGGTTGTCCTAATGGAATTTGCGCTAATAGGTCTGTCTTCAGCTCTTCCGCTAATCGAGGACCGCCACCTTGACCAAATACATATTCTTTTTCCCCTGTTGTTTGGCTCTCGAAATATGCCATATTCTCAACAACACCAAGCATTTCATGGTTTGTTTTAATCGCCATCGCCCCTGCACGTGCAGCAACAAATGCAGCGGTAGCGTGAGGAGTTGTGACAAGAAGCTCTTTTGAATCAGGCAACATGGAGTGCAGATCAAGGGCTACGTCACCAGTGCCAGGTGGTAAATCTAAGACAAGGTAATCGAGCTCGCCCCATTCGCATTCGGAGAAAAATTGGTTGATCATCTTTCCGAGCATTGGCCCTCTCCATATGACAGGTGCATTGTCTTCAACAAAGAAGCCCATTGAAATCACTTTTACCCCAAATCGTTCAACAGGATAAATGCGTTTATCAACGACTTTCGGTCGTTCTTCAATGCCCATCATATCCGGTACACTAAATCCATAAATATCCGCGTCAATGATGCCGACTTTCTTTCCAATACGCGCTAATGCAACTGCTGTGTTTACCGTTACAGTCGATTTTCCAACTCCACCTTTTCCACTTGCTACAGTTATAAAGGTGGTTTTACTATCTGGCGCAAGTAATGCAGGGCCTTTAAAAGGCTCTTCTTTTGCTCCACCTAGTGATTGAATTTCTTCATCTGTTAATGTATCAAAACGCAGACCTACCGAAGCAGCACCTTCGCTTTTTAAAACATTTACAATTTCTTGTTGTACTTGCATTTGTTCAGACGTTCCTGTACGTGCCAAAGCTATTTTTAAGCTTAGATTTCCGTTTTTATTTTTTATTTCACGCACGCCACCTGTATCCACTATGCTTTTATCTAAATCCCGGTCTTTTACCCGTTTTAGCGCTTCCAATATTTCTTGATCCGTCATTCCTCTGCACCATCCTTTGAAACAAACACGTAATTCCTTTTAGTATAGCATAGATAAAATAAAGAAAGAACTAGAGCGCATTGCACTCTAGTTCCACTTGTTTTACTTATTTATTTGTATCTTATTCTCGTCGCCAGCTTTTACTGACCCTGTTCTTACTTGAACCGTTTCACCTTCTGCTAAGTTAGTGAAAACAATTGGTGTAACAGTAGATTTTGCGTTTTCTGAGATATAGGCTACATCAAATTCAACTAACTTATCTCCAAGATGAACGGATTGTCCTTCTTCAACGTATACCGTAAAGCCTTCTCCACCTAACTTCACTGTATCAATTCCAATATGGATCAACACTTCTCGGCCAGTTACAGAGGTAATCCCAATCGCATGTTTTGTAGGAAAGACCGTTGTAATTTTTCCTTCTACTGGGGAGACCACCGTTCCGTCCGTTGGTTCAATCGCGAAGCCATCGCCCATCATTTTCTCAGCAAACACTTGGTCTGGTACCTCATTAATTGAAAGGAGTCTTCCTGTCATTGGTGAAGCTATGTGTGATTCCTGCTCTTGCTGTAACGCTTCTGGCTGAGCCTCTTCTACTTGCTTGTTCACTTCATCTTCAGGCTTTCTTTCAACCGTTCGAGGCGTTTTACCAGACATAATGTCTTGCATTTGTCCTTTTATCGTCTCAGAGCGTGGTCCAAAGATGGCTTGAATGTTATCTCCTACTTCAAGTACACCTGCGGCACCAAGGTTTTTTAGTTCTTTCTTATCGACTGCTTTAATGTCGTTAACAGACACACGTAATCGTGTAATACAGGCATCTAAATGAGCAATATTCTCTTTTCCACCCATTGCTGTTAAAATGTGACCAGCTAAAGCACCTTTGTCTTTTGCTTTTTCATTTGTTGCTTCTTCCACTTCACGTCCTGGTGTTTTTAAATTGAACTTTACAATAGCAAAGCGGAATACAGTGTAGTAAATAACGGCAAAAATGAGACCAACAATAATGGTTATCCACCAACCGTCTTGATTTGGCAATATCCCAAATAAGAAGAAGTCAATAGCCCCTCCAGAGAATGTGTACCCTATGTTAACGCTAAAGTACGTCATAATAACAAACGATATCCCATCTAGAAAAGCATGAATGACAAATAATACAGGCGCTACAAAAAGGAACATAAATTCAAGTGGTTCTGTAATTCCTGTTAAAAAAGAAGTCAGTGCTGCGGATACCATTAATCCAGCAACAATTTTCTTTTTCTCCGGTTTTGCTGCGTGGTACATGGCTAGTGCTGCTGCAGGCAAACCGAACATCATAATTGGGTATTCCCCTGCCATAAAATTACCAGCAGTAATTTCAACGCCATCACGGAGCTGCGCAAAGAAAATGAGCTGATCGCCTCGAACAATCTCTCCTGCTGCATTTGTGTATTGTCCAAATTCAAACCAAAACGGCGCATGGAAAATATGGTGCAAACCAAACGGAATAAGGAGACGTTTAATAAAGCCAAAGAAAAAAACTGCAAAGTATTGCCCTGTTTCCAATAAGAAAACCGATACTTCATTTAAGCCCGTCTGGATTGGCGGCCAAACGATTAATAACAGTAAGGCTACAATAAATGTCATAGCACCTGTGACAATCGGCACAAACCGCTTACCTGCGAAGAATCCAAGAAATGCCGGCATTTCAATATCATGAAAACGGTTGTAACAAACGGCGGCAATAATTCCGACTAAGATTCCTCCAAACACACCTGTTTGTAAGGTAGGGATTCCTAAGACGTGTGCAAGACCAGGATCACCTGCCACCATCTCAGATGTAACACCGAGCCATTCTCCCATTACCGTATTCATGACAAGATATCCGACTAGCGCTGCAAGTGCTGCTGCACCATCCCCAGCTAAGCCAATCGCGACCCCAACCGCAAAGATTAATGCAAGGTTATCAAAAATAATCCCACCGGCTGCTTCCATAACCCCTGCAGTATGTTGAATCCACTCTGCTCCTAAAAACGGTAAGTACGAAATAGTATCTTCAGTTTGTAAAGCAAAACCAATACCTAGTAGTAAACCAGCTACTGGTAGCATAGCCACTGGCAACATTAAAGCTTTCCCGATTTTTTGCAGGTTCCCAAAAAGTTTTTTGAACATGTCTCTCCCAACTTTCATTATAGTGAAGCAAACGAAAACGGTTTTATGTGAGCAAACAAAAAAGGCATGAGGAAAAATAGACTATCCCTAGTATGGACAGTACACATTTACCTCATGCCTGATCGAATCAGTCACACGACTATTTATATTTATGTTGAACTCGTTGTAAGTGCATTGTTAAATAAACCGCTTCTGCATCAAAAACAGGCTTCCCTAAGGAGTGCTGCATAATTTTGATGAGCTTCCAAGACAGATTATAGCATAGCGGATACTCTTGTTTCAAGAGGGTATCAATGGCTTTTGCCTCTTCCACTTCTTCGTTATTTTCAACCCGTTCAATCGTAAACCGAAGATGGCGAACAAGCCGCATATAATCAATGCTTTCTTTATCCAAAACAATATCAAGTTGCTCTTCTATAATGCCCAGCAGTTTTGAAACAAGCTGCGAATGAGCGTTTACCGTTCCAAGATCTTTGTTTTTAACAGCGCTATGGATATGCAGGGCGATAAATCCAGCTTCTTCCGGTTGCATCTTCATATGTAACCGTTCCTCGATTAAATGAAGCACTTCTACTGCAATCGCATACTCATTTGGATAAAGCAATTTTGTTTCTGTTAAAAAAGGGTTGCTAATGTGCAGTCCAGCCGCCGTTCTGGATTGTGCAAATGAAAGGTGATCCATTAGACCAACATGAATATGCTCGTTTAAAGGAGCTCCTAACCGTTTTGAAATGAGTTCAATTGCTTCTATCGTTACATCGAGTAAAGACTTTTCTACATTCGGTAAAAGGGTCAAATAGCTTCTTTGTTCTTTTTCATTTTTAAGAACAAATACTTTTTCTGCTTCCGTACTTGGAACGGTGCTATCCTTTTTCCTATTAAAGCCGATGCCTTTTCCAATTAGTATGACTTCTTCTTCATCTATAATCGCTATAAGAACATTATTATTTAACACCTTTTTTACACGATAAGCTTCCATTACATATCATCACTCCACCTCTTATCCTACTTGAGGGGAGCGCCTACCGTCAAACAAAGAATCCATTTATTCATAGGGATTTGCAGCTGGTGCTTTTTCACCTGAAGCAAAGCGAAGAATTCCCTCATAAATTGAAGCGGCCATTTTCTGCTGATAGTCATCTGTCTCAAGTAATAATGCTTCTTCAGGGTTTGATAAAAAGCCTGCTTCAATAAGTGCGCCTGGAATCGTCGCTTGTTTTAATAAATAAACGTGATGGATTGGCTTGGCATAGCGATTCGTATTTTCAAGGTTCCGCTTCATTTCTTCTTGTATAAAAACAGCTAAATCTTCATTTTGCTTATTTTTTAAGTGGTAGAAGGTTTGAGCACCACGCCATTTAGGAGATGGAATGGCATTCATATGCACGGAAATAAAAAAATCTGCGTCGCTTTCATTCACCATTTCTACTCGCTTTTTTAAATCTTCGGTTTTCCGGTGTTTAATCTTTTTTGTTCCTTCATTTGCTAAATCCACATCTTCTTCACGTGTCATTAATACGAGGGCACCAGCTTCTTGTAAATAATCACGTAGCTTTATTGACACTTCAAGGGTGACTTCTTTCTCTAAGACACCTTCTTTAGAACTGGCGCCACCATCCATTCCCCCATGACCAGGGTCTAGCACGATCACTTTTCCAGATAGCGGCAAGTGCCACGTAGTCGAATCCTCTGTACCTGCGTCAAAACGCGCCCATAAAAGAATAATGGCCATCATCAATCCCGTTGTGATTAAAATGATCTGATATCGTTTCATCCCGTCTCCCCCTTGTCTCACTTTATATATACGTGGACAAGAAGAAGATATGAATGATTACACTAAACGCATTTTATGGGCCTTGTAAGATTCGTTAAATCCTTTTTCCCACCAAGAGCCAATAAGCATGTCTGTTGCTATAACAGTTGATTCCTCAATTCCTTTATTGCCCCATCCTGACAAGGTAGCAGCTAAATCGTGAGACAGATGCGCTAACACATCAAAACATCTCCCTTTCGACTGGTGCAGAGGCTCTCCTTTAAATCCGTATTTACCGTACTCAGTTCCAAGTAAAAACGCATCTATGACCACATCCATACATTGATCAATTAAGAAGGGATACGCCTGTAAATGAAAGGGCATAATTGGCTTGATCCATTCTTGTATATTTTTCTCCATTTTACGGATATCAATTTTACGCAACATCTTTCTTTCAAAGTCCCATTTCTTCTCCCGCCGTTTATCGGCTATTGAAACAACCTGACTCATGTTCCATTTCCCCTTTTTTCAACTAGTATGAGCTCGGGGAGCTGACCCATACATAAGTTAGCACAGCAATTCCTTCATGTATTGTTAATGATTTCTGCCCGTTCTTGCAATAAATAAAAACAAATTGTGCACACTAGAAAAGACTGTTATCGTTTCCCTATTATGACCCTTACAGGATGATCTGCTCGAACAATTCTTAATTCAGTGGGTGAAATCACATCCATAATGATTCTGCCATTTGCCGTTTCGACATTGATCACATCATCTCCTCTACGAAACCCATTATTGTAAAACCCTCTTGCTATAGAATGGGTTGTTTCTTTACGACTGACGATCCCTGATCCAACAATAATGGACGTATAGTTATTAATATCGTCGTTTAAACGAATGGTTTGACCGACTCCGCTAACATTTAGTAGCTCTGTTAAATACGTTTCACCGTCGACACGATTTCCATTATTTATAGCAATGTTCACCCTTCCGCTTGATCCCTTATCTATTCTGTTCTCAAATGTATTAATGTTGTGACTCGTGCTCGTCACTTGTATGCCGTTTGCATAATTCGTGGAATGACCTTTATTGGATACATCTAAACCAGATAGTTGACCACCTGAAACACCACTTAATCGTACGCCATTAAAACGACCATTGCCTGTTGTTGAAGCGTTTTTCACATCACAGTTCATAAAGCGAATCATGTCACTATCCGTAGCGCTTAAGCCGTCTTCTCCACTATTAATTGCTTTCACTTGTGTCACATCAATGCCTTTTCCTCTTACAATGCGTACAGCTGATCGCCCACAATTAAATATGCGCGATCCATGGACGATGGAGGTAGCAGCAGGATAGCTGGTTCCACCAATGCCTTTATCAACAAGACAAATACCGTGTTCTTTTATATCTTTTAGATAATTGGCACCAATGAAGTTGCCTTTACCCCCAATAACATAAATGCCATGTTGACCAGTGCCATCAATGTAATTTCCCTCAATATAGGCTCCTTCATAACTGTCTAGCCGAATACCGTGATCGTTCATGTTATAAAATGCACAGTTCGTTATGCGAATCGCGTTATACATAATTTGTTTCCCATCAACTACTCTAGATGCGTGACTACCTACGCCAATCGCAACGTTACGGAAAGTGCACCGATCGACAACACAGTCATAACTCGGTTTATTATCCGTCGCCCCGAAATGTGGAAAAGCAGAATTTGTCGACATATCAATCTGTAGTGCTTCATACACATTGCCACCTGTAATGGTCATATCTTTAAAGACACAATTGATGTAGCTTGATCGCCTAACAGCTGTCATATCGACAAAGTGATTATTGTACCCACCTGTAAACGTTACGTTCTCCATGTGAATGTTTTCCGCATGAGCCCACCCACAAGCAATAGGCCCATACCCTGTCGCACCAGAAGGGATTTCGCCTAAGTCAATGATCCCTCCTTGAAAATAGATGTTCCCATCACCACTATATCCAGAAATCCCTGTATTCCCATACTCCCCATTTAAAAAAACGCATCGATTGGCACGACCTCTCCAACGAATGACAGCACCATTTTCCATGACGACTGACGTATTTTCATACACCCTAATGGTTTCATCGATATGATATATTCCTCTCGGTACATAGATCTCTCGTTCTTCAGCAAACATTTTCTGAAATGCCTTTGTATCATTGGTTTGATTACCTATCGCTCCATAATCTTTCACTGTTACTGATTGTTTCATTTCGGCTCCCTCTTCTCATTTATTTAGTGTAATCACTTTTCAAAGAGAACATTAAGCGTGGAAATCAAACATACAAAAAGAAACGCCCAAACAAGGTTTGAGCGTTTCTTTTGGCGCTATTAGCGAGTGAGAACCGATGTATCATGTATAGTTTATGCTTTTTTACAGCTATGCAAAGGAACTACTTTCATTATCAGCATAGGTTGTTTACCGACCCTCTCTCAAGCCTACGATAGATTAAAGCAAGAAATAATGCTGGAATAGAAGCAAAAAGCATACCTAGAAAAGCCAAAAGGTTGAAACGGATTCAATCAAATGAAGCTTAACTCCAATTTTCACGAAGGCACACCGCCGTATGGGTTTACGACATGCATCCATTACCTCAAAACCAGTTAGATTAACGCCACTATGGTTCATTTCCACTACATATAAAACATTTTTGTCCTGTCCTCTGTCTTATAGATCATTTGGGCAAACACGCATTTTACGCTGTCTAATGAAATAAATGTTTACCCACAAAGTTGTAAGGGTATGTAAATTGCTTATATCTCTATCATTATTCGTTTCCCTATGAGACAATTGCTTTACAGCTTACATATTGGCTGTCAAAGGAGAGTGCCCCATGTACAGAGTAGTACGGTACGTTGACGGGATTGCTGAAACCTCAAAGGATTTACACTATAAGGACAAAACGTTTGCTAATTTAGCTTCTGCGAAAATAGAAGCTAAAAAGTTAAATTTAGATTTAATTCTTTTGGATAATGATGTTTGGAGAATAGAAGATCTATAAGTAGGCTTCTGCCTGCTTATTTTTTTATGCCCTCTATCTAAGCTGTAAGACCAAGAATGTAAAAAAGACCTGCTTTTAAGCAGACCTTTAAAAAACTGATATTACATTCACTATTCCTTCAACTAGAAACAGCAACACACAAAATCCAATTATCACAATCTGCCATCGGCTATTCTTTCGCTCTTCATATAACATGTCAACCGCTACAAAAGTTAACGTTATTCCAACTGAAAAATTAAACAGGATGTCTAGCCAAATGGATTCTGTAAAGAAACGCATAACCACTGCTGCTAGACCCAATAATGCAAATAACGGCCAGATCCTTCGCGCTACAATCTTCATTTCTCCCCCACCTCTTGCGAAAATCTTATCATATAAAAAGCGCATAAGGCTATTAAGCTCGTACACGCTTTTTTCAAGTTTGAAATTATCTAGGGTAAGAAAGATTATTTGATTCATATATACCTACAACCCTACCGTTTTTAGAGAATCTTGCCCAAAGTGGTCCTGCTGCTGGGCGAACATTAATCGTTTGTAGTCTTGCTTTCTTTACAGGCGTGCGGAAAGAAAAAGATCCACTTTCCGTAGAGGATACCGCATGCATTCCGCCGCCATAATTAGCATTAGCATTTGCTATATAGCTTAGAGTGCCACAGTTCCCTCTAGATTCAAGATAGAAGTCAACCGAAGTAGCTCTTGTTGAATAACTCATGTAATCAGTCCACGCTCTTACTTCACATGTACTACCTGCTTGAGGGAGTTTTTTCCAAGGGTGCATTGCAGCTTCGGCAATATCACTTTTAGCGAAACCCAAAGATAAAAATAATAATAAAGACAGAAATAATACTTTTTTCTTCATTTTCTTAACCTCCTAATAATTATGAAACACAAGATCAATAATAACATAATTCTCCATAAAAAAATTATGCTTTTTGATATTCTTTAAAAGGAGGTTGGTTTGCTATACGGTACGTGATAGTACAGGGCACTCTTCTGCTTATGTGTTTTTAATGACGGAACTAATCAGACCCGACAGGTGAGTAAGATTAACGTATTGGGTATTCTCTCATACTTGCATTATATAACGACATTAAGACTGACACCTGAAACTATACTATAAATCAATATCTTTTCGTTTTTTTGTCTCCATCTTTCCACTCAAAAAACACAACTAACAAATAAGATAATGTCGCTAACGGAATAGTAACCATTAATCCCATGGTGCCGAACACATAAGTCCAAAATAATGCATTTCCACCTTGTTTAGTAAGAACATATACTTCATAAATGTCAGCCGCTAAAAACACTACATACATAGGAACTATAGTAAATATTACAGTCCAAAACAAAACTTTTAATAGCCTTCTTAAAAAATTTTTCAAGTCACCTTACCTCACTTGTTAGAAAGATGCATTGAATCTCTAATTCCCGTGGATTGGTGCTACATTAAGCCCTTAATTGTCTCTGATATAAACAAAAAAGTTTGTACCTGATTCAAGAACATAGACAACTATTTCATGTGCTGAGGCCAAATCATATGTATTTAGAAATACTACCAGAGCAATTAGAAGTCGTTTGCTAAATAATCATAATTAATATTAGGTGATAACCCATAAAAGAATAGGATTCCAACAGAATGGTTTAAATTCGAAGAATCTTTACTAGAGTTAATACTAGAATTTAATCAGAAAAAGTATCTGCTTCAGCCAGCTTTTCATTTACAAGCCTCTTAATACTATTCTATCTAACAGTAACATTCATTGCTAAACCTTGGCTATCAATGTAAGGCAGAGCTCCATCTGCTTCAACACGGTTGTGGTAAAATCCCGCTCTGATTGGCGCTTCCTCTCCTTGAAATAAATTTCTTTTCTCTTTAAAATTAATCTAGGGGTGTAAATGTCAGTACTTTTACTAATAATTGCTTTACTATCAAGCATAATAATACTCAGCCCTTCCTTCATTAAGATGAGCAAAAGTAAGGCAAGTGCAATATTTATTGGAGCTAGTTTTTCTTTGTTCTGTTCAGGATTTTTTCTCTTTTATGGACTGCTTTAAAGGGTACGTTACATCATCCCATGAACAAACAATTCCGTTATTTTGACTTGAATCGTTCCCTGCTGTGTCAACCTTATCAAAGGGTTCTGTACCATCTATAATTTCATTGTGATTAATATAGGCTTCAAACTCAAAAAGCTCATGGTCCTTTATTTCACCTTCATTCCCTTTGACCGGGTAAACCAAGAAACATTGTAAAGATAAAACCGTACAGTCCTTTTTTTCGGATAGAAATCATGAATTAACACCCCTTTCCGAAATTTTTACGTACATTGTCTGTCACCTTCCTCTATTTATCACACCCGTGATCAGATGTCCTTTTATTATACAAAAATTACCAATTACTTATATACATAAATTATTTGACATGTCTCTGCAATCAACCCATTTTTTAATATTTATGAGTAGTTCGAAAAGCGGATCGGAGTAGTTATCAAAAAAAAGAAGTAGACATACGTCTACTTCTCAATGCTTTCTATTCTTTTTCATGATTTAATCGACGACGTAACGTTAATATCATAATGCAAAATATAACAAATACTGTAGTTGATCCTGCAACCACCATTTTTAATCCATTTCCATATGGCGGATCAAACAAGAAAGGTGTCGCTATAATTAGAACAGCTGCCGCTAAACTCATCCCTAAAATGGAAAAAGCTAAGACTTTATTCATTTAAACACCTCACAGGAAATTGAAGCAATTAACTACTGCAGTAACACCAGCACCACCAACAACCGCGAAACCACCAATACATGCTGCGCAAATTGGTGCCGTTACGGCAGTAGGTGCTACAC
Source organism: Shouchella oshimensis (assembly GCF_002019765.1). GTDB lineage: Bacteria > Bacillota > Bacilli > Bacillales > Bacillaceae_D > Shouchella > Shouchella oshimensis. The sequence continues at coordinate 4,003,807 of NZ_KV917380.1, forward strand.
AAGAACCACCGCAACCAACTGCGATAAGATATGAAGCCGCACTACCGACACCTAACACCGCTCCAATGCAAGCTGCTACTGCGCCTACACCCATTACTTCTACTTCAGATGGGTCTACAGTGTTTTCTGAAAGTAATTCTTCATCATCCATATAAGCAAGATCTGTATCGACAGACTTCAAAAGTGACCCGTCTAGATACGTTTCAACTTTGAAGTTACCCTCATCATTCTGACTCACTAACATCTCATTTGTCTGTAATACATTATTATGCTCATCGATGAATACCGTTACATTACTAATTATAGCATATTCACCCTGTACCGGTAATGTAACCACCGTAACACCACCACCAACTGTATACACAACTGATCCTTCAAGATCATAAGTCGATGCATCTGCAATGTTCTCGATTTCGCCTTCTTGTACTGCGTTAAGTGTCACATCAACAAATTCTTGAGCTGCACTCCCTGTAAGTACTTCCATCTCGTCGTTAGTCTGGGCCACAGCAGCATTTTGCGAGAACCCCATACTTACCATCGCGATTGCCAACAATATAGGCAAGAACGACTTTTTAACTTTCGACAACAGTGTTAAGGAGTCTTTACAACTTAGCGGACTAACGAAAGAATGGGAAAAAGAGAAGTTAGTAGTTAACCGATACAAGAAAGCTTGTTCTTTCGCTACAGAATGGTTGCAGGATGCCAACTGTATCATGAAAGAAGATGATGTATCAATATCAGGAGCTACAAGGCTTGCTTTTGATTTATGGTTAGAGGACGCTAAGGTGCTCACTAAACCAGTTTATTATCCTAGTAAATATATAGATTTTACAGATACAAACTGGTTGCGTTAGGTCTTCTTTTATCCAGCTGGTTGATGCTTTTTGGAAGCACCTTTCTTAACCAATGGACATTTAACGTTGACTGGTTACGCTTTAATGGTACACCAAAGGATGTAGTCAGCATCGTTTTCGCAACCATCTTTTCTTTATGCGCTGGATTTTTTTATATCTTCTAAATTATGTGTGATGTGTGATGCATACTGTTTCTTACGCACCTTTTTTTATAGAAGGAATACTAGCGAGCCTCTATCTGAATAAATAGATATCTATACTAATGTGACCGATGAAACAAAGGAGAAAACAGCAGAGATGTTCCAGAAGTACATGAATTTTTAGCTCGGGGTATTCAATGGGTATTCAATGGGTATTCAACTCTAAAATTGAACATGAAAAAACCCTCTCTGCTCCAGAAGGGCAAAGAGGGTAAACATTGATATAGCAAGTATATTAACGTTTTGAGAACTGAGGCGCACGACGTGCTGCTTTAAGACCGTATTTTTTACGTTCTTTCATACGTGCATCACGCGTTAAGAAGCCAGCAGCTTTTAACGATGGACGGTTATCAGGATCTACTTGAAGTAGCGCACGTGCTACGCCATGACGGATCGCACCAGCTTGACCTGTAAAGCCGCCTCCTTGTACATTTACATGGACATTGTATTGACCAGTAACACCTGTTTCAACAAGTGGTTGTTTTACGATAAGCTTTAATGTGTCAAGACCGAAATATTCGTCAAGTGAACGACCGTTTACAACGATTGTTCCGTCACCAGGAACGAGACGAACACGTGCTACAGAATGCTTACGACGACCTGTGCCGTAGTATTGTACTTGAGCCATAATCCATTACCTCCTAAAGATTAACCGCGAAGCTCGTACGCTTCTGGTTTTTGTGCTTGATGATTGTGTTCAGAACCTGCATATACGTGAAGCTTCATACCTTGCTTACGACCTAAAGTATTCTTTGGAAGCATTCCTTTGATCGCTAGCTCAAGCATACGCTCAGGCTTGTTTGCACGCATTTCGTGTGCAGCTGTTTGCTTTAATCCACCTGGGTGGTTTGTGTGACGATAGTAGATCTTATCTTGAAGCTTGTTACCCGTTAATTGGATTTTGCTTGCATTCAAGATGATCACGTGATCACCAGTGTCTACATGTGGTGTAAATGTTGGTTTGTGTTTTCCGCGTAGGATTGAAGCAACTTCTGAAGAAAGACGACCAAGCGTTTGACCTTCAGCGTCGACAACGTACCACTTACGCTCAACTTCGTTTGGCTTTGCCATATATGTTGTACGCATCATTAAACCTCCTAATAATAAAACATAGTGTTTTGTCTTGCTCTATTTGTGCTTGTGTTTTTTAAGCTGGCTGTTCAAGAAACACAAAGCGTAATATGTGATCTCATTCCGCAACCCGGGGCAGTGGGTCTTTAGAATTACCATCTAACATCATACAATAATTAAGCGATAAAGTCAATTTAATTTAAAAAAACTTATCCGGGTGTTTCCTCTTTTTAAAATGGATTATTTTCATAATCAACTTGCCATAAATACAACCCTTGTGCTGGTGCTGTTTTTCCTGCGAACGCTCGATCTTTGCTTGCCAAAATGGTCTCCATTTCCCTTGCGTCTCGCTTACCGGATCCAACTTCAATGAGGGTGCCAACGATAATACGCACCATATTGTAAAGAAATCCATTACCAGCAATCGTAAATTCTAATTCTCCACCATTTGGGTGAAGGGATACACTTGCTATCGTTCGAACTTTATCAACTATGGCTGTATTAGATGCACAAAATGCAGAAAAGTCGTGCGTACCAAGTAGATACTGAGCAGCCGTCTGCATAGCAGGCACGTCTAAAGGTTGTTTAATGTGCAAGGCATGATGACGGCGGAACACATTCGGCACCTCGCCATGATGGATATAATAGCGATATTCTTTACCCGTTGTGTGGAATCGCGCATGAAAATCCTCTGCCACTTCACTCACTTCTTCCACTACAACATCGTTTGGCAAATGAACATTTAATGCTTGTATCCAATTAGAAGGAGCCATTTGGAGGTGAGAATCAAAATGGATGACCTGCGCCTTCGCATGTACACCGGCATCCGTTCTTCCTGATGCCGTTACAGAGATATGCTCCCCCTTATGAATGTTCGTTAACGCTTGCTCAATAACAGCTTGCACGGTTCTTTTTTGAGGCTGCACTTGGTAGCCACTGTATTCTGTCCCGTCGTACGCAAGCTTACATGCATACCTTGCCATGATTTCTCTCCTTTTTTGCTTAAAGCGATAAAATGAGGCATGCCAGTACAATACTAAGAGAGAGCGCGAAGGTATCGTTCCTTTGCCACTGTTTCTTTTTCCAAGTTGTATAGGTGCCCCGACTTTGATAGCCTCTTGCTTCCATCGCTTCTCCTAACTCTTCCGCTCGTTTAAGCGCACGAATAAATAACGGTACGAATAATGGAATAAAAAGCTTTATACGATTTTTTAATGATTTTTTAAAACGACCATACCCTCTTGCTCGCTGTGCTTGTTGAATGAGTAATAGTTCATCCCGTAAGATTGGAATAAATCGTAATGCAATTGAAACCATTGTAGCCACGTCCCTAACTGGAAAACGCACTTTATTCAATGGACTTAATAAAGTTTCAATTGCTTGTGTAATATGATAAGAACTGGTTGTTGCTGTCATTATAATAGCGATAAGAAAAAGCATAATGGTGCGCCAGAAGACAATAAATGCCATGGTCATCCCTTCGTCATAAATCGTTATTGGCCCGATTGAAAACAATGGTTTTCCATCTTGAATCACGATAAGTTGAATAAGGGAAAAGACGAGTAAAAAGACAAAAACGGGCGCTAATGATTGCAGAACCGCTCTTATTGGCAAACGGCTACTTAACAGCAAAAGTAAAATAAGAATCGAACTTAAACTAAATGAGCCGATTGATGACACAGTGAAAAAGACGATCGCAAAGAGAAACGTACTAATCAGCTTTACTTTTGCATCTAGAGTATGAATAAATGAGTGGCCCTCAATGTAATCGCCAATGACGACAGATCTTCTAGCCATTATGCTCATTCTCCTTCTCTTTCAGCCACGATGACGTGATCCATCCTACAAGCTCTTCTGTATTCTTTAAAAAAGGCGGTTGATGTTGATGTTTCATAAGCGCTTTTGCAAAAGCCATCGTGTGAGGTAATGGTACATCTCCACTTTGAAGTACATCACATGTTTTACCTGCTCGAACAAGCAGACCTGCTTCAAGAGCAATACAATGATCACTATAAAGAGCGACATCATTCATGGAATGAGTGACCATCCAAACCGTCGCATGTTCTTGCTTTTTATAGCGTTGAAAGACCTTCATCATTCCTTCTTTTAATTGTGGATCAAGCCCTGCTGTCGGTTCATCAATTAGTAAGAGCTTCGGCTTCATCATGAGAATAGCAGCGATGGCCACTCTTCTCATTTGCCCCCCTGATAAGTGAAAGGGGGAACGTTGTAAAATCTCAGACTCTAGCTCTACTACTTTCATGATTTCTTCTATTCTTTGTTCAATTTGCTCTTTCTGCTTACCTGCCAACTTTAAACCAAAGGCAAGCTCTTCATAGACTGTTTCGGCAAATAGTTGATGTTCAGGGTATTGAAACACGTAGCCAATGTGATTGCGGATCAACTGATTCTGATCTTCATGTAGGGTGTGTCCATTGAGAAGCACAGCACCTGTAGTTGGTTTAAGTAACCCAGCGAGCAACTGAACAAGGGTAGATTTTCCTGAGCCCGTTTTTCCTATTACAGCGGTAAAACTACCGTCTGGTATGGAAAAGGAAACCTCTTGCAATGCCTTATAGGAGGTTGCTTGATTTGTCTCATATTGATAGCTTACATCTTTAAAGCAAACGTCCATAATGCCTCACATAACTCTTCATCCGACGTAATGATTGTTTCATTCACACCAATTCCCTGTTCCTTTAACATGGCGATGACTTCATAGCGGAAGGGCTTTACGCATCCCAGTTCTTGCATAACGTCCTCTTGATGCATTAATTGGGTGAATGACCCATCAAAAATAACTTCACCGTTTGCCAAACCAATAATACGATTGCACTTGGCCATTTCCTCTACGTCGTGAGTAATGGTTACAAGTGTTTTAGACTCTTGATGCATAGACTCTAATTGCTCTAGCACCTCATGTCGTCCTTCTGGATCAAGCATAGACGTTGCTTCGTCAAGTATAATAAGTTCGGGTTCAAGAACAAGTAAACCCGCTAACGCCACACGCTGCTTTTGACCACCAGAAAGCTCATTAATAGATCGCTTCCGTAAGTGATCAATCCCAAGCTTCTTTGCATAACGTTCCATTCGTTCTTCCATAAGAGACGGATTCACTGCAGCATTCTCTAAGCCAAAAGCAAGGTCATCTTCAACAATCGTTCGTACCATCTGGTTATCTGGGTTTTGAAACAAGAACCCGATGTTTTCTTTCTCTTGATGATAAGTAATGGAACCTGAAGTGGGTTTTACTAACCCTTTTATCAGCTTACCAAGAGTAGATTTCCCTGATCCACTTTTCCCAATAATGGCAATGTATTCTCCTTTCGAAATGGAGAAAGAAACATTTATTAGGACCGGTTCACTCTCTTTAAAATGATAGCTAGCGTTGTTTAGCTGCAGCATCGACTCATTTCCTTCCTAAAACAAAAAAGGGCATAGAGTGAAGAAAGCTCTTGCTTCCATAATCTCCTGCCCTTAATCGCCGCTTACATGAGTTACTTAAACAAACTCAATAATTGCCATTGGTGCTCCGTCTCCACGACGAGGACCAACTTTAAGAATGCGTGTATATCCACCTTGACGCTCTTCAAAGCGAGGCGCAATCTCAGCAAAAAGCTTTTGGATTGCGTCTTGACCATTTTCTTCGTTTGCTACTTCTTTACGTACGAAAGAAGCAACTTGACGACGAGAATGAAGGTCTCCACGTTTACCTAATGTCACCATTTTTTCAACGAGTGGACGCAATTCCTTTGCTTTAGCTTCAGTCGTTTCAATACGCTCATTAATAATTAAGTCTGTTACTAAATCACGTAGTAACGCTTTACGTTGTGAACTTGTACGACCAAGTTTTGCGTATGCCATGCTATATTCCCTCCTTTAACCCAAAAAACAATTATTCTTCGTTACGAAGCCCGAGTCCTAACTCGCCTAGCTTCTCTTGTACTTCTTCTAAAGACTTACGTCCAAGGTTACGAACTTTCATCATGTCTTCTTCTGTTTTATGCGTAAGCTCTTGTACCGTGTTGATACCAGCGCGCTTTAAACAGTTGTAAGAACGAACCGAAAGATCAAGCTCTTCAATTGTCATTTCCAAGACTTTTTCTTTTTGGTCTTCTTCTTTTTCAACCATGATTTCCGCGTTTTGCGCTTGATCCGTTAAGCCTACGAAAATATTTAAATGCTCTGTTAAGATTTTCGCTCCAAGAGATACTGCTTCTTCAGGGCGAGTGCTTCCATCGGTCCACACATCAAGGGTTAGTTTATCATAGTTTGTGACTTGCCCAACACGTGTATTCTCAACTTGATAGTTTACACGCGCTACCGGTGTATAGATCGAGTCAATCGGAAGAACGCCAATTGGCTGGTCGTCGCTTTTATTCCCGTCAGCAAGGATATAACCCCGACCGCGTTTTGCCTGAAGGCGCATGCGGAACGATGCTCCTTTTGTAAGCGTAGCGATATGAAGCTCAGGATTTAAAATTTCTACATCACTATCATGTGTTAAGTCTCCAGCAGTAACATCGCCTTCGCCTTGAACATCAATCTCTAGTGTTTTCTCATCGTCTGAATAAATCTTTAAAGCTAGTTTCTTTAAGTGCAAAATGATTGTCGTTACATCTTCCACAACACCCTCAATAGTAGAGAATTCGTGTAGAACACCATCAATTTGAACTGAAGATACTGCTGCACCAGGAAGCGATGATAGTAGAATGCGACGTAAGGAGTTTCCTAGTGTTGTTCCATAACCACGTTCAAGAGGCTCAACAACAAACTTGCCGTATGTTGCATCTTCGCTAACTTCAACCGTCTCAATATTCGGCTTTTCAATTTCAATCATTAAACAAACCCTCCTTCAAAACGTCGAACTCTGGCAAACACAAGGATTGCCCAAAGGACAATCACTAAGCCTTCCCATGAGCAATGCCTATTAGTCTAACCTTCATTGTCTAATAGATCTCGTCTTATCCATTATAGACACTACTAAGAAATCTATACAATGATTGATCTTATTACACTCTACGACGTTTCGGCGGGCGACAGCCGTTATGAGGAACAGGCGTTACGTCTTTAATCATGTTTACCTCTAAACCAACTGCTTGTAATGAACGGATAGCCGCTTCACGACCAGCTCCAGGACCTTTAACAGAAACTTCGATGGTTTTCATGCCATGCTCCATTGCTGTTTTCGCAGCAGTCTCAGCCGCCATTTGCGCAGCGAAAGGAGTAGACTTACGAGAACCTTTAAATCCTAAAGCACCAGCACTTGCCCAAGAGATTGCATTACCATGCGTATCAGTGATCGTCACGATTGTATTATTGAAAGTCGAGCGAATGTGAGCCATTCCTGTATCAATATTTTTCTTTTGACGACGCTTTGGACGAGTATTCGTTTTTTTAGCCATAGATTTGTTCCCTCCTATCTATTTTTTCTTGTTCGCTACTGTACGAGCTGGACCTTTGCGCGTACGAGCGTTATTCTTAGAGTTTTGACCACGAACGGGCAATCCACGACGATGACGGATTCCACGGTAGCTTCCAATCTCAATTAGACGCTTAATGTTAAGGGATACTTCACGACGAAGATCACCTTCAACTTGATATGCTTCAACAGCTTCACGGATACGACCAAGTTCTTCTTCAGTCAAATCGCGCACACGTGTATTCTGGTCAATACCAGCAGTTTCAAGAATCTTCGCTGCTGTAGATTTACCAATACCGAATACGTACGTAAGTGAAATTACAACGCGCTTATCGCGAGGAATATCAACACCTGCAACACGTGCCATAGGCTCGGCACCTCCTTATCGATTAGCCTTGTTTTTGTTTATGCTTTGGATTTTCGCAAATTACCATGACATTGCCTTTACGGCGAATAACTTTACATTTTTCACAGATCGGTTTTACCGACGGTCTTACTTTCATTGTATAAACCTCCTTGTGTACGGAGAAGTTTTTTATTTATAGCGGTACGTAATTCTACCACGCGTTAGATCATAAGGAGAAAGCTCAATTGTCACTTTATCACCAGGCAAAATGCGGATAAAGTGCATGCGAATTTTCCCAGATACATGCGCAAGAATTTTATGACCGTTCTCAAGTTCAACACGAAACATTGCATTTGGAAGTGGTTCAATAACCGTACCTTCCACTTCAATAACGTCTTCTTTCGCCATGGGTAGTTTCCTCCCTTCGAGTTAGATGCTAACAAATCCAGAACTACACAGACATTCTATCTTACCTGAAAATCTATGCTTTCGTCAAGATTTCATACCCGGTTTCTGTAATTGCAATCGTATGCTCAAAATGGGCACAGTTTTTCTTATCTACAGTTACTACTGTCCAGTTATCAGAAAGAGTTTTTACATATCGACTACCTGCATTAATCATTGGCTCAATTGCTAGTACCATACCGGGTTTGAGCCTTGGTCCTTTTCCTGGAGGTCCGTAATGAGGAATTTGTGGGTCCTCATGTAAGTTTTGACCAACACCGTGGCCAACATACTCACGAACAACAGAATAACCAAGAGGTTCCACATGTGATTGAATCGCATGCGAGATATCTGATAAACGATTGCCTGGACGAGCTTGCTCTAAACCTTTGTAAAGAGACTCTTCCGTTGCATCAAGCAATTGTTGATCTTCCTCTTTAATTGTTCCAACCCCATATGTCCAAGCAGAATCACCATGATAGCCATTATAATATGCGCCTATATCTAAGCTAATAATGTCACCATCTTCAAGCACTCGATTACCAGGAATGCCATGCACCAACTCTTCGTTTACGGAAGCACATACGCTTCCTTTAAACCCCCCATAACCTAGGAAAGAAGGTGTTGCATCATGTGAACGAATAAACGCTTCAGCAATTGAATCGAGTTCACCAGTAGTAACACCTGGTTTGATATATGGTTTCAAGTGAGCATGTGTTAATGCAACAATACGCCCAGCCTGTCTCATAATTTCAAGTTCACGTTCGGTTTTTATTACAATCATGCATGCGTCTCCGCGAGTAATGCATCAATGTCTTTGTAGACATCTTCAATATCTCTATTACCGTCAATATGCTTTAAATAACCTTTTGACTCATAAAAGTCAATTAATGGTTGAGCTTGCTGCTGATTCACTTCAAGACGTTTCTTAACTGTCTCTGGCTTGTCATCATCACGTTGAATAAGCTCGCTTCCATCTACATCACATTTTCCTTCAACCTTTGGTGGGTTGTAAAGAAGATGATACGTTTTGCCAGAAGTTGGTGAAACACGTCTACCTGTTAAACGCTCAATTAAGAGTTCTTCAGGAACGTGGATATTCAGAACATAGTCAAGTTCTTTACCGAGAGATGTAAGGATCTCTTCAAGTCCTTCTGCTTGCGCAATTGTTCTTGGGAAACCATCGAGTAAAAAACCATTCTCACAATCTTTCTGTGACAACCGATCTTTCACAATACCGATTGTTACTTCATCCGGAACGAGGCCACCAGCATCCATATAGGATTTCGCTTTAAGACCAAGTTCTGTTTCATTCTTCATTGCTGCACGGAACATATCACCAGTTGAGATATGAGGCAAGCCGTAATGTTCAACAATCTTTTCTGCTTGAGTACCTTTGCCGGCACCAGGCAATCCCATTAAGATTAAGTTCATTTCAAATCCCCTTCCAGCAAGTTCTATAAAAGATGAACGGAGGAGGGAAAAACCCAATTCCGCTCTCTTTAGTTGATAAATCCTTTATACGATCGTTTTATTAACTGTCCTTCAATTTGCTTCATCGTATCAAGAGCAACCCCAACGATGATGAGAAGTCCAGTTCCACCAATCTGAACTTGAGGTGGGAGATCTAAAAGAGCAATAAAGACAACCGGAATCGTTGCGATCGTTGCTAGGAAAAGCGCACCAACGAACGTTAACCGGTATAAAATTCGCGTAATAAACGACTGTGTCGCTTGCCCTGGACGAATACCAGGAATGTATCCACCTTGTCGCTTCAAGTTATCCGCCATTTTTTCGGGGTTAACTTGAACAAACGTATAGAAATACGTAAAGGCGATGATAAGAAGAACAAAAGCTGATCCTCCAATCAATGTGCCGGGTACAAAGTTTTGAACAATCCAATTTGCCCATGCACTATCTTCTGTTCCAACAAACGTTGCGATTGTGGAAGGGAAGTAAAATAGTGCGGAAGCAAAGATAACTGGGATAACCCCTGCCGCATTTACCTTAATCGGTAAGTGCGTTGACTGTCCGCCAACAGGACTACGGTTCACAACACGTTTCGCGTATTGCACAGGAATTTTACGCAATGCTTGTTGCACATAGATCACACCGACAATAATAAGTAAAACAATTAAAGCCAACAGCGCTACGGTGACAATAGCTAGAAATAGCTGATCGCCAGCCCCTTCAAGTTCCGAAACATACAACGTATTAAGCATATTTGGAATACCAGCTGCGATACCTGCAAAAATGATGATCGAGATGCCATTACCAACACCATGTGCAGTAATTTGTTCACCAACCCACATTAAAAAGGCGGTACCTGCTGTTAATACAATCGCGATATAGATGTATGTCATCGGACCAGGATTGACAATTAAGTCGACCGAACCTGTAGAAGCCATTGAGTTAAAACCGATGGACATGGCAATCGCTTGAACAAAACCTAAAACGATCGTTCCATAACGAGTAACCTGTGTTAGCTTTTTTCGACCAGCCTCACCTTGCTTCGCCCATTCAGCAAATTTCGGTACAACATCTAGCTGTAAAAGCTGTACAACGATCGATGCTGTAATGTAAGGCATAATCCCCATCGCAAAAATCGAGAAGTTACTTAATGCTCCACCACCAAAGGTATCAAGAAAGCCGAATGCATTCGCCTCACCGAATAGCAAGTCTAGCGCATCACTATTCGTACCTGGCACGGGAATAAATGTACCAACTCGAAATACGATAAGCATCAAGAGCGTAAAGATGATTTTGCGACGTAAATCTCTCACACGGAAGATGTTGGAGATCGCCTTAAACATTAAACCACCTCTGTTTTTCCGCCAGCAGCTTCAATTGCTTTTACTGCAGATGCAGAGAACTTGTTTGCTTTAACAGTCAAGTTTTTATCTAAGCTGCCATTTCCTAACACTTTAATACCGTGTTTTACGTTCTTAACTGCTTTTGATTCAATTAAGAGTTCAGGAGTAACTTCTGCTCCTGCTTCAAAACGGTTTAATACATCAAGGCTAACAACCGTATATTCTTTACGGTGAATGTTCGTAAAGCCACGTTTCGGTAAACGACGATAAAGTGGGTTTTGACCACCTTCGAAACCAAGTCTTACGCCACCACCTGAGCGGGCTTTTTGACCTTTGTGTCCTCTACCAGAAGTTTTTCCGTTACCAGAACCAATTCCGCGACCTACACGATTACGGACTTTGCGTGAACCTTCTGCTGGTTGTAACTCATGAAGTTTCATGCTTCCTACACCTCCTCGTTGCTAAAAATCATCTATTTACGCGTCAATTTCGTTTACAGTAACTAAGTGCTTTACTTTGTTAACCATACCACGAATTGCTACGTTATCTTCTTGTACTACAGTTTGATGCATTTTACGTAAACCAAGTGTGTTTACTGTCACGCGTTGATCGCTAGGACGGCCGATCAAGCTACGTGTAAGGGTGATTTCTAACTTCTTCGCCATCGTAATCCCTCCCTTAACCTAACAGTTCTTCTACGGATTTACCACGTAGTTTTGCTACTTCTTCAGCACGCTTAAGATTCGTTAAGCCTGTGATTGTAGCACGAACCATGTTAATTGGGTTGCTTGAACCAAGAGACTTAGAAAGAACATCGCCAACACCAGATAGTTCAAGTACAGCACGTACAGGACCACCAGCGATAACTCCAGTACCTTCTGAAGCCGGCTTTAGAAATACGCGTCCAGCACCAAAACGTCCAACAATTTGGTGTGGGATTGTTGTATTAACAAGCGGTACTTCAATTAAGTTTTTCTTTGCATCTTCAACAGCTTTACGGATTGCTTCAGGTACCTCCTGAGCTTTCCCCATTCCAAAGCCGACGTGACCATTTTTATCCCCTACTACAACAAGTGCAGCAAAGCGGAAGCGACGACCACCTTTAACAACCTTTGCGACACGGTTGATCGTAACGACTTTTTCTTCAAGTTCCAAAGTATTTGGATCGATTGAACGCATAAAAAGGTTTCCCTCCTTCGTTTTTAGAATTTCAGACCTGCTTCGCGAGCTGCATCTGCAAGCTCAGCAACGCGTCCGTGATATAGATATCCTCCACGGTCAAACACGATAACTTCGTGTCCCGCTTCGATCGCACGTTTTGCAACTGCTTCACCAACTTGGCGAGCTGCTTCTTTATTTGAACCCTTTTCGATCTTCAATTCTTTATCAAGTGATGAAGCTTGAGCAAGAGTGACACCATTCACGTCATCAATTAATTGAGCGTAAATGTGCTTAGAAGAACGGAATACGTTTAAACGTGGACGCTGCGGCGTACCGCTTAAATTGCGGCGTACGTGAGCGTGTCTTTTCTTACGGCCTGTATTTGAGTTAGGCTTCGTAATCATGAGACGTCATTCCTTTCTTTGTCGATACTAATTATTTACCAGTTTTACCTTCTTTACGACGCACATACTCGCCTTCATAACGAATACCTTTACCTTTGTAAGGCTCAGGCTGACGTACAGCGCGAATGTTAGAAGCAAGTGCACCAACACGTTCTTTGTTAATTCCTTTAACAATAACTTTCGTGTTAGATGGTACTTCGATTTCAAGACCTTCTTCAGGTGTGATTTCAACTGGGTGAGAATAACCAACGTTAAGCACAAGCTTATTGCCAGATTTAGAAGCACGGTAACCGACACCGTTCAGTTCAAGTGCGCGCTCAAATCCTTTTGTTACTCCCTCAACCATGTTGTTTACGTTCGCACGCATTGTACCATGTAGAGCACGATGCTCTTTATGATCTGATGGACGAGCGAAACTCATTTCGTTGTTTTCTAAGTTTACTTTAATAGCAGGGTGAAGCTCACGGCTTAATTCACCTTTAGGACCTTTAACAGTACAAAGGTTACCATCTAAAGAAACTGTAACTCCCTCAGGAATTGTAATAGGTTTTAATCCTACTCGAGACATTTGTAGTACACCTCCATTTCAATTAAGCTTTATTACCAAACGTAAGCGAGTACTTCGCCACCGATTTGTTGTTGACGCGCTTCTTTATCAGTTAATAAACCTTTAGAAGTCGATACGATCGCAATACCAAGACCACCAAGTACACGAGGTAGTTCAGTTGATTTTGCGTAGACACGTAGTCCTGGCTTAGAAATACGTTTAAGACCAGTAATTACACGCTCGTTAGATGTTCCGTACTTTAAGAAGATACGAATAACACCTTGTTTGTTATCTTCAATGTACTCATAATCGCGAACAAAACCTTCACGCTTAAGAATTTCAGCGATTTCCTTCTTCACCATAGAAGCAGGAAGCTCTAATTTCTCGTGACGTACAAGGTTCGCGTTACGAATACGAGTTAGCATATCTGCAATTGGATCCGTCATGACCATAATTAATTACCTCCTTCCCAATCGATTTACCAGCTTGCTTTTTTCACACCAGGAATTTGCCCTTTATAAGCAAGTTCTCTGAAGCAAATACGGCAAAGTTTAAATTTACGCAACACTGAATGAGGACGTCCGCAACGCTCACAACGAGTATACTTTTGAACGTTATACTTAGGAGTGCGCTGTTGCTTTGCAATCATAGATTTTTTTGCCAACGTGTTCCCTCCTCTTCTTTAAGAGATTATTTTTGGAACGGCATGCCTACTTGAGTAAGTAATTCACGCGCTTCTTCATCTGTCTGAGCAGTTGTAACGATTACGATATCCATACCACGGACTTTATCAACTTTATCATAGTCGATTTCCGGGAAAATTAGCTGTTCTTTCACGCCAAGCGTGTAGTTTCCACGACCGTCAAATGCTTTCTTTGAGATCCCACGGAAGTCACGTACACGTGGAAGAGAAACAGAAACCAATTTATCCAAGAAGTCATACATACGCTCACCGCGTAATGTAACTTTTGCACCGATTGGCATACCTTCACGTAATTTAAAGCCAGCGATTGATTTCTTTGCTTTTGTTACAACAGGCTTTTGACCAGTGATTTGTTGAAGTTCTTCAACCGCTTTATCCAAAACTTTTGCGTTTTGAACAGCTTCACCAACACCCATGTTCACAACAATCTTTTCAATCTTTGGCACAGCCATTACAGAAGAATAGTTAAATTTCTCTGTTAGAGATGAAACAATCTCAGTCTGATACTTTTCTTTCAAACGATTCATTTAGAGTGGTCCTCCTTTCACCTGACTGACTACTTGATGATTTCGCCAGATTTTTTCGCTACACGTACTTTTTTACCATCTTCTTCTTTAAATCCAACACGAGTACGTTCTCCTGTTTTTGGATCAACTAGCATAACGTTAGAAGAATGAATCGGTGCTTCTTGATCAAGAATTCCACCTTGTGGATTATCTTGTGAAGGTTTCGCGTGTTTCTTTACCATGTTAATTCCTTCAACAAGCACACGGCTCTTTTTCGGGTAAGCTTCAAGGATCGTCCCTTGCTTCCCTTTGTCTTTACCAGCAATAACGATTACTGTATCGCCTTTTTTGACATGCATCACTTTTGCACCTCCCTGAGTAAACATCCATTGATCTCTTTATCCAAAACGAACCTTATAGTACCTCAGGAGCTAGAGAAACAATTTTCATAAACTGTTTGTCTCGAAGTTCACGTGCTACCGGACCGAAGATACGAGTTCCGCGAGGACCCTTATCGTCACGTACGATTACAGCTGCGTTCTCATCAAACTTGATATATGACCCGTCGTTACGGCGAACACCGCTCTTAGAGCGAACAATTACCGCGCGAACAACGTCACCTTTCTTAACAACGCCACCTGGTGTTGCTTGTTTTACCGAACAAACAATAACATCACCAATGTTAGCTGTCTTACGTCCAGAACCACCAAGTACTTTAATACAAAGAACTTCACGCGCTCCAGAGTTGTCAGCAACTTTTAAACGGCTTTCTTGTTGAATCATACTGTTTACCTCCTTTCAACCGTAGCCTATTAGATAATAATAGCTTCTTCTACAACTTCTACTAAACGAAAACGTTTATCTTTTGAAAGTGGGCGAGTTTCCATAATACGAACGATGTCGCCAACTTTTGCAGTATTTTCTTCATCATGTGTTTTGAACTTCTTTGAGTACTTTACACGTTTACCATAAAGGCGATCGACCTTGTATGTTTCAACAAGTACGCTAATCGTTTTGTCCATTTTGTCAGAAACGACACGACCTTGGTAAACTTTACGCTGATTGCGGTCCATGCAGCAAACCTCCTTTTTTAGCCGTTGTTAATTCCGAGCTCGCGTTCACGCAAAACAGTTTTTGCACGTGCAATACCTTTGCGGACTTCGCGAATGCGCACTGGGTTTTCAAGTTGCCCAGTTGCTAATTGAAAGCGTAGGTTGAAAAGCTCTTCTTTAAGAGTTTGCGTCTTTTGTTCGATTTCAGCAGTGGTTAAATTACGGATATCAGTTGCTTTCATTTGAGTCACCACCCACTTCTTCACGTTTTACGAATTTACATTTAACAGGCAACTTGTGAGAGGCAAGACGTAAAGCTTCGCGTGCAACTTCTTCAGATACACCGGAGATTTCAAACATAATCTTACCTGGTTTCACGACGGCAACCCAACCTTCTGGAGCACCTTTACCTGAACCCATTCGAACTTCAAGTGGCTTAGCAGTGTAAGGTTTAGATGGGAAAATCTTAATCCATACTTTACCGCCACGTTTCATGTAACGAGTCATTGCAATACGAGCTGATTCGATTTGACGGTTTGTAATCCAAGACGCTTCAAGCGCTTGTAGACCGTATTCACCGAAATGTACTTCTGTACCGCCTTTAGCACGACCACGCATTTTTCCGCGGTGTTCACGACGATATTTAACGCGTTTAGGCATTAACATGATTAGTTGCCTCCTTCCTCTTTGTTCGTTCCTTTCGCTGGAAGGACTTCACCACGGTAAACCCAAATTTTCACACCGATTTTGCCGTATGTTGTATCAGCTTCAGCTGTACCATAGTCAATATCAGCACGAAGTGTGTGAAGTGGAACTGTTCCTTCGCTATAGTGCTCTGCACGAGCGATATCTGCGCCACCAAGACGACCAGATACTTGTGTTTTGATTCCTTTTGCACCAGAACGCATTGTACGTTGAATGGCTTGTTTCATAGCGCGACGGAAAGAGATACGATTCTCTAGCTGACGAGCGATATTTTCAGCAACTAATTTAGCATCTAAATCTGCATGCTTAATTTCTGAAATGTTAATGTGTACTCTTTTACCTGTAAGTTGGTTTAGAGATTTACGTAGTGCTTCAACTTCTGAACCGCCTTTTCCGATCACCATTCCTGGCTTGGCAGTAGAAATTGTGATATTCACACGGTTCGCAGCGCGTTCGATTTCTACTTTAGATACTGATGCATCTTTTAAACGACCTTCAACGTGTTCACGAATTGTGATGTCTTCATGAAGTAGATCAGCATAGTCTTTTTTACTAGCGTACCACTTAGAATCCCAATCACGAATAACGCCAACGCGAAGTCCGATAGGATTTACTTTTTGACCCATGTGTTATCCCTCCTTCTTTTCTGATACAACCAATGTAATGTGGCTCGTACGTTTGTTGATCCGGCTCGCACGACCTTGTGCACGAGGGCGGAAACGTTTAAGCGTAACGCCTTCATCAACGAAAGCTTCTGAAATAACGAGATTATTCGGCTCCATTTCGTAATTGTGCTCAGCATTCGCAATAGCGGAATTCAAAAGCTTTTCAACTACAGGAGAAGCAGATTTAGGTGTATGCTTTAAGATTGCAATGGCTTCACCGACTTGTTTACCGCGGATAAGATCGATAACAAGACGAACTTTACGAGGCGCAATGCGAACCTGTTTCGCAACAGCTTTAGCTTGTTCCATGAGATTGGTCCTCCTTTCTTACTTAACGTCTTGTTTTCTTGTCAGCGGCATGCCCTTTATACGTGCGTGTAGGAGCAAATTCACCAAGTTTGTGTCCAACCATATCTTCTGATACATATACCGGTACGTGCTTGCGTCCATCATAAACAGCAAACGTGTGACCAATAAAGTCAGGGAAGATTGTAGAACGACGAGACCAAGTCTTTACAACTTTCTTGTCGTTTGTTTCGTTTAAAGCTTCGACTTTCTTCATCAGATGACCATCGACGAAAGGTCCTTTTTTCAAACTACGGCCCATGTGAGTGCCTCCCTTCGAGATTCGACCACGGTTCTAGATGAGAACCGTAGACAAACCACGTTATTTTTTACGACGACGTACGATGTACTTGTCGGAGTGTTTGTTTTTCTTACGAGTTTTGAATCCAAGTGTTGGTTTACCCCATGGAGACATTGGTGACGGACGGCCAATTGGCGCTTTACCTTCACCACCACCGTGTGGGTGATCGTTAGGGTTCATTACAGAACCACGAACAGTTGGACGGATACCTTTCCAACGAGAACGTCCAGCTTTACCGATGTTAATAAGCTCATGTTCAACATTTCCAACTTGACCGATCGTTGCGCGACAAGTTGAAAGAATGTAGCGTGTTTCGCCAGAATTTAGACGTACAAGCACATATTGTCCTTCTTTACCAAGAAGTTGAGCTTCAGTACCAGCAGAACGTACTAATTGACCGCCTTTACCAGGACGAAGTTCAATATTATGAATCACAGTACCTACAGGGATATTAATTAGTGGTAACGTGTTACCTACTTTAATGTCCGCTTCAGAACCAGACTCAATCATAGTACCTACTTTTAAGCCTTTTGGAGCTAAGATATAACGCTTTTCACCATCAACATAGTGAATCAAAGCGATGTTTGCAGAGCGGTTTGGATCATACTCGACTGTAGCAACGCGTCCTGGAATTCCATCTTTATTACGTTTGAAATCAATTACACGGTACTGACGCTTATGACCGCCACCTTGATGACGTACAGTTAAACGACCTTGGTTGTTACGACCACCTTTATTATGCAAAGGAGCAAGTAACGATTTTTCCGGCTTGTCAGTTGTGATTTCAGCGAAATCAGACACACTCATGTGACGACGTCCAGCACTGGTCGGTTTATACTTTTTAATTGCCATAATAAGTTCCCTCCTTCTTCAAATTCTTACGCTTCAAAGAAGTCTAGTTCTTTACTATCCGCTGATAGTTGAACGACTGCTTTCTTGCGTTTTGCAGTAAAGCCTGTGAAACGACCGAATCGCTTAGACTTACCTTTATAGTTGACCGTATTGACGCTAGCAACCTTCACTTCAAAGATTTCTTCGATCGCATCTTTGATTTGAGATTTGTTCGCGCGAACATCAACGTCAAACGTGTACTGTTTATTTTCCATTAAGTCAGCAGACTTCTCAGTAATAATAGGGCGCTTAATGATATCACGTGCGTTCGACATTACGCAAGCACCTCCTCTACCTTTTCGACTGCGTCTTTAGTGATGACAACTTTGTCATGCTTAAGAAGGTCTAACACATTAACGCTGTCAGCTGTAAGGAAAGTAACACCTGGTAAGTTACGAGCAGAAAGAGCAACATTTTCATTGTAATCAGCTGTTACAACAAGTGCTTTTGATTCTACTGATAAACTAGCAAGTACTTCCTTCATAGATTTCGTTTTAATCTCTTCAAAAGAAAGAGTATCAAGCACAACTAATTCTGAACCTTGTACTTTAGAAGACAAAGCAGACTTAAGAGCTAAACGACGAACTTTCTTTGGAAGTTTGTAGCTATAGCTACGTGGAGTTGGTCCAAATACAACACCACCGCCAACCCATTGTGGAGAACGGATAGAACCTTGACGCGCGCGTCCAGTTCCTTTTTGGCGCCATGGCTTTCTACCACCACCACGAACTTCAGAACGTCCTTTTGTTTTATGCGTACCTTGACGTAGAGACGCTTGCTGCATGATTACTGCATCGTGTAATACACTGTTATTTGGTTCAATCCCAAATACTGCATCAGCAAGTTCGATGTCTCCAACTTGAGAACCTGTTTGGTTAAAAACTGTTACTTTTGGCATTCGAATGGCCTCCTTTCTATAACGTTACGCTTTAACTGCTGCTTGAACAGTTACATAGCTTTTCTTCGCACCAGGAACGTTCCCTTTAACTAGAAGAAGATTGCGCTCTTCATCTACACGAACGATCTCTAGGTTTTGGATTGTAATTTGCTCTCCACCCATACGACCAGGTAATAATTTACCTTTAAATACGCGGTTAGGCGCTACAGGTCCCATTGAACCAGGACGACGGTGGTAACGAGAACCGTGAGACATAGGTCCACGAGATTGGTTATGGCGCTTAATTGCACCTTGGAAACCTTTCCCTTTAGATGTACCTGTTACATCAACGATTTCTCCTGCTGCAAATGTTGTTACGCTAATCGCTTGACCAACTTCAACCTCGTCAAGATTAACGTCACGGATTTCCTTAATGAAGCGCTTAGGTGTTGCTTCTGCTTTCGCTGCATGACCTGCTTCTGGTTTGTTAGGCTTTTTCGCATCAGCGAAACCGATTTGAATAGCTTCATAACCATCTGATTCAATTGTTTTCTTCTGAAGAATAACATTTGGCTCAGCTTCAATAACTGTTACAGGAATTACTTCACCGTTTTCAGCAAATACTTGAGTCATACCAATTTTTCTTCCTAAGATTCCTTTGGACATCCGTTACACCTCCTATTAAATGTTAAATTTTATTTTTTAGCTTATAGCTTAATTTCGATATCAACGCCAGACGGTAAATCTAAACGCATTAACGCATCCACAGTTTGTGGTGTTGGATTCACAATGTCAATTAGACGCTTGTGCGTACGCATTTCGAACTGCTCACGAGAATCTTTATACTTGTGAACCGCACGTAAAATCGTGTAAACAGATTTTTCAGTTGGAAGTGGAATCGGTCCTGATACGCTCGCACCTGAACGTTTTGCCGTTTCAACAATCTTCTCAGCTGACTGATCTAGAACACGGTGATCATACGCTTTTAAACGAATACGAATCTTTTGCTTTGCCATAATAGCCCTCCTTTTTCGCCCATTTTATAAAATAGACATACTCCGCGGAAATTTCCTCACCCTCCCATGGCAAAGGGGCCGGGTGTGTCAGCAACCTTCCGCATCATCGCTGTCAAACGTGTGACACATAGAAACATTACTTTCTGTTCATAGAAACAAAGAAACGTACCTTTCGGGGCACACTTCTACTATTATATAGATCAACGCCTATGATTGCAAGGGTTTGAGAGAATTTTTTTCAAAAGAAAAAGAGGACGAATAAAATCCGTCCTCTTTAGTTATAGAAATGAATTATTTTTGGATTGTAGCTACAACGCCAGCGCCTACTGTACGGCCACCTTCACGGATTGAGAATTTAGTACCTTCTTCAATCGCGATTGGAGCGATAAGCTCAACAGTCATTTCAATGTTATCACCAGGCATAACCATTTCTGTACCTTCTGGTAATTGGCAGATACCAGTTACGTCAGTTGTACGGAAATAGAATTGTGGACGATAGTTAGAGAAGAATGGAGTGTGACGTCCACCCTCTTCTTTTGAAAGAACATAAACTTCAGCTTTGAAATTTGTGTGTGGTGTAATTGTACCAGGCTTAGCAAGTACTTGGCCACGTTGGATATCTTCACGAGCTACCCCACGAAGAAGGGCACCGATGTTGTCTCCAGCTTCTGCATAGTCAAGAAGCTTACGGAACATTTCTACACCAGTTACAGTTGTAGATTTCTTCTCTTCTTCAATACCAAGAATTTCTACAGTGTCACCAACGTTAAGTTGACCACGCTCTACACGACCAGTAGCAACTGTTCCACGACCAGTGATTGAGAATACGTCCTCAACTGGCATCATGAAAGGCTTATCTTTGTCGCGCTCTGGAGTTGGGATATATTCGTCAACAGCGTTCATAAGCTCAACGATTTTTTCTTCCCACTCAGCTTCACCTTGAAGTGCTTTAAGAGCAGAACCTTGGATAACTGGAACGTCATCACCAGGGAAGTCATACTCAGAAAGAAGGTCACGTACTTCCATTTCTACTAGCTCAAGTAGCTCTTCGTCATCTACCATGTCACATTTGTTTAAGAATACAACAAGGTAAGGTACGCCTACTTGGCGAGAAAGAAGGATGTGCTCACGAGTTTGTGGCATTGGACCGTCAGCAGCAGATACTACTAAGATTCCTCCGTCCATTTGTGCAGCACCAGTGATCATGTTTTTAACATAGTCAGCGTGTCCTGGGCAGTCAACGTGTGCATAGTGGCGAGAATCAGTTTCATACTCAACGTGTGCAGTTGAGATTGTGATACCACGCTCACGCTCTTCTGGAGCACCATCGATTGCATCATATGCCATTGCTTGTCCTTTACCAGAACGTTTAGCAAGTACAGTTGTAATTGCAGCAGTTAAAGTTGTTTTACCATGGTCAACGTGTCCAATTGTACCGATATTGGCATGTGTTTTGGAACGATCAAATTTTTCTTTAGCCATGATTCATTTCCTCCCTTAAATACAGTTAATTTTTTTATTCATAAGAAAGGTAGCTGACAAGCAGCCAGTTTCCTCCCTAGCTTACAACAATTTGTTACTCAAAACAACGCGGAAGACTTATGCTCCAGTTTGTTTTTTAATGATCTCTTCAGAAACACTCTTAGGTACTTCTTCATAGTGGTCAAAGAACATAGAATACGTTCCACGGCCTTGTGTACGAGAACGAAGGCTAGTTGCATAACCAAACATTTCAGCAAGTGGAACAAACGCTTTAACTGTTTGTGAGTTACCACGAGCTTCCATACCTTCAACACGTCCACGACGAGCTGTAATGTCACCCATAATATCGCCCATGTACTCTTCAGGGATTACAACTTCAACCTTCATTAGAGGCTCAAGTAATACCGGAGCACATTTTGATTTAGCATTTTTAAGTGCCATTGAAGCGGCAATCTTAAAGGCCATCTCAGATGAATCGACATCATGGTAAGAACCATCATACAGTTTCGCTTTAATATCAATTACTGGGAATCCAGCAACCATACCGTTATCAAGTGCTTCTTCAATACCTTGTTGAACGGAACCAATGTATTCACGAGGAACTGCTCCCCCAACAATCGCATTTTCGAATTCAAAGCCAGCGCCTTCTTCGTTAGGAGAGAACTCAACCCAAACGTGTCCGAACTGACCGCGTCCACCAGACTGACGAACGAATTTACCTTCGACTTGTGCTGTTTGACGAATTGTTTCACGGTATGAAACTTGTGGTGCACCAACGTTTGCTTCTACTTTGAATTCACGCTTCATACGATCAACGATGATGTCTAAGTGAAGCTCACCCATACCACCGATGATGGTTTGACCCGTTTCTTCATCTGTATGCGTTTTGAACGTTGGATCCTCTTCTGCAAGCTTCGCAAGCGCAATACCCATTTTATCTTGGTCTGCTTTTGACTTAGGCTCTACAGATAAGTGAATAACTGGTTCAGGGAACTGCATGGACTCTAAGATTACAAGGTTCTTTTCATCACATAAAGTATCCCCAGTTGTTGTATCCTTTAGACCAACTGCAGCAGCGATATCACCAGAGTAAACCGTTGAGATTTCCTCACGAGAGTTCGCGTGCATTTGAAGAATACGACCTACACGTTCACGCTTGTCTTTTGTCGCATTACGCACATAAGAACCAGAGTTAAGTGTACCAGAGTAAACACGGAAGAATGTAAGTTTCCCTACGAAAGGATCTGTCATTACTTTAAAAGCAAGTGCAGCAAACGGTTGATCATCACCAGGCTCACGAGTTACTTCTTCTTCGCTGTCAGGAACATGACCACGAATAGCCGCAACGTCGAGAGGAGATGGCAAATAAGCAAGTACTGCATCAAGTAAAGCTTGAACCCCTTTGTTTTTGAAAGCAGAACCACAAATAACAGGGTAGAAGTCAACATTACAAGTACCTTGGCGGATAGCAGCAACAAGCTCTTCGTTTGTTGGCTCTTCACCTTCAAGATACTTCATCATAAGCTCTTCATCTAGTTCAGCAACTGCTTCAACTAGTGATTCGCGCATTTTTGTTGCTTGCTCTTCATATTCAGAAGGAATATCTGTTACTTCCCACTCTTGTCCAAGGTCATCTTTTGAGATGTGGGCTTTCATTTCAATTAAGTCAATGAAACCCGAGAACTCATCTTCAGCACCGATTGGAAGTTGAATTGGGTGAGCGTTCGCTTGTAAACGATCACGTAATGTTCCAACAGAATACATGAAATCTGCACCAGTCTTATCCATTTTGTTAACGAATACGATACGTGGTACACCATACGTTGTTGCTTGACGCCAAACAGTCTCTGTTTGCGGTTCAACACCTGATTGTGCATCTAATACCGCAACTGCCCCATCAAGTACACGTAATGAACGTTCAACTTCTACTGTAAAATCTACGTGTCCAGGCGTATCAATGATATTGATACGGTGGTCTTTCCATTGAGCTGTTGTCGCAGCAGATGTGATTGTAATACCACGCTCTTGCTCTTGCGCCATCCAGTCCATTTGAGAAGCACCTTCGTGTGTTTCACCAATTTTGTGTACACGACCTGTATAGTAAAGAATACGTTCAGTTGCCGTCGTTTTACCGGCATCGATGTGAGCCATGATGCCGATATTACGCGTATCTTTTAAGGAGAATTCTCTTGCCATAATAACGTTCTCCTTTCAAAATAAATGTTATTTTAATCCTACCAGCGGTAGTGAGCAAATGCTTTATTTGCTTCTGCCATTTTATGCATATCTTCACGTTTCTTAACTGCAGAACCAGTGTTGTTTGCTGCATCAAGAATTTCGTTAGCAAGACGCTCTTCCATTGTCTTTTCGCCACGAAGACGTGAATAGTTTACTAACCAGCGTAAACCTAAAGTCGTACGACGATCAGGTCTTACTTCTACTGGTACTTGATAGTTTGAACCACCAACACGGCGAGCTCTAACTTCAAGAACTGGCATAATGTTCTTCAATGCTTGATCGAAAACTTCCATTGCATCGTTTCCGCTACGCTCTTTTACAAGATCGAAAGCATTATATAAAATCGTTTGAGCTGTTCCGCGCTTCCCGTCAACCATGATGCGGTTGATGAGGCGGGTTACAAGCTTAGAATTATACATTGGATCAGGTAATACATCACGACGTGGTACTGGACCTTTACGAGGCATGAGTCCCCCTCCTTTCACCGATTATCCTTTTTAGTTTATTACTTTTTCTCTTTTGGCTTCTTAGTTCCATATTTAGAACGACCTTGCATACGGTTTTGAACACCTGCAGTATCAAGTGCACCACGAACGATGTGGTAACGTACTCCTGGTAAGTCTTTTACACGACCTCCACGGATAAGTACAACACTGTGCTCTTGCAAGTTGTGTCCAATTCCTGGGATGTATGCAGTAACCTCAATTGAGTTCGTCAAACGTACACGAGCATATTTACGAAGAGCCGAGTTCGGTTTCTTCGGTGTCATAGTACCAACACGCGTGCAAACACCACGTTTTTGTGGAGAAGATACATTTGTTTGAGCTTTTTTGAAGCTATTGTATCCTTTGTTAAGTGCAGGTGAGTCAGACTTTTTCACTTTGTCTACGCGACCTTTGCGAATTAACTGATTAATAGTAGGCATTTTTTGTTTCCTCCCTTCTTTATTTCTAAGACCACTGATCCAGGTGGTTCATGTTTAGGCAAAAGAATAGGTTGTTTTGAACAATCAAAACAAACTCTCTATTTCCTTAACGCTACAGTGGCTGCACCGACTTCAATTCCACACGCTTTTCCAAGCAACTTCATTGAATCGACATACACAACCGCAACATCTGTATCTATAGCAGCATTGACAACCTCTTGCGTTATCCGCTGATCAGCGTCGTTTGCCACGTACAGCTCTTTGACTATACGAGCATGCAGTGCTTTTAGTGTCTGTTTTCTTCCGATTACCGGATCTTTTGCCTGTTCTACTTTTTCATAAGACATAGTCAAACCTCCAAAGCAGCAGACTGTCAGGCACACTTTGATATAGTATCACCGCAAGATAGGCTGTGTCAACAGCCTATCCGGTGATTTCAATAATTTATTCTTGAACGAGTACTTCCTCTGCTACAACTTCTTCGGTTTTTTCTGCTTTTTCATCATGAGCAGAATGGATACCAAGATTCTTATAACGATTTAACCCCGTTCCTGCTGGTACCAACTTACCAATGATAACATTCTCTTTAAGTCCGAGAAGCTCATCACGTTTTCCTTTAATTGCAGCATCTGTTAAGACACGAGTTGTTTCTTGGAACGACGCTGCTGATAAGAAGGAATCCGTCTCAAGCGACGCTTTTGTAATTCCAAGTAAGACCGGACGACCTGTTGCTGGGCGCTCGTTACTTACAAGGACTTTACTATTTGCGTCGTTAAACTTCTGAATCTCAATGAGAGAACCTGGTAAGACGCCTGTATCCCCTGCATCAACTACACGGATCTTACGAAGCATTTGGCGAACCATAACCTCAACGTGCTTATCGCCGATTTCTACCCCTTGTAGACGGTATACTTTTTGAACTTCACGTAAGAGATACTCTTGAACGCCACCCATACCAGTAACCTTAAGCAATTCTTTTGGATCAATTGAACCTTCTGTTAGTGTTTGACCAGCAACAACTTTATCACCAGGGACCACTTTCAGACGGGAACCATAAGGAATTGCATAATTTTTTGTTTCTAGTGCGTTTTGAATCGTTACCTCTCGCTTATCACCGTCTTTAACGTCGATTACATCGCCATCAATTTCAGTAATCGTTGCTTGACCTTTAGGGTTACGCGCTTCAAACAACTCTTGGATACGCGGTAGACCTTGTGTAATATCGTCACCTGCTACACCACCTGTGTGGAATGTACGCATCGTAAGCTGTGTTCCTGGCTCACCGATGGATTGGGCAGCAATGATACCAACTGCTTCTCCAACTTCAACATCGCTTCCTGTTGCAAGGTTGCGGCCATAACAAGCTTTACATACACCGTGACGGGTATTACATGTAAAGACAGAACGAATCGTTACTGCTTCAACACCAGCATCAACAATCTGTTTCGAAATGTCTTCAGTCATTAATTCACCGCGACGAATAAGAACTTCTTCCGTTTCTGGATGATGAACGGTTTTAAACGCCACACGTCCAACAAGACGATCATATAGATTCTCAATTGTTTCAGTGCCTTCTTTAATCGCTGCTACTTCAAGACCGCGATCGGTGCCACAGTCATTCTCACGAACGATAACGTCTTGGGCAACGTCAACAAGTCGACGTGTTAAATAACCTGAGTCAGCCGTTTTAAGTGCGGTATCGGCAAGACCTTTACGAGCTCCGTGTGTAGAGATAAAGTACTCTAGTACCGTTAACCCTTCACGGAAACTTGATTTGATCGGTAATTCAATAATTCGACCAGATGGATTCGCCATTAGTCCACGCATACCAGCAAGCTGCGTAAAGTTTGATGCGTTACCACGGGCTCCAGAGTCACTCATCATAAAGATTGGGTTACGTTCATCAAGGGTACCCATCAACTTACTTTGAATAACGTCTTTCGCTTCACTCCAGATAGAGATAACACGGTCATAACGCTCTTCTTCTGTAATCAAACCACGACGGAACTGCTTCGTAATACGTTCAACTTTCGTATCAGCTTCTTCAAGAATTTCCTTTTTCTCAGATAGTACGACGATATCAGATACACCAACGGTAATACCCGCTTTTGTCGAATACGTGAAACCAAGGTCCTTCATGCGGTCAAGCATCTTAGACGTTTCTGTAATCTTGAACTTCTTGAAGACTTCAGAGATAACATTACCAAGGAATCCTTTTTTGAACGGCGCAACGATAGGGCGATTCTTAAATTCTTCCTTAATATTTGTATCACTTGAAACGAGATATTTCTCTGGCGTTTCTACTTCAAGGTTTGTATTTGTCGGCTCATTTATATAAGGGAATGAATCCGGCATAATTTCATTGAAGAGTAACTTCCCTACAGTTGTAAGTAAAAGCAAGTCTTGCTGCTCTTCTTTAAAAGTAGGCTTGTTAAGTGATGAAACAGGAACAGCAACCCTTGTATGAAGGTGGACGTAGCCGTTTTGATACGCAATAATCGCTTCGTTCGTATCTTTAAATACTGCACCCTCTCCACGAGCCTCTGCATTCTCCATTGTTAAATAGTAGTTACCAAGGACCATATCCTGTGAAGGTGTTACAACTGGCTTACCATCCTTAGGATTTAAGATGTTTTGCGCAGCCAACATTAAGATACGCGCTTCCGCTTGTGCTTCAGCAGAAAGTGGTACGTGTACCGCCATTTGGTCACCATCAAAGTCAGCATTATAAGCTGTACATACAAGAGGGTGAAGCTTAATTGCGCGGCCTTCAACTAAAATTGGTTCGAAAGCTTGAATTCCTAAACGGTGAAGTGTCGGTGCACGGTTTAGAAGTACCGGATGTTCACGAATAACTTCTTCTAGCACATCCCAGACCTCTGGTTGAACACGTTCTACTTTTCTCTTCGCACTCTTAATGTTATGAGCTAACCCTTTAGAAACTAGTTCTTTCATAACAAATGGCTTAAAGAGTTCAAGCGCCATTTCTTTCGGTAATCCACACTGATACATCTTCAAGTTCGGACCAACAACGATAACCGAACGACCTGAGTAGTCAACACGTTTACCTAGTAAGTTTTGACGGAAACGACCTTGTTTTCCTTTTAGCATATGAGACAGTGATTTTAATGGACGGTTACCAGGACCTGTAACAGGACGACCACGACGACCATTGTCAATCAGTGCATCGACAGCTTCTTGAAGCATACGCTTCTCATTTTGTACGATAATATTAGGAGCGCCTAGATCTAATAGACGTTTTAAACGGTTATTCCGGTTAATCACACGGCGATAAAGGTCATTCAGATCAGAAGTAGCAAAACGACCACCATCTAACTGAACCATCGGACGTAGTTCTGGCGGGATAACAGGTAGAACATCAAGCACCATCCAAGACGGCTCGTTCCCTGAATTACGGAATGCTTCCAATACTTCCAAACGTTTAATCGCACGTGTACGTCTTTGACCTTGTGCTGTTTCTAATTCTTCTTTTAACGCATTTACTTCTTTAGGTAAATCAATATCAGCTAAAAGTTTACGGATCGCTTCTGCACCCATTGACGCGGTGAACGTACGACCGTATTTATCATAATAAGCGCGGTATTCTTTTTCAGAGAGAAGTTGTTTCTTCTCAAGTGGTGTATCACCTGGATCTGTTACCACGTACGATGCGAAATAAATGACTTCCTCTAAAGAACGAGGAGACATGTCTAAAACAAGCCCCATTCGACTTGGGATTCCTTTGAAATACCAAATATGAGATACAGGAGCAGCTAATTCGATATGCCCCATGCGTTCACGGCGTACTTTCGCCCGTGTAACTTCAACACCACAACGGTCACAAACGACACCTTTATAACGAACGCGTTTATATTTTCCACAATGACATTCCCAGTCTTTTTGCGGTCCAAAGATACGCTCACAAAAAAGACCGTCTTTTTCCGGCTTTAATGTACGGTAGTTAATTGTCTCAGGTTTTTTTACTTCACCACGAGACCAAGAACGAATCTTATTTGGCGATGCCAAACCAATTTTCATGTATTCAAAGTTATTTACATCGATCAAGGGGCCAACCTCCCTTATGATTTCCACTACTGTGGAGTCCCTTTTATAGGTGGAACGTTCCACCCTCTATAAATGGATGAGGGAAGGAGGATCACTCCTCCCTCCTCACTATTAAGCTTGTGATTCGTTTGTTTCTAATTGGAGATTTAGCTTTTCAGATGTTTGTTCATCTTCATCGTCTAATTCTCTCATTTCTATTTCTTCTTCATTACTCGAAAGCATCTTAACGTCCATACCAAGGGACTGAAGCTCTTTGATTAATACTTTGAACGATTCAGGAACGCCAGGTTCAGGAACATTCTCACCTTTAACAATCGCTTCATACGTTTTCACACGTCCTACAACATCATCTGATTTCACCGTTAAAATCTCTTGTAGTGTGTAAGCAGCACCGTAGGCTTCAAGTGCCCATACTTCCATCTCTCCGAAACGCTGTCCACCGAACTGAGCTTTACCACCTAGTGGTTGTTGTGTAACAAGAGAGTAAGGACCTGTTGAACGTGCGTGAAGCTTATCATCAACCATGTGCGCAAGTTTAATCATATACATGATTCCTACAGAAACACGGTTGTCAAACGGCTCACCTGTGCGTCCGTCATAAAGGATTGTTTTACCGTCACGAGCCATACCCGCTTCATCGAGGGTTCCCCAAACATCTTCTTCACGAGCGCCATCAAATACTGGTGATGCAACGTGAATGCCAAGTTTACGAGCTGCCATTCCTAAATGAAGCTCAAGCACTTGTCCGATGTTCATTCGTGATGGTACCCCTAATGGGTTTAACATGATATCAATTGGTGTTCCGTCTGGAAGATACGGCATATCCTCTTCTGGTAGGATACGTGAGATTACACCTTTGTTACCGTGACGTCCGGCCATTTTATCACCTTGGTTAATCTTACGCTTCTGTACGATATAAACTCGTACAAGCTGATTCACACCAGGTGGTAACTCATCGCCATCTTCACGATTAAAGATCTTCACATCCAACACGATACCGTCTCCACCGTGTGGTGCACGTAATGAAGTATCACGAACTTCACGCGCTTTCTCACCAAAGATGGCATGTAAAAGACGCTCTTCAGCCGTTAGTTCTGTAACCCCTTTTGGAGTAACCTTTCCAACAAGAATATCGCCATCTTTTACTTCTGCACCAACACGGATGATTCCACGTTCGTCAAGGTTGCGTAGTGCATCTTCACCGACGTTTGGAATGTCTCTTGTAATTTCTTCAGGTCCAAGCTTTGTATCACGAGCATCACTTTCATACTCTTCTATATGAACAGATGTATACACGTCATCTTTAACAAGACGCTCACTTAAAATAATAGCATCCTCATAGTTGTAACCTTCCCATGTCATAAAGCCAACAAGTACGTTACGACCAAGAGCCATTTCGCCTTGTTCCATAGAAGGACCATCTGCAAGAATCTCACGTTTTTCAACAACGTCACCTTCACGAACGATTGGACGCTGGTTGTAGCTTGTTCCTTGGTTCGAGCGGATAAACTTTTGTAGGCGATATTTATCAAGATCCCCTTTTACCTGTTTACCATCTACTTCTTCTATACGGCGTACCCAAATTTCTTTTGCCGTAACGCGCTCTACTTCACCAGGGTATTTCGACACAACTGCAGCACCAGAATCTTTCGCAGACATATGCTCCATCCCTGTACCAACAAGTGGTGCTTCAGGTACAAGCAACGGAACAGCTTGACGCTGCATATTCGCTCCCATAAGGGCACGGTTGGAGTCATCATTCTCTAAGAAAGGAATACACGACGTAGCCGCAGATACAACTTGTTTCGGCGATACATCCATATAATCAATTCTTTCGAAAGGAACAACGGTGTTTTCACCACGGAAACGAGCGATAATGTTCTCATCCATGAAGGAACCATCATCATTTAATTTCGCATTCGCTTGAGCGACTACATAATTATCTTCTTCATCTGCCGTTAAGTAATCAATACGAGCTGTTACTTTACCTGTCTCAGGGTCCACACGACGATACGGTGTCTCCATAAAACCAAACTCATTTACTTTTGCATAAGAAGATAGGGAGTTAATTAGACCAATGTTTGGACCCTCTGGTGTTTCAATTGGACACATACGACCATAGTGAGAGTAATGAACATCTCGCACTTCCATACCAGCACGTTCACGGGTTAAACCACCTGGTCCGAGTGCAGAAAGACGACGCTTATGCGTTAACTCGGCAAGAGGATTTGTTTGGTCCATGAACTGAGAAAGCTGAGAGCTACCAAAGAACTCTTTAATAGATGCAATAACAGGGCGAATGTTAATAAGTGCCTGTGGCGTAATGACATTCGGGTCTTGAATTGACATACGTTCACGAACCACACGCTCCATACGAGAAAGACCAATACGGAACTGGTTTTGTAGAAGTTCCCCTACAGAACGCAAACGACGGTTACCAAGGTGATCAATATCATCCGTGTCACCTACACCATGTAACAAGTTAAAGAAGTAGCTGATAGATGCAATGATGTCAGAAGGAGCAATGTGCTTCACATCGCGATCAACCATTCCATTACCAATAACGGAAATCGTTCTTTCTTCATCAAGGTCATCTGCAGCTTGAATGCGAATAGACTGAATGTCTACATCCGATTCTTCTAATACTCCACCAGACGTACGAGCTGTACGGAAACCAACATTTTTCTCTAAATGAGGGATCAACTTATCCAATGTACGACGGTCCAGTAACGTACCTTCTTCTGCAAGTACTTCACCTGTTTCAGGATCAACAAGCTTTTCGGCTAAACGTTGATTAAACAGGCGATTTTTTATGTGAAGCTTTTTATTAATCTTGTAACGTCCAACATTCGCTAAATCATAGCGCTTTGGATCAAAGAAACGAGATTCTAATAAGCTCTTTGCATTTTCAACGGTTGGCGGCTCTCCTGGACGTAGGCGCTCGTAAATTTCTAATAGCGCTTTATCCGTTGAATCTGTATTATCTTTTTCAAGGGTCGCACGCAAGTACTCATTTTCACCTAAAAGGTCAATGATTTCTTGATCAGAACCAAAACCTAGCGCACGCAGTAATACCGATACAGGAATCTTTCTTGTACGGTCGATACGAACATAAACGATGTCTTTAGCATCTGTTTCAAGCTCAAGCCACGCACCGCGATTCGGAATAACGGTAGCTGTAAACCCTTTTTTACCGTTTTTATCAAGTTTTTGGCTGTAGTACACACTCGGTGAACGAACAAGCTGAGATACAATAACACGTTCAGCTCCATTAATGACAAACGTGCCTGTCTCCGTCATAAGAGGAAAATCTCCCATGAACACTTCTTGCTCTTTTACTTCACCTGTTTCTTTGTTGATTAAACGCACTTTTACTCTAAGTGGAGCAGCGTACGTTACATCACGTTCTTTTGACTCATCAACTGGGTATTTAGGTTCGCCCAAGCTGTAGTCAATAAATTCCAAGACTAGATTACCTGTAAAGTCTTGGATTGGAGAAATATCTTGAAACATTTCTCTTAAACCCTCATCAAGAAACCATTGATAGGAAGCTGTTTGAATTTCAATTAAGTTTGGCAGATCCAGCACTTCATTAATTCGCGCATAGCTTCTTCGCTGGCGGTGACGTCCATACTGAATTAGTTGACCTGTCAACTGATTCACCCCTTAAATCTCGCGTTTTAGTATCTAAACTTACAACTGTTTGCCCCTCATAAAATGATAGTCAAACAGATTGATCCTAATGCCTTACATGATCCAACATAAAAATGTTAGACTATACAAAACGAACAAAAAGCTTTATAGTATGAAAATCAGAAACATTTTTCATATACTCTATACGCATTGCACTAGCATAACCAAAAATGAACCGTTTCAATCATTGAGCGTTCTCTCATGAATTTGGAAACGGCATTTTAGGCAGTTATACGCATTAAATAATAATAGCATAGAGAAAAAAACAAGTCAATTTTTTCTTGCAAAAAAGATAAAATACCCCTTATCCTTTGCCTTCACTTCAACTGACTCTTCTCCAAACAAAACTTCTAACTTTTTTTTCGTTGATGGCGCCCCTTGCTTCTTTTGAATGACAACCCATAACTCTCCTCCTGGAAGCAACCTTTCATAAGCATCTTCATAGATTTCATGAACAGTCTCTTTCCCAGCTCGGATAGGCGGATTCGTCACCACCGAAGCAAATACGTCCGAATCTCGTAAGTCCTTTACACCATTCTCATACCAACGGATATCAGAATTAGCCACACCATTAACCGTTGCATTTTTTTCCGCAAGTGTGGATGCACGCTCATTGACATCAATCATGACAACAGAGCGATCTTGACATTCTTTCGCAAGCGCTAATCCTATTGGACCATACCCGCAACCGACATCAAGAATACCTCCATCAATTTCTGGTGCTTGAAAGGTTTCAATCAGGAGCCTACTACCGAAGTCGACTTCTCCTTTTGAGAAAACTCCCCTATCGGTTGTAAACGAAAAATCATGCCCTCTCAACGTATAACGCCACGTTCGCTCATTGCTTTTAGCGTTTGGTGAATGGGAATAATAATGATCACTCAACAGAATCCCTCCTTTACTTTATGGGAAAAGAAGGTCCGTGGAAACGTTCCACGGACCTTCTTTCTATTGTTAAGCGAAATTACTTAACTTCTACGCTAGCGCCAGCTTCTTCAAGCTTGCCTTTCATCTCTTCAGCGTCTTCTTTAGATACGCCTTCTTTGATTGGAGCTGGAGCACCATCAACTAGTGCTTTCGCTTCTTTAAGTCCAAGACCAGTGATTTCACGAACCACTTTGATTACGCCGATTTTAGATGAACCAGCAGATTCTAGAACTACATCAAATTCAGTTTGCTCAGCTGCTGCTTCTCCGCCACCTGCTGCTACTGCTACCGGAGCTGCTGCTGTTACACCAAACTCCTCTTCGATTGCTTTTACAAGGTCATTTAGCTCAAGAACTGTCATTTCTTTGATCGCTTCAATGATTTGATCTTTACTCATTGTAAATCCTCCTAATTCGATATCTGTTATAGTTTAGGCGGTTAACTTACGCGCCTTGTTCTTCTTTTTGTTCTGCAACTGCTTTTGTAGCAAGCGCGAACTGACGTACTGGTGCTTGAAGCACGTTTGCAAGCATTGAAAGTAAACCGTCACGAGATGGAAGCTCAGCTAATGCTTTCACATCTGCCGCTGTTGCAACTTCACCTTCGATTACACCTGTTTTAATTTCAAGCGCTTCGTTCTTCTTAGCAAATTCATTAAGAACTTTAGCTGGAGCGATAACATCTTCTCCACCAAATGCAATTGCAGTTGGTCCAACAAGGTGCTCATCAAGTCCAGAAAGGCCTGTCTCAGCTGTAGCACGACGTACAAGCGTGTTTTTGTAAACTTTATACTCAACACCCGCTTCACGTAGTTGCTTACGAAGCTCTGTTACTTGCGCAACATTAAGACCACGATAGTCAACAACAATTGTTGACTTGCTGTCTTTTAGCTTTGAAGCAATCTCAGCTACAACTTGTTGTTTTTGCTCGATAATACTGCTCATAGTTACACCTCCTGTAAAACGAATTGCATACCGCCCGGCTCATATAGAAAGCCCTCGCGTTCGACACACGAGGGCAATTCACTCTAAATTACAAGAGATCTATTTGCTCACCTCGGTAGGATATTTAAGCGTACACGCTCCTACTGTCTACGGCATGACTATTTTAATCACAAGATAAAACTTACCACAACGTTACAACCCATGTCAAATGGAATTATTTAGAGTAAGCTGAAGTAACAACGCGGACACCAGGGCCCATTGTTGAAGCTACTGCAATGTTTTTAACATACGTTCCTTTTGCTGCAGCAGGCTTTACTTTGTGAAGTGTTTCAATAATTGTTTTGAAGTTATCTGTAAGCTTCGCTGAGTCAAATGAAACTTTACCAATTGGTACATGAATGTTTCCAGACTTATCAACGCGGTATTCTACTTTACCAGCTTTGATTTCTTCAACAGCTTTTGTTACATCAAATGTAACTGTTCCTGTTTTCGGGTTCGGCATAAGACCTTTTGGTCCAAGCACACGACCAAGACGACCAACTTGAGCCATCATGTCAGGAGTTGCAACGATAACATCAAAGTCAAACCAACCTTGGTTGATTTTGTTGATTAAATCATCTTCTCCAACGAAGTCTGCTCCAGCTGCTTCAGCTTCTTTCGCTTTCTCACCTTTAGCAAATACAAGAACACGTTGTGTCTTACCAGTTCCGTGAGGAAGCACAACTGCTCCACGGATTTGCTGGTCTGCTTTTTTAGGATCAACGCCAAGACGAACAGCAACTTCTACTGTTTCATCAAACTTAGCGATCGATGTTTTTTTCACTAATTCGATAGCTTCTTCTGCTTGGTATGACGCATCGCGATCAACAAGCTTCAAAGCGTCTGTATATTTCTTACCTTTTTTAGCCATTCTATTTCCTCCTCGTATGTGGTTTTAACGGAAAGTCCTCCCACTATTTGAAAGGCTGCGACCCATATGTGAGCGCAACCTCTCAGCAAACGAACCAATTAGTCTTCAATCACAATACCCATGCTGCGGGCAGTACCCTCAACCATGCGCATAGCCGCTTCAACAGAAGCCGCGTTTAAATCAGGCATTTTTGTTTCAGCGATTTCTTTTACTTTATCGCGTTTAACAGTCGCAACTTTGTTACGGTTTGGCTCACCAGAACCTGATTCGATTCCTGCTGCTTTCTTTAAAAGAACTGCAGCTGGTGGCGTTTTTGTGATAAATGTAAAAGAACGGTCTTCAAATACAGTAATTTCTACTGGAATGATAAGACCTGCTTGGTCTGCTGTACGAGCATTAAATTCTTTACAGAATCCCATGATATTTACACCTGCTTGACCTAGTGCTGGTCCAACTGGTGGTGCCGGATTAGCTTTACCTGCAGGGATTTGTAGCTTAACCATTTTAATTACCTTTTTAGCCACGTGACATACCTCCTTAAGTCCGTGATGTGGTTACCCGGATATGTCAAATTTCATATCCTCCCACTCAAAAAGACGGATGCAAAAACATCCGACTGTATAGTACATGTCATACTAAACATTAAGATTCTATCACTTAAAAAACAATGGCGCAAGTTTTTTTAAGAAATCTTTTCAACTTGCGCAAATTCTAATTCAATTGGTGTTTCTCTACCGAACATGTTTACATGCACTTTTAGCTTCTGTTTATCTAGTTGAATCTCTTCAATCGTACCGACAAAGTCTGCAAATGGACCTGTTTTCACTTTAACAGACTCTTTAATTTCAAAGTCCACTTCCATAAGCTGTTCTTCCACGCCCATTTGTTTAAGGATGCGGTCAACTTCATCAGGCATAAGCGCTGTCGGTTTAGAACCTGCACCTGCTGACCCAACAAATCCAGTTACGCCTGGTGTGTTACGCACAACATACCATGAATCATCTGTCATAACCATTTCCACTAATACGTATCCAGGAAAGACTTTCTTTGTTACTTGTTTTGTTTTTCCGTTTTTCGTTTCCGTTTCTTCTTCAACCGGAACGAGCACGCGGAAAATGTGATCTGTCATTTCCATCGATTCCACACGTTTTT
Organism: Shouchella oshimensis; assembly: GCF_002019765.1. GTDB lineage: Bacteria > Bacillota > Bacilli > Bacillales > Bacillaceae_D > Shouchella > Shouchella oshimensis. The sequence goes on from NZ_KV917380.1 coordinate 4,040,466, forward strand.
CTAGATTTGCTTTTACTTTGTTTTCATAACCTGAATACGTGTGTACTACAAACCAATTCTTTTCCATTTTTCAGGACAGCTGTCCTTCCCTCCTTTTAATCCAACTCAACCTTGCCTACTGTAAAAATCGTAATAAAAATGAAATGGCTTCGTCCACTAGGAAAAAGAAACCAACCATAATTGCGAGCGTTGCTAGTACAACTAATGTATATCGCGTAAGTTCTTTTCTTGTTGGCCATGAGACTCGCTTCATTTCTTTGCCTACATTACGAAGAAACGCCACAGGACCTTTTCTTTCATCAGCCATCTTGCTAGGAGCACCTCCATTAATCTCGATATCTCGAAAAAGAAACGTCCGTAAAGACGTTTACTGAAAATGTTATTTTGTTTCTAAATGGAGCGTATGTTCATTGCATCGTTTGCAAAATTTCTTCATTTCTAATCGGGTGTGCGCATTATTGTCCGTTGGATACGAGTAGTTTCTCGCTTGACAACGTTCACAAGCCATTATACGTTTTTTCATATTCGTTCCACACCTCCGACGAATCCACATGCCCTTAGACTCTAGCACAGCTAGTACATAGTGTCAATCTATGGCAAAAGAAATAAAGAGCGTGACAGAAGTCAACGCCCTTATTCATTATAGCATGACGCTCTTTAATTCAACATAGCGTTCTAGCTTTCGCTTTACTCGTTGCAAGGCATTATCAATTGATTTCACATGGCGCTTAAGATCCACAGAAATCTCTTGATAAGTCCGACCATCTAAATAAAGCATAAGTACTTGTCGTTCTAACTCACTTAAAATCTCACTCATCTTACCTTCAATAAACGAAAATTCCTCTCTGTTTATTAAAAGCGCTTCAGGATCAGTGATTCGATTCCCACAAATAACATCCATTAACGTTCGATCAGACTCTTCGTCATACAACGGCTTGTCCAATGAAACGTATGAATTAAGCGGAATGTGTTTCTGTCTTGTTGCTGTTTTAATCGCCGTGATAATTTGTCTAGTGATACATAGTTCAGCAAAAGCCTTGAACGAAGATAGCTTGTCCCCATTAAAATCTCTCACTGCTTTATAAAGCCCAATCATTCCTTCTTGAACAATGTCTTCGTGATCTGCACCAATTAGAAAATAAGATCGCGCTTTTGCCCTCACAAAATTACGATATTTTCCAATCAAGTGCTCTAATGCAAGTGTATTGCCTGTTCGAACTTCGTTAATGAGCGAATCGTCTTCCCAGTTGACAAATGGATTTTCTTGAAACCTTACTGCGACTTCTTCTACTAGACCTGCACCCAAACTAATCACTCCTCGCGATTGCATAGACATAATGTTGTGAAAAGTTATACACATTATATAGCACATTTTTCTAGCAGGTCAACAGCTTATTTGTCTCCTCGACGCCATTTTTCAAAAATTTCAGCAACTTCCTCTGATAAGCTAATTTTCGACGATTCCTGCACTAATTTTGTCTTTTGTACCATCTTGTTGATTCGCTTTGAAGCAAGTTCCGTTTCCACCATTAGCTCATTTGCTGATTTCCGCAACGCTCCACTACCAAATATAACCGACTGCTCTGCCATATCAGAAGTAGCGACATAGATTGTTCGATCAATTCTTTTTAATTCCCGCGCTAGCTTTTCTATCCGTTCGTCTGCTGTTTCTTTATTCTTTGTATATAGTACATCCACTCTATGGGTATGATACACCTTTCCAATACCAGACACCATGTGTGCATCAAAGATGACTTTCACGTTAAAGCCAGTATAAGCTGCATATTCAGCGAGCATGTCAACAAGCTTGTCCCTTGCTTGACCTAAATCTTTTACTTTAAGGCGCTGCAATACAGGCCACGCTCCGATCATGTTATAGCCATCAACGAGCAGAATGTTCATCTTAGTTTAGTCCTTTTCGTTTCCTGAACACTTCATACATTAGTAGACTTGCAGCAACCGAAGCATTGAGAGACGTCACATGACCAACCATAGGGATTTGCAATAGAAAGTCACACTTCTCTTTCACTAATCGACTAATCCCTTTTCCTTCACTGCCAATGACAAGACCTAACGGCATATCAAAAGAACCTTGATGGTAATCTTGTTCACCTTTTGCATCGGTACCTGCAAACCATAAGCCACGTTTCTTTAAATCATCCATTGTTCTTGGAATATTTGTCACACGTACAACTGGAATATACTCAATGGCACCCGTTGAAGATTTTGCCACCGTTTGTGTGAGGCCAACTGCACGTCGCTTCGGGATGATAATACCGTGTGCCCCAACGGCGTCAGCTGTTCGCATAATCGAACCTAGGTTATGTGGGTCTTCAATTTCATCAAGGATAAGAAAGAACGGTTCTTCCCCTTTCTCTTTCGCTTTCCCGAACAGATCATCTATTTCCGCATACCGATAGGCAGCAATTGAAGCGACAACACCTTGGTGATTTTGGTGCCCAACTAGTTGATCAAGCTTCTTTTTAGGGGCAGTTTGTACAAGAATATTTTTTTCCTTTGCTGACTGAATAATCGAGGTCATTTGACCACGCTGCGATCCTTCCCCAATCCATACTTTATGAATCTCTCTTCCCGATTTTAATGACTCAATGACCGGGTTTTTTCCTGTCACAAACTCACTTTGGGGATCATTCACTGGCTCAGCTGGTTGTTGTGGTCGTGGTCGTTTTCGTTGATTTAACTGAGGTTTTTCTTTTTTCACGTTTGTCCGTTCTTTCTTTTTCATGAAGACTGCCCTCCTTTATCTTTAATAATTTGAATCGATTGACTTAGCAACTGTTCGAGTCGATCTGTTTCTTCAAGAACATATAAATAGCCTAAAAGCGCCTCAAATCCTGTTGAATTTTTGTAAGTTGCAACGTCTGTGTTTTTAGGGATTGTGTGTGATTTAGCATTTCTACCTCTTTTTATGACAGCAAAATCTGCGTCTGTCAACAAACCCCGATTCTCTAATTCATGCAGAATGTAAGACTGTGCCTTTGCGGAAACGTACGTCGTAGCTGCACGATGCAGCTTATTCGGACGTACTGCCCCTTCTTTGAGAAGCTCAAATCGAACACGCTTCTCAAAGACGGCATCCCCCATATAGGCTAAGGCTAAACCATTCAACTGTTTCCATTCCATTTTTGATTTCACGTTATCCTCGTTTCCACCTTACACCTTGAGGCGTATCTTCTAACAAGATTTTCTTTTCTTTTAATAGGTCTCGAATCTCATCTGCACGGGCAAAGTTTCTTGATTTTCGAGCTTCATTCCGTTCTTGGATAAGCGCTTCAACCTCATCATCTACCAGTTCCTCTGCATGAGTCAGTTCCAAGCCAAGTACGTTGCTTATCTCTTCAAACAGCTTCAAAAATGCTTCCAAAACGCGCTTAGATGTTTGCGCCTCGCTCGTATAAACGTTTGCTTCTTTAGCTAAATCAAATAGGACACTTATCGCATTTGCACTATTAAAATCATCATCCATTTCCTTTATAAAACGCTGTTTATAGGACGCAATCTTTTCCAACCAATCATCGATTTTTCCTAAATCCACCGTTTCATTTAAACGATGCTGGATATTTGTAACCGCATTTTTTAAACGGTCAAGACTTGTTACTGCACTTGTTAACAATTCGTCACTAAAGTTTATTGGCGTACGATAGTGAGTGGACAACATAAAGTAGCGCACGACTTCTGCCGGGAATTGTTGAATGATGTCATGTGCTAACACAAAGTTGCCAAGAGATTTCGACATTTTCTCGTTATTAATGTTAACAAATCCATTATGCATCCAATAATTTGCTAATGTTTTTCCTGTTAGTGCCTCTGATTGGGCAATTTCATTTTCATGATGGGGAAACGTTAAATCTTTTCCGCCTGCATGGATGTCGATGGTGTCACCTAAATTTTTTCGAATCATTGCTGAACATTCAATATGCCACCCAGGCCGTCCATTCCCCCATGGACTTTCCCACGATATTTCGTCTGGCTTAGCTGCTTTCCACAAAACGAAGTCAACCGCATCTTCTTTGCGTTCATCTACACCAATTCGTGCTCCACTTCGCAATTCATTTATTGATTGGCCCGAGAGCTTTCCGTAATCATCAAACTTCCTTGTTCGAAAATAAACATCCCCACCGGCTTCGTAAGCAAATCCTTTTTCTTCAAGTTGTTTAATAAAATCAATAATGTCATCCATTGTCTCGGTTACACGAGGATGAAGATCTGCTTTTTTTACATTTAATGCGGCAGTATCTGTGTGGTACGCTTCAATAAATCGTTCTGCTACATCAAAAACTTCTTCGCCAAGCTCTTGGGCAGCACGAATAATTTTATCATCGACGTCTGTGAAATTTGAGATGAACGTGACATCAAAACCACGATACGTTAAATAACGTCGGACCATATCGTACACAATAGGTGGCCTGGCATTTCCAATGTGTATAAAATTGTAAACTGTCGGCCCGCAGAAATACATCTTTACTTTTCCAGGAACCATCGGCTTAAATTCTTCTTTTTTATTCGTTAAGCTATTATAGATTCTTAACATGGTAAACTTCCTTTCCAATATCCGTTATGACTGCTTAATGGATTGACCCGTTTTTTTCCTCCGAAAGCCGAACACATTCATGTTTTAAACGCTGAATTTCTTTTTCCATTTCTGAAATACTGTCTGCAATGGGATCGGGTAATGAATGGTCTAATGTATGCGCTGAAGCAACTTTCTTTCCGTTTTTAATGACAATTTTCCCTGGAATACCAACAACAGTTGAATAGGCAGGCACTTCATTTAAAACAACTGAGCCTGCTCCGATTCGAGCTTGCTCACCAATTGTAAAAGACCCTAGCACTTTTGCTCCTGTGGCAATAAGTGCCCCGTCTTTCACTGTAGGATGCCTCTTGCCTTTTTCTTTCCCTGTACCGCCTAACGTGACTCCTTGAAAAATGGTGACATCGTTTCCTATCTCACATGTTTCACCAATGACAACACCCATACCATGATCAATAAAAAGTCTTTCTCCAATTTGGGCAGCAGGATGGATTTCTATACCCGTCAAAAAACGCGTAAACTGAGAAAGCAATCGAGCTAGGAAAAAACAGCCTCTTTTCCATAGCGCATGAGCGATGCGGTGCCCCCATACCGCATGCACACCTGAGTACGTAAAAATAATTTCTAATCGGTTTCTTGCTGCAGGATCTCGATCAAATACAACGTCTATGTCACTAAGCATGGTACGCATTAAACTCAAACAGTTCCCCTCCTTTTTGTCACAATAAAAAACCTCCGTACCTACAGTAGGTACAGAGGCACAAGATTGCACGGTTCCACTCTGTTTTCCAGGAAAGAACCTGGATCTCTCTAACCTTAACGTGGTCTGCCGCTCACTCCTACTACGCATATGCATTCAAAGCAAGACTCCTGGGTGCATGTTCAACACATTCCTTCTAAATGACTTCCAGCCCTTGGTCATTCTCTCTGTAAAATTCCTGTGCTTACTTTTCCCAATCATCATGTATAGCTATATGTTATTGTTGGACCGCTTCTTGTAAACGACTTGTCACTACCGCTTTGCCTAACAGCTCAATCGTATCTCCAAGCTCTGGTCCGTGGGTTTGACCGCTCACAGCCGCACGAATTGGCATAAATAATTTCTTTCCTTTTTGCCCTGTTGCTTTTTGTGTCGCTTTAATCGCCTTCTTAATCTCTGGCACTGTAAATTCTTCTAACTGGTCAAGTTCTTTCGCAAATTGCTCTAAGACTTCTGGTACTTGCTCTTCTGCTAGAACTGCTTTTGCGTCTTCTGTATAATCTACGTCTTTCTTGAAAAATTGTTCCGTTAGCGTGACAATCTCTGCACCGTACTGCATTTGCTCTTGATAAAGACCGATAAGACGCTTCGCCCATTCGAGACGCTCTTCACCCATATTTTCAGAAACACGACCACTTGAAATTAAGTGTGGTAGCGCTAAATCAATTACTTCATCAAGGTCTGCTTCTTTAATATACTGGTTGTTCATCCATGCAAGCTTATCCGTATCAAACACAGCAGGAGCTTTCGACACGCGGTCAAGTGTAAATTGTTCTTCTAATTGCTTTAATGTGAAGATCTCCTCTTCTCCCACTGGCGACCACCCTAATAAAGCTAAGAAGTTGACGATCGCTTCTGGCATATAGCCAAGCTCCTTATACTGTTCAACAAATTGAATAATCGATTCATCGCGCTTACTCATTTTCTGGCGATTCGGGTTAAGAATAAGGGACGCATGTGCAAAAGTTGGTACTTCCCAACCAAATGCTTCAAACAACAGAATCTGTCTTGGTGTATTCGATAAATGCTCTTCTCCGCGAATAACATGGCTAATCTTCATTAGGTGGTCATCCACAACAACCGCAAAATTATACATTGGCACGCCATCTTTACGAGCAATAACGAAATCGCCAATTCCATTCGAGTCAAACGACACTTCTTCACGTACAGAATCATGAAACGTAATCATCTGATCTTGTGGTACTTTAAAGCGGACAACAGGCTTGATTCCTTTCGCCTCGTATGCTTGACGCTGCTCTGCTGTTAAATCCCTATCACGGCCGCTATATTTTGGCATTTCCCCACGTGCTTTCTGCGCTTCACGTTCTGCTTCAAGCTCGTCTTCCGTCATATAACAATAATACGCTTTCCCTTCATCTACTAACTGCTGAATATAGTCTTTATAAAGATGAACACGCTCCATCGAGCGATAAGGACCGTATTCGCCGTGCTCTGTATCAACACTTTCATCCCACTGAATACCAAGCCATTTTAAGCTATCCATTAGTTTTTCAGTTGCCGTTTCAACATTTCTCGCTTGATCTGTATCTTCAATTCGAAGTACAAATGTCCCATTTGTATGCTTCGCCATTAAATAGTTAAACAATGCCGATCTCGCTCCGCCAATATGTAAATGCCCTGTTGGACTTGGAGCAAACCGTACCCGTACTTCTTTTGCCATGTCGTTGCACTCCTCTAGCTCTTATTCTGAATCATTCTAGCATGTTCTCCTACGAAAACAAAGGTGGATTACTTTTTTATTAGTAAAATAACCGCTTGCGCCGCAATACCCTCTTCGCGACCGACAAAGCCTAACTTTTCTGTCGTTGTTGCCTTTAATCCAACATTTGCAATGTCTGTTTCGAGCAATTGAGCAATTTGTTCTCGCATCGGATCAATATAAGGTGCCAGCTTAGGTTTTTGCGCCATAACCGTACAATCGACGTTTCCTAACGTGTACCCTGCTTCTTTTACCAATTTCCAAACATCTTGTAAAAGCACCTTTGAATCAGCATCCTTAAACGCATCATCGGTATCAGGGAAATGCTTCCCCAAGTCACCTGCCGCAATGGCTCCAAGGGCAGCATCGGTTATCGTGTGTAGCAGCACATCTGCGTCAGAATGACCAAGTAACCCTTTATCGTGAGGAATATCAATTCCTCCTAATAGAAGAGGCCGCCCCTCTACTAATTGATGCACATCATACCCTTGTCCGATTCGAATCATGTTCTCTGTTCTCCTTTGTTCTTATAATCGTCTCAGCAAATAATAGGTCTTCTGCTGTGGTTAATTTAATATTTAGGTAGTCACTCTCCACGATAGCGACACGCTTTCCTTGCCGTTCTAATAAACTAGCATCATCGGTCCCAAGAGCGTTAGCTGCTCTCGCTTGCTGGTGCGCATTTACAATTAAGTCATACTGAAAACCTTGTGGTGTTTGAGCAGCCCATAACTGAGTTCTCTGCACAGTTTCACACACTGTACCTTCTGTAACTTTTTTTATTGTATCTTTCACTGGAACAGCCGCAATGGCCCCACCTTGCTTTGCAGCTTCTGCCGCCACTGCATGAATAACCTTCTGAGAAACAAATGGCCGAGCCCCATCATGAATGAGTACAATCGTAGAAGGTTCCATTGCCTCAAGCGCTGCATACACACTATCTTGCCTTTCCTTCCCTCCAATAACAATCTGTTCAATTTTCTTTAAGGTAAACGATTGTACAAGGTTCTGCATCGTTTCTCTCTCTTCTTCACTGACAACGAGAATGATTCCTTTACAGCAGGTATCCTGTTCAAATAAACGTAAAGAATGAACAATAAGCGGTATTGCGTTTAGCTTAATAAGCTGTTTATTAAAACCAGCATTCATTCGTTTTCCTTGACCTGCAGCTAAGACAATTGCTTTATAATCCATCATAATCTCCTTCAATTATTCCTTATTCGTAGTTTACCATGGAAGCTACAATTGCTCAAAAAACCCGCCCTTTTTGAAGGACGGGTTTAAGAAATGGTTACTGTGCTTTTTCTAAAGACTTTGGCTTTGCAAAAATCATCCGACCGGCACTCGTTTGCAGTACACTTGTAACGGTCACATCTGTATGCTTATTAATCCACTCTCGCCCACCTTCAACGACAATCATTGTTCCATCATCTAAATAGGCGACGCCTTGGTGATGTTCTTTTCCTTCTTTAATTACATGAACGCTTAAGACCTCTCCAGGTAAAACGACTGGCTTTACTGCATTGGCTAAATCATTAATGTTTAACACTTGTACACCTTGCAGTTCACACACTTTATTCAGGTTAAAGTCATTTGTAACAACCATTCCAGATGTTACTTTTGCTAACTTTACAAGCTTGCTATCGACCTCTTGTATCTCTTCGAAATCCCCTTCATAGATCTCCACATCAATAGGGAGCTCTTTTTGAATGCGATTTAATATATCAAGACCTCTTCTACCCCGATTTCGTTTTAATGCATCGGATGAGTCAGCAATATATTGCAATTCATCTAGTACAAATTGCGGAATAACAAGCGTCCCTTCTAAAAACCCTGTTTGACAAATGTCGGCGATTCGTCCATCAATAATGACGCTCGTATCAAGAATCTTCAGATGTTGACCTTGCTTACCCTCATTCTCTTCCTGGTCTTTTTTCTTTTGATTGTCTCGCTCTCTTGGAATACGCATGGATTGGATGAATTGAACCATATCATCACGCTTTTTAAAGCCAATTTGGAAGCCAAGATAGCCAACCAAAATGGTAATAAAACTTGGCAAGATGTTACTGATGACAAGTAAATTTAATGCATTTAACGGCGTACCAGCTAGATACCCAACAATTAAGCCGATAATAAGACCTATTGATCCAGTTATAACGTCTGCTATTGGCGCTTTCACTATCGTTTCTTCGACCATTTTGAAAAAATTAACAATATAACGTGCGATAAACAACGATACGATAAAAAATAGTAGTGCACCGATGGTCGCTCCTGTATATGGGGTATCTAACCAAGTGGGTACGTTATAGCCTGTCGCATCGAATAACTCCGGAATAAAAAAGATACCTAAAGTAGCTCCGGCTAGTATAAAAAAGATTTGAATAATCCATTTAAGCATGCATGTATACACCTCCTTGTAGCTATTATAGACAAGTATACAACTCTCAAACCTAGCAAACTGTATTTCCCACAAAAAAACATGAAATCTTGAATTATACAAGATTAACGTTTTAATTTAGACACAAAAAGAAGGGTTCTCCCCTTCTTTTTGTTTAAATGTGTCGGTCGACAAACAACTGTTCCTGTATACGACTTAAACCGTTTTTAATCATTTTTGCCCGCGCTTCACCAATTCCATCAACTTCGTCCAGTTGCTCAACCGTTGCTACCATAACGCTTGATAAGTGACCATATTCATTAATAACATTTTCAATAATTTGAGACGGCAATCTCGGAATACGGTGCAAGATTCTGTACCCTCTAGGCGAAGCTGCTTGATCAAGAATATTCGTTGCTCGTCCAAACCCTAGCGCTTTGATGATCGCTTGTTCATCGAGCAAATCTTCATTCAATAAACTCGTTAAATCTGCTAATGTTTTCGTAACGTCTTGATGGCGATCTTTTGAATAATCTTTTAACAAATGGATGGCTTCTTGCTCGGTATTGGATACAAGCTCCTTGAGCTGCATCGTAATGAGACGCCCTTCGTCGCCTAACTCCAAAATAAAGTTTTGAATTTCTTGCTTAATGCGTAACACCATTTGAATTCGATGAATCACTTGTACCACATCGCTATACGTTACAAGCTGCTCAAATTCCATAGCTCCTAAATTCGTAATACTTTGATCCAGTACAGCACGATATTTTTCTAGTGTCTGAATGGCTTGATTTGCTTTTGTCAAAATGACACCAATGTCCTTTAGTGCATATCGGTGCTCACCTTGATAAAGTGTAATCACATTTCTTCTTTGAGAGATGGAGATTGTTAGATTCCCTGTTTGCTTTGCGACACGTTCAGCAGACCGATGGCGAATTCCCGTTTCACTTGATGTAATATTGTTGTTAGGAACAAGCTGGGTATTTGCATACAAAATTCGTTTTCCGTCTTCACTTAGAATAATGGCACCATCCATCTTTGCTAACTCATATAAATAAGCGGGTGAAAAATCACTATTGATAAAAAAGCCACCATCAACAATATTCATCATTTCATTGTTATAGCCTAGGACAATCAAGCCACCTGTATTGGCACGCAATACATTATCAATCCCTGCTCGCAAAGGGGTTCCAGGCGCCACTAATTTTAATATATTCTGGATAAAAGCTGTTCGATTTCTTTCTTCCATTCTCTCTACCTCCCTAATGCAACATCGAGCGCTTTATCAAGAGTTGGAACACCTACGACCTCAATGCCATCTGGTACGGTCCAACCACCTAAATTCTTTTCCGGTATAATAACTCGTTTAAAACCTAGTTTAAATGCTTCATTAACTCGTTGTTCAATTCTCGATACTCGTCTAATCTCACCGGTCAGTCCCACTTCACCAATGGCTACATCCATCGGTTCTGTAGGCTGATTACGAAAGCTTGATGCGATACTCAATGCAATAGCAAGATCAATGGCTGGCTCATCTAGCTTCACACCACCGGCAACCTTTAAATAGGCGTCTTGGTTTTGTAAAAGCATCCCTACCCGCTTTTCAAGAACAGCCATTATGAGAGATACCCGGTTGTGATCTAAGCCTGTTGCCATCCTTCTTGGATTCCCAAAGCCCATCGGGGAGATTAATGCTTGTAATTCAACAAGAACAGGTCGGGTTCCTTCCATCGATGCCACCACAACCGAGCCAGCTGCTCCTTGTGACCGTTCCTCAAGAAAGATTTCTGATGGGTTCAAGACTTCCTCTAAACCAAGCTCTTTCATTTCGAAAATACCCATTTCATTTGTGGAGCCAAATCGATTTTTCACCGCTCTTAAAATACGGTACGTGTGGTGTCGTTCCCCTTCAAAATACAAGACCGAGTCTACCATATGCTCAAGCAGCTTCGGACCTGCGATGGATCCTTGTTTTGTCACATGCCCAACAATAAAGACTGCGGTGCCTCTTGTTTTAGCAATGCGCATAAACGTCGCTGTGCATTCGCGCACTTGCGCAACACTTCCTGGAGCAGAGGTTATATCCTCTTGATACACGGTTTGAATCGAATCAATAATAACTAACGAAGGATGCACTTCATCAATAGCTTGTTCAATGAGTGACACATCTGTCTCAGCGAGTACGTATAAATCTTCAGAAGTTAGTTCTAAGCGATCTGCTCTTAGCTTCGTTTGTTTAACCGACTCTTCTCCTGAAATATAAAGAACTCGTTCTTTCGTATTTGCTAATTTCGCAGATAGTTGCAATAGTAGCGTTGACTTTCCAATACCCGGGTCGCCACCTACTAAAACAAGTGAACCCGGAACGATGCCTCCACCAAGCACTCGGTTTAATTCTGGCATCGTTGTGCTAACCCGAGGCTCTTTTTCCCCTACCACTTTAGTAATAGGCTGTGCTTTATGCACAGTCGTTCCAGATGTTACATAACTTCTTGAACGCTGTTTCTCTTGAACGGCTTTTTCTTCAACGAGGGTATTCCAACTTTGACACCCTGGACACTTCCCCATCCACTTCGCTGACTCATAGCCACATTCTTGACAGACAAACTTTGTTTTTACTTTTGCCATCGCTTATTCCTCCGTTATATTCCACTACGCCAAGTGTACCAAAAACAAGGAAAAAACGCTTGATTTTTAAAAAAACCGGAGGCGAAATGTCCTCCGGTTTACCTAAATTATACGCTTGTTTCTTCTTTTGCTTCTACAGCAAGCTCTCCGTCTTTTACATAAATCACGGCTTTTTGTCCTTTAACAATCGTTCCTTTTAGCAATTCCTCAGACAAACGATCCTCTACTTCTTTTTGAAGTGCACGACGTAACGGGCGAGCACCATATTCAGGATCATAACCAGCCTCAGTAATTTTATCTTTTGCCTCTTCTGTTAGTTCAAAATCAATACCTTGTTCAGATAAGCGTTGTTTCAACTGATCCGCCATCATCGTAATGATTTCACGAACATGTTTTTTCTCAAGAGAATGGAACACAACGATTTCGTCGATTCGGTTTAAAAATTCAGGTCTAAAGCTGTTTTTAAGCTCAGACATAACCCGATCCTTCATGTCTTTATATTCTTGACCTTCTGTTTCCGTTGAGAAGCCAAGATATTTATTCCGTTTTAATTGAGAAGCGCCAACGTTTGACGTCATAATCACAGCCGTATTTCTGAAGTCAACCGTTCTCCCTTTCGAATCGGTTAAACGACCATCCTCTAAGACTTGTAGCAAGATGTTGAACACATCAGGATGCGCTTTTTCGATTTCGTCTAATAAAATCACGGAATAAGGTTTACGACGAATTTTTTCTGTTAATTGACCGCCTTCTTCGTGTCCAACGTAGCCAGGAGGAGAACCAACAAGACGACTCGTTGCGTGCTTCTCCATATACTCTGACATATCAATACGAATAACGGAATCTTCGTCACCGAATAACGTCTCTGCCACTGCACGAGCTAATTCCGTTTTACCTACACCCGTTGGCCCTAGGAAGATAAACGATCCAATGGGACGCTTCGGATCTTTTAAACCAGCTCTCGCACGACGCACCGCTTTTGAAATGGATTTAACGGCTTCTTCCTGACCAACAATCCGATCATGCAGAATGCTTTCCATTTTCAACAAACGTTCTGTCTCTTCTTCCGCTAGCTTCGAAACCGGAATTCCTGTCCAGCTCGCTACAACTTGAGCAATATCTTCAACAACAACTTCGGTATTCTCCTGACCTTGCTTTTTCTTCCACTCATTCTTCATCTCTTCAAGCTCTTCACGAAGACGTTGCTCAGAATCACGGAGAGAAGCCGCTTTTTCAAACTCTTGGCTTTGTACAGAAGCATCTTTTTCTTTTCGCGTTTCTTCTAATTTCGCTTCTAATTCTTTTAAATTAGGAGGTGCTGTATATGAACGTAAACGTACTTTTGACGCCGCTTCATCAATTAAGTCAATCGCTTTATCTGGTAGAAAGCGATCCGAAATGTAACGGTCTGAAAGCTTTACCGCTTCTTCTACAGCACTATCTGTAATGGTTACACGGTGATGAGCTTCGTAACGGTCACGCAAGCCGTACAAAATTTGAATGGATTCATCCAAGGTTGGCTCATCTACTTGAATCGGTTGGAAGCGTCGTTCAAGTGCAGCATCCTTCTCAATGTACTTGCGGTACTCATCAAGGGTGGTAGCACCAATACATTGTAATTCGCCACGAGCTAATGACGGTTTTAAAATGTTGGAAGCATCAATCGCTCCTTCTGCACCGCCTGCTCCAATGAGTGTGTGCAGTTCATCAATAAATAAGATAACATTACCTGCTTGACGAATTTCGTCCATCACCTTTTTCAAACGATCTTCAAATTCACCACGGTATTTGGTTCCAGCTACTACCGTTCCCATATCCAGGGTCATTACACGCTTATTTCGTAACGTTTCAGGCACTTCATTCGCGATAATACTTTGAGCAAGACCTTCTGCAATCGCCGTTTTACCTACACCCGGCTCGCCGATTAGAACAGGGTTGTTTTTCGTACGGCGACTTAATACTTGAATCACTCGCTCTATTTCTTTCCCTCGCCCGATAACAGGATCAAGGGTTTCTTCACGGGCGATAGCCGTTAAATCACGAGCTAAGCTATCCAATGTTGGTGTATTTGCATTAGCAGCTGAGCCATTAGCCTGTGCTGAACTACCACCCTCATTGCTACCGAGAAGTTGTAACACTTGCTGTCTTGCTTTATTCAGACTCACACCAAGGTTATTTAGAACTCGTGCCGCAACACCTTCTCCTTCACGAATTAACCCTAACAAGATATGTTCAGTACCTACATAGGAATGGCCAAGCTTTCTAGCCTCATCCATTGAAAGCTCAATTACTTTTTTCGCACGAGGGGTATAGTGTGGCGTGCTGTGTATACTCTTTTGTCCTTCTTGACCTTTTCCTACCAGCCCCTCCACTTCTTTTTGTAATTTATCTGAACCAAGTCCTAGCTGTTGTAAAGCCTTTGCCGCAATTCCTTCTCCTTCGCGAATTAAGCCTAAGAGAATGTGCTCTGTTCCAATATTGTGGTGACTTAAACGAATTGCCTCTTCTTGTGAAAGCGCTAATACCTTCTGTGCACGCTCAGAAAATCTTCCAAACATCATAAATGATGACACCTCCAAAGGATTGTATTACTAGTTCATGTATTCTAGCTTTAATCGTTCTCTAATTAAGGTTGCTCGCCTTTCGTCTCTTTGTTCAGGAGACAATACCGTTTCTGCGTACCTTTGCAAAAAGCCAGGCTGCGTGACAATCATGAGTTCATTTAAAATGCTTGCAGAAATGCCCTCAATCATGCCTAAGTCAATACCCAGTCTTACATCAGAGAGCCTTCTCGTTGCTTCTTTAGAGTCAATAATATGACTATGAGAAAGCACTCCTAATGACCGGTGAACGCGATCTGTTAACTTCAAATGCGAGTGATCCAATAAGGACCCTCTAGCAGCACGTTCTTGTTGAATTAATTGCTTCACCACGCCCTGTAGGTCCTCAATAATATCTTGCTCTGACTTCCCTAAAGTCATTTGATTGGATATTTGAAAAAGGTTCCCTAATGCTTCGCTACCTTCTCCATAAATTCCTCTAACCACCAGACCTAGTTGATTAATTGCCGGCAAGATTCGCTGTAGCTGTTGAGTGATGGCAAGAGCCGGTAGATGCATCATGACAGATGCTCTCATCCCTGTTCCAACATTTGTCGGACAACTCGTTAAGTACCCGTATTGTCTATCGTATGCATAAGTTAGGTGAGACTCCATCCAATCATCTAAAGAACTTGCAGCTTGGTACGTATGGTCCAAGTCAAAACCCGCTGTTAGCACTTGAATTCGAATATGATCTTCTTCATTTACCATGATACTTACCGATTCATCTTCACTTAACAAGACCGCACCGTGTTTTGATTGCTCAGCCAAGTGAGGACTAATTAAATGTTTTTCGACAAGAATTCGTTTATCGTTCGTTTTCATTTCGTCCATAGTTAGCATCTCTGCGTTTCCAAGAGCACTTGTTTGAGTGGAAGCTAGCGCCTCCTTTATAAATTGAGAGGCGGTGTACGCTTCTTCCTTTGAGGAAAGAATAGGGAAGGTAAAGGCATTCATATTTCTTGCTAATCGTATTCGACTACTTAAAACAATATCCGATTCAATCCCGTCTTTCTTCATCCAAGGGCTAATCGCATGTTCTAAAAATTGATTTAAGCTCACCCCTCTTCCCCTCCTTCCTTAGGAATGTCTTTTTGCTTTGTTAAAGCTCTTATTTCATCACGTAATTCTGCAGCTTTCTCGAACTCTTCTTTTTGAATATGCTCATTTAGTATTTCTCGCATTTCTTCAATTCGCTGTTCAATCTGAATGGTTTCCCCAATGCGTTTGGGAATCTTACCACTATGCTTACTGTTTCCACCATGTACTCTTCTAAAAACAGAGGAAAGTTTTGGTGAATACGTCTCATAACAGCTTGCACAACCAAAACGACCAATATGAAGGAATTTCTCATAACTAAGTCCACAATTTGGACACGTTAATTCAGCTTTTGCACTTTGATCTCGTTGTGTAGCATTGCTATCGTCTGTATTGAATAAGCCTGAAAAAAGGTGATGGATCGAGAAACTGTCTGTCCCTGGTATCGCCTCGCCTTTTTCTCTTGCACACTGTTCACATACGTGCATCTCTGTTTTCTTTCCGTTAATAATTTTTGTAAAATGCAGTGTAGCTTGCCGCATATTACATTCTTGGCACACCATGATGATCACCTCTCAACTAGTGATTTTCCGTATATTTGAGCGTCTCTATCATTGCTTTTAAAAGATTAGCACGAACTTCATCTCGATGTTCTATTGTGGATTTGTAAAGCTCTCTCTCTAATATGCTAGACATGATTTTCGCCTCGCGTTTTGTAATCGCCTCTTCTTCATAAAGACGAAACACAATATTTTGCGCGGTTTGTTGGTCAATTTTCAAGCCAATTAAACTTTGCATATGATTAAATAAAGCGGCATCCTCATGTGACTCTACTTTCGTGATGCGAATATAACCGCCACCACCTCGCTTACTTTCCACTATATACCCTTTTTCCAAAGTAAAACGCGTACTAATTACATAATTAATTTGGGATGGCACACATTGAAACTGTTTCGCCAGTTCACTCCGCTTTATTTCCAACAATTCTTTTCCGCTACGAGTCAATGTCATTTTTAAATATTGTTCAATTAAGTCCGTTATATTACTCATCAATCAACCCTCCTAGGAAAGGACAACATTGACTTTGACTATATTTGACTATTAATAGCTTTATTATAAGCTGTTTAATTAAAAACTTCAACAACTAACTATCTCTATTATGACCAAGCCGACATCTTCTAGACTAGATTCCACTATCTTGTTTTAATTTTTTTTAAAAGGGTATTGTTTTTCCTGTTAGGAAGGTGCATATTTATGCGAGTGTACATGTTAAAACGCGAACAACTGTTAGCTATCTCTCTAGATGATGCTTGGGCTTTTTTTTCTAGTGCTGAAAATCTCCAAGCTATTACACCGAGTTATATGAAATTCACAATTACCAATTCTCCTGGAGAGCACATTTATCCAGGACAACTAATTACGTATAAGGTTAGCCCTCTACTTTCTATTCCTTTAACGTGGATAACGGAAATTACTCAAGTAGTCGACCAATCTTATTTTATTGATGAACAACGATTTGGACCATTTAAGCTATGGCACCACCAGCATCATTTTTCAGAAACAGAAAAAGGTGTGAAGATGACTGACATCGTCCATTACAGCTTACCTTTTCACTTTATTGGACAGCTTGCACATTCGATAACCGTCAAGAGTCGATTAGAAGAAATTTTTGAGTATCGCTATAACATATTAGAAGAGAGGTTCAATAAGAAAACTGCGAATCACTTGTCTTAAACGGCTGCTTACTAAACGAAAAACCGCTTCACTGTGCGATCTGCATATGCCGAAGCGCAGCTCTTTTGGGCCTTTCTTTCTACGCAAAAACAGACACCTTTTCAGGTGTCTTTCTCATTGCCTGGCAACGTCCTACTGCTCCACGGTGGTTTTCTTCGAGGACGTTCCTCTCGTTGATAGATCCCCGATGCTTCCCATGAAGCTTTTACGAAAACAACCCTTTCGTCTCACTGGGGAAGCACGCTGCTTTCCTTTGATGTTTTTTCATGGTGTTCTTTTTTATTGTGCTCGTTTCATATGATTACTTTTTTGTTTGGCTCGCTTCTGCCGAAGCGTAGCTCTTTTGCGCTTTTCTTTCTACGCAAAAAAAGACACCTTTTCAGGTGTCTTCTGATTGCCTGGCAACGTCCTACTCTCACAGGGGGAAGCCCCCAACTACCATCGGCGCAAAAGAGCTTAACGACCGTGTTCGGCATGGGAACGGGTGTGACCTCTTTGCTATT